>NZ_KE137147.1:387609-509230 GCF_000408525.1 Escherichia sp. KTE96 | reverse complement strand
GGGACGTACATGTAGGGCGGATAAGGCGTTCACGCCGCATCCGCCAGCCGTTGTAAATTACTGCTTACGGAAAAAATCGTTATACAACATATACAAATGCGCTGCGCTCCAGGAGAAATTTGGGGCACCTTGCTGTGCGCCGGTCAGCGGGTTGTAATTCTCCTGAATCGGACCGTCGGCGGTTAAGCCTTTGGCGTGCTGGAAAAAAGTATCCGCAAGTTTCAGGGCATCATCGCGATAACCGTAACGCTCCATACCTTTCAGAGCAAACCAGAACTGATCCACCCATACGCGCCCGCGCCAGTAGATATCCGCGCCAAAGGCCGGATTGGTTAACGCTGCCGTTCCCAGTGGGACAAAGGTGTTGAACTCTTTGGTGTCCAGCATCACCTTCACCACCGCGTCGGCATTGGCCTGCGTTGCTGCACCATTAAACAGCGGCGACCAGCCTTCCGGCCCTTTACCGCGCTCGACAATCGGCTTGCCCGCGCAGCCGTTCGCTAACGGTTTATCTTCAATGCGTATGTCATAGTAGAACTGTGTGGCCGGGTCGAACATACAAGTATTGATGTAATCTGCGAGCTGTACTGCCAACTGGCGATAACGTTTGGCTTCTTCGGGTTTGCCGAGGATTTTCGCCATCTCGGCCAGATAATGATTATCGCTGTACATATAGCTGGCCTGATCCACCGATTCCTGTAACAACGAGTAGCCCAGCAACGTCCCGTCCTGACTGCGGTTTTCAGCGAATTTCACCGTCCAGTCACTACGTTTGCCGCCGTTAGCGACATATTTATCCAATTGTTCTTTGTCGATAAAACCAAAGACGGCTGCATCATCACGCCCCGATTCCCACGACGCGGCAACCTGCGCCGGAATTTCCAGGCTGTCGTACTGGCCTTTCTCAACTACCCGGGCGTAATTGTTCAGCCCGGACTGCGTCTCTTCTTTATCGCCTTTTTTCACTGTAAACAGCATCTCGCCATTCTCAGTATTGTGGGCTTTATCGCGGGTTGCGCCATATTCCGGTACGCCGTTGCCGTTATGATCGCGGTTACGTAACCACCAATCGTGATAGGCCACCAGTTTCGGGTACATCTCTGCCAACCAGCCTTTATCCTGGGTGACGTTGTACACTTCCATCACCGACCAGGCGGCAAGACTGGGTTTGGTATTACGTTCATTCCAGTTACCGCCATCGCCGCCACGCTCGGGGCTAAGGTTCCACGCAATCAGGTCCGGCACAAATCCCACATCCTGCGGACGCACGGCGTCGCCAGGTTGGATCTGCCAGGAGAAGACCGCGCGAATATTCTCTTTGGCGATGTCCGGATTGAAATGCGCCATCGCAAACGCCTGCTTCCAGGTATCCCACGGCCAGGTCTGATTGCCGGAGAACCAACGCCCGGTTACCGACGGCGTGACGGTGTTATATTTCACCGCACCGCCCGGCGAACGCCAGTTGCCGTTGAGGGTTTCGATCGCTTTCACCGCGACGCGCGTCTGCTCCAGCGTCGCATCCGGATTGGTTAACCCTTTCTTCAGGTACTCTTCCCAGCGTCGCTGCGAGGCGGTGAGATAAAACGCCGGACGCGCCAGAATATCGCGGATTTGCATCTGTTCTTTGCTGACTTCCTGGGCGGTCAGCAGATGGGAATAGGTGGTATAGAGTGTCGTCGAACCGTTGATATGCGCCTTACTGGTAAAGCGATTACCGTTGATTTCAGTCTGCATCGGTAATGATTTATGCACCTGATATTCCGATTCGCCGGAGGTCAGCAGATCCCAGGTGGCGCGCACTTTGCCAAAGGTAACTTTCAGGCCATCACGGGTGGCGCTGATCTTGCGTTGATAATCAGGGTACTCGCCAGTAATGGTTTTATCAGAAAGCGGTTTCCCTTCTTTCGCTTCCAGTTTTTCCAGCAGCTCGCCGTCCCACACCAGATCCAGCGGTTTATCGCTGGTGATTTTGGTTTCCAGTAGTGACGTGCGCGGCGTGGCGAAGCGCAGAGTCATTTCTATCTGCACATCTTTTGCTGTCAGCTTTTGCACCAGCGCACCGGGAATACTGTATGCCTCCAGTGTGAAGTCGACTTTTTGGCCGTCCTGCCAGACAGTCAGGCGGTCGAAATTGGTGGCCATAAAGTTGATGTACTCTTCCGTTAGCAGTGCAACGCCCGGAAAGCCACCCATGGTGTTCGGGCCGTCAGGCAACAGGTGGCCATGCCAGGCACCGAGATCGAAAAATGGGTTAAAACGCTGGTGGTCGTCGTAATCGTAATCCTTCATGTACTGCGGCGCGCCGGTACGGTTAATCACGTTTTTATAATTGTCGGCGTTAGCGGCATGGGCGGAAAAGCTCATCAGCAGGGCGCAGGCTACTGGCGTTAAAATGGTTTTGATTTTCATGAGATTACTGTCCTTATTACCAGTAAAAATATTGCATCAGGAAGAGTTGGTCGCTGGGATCGTGAGAGGCATTTTTCATGTAGAAGCGGCTGTCAAAAGCCGTAGCGAAACGTCCGCCACCGTATTCGTACCAGATACCAAACTGCATGAAAGAGGTGGTTTCATCGTCTGCGTGGTCAGGGCGATGTCTGGCGTAGGTGTAAGCGGTGGAGAGATAAATGCCTTTTAACGCTTCATACATGGCGCTCACCATCATCCCGCTTTCACTTCCCGGTACGTCCAGCCCGTCGGCGCGTCCGGTATGGTGCCAGGCGCGTGCGGCGAAGTTAGGGGTAAGCAGGCCAGTGAGATAAAGCTGTCCTGTGCCGTCGGTAATTTCCAGACCGTTCATCCAGGTGATGCCTTCGGCAAGGTCATACTGGATGTAACCGTTCATCATTGCCGGATAGGTGTATTTATCGTCGTAGCGATCGTATTTGCCAAAATGCAGCCAGGCTTTGCTTTCGTCATGATGTCCGGCAGGTGTGGCGGTGACGCTATAACGAAAATTACCGGTTAGGTTTTGTACCTTCAGCGCGGTCATAATGTCACGGGTATTGGGAATGACGTAGCCCAGATCGGGCGTGAAATCGCCCCACCATTGCAGGTCATCCAGTGAGGAATCCTGACGCAGACTCAGCATGATTTCGGTGCCATCATTGGTACGATAACCGCCATAGAAACGGTTAATCCCACCTTCAAAACCGCCCCAGCTATGGTCAGGCACCCATGCATTGCCGTCGTGGTCGGCCTGCACGGTCCAGCCTTCGCCGTAAATCAGGCCGAACCAGGAGCCATACTTCATCTCCAGGCCACCTTCAATATAGGTGCCGTCACTGTATTTATGTTTATTCTCACCCTCTAAATCCATATATCCACCAACCCCTAATTCGCCGTAAAAACGAAATGAAGGAGAAGACGTCGAAGTAATCGCGGGTGTTTTTGTGTCGTCATGTTCTGCCGGACGTGCTTCATCAGCGGCCGCAAAAAACGCGTAGCAAAACGGCAGAGCAACTAATGCTCTGCAAGGCGTACTATTAAATTTCATAATGTTAATCCATGAGCTAAAGAAAAAGTACAGCCTTTTATCGACATAATTAATAATGTTAAAAATACTCAGGCAGAAACTATTTTCCCTCTCCCCATCCAGGAAGAGGGAAAATGCCTGCTCATTTTTTATTAGTCTGCTTAATCCACGTTGTTGGCTGGCGTCGCTTCAATATGGCGTTCTTCAGCCGTTAATCCTTTTATATATTTGCTGTATTTCCACCACGCAAAGCCGAGGAAAATAACAATACCGCCGACGTTATAAAAAATGATGGTCAGAATATTTGCACCGGTCGGGAAGGTTGAGGCGACAAATCCTACGGCAAATATCGCAATCAGCATTGAAACAACGATAATACCGGTGCGACGGGAACCCATACGGAAATCACGTGGCAGGTGATCTAATTTGGCGCGTAAATTCAGATAGGCCAGCATGATGAATAACGGCGGAAGCATGGACGCTGCCGCGGTCATATTAATAATAGTATTCATTAGATCCTGCACGGTATTGGAGCCGAGCATCGGGATAATCATCAGTGGGATCACGATCAGGAACTGGATCCACGCCGCGCGCGCCGGAACGCCGTTTTCGTTCAGTTCGACGGTTTTCTTACCAAAGATCCCTTCCGGGATTTCGGAAAAGAAAATTTTCACCGGCGTTGCGGTCCACATCAGCAGGGAACCAAACATCGCGGTAAAGGACACAAGGCCAACAAAGCGGTTCATTAATGCTTCCGGCAGACCAAAGTATGCGGCCATGCCGTGGAATACCTGCACCGATCCGCCAGTAAATTTCAACTCTTTGCTGCTGACGAAGACGTTAATCAGCACCGAGGAGACGGAGTACAGTACACCGATAAAAATCCCGGCGAGGATGATCACTTTAACGAACGATTTCGATCCGCCTTTAACGTCGTTAACGTACACAGCAACGGACTCTGCGCCGCCTGCTGCCATAAAGATCCAGGTGGTAACGCCGAGGAACGCCCAGTTAAAGTTCGGGATCATCGCATCAACGGTGATGGGGTCTGCAGGTTGTACGCCGCCAACCAGCGCCGTACCTGCCAGTAAAATGTAGGAGAGCGTTAACAGCAGCATCAGCGTTGAAGTAACGGAGGTGATTGGTCCCAGCATTTTCGCCCCGTTGGTGGAAACCCATGTGGAGAAGGCGAACAGCACCATGCTGATAATGGTGGTGGCAACTGGCGTCATAATATATTCGTAGCCGAGGAAGGCATACGAGGCGTAAGCAATAACGCGCGGCAATAATGAGGTGAAAAAGAACAGGTTCACGAACCAGTAGGTATAGGCAGTAATAAATGCCCAACGTCCGCCCAGCGAACTTTTTACCCATGCGTAGACACCAGCTTCCGAGTTTTTATTTAACGAAACAAATTCTGCGATGATCAGACAGAAGGGAATAAAATAAAAAATCGTCGCGAGGAAAAACATCGGTGCCGAGGCCAGTCCAAGCTCAATATTATTATTGATGACGTTATTAAAGCTATAAACGGCGGCAAAAGTCAGCGAGAGCAAGCCGAATTTGCCGATTGTATTACGTTTGGTATCAGACATAACACATCTCCGAAAATGAGTAGGGTAGCGGTGGCGGCAAACTCCTTTTGCCGCCGTAGTTGTTATTTGTTATGGAAATAACCATCTTCGATGGTGACTTTGAGAACGACCTTTTTGACTGCGTTATTACAGATAAACCGATACGCTTCATGGTTATCGCAAATAATGATTTGCCCTTCATGAACTTCAACGGTTTCTCCGCAGCCCTTTAAATATTCACGGTCAGTTTCATCGCGATAATATTCCACGACCTGTAACATCTCTTTCGGTGCATATTCAATTTTTTGCTGCCCTTGCAGGTAGTAATGCACTTCAAAATAGCGGCGATGTCCGGTAAATAACGCATCAGTCGCGGAGTCGTTTTCCACTCGATAGGTCAATGAGTCACCGATGGAGTGGGCGACGCCAGGCTGAATATTGTCGATATTTTCAATCGCTTCAACGCAGCGTTGCCACTTCTTGCCAGAGGCGTAAATCTGGCGGAACTGTTCTAAGTTATCGATGATCCTCATTGCTTATTCTCGCTGTGCAAATTCGTGGAAAAGAACCCTGCGCCGAACTCATGCGACGCCAGGCTTTGCGCGGTGGCTTCTCCGCCAGAAACTGGCAGCAACGTAAAGCCGTAGCTGAAGTCACGGAACCAGACGCGCCAGGAGTCCAGCACCTCGCTACCCCAGGAGTTGGAGCCGAGGCCAAGCAACTGGTGGTCGAGGTTCAGAGTGATGTCATCGCTGCGCCGCAGCTCGTTGCAGTGCTGGGCTGCGTGGATGTTCTCCTGGGTATAGTGCCAGGCGCTGAAGTTAATCGGGCGCTGCGGAACCACCAGCAGACCGCTGCCGTGGCGGTTAGTCAGTGCCGCCCAGCGGACATGCTGGCGGTTGCCGTTGTTCTGCGGGAAGGGATAGTTCTCGAACATGGCATCGACGTTGCTGCGCCAGATATCGATGATGTTAGCCTGCTGGCTGTCGGCGTAGTTTTCGCCCGGTCCACGTCCGTAATACGCCACCTGATCGTATTCGCCGTTAATTCCCATGGTGAAACCGATGCACGGAATGATGTGCGGATAGTCGCCGTAACGTTCGCCGGAAAGTGCCACGTTAACCTGACCATCGGCAGCGATGCGCCAGATGTAGGTGCAGCGCATCCCGAAGTCAAACACCGGCGGGGCAATAACCGTGCGGCTGATGATCAACACCTCGCCATCACTTTGCTCAACGGCAAAGTCGCGCAGATGCTCCTGCATGATCTGCAAATGATTCGGTTGCCACAGTCCTTCGTACTCCTGCTTGTGGTTGTCGATCATTGGCTTGAAGAAGTTGATCTTTGGCTCGCGAGTCAGCAGTGATTCGCCATTCACCTGCCATGACGTCGGTTTGCCAGTCAATTTTGAGAAGGTGATTGCGAAGTTGTAGCCGCGAACGGTGCAGCTCAAACGTTCATCTTCCAGCTTCAGCGGATGGGCGTTATTCGGCGCGAAAGGCACAGGCTGCGCAGTGTTTTCCTTCAGCGGGAACTGATAAGTGGCGATAGGGTGCCCGGCGTCGCTGTAGCGAGTGCGGGAATCTTTGGTCACCGTAATGTTGAGAAACGCTTCGCGGGTGTCCAGTTGCGGCAGCGTGATGTGCAAGGGGGCTTCGCTGTTCGGCGCAACGTCGCGCAGCTTAATTTGCTGCGTCGCGAGCGTTTCACCTTCGGCGCGCACGTCTACGTGCAGGGTGTAGTCATCAAGCGTGGTAAACCACAGTTTATTTTCGACTTTCAGTTCGCCGCGATTCAGATCCAACGCGTGAATTTTTACCGGCGCGATAACCTGTTTGTACTCTTTCAGACCCGGCCCCGGTGTCTGATCGGAATAGATCAAACCATCAAGACAGAAGTTATAGTTGTTGGGATAGTCGCCGTAATCGCCGCCGAATTTATACCAGACGTTGCCGTTGTCATCCTGCGCCAGGATCCCGTGATCACACCACTCCCAGACATAATGCCCCTGAATGCAATCGTGCTTATAGAAGACGTTCTGGTATTCCGTCAGCCCGCCAGGTCCGTTACCCATCGCATGGGCGTATTCACAGATGATGCGCGGTTTTGGATGCGGGTATTCACCAAACTCATTCATCAGCGGCACGCGGGTGTACATGGTGGAAATAATATCGACCACTTCAGCATCGCGATCTTCTTCGTAGTGAACCAGACGCGTGTCATCCAGCGCCTTCGCCGCGTGGTACATCGCGCGGATGTTACAGCCATAGCCGGACTCGTTGCCCAGCGACCAGATGATGATCGACGGATGGTTTTTCTGCGCGTGAATATGACGAACGATGCGCTCGACGTAGACTTTTTCCCACTGCGGATCGTCGGTAATGCGGCTGATATCACCAACGTTAGCAAAGCCGTGCGATTCGACGTCGGTTTCCGCCATCACAAACAGGCCGTAGATATCACACAGTTCGTAAAAACGCGGATCGTTCGGGTAGTGAGCAGTACGCACAGAGTTGATGTTGTGTTGTTTCATCAACTGGATATCTTTCTCAACGCGATCTATCCCAACGGCGCGGCCTTTGCGATGATCGTTGTCGTGGCGATTGACGCCGTGCAGCATCACATAACGGTTATTGATCCAGAACAGACCGTCGCGCACTTTGATATCACGGAAGCCAACGCGTTGCGGCACCACTTCCAGAACATTGCCGTTGGCATCTTTCAGCGTCATGACCAGATGGTAAAGATAAGGGGATTCTGCCGACCATTGCTGCGGCTGTTCGACAGTAAAAGCAAAACTGGCGCTGGTCAGTTTTTCAATTGCCAGGTGATTAATGGCGCTGCGGTGCACCACGCGTTCGCCGTCGAACAGGGTATATTCCAGCGTCGTTACGGCAGGGGAGGCAGCGAGATTTTCCAGCACCACTTCGCAGGAAAGTGTGGCGTCGCAATAGGCTTCGTCAAAGTCGGTACGCACGGTGAAATCGTTAATGTGCGTCAGTTGTTTACCGATCAGATAAACATCGCGGAAGATCCCCGCCGACCACCACATATCCTGGTCTTCCACGTAGGTGGAGTCAGCCCACTGCATCACGCGCACACACAACAGGTTGTCGCCAGTTTTAACCATCGTACTGATGTCAAACTCTGCGGTCAGGCGACTGCCCTTGCTGAAGCCAACATACTGACCGTTAACGTAGACTTCAAAATAGGTTTCGACGCCGTCAAATTTAATCAGCGTCTGTTTACCCTGCCAGCCGTCGCTGAGGGTGAAAATACGTTGATAGGCACCGGTTGGGTTATCGCTGGGAACAAACGGCACATCGATGGGGAACGGAAAACCTTCGTCGGTATATTGCAGTTTGCCGTGACCTTCCATTTGCCACATGGCGGGGACGGTAATATGCCCCCAGTCAGCCATTAACTCAGAGGTGAAGGCTTCTGGCACTTGCAGCGGATGATCAAAAAAATGGAAATTCCACTGACCGCTTAAAGGCAGAAACAGGCTGCTGGTTTCGCGGGCAAAGGTACGTGCCTGCGCAACAGAATCATATGAAAAAAAGTACGCACGCGGCATAAGTCGGTTTTCGTGGGTGAGCTGAATGTTTTCCCAGCGATTCATAGGGCCTCCCGGTAGAGAGAAATCGGAACCATTTATGGCGATGGTAGTTTGTGTAATTGATGGGGAGTTTAGTAAAATTTTTACTAAAAAGTAGCAGGTAAATGCATTTACTTTAACTGGATCACGAAAATAAACGGCAGCACTGTCCGGCAAAAACGATTGCCAGACAGTGTGTGAGGGGATTTAGCGGGTTGTACCGCGCAGTTTTAATTTGCTGGGAACGAAGACTAGCAGCGGCAGCGCGCGACCATCGCGAGCCTTTTCATACAACAGGTTAACGCCCTGGCTTCCCATCATCTCGGAATGGATTCGCACGGTTGAGAGCGGCGGAAAGGTAAATCGCGCGGTAGGAATGTCGTTAACGCTGATAAGCGAAATATCCTGCGGGATGTTCAGGCCACGTTCATGAATTGCCCGTAGTACGCCGATAGCAATGGAATCGGAAGCGACAAACAATGCCTTCGGGTAGTTTTCCCGCGCCAGCATTTGTTTTGCCAGTTCATAGCCTGACGAGCTGGAAAAACCGCCGCGCCAGATATCCTCTTCGCGCACAACGTGCTTGAGATGACCATACTCGACAAATGCCGCTTCGCGAATATCTGCTTTGCCTGGCTCGTCTTCGCCGCCAATAAAACCGATGCGATTTACACCCTGAGCAATATAGAAATCGATGATTTCTTTACTGATGCGTGCCAGATCGATATCTACCGCATCGTAATTGCTGCCTGGCTCGTGAAAGTCGATAAAACAGATATTATCGGTTAACGCACTGGCGGCGGCGCGTAGGGCAGGCGTGGGCTTGCCGACAATTAAAATGCCGGTGACGTTTTTAATGTCCGGCAAGCCGTTGTGCTCATAACAGTTGGTCAGTTCGATCGCCAGCTTTTCGCACTGGGTTTCAATGCCGTGACGGATCGCCAGATAGTAAGGGTCGTTGATCTCCAGCTCCTGCTGGTAGCTGTAGATGGCCAGAATATGGTGCTGGTTGACTGCGCCAGTCTGTAATTTACGGGCGCTGCTGGTCTTGTACTCCAGCTTTTCTGCGATCTCCAGAATGCGATGTTTCGTCTCTTCCTTTACATTCAATGTCGGATCGTCATTTAAGACCCTGGATACTGTCGCCAGGGATACGCCAGCTTCGATTGCGATGTCTTTTAGTGTTGCCATGTTTACCTTTTTTACTTTCCCTGATGTGCGCCTTCATTGTAGAGGAAGTGCTTATTGGGTCACCTGTTTTCAGTAAATAAAGCGCGTTTCTTTGACGCTGTAACGGTAACACAGTGGCTTATGAATGTGATCACGCCTGCATTCTCTATTTTTAGCCTACAGGATTCAGAAAAACTTTTGCTATAGTTTAGTAAAATTTTACTTGAAGGAGAGAAACAATGGAAACCGTGGCTTACGCTGATTTTGCGCGTCTGGAAATGCGTGTCGGGAAGATTGTGGAAGTTAAACGCCATGAAAACGCCGACAAGCTGTACATCGTACAGGTTGATGTCGGTGAAAGAACGCTGCAAACCGTGACCAGCCTGGTGCCGTACTACCGCGAAGAAGAGCTGATGGGTAAAACGGTGGTGGTACTGTGCAATCTGCAAAAAGCAAAAATGCGCGGTGAAACTTCGGAATGCATGCTGTTGTGTGCAGAAACTGATGACGGCAGTGAAAGCGTGTTATTAACGCCGGAGCGGATGATGCCTGCGGGCGTGCGTATCGTATAAAAAATGGCGGATGGCGAATTTGCCTCGCTATCCGCCATCGGTATTACGCCTCTTCGACACTTACTCGCATGGCGGCCAGCGCCTTACGCGCCGCTTTGATCACCTGCTCACACTGTTCAATGCTCAGTGTCAGTGGCGGTTCAATGCGGATCGTTTTGGCATTGTTGAGCGTTCCGGCAACCAGCACGCGCTGGCGGAACATCTCGCTGGCAAAGTTGTAGCCGATTTCGTTATCAACAAACTCAATCGCCATCAACATTCCTTTGCCGCGCGCGTCCTGCACCAGATCGGGATATTCCCGCGCCAGTTGACGGAAACCGTCCAGCAACATATCGCCTTTTTGCTCAGCCTGGGCCGGTAAATTCTGTTCCAGCAACACGTTGATGGTTGCCAGCGCTGCCGCACAGGCCAGCGGGTTGCCGCCAAAAGTGGTGGTATGCAGAAACGGATTGTCGAACAGCACTGAGAATACCTCTTCGGTGGCGATGGTCGCGCCAATCGGCATTACGCCGCCGCCGAGGGCTTTCGCCAGGCACAGGATGTCCGGCTGAACGTTCTCATGTTCGCAGGCGAACATCTTGCCCGTGCGCCCCATGCCCGTTTGCACTTCATCGAGGATCATCAGTGCGCCGAACTCATCGCACAGCTTACGTACGGCGGTGAGATAACCCGGCGGCGGCAGAATTACACCACCTTCGCCCTGAATTGGCTCAAGGATCACTGCGGCAACATCATCACCGGTTTTTTTGCACTCGCTAAGGGCTGTGCGCATGGCTTCAATATTGCCAAACGGTACATGACGGAAACCCGGCAGCAGCGGCATAAACGGTTTGCGGAAGGTCGATTTCGCCGTGGCCGACAGTGCGCCAAGCGATTTGCCGTGGAACGCGCCGCTGGTAGCAATAAAAGTAAATTTGCCGCGCGGTGACTGATAAGCCTTCGCCAGTTTTAGCGCCGCTTCAACGGACTCGGTGCCGCTATTACAGAAGAAGCTGTATTTCAGTTTGCCGGGCGTCAGCGCGGCAAGGGTTTTCGCCAGCATCGCCCGTAACGGATCGAGCAACTCCTGGCTATGCAGTGGCTGTTTCGCAAGTTGATTCTGTACGGCGGAAACTACAACTGGATTACGGTGCCCCACGTTGAAAATTCCAAAACCTCCCAGGCAGTCAATAAACTCCTGTCCCTGGGTGTCGACAAGCGTATTTAAACCTCCCGCTTGCCACTCTACGGCTCCGTAATCCCCGCCAGCGGTAACAGATTTGCGATACTCTAAAAATCCCGGATTGACATGTTCTTTGAAGTATTCAATCACCTCCCGGTTAAGTGCTTTCATCTCCTCATGATCCAGCGTTCGCTTTTCAATGAGATTCAGGGCGTGGGCGCTGCACGCTAAAGCCGATGCGCTCGAAGGTAACCTGTTCAAAATATGCTCCGGAGGCTCGCGTATCACATGATACCGATTTAAGTATTGCAGGGATTGCGCCACTCCGGCTGCGATTGCGAAAATCGGGATAAACACAAATGCGGCAATCATCTGTGCAACATTTAATGCTGATTGTTAACATTTGTTGTTATTTGGTACGATTTCTATCGAGTATGGATTTTGCGCTTGTTATGTAAATGCACTCTTTCAGGGCAGCAAATGCCTGTTTTTTGGGCAATGTAATTAATGTTATCGCATAGTAACATGGTGAAAGTATTTTAAATCAATGAATTACATTTTGTGCTTTAATCGCAAATTGCGATCTAAATCAAATTAAACCGCTAAAGATAACCGCGCCGGGGCCGACATAACTTCCGACAAGAAGTTAACAACAATATAACCTGCACAGGACGCGATTATGTCTTCTCATCCGTATGTCACCCAGCAAAATATCCCGCTGGCTGACGATACCACTCTGATGTCTACTACCAATCTACAAAGCTATATCACACATGCTAATGACACTTTTGTGCAGATTAGCGGCTATACATTGCGGGAGTTACAGGGGCAGCCGCATAACATGGTGCGCCATCCGGATATGCCGAAAGCGGCCTTTGCTGATATGTGGTACACCCTGAAACAGGGGGAACCCTGGAGTGGAATCGTGAAAAATCGGCACAAAAATGGCGATCATTATTGGGTGCGGGCGAACGCGGTGCCGATGGTGCGCGATGGCAAAATCAGTGGCTATATGTCGATTCGCACGCGGGCGACGGATAAAGAGATCGCAGCGGTAGAGCCGCTGTACAAGGCGTTGAATGTCGGGCGCACAAATAAGCGTATCCATAAAGGTTTAGTGGTGCGTAAAGGCTGGTTGGGAAAACTCCCTTCATTGCCGCTTCGCTGGCGGGCGCGTGGAGTGATGGCGCTGATGTTTATCGCGCTGGCGACCATGCTCTGGTTTGCCGCCGCACCAGTGGTGAATTATTTCCTCTGTGCGTTAGTGATGCTGTCAGGAATTGCCTGTTTTGAATGGCAGATTATTCGTCCGATAGAAAATGTCGCCAGCCAGGCGCTGAAGGTGGCGACCGGTGAGTGTAACAGTGTTGATCATCTGAATCGCAGTGATGAACTGGGGTTGACGTTGCGGGCAGTAGGGCAGCTTGGTTTGATGTGCCGCTGGTTGATTAATGACGTATCAAGCCAGGTTTCCAGCGTCAGAAGCGGCAGTGAAACGCTGGCAAAAGGCACCGATGAACTTAACGAACATACTCAGCAGACGGTAGATAATGTTCAGCAAACGGTAGCGACCATGAATCAGATGGCAGCGTCGGTAAAACAGAACTCTGCCACGGCTTCGGCTGCCGATAAACTTTCTATTACCGCCAGTAATGCGGCAGTGCAGGGCGGGGAAGCGATGACCACGGTGATCAAAACGATGGATGATATTGCAGACAGTACTCAGCGCATTGGCACTATTACTTCGCTGATTAACGATATTGCTTTTCAGACCAATATCCTCGCGCTGAATGCGGCGGTGGAAGCGGCGCGTGCCGGAGAGCAGGGTAAAGGTTTTGCGGTGGTTGCGGGCGAAGTACGTCATTTAGCCAGCCGCAGCGCCAATGCTGCCAACGATATTCGCAAGCTGATCGATGCCAGTGCTGATAAGGTGCAATCCGGTTCACAACAAGTGCACGCTGCCGGACGGACGATGGACGATATTGTGGCGCAGGTGAAAAACGTAACTCAGTTGATTGCTCAGATTAGCCATTCAACGCTGGAACAAGCCGATGGGCTTTCCAGTCTGACCCGTGCGGTAGATGAACTTAACCTGATTACCCAGAAAAACGCCGAGCTGGTGGAAGAGAGCGCGCAGGTGTCAGCGATGGTTAAACACCGCGCCAGCCGACTGGAAGACGCGGTGACGGTGCTGCATTAATCGGTATGCCGGATATCGTGGTTGGTACACACTGCCTGATGCGATGCTGGCGCATCTTATCAGGCCTACGGGCGCGTAGGCTGATAAGGCGTTCACGCCGCATCCGGCAATCGGTGATTAATCCAGTTGCGTAATATCAAAAGCGGCGCGGTCAATTACCGCAATGATCTTTTTTATCTGCGCGTCGCTGATGTCACTCTGGTTGACACGTAAGTCCAGTACCGCTTTAAAATTATCCAGCGCCCGCTTCATTTGCGGGTTTTGGCGTAGCGCAGCGCCAACGCAGCGGGCTTTGATCCGCTCTTCAATCATTTCCACTTGTTCGCGATTTTCTTCCAGCCACTGCGCGCCCTGTTCGGTCAGCGCAATCTGCTTCTTGCCGCCTTCTTCTTCGCGGATGGTAATCAGCGACTGCTCCTGGAGAAAATCCAGCGTCGGATAGATGACGCCCGGACTTGGGGTGTAATTTCCCTGGGTCAGATTCTCAATCGCTTTAATCAACTCGTAACCGTGGCTGTCATCGCGTGAAAGAATATCCAGAATCACCAGACGCAATTCACCGTGACCAAAGAAACGCTGCCGACGACCACCGCCGCGACCGTGACGACCACCGCAGCATTGACCATGCTCGTGCTCATGCTGATGACCGTGCCTGCAGTGCTCGTGTTCTGACTTCTCACCTTTGCAGCAGCCTTCATGGCGTGGCTGGCCTTCATGTTTACAACACCCTTCGTGATGATGGCTCATAATCAGCCTCCTGTTGCTTAATTAGATATATCTAATTTATATCTAATGTGAACATTACTGCAAGTGCAAAAATGATTTTTAAACGCAGATGTGCTCAACATGTAGGCCGGATAAGGCGTTCACGCCGCATCCGGCAGCCTTGCTATGGTGCTGAATGCCTTCACATACTTCAGATATATCAATTCTACAAATTGCTTGCATTTATCATGATTAGCAATCATTATCATTTGTGAATTTTATTTAGATATATCTGATTACCATCACGAAGGCGATAACAATGACTAACTCTCCCCGCTACCCACAGCGCGTTCGAAATGATCTGCGCTTCCGTGAACTGACTGTGTTACGTGTTGAGCGTATCAGCGCCGGTTTTCAGCGTATTGTCCTTGGCGACGAGGCGCTGGACGGTTTTACGTCGCGCGGCTTTGACGATCACAGCAAACTCTTCTTTCCTCAAACTGACGCTCATTTTGTGCCGCCAACAGTAACGGAAGAAGGTATCGTCTGGCCGGAAGGACCGCGCCCGCCGTCGCGTGACTATACGCCGCTGTACGATGAACAACGCCATGAACTGGCGATCGATTTCTTTATACACGACGGCGGCGTCGCCAGCGGCTGGGCGATGCAGGCGCAACCAGGCGATAAACTCACGGTGGCCGGACCGCGAGGTTCGCTGGTGGTGCCGGAGGATTACGCGTATCAGGTGTATGTCTGCGATGAGTCCGGAATGCCTGCACTGCGCCGCCGCCTGGAAACGTTGAGCAAACTTGCCGTTAAAACGCAAGTTACTGCGCTGGTCAGCGTGCGGGATAACGCCTGTCAGGATTATCTCGCGCACCTTGACGGTTTTAACATCGAATGGCTGACGCATGATGAGCAGGCGGTGGACGCGCGTCTGGCGCAGTTGGCAATTCCTGCTGATGATTACTTCATCTGGATAACCGGTGAAGGAAAAGTGGTTAAGAATTTAAGCCGTCGCTTTGAAGCGGAACAGTATGATCCACAGCGGGTACGCGCAGCGGCTTATTGGCACGCGAAGTGATTGAACAGAAAGAAAAAAACAAAAGGCTGACGATTTTTCGTCAGCCTTTTGCTGTGTCTGGTGGCCCCTGCTGGACTTGAACCAGCGACCAAGCGATTATGAGTCGCCTGCTCTAACCACTGAGCTAAGGGGCCATGGTAGCGGATTATAAAGTAACTCCGTGTCGCAATCCAGCCATTACCGCGCGGCTGCTGTTTTTATAAACAATGTGTTTTCAATTCGTTATACTTCCTGCGGGTTGTGTTGTTCAGGAGTTAATATGGTTGACGATATTCTTGCGCCAGGATTGCGTGTGGTGTTTTGTGGCATCAATCCGGGTCTTTCTTCCGCGGAGTCTGGTTTTCCGTTTGCCCATCCGGCGAATCGCTTCTGGAAGGTGATTTATCAGGCCGGGTTTACCGACCGTCAGTTGAAGCCGCAGGAAGCGCAGCATCTGCTGGATTATCGTTGTGGCGTCACCAAACTGGTTGACAGGCCAACGGTGCAGGCTAATGAAGTGTCAAAGCAGGAATTGCACGCAGGTGGGCGCAAGCTAATTGAAAAAATTGAGAATTATCAGCCGCAGGCGTTGGCGATTCTGGGTAAGCAGGCGTATGAACAGGGATTCAGTCAGCGAGGCGTGCAGTGGGGGAAACAAACGCTGACCATTGGTTCGACGCAGATTTGGGTATTGCCGAATCCCAGCGGTTTAAGTCGAGTTTCTCTGGAGAAACTGGTTGAGGCATATCGGGAGTTGGATCAGGCACTGGTAGTGCGTGGGCGATAAAAAACGCCACCAGAAAGGTGGCGTTAGAGTAGCAAGACGAGTGCCGGATATGACGTGAACGTGTTATCCGGCCTACAGATTAATCGTCCAGGAAGCTACGCAGCACTTCAGAACGGCTCGGGTGACGCAGTTTGCGCAGCGCCTTCGCTTCGATCTGACGGATACGTTCACGGGTAACGTCGAACTGTTTACCCACTTCTTCCAGCGTGTGGTCGGTGTTCATGTCGATACCGAAACGCATACGCAGAACTTTCGCTTCACGCGCGGTCAGGCCAGCCAGCACGTCGTGCGTTGCCGCACGCAGGCTTTCGGTGGTCGCAGAATCCAGCGGTAGTTCGAGGGTGGTATCCTCGATGAAATCCCCCAGATGCGAATCTTCATCATCACCGATCGGCGTTTCCATGGAGATTGGCTCTTTGGCGATCTTCAGCACTTTACGGATCTTATCTTCCGGCATCAACATACGTTCAGCCAGTTCTTCCGGCGTCGGCTCGCGGCCCATCTCTTGCAGCATCTGGCGAGAAATACGGTTGAGCTTGTTGATAGTCTCAATCATATGCACCGGAATACGAATGGTGCGCGCCTGATCCGCGATAGAGCGGGTGATCGCCTGACGGATCCACCAGGTTGCGTAGGTGGAGAACTTATAACCACGACGGTATTCGAACTTATCAACCGCTTTCATCAGACCGATGTTGCCTTCCTGAATCAGATCGAGGAACTGCAAGCCACGGTTGGTATATTTCTTGGCGATAGAAATAACCAGACGTAAGTTCGCTTCAACCATCTCTTTCTTCGCACGGCGGGCTTTCGCTTCACCGATGGACATACGGCGGTTGATGTCTTTAACCTGCTCAATGGTCAGGCCGGTTTCTTCTTCAATTTGCTGCAGTTTCTGCAGGGCGCGATGCACTTCTTCAGAGACATCGTGCAGTTTTTCCGACCACGGTTTGTTCATCGCAATCGCTGCATTGAACCAGGTATCGCTGGTTTCGTTGCCGGTAAACAGGGTGATGAAGTTTTTCTTCGGCATTTTGCACTGCTCAACGCAGAGCTTCATGATCAGACGTTCTTGTGTACGAACGCGATCCATCATGACGCGCATGCTGTTGACCAGGTAGTCAAACTGCTTCGGCACCAGGCGGAACTGTTTGAACACTTCAGACAGTTTCAGGATCTCTTCCTGAGCGGCTGCGTGACTGCGGCCTTTCGCTTTGATGGTGTCGCGCGTTACAACATACTGGGCACGCAGTTCAGCAAATTTTTCGCGAGCCAGTTCCGGGTCGATGCTGTTGTCATCGTCGGCGCTGTCGTCGTCGGCATCTTCTTCGTCTTCATCTTCGTCATCGTCCAGATCTTCCTGAGAAAGCTCTGAACCGACGTGAGTGGCGGTTGGTGCCAGTTCTTCTTCTGCGTTCGGATCGACAAAGCCGGTGATCAGATCGGACAGACGTGCTTCTTCCGCTTCAACACGATCGTACTGTTCCAGCAGATAGGTAATTGCTTCTGGATATTCAGCAACGGAGCATTGAACCTGGTTGATCCCGTCTTCGATGCGTTTAGCGATGTCAATTTCGCCTTCGCGGGTCAACAGTTCAACGGTGCCCATTTCACGCATGTACATGCGTACCGGGTCAGTCGTGCGCCCGATTTCAGATTCCACGCTGGAAAGCACCTGTGCGGCGGCTTCGGCAGCATCTTCGTCTGCTGTGTTTTCAGCCAGCATCAGATCATCGGCATCCGGCGCTTCTTCCATCACCTGAATGCCCATGTCATTGATCATTTGGATGATGTCTTCGATCTGATCGGAATCGACGATATCTTCCGGCAGATGGTCATTGACCTCGGCATAGGTCAGATAGCCTTGCTCCTTACCACGGGTGACAAGAAGTTTTAGCTGTGACTGCGGGTTTTGCTCCATAAGACGGTATCCACACTTATTTCATGAGGTTGGTGTTGGGCGATTGACCGGATATCATTCAGATATTAATGCTGAAATCCAACGGTTGTTTACCGCCAACGATAATTACGAGGGCGTACTTATATCATTGCCGCTGCCTCTCAGTGCGGCTGTCGGGGGCTTCCCGATCGCTATTCGGCACTTAAGCCGTTAAATCACTTTTTCGCCAGCTCCTGGTTTAATGTCCAGAGTTCCAGGCGTTCTTCATTACTTAAACCATGCGTGCGCTCACGAGCGATTAACTCTTCCTGGCGCAGTTCAAGCAACGAATCAAACATATGGTTGAGTGAGTCGGTGAAGGTTTGCTCAGCAATATTCTTATCTGCTATATCGTCCCACATCGACAGTTTTTCAAGGGTGGCAGCATTATTTGTGCCACGATAGTGCTCTAAAAGTTGCCCGGTGGTCAGACCTGGCTGAGAGAGACAAGTGTTGACCAGTTCTCTGAATAAGCCAAGTCCGGGGAGCTTATTTTGATCCAGATTTTCCAGCGGCGGGACTAACGTCGCTAATTCTGGATTTTGCACCAGCAACCCTATAAGTATACGCATGGTCGTGCGTTTTAGCTGCGGAACAGGACGAGAAACACCGTTCTCCGCTGCTTTCGGCATTAATCGTTCAAGCTGGCTGTCATCAAGTATGCCTAACTTGTTGCCTAATTCCTGACGAAGATAGATGCGCAATGTTTCTCCGGGCACCTGAGAAATCAGCGGCAGCGCCAACGTACTTAAACGCGCACGCCCGTCAGGTGTGCTCAGATCAACTTGCGGCATCAGGCTGTTAAACAGAAACGCAGAGAGCGGCATGGCCTGCTCCATACGCGCTTCAAACGCCTCTTTACCTTCTTTGCGTACCAGCGTGTCAGGGTCTTCGCCATCCGGTAAAAACATAAAGCGTAGCTGACGACCATCTGTCATATAGGGCAGCGCAGTTTCTAACGCTCGCCACGCGGCATCACGACCTGCGCGGTCGCCGTCATAACAGCAAATGACATTGTTGGTCGCGCGGAACAACAACTGAATGTGATCGGCAGTGGTCGATGTACCCAACGATGCAACGGCGTAATTAATACCGTATTGCGCCAGAGCAACCACGTCCATATAGCCTTCGACCACCAACAGACGCTGGGGTTCAGCGTTATCCTGCTGCGCTTCATAAAGACCGTAAAGCTGGCGGCCTTTATGGAAAATATCAGTTTCCGGCGAGTTCAGGTATTTTGGGGTATCGTTGCCCAGCACGCGCCCACCAAAACCAATCACCCGACCGCGTTTATCGCGAATGGGGAACATCACCCGCTCGCGGAAACGATCGTAACTGCGGCCCTGATCGTTGGTTACCAACATGCCTGCATCAATCAATGACTGGCGATTTTCTGGATTGTCGCCAAACCGTTTCAGGACGTTGTCCCAGCCGGGGGGCGCAAAACCAATCGCAAAACGGGCGATTACCTCATGGCTTAATCCGCGTTTTTCCAGATACTGGCGCGCAGATGTAGCAACAGGTTGCTGTAAAGATTGTTGGTAAAACGTATTCAGACCGTCCATCAACTGATAAAGAGTTTGCCGTTGATGGCGCTCTATCTGGCTGGGGCCGCTGCCTGCTTCAAATGGCACTTCAAGATTGTGCATTGCCGCCAACTCTTCGACCGTTTCGACGAACTCGAGTTTGTCGTAGTTCATCAGAAAGTCGATCGCGTTGCCGTGCGCGCCACATCCAAAGCAGTGGTAAAACTGTTTCTCACCGTTGACGGTGAAGGACGGGGTTTTTTCGTTGTGGAATGGACAACACGCGTGAAAATTCTTGCCCTGCTTTTTTAGCTTCACACGAGCATCGATCAGATCGACGATGTCAGTGCGCGCCAGCAGATCATTAATGAATACGCGTGGGATTCGTCCAGCCATAGGCCCCGATTTTTAGCAATTCATAAACGAAAATAAGCCGCGCATTCCTTTCGGAAGCACGGCCTTACAACTACAACTCGGTCTGATCGGAGAGCAACGCTCTCGGGGAATTAGTACAGACGAGTACGGCGTGCGTTTTCGCGAGCCAGTTTCTTCGCGTGACGTTTCACTGCAGAAGCTTTAGCGCGCTTACGTTCGGTAGTCGGTTTTTCATAGAATTCACGACGACGAACTTCCGCCAGAACACCTGCTTTTTCGCAGGAACGCTTGAAGCGACGCAGAGCTACGTCGAACGGCTCGTTTTCACGTACTTTAATTACCGGCATGTGCCTCTCACCTTTGATTAATTCGGTTTGCCGCTGGCATCAACGCCAGCTTATTTCAAAATGGTGCGGAATTTTACTGCAATTGCTGCTGCTTTGTAAAGCACCGCGGCCTTTTTTGAAAGGGACTTTTATAAGGGTGAGGAGTATACACGAGGCTTTCTCCAGGGGCGAACAAAGTTTTACATCAACCCGCATTGGTCCTACACTGCGCGGTAATAAAGCGAGGTAAAACAAGTCATGCGTGTACTGGGTATTGAAACTTCTTGCGATGAAACCGGCATCGCCATTTACGACGATGAAAAAGGTTTGTTAGCCAACCAATTGTATAGTCAGGTGAAATTACACGCTGACTACGGCGGCGTAGTGCCTGAACTGGCCTCCCGCGATCACGTGCGTAAAACCGTACCGTTGATCCAGGCGGCGCTGAAAGAGTCCGGGCTGACAGCAAAAGATATTGATGCAGTGGCCTATACCGCAGGCCCTGGATTAGTCGGCGCGCTGTTGGTTGGCGCAACGGTTGGGCGTTCGCTGGCGTTTGCCTGGGGCGTTCCGGCGATCCCGGTACACCATATGGAAGGGCATCTGTTAGCGCCGATGCTGGAAGATAACCCACCGGAATTTCCGTTTGTCGCGCTGCTGGTTTCCGGCGGTCATACGCAGTTAATCAGCGTCACTGGTATTGGTCAGTACGAGTTGCTCGGTGAGTCCATTGATGACGCTGCCGGGGAAGCGTTTGATAAGACCGCGAAGCTGCTGGGGCTGGATTATCCAGGCGGGCCGTTACTGTCGAAAATGGCCGCCCAGGGTACTGCCGGGCGCTTTGTCTTCCCGCGTCCGATGACCGACCGTCCGGGGCTGGATTTCAGCTTCTCTGGCCTGAAAACCTTCGCGGCAAATACCATTCGTGACAACGGCACCGACGACCAGACGCGTGCTGATATCGCTCGCGCCTTTGAAGATGCGGTGGTCGATACGTTGATGATTAAGTGTAAGCGAGCGCTGGATCAGACGGGCTTTAAGCGACTGGTCATGGCAGGCGGCGTGAGTGCTAACCGCACGCTGCGGGCGAAACTGGCGGAAATGATGAAAAAGCGTCGTGGCGAGGTATTCTACGCGCGTCCGGAGTTTTGTACCGATAACGGCGCGATGATCGCCTATGCTGGAATGGTGCGGTTTAAAGCAGGCGCGACGGCGGATCTCGGCGTGAGTGTGCGTCCGCGCTGGCCACTGGCAGAGTTACCGGCTGCGTAAGGCTATGATTCAGCCTGTGAAAAGGATAAGCACGGGCTGAAAAATCACTCAGGATCTTTTTCGCGCTTTCTTTTGAATTTCGTCCAGATTTTTGTCTCCTGGTGACGCCACAGACGCTGGATGTTGTCATGATGACGCAGCAGGATCAGGCAAGAGAGCATCGAAACCGGGAAGGTGAATTGTGGCTTAAACCACCAGACATAAAACGGAGCAATCAGCGCGCTGACAATCGCCCCCAGCGACGAATATCCACTCAATAGCACGGTAAGCAGCCAGGTTCCCGCCATCACGCCCGTTAAATCCCAGCCAATCGGGGCTATTGCACCAAAAGCGGTGGCAACGCCTTTCCCCCCTTTAAAACCGAAGAAAACCGGCCAGATATGTCCAAGACAGGCAGCTATAGCAATTAAGCCTAACCAGAAGGGGCTGACACCTAATACATACGCGCCCCAAACGGGCAACATTCCTTTCAGAACGTCGAAAATCAGTACTGCTACGGCTGCTCCCTTGCCACCGATACGTAATACATTGGTTGCGCCAGGATTACCGGAGCCGCTGGTTCGCGGATCGGGCAGACCACACAAGCGGCAAACCAGAATGGCACTGGAAATGGAGCCGCAGAGGTACGCGATGAGGATCATTCCAGGCGCGATTGCACTCATAAGCTGTTCCGTTTTGAAAATTCGTGTTTAACGATGAATCCGTGGATAATACGCACATTTCGCCGGAAGTGGTATCCGGGTTAGCCAAAAAGCGAGCAGGTCGTGATGGATATTGTATTTATAGAGCAACTTTCGGTAATCACCACTATTGGTGTTTACGACTGGGAACAGACCATCGAGCAGAAGCTGGTGTTCGATATCGAAATGGCGTGGGATAACCGTACAGCGGCGAAAAGCGATGATGTGGCGGACTGCCTCAGCTACGCAGACATCGCAGAAACGGTGGTTAGCCACGTCGAGGGGGCGCGTTTTGCGTTAGTGGAACGCGTGGCGGAAGAGGTGGCGGAATTGCTACTGACTCGCTTTAACTCTCCGTGGGTGCGCATCAAACTCAGCAAGCCAGGTGCAGTGGCGCGCGCTGCTAATGTTGGCGTAATCATTGAGCGTGGCAATAATCTGAAAGAGAATAATTAATTTTATAGCTGTTAAACCAAATGGTTATAAGCGGGTCATACTGCAGTAGTTTGGACAAGCGGTATATTTTTATAATTTAGGGGTTTATTGATGAGCGATATGCACTCGCTGCTGATAGCGGCAATATTGGGTGTGGTCGAAGGATTGACAGAATTTCTGCCGGTATCCAGCACGGGCCACATGATTATTGTCGGTCATTTGTTGGGATTTGAGGGCGATACGGCGAAAACCTTTGAAGTCGTTATCCAGTTAGGATCGATTCTGGCTGTGGTTGTCATGTTCTGGCGGCGTTTGTTTGGCCTGATTGGCATTCATTTTGGCCGTCCATTGCAGCGCGAAGGAGAAAGCAAAGGCCGGTTAACGATGATCCACATTTTACTGGGGATGATCCCGGCAGTTGTCCTGGGGCTGTTATTCCACGATACGATTAAGTCATTGTTTAACCCGATAAATGTCATGTACGCGCTGGTCGTTGGCGGTCTATTGTTGATTGCCGCGGAATGCCTGAAGCCGAAAGAGCCGCGCGCGCCGGGTCTGGATGATATGACATATCGTCAGGCGTTTATGATTGGCTGTTTCCAGTGTCTGGCGCTGTGGCCGGGTTTCTCCCGCTCCGGAGCGACTATTTCTGGTGGGATGCTGATGGGCGTGAGTCGTTACGCCGCTTCTGAGTTCTCGTTCCTGCTGGCGGTGCCGATGATGATGGGCGCAACGGCGCTCGATCTCTACAAAAGTTGGGGGTTCCTGACAACCGGTGATATCCCGATGTTTGCCGTTGGGTTTTTCACCGCCTTTGTGGTGGCGCTGATTGCGATTAAAACCTTCCTGCAATTAATTAAGCGGATTTCGTTTATCCCGTTCGCCATTTATCGCTTTATTGTGGCGGCTGCGGTGTACGTTGTGTTCTTTTGATGTGAAGAACAGTGTCGGATGCCTGGAATTGTCCACGATTGCGTAGGCCGGATAAGTCGTTCACGCCGCATCCGGCAATCAACGCCTGATGCGACGCTTGCGCGTCTTATCAGGCCTACAACCGTCGTTGACATGTAGCCGGATAAGGCGTTTATGCCGCATCCGGCAAAATGCCCAAAACTTATTCAGGCTTTGGGCAACGTTGTTCCTTCCAGGTAGCCACCGCCGCAATTCGGCGTCGTGTCAGCTCCTCGCGGATCTCCACGCCTTTAAATCCTGCGTCAACAACCGCCTTTGTTGGTACTGACTGCGCTACTTCCCACGCTTCACGTAACCAGCGTCCTTGTGGGTAATCTGCCGCTTCAAAACCGGTTCGACCGCGCACGTCTGCCTCGCTGGTCAGCGCCAGTTGCTCGACACGCTGCGGTTTACGCCAGGCATCGATGGAATCAAACAATTTGACGATGGTTTTCGGATTCAGCATTGGGAAGGTGTGGATGAGATCGTGAAACTCCGCGACCAGTTTGGCTAAATCGCGGATTTCATTAGGGACGCGCAGGCGCTGGCACAATTGTTCTACTAATTTCACGCCTGCCGGACCATGACCATGATGACGTGGCCACAGCTCCGGCGGCGTTAGCCCTTTACCGAGATCGTGGCATAACGTTGCGAAACGGACATCGACCTGCGGACTTAGCATCGCCGCCATTGAGAGTGTCATTAAGGTGTGAATACCAGTATCGATTTCCGGGTGCCATTTCGCCGGAGCGGGGACACCAAACAACGCGTCGATCTCCGGGAATAAAACGCGTAATGCGCCGCAATCGCGTAGTACCTGAAAGAACACCTGTGGATTGCGGGTTGTGAGGGCGCTTTCAGTTTCTTTCCACACGCGTTCGGGCGTCAGGTGTTCCAGTTCACCCGCGTGGGTCATCTCGCGCATCAACGTCATTGTTTCATCGGCAATACGAAAACCGAGATGAGCATAACGTGCGGCAAAACGCGCTACGCGTAGCACGCGTAGCGGATCCTCGCCAAAAGCGGGGGAAACATGGCGCAGAAGACGGCTTTGCAGATCGCCCAGACCGTTGTACGGATCGATAATATCGCCGTCATCATCCTGGGCCAGCGCATTGATAGTCAGATCGCGACGCTGAAGATCATCTTCCAGCGTGACATCAGGCGCGGCATAACAGGTAAAACCTGTGTATCCCGAACCGGATTTCCGCTCGGTACGCGCCAGCGCATACTCTTCATGCGTTTGCGGATGCAGAAAAACAGGAAAATCGCGGCCTACCTGCTGGTAGCCCGCGTCAAGCATCTGTTGTGGCGTGCTGCCGACAACCACCCAATCTCTGTCTTTGACCGGTAGCCCTAATAACGCATCCCGAACCGCACCACCGACCAGATAAATCTTCACGCCATTTTCCCTTCGTCAAATACACAATTCCTAATAATAAGATAGTGTGACGAAGAAGGCGATTTAGTTCATCCAGCGATCTTTACGTTTGCGCGTTGGGATCAGGTGCGGCAATACCAGACCGAGCAGCAAGCCAAGCCCCAGCACGCCGCCACCATACATAAACCACTGCATGATGATGGTGCGCTGTTTGTCATCCAGTTGCACGCTGGCGGCATCAACTTTTTTCTGGGCGACAATCAGTTCGTTTTTCAGCTTCTGATTTTCTTCTTTTAACCCGTTGATCACGCTGTCGCTCTGCGCCACTTTCTGCTGCATTTCTGCCGTGCGCTGATTCCAGGTGTTATCGATATTAGTGAGCTTATTAGTCAGGGTTTTGACCTGATTTTCCAGATCTGGCACACGGGAGCGTAGACTTGGCTCTGTGCTAAGTTGTTTCAACGGGATCCAGGCGGTACGACCAGAGCTGTCTTTCACCTGGGCGTAACTGGTGTTGGCGTCAGTTTGTAATAATGTCACTTCCTCACCGGCGTTAACCGTGCCCACGAGGCGATAATTATCTCCCGGGCCACTGCGGACCCAGGTATTCAGTTCGTCAGAAACATAGCGCTTTTCTTCCGCGTGAGAGACGGCAGTGGCGCTAAGCGCGAGTAAAGTTAGTGCGATCAGGCGTAATTTTGGCATCAGGCTGTCGTTATTGTCATGGAAAGTGGAACGATAGTAGTGGCATCAGTGTCGCTACGCAAAGCATTCGGCATCAATCGGAATCCTCTGTGTCAGCTCTTGCCACTGTTTCAAACTTTTACGCCCGTCAAAATGCTCGTTGCATGGCAATTTGGCGCAAAATACTATCTACTGACAAAAAAGATCGCATTTAGTTCGCCGTTCATCGTCACTTATGTGACATAACCGATAAGTAAAGGCCATGGCTCAGGAAATCGAATTAAAGTTTATTGTTAATCACAGTGCCGTTGAGGCGTTGCGTGACCATCTCAATACGCTGGGCGGTGAGCATCATGACCCCGTGCAGTTGCTCAACGTCTACTACGAAACGCCGGATAACTGGCTGCGTGGGCACGATATGGGCCTGCGTATTCGTGGCGAAAATGGTCGCTATGAGATGACCATGAAAGTTGCCGGGCGGGTAACGGGCGGGTTACACCAGCGACCGGAATATAACGTTGCGTTGAGTGAGGCGAACCTCGATCTGGCACAGTTTCCAGTAGAAGTCTGGCCAAACAATGAATTACCTGCCGATCTTGCTTCCCGCGTACAGCCGCTGTTCAGCACTGATTTTTATCGCGAAAAATGGTTGGTAGATGTTGATGGCAGCCAGATTGAGATTGCCCTCGATTTGGGGGAAGTGAAAGCCGGTGAATTTGCTGAACCCATCTGCGAACTGGAGCTGGAATTACTTAGCGGTGAAACGCGCGCGGTGCTGAAACTGGCGAGCCAACTGGTATCGCAAACCGGATTGCGTCAGGGCAGCCTGAGCAAAGCCGCACGTGGTTATCACCTGGCACAGGGCAATCCTGCGCGTGAAATTAAACCCACCTCTATTCTGCATGTTGCGGCAAAAGCGGATGTCGAGCAGGGGCTGGAAGCGGCGCTGGAGCTGGCATTAGCGCAATGGCAGTATCATGAGGAGCTGTGGGTACGCGGCAACGATGCGGCGAAAGAGCAAGTGTTGGCAGCCATCGGCCTGGTTCGTCATACGCTGATGCTGTTCGGTGGCATTGTCCCACGTAAAGCGAGCACTCACTTACGTGATCTGCTGACCCAATGTGAAGCGACAATTGTTTCTGCGGTTTCTGCCGTAACGGCTGTCTACTCTACCGAAACGGCAATGGCGAAACTGGCGTTGACCGAATGGCTGGTAAGCAAAGCCTGGCAGCCGTTTTTAGATAGCAAAGCGCAGAGCAAAATGAGTGATTCCTTTAAACGCTTTGCTGATATCCATCTCTCCCGCCACGCCGCTGAGCTGAAAAGTGTTTTTTGCCAGCCGTTGGGCGATCGCTATCGTGATCAGTTGCCACGTCTTACGCGTGATATTGACTCCGTATTGCTGCTGGCAGGTTATTACGATCCTCTCGTCGCGCAAGCCTGGCTGGAGAACTGGCAGGGGCTGCGTCACGCTATTGCGATCGGGCAACGCATTGAAATTGAACATTTCCGTAATGAGGCAAACAATCAGGAACCGTTCTGGTTGCACAGCGGAAAACGTTAATCAGGCAAGGATAAAATCGCGTATGAAGCCGCTCTCTTCACCGTTACAGCAGTACTGGCAGACCGTTGTTGAGCGGCTGCCAGCGCCTTTAGCCGAGGAATCACTTAGCTCACAGGCGAAGTCAGTACTTACCTTCAGTGATTTTGTGCAGGACAGTGTGATTGCGCATCCAGAGTGGTTGGTGGAACTGGAAAGCGAACCACCGCAGGCCGACGAATGGCAGCATTACGCTGCATGGTTACAGAAGGCGCTCAGTGATGTAAACGATGAAGCCAGCTTAATGCGCGAACTGCGGCTGTTCCGTCGGCGCATTATGGTGCGTATTGCCTGGGCGCAAATACTGGCGCTGGTTGCGGAAGAGAACATTTTGCAGCAACTCAGCCATTTGGCGGAGACGCTGATTGTCGCGGCGCGTGACTGGCTGTATGACGCCTGCTGCCGCGAATGGGGAACGCCGTGTAATGCGCAGGGCGAAGCGCAACCGCTGCTGATTTTAGGCATGGGTAAGCTGGGTGGTGGAGAACTGAATTTCTCCTCGGATATCGATCTGATTTTTGCCTGGCCGGAACATGGTTGCACGCAGGGAGGACGCCGCGAACTGGATAATGCTCAGTTCTTTACCCGCATGGGCCAGCGGCTGATTAAAGTGCTGGATCAACCGACGCAAGATGGCTTTGTCTATCGCGTGGATATGCGGCTGCGCCCGTTTGGTGAAAGTGGCCCGCTGGTGCTGAGTTTCGCGGCGCTGGAAGATTATTACCAGGAACAGGGGCGTGACTGGGAGCGTTACGCGATGGTCAAGGCGCGGATTATGGGCGATAGCGATGGCGTTTATGCTAACGAATTGCGTTCGATGCTGCGTCCGTTTGTTTTCCGCCGTTACATCGATTTCAGCGTGATCCAGTCGCTACGCAACATGAAAGGGATGATTGCCCGTGAAGTCCGCCGTCGTGGCCTTACTGACAACATCAAACTTGGTGCCGGTGGCATTCGTGAAATTGAATTTATCGTCCAGGTGTTTCAGCTCATTCGCGGTGGGCGCGAACCGTCGCTGCAATCACGCTCTTTACTGCCAACACTCAGCGCCATTGCCGCGCTGCATCTGCTTTCTGAAAACGATGCCGAACAATTGCGAGTGGCATATCTGTTTCTGCGTCGTCTGGAAAACTTGCTGCAAAGCATTAATGATGAACAAACCCAGACGCTCCCAGCCGATGAGCTTAACCGTGCGCGGCTGGCGTGGGCGATGGATTTCGCTGACTGGTTGCAACTGACCGGAGCGCTGATCGGACATATGACCAATGTGCGCCGGGTATTTAACGAACTGATTGGCGATGACGAAAGCGAAACTCAGGAAGAGTCGCTATCGGAGCAGTGGCGTGAGTTGTGGCAGGATGCGTTGCAGGAAGATGACACCACGCCGGTGTTGGCGCATCTTAGCGAGGATGATCGCAAACAAGTGCTGGCGCTGATTGCCGATTTCCGTAAAGAGTTAGACAAACGTACCATCGGGCCGCGCGGACGTCAGGTACTCGACCATCTGATGCCGCATCTGCTGAGTGACGTTTGTGGGCGTGAAGATGCCGCCGTCACGCTGTCGCGTATTACCGCCTTGTTGGTGGGGATTGTCACTCGTACCACTTATCTTGAGTTGCTCAGTGAATTTCCGGCGGCGCTTAAACATTTGATTTCGCTGTGCGCTGCATCTCCGATGATTGCCAGCCAACTGGCGCGTTATCCATTATTGCTGGATGAACTGCTCGATCCGAACACGCTCTACCAGCCGACGGCGACTGATGCATATCGTGATGAACTGCGCCAGTATTTGCTGCGCGTGCCAGAAGATGATGAAGAACAACAGCTTGAGGCGTTGCGTCAATTTAAACAGGCACAGTTGTTACGTATTGCTGCCGCGGATATTGCCGGAACGCTGCCAGTGATGAAAGTGAGCGATCACTTAACCTGGCTGGCGGAGGCGATGATCGATGCTGTGGTACAGCAAGCATGGGGACAAATGGTTGCCCGCTATGGTAAACCGAATCACCTGAGTGAACGCGAAGGCCGCGGTTTTGCGGTGGTCGGCTACGGTAAGCTGGGGGGCTGGGAGTTAGGCTACAGTTCTGATCTTGATCTGATCTTCCTGCACGATTGCCCGATGGATGTAATGACCGACGGCGATCGGGAAATCGACGGACGGCAGTTTTATCTGCGTCTGGCGCAACGCATTATGCACCTGTTCAGCACACGTACTTCTTCCGGCATTTTGTATGAAGTGGATGCGCGGCTGCGCCCGTCCGGAGCGGCGGGAATGCTGGTTACCTCCACAGAAGCGTTTGCCGATTATCAGAAAAACGAGGCCTGGACGTGGGAGCATCAGGCGTTGGTGCGTGCGCGTGTGGTGTATGGCGATCCACAACTGACAGCGCAATTCGACGCGGTGCGTCAGGAAATTATGACACTGCCGCGTGAAGGTAAAAACCTACAAACGGAAGTGCGGGAAATGCGCGAGAAAATGCGCGCTCATCTCGGCAATAAACATCGCGATCGCTTTGATATCAAAGCCGATGAGGGCGGAATTACCGATATCGAATTTATTACCCAATATCTGGTGTTGCGCTACGCTCATGAAAAACCAAAGTTAACGCGCTGGTCAGACAATGTGCGCATTCTGGAACTGCTGGCGCAAAACGACATTATGGAAGAGCGGGAAGCGATGGCGCTAACCCGTGCTTACACTACGCTTCGCGATGAACTTCACCACCTGGCGTTACAGGAGTTGCCGGGCCATGTGCCGGATGAGTGCTTCACCGCAGAGCGTGAACTGGTGCGGGCAAGCTGGCAGAAGTGGCTGGTGGAGGAATGAAGTGTGATATTATCGCGCGCAAATTTTGAATCTCTCAGGAGACAGGAATGAAAGTAACGCTGCCAGAGTTTGAACGTGCTGGAGTGATGGTGGTTGGTGATGTGATGCTGGATCGTTACTGGTACGGCCCCACCAGTCGTATTTCGCCGGAAGCGCCGGTGCCTGTGGTTAAGGTCAATACCATTGAAGAACGTCCGGGCGGCGCAGCCAACGTGGCGATGAACATCGCTTCTCTCGGTGCTAACGCGCGTCTGGTTGGGCTGACAGGTATTGATGATGCGGCGCGCGCGCTCAGTAAATCACTGGCGGACGTGAACGTAAAATGCGACTTCGTTTCTGTGCCGACGCATCCAACCATTACCAAACTGCGGGTGCTTTCCCGTAACCAACAGCTTATCCGCCTGGACTTTGAAGAAGGTTTCGAAGGCGTCGATCCGCAGCCACTGCACGAGCGGATTAATCAGGCGCTGGGTTCGATTGGCGCGCTGGTGCTTTCTGACTACGCCAAAGGCGCGCTGGCAAGCGTACAGCATATGATCCAATTAGCGCGTAAAGCGGGCGTTCCGGTGCTGATTGATCCAAAAGGTACTGATTTTGAACGTTACCGTGGCGCTACACTGCTGACGCCGAATCTCTCTGAATTTGAAGCTGTTGTTGGTAAATGTAAGACCGAAGAAGAGATTGTTGAACGCGGCATGAAACTGATTGCCGATTATGAACTCTCTGCGCTGCTGGTAACCCGTTCTGAACAAGGGATGACACTGCTGCAACCGGGGAAAGCGCCGCTGCATATGCCAACTCAGGCGCAGGAAGTTTATGACGTAACTGGCGCAGGCGATACGGTGATTGGCGTGCTGGCGGCAACGCTGGCTGCGGGTAATTCACTGGAAGAAGCTTGCTTCTTTGCGAATGCGGCAGCAGGCGTTGTTGTCGGTAAATTGGGGACGTCCACGGTTTCACCGATCGAGCTGGAAAACGCAGTACGTGGACGTGCGGACACCGGCTTTGGCGTGATGACTGAAGAAGAACTGAAGCTGGCTGTAGCCGCGGCGCGTAAACGCGGTGAAAAAGTGGTGATGACCAACGGCGTCTTCGATATTTTGCATGCCGGGCACGTCTCCTATCTGGCAAATGCCCGTAAACTGGGCGATCGCTTGATTGTCGCCGTGAACAGCGATGCCTCCACTAAACGGCTGAAAGGGGATTCTCGTCCGGTTAATCCGCTCGAACAGCGCATGATTGTACTGGGCGCACTGGAAGCGGTCGACTGGGTGGTATCATTTGAAGAAGATACGCCGCAGCGCCTGATCGCCGGGATCCTGCCGGATCTGCTGGTAAAAGGCGGCGACTATAAACCGGAAGAGATCGCCGGGAGTAAAGAAGTCTGGGCCAACGGCGGTGAAGTGCTGGTGCTCAACTTCGAAGATGGTTGCTCGACAACCAACATCATCAAGAAGATCCAACAGGATAAAAAAGGCTAACTGGAAAGCGGTTCGCAGATCTCGCTTCGTGCCAGGTAGATCTATTGGCGCTGTTGTTTTTTCAACCTAAGGTAAAGGAACAAGGGTAAGGGAGGATTTCTCTCCCTCTGATGAGTTGTTAGTAAGTCGGGAAACTTAACAGTAACAACACAACCAGTATGATGACGAACTTCATCATAACCCTTTCCTTCTATAAGGCCCCTTCCTTGGGAGGGGCTTTTCTGTTTCAGCCCCTTACTGACTCTCCGAGTGTTGATGAGTGACAGACCCCGCACAATGCTTTCTCTGATGCAGTTTGGTCTTCCCCGAGCGGTCACGCAAAACGCTGCAACAGCCTGATCATTTGCACTTTTTGCTGGAACGTAGATATAAAAAATCCCCGGCTTTTTGAGCCAGGGATGTGAATATAAGAAGATTTATTCTACTTTATCTGCGACGGGAATCGATGAAGCCAATGGTGAAGTCAGTGCCGCCAGCGAACCGCCTGAAACACCGATTTCATTAAGTAGAGAGTCAATAAGCGGTGCCTGTGTACGGTAAGAAAGAGCGGCTGATAATGCCTGCTCCGCCAGGTTTCCTCCGCCAACGCTGCCTGATGTCGCATCACCCGCAGCGCCGCCACGATTTAAGCCATCGACCTGAATAATCTTGATACCGTCAATAGACTTCATCGGCTCAACGGATTTCTCGATTACAGCAGGCAGAGACTGCAATAGTGCCAGCTTGAATTTAAGGCTGGTTTGTTCGTCAGAAAGTACGTTGATGGCGTCGTTCAACGCTCGTTGCGCTTCTGCTTCTGCCAGGCCTTTTTTACGCGTAGCTTCGGCTAACTCAACAATGGCTGCCGCCTGCATTTCTGCAGCTTCTTTCTCTGCTTTCGCCCGCACGGTCAGTTCAACTGCTTTGGTTTCCGCATCCTGTGCTGCTGCAATCAGCGCTACCTGCTTGGCACGGTCAGCTTCGGCGGTCTGACGTGTCGTTTCTACGTTTTGCTGGGCGCTTACTGCTTCTGCTAAAGCCAGGTTGGCACGGGCTTCTGCCTGCGATTGTTGTTCCGATTTGGCCGCAATGGCGATCGATTTCGTTTGGTTGGCGATTTCGGTGACTTGTTGCTGTTCGATTTCTTTAATGCGAACTTCACGTTCAGCCTCAACTTTTCTGGAGCGGACGGCCTGCTCGCGGTCGATTTCGGTTTCCTGAATCTGACGTTCAGCAAGAATACGCGTTTGCTCTGCTTCACGCCGACGTTCAGCTTCAAAAGCAGCAATTTTTGCGTTCTGCTCGGCAGTGCGGGTTTTCACCTGCTGCTCCTGCTCAAGGGTCATAAACGCTTCTTGCTGTTCAATTTCCAGCTTCCGCGACAGCGCATCACGGTTTTTTTCACGAACCGCAACTTCTACATCTTGTTCAACCTCGTTACGTTCGCGGCGGCGACGTTCTGTTTCCTAGGTCAGCTTGGTCAAACCCTCAGCGTCAAAGGCATTATTCGGGTTGAAATGTTCTTTGGAGGTCTGGTTAAAGTTGGTGAGTGACACGCTTTCCAGTTCCAGGCCGTTTTTCGATAAGTCTTCTGCAACGGTATTTTGCACTCCCTGAACGAAGTTTTCGCGCGTATCTTGCAACTCATGCATCGTCATTTGTGCCGCTGTCGCACGTAGGGCATCGACGAATTTATCTTCGACCAGCATACGTAAATCTTCAGGCGACAGAGTGCGTTGCCCCAGCGTCTGAGCTGCGGTGGCAATTCCTTCAACTGAAGGTTTTACGCGCACAAAGAAAGCGACAACCACATCGACGCGCATACGGTCTTTCGTGATCAGACTATCAATTGTCGAGCGACTGACTTCCAGTTTCAATGTATTCATATTGATGGGGATTATTTCATGGAAGATAGGCATAACAATTGCGCCGCCGCTCATGACTACTTTTTGCCCGCCTAATCCGGTACGGACAAATGCCTGCTCGGCGGATGCCCGACGATAAAGCCGCGCGAAAATAATACCGATAATAAATAGAATGCATACGGCAACAATCGCGGTGAACATCCATGACGGAACTAAGTTGACAATATCATCCATTATTAAATTTCCTTTTAATTAAATAATTACAATATGTTTGGCCAGGGATTTTTTTCAGCCAAATACCGCGTTGTAGAAAGTCGACAAATAATTAATACTTTATCGCCTTTATTGAAGAATATCCCTTTTTCGGGTTCCAGTAATAAATAGTGTATTTGACCAAATTGATCAGTGAGTTTTCCTTCACAGGGTTTTCCGGAAGAGGCCTGATGACCAGTAATTAATGCCATGCAGCCAATATATTCTTCTTCTGTAATGGCAGTACTATGGTCGCGAGGGATCCAGGGCGCAATCACCTTGCCGGTATAATGCACCATGATAATTGTGAGCAGTAAACTAACTGGAACTACGAACAGGTTTGGGAGTGGTGTTTGCCAGAGCATGACACAGACATGCTGAAGAAGAATGCCAATGAGGCCAAAAAAGCCTGCCAACAGACAGAGGACGACGAGGGCTGGCAGTTTTCCAATATTGAGATAATGAAGTGCCTGGCTAATATTACCTGTGGTTATGGAATCGTAATGATCAAGATGTGCATCAAGAGCGCCGGAGAGCATATGGCCACAGATAATGGCAATAATTTCCAACAAACCGATCAATAGTACAAAGGAAATAGCAAAAAGATAAGGTGCGTTATAGTCGGTAAATAAAATCATCTGTCACTCCATCGTCCATTCAGTGACGCATTGTTTACAATGGTATTGTTTCCTTTCTTACATTTGCCTTTGCTAATAATAACATGTGTTAGTGATGTTTTAAAAGGGGAAGTCCATTAATGTTATTTTTTATTTTTCGATAAAAAGTGTGATCCGAAACAATATATTTACGCACGTTATGTTTAAAGGCACTACACTGATTAAGGAATACTGAAATCAGAAAAAGCATATAGCCTTAAAAGGTATGCGATAACCGGAGGATGTGCTTATGGATCATAGTCTTAATTCTTTAAATAATTTCGATTTCCTGGCGCGTAGTTTTGCCAGAATGCATACTGAAGGCCGCCCGGTCGATATTCTGGCCGTCACCGGTAATATGGATGAAGAACATCGAACCTGGTTTTGCGCCCGCTATGCATGGTATTGCCAGCAGATGACACAGCCAAGAGAACTGGAATTAGAACATTGATATTACGGGCCATTTGGCCCGTTTTTGTTTATTTTATTCAGGCTTATCAACTGGTGGGATAGCTGGTGGAGATTGAGTTTCTGCTGTCGGGGTGCAGCGTGTTTCCAGTTCACTGATGCGCTGTTCCAGCAATGCCAGTTTCTCACGAGTCCGTAACAAGACCTGCGTCTGAACGTCGAATTCTTCACGGCTTACCAGATCGAGACGCGTCAACTGCGCTTGTAGGGTTTGGCGGATTTTCTTCTCCACATCTTCCCCGAACTCCCTGATTCCTTTAGGCATCGATTCGTGAACCTGGCGAGCGATTTGCTCAATTTTTTTCGGGTCAATCATTGTAGTTTCCCTGAACTGATAGGTATTGAGTAACATTGTAGTGCGATAAGAGACAGGCATAAACCAGAATTATGTGAACCTGCAGCGTTGCTGCCGCTAGCCATTAGCGTTATAGTGATCTCGCTTATTCTCAGGGCGGGGCGAAATTCCCCACCGGCGGTAAATCAACATAGTTGAAAGCCCGCGAGCGCTTTGGGTGCAAACTCAAAGGACAGCAGATCCGGTGTAATTCCGGGGCCGACGGTTAAAGTCCGGATGGGAGAGAGTAACGATTCTGTCGGGCATGGACCCGCTCACGTTATTTTGGCTGTATGCCGCCACTCCTAAGACTGCCCTGATTCTGGTAACCATAATTTTAGTGAGGTTTTTTTACCATGAATCAGACGCTACTTTCCTCTTTTGGTACGCCTTTCGAACGTGTTGAAAATGCACTGGCTGCGCTGCGTGAAGGACGCGGTGTAATGGTGCTTGATGACGAAGACCGTGAAAACGAAGGCGATATGATCTTCCCGGCAGAAACCATGACCGTTGAGCAGATGGCGCTGACCATCCGCCACGGTAGCGGTATTGTGTGCCTGTGCATTACCGAGGATCGCCGTAAACAACTTGATCTGCCAATGATGGTAGAAAATAACACCAGTGCCTATGGCACCGGTTTTACCGTAACCATTGAAGCTGCTGAAGGTGTGACTACCGGTGTTTCTGCTGCTGATCGTATTACGACCGTTCGTGCCGCCATTGCCGATGATGCGAAACCCTCTGACCTCAATCGTCCGGGTCACGTATTTCCATTGCGTGCACAGGCGGGTGGTGTACTGACTCGCGGTGGTCATACTGAAGCGACTATCGATCTGGTGACGCTGGCAGGCTTTAAACCAGCAGGTGTGCTGTGTGAATTGACTAATGATGATGGCACTATGGCGCGTGCGCCAGAATGCATTGAATTTGCCAATAAACACAATATGGCGCTGGTCACCATTGAAGATTTGGTGGCGTATCGGCAGGCGCATGAGCGTAAAGCTAGCTGAAAACGGCTGCTTAAACTGGCGCGATAATCAAAGAAACCGAAGCGGTAGCAGGCTTCGGTTTTATTTTGTCTTCACCTGACGGAATGTAAATATCCCCTCTTTTTCTATGAAAAAATTTCACTGATATCAGCCAACCTTTTTCATTATGATCAAAATCATATATTTGTTCCGTTATTATGCGACCATATGAATATATCCGAAAAGGGTATGTGAAATTTATGCGCCAAATGTTTAGTATTGTTAAATATTAAGGGTAAAAAGGATGTTTATCGCCTGGTACTGGATTGTATTGATTGCGCTGGTTGTAGTGGGTTATTTCCTGCATTTGAAACGTTATTGTCGGGCTTTTCGCCAGGATAGAGACGCACTGCTGGAAGCGCGAAACAAATACTTAAACAGTACGAGAGAAGAGACGGCCGAAAAGCTAGAATAGGGCTTTATGGGAGCCAGCAGATGTTGTCCATGTACAGGACAACATCTGAAATTGTTTTTAGCCAATTCCTGCCGTTTGTAGCAGCACTAAACTGAATCCCATCACTGACATTCCGCATAGCACGCCATAGCTCGGGTTATTATTGGGGTCTATCTCTTTCGCTAACGGCATTAATTCGTCAACAGAGAGCGCCACCATAATCCCAGCCACCGCCGCCATAATTGCCGCCATAACGACGGGTGAAATCATGCTGCCGAGGATCAACCACGCCAGAATGCCGCCGAGTATTTCCGCCAGCCCAGAAATTCCCGCCCACAGAATCGCTGTTCGTTTTGACCCCGTAGCTGCATAAACAGGACCCGCCACTGCCAGACCTTCAGGAATATTGTGTAATGCAACGGCCAGCGCGATGCCAAAGCCCAGTTCCAGATTGCTGCTTGCCGTTACAAAGGTAGCGATACCTTCCGGGAAGTTATGCAGACTGATGCCAAGAGTGAGCAGAATGGCAGTACGCTTGATCGATTTTGGTAACGGTTGCACCGATTTTTGCATTAAATCCTGCGGATGCGCATGCGGTAACATACGGTCCAGACCAAAATAGCCCAGCAGACCAAAGATAAACATCCCATAGCCCAGAACAGGGGACATCCCTTCAGCGGCTAATGCGGCAGGTAGCATCTCCATCAATGAGATAAGCAACATGATCCCCGCTGCAAATCCTAGCGAAAACGCCAGTAGCCGGTTCGAGGGTTTTTGCCCGAGAACGCCGAGAAACGCGCCAATAAACGTGGCTGCCCCCGCCAGTATGGTCAGAATGAGAGGTACTGACATCGACTACTCCTTATAAATCTTCACCTTCAGGCGGATCTTCAAAATAACTGATGATGATCATCATTGTTATCCGGGTTCTTACTCCGCCGAACAAGCGTATTGTGAGGATATCAAAATGACACCTTTAGTTAAGGATATCATCATGTCTTCAACACGTATGCCAGCATTGTTTTTAGGTCACGGTAGCCCGATGAACGTGCTGGAAGATAATCTATATACCCGTAGCTGGTACAAGTTGGGGATGACGTTACCGCGCCCGAAAGCGATTGTTGTGGTTTCGGCTCACTGGTTTACCCGGGGAACAGGAGTTACTGCGATGGAAGCGCCGCCCACTATTCATGACTTTGGTGGCTTTCCGCAGGCGCTTTACGACACTCATTACCCGGCTCCAGGATCGCCAGTATTGGCGCAACGTCTGGTTGAATTGTTAGCGCCAGTCCCTGTCACGTTGGATCAAGAAGCCTGGGGTTTTGATCACGGTTCGTGGGGCGTGCTGATTAAGATGTATCCGCAAGCTGATATTCCGATGGTGCAGTTGAGTATCGATAGTACTAAACCCATCGCCTGGCATTTCGAAATGGGGCGTAAACTGGCGGCGCTGCGCGATGAAGGAATAATGTTAGTCGCCAGCGGCAACGTGGTGCATAACCTTCGCACAGTAAAATGGCATGGCGACAGCTCACCGTATCCGTGGGCGATGTCGTTCAATGAGTATGTGAAAGCGAATTTAACGTGGCAAGGGCCAGTGGAACAGCATCCTCTGGTGAACTACCTGGACCATGAGGGCGGGGCGTTATCGAACCCAACACCGGAACACTATCTACCGCTTTTGTATATTTTAGGCGCATGGGATGGGCAAGAGGCAATTACCATTCCAGTCGATGGCATAGAAATGGGGAGTTTAAGTATGCTATCGGTGCAGGTAGGTTAATAGATGAAGAAAACCGAAGCCAAATTGTTGGCTTCGGTTTGCATTACCTTACTTTCTCAGCAGGTTAAGTCCCCACGCACCGCTCATCACCAGTAGCAGCAACAAACAGAGACCAAAAGCCAACATACAGGCCTGTGCCATGTTCATAAAGTGCCACGGAGGTAGCAGATACCAACCTTCAGATTGCTGATACATCTCCACAAACCACTGCTGCATACTGCTCAGTGTGACGCCATCAGAAACGATTGGCGCATCATAGCCGCAATCCCCGGTAGGCTTGAACCAGTTTGGAGCCCATTGTGCCAGCGGCAGATTAAAGGGAAAAGTGGGATCGGTCGAGCAACCCTGTACGCCAAACAGTGAATCGGGATCCGGGTTATGCACTGCATGATGGATATCGTTCAGTTTGAGCGAAAACTTCAGTCCCATAATGCTGCCGTAAAAGGCCATCACACAGCCAATCAACTTAAGGACGATATTCTTCGGATTAATCGCCGCAACCAATCCACCAATAACCATCACAAACATGGCGTAGCGAATGTAAACACACTGCTCACAGGGTGCCATGTAGAGATAGATCTGGAAGAAAGAGTGCGCCAGGATAATCAGCGCGCCCATCGCAACAGCCATTAACAACCATAAAAAGCGTTGTTCCTGCCATCTTACCAGCGTGTTCACCGGTGAAGTGCTAAGGTCTTTCCACATTCCCTTAATACCCATAGCCTGTTTCCCTGTTATTTGCTTGCTAACTCACGGATAAGGTCTGCCATAGCGTCGATAGATTTAATGCTCTTGGTATAGATCAAGTATTTACCATTGACGACATAGGCCGGAACGCCCTGAATTTTGGCTACGTCATAGGCCGCTTTCCATTTTTCCAGTGTTTCCTGTACCGCAGGCTCTTTCAGTGCGGCGTCAAAATCCGCCTGGCTCATACCTGCGGCATCCAGACCGGTTTTGATAAAAGCAGCCGGATCTTTACCGTCAGACCAGCGTTCTTTTTTGTCGTGATAAGCCGCGTAGTAAGCAAACTTGGCTTTCTTAAACTGCGAGTTAGCATCAAATAAAGAAATGCCGGCCGCTTTATCTTTATTAATCAATACTGCAAAGACTTCGCTTGCCTGCTTACCGTATTCACCTTTGGTTTCCAGATGGAATGGGGTAAAAGCGACGACATCCTTCACTTTCTCCGATACCGGGCCGGTAACTGCTTTGTCATATTTGTAGCAGAACGGGCAGGCATAGCTGAAAACCTTGATCAGCGTTTTGTCGGCGTTCGGAATGGGTTTTTCCAGAACCATATAATCCGTGCCTTCGGTGAAGGCGGAAGCAGTAAATGAAACCGCCAGGGTAGCGGTAAGTAGCACGCTTTTAAGCAGTGATGAGATCCCTAATTTCGACATTTTTATTCCCTTCTTAATTATTTAAACATCTGTTTTGGATGGACTAACAGCGCGCGATAGTGAGTTTGGTTGGGTTTATCAGACAGCACGTCGATTTCCACTTTCACTTCTTTGGTTTTGTAGTCGATTTCGTTCAACTTACCGACGGTAGGCTGACCGACGTCGAACAGATGAATGGAACCGCCGAAGCCGAACATGGTGTTACGGTCGGCCTGATATTCGATGATGGAGGTGATTGGGCTATAGAAATCGTAACCGCGTTCTTTACCGTATTCCCAAACTTGCTGAACAGTACCTTTCTTCTCATCAATCTTATATTCCACGAAGCGTGAATATTTCATGGTCGGTAAGGCGGGCTGTTCCAGATGGCGACCGTCGCCATTATCAAAGATAGTGAGCGTACCTTTGCTGGAGATCCATGCGGTATGTTGGGTGTAGGTGAAGTCGAAATCCGAGTTTTCACATAAGCCATTTTCGTTACAGGCGATAGGTTTACCATTGGCATCCACAGGTTTCAGCAGTTTGCTGGCCAGCGGTTTTTCCCAGCCTTTGGATGGTGCAAGGATCCATTTCACTTGCTTATCACGACCAATCTTCACTACGCCCTGATGACGAGAGGAGAGAATAATTGAGTCATCTTTGGCGTCATATGCGATGGAGTTAACGTGCGCCCAGTTACGGCCTGGTCCTACACCCAGAGCGTCACCGAACGGTGTATCCGGTTCCAGTTTTGCCTGCTGACCCGCGTGGGCCAGATCAACGTTAACGCAAACTGCGCCGGCATCCAGTGCGCCAAGCAGAGCATCACGTTTCGGATCAAGGATCTTTGTCAGATCCCATACATCGACAACGCGACCCGATTTATCGACTTCAAGAATGTGATCACGAATGGTCGTGACGTGTATGCCATCATCGCGACGGTAGTTGCTCTTGCCTACGCGCAGCAGTACCGTGCCGTTAGGCGTCTCAATGGATTCATGGGTAGCGTCAGCGAATCCACGCGGCAGTTTGTGATCTTCCAGCACCTGGCCCATCATGTCGAACTCATACCAGTGCTGGCCTTGTACTGCGGTAAAGGTGCCACGCGGTGTTTCGCGGATACCCATCAGATAACCACGTTTGTTGATGTTGCGGTCACGGCCATCATAGAAGGTGTCTTGATCCAGCCACCAGCGATATTCACCTTCGGTATCGACAATGAAGGTAAAGGGGGCGATATCAAAAGGCAGTGCACCGGTTGCCGGGCCTGCATCGAGGATACCGGCATTTTTATCTTTTTCGCCGTGCCAGTGGAGATCGGAACCTTGTGCGGTAAAGGTATGGGTATTAACCAGATAGAGGCGGTCTTCAAAACCGGGGGCGACTTTAACAACTTTGGTCTGCTGTAGATCGGAGATGGAGCGGTTATCCATGTAATTGTTGACGATGGCTGAAGTCTGCACCACGTAGTCATCTTTCATGGCTTTGCCGTTTTCTTTCCATTCAACGGTCACTTTGTTTGCAAATTTCTGATAAAGACCAAAAATCGGTATGCCATCATAAGTTTTTAGTGACTCCTGACCCACGGGATAGCTGATTTCAACGCCTTTTTCGCCCTTACCGTGGACGGTAACTTTGACGTCTGAAATGACGTGACTGTCTAAATTAACCACAGCGGTCAGAGGTGCATTACCGTAGGGATCAACGATGACAGCACCGAGTTGCCCGGCTGGTGGCGCTGGTTTAAAACCCGCAGCCATCACGCCAGTTGCAGATAAACCCAGAGCTAATGCCACAGTTCCGGCTACCAGTGTTTTTCTGTATTTATCAAACATGGATATATCTCCTTATATAACGCAAATATATAATAATGATGAATATCGACTGTTGAGATAGGACTAATAAATTCATTTTATGAATGAAGATGCAGGTTAAATAAATAGTGAGAATGTTTTTGTTGTTTTTTAATATATTGTCATTCTCTGAAATGAATATTTATCTTTAATGGATAGTAGGGTGGCGATATATCAATAACAATATTCAATATTGTGTAGTGTGATCTCTGCGGCATTGTTTTTTTTATTATTAAATCAAATTTTAATGTGATAAAAACAAAATATTTAAGGAATATCAGTGACTTGTATTGTGATTTCTTTACTTGTTTTAATTACAAAACCGTCTGTATATGACGATTTAACATTAGATTGATTATTAATGTTAAATAAAATGTAGAGATGTATGTGGTTATATATTGATTGGAGTTATGAATTGCGGATTAATAATGAATTGCCCCGGTTATCGGGGCAATTTTAAGCAGTATTATTCAACAAAAATATGGGGGTAGAAGCGAGACATATCCTGGGTGATCAATGCACGGTCTTCACGAATGCCAATTCCGGCAGGTTGATCGTTCACCAGCCAGCTTCCAATCAGCATATAGCTGTCGCCAAATTTCGGCAGCGGATGGAATTGCTGAACAATCATTCCTTCTTCGCCATACGGGCCTTCCGCCGCTTCAATGGTTTTACCGTTCTCAATGATCGACACGTTTGCACCTTCACGTGAGAAGATCGGCTTAACCACATATTTTTCCATTTGCGGATGATCATCTTCCGCAAAATAAGCGGGCAACAGGTTCGGGTGATTCGGGAACATCTCCCACAGCAGTGGCAGAAGCGCCTTGTTGGAGATAATGCTCTTCCACGCCGGTTCCAGCCAGCGTACGCCAGCATCTTCCAGCTTGGTAGAGAACATTTCGCGCAGCATAAATTCCCACGGATATAGTTTGAACAGGTTAGCGATGACCTGATCCTGTAAATCCGTGAACTGACCTTTTTCACCTAAACCGATATCGTCGATATACAGAAACTCGGTAGCGATTTCAGCTTCGGTCGCGCAGTCCTGCAAATACTGAATAGTGCCGCGATCTTCCACCGTGTCGCGACAGCAGGTGAGATGCAGCAACTGAAAGCCATACTGTTCACGTAGCTCGGCAAAGCGATCAATCAGCTTTTCTTGCAGGCTATTAAACTGATCGCTGCCTTCCGGCAGGTTGCCAGCGTTAAGCTGATCTTCCAGCCAGAGCCACTGAAAGAACGCTGCTTCATACAGTGATGTTGGCGTATCAGCGTTATTTTCCAGTAACTTAGGTTCGCCTGTACCGTCCCACGCCAGATCAAGACGTGAATAAAGCGACGGCTGGTGGGTCAGCCATGACTGACGTACAAAGCTCCAGGTATGCTTTGGAATGCGGAATTTGGTCATCAGCTCATCGCTGGCGATCACTTTTTCCACCACTTTCAGGCACATCTGGTGCAGTTCGGCGGTAACTTCTTCCAGTTTTTCAACCTGGGCGAGGGTCAACTTGTAGTAGGCATCTTCACACCAGTACGGCTCGCCGTACATGGTGTGAAAATTGAAACCGTATTCGTGGGCTTTTTCGCGCCAGTCCGGGCGCTCGGTAATACTGACTCTTTCCATCGGTATTAACCACCCATTGAACGAGAAGAGGTGCCGGTTGCGCTACGCTGCATGGTGCTTTGTTTGGCAACAGACTCGCCAAAGCCGCCGCGGGTAACGGTGGTGGTGGTCGCTGGTTTTGGTGCCATTGCTGTTTTCGGTACGGTCATGGTGCGGCCTGGCTGGGCTGCGCCATAGTTTTTACCGGTTGCGTCGGTATATTTACCGTAAGCCGGGCTGGCAGGGTTCTTTGAGGAGAACAGCGGTTGCTGTGCAAAACCCGCTCCGCCGCCCATCAGACGACCCATCATGTAACCTGCCATTAGCGGCATCCAGAAGCTTCCGCTGGATTGCTGGGCCTGCGCCTGGTTTTCTGGTGCCATGCCTGCCTGGGCAGGTGCCTGCTGGCATTGACCTTCGCCAAATTCGGCAACACAGTCTTCACGGGTGGCGTATTTCGGCGCGGTACGTTCGGCTTCTTTCAGCGCATTGTTGTACGCGGTGGTGCATTCTGCGCTTTTGCCTGGGTTTGCGGCTGAACAATCATCAGCGTTCTGATACAGAGACACGGTCTCATCACTCTTTTCACAGCCCGCCAGCATAAAAACAGTGGCAACAGCAAGAGCGACAGGTGTCAGATGGCGTGCGCTCCAGTTTTTGCGGAACGATGCGTGGCGTATGGATTTTGTCCGTTTCATTTTTGTCTTCCGGGACCAGTGGTAAATACCCATCAGAATAGAGGATGGCTGGTCGAAATTGAAGCGAGAAGGGGGAAGAATGCGGCAGATAACCCATATCTTTACGTTGCCTTACGTTCAGACGGGGCCGAAGCCCCGTCGTTGTCATCAGTTACGGAAAGGGTTATGACCGTTACTGGTGGAAGTGCGTGCGGATACCTGCTGAACGGCTGGTGCCGGGCTATCAGGTGCATAACCATCAGCGATAGCATTTTGTTCCGGCGTTTGCGGCGCGACGTTTTCCGGGTTAGTGGAAACCGGTTTGCTCAGCGCATTGTTCAATGCCAGCAGGTCCTGCTCGTTCAACGTACCCAGAGCTGATTTAATATTCAACTGGTTAATCAGGTAGTTATAACGTGCATTCGCCAGTTCTTGCTTGGCGTTGTACAGCGTCGTGGTGGCGTCCAATACATCAACAATGGTACGCGTACCGACCGAGTAACCAGCTTCCATCGCGTCTAATGAGCTTTGGGCGGAAATAACGGCTTGTTTGTAAGCGTTAATGCTACTGATAGATGCATTAATGTTGTTGAAGGAGGAACGCACGGTTTGCACGACGCTACGGTGTGCGCTTTCCAGTTGCTCGCTGGCACCCACGAAGTTGTACTGCGCCTGTTTCACCTGCGAGTTAACCATTCCGCCCTGATAAATCGGCAGCGAGAAGCTCAGGCCCACTTTGTTCTGGCCCATATTGCTGTCGTCATACTGGCCTGCGGTCGCACCACGGGTTTTCGAACCACTGTAGGAGGTGTCAGAAATTCCGGTAGAGGCCGTTAAATCCAGAGTCGGTAAGTGACCATCCTGCGCCTGGCGAATTTGCTCGCGTGCCAGGTCCTGGCTCAAACGTGCCTGTAACAGCGACAGGTTACGCTTTTCAGCTTCTTTCAGCAGAGTGTTCACCGGCTGTGGTTTGTCGGTTTTAAAGTTTTCAACATTCAGCGCCGCCAGTTCCGGGTAGTAATTACCAGTGATCTGACGCAGTTGCTCAACGGCATTGTCGAGATTGTTACGTGCGGTCACTTCGTTTGCCAGCACGGTATCGTACTGTGCGCGGGCGTTCTGCACGTCGGTGATCGCCACCAGACCCACGTTAAAACGTTGGGTGGTTTGATCTAACTGACGGTAGATCGCTTCTTTTTGCGCCTGGGTATAGGAAAGAACGTCAATCGCATTCAACACGTTGAAATAAGCGGTCGCGGTGTTGAGGATCAGAGTTTGTTGATCGGTCTGGTAAGTGACGTCCTGAATTCCGGCCGCTTTTTCCTGCAAGGTCAGCGCACGCCATTTCGACATATCGAAAATGGACTGGGTCAACTGCAGGGACGCACTGGTCGCGTTAGAGTTGATGCCGTTCGCGTCGCGATAGCCGTTGCTGTAGGTGTAATCTGCACCTAAACCCAGCTGTGGCAGTAATGGACTGCGCGCTTCATTAATTTTTTCAAAGGCAGCATCACGATCGGCGGCAGACTTACGCAATTCCGGGTTACTAAGGCGTGCTTGCTGATAAACTTGCATCAGGTTCTCGGCCTGGCTCAACGTACTGAACCCAGAAAGGCTCAGGCCGATAAGAATGGGGAGCAATTTCTTCATTTGCATTCCTTGTGGTGAAGCAGTATTTAGCGCGATCAAACTGTAAAATTATTGCGGATTCTAGCAGAAGCCGCTACCGCAAAAGGTTGGCGTTACGTGCCATAGGGCATTAATGTGCCTCAATTTAACACATGACCGCTCAAACGGCAGTCAAACGTCGCTGAAATTCACATTTAATTCACTATTAGTGTCAGGACATTAACAATGCTTAAGCCAGACAACCTGCCCGTTACATTTGGCAAAAACGATGTAGAAATTATTGCACGAGAAACACTTTATCGCGGCTTTTTTTCATTAGATCTTTATAGATTTCGTCATCGTCTATTCAACGGGCAAATGAGTCATGAGGTCCGGCGGGAAATTTTTGAGCGCGGGCACGCCGCAGTCTTGCTACCCTTTGACCCAGTACGCGATGAAGTTGTGCTGATTGAGCAGATTCGGATTGCCGCCTATGACACCAGCGAAACGCCCTGGTTATTGGAAATGGTTGCCGGGATGATCGAAGAAGGTGAAAGCGTAGAAGATGTCGCCCGTCGCGAAGCGATTGAAGAGGCGGGACTGATAGTCAAACGGATCAAACCGGTGTTAAGTTTTCTGGCAAGCCCGGGCGGCACCAGTGAGCGTTCGTCAATTATGGTGGGCGAAGTGGACGCCACGACCGCAAGCGGTATTCACGGTCTGGCTGATGAAAACGAAGATATTCGCGTTCATGTGGTAAGCCGGGAACAGGCATACCGGTGGGTAGAAGAGGGGAAAATCGACAACGCAGCGTCGGTCATCGCTTTGCAATGGCTGCAACTGCATCATCAAGCGTTAAAAAATGAGTGGGCATAAATGAAGCGTTACACACCTGACTTTCCTGAAATGATGCGCCTGTGCGAGATGAACTTTTCACAATTGCGCCGTTTGTTGCCGCGCAATGACGCACCCGGCGAAACTGTAAGCTATCAGGTGGCAAACGCACAATATCGGTTAACGATTGTGGAATCGACCCGATACACTACCCTGGTGACAATTGAACAGATTGCACCTGCAATCAGTTACTGGAGCCTTCCGTCAATGACGGTGCGTCTGTATCATGACGCGATGGTGGCTGAAGTGTGTTCAAGTCAGCAGATTTTTCGCTTTAAAGCGCGGTATGATTATCCTAATAAAAAGTTGCATCAACGCGACGAAAAGCATCAAATTAATCAGTTTTTAGCGGACTGGTTGCGATACTGTTTAGCACATGGAGCGATGGCGATTCCGGTTTATTAGCGTCGTGAAACCTAAGGACACCATTTGGAAAGCCTGTTAACCCTTCCTCTGGCTGGTGAGGCCAGAGTCAGGATTTTACAAATTACCGACACTCACCTGTTTGCACAAAAGCACGAAGCCCTGCTGGGGGTAAACACCTGGGAGAGCTATCAGGCGGTGCTGGAGGCGATTCGCCCACACCAGCACGAATTCGACCTGATTGTCGCGACAGGTGATTTGGCACAGGATCAATCCTCTGCGGCCTATCAGCACTTTGCAGAAGGCATCGCAAGCTTTCGTGCGCCCTGCGTCTGGCTGCCGGGTAACCATGATTTCCAGCCTGCGATGTACAGCGCATTACAGGATGCGGGCATCTCCCCGGCGAAGCGTGTGTTTATTGGTGAGCAATGGCAAATCCTGATGCTGGATAGCCAGGTGTTTGGCGTACCGCACGGCGAGTTGAGCGAGTTTCAGCTTGATTGGCTGGAACGTAAACTGGCCGATGCGCCAGAACGTCATACTTTGCTGCTGCTGCACCATCATCCGTTGCCTGCGGGTTGTAGCTGGCTTGACCAGCACAGTCTGCGTAACGCGGGTGAACTGGATAACGTGCTGGTGAAGTTTCCGCACGTCAAATATCTGTTGTGCGGACATATCCATCAGGAACTCGATCTCGACTGGAATGGTCGCCGCCTGCTGGCAACGCCGTCAACCTGTGTGCAGTTTAAACCACACTGTTCCAACTTTACGCTGGACACTATTGCCCCTGGCTGGCGTACGCTGGAACTCCATGCCGATGGCACTCTGACTACCGAAGTGCACCGCCTGGCGGACACTCGTTTCCAACCAGATACCGCTTCAGAAGGCTACTGATGTCAACGCTTCTTTATTTGCATGGATTCAACAGTTCGCCGCGTTCAGCGAAAGCGAGCTTGTTGAAAAACTGGCTGGCGGAGCATCACCCTGACGTTGAGATGATTATTCCGCAGTTGCCGCCGTATCCTTCCGATGCGGCAGAACTGCTGGAATCCATTGTGCTGGAACATGGTGGTGATTCGCTGGGTATCGTTGGTTCGTCACTTGGGGGTTATTACGCTACCTGGTTGTCGCAATGTTTTATGCTGCCAGCGGTAGTGGTAAACCCGGCTGTGCGCCCGTTTGAACTGCTGACGGACTATCTCGGCCAGAACGAGAACCCCTACACCGGGCAGCAATATGTGCTAGAGTCACGCCATATTTACGATCTCAAAGTCATGCAGATTGACCCACTGGAAGCACCGGATCTTATCTGGCTGCTGCAACAGACGGGAGATGAAGTGCTGGATTACCGCCAGGCGGTGGCGTACTACGCCTCCTGCCGCCAGACTGTAATAGAAGGCGGCAACCACGCATTCACGGGCTTCGAAGATTATTTCAACCCGATCGTCGATTTTCTTGGTCTGCACCATCTCTGACGATCAACTCGAATTGCTAACTTAAACCATGACGCAAACTTATAACGCTGATGCCATTGAGGTACTCACCGGGCTTGAGCCGGTTCGCCGCCGCCCGGGGATGTATACCGATACCACTCGCCCAAACCATTTGGGGCAAGAAGTTATTGATAACAGTGTCGATGAAGCACTGGCCGGTCACGCAAAACGCGTGGACGTTATTTTACATGCTGACCAGTCGCTGGAGGTCATTGACGATGGCCGTGGAATGCCGGTGGATATTCACCCGGAAGAAGGTGTTCCGGCGGTAGAATTGATCCTCTGCCGTCTGCACGCGGGTGGTAAGTTCTCCAATAAAAACTATCAGTTCTCCGGCGGCCTGCACGGCGTGGGGATTTCGGTGGTTAACGCCCTGTCAAAGCGCGTAGAAGTCAACGTGCGCCGCGATGGCCAGATTTATAACATCGCGTTTGAAAATGGCGAAAAAGTACAGGATTTGCAGGTTGTCGGCACTTGCGGTAAACGCAATACCGGCACCAGCGTACATTTCTGGCCGGATGAAACCTTCTTTGACAGCCCGCGTTTTTCTGTTTCGCGCCTTACGCATGTGCTGAAAGCCAAAGCGGTACTGTGCCCCGGCGTTGAGATCACTTTTAAAGATGAGATCAACAATACCGAACAACGCTGGTGCTATCAGGACGGTCTGAATGATTACCTCGCGGAAGCGGTAAATGGCTTGCCGACGCTGCCGGAAAAACCGTTTATCGGTAATTTTTCTGGCGATACCGAAGCGGTGGACTGGGCGCTCTTGTGGCTGCCGGAAGGTGGCGAACTGCTGACCGAAAGCTACGTCAACCTGATCCCAACGATGCAGGGCGGGACGCACGTTAACGGTCTGCGTCAGGGCCTGCTGGACGCGATGCGCGAGTTCTGTGAATACCGCAACATTCTGCCGCGCGGCGTGAAACTGTCAGCGGAAGATATCTGGGATCGCTGCGCATATGTGCTGTCAGTAAAAATGCAGGATCCGCAGTTTGCCGGGCAGACCAAAGAACGTCTCTCTTCGCGTCAATGTGCGGCATTCGTTTCTGGCGTGGTGAAAGATGCGTTCACCCTGTGGTTGAACCAGAACGTCCAGGCTGCTGAATTGCTGGCGGAGATGGCGATTTCCAGCGCCCAGCGTCGTATGCGTGCGGCGAAGAAAGTGGTACGTAAAAAGCTGACCAGTGGCCCGGCGTTGCCTGGCAAACTGGCTGACTGTACCGCGCAGGATCTCAATCGTACCGAACTGTTCCTCGTGGAAGGTGACTCCGCAGGTGGATCAGCCAAGCAGGCGCGCGATCGTGAATATCAGGCGATCATGCCGTTGAAAGGTAAGATCCTTAACACCTGGGAGGTCTCTTCTGATGAAGTGTTGGCCTCGCAGGAAGTGCATGATATTTCTGTGGCGATCGGTATTGATCCTGACAGCGCCGACCTTAGCCAGTTGCGTTATGGCAAGATCTGTATCCTGGCGGATGCGGACTCCGATGGCCTGCACATTGCTACGTTGCTTTGCGCACTGTTTGTAAAGCACTTCCGCACGCTGGTGAAACACGGCCACGTTTACGTTGCTCTGCCACCGCTCTACCGCATTGACCTCGGGAAAGAGGTTTATTACGCGCTGACGGAAGAAGAAAAAGAGGGCGTGCTTGAGCAGTTAAAACGCAAAAAAGGCAAGCCTAACGTCCAGCGTTTTAAAGGTCTGGGCGAAATGAATCCGATGCAATTGCGCGAAACCACGCTTGATCCGAATACTCGCCGTCTGGTGCAGTTAACCATTGATGATGAAGACGATCAGCGTACTGACGCGATGATGGACATGCTGCTGGCGAAGAAACGCTCGGAAGACCGCCGTAACTGGTTGCAAGAGAAAGGTGATATGGCGGAGATTGAGGTCTGATAATTCCCGCCAGGAGAATAAAATATAGCCCGGTAAACATACCGGGCTTTTTTTATCAAAATTCCATTTTCACCGTGAATTGCACTTCACGCGGATCGCCAATCTGATTACCCAGATTATTTGTGGCTATGGAAGAGGTGTAATACGTTTTATCAAACAGGTTTTTGACGTTTAATTGCAGAGTGACCGGATACTGCAATTTCATTTTATATGCGGCGAAGGCATCGGCAACGAAATAGCCCGGCAGATAGTAGTCAGCCCCATTGGTTGCTGAACGACGGCTTACGCCATGTCCGCCACCGCCAAACGTCAGCGTGTTATTGCCAGGCATATTATGAATGTCATAGGTCAGGAATAGCGAACCGGTATGACGAGGAACATTCGGCAATGGTTTTCCTGCATAATCAGGATCTTCCAGAACCTTAGCATCGGTATAGCCGTAGCTGGCAATAATATTAATATTTTCAGTTAATGCTCCCGCAAGGTCGACTTCTACCCCTCTTGAACGAACGCGGCCTGCCGTTTTGGCGATGGTTTCGTCACCAATACTTTCGGTATACAACACGTTGCGTTTATGGATATCAAACAGCGCAATATCTGCGGTTATACCATCGAACAGCTCGAATTTTGCCCCGACTTCGTAAGCATTAGATGATTCCGGGGGAAGATCGCCAATGTAGCTGGCAATTGACGATTGCGGCATAAATGTTTGCGAATAATTGGCAAATAAGGATACCGATGGCGTCAGTTTGTAGACCAACCCCAGTTTGGGAGTCCATTGCTCATCGCGGCTGTCAGTATTGACATTAAAAGGACGGCCTTTACCCGCATACTGCGTGTAATACTGATAGCGGATCCCGGCGACGGCAATCCAGTTATCGGTCAGATAGAGTGCGTCCTGAGCATAAGCTGAGTAGCTCTCCTGTTTGATCGTCTGATCACTGTCCGATGCCGAGACCGTTGTACATTTGCTGGTATTGCCATAAACAGGGTTGTATATATTGAAATCTTTAGCGTTTTTACAGCGAATCATATCTGTGCGCAGAAGATCATAATATTCATATGACACCCCGCCCAGAATCTCATTATAGAATCCAGCGATATCGACATTCCCTTGCAGATCCGCACGAGTAGAATGCATGCGCTGAGTAGAGCCCTGAGTTGCATCAACACGCCGTGTCAGCGTTCCTGTTGTTGCATCATACGCGGTAACGCGAGCTTGATTATCGCTGTATTTATCCTGGCTGTAGCTGTAATCAAAGCGCGCAGTCCACTGGCTATTGAGATGATATTCTGCGTTGAGTTGCGCCAGATCGGACTGACCATCTGTAATATTAAACGGTTCGTCGAAACGTATTTTTCGATCAACGTTTACGGGCTGTTTCGTCGTAAGATCGAAAATTGTTCCGCGATCGAATGGCGTTTTATAGTCCCGATGTGAATAGAGCATGGTTACTGTTGCATTATCACCAAACCAGGTGAGTGATGGGGCAATAAATGTACTGCGCTCTTTACCGAAGTTCCGCCAGTAGTCTTCATCCTGCACTTCCCCCGTCAGGCGGTAGGCCAGTTGAGTGCCTTCAATGGGACCTGTGATATCAAGTTGCCCTGTACCACCACCAAAACTGGAGGACGTGGCTGAGACAGAACCATGGAACGTTTTTTCCGGGCGCTTTGTCACGACGTTAATCAGCCCACCAGGATCGAGAATGCCATACAGCGTGGAGGCCGGGCCTTTTAGCACTTCCACACGTTCTGTTGCGGCGTTGAAACTGCGAGGAAGTACGGTTCGCAGGCCGTTGGTCATGATGGAGCCATCCCGGTTTGCACCAAACCCACGACGTACAAAAGCGTCCTGAGTCCCGCCTAATGTATTGGTTTGCACCACGTTACTGACGTTATAAAGCGCCTCATCCAGCGTCGTCGCATGCTGATTTTCCAGAACTTGATCGCTAACCGTATTGACCACCTGCGGAATATCCAGCATCGGCATATCGGTTAATGTCGCCGTGGAGGTGCTCAGAGGCTGATAACCGTCGGTCGCCTCAGTTGCGGTATTCGCATCCGCGGTAACCGTGATGGTTTCGCCATCTTTGGTCGTTACAGTGTCTGTTGCATGAATCATCGGTGCCGCAAAGAGCAGTGAAAAGAGCGCCCGACCTTTGACTCCTGAGAATGAAGGTGTGAACTTAGCCATTTAGTCTTTTATCCCAAAAACTCGCGGATTGTCGCGAGTGAAAATTGTTTCTTGTTGCTCACTAAGCACTATCCGTTTGTTATTTCGCCATCGGATATGTAATTGAGAATCATTCAATCATGCAATAATGTAGTAGTAAATGAGAAATAACGAAAAAATGCTACAGGTGTTTTCACGATGATTTAATGCAGGTTGATTGTTTTTAACTCATTAATATTTAATGTTTTAATTTTTATTTTCAAAAAGATTTTACCTGTTATTTACCTTGTTTTTGTGTGGCTTTTAACTTCTTGACTACTACATTTTGTGGCGTCAAACTCTCAAAGGAGAATGAGTTTTATTTTTGTTTGTCTTTGATTAAGTTGGCGTACACGTGGCACATAACGCAAAAGGGCAGGGGCTGATCCTCGACAATGTTTCTGCCGGGTATCACAAGAACATCATTGTTGATGGTGTTTCTTTCTCCGTTCCCACAGAGAAAATGACCGTTCTGGTTGGGGCAAACGGCTGTGGAAAGTCGACGTTGCTCAGTACCATTGCGCGTATATTGCAACCCATGGGCGGCTCGATATTGCTTGATGGCAAAGCGATTCACGAGCAACCAACGAAAGCGTTATCCCGCAGACTTGGGATCTTACCGCAGTCGCCATTATTGCCGGAGGGCTTAACCGTTTATGAACTGGTGTCGCGCGGGCGCTTTCCCTGGCAGAATTTTATACGTCAATGGAGCGACGCTGACGAGCAGGCGGTAGAAGAGGCCCTGAAATTAACCGGTACGCAGGAGTTTGCGCATTTACCTGTTGAAAAACTCTCTGGTGGGCAGCGCCAGCGGTGCTGGATTGCGATGGTGTTGGCGCAAAAGACGCCTTATATCCTGCTGGATGAACCAACAACCTGGCTTGATTTACGTTATCAGGTTGAAATTCTTGAGTTATTACATGACTTAACGCGTCATCACGGGCGTACAGTCGTCGTGGTGTTGCATGATCTGAATTTTGCCGTCAATTATGGCGATACGTTGATATTTTTACGCCAGGGGAAAGTGGTGCGTGTGTTGAATGAGGGGGAGCATTGCACGCCTGAGCTGGTGAAAGCTGTCTTTGACGTTGATGTTCACGCATCAATAAATCCTCTGACGGGAAAACCGTTTTTCATGCCGTTTCGTGGTGTAGAAAAAGTATGATGCGCACGGGGCTGGTTACTGTTTTTTTCCTCACCTTACTGCTGGTGGGATGCGTTGTATATCCTGGGATTGGTGCCCGATTTATTGCACCACAAACGGTGTTGCAGGCATTTTTCCATTTTGAACCGCAAAACTTCGATCACAACGTGATTATAAGACTCCGTTTGCCGCGTTTGGCGGCAGCATTGCTTACTGGTGCTTCTCTTGGTGTTGCTGGTGCTTTGTTGCAGGCTGTCATTCGTAACCCATTGGGGGAGCCACATATTTTAGGCTTAAATGCCGGAGCCGCCCTAGCTGTCGTTGCCGCCAGTGCACTAGGACTGGCATTTCCTGTTGGGCGTCCATTGCTGGCATCAGCGGGAGGCGCGGTACTGTTCCTGCTGATATTGCTGCTCTCTTCCGCAGGACGTTCAGGGTTAACGCCAATGAAAGTTACCTTATGCGGCGTGGCGCTATCGGCGTTCGTTTCCTCAATAACGGCTGCAATCCTGATTCTTGACGAACAAACGTTGTTGGCGATGCGGACATGGTTAGCGGGTGATTTAGCGGGGTTGGATTGGGCGACGCTTGGTACGTCCGCCTGGTTTTCTCTGGGGGGATTTGTATTAGCTCTTTATCTTGCGCCCTCTCTTAACATGTTGGCACTGGGCGATCGCATGGCGCAGGGCCTGGGCGTCTCGGTACTACGCACGCGAACATTCACTCTGATTGCGATCGCGTTGCTCTGTGGCGCGGCCGTATCGATTGCTGGCCCGATTGGTTTTGTCGGCTTGCTCGTACCGCAGATTGTCCGGCGTCTGGTATCAACGGATCTGCGCGTTCTGCTACCTCTTTCAGCTTGTGTCGGTGCCTTACTGCTATTACTGGCAGATATTATTGCCAGGACGCTTTTCACGCCCCATGAGCTGGCGACAGGTGTCATGACGGCATTAGTTGGTGCACCTGTTTTTGTCATTATGGCGACGAGGATGTTCAAATGAGCCGGATAATGAACGTTGGGTTACGCCCGCTACGTGTTGGTGAGTTTTCGACACTGGTACGCCCTAAAAATCTGGTGTTGCTTGGTGGACTGTCTCTGTTTGCTGTTGGAATACTGATATTCGGTCTGATGCATGGTTCTTTTTCTGTCCCGGCATCGGAAGTCGGACGAGCGTTGTTCTCTCCAGAAAATGTGAACACAGACACACGTTATATTGTGCAGGATATTCGCTTGCCGAGAGTCATCATGGCGTTGCTATGCGGAGCCATGTTAGGTATGGCGGGAGCCGCAATGCAGTCTATTGCTCGTAACAGCCTTGCGGATCCCGGTCTTATCGGGGTCAAGGAAGGATGTAGCGTGGCAGTGCTGTGGCTGATTTTCCAGTTTCCAATGCTGGGGATGTTCTGGCGTCCAGTGGCTGGCCTCGCTGGCGGCTTATTCGTTGCGTTAGTGGTGATTTTCTGTGCACGCGATATTTCCCGCCCGCGATTTGTTTTGATCGGCATTGGCGTTTCCTGGTTTTTCGCCGCGGGGATCGGTGTATTTATGACCACAGCAGATGTTCGTGACGTACAAACTGCATTGATGTGGTTATCGGGAAGCCTACATGCAGCCAACTGGATGTTAGTCGGTATTTCAGCCTGTTGGATGTTGCCAGCCGCTCTTTTATTGCTGTTCACAGCCCGGACTGCGGATATCGCTCTGCTTGGTCATCAGGTTGCAACCGGATTAGGCGTGAACAGTTCTCGTCTGGCGTTGTTGCGTGTAGCCGCGCCAATAATCCTGACAGCCGTCTGCGTTTCTTGCGTTGGCAACATCGGCTTTGTCGGGCTGATAGCACCTCATATATCACGTTTTATTCTGCGTGGTGGACAGACGACATTACTGCTGGGGAGCGCCGTATCGGGGGCGTTGTTAGTCATTCTGGCGGATAGCATTGGTCGTTTGGCTTTTTTGCCTTTGCAACTCCCTGCAGGAATCGTTATCTCACTGATTGGTGGACCATTCTTTCTGCTACTTCTCTGGCAACGCAGGAACAGTTTTTAACGGGAGTTATATGCGTTTATTTTTTTCTCTGCTGATACTGTTGTCATTTTTTGCTCGTGCAACAGAGCCTGTTCAGGTGTTTACCGATGATTTAGGGCGCAAAGTCACAGTGCCTGCACATCCAAAGAGAATCGTTTCTTTACACGATCTTGATATCACCATTCCTCTGATTGAACTCGGTGTACCTCCTGTCGCCAGCCACGGGCGTACACGGCCTGACGGTAGCCATTTCATTCGATCAGGTGCGTTACTGACAGGTGTTGATTTCGATAATTCATCGATCGCCTTCATTGGAACAGCCGATATTGATATTGAAGCGATTGTGGCGGCAAAGCCGGACCTGATCATCACAGAACCGACCCGTAATACGCCCATTGAACAACTGGAGAAAATTGCGCCCACGGTGAGCATTGATCATCTCAAAGGGGGCGCGCCAGAAATCTACCGCAAGTTGGCCGAACTTACAGGAACACAGGCGCGGCTGGCGATACTTGAACGCCGCTATCAGGCGCAAATCAATGCGCTGAAGGCGACGCTGGACAGTCAAAAAATAACGGTATCGGTGATTCAGGCAAATCAGGGAAAAATTAATGTGATGCATAGCTATCATTCGCTGGGGCGGGTATTACGCGATGCTGGTTTTCGCTTTCCGCCGCTAATTGAGAGCATTCCTGAAGGTGGGCGAATGGATGTGAGCGCGGAGCGTTTGCCTGAACTGGATGCCGATTTTGTTTTTGCAACCTGGCGCGGTGATTCTGGTGGTAAACCTCAGGACGAGCTGGCAGCAATGGAAAAAGTCATGCCGGGATGGTGTCAGTTTCTGACAGCCTGTCGTTCCGGACGTTATGTGTTGATTTCGCGTGAAGAGGCGATTTCTAACTCCTTTGCATCTCTGGGATTGATGGCTGCGCAGATACAATCACAAATTGCGGGGCGACCTTTACCGGAGGCCAAATGATCCAGAAAGACAAAACGCGGGTTGATATTTTTGGGGAGCGTTTTCGTACTCGTGCGAGTCAGTTAACGCCAGGGTTAAGAACCGTCGCCAGCTACATTAATGAGCACCGTGAAGTGGTCCTCGAGCAAACGGCGATGGAAATTGCGGCCACGTTAAACACTTCCGATGCCACAGTAATTCGGGCTATACAGGCTCTGGGGTTTGCCGGGCTGCGCGATCTGAAACGTACTCTGGAACAGTGGCTTGGCCCAGCCCTTAGCTCCAGCGAAAAGATGTCTACGACGGTGAGTAACTTGACGAGCGATGTTAACACCGCAATCGACTTTGTTCTTGAAGGGCATCTGTATACCTGCAATGTCCTGTCAGAGCCTGAAAACCGCCACTCGCTTGCGCAAGCGGTAGCCTTGTTGGTGCAGGCGCGGCAAGTTGCTATTTTTGGCATTGGCGCTTCGGGTATTCTGGCGGATTATACCGCGCGGCTATTCAACCGCATTGGCTTGCCCGCCACGGCGCTAAACCGTACGGGTATTGGCCTTGCCGAGCAATTGATCGCGCTTCAGCGTGGCGATGTGCTGATCATGATGGCGCAAAAATCTGCACACCGGGAAGGGCTGACAACGCTGCGTGAAGCGAAACGGCTGGGGATCCCGGTTATTTTGCTGACAAACGCTCTGGATTCGCGTTTTAGTAAAGACGCCAGTATCGTCATCCACGTTCCGCGCGGGGATGAAAAGGGGAAAACGCCGCTACATGGTACGGTATTGTTGTGCCTGGAAATGATTGTCTGGTCGGTGGCCTCAGCGGTGCCGCAGCGTGCGGTTAAAACCATTAAGCGAATTAACGATTTCCATCGGGGTTTGAAAACGGGAAGAAAGAATGGCTAATCAGGCCTGAGACCGGTAGCAACACCGGCCTCTTTTCAGGAACATCAAAGTCCCGGCTGCAGGATACGAATATTCATCTCCAGCACATCGCCTTTTACGGCTTCGCTATATGCTTTCATGTGCGGGGTTTGCAGATGCGCTTCAAGGTGCGCGATGCTTTCCCACTGCTCAATCATCACAATAGAGTCCGGCGCCATAGACTGGAAACTCACGCCAGCAGCGCAATCCACCATTGGCGCGTAGCCGTGGCAACCTTCTTCCTTCAGAACTGTTGGAACGATTTTAGCAAACTGATCCAATACCGCCTGACGGTGATGTTGGCCAGGGCGAGTACGGATTTCTGCGATTACTGTAATCATGGTTAACTCCTTCTAAAGCCAGAGCTCTAGTTAACCAAAAATTTCCACAAGATGCTTGCGATATTCTTCAGTATAGCGGGGAACATCAGGCATTTTTATCACGTCATTAGCGATAAATGTCGGCAGCGGTTCCATGCCGAGGAATTGGTTTGCTTTATGGAACGGTAGATACACACCGTCAACGCCAACGCCGTGGAAGAACTGATCTTTTTCGGTGAAGGCTTCCATTGGGGCGTTCCAGGTCAGCGAGAGCATATATTTTTTACCCTGTACCAGACCGCCAGAACCGTATTTTTTCGACGGATCTTTGCGGGTACGACCATCGCTGGCATACAGCGTGCCGTGACCTTCGGTGAACACATCATCAATGTATTTTTTCACCGTCCACGGCGCGCCCATCCACCAGCCAGGCATCTGCCAGATCACCACATCAGCCCAGAGAAAGTTTTGTACTTCGGCTTTGACATCGTAGTCGCTCTCAGCGCGAACGATGCGGACATCATGCCCGAGGTCGCGCAGCGTGCCATCCGCGACTTCGGTCAGGGTGTCGTTCAGTTGACCATTGGAGTGGGCGAATTTTTTCGCACCGTTGATAATCAGAATGTTGCTCATTTTTTATCCTCAAGGAGAGACGTTTACCGACAATAGTACGTCACAGAGCGGTGCGGTGAAATTAGCAAAATGTGCAAAGTCTTTTGCGAATTTTGCAAAAGTCTCACTACTACCAGCTCACTTTCGCCTCAAATCCACCTTGTTTCGCATTCCCAAACACAACATTCATGCCATGCAATTTTGCGATCCGCTGGACAATCGACAACCCCAGTCCGCTACCGGTTGCGGTTTGTCCTGGTGGGCGGTAGAAACGTTCGCCAATTCGCGCCAGCGCCTCTGGCGTCACGCCGGGGCCGTTGTCTCTTACGGTGAAATTATCTGCATTCAGAGTGACATCCACTACGCTGCCCTGTGGACTGTAGCGTACTGCGTTATCCAGCAGATTTCGTACCAGTAGACTTAGCAATAGCGGTTGTCCGGTGCGTTTGATGCCGTGGGCATTGAGCGTCAGCCGTACGTCAATTTTTGCCTGCTGCGCCGTGTGGTAGATATCCATCACCGCCGATTGCAGGAGATCTTCAAGTGGGATCTCCGCGACGTCCTGAAGGTTATCCAGCGAGTCGAGCCGCGATAGTGTGAGCAGTTGATCAACCAGACGGGTGGCGCGATCGATCCCCGAATGTAATTGCGTCAGTGCTTTTTTCCGTGCCTGCGGATCATCGTCAGAAAGCTGTGCGACTTCGGTTTGTACTTTCAGCGCTGTTAACGGGCTACGCAGTTCGTGAGCGGCGTCAGAGGTAAAGCGCCGTTCACGCACCATCATCGCATGTGTACGGTCGAACAGTTGATTCAGCGACTCGACTAGCGGACGCACTTCGCTGGGTACGCCCGCGGCGTTGAGTGGTTTTTCCGAGTCGGGATCGCGCATACGTAGCGCCAGCGCTAGTTTGTTCAGTGGCGAGAGCTCACGACCCAGTAACACCATCATGAAGATTAACATGATGGGTAGCGCAACAAGCCAGGGGATGAGCTGGCCGGTGACGATTGCCAGCGCCATGTCTTCACGGTATTCCCATTCCTGGCCGACAACGATGCGATATTTACCATCAGGTGATGTCATCCAGATAAAGCGCCATTGATCTTTATCACCCACCAGTTGCCCGTCAGCAAAACCTTCACGCTGATAGCTATAGGGAATATCTTCTCCATTATCGCCATCGTTAAGAACCATTCTGCCGTCGCGGGTAAAAATGGCAAATGTCAGGGCATCGTCATCCACATGGCCGTGTTTGAATTTATCCGGCGTTCTTGCCATACGATCTGCCGCATTAATTTCGTTAAGATCGAGCGTACTTAATCGTTTGGCAAACAGCATTAACTGGGTATCGAACAACTCATCGACATTATCAATCGTTTGTTTCCAGGCTACAAAGCTGGAGACAACCCAGGTCAGCGAGGCCAGAATCAAAAAGATCAGCGTCAGCCTGACTCGCAGACTAAGGCGTTGGGTAAATTTCATTTCTCACCTAATGTGTAGCCAATACCGTGAACGGTGCGAATAAAGTCACTGCCGAGTTTGCGTCGCAGATGATGCACATGTACTTCGACGGCATTGCTGGTGACCTCTTCGTCCCAGGTATACAGTTTTTCTTCAATCAGTTTGCGTGGTAGAACACGACCAGCGTTACGCATCAGTAATTCCAGCAGGGCAAATTCTTTTGGCTTGAGTGTTAAGGATTCACCTGCCAGGGTGGCGATCCGTTTGCCCGGGTCGAGCATGACGTTGCCGTGATGTAGCTCGTTGCTGGCCTGGCCGTTGGTTCGGCGCATCAGCGCTTCCAGCCTGGCGGCGACTTCTATCAATGCAAAAGGTTTACACAGATAATCGTCGGCCCCCAGACGCAAACCTTCCACGCGTTCGGCCAGTGCGTCGCGCGCGGTCAGGATCAGTACCGGCTCACGCTGACCTTTATCCCGCCACTCGCGCAAAATATCGCGGCCATCCATTCCCGGTAAGGTGAGATCAAGGATCACCGCGTCATAAGGTGCGCTATAAAGCGCCTCTTTTCCCTGACGACCTTCCGTAAACCAGTCAACACTAAAGCCCATCTTACTAAGACCTGTTTTGATGCCGTCACCAATCAGCATGTCATCTTCTATCAGTAAAATTCGCATCTTTTCATCCCTGCGATAGCTGTATTCGTTGTCAGTAAACCGTGTTGTAACGCGCTCTGTACAGTACTAAATTTTCTTTTTTTTCCTTAAGAAGTTGTTAAGGACTATCTTGTTTAATGCCTGGAAACAGACATCAAAGGGAGTAACAAACATGAAAAAATTCGCAGCAGTAATTGCAGTAATGGCCCTGTGTAGCGCACCGGTTATGGCAGCAGAGCAGGGGGGCTTTTCTGGCCCATCGGCAACACAAAGTCAAACCGGAGGATTCCAGGGGCCGAACGGCAGCGTAACTAACGTAGAAAACGCGAAATCTTTGCGTGACGACACCTGGGTAACTCTGCGTGGCAATATCGTTGAGCGCATCTCTGACGATCTGTATGTGTTCAAAGATGCCAGCGGCACCATCAATGTCGATATCGACCACAAACGCTGGAACGGCGTGACAGTTACGCCGAAAGATACGGTTGAGATTCAGGGGGAAGTGGATAAAGACTGGAACTCTGTTGAGATTGACGTGAAACAGATCAGTAAAGTCAATCCGTAATTGTTACTGCTCCCGGGACGCGTTCCCGGGAATAATTTCGCAGGGAGCAACATGAAAAACCGTGCACTGGACGTAAATATTATCGATTTCCCATCAACCCGCGTGGCGATGTTGCCGCATCGCTGTAGCCCTGAGTTGCTCAACTACAGCGTGGCGAAATTTATCATGTGGCGCAAAGACACGGGGTTATCTCCCGTTAACCAAAGCCAGACTTTTGGCGTCGCCTGGGACGATCCTGCCACCACTGCGCCAGACGCGTTTCGCTTTGATATTTGCGGCAGCGTTAACGAGCCTGTTCCGGAGAATCGTTATGGTGTGAGTAATGGCGAACTCACCGCAGGGCGTTATGCGGTTGCCCGTCATTCTGGCGACCTGGATAACATATCTCACACTATCCGGGCCATCATTCGCCGTTGGCTTCCTGATAGCGGCGAGAAAATGCGTAACGCACCGATATTGTTTCACTACACCAACCTGGCCGAAGGGATGTCAGAGAAGCGGCTGGAAACGGATATTTATGTGCCGTTAATGTGAAGGGGGATCTTTTCCGGAGTGTGAGCCAAATCACTCGCGATAAGTTTGAGCTAACAATGCCACTGGCGTATTGTTGTCAGGCTTATAATTTCTCCGGTAAGGAATACCATGTATACGCGAAATTTATTATGGCTGGTCAGCCTGGTAAGTGCGGCTCCTCTCTATGCTGCTGACGTTCCCGCCAACACACCGCTCGCCCCGCAACAGCTCTTTCGTTACAACAATCATAGCGACCCCGGCACGCTTGACCCGCAAAAGGTTGAGGAGAATACCGCCGCGCAGATTGTGCTGGATCTGTTTGAAGGTCTGGTATGGATGGACGGCGAAGGTAAAGTGCAACCTGCCCAGGCTGAATCCTGGGAAGTGTCAGATGGCGGCAAACGCTATATTTTCCATTTACGCAACGGCTTACAGTGGTCTGATGGTCAGCCTCTGACAGCGCAGGATTTTGTCCTCGGCTGGCAGCGCGCGGTTGACCCCAAAACGGCAAGCCCTTTTGCTGGCTATCTGGCGCAGGCGCATATTAAAAATGCAGCGGCTATCGCGGCGGGAAAATCGGATGTCTCATCGTTAGGCGTGAAAGCGACGGATGACCGCACTTTTGAAGTCACGCTTGAGCAGCCCGTACCGTGGTTTACGACAATGCTAGCCTGGCCGACGCTGTTTCCGGTTCCGCATCATATGATTGCGAAGTATGGCGATAGCTGGAGTAAGCCAGAGCATATGGTTTACAACGGTGCTTTTGTGCTTGATAAATGGGTGGTTAACGAAAAGATTACCGCACGCAAAAATCCAAAGTACCGCGATGCACAACATACGGTATTGCAGCAGGTTGAGTATCTGGCACTGGATAATTCAGTCACCGGCTATAACCGCTATCGTGCGGGTGAAGTCGATCTCACCTGGGTTCCGGCACAACAAATTCCTGCTATTGAAAAATCACTGCCTGGTGAGTTGCAAATTATCCCGCGTCTGAACAGTGAATATTACAATTTCAATATCCAGAAACCACCGTTTGACGATGTTCGTGTCCGGCGGGCGCTATATCTGACGGTCGACAGGCCGTTAATTGCGCAAAAGATACTCGGGTTGCGAACGCCTGCAACCACGTTGACGCCGCCAGAGGTAGAAGGCTTTAACGCGACGACGTTTGATGAACTGCAAAAGCCGATGAGTGAGCGCGTGGCGACGGCAAAAGCCTTGCTCAAACAAGCGGGGTACGATGCTTCTCATCCGCTACGCTTTGAACTGTTCTACAACAAGTATGATTTGCATGAAAAAACGGCAATTGCGTTGTCTTCCGAATGGAAAAAATGGCTTGGTGCACAGGTGACGCTGCGCACGATGGAGTGGAAAACCTATCTTGATACCCGGCGAGCCGGTGATTTCATGCTATCGCGGCAGTCGTGGGATGCGACGTACAATGATGCTTCCACTTTCCTGAACACGCTCAAAAGCGATAGTGAAGAGAATGTCGGTCACTGGAAAAATGCGCAGTATGACGCGTTGCTAAATCAGGCGGCGCAGACCACTGACGCGACAAAGCGTAATGCGTTGTATCAGCAGGCAGAGATGATCATTAATCAGCAGGCACCGCTCATTCCCATCTACTATCAGCCGCTGATCAAATTGCTTAAACCTTACGTTGGCGGTTTCCCGCTGCATAATCCCCAGGATTATGTCTACAGCAAAGAGTTGTATATCAAGGCACATTGATGCCTTTATCGCCGTCGGAGCACGCCCGGCGGCGCTATTCACGCTGATCTCCTGTGACTCGACGCGACAGATAATGTAGTATCTCCGGCAATATTGCCCCTTTGAAGGCTGGCGAATAAGTTGAGGAATCAGAATTAATGAGCGATATGGCAGAGCGCCTTGCGCTACATGAATTTACGGAAAACGCCTACTTAAACTACTCCATGTACGTCATCATGGATCGTGCGTTGCCGTTTATTGGTGATGGTCTGAAACCCGTTCAGCGCCGCATTGTGTATGCGATGTCTGAGCTGGGTCTGAATGCTACCGCCAAATTTAAAAAGTCGGCCCGTACCGTCGGTGACGTACTGGGTAAGTACCATCCGCACGGCGACAGCGCCTGCTATGAAGCGATGGTTCTGATGGCGCAGCCGTTTTCTTACCGTTATCCGCTGGTTGATGGTCAGGGGAACTGGGGCGCGCCGGACGATCCGAAATCGTTCGCGGCAATGCGTTACACCGAATCCCGTCTGTCGAAATATTCCGAGCTGTTATTGAGCGAGCTGGGGCAAGGGACGGCGGATTGGGTGCCAAATTTCGACGGCACCTTGCAGGAGCCGAAAATGCTGCCTGCCCGCCTGCCGAATATTTTGCTTAACGGCACCACCGGTATTGCTGTCGGGATGGCAACGGACATTCCGCCACATAACCTGCGCGAAGTCGCACAGGCAGCAATCGCCTTAATCGACCAGCCGAAAACCACGCTCGATCAGTTACTGGATATTGTGCAGGGGCCGGATTACCCGACCGAAGCGGAAATCATCACCTCCCGGGCGGAGATCCGCAAAATCTACGAAAATGGTCGTGGTTCTGTGCGTATGCGCGCAGTGTGGAAGAAAGAAGATGGCGCGGTGGTCATCAGTGCCTTACCGCATCAGGTTTCTGGTGCGCGCGTACTGGAGCAAATTGCTGCGCAAATGCGTAACAAAAAGCTGCCAATGGTTGACGATCTACGCGATGAATCCGACCACGAGAACCCGACCCGTCTGGTGATTGTGCCGCGCTCTAATCGCGTGGATATGGATCAGGTGATGAATCACCTCTTCGCCACCACCGATCTGGAAAAGAGCTATCGCATTAACCTTAATATGATCGGTCTGGATGGGCGTCCGGCGGTGAAAAACCTGCTGGAAATCCTCTCCGAATGGCTGGTATTCCGTCGCGATACCGTGCGCCGCCGTTTGAACTATCGTCTGGAGAAAGTCCTCAAGCGCCTGCATATCCTGGAAGGTTTGCTGGTGGCGTTTCTCAATATCGACGAAGTGATTGAGATCATTCGTAATGAAGATGAACCGAAACCGGCGCTGATGTCGCGTTTTGGCCTCACGGAAACCCAGGCGGAAGCGATCCTCGAATTGAAACTGCGTCATCTCGCCAAACTGGAAGAGATGAAGATTCGCGGTGAGCAGAACGAGCTGGAAAAAGAGCGTGACCAGTTGCAGAGCATTCTGGCTTCCGAGCGCAAGATGAATAATCTGCTGAAGAAAGAGTTGCAGGCCGATGCGCAAGCATATGGTGACGATCGCCGTTCACCGTTGCAGGAACGCGAAGAAGCGAAAGCAATGAGTGAGCACGACATGCTGCCGTCTGAACCCGTTACCATCGTGCTGTCGCAGATGGGCTGGGTGCGTAGCGCTAAAGGCCACGACATTGACGCCCCAGGTTTGAACTACAAAGCGGGTGACAGCTTTAAAGCTGCGGTGAAAGGCAAGAGCAACCAGCCAGTGGTGTTTGTTGATTCTACCGGACGCAGCTATGCCATCGACCCAATTACGCTGCCGTCGGCGCGTGGTCAGGGCGAACCGCTTACTGGCAAACTGACGTTGCCGCCAGGTGCTACCGTTGACCATATGCTGATGGAAAGCGACGATCAGAAACTGTTGATGGCTTCCGATGCGGGTTACGGTTTTGTCTGCACCTTTAACGATCTGGTGGCGCGTAATCGTGCAGGTAAAGCATTGATCACTTTACCGGAAAATGCGCATGTCATGCCGCCGGTAGTCATTGAAGATGCTTCTGATATGTTGCTGGCAATTACTCAGGCAGGCCGCATGTTGATGTTCCCGGTAAGCGAGCTTCCGCAACTGTCGAAGGGTAAAGGCAACAAGATCATCAACATTCCGTCGGCAGAAGCCGCGCGGGGCGAGGATGGTTTGGCACACCTGTATGTACTGCCGCCGCAAAGTACCCTGACCATTCATGTCGGGAAACGCAAAATCAAACTGCGCCCGGAAGAATTGCTGAAAGTTACCGGTGAGCGTGGCCGTCGCGGCACCTTGATGCGTGGTTTGCAGCGTATCGACCGTGTCGAGATTGATTCGCCTCTCCGCGCCAGCAGCAGCGATAGCGAAGAGTAATATGCCGGAGGGGGCTTTCTCCCGTTTGCAAGGACTGCCGGATGGAACGTTAAGTCGTCATCCGGCAGCGTAATCAGCCCCAGGAAACGATAAAAATTCCCTTGAAACCGTTGTTTATTCATGCGTTGCGATTAACAATACGCTTTTCCAGAGAGCGGCTTTTAACAATGCCCTAACCTGATTTCAGGTGACGTACAATGCCAGTCTCTCAGATCTTCAGAGGGTGTTATGCTATATATCTTTCGTCTTATTATTACCGTGATTTACAGCTTGTTAGTCTGTGTTTTCGGCTCCATTTACTGTCTGTTCAGCCCGAGAAATCCGAAGCATGTGGCCACCTTTGGGCATATGTTTGGTCGTCTTGCGCCGCTGTTCGGCCTTAAAGTTGAGTGTCGCAAACCCGCTGATGCTGAAAGTTATGGTAATGCTATCTATATCGCTAACCACCAGAACAACTATGACATGGTGACGGCATCGAATATCGTGCAGCCACCGACAGTCACTGTGGGTAAAAAGAGTTTGCTGTGGATCCCCTTTTTTGGTCAGTTGTACTGGTTAACTGGCAACTTATTGATCGACAGAAACAATCGTACTAAAGCGCACGGCACTATCGCGGAAGTGGTGAATCACTTCAAAAAACGCCGTATTTCCATCTGGATGTTCCCGGAAGGAACGCGCAGCCGTGGTCGTGGCCTGCTGCCGTTTAAAACAGGGGCATTTCATGCGGCGATTGCGGCAGGCGTCCCCATTATTCCCGTGTGTGTTTCCACAACTTCGAATAAGATTAATCTTAACCGACTGAATAATGGTTTAGTGATCGTAGAAATGCTGCCGCCAATTGACGTCAGTCAATATGGTAAAGATCAGGTTCGCGAGCTGGCTGCCCATTGTCGTTCGATAATGGAACAAAAAATAGCCGAGCTCGATAAAGAAGTCGCAGAGCGCGAAGCCGCCGGAAAAGTTTAAGTCGGCAGTCTGTTTTTGCGGGAATGTTTTCCTGCACGGTATTACTTTAGCCAGTTTTACATGGAGCAAATATGTCACTCAGTCGGCGTCAGTTCATTCAGGCATCGGGGATTGCACTGTGTGCAGGAGCAGTCCCCCTGAAGGCAAGCGCAGCCGGGCAACAGCAACCGCTGCCCGTTCCGCCGCTGCTTGAATCTCGCCGTGGGCAACCGCTGTTTATGACAGTACAACGTGCGCACTGGTCATTTACGCCAGGAACGCGCGCGTCGGTTTGGGGTATCAATGGTCGCTACCTTGGGCCGACTATCCGCGTCTGGAAGGGCGATGATGTTAAGCTGATTTACAGCAACCGACTGACAGAAAATGTCTCAATGACAGTCGCCGGGCTACAGGTGCCAGGCCCGCTGATGGGGGGGCCTGCACGCATGATGTCGCCAAATGCTGACTGGGCACCTGTGCTGCCAATTCGTCAGAGCGCCGCGACCCTGTGGTATCACGCCAACACACCGAACCGCACGGCACAGCAGGTTTATAACGGCCTTGCCGGGATGTGGCTGGTGGAAGATGAAGTCAGCAAGTCGCTGCCAATCCCTAATCATTATGGAGTGGATGATTTTCCGGTCATTATCCAGGATAAACGGCTGGATAACTTTGGCACGCCGGAATACAACGAGCCGGGAAGCGGCGGTTTTGTTGGCGATACGCTACTGGTCAATGGCGTACAAAGCCCGTATGTTGAAGTTTCGCGTGGTTGGGTGCGCCTGCGTTTATTGAACGCGTCGAACTCCCGTCGTTATCAATTACAGATGAGTGACGGACGTCCGTTGCACGTGATTTCTGGCGACCAGGGGTTCCTGCCTGCACCCGTGTCGGTGAAACAGCTTTCGCTGGCACCGGGCGAGCGTCGTGAGATTCTGGTGGATATGAGCAACGGTGATGAAGTGTCGATCACCTGTGGTGAAGCGGCGAGCATTGTTGATCGTATTCGTGGCTTCTTTGAGCCATCCAGCATTCTGGTTTCCACGCTGGTGCTGACGCTGCGCCCGACCGGTCTTCTGCCGCTGGTGACAGACAGCCTGCCGATGCGTTTGTTACCGACCGAAATAATGGCCGGCTCTCCGATTCGCAGCCGTGATATTAGCCTGGGTGACGATCCTGGCATCAACGGGCAGTTGTGGGACGTCAATCGTATTGATGTCACCGCGCAGCAAGGTACGTGGGAACGCTGGACGGTGCGGGCAGATGAGCCGCAATCATTCCATATTGAAGGCGTGATGTTCCAGATCCGTAACGTGAACGGTGCGATGCCATTCCCGGAAGACAGAGGCTGGAAAGACACCGTATGGGTTGATGGGCAAGTGGAACTGCTTGTCTATTTCGGTCAGCCTTCCTGGGCGCACTTCCCGTTCTACTTTAATAGCCAGACGCTGGAAATGGCGGATCGCGGTTCCATCGGGCAACTGCTGGTTAATCCGGTGCCTTAATCTCCATACTCGCCCGAGGAGGGCGAGTATGGAATACCTTTCGATTTCTCTTTCGTTCCGGCTTATAATCCCCGGCCTTTGATTATTTTTTTACCATTTCTGGAAGCAAAATGAGCTCTATCTCCCTGATCCAACCGGATCGCGACCTGTTCTCCTGGCCGCAGTACTGGGCCGCCTGTTTTGGACCGGCACCGTTTTTGCCGATGTCTCGTGAAGAGATGGATCAACTTGGCTGGGATAGCTGCGACATCATTTTGGTTACTGGCGACGCGTATGTTGATCACCCGAGCTTCGGGATGGCGATTTGCGGTCGTATGCTGGAAGCGCAAGGCTTTCGTGTCGGGATCATCGCCCAGCCGGACTGGAGCAGCAAAGATGACTTTATGCGTCTGGGAAAACCGAATCTGTTTTTCGGCGTGACCGCAGGCAACATGGACTCGATGATCAACCGTTACACTGCCGATCGTCGTTTACGTCATGACGATGCTTACACCCCGGATAATGTCGCGGGTAAGCGTCCGGATCGCGCGACACTGGTTTATACCCAGCGTTGTAAAGAAGCATGGAAAGATGTACCGGTGATCCTCGGTGGTATCGAGGCCAGCCTGCGTCGTACCGCGCATTATGATTACTGGTCTGACACCGTGCGCCGTTCGGTGCTGGTAGATTCCAAAGCCGACATGCTGATGTTCGGTAACGGTGAGCGTCCGCTGGTGGAAGTGGCGCATCGTCTGGCGATGGGCGAGCCGATTAGTGAAATCCGCGATGTACGTAATACCGCGATTATCGTGAAAGAAGCGCTACCTGGCTGGAGTGGCGTGGATTCTACTCGTCTCGACACTCCCGGGAAAATTGACCCGATTCCGCATCCGTATGGTGAAGATTTGCCGTGCGCGGATAACAAACCGGTGACACCGAAAAAACAGGAAGCGAAAGTCGTTACTGTGCAGCCGCCGCGTCCGAAACCGTGGGAAAAAACCTACGTGTTGTTGCCTTCATTCGAGAAAGTGAAGGGCGATAAAGTGCTGTACGCACATGCTTCGCGTATTCTGCACCACGAAACCAACCCAGGCTGCGCTCGTGCGCTGATGCAAAAACATGGCGACCGCTATGTGTGGATCAACCCGCCAGCCATTCCGCTTTCTACCGAAGAGATGGACAGCGTCTTTGCGTTGCCGTACAAGCGCGTGCCGCATCCGGCTTACGGTAATGCCCGTATTCCGGCTTACGAAATGATCCGTTTCTCGGTCAATATTATGCGTGGCTGCTTTGGCGGCTGTTCTTTCTGTTCTATTACCGAGCATGAAGGGCGCATTATTCAGAGCCGTTCGGAAGACTCGATCATTAATGAGATTGAAGCGATCCGCGATACCGTTCCGGGCTTTACGGGCGTGATTTCCGATCTCGGCGGGCCAACGGCCAACATGTATATGTTGCGCTGCAAATCGCCACGCGCCGAGCAGACCTGCCGCCGCTTGTCGTGTGTGTATCCGGATATTTGTCCGCATATGGACACTAACCACGAGCCGACGATCAATCTCTATCGCCGTGCCCGCGATCTGAAAGGCATTAAAAAGATCCTGATCGCCTCCGGCGTGCGCTATGACATCGCCGTAGAAGATCCGCGCTACATCAAAGAGTTGGCGACCCATCACGTCGGTGGTTATCTGAAGATTGCGCCGGAACATACCGAAGAAGGGCCACTGTCGAAGATGATGAAGCCGGGCATGGGTAGCTATGACCGCTTTAAAGAGCTGTTCGACACCTACTCGAAACAGGCAGGCAAAGAGCAGTATCTGATCCCGTATTTCATCTCCGCACACCCCGGTACGCGTGATGAAGATATGGTGAACCTGGCGCTGTGGCTGAAAAAACACCGCTTCCGTCTCGACCAGGTGCAGAACTTCTATCCGTCGCCGTTGGCTAACTCGACCACCATGTATTACACCGGCAAAAACCCGCTGGCGAAGATTGGTTATAAGAGCGAAGACGTCTTCGTACCGAAGGGCGACAAGCAGCGACGTTTGCATAAAGCGTTATTGCGTTACCACGATCCGGCAAACTGGCCGTTAATCCGCCAGGCGTTGGAAGCGATGGGTAAAAAGCATCTGATTGGCAGTCGTCGCGATTGCTTAGTGCCAGCGCCAACCATTGAAGAGATGCGCGAGGCCCGTCGCCAGAACCGCAATACCCGTCCGGCGTTGACCAAACATACGCCAATGGCGACCCAGCGCCAGACACCTGCCGGAGCAAAGAAAGCGCCGCCCGCGCAATCTCGCCCGGTGAATGCCGGGGCGAAGAAACGCCCAAAAGTGGCTGTTGGTCGTTAAGTTAATTATCCCCGGTAGCAGAATTGCTACCGGGGATATTTTTATCATTCCGCATACATACGCAAGCAGCGCAGGCAATCAAAATAGTCTTGCGCATCAAGGCGTGTATTGGCTCTGTTAGCTTCGGATTTGGCGGCGTAGATCTGCGGGCGTAATGCTTTTATATCCTGCTCAAGTCGGGCGATTTTGGCATTTAATGTTTGTACATTACCCGCCAGTTGACTGACCTTTTGTTCATTGACGCAGCCACTTAGTAAGCTGGTCGCCAGAACAACAGCTCCCACGGTGAAAATCGTTTTCATATAGTGTTCCCTTTTATTTATTATTCCTATTCAACTCACTGCTTTAATCTGGCCGCAGTCTTCGCTTCAATCTGTTTAAGCAAACTTCCGCTATTCGGACGGATGAAATCTGCAATTTCCCACAGCCCTTCGCGCCGCTGTAAAACCAAATCCTGCTCTTCGCTGTTGCCATTGGTCAGCGCAATACGAACATGGATGCGGGCGGAATCAGCGGTTTTCTCCAGTACACGGATTTCATTAATGCGAGAAAATAGCGTTTCTTCGCCAAAACAGATCGGATTATCGTAAATAAATTGCCGCTCGATTTGCATATCTTCATCGGGGTTGCTGTCAGTTTTGAAGGTAGTTTTATAGAAGGCATTAACGGCCTGACGATAAGTGTCGGAAACAACCCACGTCCAGGGCCAGCTATAATCGGCAATATGCTCAAATAGTTCACTGACAAAAGCTTCTGGCTGTTCTTTTTGCAGCGATGCCAGCGTTGCCAGGATTTTTTCATTCTCGCTATTAACTGCCTGCCAGACGCTACCATGATTGCTGGCAATATCGTCAATGACCCAACGATCATTTTCGGCCACCATTTTCAGCGTTTGTGTGGTCTTTTCTTTATCGTCTTTGAAGGCACGAAAGCGCACAACGGCATCCGCGTGGTCGGCGTCTATTTGGGTAATCGCTACGCTTTCTAACACCAGATCGCCAAAATCCTGACAGTCACAAATCGGATCGTAATCCAGCCAGCCAATATTGCCCGGTAGAGTGAGATTATCATTCAGGGTTAGCACCTTTTGTATGCGTTCAGATGTTATTGCCTGCTCTCCTGTTGCACCGAAATAAGGCGCACTGGCATCCGATTTATAGTTTTGATAAATCAGGCGAACTGTTTGTTCAGCGGTTAGCGATGGTGATTGTGCCTGAGTCGTGAAGCTTGCAAAAACAGCCAAAAACAGAAGAAGTATTTGTCTCATCTGTTTTTTACCTCACCGTCGCGTTTATCCATATTGTAGATGCTTTGTTGCTTTAAGAGCTTCCAGCTCCGCATGATGATGTCCTTAAATGTGGCATTTCTGAACGGAGGAGAGTAACAACGGGCGGGAGGCGAGGGGAATAAATGATTTCTGAAAAGTCCGGTAGCGGAACATTACCGCCACCGGGAGAATTTGTGCGTTAGCCGCCGAACTGGTCGGGATCGGGACCGAGGCGTTTACCTTGATCGAGTTTCGCGATTTCACCAAGTTCGTCTTTGTCGAGACGGAAATCCCAGACATTAAAGTTTTCGGCAATGCGTGAAGGTGTGACTGATTTTGGGATCACCACCAGGCCGTTATCCAGATGCCAGCGGATGACAATCTGTGCTGGAGTTTTGCCGTATTTATCCGCCAGATCGCGAATGATTTTCTGGTCAAAGACACCTTTTCCGCCTTGCGCTAACGGGCTCCAGGATTCGGTCTGAATTTTGTGCGTAGCGTTCCAGGCGTGAAGCTGGCGTTGCTGCATCAGCGGATGAAGTTCGATCTGATTAATCACGGGGGGCACGCCAGTTTCATCAATCAGACGTTGCAAATGGTGGATCTGGAAGTTACAGACGCCGATGCTTTTGATTAACCCCTCTTTTTGCAGCTCGATCATTCCCTTCCATGCTTCGACATAATGGTCGATAGCGGGAACGGGCCAGTGCATTAAGTAGAGATCGATATAATCAAGCTGGAGTTTTTTCAGGCTGTCCAGCAGGGCTTCACGGGGACGCTTGTGGTCGTCGTTCCACAGTTTGGTAGTGATGAACAACTCTTCTCTGGCAAGTGCGGCATTTTTCAGTGCCTTGCCGACGCCTTCTTCGTTTTTATAGGCCGCGGCGGTATCAATCGAGCGATATCCCACTTCCAGGGCTTTTTGAATCGCGGTGATTACCTCCTCATTACTTGCTTGCCAGACGCCCAGTCCCAACTGGGGCATGACATTGCCATCCTGTAGCTTAATAACGGTTGGATTAGTCATATGTTCCTCCTTATATGAACTCACCGGAGCAGGCTCCGGTGAGGTGTTGTGAACTTAAGTCTGGACGAAATACCCAAAAACGAAAGTTTGAGGAGGAAAAAGCTTAACGGGCTGCTTCGTAAATGCGACGGCTGACATCCAGCGTAATATCATGATTTTCGCCCAGTTGGGTCATGCCGTGTTCTTCCAGCTTCTTCAGTAATGCCGGGATAGAACTGCCGTCCAGACCGTAGTCGGACAGGCGCGTCGGCACGCCTAATTGCTCGAAGAAGTTGCGGGTAGCGGCAATTGCGGCGTCAATACGCTCGTCATCGGAACCTTCGGTGATGTTCCAGACACGTTCAGCGTATTGCAGCAGTTTCGCGCGCTTGGTGTCGCGTTTTTCATTCCATAGCGCAGGCAGGACGATAGCCAGCGTTTGCGCGTGATCCAGGCCGTGCATAGCAGTCAGTTCGTGGCCCAGCATATGCGTTGCCCAGTCCTGCGGTACGCCCGCGCCAATCAAACCGTTCAGTGCCTGAGTCGCTGCCCACATGACGTTCGCGCGCACATCGTAGTTTTCTGGCTCTTTCAGGGCTTTCGGGCCATCTTCGAGAAGCGTCAGCAAAATACCTTCTGCGAAGCGATCCTGAATTTTGGCATCAACCGGTTTGGTAACATACTGTTCTACGGTGTGTACAAAGGCGTCCACTACGCCATTAGCCACCTGGCGCGGCGGCAGGGTGTAGGTATAAACCGGATCGAGCACGGCAAATACCGGCTGAACGTGGGCAGAATGAAACGCCTGTTTGTCACCGGTGGTTTTGCGAGAGATCACCGCACCTGCGTTGGATTCTGAACCGGTCGCTGGCAGCGTCAGCACGCAGCCCATTGGGATGGCACTTTTAATCTCTTTACCACCCGTTTGCAGGATGTGCCACGGATCGACATTCTCAGGATAATTTGCTGCTGCGGCGATAAACTTGGTGCCGTCCAGTACGGAACCGCCACCAACCGCCAGCAGGAAAGTCACTTTCTGTTCGCGAACCAGTTTCACGGCGTTCATCAGCGTTTCATAAGTCGGGTTTGGTTCGATACCGCCAAACTCCAGCACGTCCATGCCTTTCAGGGAATCCAGTACTTGATCCAGAACGCCGGTTTTTTTAACGCTACCGCCGCCGTAAGTAATCAATATGCGGGCATCGTGAGGGATTTGCTCGCGTAAACCGGCGATAGCGCCTTTACCAAACAGAATGCGGGTTGGGGTATGCAGATTAAAGTTGTTCATTACTTGCTCTCTTTGCTGGGCCAATATGAGGGCAGAGATCAGTCTGCCTGATGTTTGTCATTGTGGTCGCCAGCGCCGTGGCTCTCAATGCTCATTTCTGCCAATGTCTTGCCTATTTCTCCAGAGTGCTGGAGAAATAGTACAAAATTGCGCACAATCAAATTGCCGCATTAATCCTAAGAAATTACACAATATGAAACGTGAAGAGATTTGCCGACTGCTGACAGATAAAATTAATAATCTGAAAAATAAAGAAAATAGTTTGTCAGAACTGTTGCCTGATGTGTGCTTGCTGTTTGGCGAGAATCCCGGGGCACGTACGCCGGTAATGTACGAGCCAGGCATCATAATTCTCTTTTCCGGGCATAAAATCGGTTATATCAATGAACGAGTGTTTCGTTATGATGCCAATGAATATCTGCTACTGACGGTGCCATTACCCTTTGAGTGCGAAACTTACGCTACGCCGGAGGTGCCATTAGCGGGCTTACGTCTCAATGTTGATATTTTGCAGTTACAGGAACTGTTGATGGACATTGGCGAGGATGAACATTTTCAACCGTCGATGGCAGCCAGCGGCATAAACTCCGCCACGCTGTCAGAAGAGATTTTATGTGCGGCGGAGCGGTTACTGGATGTGATGGAGCGACCGCTGGATGCGCGCATTCTCGGCAAGCAGATCATCCGCGAAATTCTTTACTACGTGCTGACCGGACCTTGCGGCGGAGCATTACTGGCGCTGGTCAGTCGCCAGACGCATTTCAGTCTGATTAGCCGCGTGCTGAAACGTATTGAGAATAAGTACACCGAAAATCTAAGCGTCGAGCAACTCGCGGCAGAAGCCAATATGAGTGTTTCTGCCTTCCATCATAATTTTAAATCTGTCACCAGCACCTCGCCTTTGCAGTATTTGAAGAACTACCGGCTGCATAAGGCGCGAATGATGATCATCCACGATGGCATGAAAGCCAGTGCGGCAGCGATGCGTGTAGGTTATGAAAGTGCATCACAGTTCAGCCGCGAATTTAAACGTTACTTCGGTGTGACGCCGGGTGAAGATGCAGCAAGAATGCGGGCGATGCAGGGGAGTTAAATGCGTTCCCGGCATTACTGCCGGGAACAGAGGAAAATGTCAGGCGTTACCGTATTTTTTTTTAATTACCACAAACAGCGTGCCTAACAGGCCTGCGGTTAACAGGGCAATTGGCAGGATCATCAGAAACGTCATCACTTGATCTTCATGGCGTTTAACGAACGGGATCATGCTTAAGGCGTAACCAAAACTGGTCACCACGCTGACCCACAGCAGTCCACTTAGCCAGTTGAAAAACTGGAAGCGACGGTTTGGCAGACCGGAAATCCCCGCCATTGTTGGCAGCAGCGTGCGGACAAATGCGAGAAAACGCCCAGCCAGCAGAGCCAGCAAACCGTGGCGGTCAAACATACAGGTGGCGCGTTGATGATATTTAGCCGGAAGCTGCGCCAGCCAGCCTTTCACCGTTTTGGTATTACCTAACCAACGTCCCTGAATATAACTTAACCAGCAGCCCAGACTGGCTGCGGCAGTCAGAATCGCGATTGTTGGCAGAAAATCCATAACCCCCTGGGCAATCAGTGCGCCAGCCAGTATTAACAAGCTGTCGCCTGGCAAAAACGAGGCGGGCAACAGGCCGTTTTCTAAAAACAGCGTGGCAAACATGACAAAGTAAACAACGCTAACAATATGAGGATCCGCCAGCGCGGCAAAGTCGTGTTGCCAGAGCGCAGCGATAATGTCTTGAATAACAGCCATGGACTTTCCTGTGGAACAGCGTTTAAGCCTTTATTTGCCTATTGTACTCCTGAATCGTCCGGGACGCCTTGATCCCGGACGCAACAATTTAAGACTAATCACAATTAAATGTCTGCAAAATTGTCCAAATTTGGCAATGTTACACAATTCGTGCAAAGCCCGCGTCCAGATCGGCAATCAGATCGTCGACGTTTTCCAGACCAATATGCAGGCGAATCAACGTGCCGCTGAAATCAATCTTTCCTTGTGGGCGGATGGCTACGATATGTTCCGGCTGATTCGCAAGGATCAACGATTCATAGCCGCCCCACGAGTAGGCCATGCTAAATAAACTGAAGTTATCCAGATAGTTCGCCAGTTCTTCGTCGTTGAGTTTTTTCTTCAGCACAAAGGAAAATAGTCCGCTGCTACCTGTAAAGTCTCGTTTCCAGAACTCATGGCCTTTACTTTCCGGCAGAGCAGGGTGGTTAACCCGCTCAACCAGCGGATGCGCTGCCAGCCATTCCGCAACTTTCAGACTGCTTTCATGATGCTGACGCAGACGCACGCCTAAAGTGCGCAAGCCACGGCTGGTCATATAGGCGGTATCGGCATCGACCATCTGCCCCATCAGATAAGAGTTCTCCCGCAGTTGCTCCCAACAACGGGCATTGCACACCGCGGTGCCGATCATCGCATCTGAGTGACCCACAAGATATTTGGTGGCGGCCTGAATGGAAATATCGATACCAAAATCAAGGGCTTTGAACAGCACTCCGGCAGCCCAGGTGTTATCAATCATAATGATGGCATCTGGCACCACGCTGCGCACGGCGGCGACAATCGCCGGAACATCATGCACTTCCATAGTGATGGAACCTGGCGATTCCAGAAATACCACTTTGGTATTTGGCCGCAGATGTTTAACGATATTCGCGCCAATCAGCGGATCAAACCACGATGTCGTTACGCCCAATTTGCTGAGGATTTTGCTACAAAAATCCTGACTCGGTTCGTAGGCTGTGTTGGTCATCAACACATGATCGCCTTGTTCGACAAAGGCGAGAATGGAATTGGCAACGGCTGCCGCCCCGCAAGGAAACAGCACGCAGCCTGCGCCACCTTCCAGTTCACACATCGCTTCTTGCAATGAGAAGTGCGTTAACGTTCCGCGGCGGCCATAGAATAATTCACCATTGGCACGATTACGCGTCGCGTGTTTTTTTGCTTCCACACTATCAAAGACCAGCGAAGAGGCGCGCTGAATCACGCTATTTACCGCGCCAAGGGTATATTTTTTGCTGCGTCCTGCATTGACCAGTTGAGTATCAAGTTGTTTGTTTGCCATGTTGGGATTCCTGTTTTTATACGTCTGGATGTCTAAACTAGCATGAATAATAGTGGGCGCATCCTGAAGAATTGGCATAAAGCAGAAAATTTTCGCAAATGGCGTGCTGGTGACTTTTTTACTGCGTAAACGCAAAGAAAAGAAAGCAAAGGTACGGCAGTATGCAAATAGTAATGAGAACGACTATCAATTCGACGTCGTTTTGATATTATTGTGCGCAGATTTTGTGACTTGCGTCCTGGAGATACACAGTGGGTAATAATTTAATGCAGACGGATCTTTCCGTCTGGGGTATGTATCAGCACGCCGATATTGTCGTTAAGTGCGTGATGATTGGGCTGATTCTGGCCTCCGTAGTCACCTGGGCAATCTTCTTCAGCAAGAGCGTTGAGTTCTTCAACCAGAAGCGTCGCCTGAAGCGTGAACAGCAACTGCTGGCTGAAGCTCGCTCCTTAAACCAGGCCAACGATATCGCCGCTGATTTTGGTAGCAAAAGCTTAAGTCTGCATTTGCTCAATGAAGCGCAGAACGAGCTGGAACTGTCAGAAGGCAGCGACGATAACGACGGTATTAAAGAGCGCACCAGTTTCCGTCTTGAACGTCGGGTCGCCGCAGTGGGGCGTCAAATGGGGCGCGGTAACGGCTACCTTGCAACCATCGGCGCGATTTCGCCGTTTGTGGGGCTGTTTGGTACAGTCTGGGGCATCATGAACAGCTTTATCGGTATTGCGCAAACGCAGACTACCAACCTGGCAGTTGTTGCACCGGGCATCGCAGAAGCGCTGCTGGCAACGGCAATCGGTCTGGTGGCAGCAATTCCGGCGGTTGTTATCTATAACGTATTCGCACGTCAGATTGGCGGCTTTAAAGCGATGCTGGGTGATGTCGCAGCGCAGGTGCTGTTGCTGCAAAGCCGTGATCTGGATCTGGAAGCCAGCGCCGCTGCGCATCCGGTTCGTGTCGCACAAAAATTACGCGCAGGATAATGTCCGATGGCAATGCATCTTAACGAAAACCTCGACGATAACGGCGAAATGCACGACATCAACGTGACGCCGTTTATCGACGTGATGTTGGTTCTGCTGATTATCTTTATGGTGGCGGCACCGTTAGCGACGGTAGATGTGAAGGTGAACTTGCCTGCTTCTACCAGCACGCCGCAGCCGCGCCCGGAAAAACCGGTTTATCTGTCGGTGAAGGCGGATAACTCGATGTTCATCGGTAACGATCCTGTCACCGATGAAACGATGGTTACGGCACTGAATGCGTTAACCGAAGGTAAGAAAGATACCACCATCTTCTTCCGCGCGGACAAAACCGTCGATTACGAGACGTTGATGAAGGTAATGGATACGCTGCATCAGGCGGGTTACCTGAAGATAGGTCTGGTTGGCGAAGAAACTGCCAAAGCGAAGTAACGCAGAATTGCCTGATGCGCTGCGCTTATCAGGCCTACAGACTCTATCGCAATATATTGAATTTGCATGAATTTGTAGGCCGGATAAGGCGTTCATGCCGCATCCGACATTCGGTGCTCAATGCCTGATGCGACGCTGGCGCGTCTTATCCGGCCTACAAAATCTATTGCAACGTTTTGAATTTTCATGAGTTTGCAGGCCTGATGAGGTTTTTTCGCCGCATCAGGCAAGAGTTAAAAGCACAATGATGCCCGGTCGCTTCTCACAACCGGGCATTTTTTCAGCCTAAATGCTCACCGCCGCACACGCCGTGCACTTCCGCAGTGACGTATCCCTTTCTCCGCGACCTGTTTCGCCAGACCACGGCTGTAGTTAAGAATCGCCGTTTTCGTTGCAGCATAATCCAGCAAGTGTGGGCTTGGCTGATACGCCTGGATTGACGAAGTGGTTATGATACCGGAGCCTTTCGGCAACAATGGAATCGCTTCCTGGTTAATAAGGTAACCAGGAAGATCCCTAAACGTCGGATTTATGCGACAAAGGATTAACGTATATGTTGATTTGCTGTTGCGTGCTGTTTACTCAATTACGATATACTGTTGCCCGTTTTAACTACACGACAGGAATGTATGGAACGTTTTCTTGAAAATGCAATGTATGCTTCTCGCTGGCTGCTTGCCCCCGTGTACTTTGGCCTTTCGCTGGCGCTGGTTGCTCTGGCGCTGAAGTTCTTTCAGGAGATTATTCACGTATTGCCGAATATCTTCTCGATAGCGGAATCTGATTTGATCCTCGTGTTACTGTCGCTGGTAGATATGACGCTGGTTGGCGGTTTGCTGGTGATGGTAATGTTTTCCGGTTATGAGAATTTTGTCTCGCAGTTAGATATCTCCGAGAACAAAGAGAAGCTGAACTGGCTGGGGAAAATGGATGCTACGTCGCTGAAAAATAAAGTGGCGGCGTCGATTGTGGCAATCTCTTCCATTCACTTACTGCGCGTCTTTATGGATGCGAAAAATGTCCCGGATAACAAACTGATGTGGTACGTCATTATCCATCTGACGTTTGTGCTCTCTGCATTTGTGATGGGCTATCTTGACCGACTCACCCGTCATAATCACTGATCTTATTCGGGCGCGGTTCTCGCGCCCGGTATTAACACGTTATTTATCGGAAGATGTCTGCCACAGATTTAGTTCGCCATCAGCGATATGTTGGTCAATCTGCGCCAGTTCTTCGGCACTAAACAGCAGATTATTTAGCGCCTGTACGTTCTCCTCCAGTTGCTCCGGACGGCTGGCACCAATCAATACCGACGTCACTCGATCATCTTTCAGCAACCAGCTTAATGCCATTTGAGCCATAGATTGACCACGCTGCTGTGCCATTTCATTTAATAAACGCAGACTGTTGAGGTTGGCGTTGGTAAGCATTTTCGGCGTCAGGCCGCGAACTTTGTGCCCTTCACGATGCATCCGAGAATCTTCAGGAATACCGTTGAGATATTTTCCGGTTAACAATCCCTGGGCGAGCGGAGTGAAGGCAATGCAGCCCACACCGTTATTTTCCAGGGTATCCAGCAGACCGCTTTTATCCACCCAGCGGTTCAGTAAATTGTACGAAGGTTGGTGAATTAGCAGCGGAATTTTCCACTCGTGTAGCAACTCGACCATTTTTTGCGTTCGCTCTGGCGAGTAAGACGATATCCCGACATACAGAGCCTTACCACTTTGCACCGCATGGGCCAGCGCCGACGCGGTTTCTTCCATCGGCGTATTTTCATCGACGCGATGAGAGTAAAAGATATCGACATACTCCAGCCCCATACGTTTCAGGCTTTGGTCGAGGCTGGCGAGCAGGTATTTACGCGACCCGCCAGAGCCATACGGGCCGGGCCACATATCGTAGCCAGCTTTGGTGGAGATGATTAACTCGTCACGATAAGCGGCAAAATCTTCCCGCAGCAGACGGCCAAAGTTCTCTTCCGCACTGCCAGGAGGCGGGCCGTAGTTGTTGGCTAAATCAAAGTGCGTAATGCCCAAATCAAAGGCTTTACGCAGGATCGCACGCTGTGACTCCAGCGCGTTGACGTGACCAAAATTGTGCCACAAACCGAGCGATAACGCGGGCAGACGTAAACCGCTTTTTCCGCAATAGCGGTACTGCATCTGCTCGTAACGCTCGGGATTCGCTAACCAGACCATGACATCTCCTTTCCACTGTTCAATTTCGAAACGATGTTTCTAGTCTAGCGATTTGCCAGGGGAGATCCCGTAGCATCGCTCACAGTGTGACGAAAAACTGGGCAAAAACACGTGCTTATGCTTTGCTTAAAAAAAACACCAGTTGAGGAGTGAAACGATGCCGCGTCTGACCGCTAAAGATTTCCCACAAGAGTTGCTGGACTACTACGACTATTACGCTCACGGGAAAATATCGAAACGTGAGTTCCTCAATATTGCGGCGAAGTATGCAGTGGGCGGGATGACGGCATTAGCATTGTTTGATTTGCTCAGGCCAAATTACGCATGGGCGACCCAGGTGGAGTTTACCGATCCGGATATTGTTGCGGAGTACATCACGTATCCTTCGCCAAATGGTCATGGTGAGGTGCGCGGCTATCTGGTGAAACCTTCGAAGATGAACAGCAAAACGCCAGCCGTAGTGGTGGTGCATGAGAATCGCGGGCTGAATCCGTATATCGAAGATGTGGCGCGGCGAGTGGCGAAGGCAGGATATATTGCCCTCGCTCCTGACGGTTTAAGTTCCGTTGGCGGCTATCCCGGGAACGATGACAAAGGCCGCGAGCTGCAACAGCAGGTCGATCCAACCAAACTGATGAATGACTTCTTTGCCGCGATTGAGTTTATGCAACGCTATCCGCAAGCCACTGGCAAGGTAGGTATAACCGGATTTTGCTATGGCGGTGGGGTATCGAACGCGGCAGCGGTGGCATATCCGGAACTGGCCTGCGCGGTGCCGTTTTATGGTCGCCAGGCTCTGGCCGCCGATGTGGCGAAAATTGAAGCGCCTTTACTGCTCCACTACGCCGAACTGGACACGCGAATTAACGAAGGCTGGCCCGCTTATGAGGCAGCGTTGAAAGCTAATAATAAGGTCTATGAGGCGTATATTTATCCGGGGGTTAATCACGGATTCCATAATGATTCCACTCCCCGTTATGACAAATCTGCCGCCGATCTTGCCTGGCAAAGAACGCTGAAATGGTTCGACAAATATCTCTCTTGATGCGTTTATCTCTTACTGGATAACGTCTTTCACATACAGGAAAAAATAGCGTGCGTAAAAGTCGTACTTTGCCTAAAATATCGCTATATAGATTTGTATATAGCGATTGGAGATAAATTATGAATAACCATTTTGGTAAAGGCTTAATGGCGGGATTAAAAGCAACACATGCCGACAGTGCGGTTAATGTGACGAAATTCTGCGCCGATTATAAACGCGGTTTTGTATTAGGCTACTCGCACCGGATGTATGAAAAGACCGGCGATCGTCAGCTTAGCGCCTGGGAAGCAGGCATTCTGACGCGGCGTTATGGGCTGGATAAAGAGATGGTAATGGATTTCTTTCGTGAGAATAATTCCTGTTCTACTTTGCGCTTTTTTATGGCTGGTTATCGCCTCGAAAATTGATCAAACATACGTATTATCTTGCTTTAATTAATTACACTAATGCTCCTTCCCCTTCGTTTTAGCGCCCCGCCGCAGTATCATGACAATGATAACCATAATAAATGTGTGGTAAATGGCGCATCGATCGCATTATCGATTTTGCGGTTGAGGCAAAATATATGCCAGGTCTTCGCAACGGAATAACTATAAATGACTGGAGATAACACCCTCATCCATTCTCACGGCATTAATCGCCGTGATTTCATGAAGCTTTGTGCAGCATTAGCCGCCACCATGGGGTTGAGTAGCAAAGCCGCCGCAGAGATGGCCGAATCGGTCACTAACCCGCAGCGCCCGCCGGTTATCTGGATTGGCGCGCAGGAATGTACTGGTTGTACGGAATCTCTGCTTCGTGCAACGCATCCAACGGTAGAAAACCTCGTGCTGGAGACTATCTCTCTGGAATATCACGAAGTGCTCTCCGCCGCTTTCGGCCATCAGGTTGAAGAGAACAAACATAACGCGCTCGAGAAATACAAAGGGCAGTATGTGTTGGTTGTGGATGGTTCCATCCCATTAAAAGATAACGGTATTTACTGCATGGTCGCCGGTGAGCCGATTGTGGATCACATCCGCAAAGCGGCAGAAGGTGCTGCCGCAATTATCGCTATCGGTTCCTGCTCCGCGTGGGGCGGTGTCGCCGCTGCTGGGGTTAACCCAACCGGTGCGGTCAGCCTGCAAGAAGTTCTGCCGGGCAAAACCGTTATCAACATTCCAGGCTGCCCGCCGAACCCGCACAACTTCCTTGCGACCGTTGCGCACATCATCACTTACGGTAAACCGCCGAAGCTGGATAACAAAAACCGTCCGACCTTCGCCTATGGGCGTCTGATTCACGAACATTGCGAACGTCGCCCGCACTTCGATGCTGGTCGTTTCGCCAAAGAGTTTGGTGATGATGGCCATCGCGAAGGCTGGTGCCTGTACCACCTCGGCTGTAAAGGGCCGGAAACTTACGGTAACTGCTCCACACTGCAATTCTGCGACGTTGGCGGTGTATGGCCGGTGGCGATTGGTCACCCGTGCTACGGCTGTAACGAAGAAGGTATCGGCTTCCATAAAGGCATCCATCAGCTTGCCAACGTCGAAAACCAGACGCCGCGTTCACAGAAACCGGACGTTAACGCTAAAGAGGGCGGCAACGTTTCTGCGGGCGCTATCGGTTTGCTTGGCGGTGTGGTTGGGCTGGTTGCCGGTGTCAGCGTGATGGCGGTGCGTGAACTGGGTCGTCAGCAAAAGAAAGATAACGCTGACTCACGGGGAGAATAACCGTGAACAGACGTAATTTTATTAAAGCAGCCTCCTGCGGGGCATTGCTGACGGGCGCATTGCCGTCTGTCAGCCATGCGGCTGCTGAAAACCGCCCGCCAATTCCGGGATCGCTGGGAATGTTGTATGACTCGACCTTGTGCGTAGGCTGCCAGGCTTGTGTGACTAAGTGTCAGGATATCAACTTCCCGGAACGTAACCCGCAAGGGGAACAGACGTGGTCGAACAACGACAAACTGTCGCCGTATACCAATAACATCATCCAGGTGTGGACCAGCGGCACTGGCGTCAACAAAGACCAGGAAGAGAATGGCTATGCGTACATTAAGAAACAGTGTATGCACTGCGTCGATCCGAACTGTGTCTCCGTGTGCCCGGTTTCTGCGCTGAAAAAAGATCCGAAAACCGGCATTGTCCATTACGACAAAGACGTGTGCACCGGCTGCCGTTACTGCATGGTCGCCTGCCCGTACAATGTGCCGAAGTACGACTACAACAACCCGTTTGGTGCGCTGCATAAGTGTGAGCTGTGTAACCAGAAAGGTGTGGAGCGTCTCGATAAAGGTGGTCTACCTGGCTGCGTAGAAGTGTGTCCGGCGGGCGCGGTGATTTTTGGTACGCGTGAAGAGCTGATGGCTGAGGCGAAAAAACGCCTGGCGCTGAAGCCTGGCAGCGAATACCACTATCCGCGTCAGACGTTGAAATCTGGCGACACTTACCTGCACACAGTGCCGAAATATTATCCGCATCTGTACGGCGAGAAAGAGGGCGGCGGTACTCAGGTTCTGGTACTGACGGGGGTTCCTTATGAAAATCTCGACTTGCCGAAGCTGGACGATCTTTCTACCGGCGCGCGTTCCGAAAATATTCAACACACCCTGTATAAAGGCATGATGCTACCACTGGCTGTGCTGGCGGGCTTAACCGTGCTGGTTCGTCGCAACACCAAAAACGACCATCACGACGGAGGAGACGATCATGAGTCATGATCCACAACCGCTGGGCGGCAAAATCATCAGTAAACCGGTCATGATTTTTGGACCGTTAATCGTCATTTGTATGCTCCTGATTGTGAAGCGTCTGGTGTTCGGTCTGGGCTCTGTCTCCGACCTGAATGGCGGCTTCCCGTGGGGCGTGTGGATTGCGTTTGACCTGTTGATCGGCACCGGTTTCGCCTGTGGCGGCTGGGCGCTGGCGTGGGCGGTATACGTCTTTAACCGTGGACAATACCATCCGCTGGTGCGTCCGGCGCTGTTGGCAAGTTTGTTCGGTTACTCACTGGGTGGCTTGTCGATTACCATCGACGTCGGTCGTTACTGGAACCTGCCGTACTTCTACATTCCGGGTCACTTCAACGTGAACTCGGTACTGTTCGAGACGGCGGTTTGTATGACCATCTACATCGGTGTGATGGCTCTGGAGTTTGCTCCTGCATTGTTTGAACGTCTGGGCTGGAAGGTATCGCTCAAGCGTTTGAACAAGGTGATGTTCTTTATCATCGCGCTTGGCGCGCTGCTGCCGACTATGCACCAGTCTTCCATGGGATCACTGATGATCTCGGCGGGCTACAAAGTGCATCCGCTGTGGCAGAGCTATGAAATGTTGCCGCTGTTCTCGCTGCTGACGGCGTTCATCATGGGCTTCTCGATAGTCATCTTTGAAGGTTCGTTGGTGCAGGCGGGTCTGCGTGGCAACGGGCCGGATGAGAAGAGCCTGTTCGTCAAGTTGACCAACACCATCAGCGTGCTGCTGGCGATTTTCATCGTGCTGCGCTTTGGCGAGTTAATCTATCGCGACAAGCTGTCGTTAGCGTTTGCCGGTGACTTCTACTCCGTCATGTTCTGGATTGAAGTCCTGCTGATGCTCTTCCCGCTGGTCGTTCTGCGTGTGGCGAAGCTGCGTAATGATTCACGTATGCTGTTCCTGTCGGCACTGAGCGCACTGTTAGGTTGTGCAACCTGGCGTCTGACCTATTCGCTGGTGGCATTCAACCCTGGCGGCGGTTACGCCTACTTCCCGACGTGGGAAGAACTGTTGATTTCTATTGGTTTTGTGGCTATTGAGATTTGCGCTTACATCGTACTCATTCGTCTACTGCCGATACTTCCTCCTTTAAAACAAAACGATCATAATCGTCATGAGGCGAGCAAAGCATGAGCCAGAGAATTACTATTGATCCGGTAACCCGTATTGAAGGGCATTTACGCATCGATTGCGAAATCGAAAATGGCGTCGTTTCGAAAGCATGGGCTTCCGGAACCATGTGGCGCGGCATGGAAGAGATCGTGAAAAACCGCGATCCGCGCGATGCCTGGATGATTGTGCAACGTATCTGTGGCGTATGTACCACCACTCACGCGCTCTCTTCTGTTCGTGCGGCAGAGAGTGCGCTGAACATTGACGTTCCGGTTAACGCGCAATACATCCGTAACATTATTCTGGCTGCGCATACCACGCATGACCATATCGTCCATTTCTATCAGCTCTCTGCGCTGGACTGGGTGGACATCACTTCTGCACTGCAAGCTGACCCAACCAAAGCCTCCGAAATGCTGAAAGGCGTTTCGACCTGGCATCTGAACAGTCCGGAAGAGTTCACCAAAGTTCAGAACAAGATCAAAGATCTGGTTGCCAGCGGTCAGTTGGGTATTTTCGCCAATGGCTACTGGGGGCACCCGGCGATGAAACTGCCGCCGGAAGTGAACCTGATTGCGGTAGCGCACTACTTACAGGCGCTGGAGTGCCAGCGTGACGCTAACCGCGTTGTGGCGCTGCTGGGCGGTAAAACGCCGCACATTCAGAACCTGGCGGTAGGTGGGGTCGCTAACCCGATCAACCTCGACGGTCTGGGCGTACTGAACCTTGAGCGCCTGATGTACATCAAGTCCTTCATCGACAAGCTGAGCGACTTTGTTGAGCAGGTTTATAAGGTTGATACTGCCGTTATCGCGGCGTTTTATCCGGAATGGCTGGAGCGCGGTAAAGGTGCGGTGAACTACCTGAGTGTGCCGGAATTCCCGACCGACAGCAAAAACGGTAGCTTCCTGTTCCCTGGCGGATATATCGAAAACGCGGATTTGTCCTCGTATCGTCCGATTACTTCCCATTCCGATGAATACCTGATCAAAGGGATTCAGGAAAGCGCGAAACACTCCTGGTATAAAGACGAAGCACCGCAGGCACCGTGGGAAGGCACAACCATTCCAGCTTACGACGGTTGGTCTGACGACGGTAAATACTCCTGGGTGAAATCACCGACTTTCTACGGCAAAACGGTAGAAGTGGGGCCGCTGGCGAACATGCTGGTGAAACTGGCGGCAGGACGCGAGTCTACCCAGAACAAACTGAATGAAATCGTTGCGATTTATCAGAAACTGACGGGCAACACGCTGGAAGTGGCGCAACTGCACTCCACTCTGGGGCGTATTATTGGTCGTACCGTTCACTGCTGCGAATTGCAGGATATCCTGCAAAATCAATACAGTGCACTGATCACTAATATCGGCAAAGGCGACCACACCACGTTCGTGAAGCCGAACATTCCAGCAACGGGCGAGTTCAAAGGCGTTGGCTTCCTCGAAGCGCCGCGCGGTATGCTCTCCCATTGGATGGTGATTAAAGACGGTATCATCAGCAACTACCAGGCGGTCGTTCCATCCACCTGGAACTCTGGCCCGCGTAACTTCAATGATGACGTCGGTCCGTATGAACAGTCGCTGGTGGGTACACCGATTGCCGATCCGAATAAACCGCTGGAAGTGGTGCGTACCATTCACTCCTTCGACCCGTGCATGGCCTGTGCGGTTCACGTAGTGGATGCCGACGGCAACGAAGTGGTTTCAGTGAAGGTTCTGTAATGCGTATTTTAGTCTTAGGGGTCGGCAATATTTTGCTGACCGATGAAGCCATCGGCGTGCGGATTGTTGAAGCGTTAGAGCAACGATACATTCTGCCGGATTATGTTGAGATCCTCGATGGCGGCACGGCGGGAATGGAACTGCTTGGCGACATGGCAAATCGCGATCATCTGATCATTGCCGATGCCATTGTGTCGAAAAAGAACGCGCCGGGAACGATGATGATCCTGCGGGACGAAGAAGTTCCGGCGTTGTTTACCAACAAAATCTCTCCGCATCAGCTTGGCCTGGCCGACGTATTGTCGGCCCTGCGCTTCACCGGCGAGTTTCCGAAAAAGCTGACTCTGGTCGGCGTGATCCCGGAATCGCTGGAGCCGCACATCGGTTTAACGCCGACGGTCGAAGCAATGATTGAACCTGCGCTTGAGCAGGTTCTGGCTGCGCTGCGCGAATCAGGCGTGGAAGCCATCCCGCGGGAGGCAGCACATGACTGAGGAGATTGCTGGTTTCCAGACCTCCCCAAAGGCGCAAGTACAGGCAGCGTTTGAAGAAATTGCCCGGCGTTCGATGCACGACCTCTCGTTTCTGCATCCTTCCATGCCGGTGTATGTTTCCGATTTTACGCTGTTCGAAGGTCAGTGGACGGGGTGTGTGATCACCCCGTGGATGCTGAGTGCAGTGATCTTCCCCGGCCCGGATCAACTCTGGCCGCTGCGCAAAGTGAGTGAGAAGATCGGTCTGCAACTGCCTTATGGCACTATGACCTTTACCGTTGGCGAACTGGACGGTGTTTCGCAATACCTCTCTTGCTCGCTGATGTCGCCGCTTTCGCACAGCATGTCGATTGAAGAGGGCAAACGCCTGACGGATGACTGCGCGCGAATGATCCTTTCGCTGCCAGTCACGAATCCGGATGTGCCACACGCAGGGCGTCGCGCCCTGCTGTTTGGCCGCAGGAGTGATGAAAATGCATGAGTTGTCGCTTTGCCAGAGCGCCGTTGAAATTATCCAACGGCAGGCGGAGCAGCACGATGTTAAGCGCGTCACCGCCGTGTGGCTGGAAATTGGCGCGCTCTCCTGCGTTGAGGAGAGCGCGGTTCGTTTTAGTTTTGAAATTGTCTGCCAGGGAACGGTGGCGCAAGGGTGCGATTTACATATCGTCTATAAACCCGCCCAGGCCTGGTGCTGGGATTGCAGCCAGGTAGTGGAGATTCATCAGCACGATGCGCAGTGTCCGCTCTGTCATGGCGAGCGGTTGCGTGTCGATACCGGCGATTCGCTGATCGTCAAAAGTATTGAAGTTGAATAACCGGAGTTAACAATGTGTATTGGCGTTCCTGGCCAGGTGCTGGCCGTCGGTGAAGATATTCACCAACTTGCGCAGGTCGAAGTTTGTGGCATCAAGCGCGACGTGAATATCGCCCTGATTTGCGAAGGCAATCCGGCCGATTTGCTGGGCCAGTGGGTGCTGGTGCACGTCGGGTTTGCCATGAGCATCATCGATGAAGATGAAGCCAAAGCCACATTAGACGCGCTGCGCAATATGGATTACGACATTACCAGCGCGTGATAATTAAAGTCGGATGCTTTCGTAGGCCTGATAAGACGCGCGAGCGTCGCATCAGGCATTGTACCTGATTGCCTGATTGCCTGATTGCCTGATTGCCGGATGCGGCGTGAACGCCTTATCCGGCCTACATCGGTCTGGAGGGCTTGCTGCGACGAACGCTAACCATTACCCCTGACGCTTATCTTCTGTATTTGTCTCGAAATCACTGGCGTCATGGCGCTCATGCAACTGCTCATTCAGCGGTCCGTTGGTGCGGTTAACAATACGCCCACGCTTCACCGCCGGACGTTCACCCACTGCTTTCGCCCAGCGTTGCACGTGTTTATAACTACCCGCATCAAGAAACTCTGCGGCATCATACACGCCGCCTAACACCACGTTGCCAAACCACGGCCAGATTGCCATATCAGCAATGGTGTACTCATCGCCCGCCACAAACTTATGCTGCGCCAGTTGCTTATCCAGCACGTCGAGCAGACGCTTGGCTTCCATAGTAAAGCGGTTAATGGCGTACTCAATTTTCACCGGCGCGTAATGGTAAAAGTGACCAAAACCACCACCGAGGAACGGCGCAGCACCCTGTAACCAGAACAGCCAGTTCAACGTTTCAGTGCGCTTCGCCAGATCCTGCGGCAGGAAGTAGCCAAATTTCTCCGCCAGATAAAGCAGAATCGAACCTGACTCAAACACGCGGATCGGCGGATTATGCGTATGATCGCGCAGTGCCGGGATTTTCGAGTTCGGGTTCACTTCGACAAAACCGCTGGAGAATTGATCGCCATCGCCAATGCGAATCAGCCAGGCATCGTACTCTGCGCCGGTGACGCCCAGCGCCAGCAGCTCTTCGAGCATAATCGTTACTTTCTGACCGTTTGGCGTACCCAGCGAATAAAGTTGCAACGGGTGCTTGCCAACAGGCAGCGTTTTTTCATGCGTCGGACCAGAAACCGGGCGATTGATATTGGCGAACGCGCCGCCAGCAGATTTATCCCACGTCCAGACTTTCGCGGGCTGATAAGTATTGTCTGTCATACTGAATTGCCTTCTGAGTGGTAGTGTTGAAGCAGTGTAGCAGCTCGCTTGCTGTACAGATTGTGAATTTTTTAACCCTTTGCACCAGCCGCTGCGTTGAGGTGTATGATAAGTCAGACCTCTGTCCGGTTAATGTCGCTGAGCAGGTAATCAGAGCACAACAATTACGCCAACTGCTTAGGTTGTATTGTTAAAGGTAAAGTGATGAGCAAAGGAACGACCAGCCAGGATGCCCCGTTCGGGACATTATTGGGCTACGCCCCCGGTGGTGTAGCAATCTACTCTTCAGATTACAGTTCTCTCGATCCGCAGGAATACGAAGATGACGCCGTATTCCGTAGCTATATCGACGATGAATATATGGGCCACAAATGGCAATGTGTTGAATTTGCTCGCCGTTTTCTCTTTTTGAATTACGGTGTGGTCTTCACCGATGTGGGCATGGCGTGGGAGATTTTCTCATTGCGCTTCCTGCGTGAAGTGGTTAACGACAACATCCTGCCATTGCAGGCATTTCCTAACGGCTCGCCGCGTGCGCCGGTCGCAGGAGCGCTTCTTATTTGGGATAAGGGCGGTGAATTTAAAGACACCGGCCATGTCGCCATCATTACCCAATTACGCGGCAATAAAGTCCGTATTGCGGAACAGAACGTGATTCATTCTCCATTGCCGCAAGGGCAACAGTGGACGCGTGAGCTGGAAATGGTGGTCGAAAACGGCTGCTATACCCTGAAAGACACCTTCGATGACACCACCATCCTGGGCTGGATGATCCAGACAGAAGATACCGAACACAGTTTACCGCAGCCGGAAATTGCAGGTGATTTGTTGAAAATCAGTGGGGCGCGGCTGGAAAACAAAGGCCAGTTTGACGGCAAATGGCTGGATGAAAAAGATCCGCTACAAAACGCCTACGTGCAGGCGAACGGTCAAGTGATCAATCAGGATCCGTATCATTATTACACCATTACCGAGAGTGCCGAGCAGGAGCTGATTAAAGCCACCAACGAGCTGCACCTGATGTATCTCCACGCCACCGACAAGGTGCTGAAAGATGACAATCTGCTGGCGCTGTTCGACATTCCGAAAATCCTCTGGCCGCGTTTGCGTCTCTCCTGGCAGCGTCGCCGTCACCATATGATCACCGGTCGTATGGATTTCTGCATGGATGAGCGCGGCCTGAAAGTCTATGAATACAACGCCGATTCTGCCTCCTGTCATACTGAAGCGGGCTTGATCCTCGAACGTTGGGCGGAGCAAGGCTATAAAGGCAACGGCTTCAATCCGGCTGAAGGGCTAATTAACGAACTGGCTGGAGCCTGGAAACACAGTCGTGCACGTCCGTTTGTCCATATCATGCAGGACAAAGATATCGAGGAGAACTATCACGCGCAGTTTATGGAGCAGGCGCTGCAACAGGCGGGCTTTGAAACGCGTATCTTGCGCGGGTTAGACGAGCTGCGCTGGGATGCTGCCGGGCAACTGATTGATGGGGAAGGGCGACTGGTTAACTGCGTGTGGAAAACCTGGGCATGGGAAACCGCGTTTGATCAGATTCGCGAAGTCAGCGACCGTGAGTTTGCTGCGGTGCCGATCCGTACCGGCCATCCGCAAAATGAAGTGCGCCTGATAGACGTTCTGCTGCGTCCGGAAGTACTGGTCTTTGAGCCGCTGTGGACGGTGATCCCTGGCAACAAAGCGATTCTGCCGATCCTCTGGTCGTTGTTCCCGCACCATCGCTACCTGCTGGATACCGATTTCACCGTTAATGATGAGCTGGTGAAAACCGGTTACGCCGTGAAGCCGATTGCCGGTCGCTGTGGCAGCAATATCGACCTCGTCAGCCATCATGAAGAGGTGTTGGACAAAACCAGCGGTAAATTTGCCGAGCAGAAAAACATTTACCAGCAGTTGTGGTGTCTGCCAAAAGTGGACGGTAAATACATTCAGGTATGTACCTTTACTGTTGGCGGTAACTACGGTGGGACTTGCTTGCGCGGAGATGAATCACTGGTCATCAAGAAAGAGAGTGATATTGAACCGTTAATTGTGGTGAAAGAGTAATAAACTTTGCCATAAACCGCACTGATTATGGAAATAACCAGTGCGGAAAATTGTTTGTGTAATAATCAAAACATTTATCGGGTGGATTTATTTAGATTAATAAATTCATAATATAAATATATTAGGGGTTGAAATTCTTTGTCATGAATTCTTTCCGTGATTTCTGAATGGTGACTTATTCCCTGATCCTAAAGAAATAACATTGTTTTTATCACTAAAAAGCGATATTTCACTTTGCCCATGCCATTAAAGTCACTGATAATGCGTTCGTTCGTAAATTCAAAATGGCGTAATCTAATATATGCTAAATTTATTTGTTGGCCTTGATGTATATACGGGGCTTTTGTTATTACTTGCTCTGGCGTTTGTGTTGTTCTATGAAGCAATTAATGGTTTTCATGACACAGCGAATGCGGTCGCAACCGTTATTTATACCCGTGCCATGCAGCCACAACTTGCTGTGGTGATGGCAGCATTTTTTAACTTTTTTGGTGTATTGCTTGGCGGACTTAGCGTCGCCTATGCCATCGTCCATATGTTGCCAACCGATTTGTTGCTGAATATGGGGTCAACTCATGGTCTGGCGATGGTCTTTTCCATGCTGCTGGCGGCGATTATCTGGAATCTGGGAACATGGTTCTTTGGTTTACCGGCCTCCAGTTCGCACACCTTGATTGGCGCTATTATCGGCATTGGTTTAACCAACGCGCTGTTAACCGGCTCATCGGTGATGGATGCGTTAAACCTGCGTGAAGTGACCAAGATTTTCTCCTCGCTGATTGTCTCCCCTATCGTCGGTCTTGTCATTGCGGGAGGGTTGATTTTCCTGCTGCGCCGTTTCTGGAGCGGAACGAAAAAGCGTGACCGTATTCACCGCATTCCTGAAGATCGCAAAAAGAAAAAAGGTAAACGTAAGCCGCCATTCTGGACGCGCATTGCACTGATTGTTTCCGCTGCGGGCGTAGCGTTTTCGCACGGCGCGAACGACGGACAGAAAGGGATCGGCCTGGTGATGCTGGTTCTGGTGGGGATTGCGCCCGCCGGGTTTGTCGTCAATATGAATGCTTCCGGCTATGAAATTACCCGTACTCGCGATGCAGTGACCAACTTCGAACACTATCTGCAACAGCATCCGGAACTGCCGCAGAAATTGATTGCGATGGAACCCCCGTTGCCTGCGGCATCAACTGAAGGCACGCAAGCGACGGAGTTCCACTGTCATCCAGCAAATACTTTTGATGCGATTGCTCGTGTCAAAACGATGCTGCCGGGCAATATGGAAAGCTACGAGCCGTTAAACGTAAGTCAACGCAGTCAGTTGCGGCGCATTATGCTTTGCATCTCTGATACTTCCGCGAAACTGGCGAAACTGCCAGGCGTTAGCAAAGAAGACCAGAACCTGCTGAAAAAACTGCGCAGCGATATGTTAAGCACCATTGAGTACGCTCCGGTGTGGATTATCATGGCGGTAGCACTGGCGCTCGGTATCGGCACCATGATTGGCTGGCGTCGTGTGGCGATGACCATCGGTGAGAAAATTGGTAAGCGTGGCATGACGTATGCGCAAGGCATGGCGGCGCAAATGACGGCGGCAGTGTCTATCGGTCTTGCCAGTTACATCGGTATGCCTGTTTCCACAACGCACGTACTCTCTTCTGCGGTGGCGGGGACGATGGTAGTGGATGGCGGTGGGTTACAGCGTAAAACGGTAACCAGTATCCTGATGGCATGGGTGTTTACCTTACCGGCGGCAATTTTTCTGTCTGGTAGTCTGTACTGGATAGCATTGCAGCTTATTTAACCTTCCTGATAATGCCCGCTCCCTGCGATCGGGCATTATCACTTCTGACTAGTGATAACCTCGTGCCGTCATAAAATCCCTAATCGCTTTTTCCGCATCAATCAGCACCTGCTCCAGCGGCTGATTGGCATCGATATCAACCAGTTGTGCACCGCCAAAGGTTAACTGCGGCGTTATGGCTATCTTCCTTTCCAGCGATTCCCTTTTGTGGTCGGGTTTACGCGCGCAGGCAACGTCCAGATCGACATTGAGTTTGATGACCAGATCAGGCTTATGGCTCGCCATCCAGTGAAACGCCTTACGTTCCTGACTTGCCAGCCATGAGACAAAACGACCGCCTTCAACGTTAGGCGGGAACACCGTACCATCGTAAGCGCCAGGAATTTGGTCTTGCGGATAACGGTCGGTTAAAACAATTAACCCGCGACGACGACAGGCAAGCATATGGCGAAAGCGTAGTAAGCGACGGGCGACAAATGCTGTAATTACCAGCGCCGGAACGGGACCCGGTAATTTTTTCGCCGTTTTCACTTTATTGCGTTCAATAGATTTATTAAGTGATTTCCCCATTAAGGGCAATTTGACTACTGCTCGCCCCACATTCCCTGCTTGTTTCCCGAGATGAACTCTTTCTGCGGCACCATATTTTTCGACAACGGTAATGAGATGTTCACACACCGTTGACTTGCCTGAACCATCACTGCCGATAACGGCAATTAACGGAGAGGTTATTGATTGCATGAATATATCCTTAAATTTAAATATCCACCCAAAATATTTATTTGGTTAATATGTTTTTATGAAAGCGTAATTCAGGGTAATACCACAATTAACCATTGTCACAATAAGGTTGAACGGATATTCTGAGCACGGACCACGTAATATTCAATACATTATTTGCTGCCGGGTTTTTCGTGAATCAACGTAATATGTCAATAATTAATTCCACGCCAGTGCGCGTTATTGCCATTGTGGGATGTGATGGTTCGGGTAAATCGACCCTCACGGCAAGCCTGGTGAATGAACTGGCAGCAAAAATGCCAACAGAACACATTTATCTCGGGCAATCGTCCGGGCGAATTGGTGAGTGGATTTCACAGCTCCCCATTATTGGTGCACCTTTTGGCCGTTATTTGCGAGGCAAAGCGGCACATGTGCATGAAAAGCCTTCAACGCCGCCCGGTAATATTACCGCGCTGGTTATTTATTTGCTTTCTTGCTGGCGGGCGTACAAGTTTCGCAAAATGTTGCGCAAAAGCCAGCAAGGCTATCTGCTCATTACAGATCGCTACCCGCAGGTTGAAGTGCCGGGTTTTCGCTTTGATGGCCCGCAACTGGCAAAAACTACTGGCGGTAACGGCTGGATAAAAATGTTAAGGCAGCGCGAACTGAAACTATACCAGTGGATGGCGTCTTATTTACCTGTGTTATTGATTCGTCTTGCTATTGATGAACAGACGGCGTTTTCGCGTAAGCCCGACCATCAACTGGCGGCGTTACAGGAAAAAATCGCCGTCACGCCACAACTGACGTTCAATGGCGCAAAGATCCTTGAACTGGATGGGCGGCAACCCGCCGATGAAGTCCTGCAAGTGTCACTACGCTCAATTCACGCCGCGCTTTCCTGATCACCAAAATGGATAAGGGATGATTTAACGAATGGATGCACTACACACGCAAACTGCTAATAGTACAACTGCGCCGCAGCCCAACTACATTCCAGGGCTGATTGCGGTGGTCGGGTGTGATGGCACGGGGAAATCCACGCTGACCACCGATCTGGTGAAATCACTGCAACAGCACTGGCAAACCGAGCGCCGCTATCTGGGGCTGCTCTCGGGCGAAGACGGCGACAAAATTAAACGCTTACCGTTTGTTGGTGTCTGGCTGGAGCGGAGACTGGCGGCAAAATCCTCCAAAACCCAAAGTATGAAAACCCAATCTCCGGCGCTTTGGGCGGCGGCGATTATGTACGGCTTTTCGCTGCGAAGAATGGCAAATCTGCGCAAAGTTCAGCGACTGGCGCAAAGTGGTGTTCTGGTGGTCAGCGATCGCTTTCCGCAGGCTGAAATTTCCGGTTTCTATTATGACGGTCCTGGGATTGGCGTCGAACGTGCTGCCGGGAAAATCAACATGTTCCTGGCGCAGCGTGAGCGGCAGTTATACCAACAAATGGCGCAATACCGCCCGGAATTAATCATTCGTCTGGGTATTGATATTGATACTGCTATCTCCCGCAAGCCTGACCATGACTATGCCGAGTTGCAGGACAAAATCGGTGTCATGTCGAAGATTGGCTATAACGGCACAAAAATTCTTGAGATTGATTCCAGAGCGCCCTACAGCGAAGTGCTGGAACAGGCACAGAAAGCGGTTTCTCTGGTTGCCATCGTTTCTGACCGCCGACGTTTAACTTAAGGCTGGCGGGCTGTTTTTCATTTTCAACGATAAGGTCTGGCTGAATTGGCGGGTTTTAACATCAAACATTGGTTTGCAGATGGCGCATTTCGCACCATTATTCGCAATAGCGCCTGGTTAGGCTCCAGCAATGTCGTGAGCGCTTTGCTGGGTTTACTGGCGCTTTCATGCGCAGGGAAAGGGATGACGCCAGCCATGTTTGGCGTACTGGTGATTGTGCAATCGTATGCCAAGTCGATCAGTGATTTTATTAAGTTTCAGACATGGCAGTTGGTAGTGCAGTATGGCACGCCAGCCTTAACCAATAATAATCCCCAACAATTTCGCAATGTTGTCTCTTTTTCCTTTTCGCTGGATATCGTCAGTGGTGCGGTGGCGATTGTCGGCGGCATTGCCTTGCTGCCATTTCTTTCTCACTCGTTAGGTCTGGATGAGCAAAGTTTTTGGCTGGCGGCGCTCTATTGCACGCTTATCCCCTCAATGGCTTCCTCCACGCCGACCGGCATTTTGCGCGCAGTGGATCGCTTCGACTTAATTGCGGTGCAGCAGGCGACGAAACCTTTTCTGCGTGCGGCGGGAAGCGTCATTGCCTGGTATTTTGACTTTGGTTTTGCGGGCTTCGTGATCGCCTGGTACGCCTCGAATCTGGTTGGTGGCACGATGTACTGGTGGTTTGCTGCGCGTGAACTGCGTCGTAGAAATATCCATAACGCCTTCAAATTAAATCTGTTTGAGTCTGCCAGACACATTAAAGGCGCGTGGAGTTTTGTCTGGTCAACCAACATTGCTCACTCCATCTGGTCGGCGCGTAACTCGTGCAGCACGGTGCTGGTGGGGATCGTGTTAGGGCCAGCGGCCGCCGGATTATTTAAAATCGCTATGACATTCTTTGACGCTGCCGGAACGCCCGCCAGTTTGCTGGGTAAGAGCTTTTACCCTGAAGTGATGCGTTTAGATCCTCGAACCACCAGACCGTGGTTGTTAGGCGTGAAGTCCGGCTTGCTGGCGGGCGGGATCGGCATTCTGGTTGCGCTTGCGGTGTTGATCGTTGGTAAACCACTTATTTCGCTGGTATTTGGCGTTAAATATCTCGAAGCATATGACCTGATTCAGGTCATGTTGGGCGCGATTGTTATTTCGATGCTGGGTTTCCCGCAGGAATCATTGCTGCTGATGGCGGGGAAACAACGCGCTTTTCTCGTGGCGCAAACCATCGCTTCAATCGGCTACATCGTGTTGCTGTTCATGTTCTGCCATCTGTTTGGCGTGCTGGGAGCGGCGTTTGCCTATTTCGGCGGTCAATGTCTGGATGTGGCGCTCTCATTAATTCCGACCTTAAAGGCGTTTTTTCAGCGCCATTCATTGCGTTATAACGCAGCCGGAGAGAAATCCTGATGATGAGAAAATATTTCCCGCTTGAGGCGAGCGAGCGTTTATTTGTTGCGGTTGAGGAAGATGATGTTATTGATGAGTGGGTCAGTTTACCATCGACAATTGCTTTGCGTTGTACTGCTGAAATCATTCAGGATAACTATGCGTTATGTCTGCAATTCTGGCTGAATGGTGTTAATCGTCAGGAGTTACTGCATTTAATCCGCAAACAGTCCAAAGGTGAGGAGCTTACGTCTGACGAGCGCAAACAGTTTAAATACATGCGAGCGCGCTACAAGCATCTACGTTTTGCCCAACGGTTGTATTTAAAAAAACACCGGGCGGGATTCTTATTCGGCAAAACGACGGTTTTTCTTGGGCGTTTTCAGGACGGTTTTCGTAACGGTAAGAAAAATATCGTGTCGTATTACGGAAACTTGTTACGTATTTATTTAAGCCCTCTTGTATGGTGGCTGGTGAGTTATTTATTACGCCATAGCCAGTTAGAAAGCGTGAACGGCTTTATCGCTTATCGCCAGAAGCAAATGCACATTCTGAAGGAGATTGTTGCCAAACCACAGCTTACAGGCAGGGAATTTCATGATGTGCGAAAAATCATCAGCCAGCAGGTTTCTTATTACGACACGTTAAGATCGCTTGATCCTGAAAATAAAGAGGCGTTGCAGATTTCCCGCTTTCTCGCAGCCATTAATGGCCTGATGGGAGATAAGCACGACGACATGGTGGCGGACGATATGGAAAATCGCCAGTCGTATGATGCACCAGTGGCACTCGATAGCGATATTCGTCAGCGTTTAGAACTGCTGATTTCGCGTTTTCCGCTATAACCGGGGTAATGATGTTATCTCGTTTGATTGTCGCACTGATTATCATGCTCTTATTACCTGGTGCGCAGGCACACAATTTCGTCACAGGAAAACCGGTTCCCCCTGTTTATATCCAGGAAGGCGGTGAGTTGCTGCTTAATAACGAAGAGATTCACTACCAAAAGTGGAATAGCACGCAACTGGCGGGAAAAGTTCGTATTATCCAGTATATTGCCGGGCGAAAGTCGGCAAAGAAAAAGAACTCATTGCTAATCAAAGCAGTAGAAATAGCAAATTTCCCTCAGGATCGTTTTCAGCCCACCACCATAGTGAACACCGATGATGCCATCTTTGGCACCGGTTATTTCGTGGCAGGTAAAATTGAAAAAAATAAACGCCGCTATCCGTGGGCGCAATTTGTTATTGACGCCAATGGTCTGGGACGTCTTGCCTGGCAACTGCCGGAGCAGAGTTCAACCATTCTGGTGCTGAATAAATACGGGCAAATCCAGTGGGCAAAGGACGGTAGCCTGGTGCCGGAAGAAGTAGATCATGTTATTGCGTTGGCACATAAGCTGATCAATGAATAAAAAATTCAAAGGATTGAGGGCGTTAGTGAGATGAAGTTGGTTGAGCACTACATCATGCGTGGTACGCGCCGTCTGGTGCTGATTATCATCGGTTTTCTGATCTTTATTTTTGCCAGCTACTCCGCACAGCGTTATCTGACCGAAGCGGCAAATGGAACCTTAGCGCTTGATGTTGTACTGGATATCGTTTTCTACAAGGTGCTGATTGCACTGGAGATGTTATTACCGGTTGGCCTGTATGTGTCGGTTGGCGTGACGCTTGGGCAGATGTATACCGATTCAGAAATTACCGCTATCTCTGCGGCGGGAGGCAGTCCGGCGCGTTTGTACAAAGCCGTTCTTTACCTGGCGATACCGCTAAGTATTTTTGTCACTCTGTTGTCGATGTATGGCAGGCCGTGGGCTTATGCGCAGATTTATCAACTGGAGCAACAGTCGCAGTCGGAGCTGGATGTTCGCCAGTTGCGGGCAAAGAAATTTAACACTAACGATAACGGACGAATGATCCTCTCTCAGACGGTTGATCAAGATAATAACCGCCTGACCGATGCGCTGATTTATACTTCTACCGCCAATCGAACACGTATTTTCCGCGCCCGTTCGGTCGATGTGGTCGACCCATCACCCGAGAAACCTACCGTTATGTTGCATAACGGAACTGCCTATCTTCTCGATCATCAGGGCCGTGACGACAACGAACAGCTTTACCGTAATCTGCAATTACATCTGAATCCGCTGGATCAAAGCCCTAACGTCAAACGCAAAGCGAAATCGGTCACGGAACTGGCACACTCTGTCTTTCCTGCCGATCATGCTGAGCTGCAATGGCGACAAAGCCGTGGCCTGACGGCGTTGTTGATGGCACTGCTGGCTATTTCTTTAAGCCGGGTAAAACCGCGGCAGGGGCGATTTTCTACGTTACTGCCACTGACATTACTGTTTATTGCCATTTTTTATGGCGGCGACGTCTGCCGCACCCTGGTGGCTAACGGCGCGATTCCCCTCATTCCTGGTTTGTGGTTAGTGCCCGGACTCATGCTAATAGGTCTGTTGATGCTGGTTGCTCGCGACTTCTCTTTGCTGCAGAAATTTTCCCGATGAATGTTTTCAGTCGCTATTTAATCCGCCATATCTTCCTCGGTTTTGCTGCCGCGGCCGGGCTACTGTTGCCGCTTTTTACCACCTTCAACCTGATTAACGAACTGGATGATGTCAGCCCTGGTGGTTATCGCTGGACTCAGGCGGTGCTGGTGGTACTGATGACCTTACCGCGCACACTGGTCGAGCTTGCACCATTTATCGCGTTATTGGGTGGGATTGTTGGCCTGGGGCAACTATCGAAAAACAGCGAACTTACCGCCATTCGTAGCACGGGTTTTTCTATTTTCCGTATTGCACTGGTGGCGCTGGTCGCCGGAATACTGTGGACTGTTTCGTTAGGCGCGATTGATGAGTGGGTTGCGTCGCCATTGCAGCAACAGGCACTGCAAATCAAATCTACCGCGGTAGCGTTGGGAGATGAGGATGATATTACCGGCAATATGCTGTGGGCCAGGCGCGGCAATGAATTTGTGACGGTGAAATCGCTGAACGAACTGGGTCAGCCTGTGGGCGTGGAGATATTTCATTACCGCGACGATCTCTCGCTCGAATCCTACATTTATGCACGCAGTGCCACCATTGAAAACGACAAAACGTGGATCCTGCACGGCGTGAATCACAAAAAATGGCTTAACGGTAAAGAAACGCAGGAAGCATTAGCCAATCTTGCCTGGCAATCGGCATTCACCAGTATGAATCTCGAAGAGTTATCGATGCCGGGGAATACTTTTTCTGTCCGTCAACTCAACCATTACATCCATTATTTGCAGGAAACCGGACAACCGGGCAGCGAATACCGCCTTGCACTGTGGGAAAAACTGGGGCAACCCATCTTAACTCTGGCGATGATTTTACTGGCTGTGCCCTTTACCTTTAGCACTCCGCGCTCGCCGGGGATGGGCAGCCGTCTTGCTGTAGGCGTCATCGTTGGCTTGCTTACCTGGATCAGCTATCAAATCATGGTCAATCTGGGATTGCTATTTGCGTTGAGCGCGCCCGTTACCGCGCTCGGTTTACCGGTAGCGTTTGTGTTAGTGGCGTTGATTCTGGTGTATTGGTATGACAGGCAACATTAATCCAGCCGTGGCGTAACACCACGGCGGGCCAATATTACGACTTCAGGGTAGCAAATGCCTGAATGATGGTATCGATTTGCTCGCGGCTGTGAGCGGCGTTAACGCTACAGCGCAGCAGCGTAATACCCGCAGGTGCGGCAGGCGGCAGGATAAGATTCACATAAACGCCCAGCGAGATAAGCTCGCGCCAGATACGTAACCCTTCCTCTTTCGAACCGATTATCACCGGCACTACCGGGCTGATATGCGAGCTTAACTCATAACCCAACTTTTGTAGCCCGTCATACAGATGGTTGGCGTTATCCATCAGCTTTTGCCGCAGCTCTGGTTGTGTGGCAATGGTTTTTAACGACGAGCGCACGGTCGCAATGCAGGAAGGGGAAGGCGAGGCGGTAAAAATATACGGGCGGCTGCCGTAGCGCAGCACTTCCATCGCTTCCGAACCCACGGCAAAACCGCCAATGGAGGCCAGGCTTTTACTGAAGGTGCCGACGATAATATCCACATCGTCTTCAACGCCAACGGCTTCAACCAGTCCGCGGCCCGTTGCGCCTAATACGCCAAATGAATGCGCTTCATCGACAATCAAATAACCACCGAGGCGACGTTTGATATCAACGATTTCTGCCAGCGGTGCCACATCACCGAGCATACTGTAGATGCCCTCAACGATGATAATCGCCTCTTTTGCCCGTTCACCGAGGCGAACCATGCGACGCTCCAGATCGTTGGCGTCGTTATGGCGGAAACGAATAATTTCCGCACCGCCGAGAGAACAGGCGTCATAAATACTGGCGTGGCTGTCGGCATCGAGTAACACCACGGCGTTATGGTCGGCAAGTGCGCTGATGACACCTAAATTCGCGGTATAACCGGTTGAAAAAACGATAGCGGTAGGGCGATTGAAGAACTCTGCAATTTCTTTCTCTAATGCCAGATGCGGCGCATAACTGCCATTAGCCATACGAGAACCGGTGGTGCCGGTGCCTTGGGTCGCTAACGCCGCCTGACCTTCCGCAATGGCATCATGATTGAAGGTTAATCCGAGATAATTATTGGTCCCGGCCAGAATCACTTTTTTATTGCCGATACGGCCTTCGGTGGCGGAATACACTTCATCAATACAGGTGCCAAACGGCGTTAAACCGTTATCACTAAATTGCAGCCGCTCACCAGCAAGGCGCGCATATTTATCATAAAGCCCCATTATTTATTCTCCAGCCATGGAAGTAGAGTTTCCATTAATTGCGCAGGGGTTTTGACATCCAGCAGAATATTAATAGGAATGGAAATATCGAATCTGTCTTCCAGCATCATTAAGAGATCCATCACTTTGATCGACTCCAGGCCGAGATCGTTGACGAGATCGCTGTCGGGCTTAATTTCCACACCGTTTTCGACCAACTCCTGTAAACAGGAAAGGATGTAATCCATTACTATTTCACGATTTACCATAGAAACGTTAACACACCTTTAAACAAGACAATCAAAATAGCCCGTTGCGTAATGCGTGTTCCAGGCTAACCCCGGGAAACCAATTAATATCTTCAGAAATACATTTATTACTTGCCGACCAGTCGGCATGGGTTAATTCACGGATTTTCGAGCGGGTCAGCATGGGTTCTTTACCTGCGAGGCGACTCAACGCGGTACTGATATCCGCAAGGCAGGTGAGTAACGGCAGAGGAATACCGACCATCCGCACAGAACCACAACGGGCTACAGCGGCAAGCTGTTGGACACGTCGCCAGTCATAACCTCCGGCGATGCCATCGCATAATTCATACGTTTGCGTCTGTACGGAATCGGCGCTTAACCACTGACCCACAGCCTGGGCGAAATCGGTGACGTGCAGAAAAGAGAGCTGCGTATCTGGTGCGCCAGTACGTGGCAGAAGTCCGCGCAGCATCCAGTCAAACAGCGGTTTTAGCTCTTTATCGCCGGGGCCATACACTGCAGTTGGACGAAAAACGCCCAGCGTGATTTCGCCAGCCATTGCTGCCAGTCGTTGTTCGGCTACGAATTTAGATTTTGCATACCAGGAGAGTTCGGGATGACGCGCCGCCAGTGAAGAGATAAACAGGAAACGTTGGCAGCAGCCGCTCTCTTTTGCCGCCTGCATCAGGCGCAGGCTGCCGTCGACGTTACAACGGGTAAAGATATCTTCTTTGTGTCCGCGCACTTGCCCGGCGCAATGGACCACCGCGCTGGCGCTGGCAACCAGTTCGCTAAGCGAATGCGTATCTTCCAGCGAACCGCGCACCCAGATGAGATTATCGCTAACGTGAGCGCGGGTAGTACGCGTCAAAGCGCGAACGTGAAAGCCGCGGGCGAGCAGGTTATCGATAATATATTTCCCGATAAACCCGGTAGCGCCCGTCACCGCGACAGTTTGATTCATACGAGAGATCCCTGAACATGAGGATTAGCGGCAACGGCCTTCTGATAACGTTTTTTCGCTTCTGCGCGGGCGGGCTTGCCGGAAGAGGTGCGGGGAATACTGTGGGGCGGTAACAGGTCGATAGCCGCAGTTACGCCAAATTCGCTTTGTATCCGCGCCGCCAGCGTGTGGATAAGCTGCGTGCGGCGCTTTTCGTCGCTGATCCGGCACTGGATCTGCAAAATAATATTTTCCTGGGCGGTAACGAAAGCAATGGCATCGCCAGAGTGAATTTCCGGTTCCTGTTCCGCAATATATTCAATATCCTGCGGCCAGATATTGCGGCCACGAATAATAATCAGATCTTTAATGCGCCCGGTGACATACAGATAACCGTCCAGCAGATAACCGAGATCGCCAGTATCTAACCAACCCGTCGCGGCAATCTCGTTTTGTGAAGCCATGTCGCCAAAGTAGCCACTCATCAGGCTGGGGCCAGAGATGCAAATATGGCCCACCACACGTTCCGCTACCGGTATCCCCGCGTCATTACGGATTTCAATGCCATGTTCCGGCAACGCTTTACCGCAGTTGACGAAAGTTGATACGGCACGTGTCTCAACACCCGGCGTAACGGCTTTCCCCTGATATTCGAGGATGTCGCGATCCACGTCGTTAACCACAACCCCAGAGGCTTCATCGGAAAAGCTGACAGCCAGCGCGTTCTCTGCCAGTCCGTAGCACGGCATAAACGTTTTATCGTCAAAGTTAACTGGACGGAAACATTCAGCAAATTGATGGAGTTGTTCGGCGGAGATAGGCTCTGCGCCAATACCGGCGACGCGCCAGCAGGAGAGATCCAGTTCAGCGAGATCTCTTTCATTCACGCGGCGCTGGCACAATTCATAGCCAAATGGTGGCGCAACGGAGACGGTGCCGCGATTTTTGCTGATCAATTTAAGCCATTGCAGTGGGCGCATGGCAAAATCCTGGGTGCGCAAATAATCCACTGAAAGCTGCGTGGCGACAGGTGTCAGAAGAAAACCGACCAGCCCCATATCATGGTAGAAAGGTAGCCAGGAGACACAGCGATCGCCTGGGCGTAATTTAATGCCATCGTGGCTGATGGCACGTAGATTGGCCATCACTTCGCGATGAGTGATGATGACGCCACGGGGAAAACGGGTGCTGCCGGAGGTGTACTGCAGATAGGCGATATCGTCTGGCACTGGCAACGGGAGCGTAACATCGGCTTCTGGCAAGGTTTTAAACCAGGCGTGGCTCAAAACATGTAACTCGGGTTTGCCCTGCGTCGCGGCATTGACCAGCGGCAACCACTCATCACCAGTGATAATCGCCGCAGGCTGGCAGCTTGCCAGCAACCCTTGCAGTTTTGTGCTCCATGAATCCCGCTGACCGACGCCCATCGGAATCGCCAGTGGGACAGCGACTAATCCGGCATACTGGCAGGCAAAAAACGCTTCGACAAACCCGCTACTGGTTTCCGCAATCAGCGCCACGCGATCGCCTTTTTTCAGGTTTAGCGATAACAGTCGCCTGGCTCCTGTTTCCGCACGTGCTTTTAAAGTGTGATATTCCAGTTCATCTTCAAGCTGGCTACGCCTGTCATAAAAATTCATTCCGGCGTTACCCAGAGCGGCATAGTCCAAAGCATCAACCAGCGTTGGAAAATCGGCATAGCGCATAGGCAGGGAATGCGTAAAGATTTTATTGGACATATACACCACAAGAAAATTGGATATCAAAAATAAAATGACAATAATGCGGTGGATTATATATGCATAAAAGATAAATGAGATAGTATTTTCATTGGTGCGATATTGAACATTGATTAAAATAATAAGTTCTGTTTTTTTGTTTCTTATTGTGAATGATATTTAATTTATGAATGTATTAAGTAATGCCTTGTCTGGTCGCATTAAGTCTATAAAAGGCATTATTAACCGTCTTACGCAGGCTCTGGTTTTACCGTAATTATTAATAAATATTATTTTATCTTCGTTTGTATTCATTGGGTGGATTATGAAGGTGCCGTTCGTTGCAGTTGCAGCCTGTTTTTCACCGTTAATTATTTGTTATCCACGTAAATATGGAATGCGATCTGCTGATGATTAAAATTGAAAAAGTAATAAATAAAAATGACTTAAAGGCATTTATCGCTTTTCCGTCGTCACTTTATTCCAATGATTCAAACTGGATCCCCCCTTTATGCATTGAACGCAGTGAGCATCTGTCACAAAAGAATCCGGGAACGGACCATATTATCTGGCAGGCGTGGGTGGCAAAAAAAGAGGGGCAGATAGTCGGGCGCATTACGGCGCAAATCGATACCTTGCACCGCGAGCGATACGGCGAAGATACGGGGCATTTTGGCATGATTGACGCCATTGATGATCCACAGGTATTTGCGGCCTTATTTGACGCAGCGGAAGGGTGGCTGAAGTCACAAGGGGCACGCAACATCACTGGCCCCTTCAGCCTGAATATCAATCAGGAGAGTGGGTTACTGATTGAAGGGTTTGATACGCCGCCCTGCGCGATGATGCCGCACGGCAAACCGTGGTATGCCGCGCATCTCGAGCAATTGGGCTATCAGAAAGGCATTGATTTACTGGCGTGGTGGATGCAGCGAACCGATCTCACTTTCTCTCCGGCGCTAAAAAAACTGATGGATCAGGTACGCAAAAAGGTGACCATTCGCTGCATCAATCGCCAGCGGTTTGCTGAAGAGATGCAGATCCTGCGTGAGATTTTCAACTCTGGCTGGCAGCACAACTGGGGCTTTGTGCCGTTTACCGAACGCGAATTTGCCATCATGGGCGATCAGCTTAAATACCTGGTGCCGGACGATATGATCTACATTGCTGAGATAGACTCTGCACCCTGCGCGTTTGTTGTCGGCTTACCGAACATCAACGAGGCGATTGCTGATCTGAATGGATCGCTATTTCCCCTCGGCTGGGCAAAATTGCTGTGGCGCTTAAAAGTCAGTGGTATGCGCACTGCGCGAGTGCCGCTAATGGGTGTGCGCGACGAATATCAGTTTAGTCGTATCGGACCGGTAATCGCGCTGTTGCTGATTGAAGCATTACGCGATCCCTTTACCCGCAGGAAGATCGACGCGCTGGAGATGTCATGGATCCTCGAAACCAATACGGGCATGAATAACATGCTGGAACGTATTGGCGCACAGCCATATAAGCGTTACCGTGTGTATGAAAAGCAGATTTAACGCCCGCTAACTCTGGCTCATCTCCAGCGGCACCGCCGAGCGAATCAAGTGGTGGCCTTCCAGTTCGATATTGTGGAGATTCTTTTTCACGGTCATCACATGATCGCGGGCCGCGCGCTGGGCCACATGCGGCAGTCGTTGCAAAACCGCGTTATAGATCCGCGCATGTTGGCGATCGATCTGCTTTTTTTGCTGGGGGCGATGGTAGAGATTATTCACGCTGGCAAACACCGAATTAAACATCAGATCGGTCAATGATTGCAGAGTGAAAACCAGCACCTGATTGTGGGAAGCCTGACAAATAGCGAGATGGAAAGCGTGATCCAACTGCGCATGTTCGATCAGTGAAATCTCTTTGTTGTTCTCACTGGCGGCGAGCATTTTTTCATAACAGCGAGTTATCAATACAAAATCAGCCTGGGTTCCCAGCGTTGCCGCCAACCTTGCTGATTCGCCTTCCAGTAATGCCCGGACGTCGAGCAGATCATACAGTGTTCGCGGCTGCGTGCTGAACAGATGGATCAGCGGACTGGTGTCCTGTACCCGATTAAGTCGCGCGACCCGAGAATCGCGCCCCTGCGCCGTTTCAATAATCCCGCGCCCGCGCAGCACCGTCAGCCCTTCACGCAGTGCGGAACGCGAGAAGCCGAGCTTTTCGCACAGTCGACGTTCCGAGGGAAGCGGCTGCCCGACCTTCAACACACCGTCGATAATTAACCGTTCGATACTCTCTGCAACCACTTCGCAAATAGGGCGACGTTCATCTTTCATTCCCGGACCTCGTGCACAGGTAGGACCAATTTTTCTGTTCTTAATTCGCGAAACACGCACATCATGCAAGTGATTATGTTACATCAATTTAACATTGAATTAACCTATGCGTGGTCACAGAGCTGGAAAAAAAATGGTCTGACCGGTAACTAAAGAGATAGACGAAAACAAAAAGCCCGCTTAATAACTGTTCACAGAAGCAGCACGCAAAAATCAGCTACCACACAACACAACAAAGCGAACCCTACTCATGAGCATCTTGTACGAAGAGCGTCTTGATGGCGCTTTACCCGATGTCGACCAAACATCGGTACTGATGGCACTGCGTGAGCATGTCCCCGGACTCGAGATCCTGCATACCGATGAGGAGAGCACTCCTTACGAGTGTGACGGGTTGAGCGCGTATCGCACGCGTCCATTACTGGTTGTTCTGCCTAAGCAGATAGAACAGGTGGCGGCGATTCTGGCTGTCTGCCACCGTCTGCGTGTGCCGGTGGTGACTCGTGGCGCGGGCACCGGGCTTTCTGGCGGCGCGTTGCCGCTGGAAAAAGGCGTGTTGTTAGTGATGGCGCGCTTTAAAGAGATCCTCGATATAAACCCCGTCGGTCGCCGTGCGCGCGTGCAACCGGGCGTGCGTAATCTGGCTATCTCCCAGGCCGTAGCGCCGCATAATCTCTATTACGCGCCGGACCCTTCTTCACAAATCGCCTGTTCCATTGGCGGCAATGTGGCGGAAAATGCCGGTGGCGTTCACTGTCTGAAATATGGGCTTACCGTACATAACCTGCTGAAAATTGAAGTGCAAACGCTGGACGGAGAGACGCTGACACTGGGATCGGACGCGCTGGATTCGCCGGGTTTTGACCTGCTGGCGCTGTTTACTGGATCAGAAGGTATGCTCGGCGTGACCACCGAAGTGACGGTAAAACTGCTGCCGAAGCCCCCCGTGGCACGGGTTCTGTTAGCCAGCTTTGATTCGGTAGAAAAAGCCGGACTCGCCGTCGGTGACATCATCGCCAATGGCATTATCCCTGGTGGGCTGGAGATGATGGATAACCTGTCGATTCGCGCGGCAGAAGATTTTATTCATGCCGGTTATCCCGTTGATGCCGAAGCGATTTTATTGTGCGAGCTGGACGGCGTGGAGTCTGACGTACAGGAAGATTGTGAACGGGTTAACGACATCTTACGGAAAGCGGGCGCGACTGACGTCCGTCTGGCGCAGGACGAAGCGGAGCGTGTGCGTTTCTGGGCCGGTCGTAAAAACGCCTTTCCGGCGGTGGGGCGCATCTCTCCCGATTACTACTGCATGGACGGCACCATCCCACGCCGCGCGCTGCCTGGCGTACTGGAAGGCATTGCTCGTTTATCGCAGCAATATGATTTACGCGTCGCCAACGTCTTTCATGCCGGAGACGGTAACATGCACCCGTTAATCCTTTTCGATGCCAATGAACCCGGCGAATTTGCCCGCGCGGAAGCGCTGGGTGGGAAGATCCTCGAACTCTGCGTGGAAGTGGGCGGCAGCATCAGTGGGGAGCATGGCATTGGGCGCGAAAAAATCAATCAAATGTGCGCCCAGTTCAACAGCGATGAAATCACGACCTTCCATGCGGTCAAGGCGGCATTTGACCCCGATGGTTTGCTGAACCCTGGAAAAAACATTCCCACGCTACACCGCTGCGCTGAATTTGGTGCCATGCACGTGCACCACGGTCATTTACCTTTCCCTGAACTGGAGCGTTTCTGATGCTACGTGAGTGTGATTACAGCCAGGCGCTGCTGGAACAGGTGAATCAGGCGATTAGTAATAAAACGCCGCTGGTGATTCAGGGAAGCAATAGCAAAGCCTTTTTAGGTCGCCCTGTCACCGGGCAAACGCTGGATGTGCGTTGTCATCGCGGCATTGTGAATTACGACCCGACCGAGTTGGTGATCACCGCTCGTGCCGGAACGCCGCTGATGGCGATTGAAGCGGCGCTGGAAAGTGCGGGGCAAATGCTGCCCTGCGAGCCACCGTATTATGGTGAAGAAGCCACCTGGGGCGGCATGGTCGCTTGTGGTCTGGCGGGGCCGCGTCGACCGTGGAGCGGTTCGGTACGCGATTTTGTCCTCGGTACGCGCATTATTACCGGCAGTGGAAAACATCTGCGTTTTGGTGGCGAAGTGATGAAAAACGTTGCCGGATACGATCTCTCACGGCTAATGGCCGGAAGCTATGGCTGTCTTGGCGTACTTACTGAAATCTCAATGAAAGTGTTGCCTCGACCGCGCGCCACTATCAGCCTGCGTCGGGAAATCAGCCTGCAAGAAGCCATGAACGAAATCGCCCAGTGGCAACTCCAGCCATTACCCATTAGCGGTTTATGTTACTTCGACAACGGCTTGTGGCTCCGCCTTGAAGGCGGTGAAGGCTCGGTAAAAGCGGCGCGTGAACTGCTGGGGGGCGAAGAGGTTGCGGGTCAGTTCTGGCAGCAATTGCGTGAACAACAACTGCCATTCTTCTCGTTACCAGGGACTTTGTGGCGCATTTCATTACCCACCGATGCACCGATGATGGATTTACCCGGCGAGCAACTGATCGACTGGGGGGGCGCGTTACGCTGGCTGAAATCGACAGCCGATGACAATCAAATCCACCGTATCGCCCGCAACGCTGGTGGTCACGCAACTCGCTTTAGTCCAGGTGATGGCAGTTTTGCTCCATTGCCTGCCCCTTTATTCCGCTATCACCAGCAGCTTAAACAGCAGCTCGACCCTTGCGGTGTGTTTAACCCCGGTCGCATGTACGCGGAACTTTAAGGAGCAGACTATGCAAACCCGGTTAACCGAAGAGATGCGCCAGAATACGCGGGCGCTGGAAGCTGACAGCATTCTGCGCGCCTGTGTGCACTGCGGATTTTGTACCGCAACCTGCCCGACCTATCAGCTCCTGGGTGATGAACTGGACGGGCCGCGTGGGCGCATCTATCTGATTAAACAGGTGCTGGAAGGTAACGAAGTTACACTTAAAACGCAGGAGCATCTCGATCGCTGTCTCACGTGCCGCAACTGTGAAACCACCTGTCCTTCTGGTGTGCGCTATCACACTCTGTTGGATATCGGGCGTGATATCGTCGAGCAAAAAGTGAAACGTCCACTGCCGGATCGAATGCTACGCGAAGGGCTGCGTCAGGTAGTGCCGCGTCCGGCGGTCTTCCGTGCGCTGACGCAAGTAGGCCTGGTGCTACGACCGTTTTTGCCAGAGCAGATTAGAGCAAAACTCCCCGCCGGGATCGTGAAAGCCAAACCGCGTCCGCCGTTGCGTCATAAGCGTCGGGTTTTAATGCTGGAAGGTTGCGTCCAGCCTACGCTTTCGCCCAACACCAACGCGGCAACCGCGCGGGTGCTGGATCGTCTGGGGATCAGCGTCATGCCAGCTAACGAAGCAGGCTGTTGTGGCGCGGTGGACTATCATCTTAATGCGCAAGAGAAAGGGTTAGAGCGCGCGCGAAATAATATTGATGCCTGGTGGCCGGCGATTGAAGCAGGCGCCGAGGCAATTTTGCAAACCGCCAGCGGCTGTGGGGCATTCGTTAAAGAGTATGGGCAGATGCTGAAAAACGATGCGTTGTATGCCGATAAAGCGCGTCAGGTCAGCGAACTGGCGGTTGATTTAGTCGAGCTTTTGCGTGAGGAGCCGCTGGAAAAGCTGGCGATTCGCGGCGATAAAAAACTGGCCTTCCACTGTCCGTGTACCCTGCAACATGCGCAAAAACTGAATGGCGAAGTAGAAAAAGTGTTACTGCGGCTGGGATTTACCTTAACCGACGTTCCCGACAGCCATCTGTGCTGCGGTTCGGCGGGAACTTATGCGTTAACGCATCCCGATCTGGCGCGCCAGTTGCGGGATAACAAAATGAATGCGCTGGAAAGCGGCAAACCGGAAATGATCGTTACCGCCAACATTGGTTGCCAGACGCATCTGGCGAGCGCCGGTCGTACCTCTGTGCGTCACTGGATTGAAATTGTAGAACAAGCCCTTGAAAAGGAATAACAAAATGAAAACTAAAGTCATTCTTAGCCAGCAAATGGCGAGTGCAATTATTGCCGCAGGTCAGGAAGAGGCGCAGAAAAATAACTGGTCCGTTTCCATTGCTGTTGCCGATGACGGCGGTCATCTGCTGGCGTTAAGTCGTATGGATGATTGCGCGCCGATTGCGGCCTACATCTCCCAGGAGAAAGCGCGTACCGCCGCGCTGGGGCGCCGCGAAACTAAGGGCTATGAAGAGATGGTGAACAACGGACGTACGGCGTTTGTGACGGCACCGTTACTGACGTCGCTGGAAGGCGGCGTACCGGTTGTTGTTGATGGGCAGATTATTGGCGCTGTGGGTGTGTCTGGTTTAACCGGGGCACAGGATGCGCAGGTCGCGAAAGCGGCAGCAGCGGTATTGGCGAAATAAGCGAAAACGAGGAGATTAACAATGAGTGAAACCATAACCCAGGGCCGTTTACGCATTGACGCCAACTTTAAACGTTTTGTTGATGAAGAAGTTTTACCCGGAGCAGGGCTGGACTCTGCGGCGTTCTGGCACAATTTTGATGATATTGTTCACGATCTGTCGCCAGAGAATCGTCAGTTACTGGCAGAGCGCGATCGCATTCAGGCGGCGCTCGACGAATGGCATCGCAGCAATCCGGGGCCGGTAAAAGATAAAGCAGCCTATAAATCTTTCCTGCGTGAACTGGGCTACCTGGTGCCGCAGCCGGGCCATGTGACGGTGGAAACCACCGGCATCGACAGCGAAATCACCAGCCAGGCGGGGCCGCAACTGGTGGTTCCGGCAATGAACGCCCGCTACGCGTTGAATGCGGCGAACGCTCGCTGGGGTTCACTGTACGATGCGCTATACGGCAGCGACATCATCCCGCAGGAAGGGGCGATGGTCAGCGGCTACGATCCGCAGCGTGGTGCGCAGGTTATCGCCTGGGTTCGCCGCTTCCTCGATGAATCACTACCGCTGGAAAACGGCAGCTATCAGGATGTGGCGGCGTTTAAGGTGGTCGACAAACAATTACGTATTCTGTTGAAAAATGGCTCAGAAACCACGTTACGTACCCCGGCGCAGTTTGTCGGCTACCGTGGTGATGCTGCTGCACCGACCTGCATTTTGCTGAAAAATAACGGTCTGCATATCGAACTGCAAATCGATGCCAACGGACGGATTGGCAAAGACGATCCGGCGCATATCAACGACGTTATCGTCGAAGCCGCCATCAGTACCATTCTCGATTGTGAAGACTCGGTCGCTGCGGTTGATGCTGAAGATAAAATCCTGCTGTACCGCAATCTGTTGGGGCTGATGCAGGGCACTCTGCAAGAGAAAATGGAGAAAAACGGTCGGCAAATCGTGCGTAAACTGAATGACGATCGTCAGTACACCGCCGCCGATGGTTCTGAAATTTCTTTGCACGGGCGCTCGCTGCTGTTTATCCGCAACGTGGGGCATTTGATGACTATCCCCGTAATTTGGGACAGCGAAGGCAATGAAATTCCGGAAGGTATTCTTGATGGCGTCATGACAGGTGCGATTGCCCTCTACGACTTAAAAGTGCAGAAAAACTCGCGTACTGGCAGCGTCTATATTGTGAAACCGAAAATGCACGGTCCGCAGGAAGTGGCGTTTGCCAACAAACTGTTTACCCGCGTTGAGACCATGCTTGGTATGGAACCAAATACCCTGAAAATGGGCATTATGGATGAAGAACGCCGGACCTCGCTGAACTTGCGTAGTTGTATCGCCCAGGCACGCAACCGCGTGGCGTTCATCAACACCGGCTTCCTCGACCGTACTGGTGATGAGATGCATTCGGTGATGGAAGCGGGCCCGATGTTGCGTAAAAACCAGATGAAATCGACACCGTGGATCAAAGCCTACGAGCGCAATAACGTGCTTTCCGGCCTGTTTTGTGGGCTGCGCGGTAAAGCGCAAATCGGTAAAGGGATGTGGGCAATGCCAGATCTGATGGCAGACATGTACAGCCAAAAGGGCGATCAGTTACGTGCCGGGGCGAACACGGCCTGGGTTCCGTCACCGACCGCAGCCACGTTGCATGCGTTGCACTATCACCAAACCAACGTACAGAGCGTGCAAGCCAACATTGCCAACACAGAGTTCAATGCAGAATTTGAGCCTCTGCTGGACGATCTGCTGACCATTCCGGTTGCTGAAAACGCAAACTGGTCGGCACAAGAGATCCAACAAGAGCTGGATAACAACGTGCAGGGGATTCTGGGTTATGTGGTGCGTTGGGTAGAGCAGGGGATTGGTTGTTCAAAAGTGCCGGATATCCACAACGTGGCGCTGATGGAAGACCGTGCAACGCTGCGCATCTCCAGCCAACATATCGCCAACTGGTTACGTCACGGCATTCTGACCAAAGAACAGGTGCAGGCGTCGCTGGAGAATATGGCGAAAGTGGTTGATCAGCAAAACGCTGGCGATCCGGCGTATCGTCCGATGGTGGGGAATTTTGCTAACTCGTGTGCGTTTAAAGCCGCCAGCGATTTAATCTTCCTCGGTGTGAAACAGCCAAACGGTTATACCGAACCGTTATTACATGCCTGGCGTTTACGCGAAAAAGAAAGTCATTAATAGCAATAGCAAAAGCCCCGGCAAGTTTTACCGCTGGGGCTATTATAGTTACTGCGGTAGTTCATTTATCCCGGAAATAACCGGAGCGATTATCAGGGTTTAATAAAATTAAATACCCGTAGCGCATCATTAGCGGGTTAAAACAACAATATGGACATCTTAACGATACTCTGCGCCTGCGGGTGCGGAACAGAACCCCTTACCCGATATACTTGTTATGCCTGAGGTAGCAATTGCGTGAGCGGCGTGCTGTTGCTGTAAAGTATAACGCCTATATTTTACAGTTCAGTCCTCTTTTGCTTATTGCAACCTTAAGCATATCAAGCATATAAAGATAATAAGAGACTGAACAATATGGTTACCTGGACCCAAATGTATATGCCGATGGGAGGGCTGGGGCTATCCGCTCTGGTTGCCCTGATCCCGATAATATTCTTCTTCGTTGCGCTTGCGATATTACGTCTGAAAGGGCATGTCGCCGGAGCAATAACCCTTATATTATCGATATTGATTGCGATATTCGCCTTTAAAATGCCGATTGATATGGCATTTGCTGCTGCGGGATATGGTTTTATTTATGGTTTATGGCCAATCGCCTGGATTATTGTCGCGGCGGTATTTCTCTATAAATTAACCGTTGCCAGCGGCCAGTTTGATATTATCCGCAGCTCGGTTATCTCCATCACCGACGATCAACGTTTGCAGGTGTTGCTGATTGGCTTCTCTTTTGGCGCACTGTTAGAAGGAGCTGCGGGCTTTGGCGCGCCGGTGGCTATTACTGGCGCGCTGCTGGTGGGGCTGGGCTTTAAACCGTTATACGCGGCGGGGCTGTGTCTGATTGCCAACACCGCGCCGGTGGCGTTTGGTGCGTTGGGCGTGCCTATTCTGGTTGCCGGTCAGGTGACTGGCATCGATCCGTTCGACATTGGCGCAATGGCGGGACGTCAGTTGCCGTTCCTGTCGGTACTGGTGCCGTTCTGGCTGGTGGCGATGATGGACGGCTGGAAAGGGGTGAAAGAGACATGGCCAGCGGCGCTGGTGGCGGGTGGTAGCTTCGCAGTTACCCAGTTCTTTACCTCTAACTACATTGGCCCGGAACTGCCGGATATTACTTCGGCGCTGGTGAGTATCGTCTCACTCTCTTTATTCCTCAAAGTCTGGCGGCCGAAAAATACCGAAACGGCAATCAGCATGGGGCAATCCGCAGGTGCGATGGTGGTGAATAAACCGTCTTCTGGCGGCCCAGTACCGTCAGAATACAGCCTTGGGCAAATCATTCGTGCGTGGTCACCGTTTTTAATCTTAACGGTGCTGGTCACCATCTGGACCATGAAGCCGTTTAAAGCGTTATTCGCTCCGGGCGGCGCGTTTTATTCGCTGGTGATTAACTTCCAGATCCCCCATTTGCATCAACAGGTACTGAAAGCGGCACCCATTGTCGCCCAACCGACGCCAATGGATGCGGTGTTTAAATTTGATCCACTCTCCGCTGGCGGAACTGCGATTTTTATCGCGGCAATTATCTCTATCTTCATTCTTGGTGTCGGGATCAAGAAAGGTATTGGCGTTTTCGCAGAAACGCTAATTAGCCTGAAGTGGCCGATATTGTCGATTGGCATGGTGCTGGCATTTGCCTTCGTGACCAACTATTCCGGCATGTCCACTACGCTGGCGCTGGTACTGGCGGGTACTGGCGTGATGTTCCCGTTCTTCTCGCCGTTCCTTGGTTGGCTGGGGGTATTTCTTACCGGCTCTGACACATCCTCGAACGCCCTGTTTGGTTCACTGCAATCAACCACCGCGCAGCAAATCAACGTCTCGGACACTCTGCTGGTGGCAGCAAATACCAGCGGCGGCGTGACCGGCAAGATGATCTCCCCGCAATCTATCGCCGTGGCCTGCGCCGCGACGGGCATGGTGGGCAGAGAATCTGAATTGTTCCGTTACACCGTGAAGCACAGTCTGATCTTTGCCAGCGTTATTGGCATTATCACGCTGCTGCAGGCATATGTGTTTACCGGAATGTTGGTTTCGTAATTCAATAGAGCCGGATGGCTGTAAATATCATCCGGCTTTTTTCATATCTGTTTCGTTATTCCGGCTAAACAATAGCAAGATTATTTCTCTATTTATTATCATTAGATCAATAATGTTTGATGATTAGATAACCCGGTAAATAATTAATGGCGTGAAAATCTGTGTTTTTTTACCACGCAAAACAAGCTGTATTAATTGTGTTCGCTTGATGAGCAAGTAGCGTGCTATCTGTTGCTTTTGCAATCGCAATCGTTAAAACTATCAATGACTTGAGATAGTAATATTGTGAATAATTGTTACTTTTTTGTTTGTTAAAAATTTTTATAAATCACCCCTCTGACATCGTATAGGGGATATTCCTATAAATTTTATCTATTTCGTTATCAATAATGCAGATTTCTTAAGAATGGAGGTTATTTTTAGAGAAGGTAAAACATAAAACTATTTCCACAGTTACGAATTTTTTAACTTTGTTTTGTCACTTGCGTTATTAATGAATAAGAAATTTAAATATAAGAAATCGCTTTTAGCGGCTATTTTAAGCGCAACCCTGTTAGCCGGTTGTGATGGCGGTGGTTCAGGCTCGTCCTCCGATACTCCGCCTGTAGATTCTGGAACAGGGTCTTTGCCGGAAGTGAAACCTGATCCAACACCAAACCCGGAGCCGACGCCTGAGCCGACGCCGGACCCAGAACCTACGCCGGATCCAACCCCTGATCCTGAGCCGACACCAGAACCAGAGCCAGAACCTGTTCCCACGAAAACGGGTTATCTGACCCTGGGCGGAAGCCAGCGGGTAACTGGTGCTACCTGTAATGGTGAATCCAGCGATGGCTTTACTTTTACACCTGGCAACACCGTGAGTTGTGTGGTTGGTAGTACGACCATTGCAACTTTCAACACCCAGTCAGAAGCTGCGCGTAGCCTGCGTGCGGTTGACAAAGTGTCGTTTAGCCTCGAGGACGCGCAGGAGCTGGCGGATTCTGAAAATGAGAAAACCAACGCTATCTCTCTGTTAACTTCCAGCGACAGTTGCCCGGCGGATGCAGAACAACTTTGTCTGACCTTCTCGTCAGTGGTCGATCGCGCACGCTTTGAAAAACTGTATAAGCAAATCGATCTGGCACCGGAAGAATTCAAAAAGCTGGTAAATGAGGAAGTGGAAAACAATGTCGCGACCGATAAAGCGCCATCCACCCATACCTCACCGGTCGTGCCCGTCACGACAGAGGGAACAACGCCGGATCTGAACGCCAAATTTGTGTCAGCTAATGCGGAACAGTTTTATCAGTATCAACCTACTGAAATTATTCTCTCCGAAGGCCGCCTGGTGGATAGCCAGGGATATGGTGTTGCTGGTGTTGACTACTACACCAATTCAGGCCGTGGTGTGACAGGGGAAAATGGTGAATTTTCCTTTAGCTGGGGCGAAACCATCTCCTTTGGTATCGATACCTTTGAACTTGGCTCAGTACGCGGCAACAAGTCGACCATTGCGCTGACTGAACTGGGTGATGAAGTTCGCGGCGCGAATGTCGATCAACTGATTCATCGCTATTCGACGACCGGGCAAAATAATACCCGTGTTGTTCCGGACGATGTACGCAAGGTCTTTGCTGAATATCCCAACGTGATTAACGAGATTATCAATCTCTCGTTATCCAATGGCGCGACGCTGGATGAAGGCGATCAAACCGTTGTGCTGCCAAACGAATTTATCGAGCAGTTTAAGACGGGACAGGCCAAAGAGATCGATACCGCGATTTGTACGAAAACCGCCGGTTGTAACGAGGCTCGCTGGTTCTCGCTGACGACACGCAATGTTAATGACGGTCAGATTCAGGGCGTTATCAACAAACTGTGGGGTGTGGATACGAACTACCAATCTGTCAGCAAGTTCCATGTATTCCATGACTCCACCAACTTCTATGGCAGCACCGGTAATGCGCGCGGTCAGGCGGTGGTGAATATCTCCAACGCGGCCTTCCCGATTCTGATGGCGCGTAATGATAAAAACTACTGGCTGGCCTTTGGTGAAAAACGCGCCTGGGATAAAAACGAGCTGGCGTACATTACTGAAGCGCCTTCTCTTGTTGTGCCGGAAAACGTGACGCGCGATACCGCGACCTTCAACCTGCCGTTTATTTCGCTGGGGCAAGTCGGTGATGGCAAGCTGATGGTTATCGGTAACCCGCACTACAACAGCATTTTGCGTTGCCCTAATGGTTACAGTTGGGCCGGTGGTGTCAATGATAAAGGTGAGTGTACGCTCAGCGGTGATTCAGATGATATGAAGCACTTCATGCAGAACGTACTGCGCTACCTGTCAAACGACATCTGGCAGCCGAATACCAAGAGCACAATGACCGTGGGTACGAACCTGGAAAACGTTTATTTCAAACGTCATGGCCAGGTCACTGGGAACAGTGCTCCATTTGGCTTCCATCCGGATTTTGCAGGTATTTCTGTTAAACATTTGACCAGCTATGGCGATCTGAATCCGGAAGAAGTTCCGTTGCTGATCCTCAACGGTTTTGAATATGTGACTCAGTGGTCTGGCGATCCCTATGCAGTGCCTCTGCGTGCAGATACCAGCAAACCGAAGCTGACTCAGCAGGATGTGACCGATCTGATCGCCTATCTGAACAAAGGCGGCTCAGTGCTGATCATGGAAAACGTGATGAGCAATCTTAAGGAAGAGAGCGCGTCTGGCTTTGTGCGTCTGCTGGATGCCGCGGGTCTGTCAATGGCTCTGAACAAATCGGTGGTGAACAACGATCCGCAGGGTTATCCGGATCGCGTACGCCAGCGCCGAGCGAATGGCATTTGGGTTTATGAACGTTATCCGGTTGTGGAAGGTGCGCTGCCGTACACCATTAATTCTGAGACAGGCGAAGTTACCTGGAAATATCAGATTGATAACAAACCTGATAAGAAACCGAAGCTGGAAGTTGCCAGTTGGCAAGAAGAGGTTGATGGTGAACAAGTAACTCAATACGCGTTTATTGATGAAGCCGACTACAAAACGCCTGAGTTGCTGGCTGCGGCGAAGAAGAGAATTCTGGATGCGTTCCCTAGGCTGGAAGAGTGTAAGGATCCTGACTATCACTATGAGGTCAACTGCCTGGAATATCGTCCTGGTACGGGTGTTCCTGTGACGGGGACAATGTATGTTCCGCAGTATACGCAACTGAATCTTGACGCCGACACTGCGAAAGCGATGGTGCAGGCTGCGGATTTAGGCACCAACATTCAGCGCCTGTATCAACATGAGCTTTATTTCCGTACTAAAGGCAGTAAAGGCGAACGTCTGAACAGCGTCGATCTGGAACGTCTGTACCAGAACATGTCGGTCTGGCTGTGGAACGACACGGCTTATCGTTATGAAGAAGGCAAAAATGACGAGCTGGGTTTTAAAACGTTCACTGAGTTCCTGAACTGCTACGCCAACGATGCTTACGAGGGCGGCACCGAGTGCTCCGCGGAACTGAAGAAATCGCTGGTTGATAACAACATGATCTACGGTGACGGTAGCAGCAAAGCAGGCATGATGAACCCGAGCTATCCGCTCAACTATATGGAAAAACCGCTGACGCGCCTGATGCTGGGCCGTTCCTGGTGGGATCTGAACATTAAAGTTGATGTTGAGAAGTATCCGGGAGCGGTATCTGTAGGTGGAGAGGAGGTTACTGAAACCATCAGCCTGTACTCGAATCCGACCAAATGGTTTGCGGGGAACATGCAATCAACCGGCCTGTGGGCACCAGCTCAGCAGGAAGTTAGCATTAAGTCCAATGCGAAAGTCCCAGTGACCGTAACCGTGGCGCTGGCCGATGACCTGACCGGACGTGAAAAGCATGAAGTTGCTCTGAACCGTCCGCCAAGAGTCACCAAAACATATACTCTGGAGGCTAATGGTAAGGTGACGTTCAAGGTTCCTTACGGCGGTCTGATTTATATCAAGGGCAATAGCTCTACCAATGAATCTGCCAGCTTCACCTTTACCGGTGTGGTAAAAGCACCGTTCTATAAAGACGGCGCATGGAAAAACGATCTGAAATCTCCTGCGCCGTTGGGCGAGTTGGAGTCAGATTCTTTCGTCTACACCGCACCGAAGAACAACCTGAACGCCAGCAATTACAAGGGTGACCTGAAACAATTCGCAGAGGAACTGGATACCTTTGCCAGCTCGATGAATGACTTCTACGGTCGTGATGGCGAAAGTGGTAACCACCGGATGTTTACCTATAAAGCATTGACAGGTCACAAGCATCGTTTCGCCAACGATGTGCAGATCTCCATCGGTGATGCGCACTCGGGTTATCCGGTAATGAACAGCAGCTTCTCGACGAACAGCACCACGCTGCCGACGACGCCGCTGAACGACTGGTTGATCTGGCACGAAGTCGGTCATAACGCTGCAGAAACACCGCTGAACGTACCGGGTGCAACTGAAGTGGCGAACAACGTGCTGGCGCTGTACATGCAGGATCGCTATCTCGGTAAGATGAACCGTGTCGCTGACGACATTACCGTCGCGCCGGAATATCTGGACGAGAGCAACGGTCAGGCCTGGGCGCGCGGCGGTGCGGGTGACCGTCTGCTGATGTACGCACAGTTGAAGGAGTGGGCAGAGGAAAACTTTGATATCAGACAGTGGTATCCAGATGGTGACCTGCCTAAGTTCTACAGCGATCGTAAAGGGATGAAGGGCTGGAACCTGTTCCAGTTGATGCACCGTAAAGCGCGCGGCGATGATGTCAGCAATGATAAGTTTGGCGGCAGAAATTACTGTGCTGAGTCAAACGGTAACGCTGCTGACACGCTGATGCTGTGTGCATCCTGGGTTGCTCAGGCGGATCTTTCGGAATTCTTTAAGAAATGGAATCCGGGCGCAAATGCTTACCAGCTTCCGGGGGCAAGTGAGATGAGCTTCGAAGGCGGAGTGAGCCAGTCGGCTTACAACACGCTCGCGGCGATGCACCTGTCGAAACCGGAAAAAGGGCCGGAAACCATTAATAAGGTTACCGAGTATTCGATGCCAGCCGAATAAGCCTGTAGGCCGGATAAGGCGTTCACGCCGCATCCGGCATGAAATAAGGCGCACCGGGTCAACATATATGCCCGATGCGCCAGCTTATCGGGCCT
>NZ_KE137147.1:188561-387384 GCF_000408525.1 Escherichia sp. KTE96 | reverse complement strand
CCTGTAGGCCGGATAAGGCGTTCACGCCGCATCCGGCAAGTTACAACAAATAACCTTTAACCATGCTTTTTGATGTTTTTCAGCAATATCCTGCTGCGATGCCTGTCCTGGCAACCGTCGGAGGATTAATCATCGGCAGTTTTTTGAATGTGGTGATCTGGCGTTACCCCATCATGCTTCGCCAACAAATGGCGGAGTTTCACGGTGAAACGCCGAGCACGCAGCTAAAAATAAGCCTGGCGCTGCCACGCTCGCATTGTCCGCATTGTCAGCAGACCATCCGCGTTCGTGACAACATTCCGCTGCTCTCCTGGCTGATGCTCAAAGGGCGCTGCCGTGATTGTCAGACGAAAATCAGCAAGCGTTATCCGCTGGTGGAGTTATTGACGGCACTCGCTTTTTTGTTGGCAAGTCTGGTCTGGCCGGAAAGTGGATGGGGGCTGGCGGTGATGATATTATCCGCCTGGCTGATTGCCGCGAGTATCATCGACCTCGATAATCAATGGCTGCCCGATGTCTTTACTCAGGGAGTATTGTGGACGGGGCTGATTGCGGCATGGGCACAGCAGAGTCCGCTAACGTTACAAGATGCAGTCACCGGCGTACTGGTGGGGTTTGTCACTTTTTACTCCCTTCGCTGGCTGGCCGGAATAATTCTGCGTAAAGAAGCATTAGGCATGGGCGATGTATTACTCTTCGCCGCTTTAGGTGGCTGGGTGGGGGCATTGTCGCTACCCCATGTTGCTTTAATTGCATCATGCTGCGGGCTGATATATGCCGTTATTACAAAAAAAGGATCAACGACGCTGCCTTTTGGACCGTGTTTAAGTCTGGGCGGTATAGCAACACTTTATCTACAGGCATTGTTTTAATGATAACCACGTCATTATCGAAGTGACATTTTTACTCTCATTAATAACCTTAGAGATTATTTACTATGTCGATAAAACAAATGCCAGGGAGGGTATTAATATCGCTATTGTTAAGCGTTACAGGATTATTAAGTGGCTGCGCAAGCCATAATGAAAACGCCAGTTTGCTGGCGAAAAAACAGGCGCAAAATATCAGCCAAAACCTGCCGATTAAATCTGCGGGATATACCTTAGTGCTGGCGCAAAGTAGCGGCACGACGGTAAAAATGACCATTATCAGCGAAGCGGGTGCTCAAACCACGCAAACGCCGGACGCGTTTTTAACCAGCTATCAACGACAAATGTGCGCTGACCCAACGGTGAAATTAATGATCACTGAGGGGATTAATTACAGCATAACGATTAATGATACACGCACAGGCAACCAGTATCAGCGGAAACTGGATCGTACCACCTGTGGAATAGTCAAAGCATAACGTCGGGTATATATAAATTGGCGCGGGTTGTTTTTCGTGACGCACGAATTTATCTCAATCAATGGCTGACTAAAATTCGTTACACTCTTAGCCAGGGACAATCTCTTAATACAGACAAAGAGCATCTGCGCAAAATTGCACGCGGGATGTTCTGGCTGATGTTGCTTATTATTTCTGCAAAAATGGCGCATTCACTCTGGCGCTATATCTCCTTTTCTGCGGAATATACGGCGATTTCCCCATCGGTGAATAAATCGACCCGTGCGGATGTAAAAACGTTCGATAAAAAAGACGTGCAATTAATCAGCCAGCAAAACTGGTTTGGCAAATATCAGCCCGTTGCTGCACTGGTAAAACAACCCGAACCGGCACCGGTGGCAGAAACGCGTCTTAACGTGGTACTGCGCGGGATCGCCTTTGGTGCCAGACCCGGCGCGGTTATTGAAGAAGGCGGCAAACAGCAGGTCTATTTGCTGGGCGAACGGCTTGACTCTCACAACGCGGTGATCGAAGAGATTTATCGCGATCATGTGGTGCTGCGTTATCAGGGAAAAATGGAGCGCCTGAGTCTGGCAGAAGAGGAGCGTTCCACCGTTGCCGTGACCAATGAAAAAACCGTCAGTGACGAAGCAAAGCAAACAGCCGCTGAACCTGCCGCCAGCACGCCAGTTGAGATCCCGGCTGCCGTGCGCCAGGCACTGGCGAAAGACCCGCAGAAAATTTTTAACTATATCCAGCTTACGCCTGTGCGTAAGGAGGGGATTGTCGGTTATGCAGTGAAACCGGGGGCAGATCGTTCTCTGTTCGATGCCAGCGGTTTCAAGGAAGGCGATATCGCCATTGCGTTAAATCAGCAGGATTTCACTGATCCACGAGCAATGATTGCTCTGATGCGGCAGTTACCTTCAATGGATTCCATTCAACTCACGGTTTTACGCAAGGGTGCGCGCTACGACATTTCCATCGCGCTGCGCTAACCGCATTTAATCCAGGAGAATCATTCATCGTGTTTTGGCGTGATATTACGTTGTCGATCTGGCGTAAGAAGACAACTGGCCTCAAAACAAAAAAGCGTTTACTGCCGCTGATGCTGGCAGCGGCATTATGCAGTTCACCAGTTTGGGCGGAAGAAGCCACTTTTACCGCCAATTTTAAAGATACCGACCTGAAATCGTTTATCGAAACCGTCGGCGCTAACCTCAATAAAACCATCATTATGGGGCCGGGCGTTCAGGGGAAAGTGAGTATTCGTACTATGACCCCGCTCAATGAACGCCAGTATTACCAGCTATTCCTTAACCTGCTGGAAGCGCAGGGGTATGCCGTCGTGCCGATGGAAAACGACGTGCTGAAGGTGGTGAAATCCAGCGCCGCAAAAGTCGAGCCGTTGCCGCTGGTCGGTGAAGGTAACGATAACTACGCGGGCGATGAAATGGTCACTAAAGTGGTGCCGGTACGTAATGTGTCTGTACGCGAACTGGCACCGATTCTGCGCCAGATGATCGACAGCGCGGGTTCTGGCAACGTCGTTAATTACGATCCCTCCAACGTGATTATGCTTACCGGACGCGCCTCGGTTGTGGAACGGCTGACGGAAGTGATTCAGCGCGTGGATCATGCGGGAAACCGCACCGAAGAGGTGATCCCGCTGGATAACGCCTCGGCCTCGGAAATTGCCCGCGTGCTGGAAAGCTTGACCAAAAACAGCGGCGAGAACCAACCAGCAACGCTGAAATCACAGATTGTTGCTGATGAACGCACTAACAGCGTCATTGTCAGCGGCGATCCCGCTACGCGAGACAAAATGCGCCGTCTGATCCGTCGCCTGGATTCAGAAATGGAACGCAGCGGCAACAGCCAGGTGTTCTATCTCAAATACAGCAAAGCGGAAGATCTGGTCGATGTTCTGAAACAGGTCAGCGGCACGCTCACCGCCGCTAAAGAAGAGGCGGAAGGCACGGTCAGTAGCGGACGTGAGGTTGTTTCTATTGCCGCCAGCAAACACAGTAATGCCCTGATTGTGACCGCGCCGCAGGACATCATGCAGTCGCTGCAAAGCGTGATTGAACAACTGGATATCCGCCGTGCTCAGGTGCATGTCGAGGCGTTGATCGTGGAGGTTGCCGAAGGCAGCAATATCAACTTCGGCGTGCAGTGGGCGTCGAAAGATGCCGGATTAATGCAGTTTGCCAATGGCACGCAGATCCCTATCGGCACGCTGGGGGCGGCGATTTCTGCAGCGAAGCCGCAGAAAGGCTCCACGGTGATCAGCGAAAACGGTGCCACCACCATTAACCCGGACACCAACGGTGACCTCTCCACGCTCGCCCAGCTACTTTCCGGCTTTAGCGGTACGGCGGTTGGCGTGGTGAAAGGCGACTGGATGGCGCTGGTGCAGGCGGTTAAAAACGACTCCAGCTCCAACGTGCTCTCCACGCCGAGCATCACCACGCTGGACAACCAGGAAGCCTTCTTCATGGTGGGTCAGGACGTTCCGGTATTAACCGGTTCTACCGTTGGCTCCAATAACAGCAATCCTTTCAACACGGTAGAAAGGAAAAAAGTCGGCATCATGCTGAAAGTCACGCCGCAGATTAACGAAGGTAACGCGGTACAGATGGTGATTGAGCAGGAAGTGTCGAAGGTGGAAGGACAGACCAGCCTCGATGTGGTGTTTGGCGAGCGCAAACTGAAGACTACCGTGCTGGCTAACGATGGTGAGCTGATTGTGCTTGGCGGTCTGATGGACGACCAGGCGGGAGAAAGCGTGGCGAAAGTGCCGTTGCTGGGCGATATCCCGTTGATTGGCAACCTGTTTAAGTCCACGGCAGATAAAAAAGAAAAACGTAATCTGATGGTGTTTATCCGCCCGACTATTCTGCGTGACGGTATGGCGGCAGACGGCGTTTCGCAGCGCAAATATAACTATATGCGCGCCGAGCAGATCTATCGCGATGAGCAAGGCTTAAGCCTGATGCCGAACACTGCGCAGCCGGTACTACCAGCGCAAAACCAGGCCTTACCGCCGGAAGTTCGCGCGTTCCTCAATGCCGGGAGAACGCGTTAATGGTGCCTGTAGCACAGGAAACCTCCGCTAACACCGTGCGTCTGCCCTACAGTTTCAGCCGTCGGTTTAGCCTGGTGGCATGGTGCGAAGCGTCGCTGGAGATCCTCCATGTTCATCCGTTGTCGCTCTCTGTTTTGCAGGAGCTGCAACGGGGGCTGAACGCGCCCTTTACGCTGCGGCAAATCGACGAGGCCGAATTTGAACAGCGGCTGAATGCGGTCTGGCAGCGGGACTCTTCCGAAGCTCGCCAGTTGATGGAAGATCTCGGTTCCGCCGAGGACTTCTTTACCCTCGCAGAAGAGCTGCCGGAAACGGAAGATCTGCTGGAAAGTGACGACGATGCGCCGATCATCAAACTGATCAACGCCATGCTGGCAGAGGCAATTAAAGAAGGCGCTTCGGATATCCACATTGAGACGTTTGAAAAGAGTCTGGTGATCCGTTTTCGTGTAGACGGAACGCTACATGAAATGCTGCGTCCCGGGCGCAAACTGGCCTCGCTGCTGGTGTCGCGTATCAAGGTGATGGCGCGGCTGGACATTGCCGAAAAGCGCGTGCCGCAGGATGGACGTATTGCGCTGTTGCTGGGCGGTCGGGCGATTGACGTGCGTGTCTCCACCATGCCTTCTGCCTGGGGCGAGCGCGTGGTGCTGCGACTGCTGGACAAAAACCAGGCTCGCCTGACGCTGGAGCGTCTGGGGCTGAGTCATGAACTGACCGCGCAGTTGCGCCAGTTACTGCACAAACCGCACGGCATCTTTCTGGTGACGGGGCCGACGGGTTCTGGCAAAAGCACCACGCTGTACGCCGGATTGCAGGAGCTGAACAACCACTCGCGCAACATTCTCACGGTTGAAGACCCCATCGAATACATGATTGAAGGGATCGGTCAGACGCAGGTCAACACCCGTGTCGGCATGACCTTCGCCCGTGGCCTGCGTGCAATTTTGCGTCAGGACCCTGATGTGGTGATGGTCGGTGAGATCCGCGATACCGAAACCGCAGAAATCGCTGTTCAGGCATCGCTTACGGGGCACCTGGTTCTTTCCACGTTGCATACCAACACGGCGGTGGGGGCAATCACGCGTTTGCAGGATATGGGCGTGGAGCCTTTCCTGCTCTCTTCCAGTCTGACGGGCGTGATGGCGCAGCGACTGGTTCGCACGCTGTGCCCCGACTGCCGCCAGCCCGCACCTGCCACTGACGAAGAAAAACGTCTGTTGGGGATTACCGATGCGCGAACCGTCACTCTGTACCATCCGCAGGGCTGCCCCGCCTGTAATCACAAAGGTTTTCGTGGGCGTACCGCCATCCATGAGCTGATCGTGGTGGACGCCACATTGCGTGATTTGATCCACCGTCAGGCCGGGGAACTGGAGCTGGAACGTTATGTCCGGCAACACTCTGCGGGTATCCGCAGCAACGGCATTGAGAAAGTACTCGCCGGAGAAACCTCTCTCGATGAAGTGCTGCGGGTAACGATGGAGGCGTAATGGCACTGTTTTACTATCAGGCACTACAGCGTAATGGCCGCAAAACCAAAGGCATGATTGAGGCGGATTCCGCGCGTCATGCCCGCCAGTTGTTGCGCGCTAAAGACCTCATTCCCGTGCACATTGAAGCCCGGCTGAATGCTTCGTCAGGGGGAATGTTGCAGCGTCGGCGGCACGCACATCGTCGTGTGGCGGCGGCAGATCTGGCGCTGTTCACCCGCCAACTGGCAACGTTGGTTCAGGCAGCAATGCCGCTGGAAACCTGCTTACAGGCGGTCAGTGAGCAAAGCGAAAAACTGCATGTGAAAAGTCTGGGAATGGCGCTGCGCAGCCGGATTCAGGAGGGTTACACCCTGTCGGACAGCCTGCGCGAACACCCCCGCGTCTTTGATTCCCTGTTTTGTTCGATGGTGGCTGCCGGAGAAAAATCCGGGCATCTCGATGTGGTGCTCAATCGCCTGGCGGATTACACCGAACAGCGCCAGCGCCTGAAATCACGACTGCTGCAGGCCATGCTCTACCCGCTGGTGCTGTTGGTGGTGGCAACGGGTGTGGTCACTATTTTGCTGACGGCGGTGGTGCCGAAAATTATCGAACAGTTCGATCACCTCGGACACGCGCTGCCCGCCTCCACCCGCACCCTTATCGCCATGAGCGCCGCCTTACAAGCCAGCGGCGTTTATTGGCTGGCGGGATTGCTGGGGCTTCTGGTGCTGGGGCAACGGCTACTCAAAAAGCCGACTATGCGGCTGCGCTGGGATAAAACTTTGCTGCGCTTGCCCGTGACGGGGCGGGTTGCTCGCGGGCTGAATACGGCGCGTTTTTCCCGCACGTTAAGCATCCTCACCGCCAGCAGTGTTCCGCTGCTGGAAGGCATTCAGACCGCTGCCGCCGTGTCGGCAAATCGCTATGTCGAGCAGCAACTGCTACTGGCGGCAGATCGCGTCCGCGAAGGAAGCAGTCTGCGCGCCGCGCTGGCGGATCTGCGCCTGTTCCCGCCGATGATGTTGTACATGATCGCCTCTGGTGAACAGAGCGGCGAGCTGGAAACCATGCTTGAACAGGCCGCGGTCAACCAGGAAAGAGAGTTTGATACCCAGGTGGGGCTGGCGTTAGGGCTGTTTGAACCGGCGCTGGTGGTGATGATGGCGGGCGTGGTGCTGTTTATCGTCATCGCCATCCTCGAACCGATGCTGCAACTGAACAATATGGTTGGAATGTAATTTACGGAGTTATCACATGAATTCGTTATCCCGCACGCAAAAACCACGGGCAGGTTTTACCCTGCTGGAAGTGATGGTGGTGATTGTTATTCTTGGCGTCCTGGCAAGTCTGGTGGTGCCTAACCTGCTGGGCAACAAAGAGAAAGCGGACAGGCAAAAAGCCATCAGCGATATCGTGGCGCTGGAAAACGCGCTGGACATGTACCGACTGGATAACGGGCGTTATCCAACCACCGAGCAGGGGCTTGAGGCGCTGATCCAGCAACCGGCCAATATGGCAGATTCTCGCAACTACCGTACCGGTGGGTACATTAAACGGCTACCAAAAGATCCGTGGGGCAATGATTATCAGTATCTCAGCCCGGGTGAAAAAGGGATGTTTGATGTTTACACCTTAGGGGCGGATGGTCAGGAAAACGGAGAAGGGGCTGCCGCAGATATCGGTAACTGGAATTTACAGGAGTTTCAGTAATCAGTGCCTGGACGCGGATTCACTCTTCTGGAAATCATGCTGGTGATTTTCCTGATCGGCCTTGCCAGTGCAGGCGTGGTACAGACTTTTGCGACCGATTCTGAATCGCCTGCGAAAAAAGCGGCGCAGGATTTTCTGACTCGCTTTGCGCAGTTTAAGGACAAGGCAGTGATCGAAGGGCAAACACTCGGTGTGCTAATCGACCCGCCCGGCTACCAGTTTATGCAGCGTCGCCAGGGGCAGTGGTTGCCCGTTTCCGCGCCCCGGTTATCGGCACAGGTTACGGTGCCGAAACAGGTGCAGATGCTGTTACAACCCGGCAGTGATATCTGGCAGAAGGAGTATGCGCTGGAGCTGCAACGTCGTCGCCTGACGCTGCATGATATTGAACTGGAGCTGCAAAAAGAGGCGAAAAAGAAGACACCGCAAATCCGCTTCTCGCCTTTTGAACCTGCCACACCGTTTACGCTGCGCTTTTATTCTGCGGCGCAAAACGAATGCCAGGCGGTGAAACTGGCGCACGATGGCGCGTTATCTCTCAGTCAATGTGATGAGAGGATGCCATGAAGCGCGGATTTACCTTGCTGGAAGTGATGATCGCACTGGCGATTTTTGCGCTGGCTGCCACGGCGGTATTACAGATCGCCAGCGGCGCGCTAAACAATCAGCAGGTTCTTGAGGAGAAAACGGTAGCTGGCTGGGTGGCCGAAAACCAGATCGCACTGCTCTACCTGATGACCCGCGAACAGCGGGCGGTCAGGCATCAGGGCGAGAGCGATATGGCAGGAAACCGCTGGTACTGGCGAACGATCCCACTGAATACAGGCAACGCGTTGCTCCAGGCGGTGGATATTGAAGTCAGCCTTCACGAAGACTTTTCGCCGGTGGTTCAGTCACGGCGCGCCTGGTTTAGCGCCGTGGGAGGCCAACAGTGAAAAGGATTCGCCCTGGTTTTACGTTACTGGAAATGCTGGTGGCAATTGCCATTTTTGCCTCACTGGCACTGATGGCGCAGCAGGTGACAAACGGTGTCACGCGCGTGAATAGCGCCGTCGCGGAGCACGATCAAAAACTCAACCTCATGCAGCAAACGATGAGTTTTCTGACCCACGATCTGACCCAAATGATGCCGCGTCTGGTAAGAGGCGAGCAGGGCCAGAGAGAACCGGCGTTACTGGCGGGTGCAGGCGTGCTGGCGTCTGAGAGTGAAGGGATGCGCTTTGTGCGTGGCGGCGTGGTTAATCCGTTGATGCGCCTGCCGCGCAGTAATCTGCTCACTGTCGGTTACCGCATTCATGACGGTTACCTTGAACGGTTAGCCTGGCCGCTGACCGATGCAGCGGGCAGCGTGAAGCCAACAACGCAAAAATTAATTCCGGCGGATTCGCTCCGTTTGCAGTTCTACGACGGCACGCGCTGGCAGGCGAGTTGGTCGTCAGGGCAGGCGATCCCTGTGGCGGTGCGCATGACTCTGCATTCGCCGCAATGGGGCGAGATTGAACGCATCTGGTTGTTACGTGGGCCGCAATTATCATGATCACCTCACCACCAAAACGCGGAATGGCACTGGTCGTGGTGCTGGTATTGCTGGCGGTCATAATGCTGGTAACCATCACACTTTCCGGGCGGATGCAGCAACAACTTGGGCGAACGCGCAGCCAGCAGGAGTACCAGCAGGCACTGTGGTACAGCGCCAGTGCAGAAAGCCTGGCGCTGAGCGCGCTCAGCCTGAGCCTGAAAAATGAACAACGCGTGTATCTGGCACAGCCGTGGGCTTCCGGCCCCCGTTTTTTCCCACTGCCGCAGGGGCAAATTGCCGTCACCCTGCGTGACGCACAGGCCTGCTTTAATCTGAATGCTCTCGCACAGTCGACGACGGCGACGCGTCCGCTTGCGGTGCAACAGTTGATTGCCTTGATCACGCGTCTCGATGTGCCTGCTTATCGGGCTGAGCTGATAGCCGAAAGTCTGTGGGAGTTTATTGACGAAGATCGCAGCGTGCAAACGCGGCTGGGTCGTGAAGACAGTGAGTATCTCGCCCGCTCGGTGCCGTTCTACGCCGTGAATCAACCGCTGGCGGATATCAGCGAAATGCGTGTGGTGCAGGGAATGGACGCCGGACTTTATCAAAAACTCAAACCGCTGGTCTGTGCGCTACCGATGACCCACCAACAAATCAACATCAACACCTTAGAGGTCGCGCAAAGCGTGATTCTTGAGGCGCTGTTCGACCCGTGGTTAAGCCCTGTTCAGGCGCGAGCATTATTACAACAACGTCCGGCGAAGGGCTGGGAAGATGTCGATCAGTTTCTTGCACAGCCGCTACTCGCTGACGTCGATGAGCGTACAAAAAAACAGCTAAAAACCGTCCTGAGCGTGGACAGCAACTACTTCTGGCTGCGTTCAGATATCACCGTGAATGAGATTGAACTGACGATGAATTCGTTAATTGTCCGCATGGGGCCACAACACTTTTCGGTTCTCTGGCATCAGACAGGAGAAAGTGAGTGAGTTCCATGCTTGAGATTTTTTTCCCGCTTTGCGCCTCTGACTCCATTCGTTGGCAGCGCTGTACCGTCGATGCTGAGCACGGCATCTGGCCTGACATTGCCGACGAACAGCTTCAGCAATGGCTGCAAACTGATACGATTCGGCTCTACATTCCCGGCGAATGGATCAGCATCTGGCAGGTTGAACTGCCTGATGTTCCCCGTAAGCAGATACCGACTATTCTGCCCGCCTTACTGGAAGAAGAGCTGAACCAGGATATTGATGAACTGCATTTTGCGCCGTTGAAAATCGACCAGCAACTGGCAACTGTGGCAGTGATTCACCAGCAGCATATGCGCAATATTGCGCAATGGTTGCAGGAAAACGGTATCACCCGCGCTATCGTCGTGCCGGACTGGATGTCCATTCCTTGTGGCTCTATGGCTGGCGATGCGCAACGGGTTATCTGCCGCATTGATGAATGTCGGGGATGGAGTGCCGGGTGGGCGCTGGCTCCGGTCATGTTCCGCGCACAGCTCAATGAGCAGGAATCACCGCTTTCGTTAACCGTGGTCGGCATTGCACCGGAAGAGCTATCTGCATGGGCTGGCGCAGACGCCGGACGCCTGACGATCACGTCTCTGCCCGCTATTACCACCTGCGGTGAACCAGAAGGGAACCTGCTGACAGGGCAGTGGCAACCTCGCGTCAGCTACCGAAAACAGTGGGCGCGCTGGCGGGTGATGGTTCTGCCTGTATTGCTGATTCTGGTTGCGCTGGCAGTGGAACGGGGCGTGACGTTATGGAGCGTCAGCGAACAGGTGGCGCAAAGCCGCGCCCAGGCAGAGAAACAGTTCTTAACGTTGTTCCCGGAGCAGAAGCGGATTGTGAATTTGCGCTCTCAGGTGACGATGGCGATGAAAAAATATCGCCCACAGACTGACGATACCAGGCTACTTGCCGAGTTGTCAGCGATCGCCAGCACCCTGAAATCGGCATCACTTTCCGACATTGAGATGCGTGGTTTCACCTTTGATCAAAAACGCCAGACGCTCCACCTTCAGTTGCGGGCAGCGAGCTTTGCCAGTTTCGACAAACTGCGTAGCGCACTGGCGGCAGATTATGTTGTGCAACAGGACGCGTTACAGAAAGAGGGTGATGCGGTTTCCGGCGGCGTAACGTTGCGGAGGAAATAACATGTTACGCGATAAATTGATTCACTATTTTCAGCAATGGTGTGAGCGCCAGTTAAGCCGTGGCGAACACTGGCTGGCACAACACCTGGCGGGGCGTTCGCCGCGCGAAAAGGGCATGTTACTGGCCGCGGCGGCGTTCCTGTTTAGCGCCGGATATTACGTCCTCATCTGGCAGCCGTTGAGCGAACGGATAGAGCAACAGGAGACGATGTTGCAGCAACTGGAGGTGATGAACACCCGACTGAAACGCGCCGCACCGGATATTATCGCAGCGCGAAAATCCGGCACGACAACGCCTGCACAGGTATCGCGGGTTATCAGTGACAGCGCTTCCGCGCATTCTGTGGTCATCAAGCGGATAGCCGAGCGTGGGGAGAATATCCAGGTCTGGATAGATCCGGTGGTGTTTAATGACCTGCTGAACTGGTTAAACGCACTGGATGAAAAGTATGCGCTGCGGGTGACACAAATTGATGTCAGTGCAGGTGAGAAGCCAGGAATGGTGAATGTGCAGCGACTGGAGTTTAGGCGGGGGTAGGTGTTGCCATCCTTGTCATAGTCATCCCCTTAACTCCACCTGATAACCCTTAGCCCAATGGTGAGTGCGGAACTGTCAAACTCGCTCACCGGGCTGAGTATTGATGTCGTAAGAATGAGTCCTCCTTCCATACCATCATGGAGTGTTCAGCAATACTGCAGAAATTCGTTTCTCACTATTTAACCCCCGTTAATCAATACTTTTCCTGACTGCAAATACGCTTAAGAGTGGTGATATATTACCAGTATTAATAGATTTCATAAATCATTGAGTGGTAATTGATAGGGAAAAACATATAGGATAATTATTAACTGATCTGTATTTTGTGTAGCCTGGAAATTGATAAAATTCCTGGAGACAATCAGGAAGTAAATTTTAAATAAAAAAACAATTTCCACAGAAATTATTAATCAATTTTAAACATTATCCCGTTTGATATATCAATCTGAGGATAGTGCTGGTCATAATACAGGTCAAAATGCACGCAGCAAATAATCATGTTGTATATTTTAATTGATAGAAATAGTTTCTGTAGGTATTACTTCGCGTGAGCTAAATAAAACTATTTCAGTGTGATCTTAATCACAAATATTACTGTATCAGGTATATAGGAGATATAAACAAGCAGTGAATGAGTGAATTTTAAATAGGGAAATAGTTTCGCAGAAAACAATTTAAGGGTAATAAATCGCGTGCGTTCTGAGATAAGGCAGATTGCAGGTGTTGTTGCACACCAAATTCTTATGAGGATTTATAATCAAGTAGTTAATATTGGTAATAAATAATAATTTCTCGCGAAATTAACAAATCGTTATGAAGATATGTGTTCCGGTGTAATCCAGGATGCATGAAGCTTTGTGTCTTTTTTTAGCCATAAAGAGTAGTCACAAAGAGGTAGAAATAACGATGGGGCATTTTCATGGGAATTAACTCTACATTCTGAAATGGCTTGTTTTCCTGACATTCCAGGAAGACCGAATACATTCATGCCTGAAGAATAGGATAGAGAAAAGAGACAGAAATAAACCAATTTATCCCTGCCGAAATAATTTCCGGCGAAATTGGTCGCGGGTGCTACAAAGTGCCTGATTGGTCTGAATAAAATTTATCCAGTTACAAACAAGTATTACCTCCAGTGTATTGGTAGCTGTTAAGCCAGGGGCGGTAGCGTACCTGAAGAGATTAGGATCACATCATCAAATGGCAAGAAGTGGATTTGAAGTCCAGAAAGTCACCGTAGAGGCATTATTTCTACGAGAAATACGAACACGCTTTGGTAAGTTCCGTCTGGGATATTTGTGGGCGATTCTCGAACCCTCTGCGCATTTGCTGATACTGTTGGGCATTTTTGGTTACATTATGCACCGCACGATGCCAGACATCTCGTTCCCGGTGTTTTTACTTAATGGCCTGATTCCCTTTTTTATCTTTAGCAGTATTAGCAAACGTTCTGTAAGTGCTATTGAAGCGAACCTGGGGCTGTTTAATTATCGTCCAGTAAAACCCATCGATACGATCATTGCGCGCGCCCTGCTTGAGACGCTGATTTACGTTGCTGTTTATATTCTGCTTATGCTCATTGTCAGGATGGCAGGCGAATATTTCGAGATAACAAATTTTTTACAACTTGTGGCTACCTGGAGTCTGCTGATCATACTTTCATGCAGCATTGGCTTAATATTCATGGTCGTTGGTAAAACCTTCCCCGAAATGCAAAAGGTTCTACCGATATTGCTTAAGCCGCTGTATTTCATCTCCTGCATCATGTTCCCTCTACACTCAATTCCTAAGCAATATTGGTCTTATCTACTCTGGAACCCATTAGTACATGTGGTGGAGTTAAGCCGCGAGGCTGTTATGCCTGGCTATATCAGCGAAGGCGTAAGTCTGAACTACCTGGCAATGTTCACATTGATAACTCTGTTCATTGGTCTGGCTTTATACCGAACTCGTGAGGAGGCAATGCTGACATCATGATTAAGATTGAGAATTTGACAAAGTCATATCGTACCCCAACGGGGCGACACTATGTGTTTAAGGATTTAAACATTGAAATCCCTTCAGGAAAAAGCGTTGCCTTTATTGGTCGTAATGGTGCAGGTAAATCAACGTTATTGAGAATGATTGGTGGTATTGACCGCCCCGATAGCGGAAAGATCATCACCAATAAAACGATATCATGGCCAGTTGGCCTCGCCGGTGGATTTCAGGGAAGTTTAACCGGACGCGAAAACGTAAAATTTGTTGCGCGGTTATATGCAAAGCAAGAAGAACTGAAAGAGAAAATTGAGTTTGTCGAAGAATTTGCCGAACTCGGTAAGTACTTTGATATGCCGATTAAAACTTACTCATCTGGTATGCGATCGCGTTTAGGTTTTGGTTTAAGCATGGCATTTAAGTTTGATTATTATATCGTCGATGAAGTAACAGCGGTCGGTGATGCCAGGTTTAAAGAAAAGTGCGCTCAATTGTTTAAAGAAAGGCATAAAGAATCTAGTTTTTTAATGGTTTCACATAGTTTGAATTCATTGAAAGAGTTTTGCGATGTGGCGATTGTGTTTAAGGACGATAATGCGATTGGTTTTTATGAGGATGTCCAAGAAGGGGTAGAGGAGTATAAAAACAACATGACAACTAATACATGTTAATTATCTTTATTCAAGTTATGTAATTCATGCAATTATTATCACAAAGTCGCCTTGTTCTCATTTGTATTTACTGACTACATGAGGTGAGGTTGATGGCGATGGTATTTATTTTGCTAAATCTTGATTTCCGTTATCAATAAATCTCACTTTTTATGAATTGGAATATAAAATGCGTACAGTCATAACCTTTGGAACATTTGATGTTTTGCATATTGGCCACATCAAGATTTTAGAAAGAGCAAAAAAATATGGTGATCGCTTAATTGTTGGTGTTTCATCCGATGCATTAAGTTTCTCTAAAAAGCAAAGATATCCAGTTTACCCAGAAAACGAACGATGTGAAATTATTCGTTCACTACAATATGTTGATGACGTGTTTCTAGAAGAATCACTCGAATTAAAAGGTGAATACATAAAGCAATACAAAGCTGATATTCTTATTATGGGTAATGACTGGGAAGGTAAGTTTGATATGTTTAAAAAATTATGCAAGGTTATTTATTTACCAAGAACGGAAGGCATTTCTACTACAAAACTTATCACGGATATTAAAAAATACAGTTAAATTAATGTTTGTGTTCAGGCAGGTGTTCATTCCCTTGAAAAGGGAATGAACACCTATGTCTGATGAGGCTTAGAGCGAACTAACAAAAGAAACTTGCATAATATGTCAATAAAGAAAACACTCATAAAAAAAACGCAAGACGTTTATTTTTCTAGATATAGTATTTATGACAAGCTAATAATGAGATTACTCATTTTTATAGGTGAAGATAATGTAGTGAAGTTACAAGGTTCTTGGTTTATACGTAAAGTTCATTTTTTGCATTTTATTAATTCTTTGCTGTTTATAAAGATAAAAAAAACGCATGATAATGTAGGGATAGTACCTTTTCACTTATTCAATAAAGCAAAATCACGTTACATTCATTACTCAATTGCTGATTGGTTACTAAGACATCGTAACTATAGCGATATTACAGAAAAACATTTTATTTCAGCTCATTACAGAAATAAAGAAATAACTATTAATCTTAGGTATTCTGATTTTATTTCACAAAAATATGGCTATAAATCAGAGAGACTTAAAAGAATAATATCACGACTTTGCTCTGATGTATCATTGAGAAATTTAAATAAAAGTCAAAAATTACGCTTGGCAATAATGTTATATCAAAAAGATAAAGATGCTAAAGCTAATGAAATTATTAAGCAGATAGGGAAAAAGTTTCTGTTGAAATATACAAGCAGTCCTTATATTTTTAACAAGATTAAAAAGAATAAGATTTTTAATGATCCATATATAAAAAGAGGAAGTGAACAATATTCTCACATCTTAAAATCACGAAATGAGTTTATAAAATCAATTAGAAATTCCGCTGGTAGTTTTTGTATTGTTGGGAATGCACCAACAGAAATAAATACTGGTCATGGAGCGTTGATTGATTCTAAAAAAACAGTGATTAGAATAAACAATTATACGCTGGACTATCCGGATGATTATGGTACAAAGCAGGATATATGGGTTAGAGTGGCAAATAAAGAAGTAAGTAATAAAAATCTCAAAAACAATAGACTTGTTATTTTTGCGGCGAATAATTTCACAATAAAAAGAAGAGATGCAAACAAATACTTTCTTGCACCACAATTAATGGAAATGGAATATACGGTTATACCAAATCATGTATACAAATCACTTATAAAAAAACTAGATGGTCTACCAAGTACAGGATTAGCTGTTGCCTATTGGGTTTACTCTATAGTTGGTAAAATACCCAAAGAATGTTTGTTCGGTTTTACTCATTTCCATAACAATAAAGATTTTCATACTCATTATTTTGTTGATGAGAATGAAGTGGGAACCCACCTGCATGAATGGGATAAAGAAAGAATAATTTTTGAACAAATTACAAAGTGAATAAATATGAAAGTAGGATTTATAATCTGGAATCCATTCCAGTTGATTCAATTCAAATCTATTGCATTAAAATTAGAAAAACCAACTATTTTTATTATTAGGAAAAACAATAACCTTGCCTTGTTTCCCAAGGAGTTAATTAATAACAAATCATGGAGTATAGTGTATATTGAGCCCCATGATGTTCCCGTTATTGATGGGACTCATGATATCTTACTTTTTCAGTCGGCTTTCCCAGGTATTGAGAAAATTAAAAATAGTAAATTAGTCTCAATACAATATGGTTTAGCAAAGGAGCGCCATAATTATGGTGAATGGCGTTCTCTTGCTGACATGAATTTAATGTATGGTGACTATTCATCTAATATTGTTTCTCACTATGCGCCATCCTATCCTGTTGGAAATCCAAAGTTTGATAATTGGTTAGAGTACAAACAAATTTACTCAAATAGAGAAGAGCTTTATAAAGAATTAAAATTAGATATAACCAAAAAGACATTGCTTTACATGCCTACTTGGGGGGAGTTGGGTTCATATTTTGAACTTCTAGATACAATATCTCGGTTACAATCAAAATATAATCTTATATTAAAGATGCATCACAATAATGATGCAAAAACACCTGAATGGGTAGATTCTGCAAAGAAAGCAAACTTAAAACATGTTTACGATGGTTCTGCGGACCAATTAAAATTGCTTTGTGCGGCAGATTTGATTATAAGTGATTTTTCTGGGGCTATATTTGACGGTATGTATGCAGAAAAACCTATTCTTCTATATCAAGCTGGATTGAAAAACAAAATAGGTATTCAAAAATTTGATCTTACATCTTTAGAGTTTAAACATAGAGATGAGATAGGTTATGTTTGCACTAGTCTTTCTGATTTTGAACCATCCATAATTCACTGTCTCAATAACTGTCAAGATATTGTATTAAGAGCATCAAATCTTCGTGAAAGTCTTTTTTACGTAGATAAAGAGGTAAATGCTTCACAGCTATGTATTAACTATATAAAAAAACTATATAATGGGTTAATTCCGCCACTAACACAAACGCAGCTCTATGTTAGAGAGACTGTGCAAGAGCTTCGAACATGTAAGCCAAAGCTGAATAAACTTGAAAAATCCATTAAGAATAAAAAACTACCATTTTACAGAAAAGCGAAAAATTTATTTTCTAGAAAATTAAAAATATAAACTTACTTATCAATTTTTAAAAATGGATGCATATTATGATTTTAGATAATAAAAATATGAATTTACAATTAAATATAAATGAGCATGGGGCTTCTCATAAACTGATTAAAAAAACGTCTAATAAATTGCTCGTCTTTTTTTCAGGTACAGATAAAAAAGATGGCCGCTTTGATTTTTGGAAATCAGCAGATGAACTGCCATATAACATTTTGTTAATTAACAATGGTAAAAATGAATGGTACCAAGATAGTATTCCAGGGTTTAGTTCTTCAATATCAGAAACAATAGAAAAAATAAAATATATTTCTGAAAAACTAGGTTGTGACGAGATTATAACAATAGGCGTCAGTATGGGAGGATATGCAGCTTCATTATTTGGCGCTCTTCTGGATTGTCGTGTGTTAGCCTTTAGCTTTGACACGGTACTAAAATATCCCTTGAGCCGTAGTGCTAAAAGAATTCCTAAAAAGACAAAAATTATATATAAGAATCTACGCCCCATTATAAAAAACTCTAAATGTAGAATCACAGCATTAAGTGGGGAAATGGATTTTCCTGATTTACTTTCATTGAGTAGAATTTCAGATCTTAAAAATGTTAAAGCGTATTCCGTTCGAGGAGTAACGCATGGTGTGGGGCGGTTTATAGATAAAAGATATGGAATGCCTAATATAATAACTTTTTTTGTGGAAAATAATACACTTCCCGAAATTAAAGAGATTAATAATCTTTGCCATAATAAAATCTTATCAAAAAATATATTCCTGTCTTACCAGGCATTTGTCAACAAAAAATTTTCCACTGCTCAATCTTTAATCAGGGAGGCTTTGTTGGCTGAACCTTTACTCGAACCTGCTATATTTATTTCTGCTTTAGTAAATATGGAGCTCAAGAACTATACTTTAGCTGTAGAGCAGTTTGCTTTTGTTGTCGGTATTTCGCCACATTTTACAACAGCTAAATATAATTTGGCAAAGTCATTAAGGATGTCAAAAAAATATGATCAGGCAATACAGCATTTCTATGAATATATATCTTTAATGCCTTCATCTGCTGGCTCATATTATAATCTATCTCTAATATATGAAAGGAAAGGGTTATTGGAAGATGCAAAAAAAATGGCCCAAATGGCATATAGTCTATCCCCTGAAAGTGAAACGTATAAAAAAAGGTATGATACTTATTTTTCATAATTAATATTAAAATCCATGCAGATATAAAAAATATGACTGCAAGGGGTGGTTGTTTTGCAACCACCTCTGATGTGGAAATGTATTTAGCGTTTTTTTATACTGTAAATACAGTTTAGTAAATTGCCAATAGAAAAACATTTGATGAATTAAATATTGGATTTATAACATCGTCTTAAACAGAAATATTTTATGTGTATTTTTTTGTTTTTGATAGATTATAACTGTTTTTATAACGATTTTTATGTATTTTAATAACTAGAGTGTTTGTGGGATTTTCATTGCTTTATCAATGTGTTTAAATTTGTGCTTCTTAAGTTGTGAACTGTGTTTTTAAATTCAAATTTGGTGAGTGCGTTTTTTGTATAATCTAATATTATACTAATCGGTTCATGTGAAAAAATTTTAATGTGTTTGAAGTATATAAATTTATTTTTTTTGATATTAATGTTGTTGCATAATTCATCATCTGCAACCAATATATCTTTGGCTAATTTTATTTCTCATTTAAATGATGATATTGTTGCGAGAAAAGTGAGATTATATAGGGATGGTGAGGGTAAAAATAATATTGTTCAAGGAGTCGCGATTGATAGATTTAGTTCTGATATTTATACTTTACATACCACAGGGAAACCCGAAAAAGGAGTTATAAATAGATTCTCATTAACAACAAAAAAAAGAAAAGCTGTAGCATCGTCATTTCAAAAACCCACTGAATTTATTGGGCATCAAGGAATTGGGTTTGATCCTCTTGAGGGGGGGATAATAGCATCTGCGGGAAATGCCTTTGCCAACAAAGGATGGTTTGTTACATATTTTAAATACAATGATTTTTCTTTTCCTTATGAGACGAAAATTATAAAAATATTCGATAGGCCATATAATACTCGTGTTAGTACAATGCCTGTTTTAACCTCGGATGCTAAATATTTAATAGTAAGAAGTAAGTTGAATGGTAGAGACTTATTACGAGTTTATAATAGTGAAGAAGTTAATTTTCGAATCGAGAGTGATATTTCATCAGACCAAAATGTAGAATGGTTTATCGATGCAGGTCTAACTAATGATAATTATGTATTGCAAGCCATTACCGCTGATAATAAATATATATACTTATTGAGTGGGGGGAGAAATAAAGAAAGCAATAGAATCTATATTTACACGTTAAAAGGAGAGCTTGTAAGAAAATTTAATAATGTAACAGTAGGAAAAAAAGATTCTCTTAAAAGTGGTAAAGAAAAACATTGGGAACCTGAAGGTTTAGCGATTGATAGCAAATCAAAATCATTGGTTATCATGTATGCTCTGGGGGATCATAAAAAAAGATTTGCTCAATTATATTACATTCCTTTAGATAAACTTATTGAGGAGTGATGATAGTAACAATATTTTCATATTTGATGATTATAAATGTGTAATGCGAATAATTTCGTCATGTTTTCGTGTGAGTACTAATAAAATAAATTTCTTCAAAAATAACTTATTAGTATATAGATTATACTTATATCATTTATAGATAATAACAAAATTATATCTTGGATTTTTAACTTGGCTTGTGGGTGTTGTTTATTATTATATTTCATACTTGACGCGACAAGCTTTGAAAATATTTATCCTGTTTTATCTTGTTAAAAATCATATCCCCATAATAAACCCCATTAACCTGCGTCTTCACCAATAAATACCCACGAAACTTCTTAAACAGTTTCATATCCGGTTTAAAATCAGCCTGCCAGAACTGGTGCAAATGCCCTTGATACGTTAATCCTTTGATGTCGTACAGGGCATTGCCCATCACTTTGAGTGGTTTGTTATGAATCAGCGCAGAGATCCCCGCCGTACTGTTAATCGTCACCACCGCTTTTGCATGGCGTAATAATTCCGGCATCGGGAGATCGTGCACATAAATGACTCGCTCGCCTAAGCCATATTCCTTACTCAATCGCTTAATTAATGGTCGATAGAGTCTGTGACCACGATCCATCGGATGATGTTTGATCACCAAATAACTTTCTTTCGGCGCTTTACGCGAAAATGAGTACATGACTTCATTAATATAGTCACGCACATCGTTATAACTGCTGTGGTTACGAATCTGGCTATCGTTATATACCTGCAAAACGGCAAGATAATAACGTTGATCCAGCTCGTTCATTAACCTCGGTAATACCTTACGCTGTGTTACCTTGTAAAGTTGCTTGCGCCAGTATGCACGAACCCAGCAACGAGCCTCATACCAGGGGGAAAACGATTTGTGGTGGCGGTAGCGAGGAAACTCATGACGGTAATGCCAGCCCATCAGGTAATACCACATCGCATGACCAATACGTTTCATTGTTGAAGGTGTTAAGTTCTCAACATGCGGCGCAGGCATATCTGGTAACTTACGATAAAAATCCGGATCGCGCGGTAGCGATGAATATGCGTTCACTCCGCCTTCTTCAACAGTAATAAATTGCGGGCGTAAATATCCTTCTTCAAATGCCAGGAAGCGGATCCCTTTCGACTCTGCCCAGCGTTTTGCTTCTTTATGCAATGGGCGGCAGTCGCCAAAGCAGAGGATGGTGTCAAAGTCATATTGCCGGTGGAGATCCCGTAACCATCCGGGAAACTCTTTCGGTGTCTGGTAGTAAGCCAGGTATTGTCGATGACGGCAGTAAAAACGATCCCCGCCGTTGAATACTACATTCACAGCATTACGGCCTAATGACTCTAGCCACTCGGCAACATCACTGAAAAAGGGTCCCATCGGCCCCTGCAATAGCAGATATTTTTTACCGGATAATAAAACGGTTAGTGCATTACCTTGCATAAATGATTTGCGTAATAGTCAACCATGAAATTGTTTAGCCAAATCTGACTTTGCAGAACATAATTAATTTGCGGTAATAGCGTATTACTCGCCCCGCTTTTTTTCGGGTAATAAACATCGGCTTGCGCGGCGTCTGGATCAAATATTCCGCCGCTTCTTCAACCGCAATAGGTTGTAGCCGTGTTGGGTGGATATAGGTTGGATAAACAATCAGCGCCTGATATAGCAGATCCGCTAACGTTAATTTTCGTTCGCGACGCGGGCAGCGATGTTCATCGACGGTTAAACCCCAACCGGCATAGAAGGGCAGGCCGTAACAATGTACGTGCTTACCATGTAATAACGCTTCAAACCCCGACAGCGACGTCATGGTGTGCACTTCATCTGCGCGCTGAATGCATTGAATAATATCTGCATCCAGTGCCTGATAATCAGCTAGTTCCGCAGCCAGTTCTGCCGGAATATCGCCCTTGCGATTCCCCACCAGTACATCCGGGTGCGGTTTATAAATAATGTAGGCGTGCGGATTACGCTCGCGTACTGTGCGTAATAGCTCAAGGTTGCTCTTAATTGAGACGGTGCCTGTTTTAATAGAGGCATCGTCCTCTACTTGACCCGGCACCAGGATAACTTTTTTACCTTTAGCTTCGTCTGGTAGAGAGAAATCGGCTCCCAGGTTGTACTTGCTCAGTTTGCTTTCAACCAGTCGCTGGCGTAATTTTTCAGCTCGCATCTGCTGCGCCAGCGTTAGCTGGCTATGATTCAGCAGCACTTCCAGGTCGCTGGGGCGCGTGGTGTCATAGTAGATCCCGCGTTTATCCAGCACCAGCGATAGCGGTGGCAGCAGGTCAGAGCCAAGTCCGGATGAACGCAGAAAACCATCTTCCATTCGCCATAACGGCAGTGATTTTCGCTGCGCTTCGGCTCGCCATTGCTGCTCTCCCTTTACACCCCATACCACGCAAGCGGTCGCCGCAGGGCTGCGACGTGAAAAACTCAGCCGGTTTGTCGCGGTACGCAAGAAAGGTTTCAGGATCGCTGACTTCCACAGCGTTAAGCCTGGCGCCCATAAATAGCCATTACGCTGTTGCAGATGTCGGCGTTGTAATTGCAGCCATTGCAGCACGGTAAACAGATCGCTTACTGCTCCTGTTTGCGGATCGATATAGCGACAGTAACGCAGGTATGCAGCGGCAAAAAGTTCTTCCAGTGTGGCTGAACCGCGTCGGGCAGATAACAACGCCGACTGCGGATGACGATCGTCCGTTAAGCCCCAGCCTGCATACCAGGGCTGGCCGAAGCATGTCACCGGTTTTCCTGCCAGCAAGGCTTCAAAGCCGTACTGGGAGGTCACAACGTAAACTCGGGAAACGTGTCGCAACAGCGACTGCGGGCTGACATTCTCGGCAATTAAACGTACTCGTTGCGTGGCGCGCAGATCGGCGAAATAACCTGTTTTCTTTCCTTCCAGTACATCTGGGTGCACCTTCACCCAAATTGTCGCTTGAGGATTTTCTGCAATCGCGGCCTCCAGCATGGCGGCAAACTCATTCTGACCCGCATTACCATACGTCACTGACATATCATTAAATGTCTGATCGACAACCAGAACGATGTCTGAATGTTCTGACTCATCAGCCACAAACGCAGGCGCCAGATTATATTTCGACAAATCATCGGTCACGATGGTGTGCATCGCTTCTCTGGCCTGATCAGCCAATGCCGCATTTCCGGCTTTATCCTGTACCAGTTTCTCCAGCGCCGAAGGCTTGCTGGCATCGTAGTAAATGCCGCAATCATCTACCACCAAAGAAAGCGGCGGTGCGCCATTGACGCCAAGATCCAGCGAACGCACAAATCCATCTTCCAGACGGATGACCGGTTTTCCCGCTGCTTTGGCGATGGCGACTGGTTTCGCCGCGCTGGGGCGATGTCCCCACACGGCGATAGCATCAACTTCTTGTGGAACAGGGCGCAGCAGAGAAAGTTTCTGGCACGGTTGCGCCAGAAATTTCTCCAGATGTGGAATACGCCAGATGCCAGACGAGAAAATGCCAATCATGCGTTTTCAGCCAGTTCCTGTGCCATCAGGGCGCGCACTTTTTCCAGGCATGCTGGGGTGTCGACGCCCGGACCTGTTGCGGCAACTTCAAACGTGCGAATGTTGATCCCCGCGTTCATCAACCGTAGCTGCTCCAGTGATTCCGCCTGCTCCAGCATGGACTCCGGCAACTGGCTGTAGTTTTGCAGCACATCGCGACGATAAGCGTAAATACCGACGTGTTTCAGGTAACGCGCTTTTTCAGCATTACGCGGATACGGGATCGGTGAGCGGCTGAAATAAAGCGCATCCTGGCGGGTATTCACAACCACTTTTACTGTGCTTGGCTCCGTCGCTTCTTCGGCAGAAATCGCGTGGCATAGTGTTGCCACCGGCAACGCGGGATCGTCACGCATTCCTTGTAACAGTGTTTCTACATCCCGCGGACGAATCATTGGTTCATCGCCCTGCAAGTTAATGTAGATATCTGCTTCCACCGTATGCATCACCTCGACCAGCCGATCGGTGCCGGATTCATGATCGGTACGCGTCATAATGGCTTTCCCGCCAAACGCCTGTACGGCCTGTTCAACACGCGGGTCGTCAGTTGCCACCCAAACTTCTGCGACGCCCGCCACCTGTAACGCACGCTCGTAAACATGCTGGATCATCGGTTTGCCAACAATATCAAGTAGCGGCTTACCCGGCAGGCGCGATGAGCCATAACGAGCCGGTATGACAATAACTGCTTTGCTCATTTCAACTCCTTACAAAGACAGAATCACTTTTGCACCCACCGCCAACTGGTAAAGGATGGTGGAAATACCGCGAGTAACTTCAATGTTTTTCGATTCATATTTCGGCAGAACCATAATCTCATCGCCCGGCTTGAGTGAATCCACATCTTCCGCGTTGACGGCAGCACCGTTCTGACGAATGACGATAATTCTGGCGTTACCCGATTTCTGCGTCAGGCCACCACATTTCTCGATGTAATCCTCGGTGGTCATCCCCTTCTGCCAGCTCACCGCGTTCGGGAACAGCACCTCGCCATGAACCATAACCAGCGATGTTTTCTCCGGAATATTGATGACGTCGCCATCTTCCAGCAGAACAGAATCAATATTGGATTCGTTGAGGATCACTTCACCTTTCGGAATCACGGTGCGCGCTTTCGCCACGAAGCGGCTGATCAGTTGCGCTTCCTGCATTCGCAGGCTGGCTTCTTCTTTGGTGGAGGACTGGGCAGAAAGTGACGCTTCCTCCAGCTTTTGCAGCGAGAGATTCAGCATCTCTTTCTGACGCTGAGCCACTGATGGGCGATAAAGCTGAACCGCGTTCATCTGCGACATGCTGTTCGGGCGGACTTTTTCCAGAACCGCACGCATGGTTGAACCATAAGGCAGCACCATGGCGTGTTCACCGGAGTGCGCGCCTTCAACCCGCACCTGAATGGTGCCGGCATAGCGGTCAGTGCTCACAATTAAGGTATCGCCGTTCTGCAACATACGGCCTGGCGCAGAACTGATCGGATAGTATTCGCTACGTTTTTGCAGCCCCTGTTTACGCATAATCGTAATGTGAGTTGCGCCAGGCTTAGGGCGTGCCCAGCTCAACGCTTCTGTTACAGGAATGCTGCTTTCGCGGAACTCAAAGTCGTAGCTGTTAAAGACATCGCCCTGAACGCTGAACGTATGTTGACGAGGCCCAACGATGATGGTGTCACCATCGGCGAACTGCGAAAGCCCCAGTTTTCCGTTTAGCAGGAAGTCATACAGGTTGACGTTGGAGCGCACGCGGTTGCCGCGCTTGACTACAATATCAACGTAGCTCCCGCGTTCCGGATCTACGCCGCCAGCCTTGATCAGATAATTCAGTAAAGAGTCGGACGTCACGCCGCCGTACAGACCAGGATTACGTACAAAGCCGGTAACGTACACTTTTACTGGCTGCGCCTGTAATAAGGAGGCGTAGACGTTGACGTTGGACTGGTACACTTCCTTTACTTTTGATGTAACCAGGGCGTTCAACTGGCTATTGCTAACCCCAGCAACTTTCACCGGACCAACGTTCGGCAGGAAAATATTGCCTTTGGGATCAATCTGTAACGCACCATCAAAGGTGAACGCACCCCATAAACGGACCTGAACGCTATCGCCCGGATTAAGGATATAGTCAGGATTGAATCCTACCGTTGCACCGCTATCCGCGCTGGTGCCGTTGAAAAGTTGAGCACCAAACATACGACTCATCACCACCGGCTGTGCTGGCGGTGGGGTGTTGTCGAAGCCGCTCATGTTTTGTGTATCCGACTGCTGCCCACTCAGAATACCGGGCAGTGGTGCTGCCCCCGTAAGGTTTGAGTCAGCGTTAATATCAATGGCCGCGCTGGCCTGCGCCGCGTGACAGGCGGCAATCAGTAAAATTGATTTAAATAATTTCATCACAAACTCATTCAGCGACAGCGTTAATCTCGGTGATCTTCAATAACAGCCAGCAACAGTTTCAGGGTGCCGAACAGCAGGCAGCACACCAGTAACCAACAGGCGATCAAATAAGGGATGTTTGGAAAAGACGATTCCTGCGGCAACTGTGGCGAACTGATCACAGACAGCACCTTGAGCTTACGAGCCGCTTCTACACGGGTCTTTTCAATGGAGGTCAGGGTCAGTTTGTACAGCTCGGTGTTGAACTCTACTTTTGATTTGATTTCTTCAAAATCCACCGCCATACGGTTTAGCTTGTCACCCTGTGGCGCTGTGATTTTGCTTTTTTCTTCATCGATTTGTGCCTGCAATGACTGAATCGCGTTACGCGCGCTCACCACTTGGGGGGCGTCTTCACGCAGATATGTCAGCAAGTTACGCAGATCTGCTTCCATCTGGATCTTCTGAGCCATCAGCGTATTTACTAACGTGCTCGCCGCCTGAGCCTGGGCTTGTGGATCCAGGACGTTATTGCTGTCCTGATAAGAGAGCAGTTCCGCTTTGCTGGCATCCAGACGCTGGCGCGCTTTTTCCATCTCGCTTTCTGCAAAGGCAAGTTGATCACGCGCAATGCGATGCGACATCTCATTGATAAAGCGTTCTGACTCTTTCAACACGGTCTGGTTAAATTTAAGCGCAAACTCCGGGCTAAAGCCCTGTGTCTGAATATTCAGCAATCCGGTTTTATCGTCATACGAAACGTTGATACGGTCCTTGTAGTACTTCAGGAAGCCTTCTGCGGTTTCATCCTTGCTAAGATGATTAAGAAAATCGAGCCCGCTGTGGCTAAATGCTTCACGAAAATTCAGTTGCTTATCCAGCGCCGCCAGCATATCCGGCGAGTTGATATACTCTTTCAGATACAACGCATCTTCCGCGGAACTGGGGTTAGAGGCACCCAGAAGCAGACCAAAATTCAGGCTGCCGCTATTTAAATCATCCGAGCGTTTAATGGCGACTTTCGACTCGCTCATATAACGAGGCTGGCTGAAGATAGCCAGATAGATCAGTAGCACAGCCATCGGTGCCAGAATGATGATTTTCGCCAGGTGTTTTTGGATATCTGTCAGTGAGATGGCAGACAGACGAGCACGCATCCAGGATACGGCAGACTTCAATTTTATCAACATGTAACGATTATCAGAGTTTCAGTGGAGGCGAGGGAGCTGGCCTCTCGCCTCCCGTTGCTTCATTAGTCGAAAATTCGTACAAGACCAGTGACTTTGTTCGCCTTGTTGGTCACCAATAACGTTGAGACTCGATGCTTTTGCATCTTTTCTTCCGCTTCGATGATCATGGTTTCTTCCGGTAGAGTCAGTGGTTCACGCGTCATCATCTGCGCAGCCGTGGCGGATGTCAGAGAATCCTCTTTTTCCATAAAGCGACGCAGGTCACCGTCGGTGATAATACCCGCCAGCTCGCCTTCTGCGTCTTCTACCATCACCATACCCTGGCAACCGCTGGTGATACGTTGAATCACGGTTTTAAACGACGCATCCAGGTGCACCGCAGGAACATCATGCTGCATAACATCAGCAACACGGGTCAGCAGGCGACGACCTAATGAACCGCCCGGGTGATAACGCGCGAAGTCATTCGGCATAAATTTACGCTGGTGGATCATGGCAATAGCCAGCGCGTCTCCGATCGCCATGGTCAGCGTGGTGGACGTTGTTGGTGCAAGGTTATTCGGGCAGGTTTCATTCTCCATGTGAAGTTCCAGCACGGCATCAGCATTTTTCGCCAGCGTGGAATTTCCATTATTGGTAATGGCGATAATTCGGTTGCCGAAATTCTTCAGTGAAGGGACTAGCTTCAGAATTTCATCAGTTTCACCGCTGGCGGAAATAAGGATCAGGAGATCATAAGGCGTAATCATACCGAGATCGCCATGGAAAGCCTCTGCCGGATGAATAAAGAAACTCGGCGTACCAGTAGAGGCCAGTGTCGCTGACATTTTACGACCAACATGCCCTGATTTACCCATTCCCGAAAGAATAACGTGTCCTTTACAGTTCATTATCAAATTAAGGACTCGTTGGTACTGTACGGGATCCAGTTGCTTAGACAAGTTTTGTAATGCTGCGCCTTGTTCTGCCAGAGTCTGGCGAACAGAGGTAATTAAATATGGATCGATAGTACTGCTCTGGTCATCAGGTAAATGTCTTTCAGACATATCAGCTCCTTTGCACGGAAATAGTGCCACAGTCACAACAAACCCGAACCCATAATAAATTATTAATATTAAATCAATGGGTTATGACAAATTATTTAATAAATATAAAAATATGGTTAGTCCATGCTCTTATCCAGGACTTATCACCCTCTTATTAAGTCGCAATGTCTCATGGAAGTGCGAAGATACTGCAATATTACAGGCGAGAAGGGGGAACCAAATTTTGCCCACCTATTTAACACAGCCCTACATTATGAACAAGGAGTTTAGGATTTTTATCAATGATTAAAATGTTTCGCGCTTAACTATTGAATCAAAAAACAATTCAGAGGTTGATTGTTTCATTGTAAAAAAAGAGACGCATGACACTGTTATTTATAAATAAAACACCTCGGTAATGGTGGTGATATTCCGCATTCAACTATTTAAGCTATGTATAGTTAACCAATTGACAATTTCCATATAAAGCAGAAGGGAGTGATAAAGTTTTATTAGTGACTATTAAATATCAAGATTGTTTTCTGGTTGATTATTTCTGCAGGTGGCAGTGGAATTAAAACAGACCAGATTGCATTTATTGGTACATATATTTTCAAGGAAACTATTACCAAATAAAAAATAATTATTGGGATTATCACGTGATGAATCGGTTGCACATATGCCAGAGAGCACTTCCGTCCGGCCATCCTTCATTTTTGTAGCGTACATTTTGCTCAGTGAAAGGGCTGATGGAGAGACAAGCATCAGGCCCTTTTGGCCATACTCGCGGGTAAGGAGATGCCTCGCAGGAAGGCACCTCCGGCAACCAACAGCCCACTTCAGATTCAGAGTGGTTTATTAATCGCGTCATAAAGATGGTTTAAAGTTTTTAATCGCTGTTTGTATGCTTTTCTCAGGCAGGTTGTATCGCTACCACACCGGCGTCGTTCAGCCAGCCACAGTACCTGTGAGTCATGCAGTTCCCCGGCGGCTCCCATCGCGTAAAGTCCATGAAGGAATTGATATTTAACACTCAACTCCACGTCCAAATCATTCAGGCTATGTGATGAACAAATTGCTTTTTCATCCGCACTGTGGGACTGCCGACAATCAAAACTGGCCGCCGTGGCAGAGAACGCCGGGAGAGTGATGATGAGAAATGCGGTAAGAATATTTTTCACTGGCTTAGCCTCCCGGGACGAATAACGGGTCCCGGAGCCATGGTCAGGGTTTTGTTGTTCAACAATCTGAACCCTATAGCCTCTCCGGTTTTCACTGACAGTTCACATGCGTAGTGAAAAGTCGTCCAGTTAATCCCCCGACGGTACTGACCATTGCCCGTCAGGAGCGCAGGTGAGATCAGGCGCTGCATATTATGTTTTCCCTGATCGAGAATAACCTTATCTACGTCGGTGTACTGCTTCTGTAGTTCTTTTAGTGCCAACGGTCGGCAAATAAATTCGGCTACGCGTTGAGCTTCAGTCCAGTTTGTATAGGCAAAATTACGGTCATTCTTCCCTTTTACCTCACGATGAATGACGTTATTCAGATGTTCTACCTGGGCAGGATTCAACGAGACATTCGTTGCAAATGCAAATCCGGTATACATACAGGATATAGCGGTAATAACAACCAAACGCTTAAAAGTCATAAATACTCCGTTATGCATAAGATCCTACATTTACTGTGCTATTACAATGTATGAATATAAGTTCAAGGAATAGTCAATATGCTGCGCTGCGTCAATATTTTATGGTTAATCAGGCTATTCGGGTGTAGGCCTGAATATGCTGTAATGCAAATTTGCGCTTACCTAAAATAAAATCTCTTCCGCCAATGGTGAGGCCTGTAGAAACTGGGATGGTCTGAGTGTTGGATAAGGATGGCGGTGAATGCTTATGAATCAGTAAGGCAAGGTAAGCGGGGCTATCAGAATAACTTTGCCAGTAGTATGAAGCCAGGTAAGTCAACGTTTCGCACGATGTACCGCCTGTCTGTTAACAGGTTGTGTGGGTAAGGAAAAAATAAAAGCACATAATAAAAATACAATTAGGAATATTTATAAAGACGTTTTTAATTGCTTGATATCGCTGTGCTTATTTTTATTGTTTGGCAACATTCCCATTGTTTTTTATTCTCAATATATTGATATGTATTGTTTTTTTGATTTCGCCATTGCCTTAGTATCTGGTTAAAGAAGTATTATGATTAATTTGACTTTAACTGAATTGCGTGAGGGGATTATGAGTGACAGTTTCCAGCGGGAGATACCAAAGGCTCGTATTAATCTGAAATTAGAACTGCATACAGGGGGGGGCGAGTAAAAAAACAGAATTACCCCTGAAGTTACTGGTTGCGGGTGATTTTAGTAATGGTCAGGAATCCGCGCCATTATCTGATCGTAAAAAAGTTAATCTTAACAAAAATAATTTTGATGCAGTCCTTTCAGACTATTCCCCAAAAGTAAATCTTATCGTTAATAACACACTTGCTGATGACGGTAGCGAAGACAGCATCAGGTTGACATTTCAGAGCATAAAAGATTTCTCCCCGGAACAGGTATCCCGACAAATACCTCAGCTAAAAGCCATGCTTTCCATGCGTAATTTACTTCGTGATTTAAAAGCGAACCTTCTGGATAACCAGACGTTCCGTAAAGAACTGGAAAACATTTTGCTGGACCCGGCATTAAGTGCAGAACTCAAAGCAGAACTTTCAGCTTTGGCACCTAAACAGCCGTAACGGTCACGACGATTTAATGGATTAATAAGGAAAATGTTGATGTCTGTAAAAAATGAGAATGCCGCTGGTGGCGAGCCGATTGCCGCACAATCAGGGGGAACGTCAGGGAGTGATAATTAACAGAATATCACTGTGAGCGCCTGCATGTATTGGTGTGTATAAAGCAACAAACATCGTCGAAAATGGCGAGAAATACAGCACGCAAATTACGTGTAGCAACGGCCAGAAATTTACCGTAGTTAGAAAAAGAAAAAGCCCCGCTTTTCAGCGAGGCCTTATGAATAGTGGTGCCCGGACTCGGGAACTTTCAGTTACCTACCAATTTGATTTCCATCAAAAATTCTTCTGCTATCTATTGTCAAGACCCGGAGGTTGACCCTTACTTTCTCTTTTGAATCATGATAGTAGATCAAAATACGTAGAAAAACGCTTGGTTCGATCCTCCGGTACGATTCCCTCTAAATTTATCGTAATGACATCTGCGTTACACGTGTTGTATACTTAATATCCACAGAAACATAAGAGGACAACACCATGCCAGCCGCAAACAGTATGGCGATGAAACGCGAAACCCTGAATCTGCGCATCAGGCCCGCCGAGCGCGATCTTATCGATCGGGCTGCGAAAGCCAGAGGAAAAAACCGCACTGACTTTGTGCTGGAGGCTGCCCGCGCCGCGGCGGAAGAGGCGCTGATCGAGCAGCGTATCATTATGGCCGATCCGGAGGCTTATCAGACGTTTCTTACCCGCCTTGATCAGGCTCCAGCGCCAAACTCCGCGCTGCGTAAAACTATGCAGACCCCTGCGCCGTGGGAGCAGGAAAAATGATCTCCGCTCCTGAGCCGCTTCACGCCGGGCATATTCTTACCCCATTTTGCTGTGGCGTGGATTCTATGGATAACTGGCTGAAACAACGGGCGATGAAAAATCAGGTCACTGGCGCATCCCGTACTTTTGTATGTTGCGGCAGTGATTCTAAGGTACTGGCGTATTACTCGCTGGCATCCAGTGCAGTGATGACAAACACTGCCCCCGGCCGCTTTCGCCGTAATATGCCCGATCCGATCCCGGTTGTGGTATTGGGGCGTCTGGCGGTGGATCAGTCTATACATGGGCAGGGTGTTGGTCGGGCGCTGGTACGTGACGCCGGGCTGCGGGTGATTCAGGTGGCTGAAACTATCGGTATTCGCGGGATGCTGGTTCATGCGCTGTCTGATGAGGCGCGGGATTTCTATCTGCGGGTGGGGTTTGAGCCGTCACCGATGGATCCGATGATGTTGCTGGTGACGTTGGGGGATTTGGTTCATGCTTAATTGGTATTATTTGGAGTCAATAAGATGATAGTTTTATGAATCAAATCATCAATTACATATTGTTGTCCGGCATGTCCGATGTCTGAACCCATAGATATATTTAGTGGTTAATGCGAAATAAAATAATAGCTACACACAACCTTAAACATCATTTTAACGCTTGAGGTTTGATTGTAATTCAAAAGTCAAAAATTAATTTCATTCGGGGAAAAAGGTTAGAAAAAAAGACACAAAAAGCTAGTGGAATAAAAAATATAACACACAATAAATATTGGTGAGTTTTTCAATACTGGTTTAATTGATTTTCTATATTCCTCAACTAGTCCGGGATCGTATAGCCTGGCCTTCCCGGAGTCTCCTGTTTAGACTGGTACTGTTTTCAGGGAGGAGATCAATCCGCATTTTTCCCCGCAACAGAATCCTTTTTAGACCAGTGTATTAAGGCGAAATGACAATTCCTTTGTTTCCCCCGTATTTTCTACTTCATTATGAATAATTCGAGAGAAGGGAGCCGTAGAGGAGCGTAGAAAGACCGTAGCTGTGAGGTAAGGAAAAGGCACATCAGAGGGTGTTGAGGTGTCTAAAAGTAACGGACATCTGTGAAAATGACGAGAAATACAGCACGCAAATAACATGTAGCAACGGCCAGAAATTTACCGTAGCCAGAAAAAGAAAAAGCCCCGCTTTTCAGCGAGGCCTTATGAATAGTGGTGCCCGGACTCGGAATCGAACCAAGGACACGGGGATTTTCAATCCCCTGCTCTACCGACTGAGCTATCCGGGCAACGGGGCGCATTAAACCTGATTCGCCTCGTCTCGTCAATTAAATTTCTTCAATTTATAGCAGACTGCACAATCTATCATCACTTTGCCGTTACTACACGCATCATCAGACAAACCAGGCGCTCCAGGCGGCGGAAAGAGGCATTGCCAGAAGTAGTGCTGGAAGCATGTTGACCACCGGAAATAGTTTAATGCCGCAGATGCGTAAGCCGGTTGCTAGCAGCAGCAAACCACCTACGGCGCTGAAGTCCGCCATCATCGATGGTGTTGTCAGCGGTAATATCAGCGCAGCAGCCCAAGCCAGCGTTAACTGGATGATCAGCAATGGAATACTAATCACCGATACCGCAATGCCAAGTGAACAGGCGAAGATCATCGCGGTAAAGAAATCCAGAAATGACTTGGCGATTAAAATGCTCGGATCGCCGGTCATCCCTTCATTCATCGCGCCGAAGATCCCGGTGCCGCTGGCACAAAACAGGACAATAATCGCGACAAAATTCTGAATAAAAGATTCATGCGCTGGCTTTTTACGCGAGTGACGAAACAAATTTTGCGCTTTAGCGACTGCGGTATTAACACCTTTTTCCAACAAACAAATTTCACCAATTAATGCACCGAGTAGCGTCGCTAAAACCATCGCCGGAAGGTTGGCGCATTTCACCACCAGTAAAATACCAATTCCCAACGATGCCAGACCAAAAATGGATGTCATAGAGACACGGATCCGTTCCGGTAAGCGTTGACTAAGCAGTGCGCCGAGGACGCCACCCAGTAATACTGCACTAGCGTTGATAAAAGGGCCGATGACCACAAGAGTTCCTGTTAATTGTGTTGTTTGATGTTTTTATTATGAACTTTTTGTCCCGCCGATTGCTTGTCTGACCGCAAAGTCCTGGCTTGCACGCTCTGGTGAAAGGTGCCATGATTGCGCGAATTTTCTCCTTGTTGTACGGAGTTTGCCCGATGCACGCCACCTCCTTACATTCTCTTGTTTATCGCCGTTTTGCGCGAAACGCTTCCCTTTCCATATTACTGCTCATGCGGTGAAGTTAACGCACGCTCACTGTAGGACAACAGTAAAATCAGAGCCATTCTGCTTTTACTGATGTCTGGCGGTCGGAGCTGGTGACCAGTTTGACCCACATCTCATGCGGCAGGTTTTTACACCTTGCCCGGTATTTTTACCTCCCCGAAACGGGTTTTACATTTATGAAATCAATGAGTATTGCCGCCAGTAGTGAACTGGTTTCCCGAATTTCTACCCATCGTCGCGTGGTGGCGCTGGAAGATACTGATTTTACGGACGTCGCGGCAGTCGTCATTACCGCTGCGGATAGCCGCAGTGGCATTCTTGCGTTACTTAAACGCACTGGTTTTCATCTACCGGTGTTTTTGTATTCCGAACAGATTGTTGAATTGCCTGCGGGCGTCGCGGCGGTAATCAATGGCAACGAGCAGCAGTGGCTGGAGCTGGAATCTGCAGCCTGCCAGTACGAAGAGAACGTGTTGCCGCCGTTTTATGACACGCTGACGCAATATGTTGAGATGGGCAACAGCACTTTTGCTTGCCCGGGTCATCAACATGGCGCGTTCTTTAAAAAGCATCCTGCGGGGCGTCATTTTTACAATTTCTTCGGTGAGAACGTTTTTCGTGCCGATATGTGCAACGCCGATGTGAAACTGGGCGATCTGCTTATTCATGAAGGCTCAGCGAAGGATGCGCAGAAGTTTGCGGCCAAAGTGTTTCATGCTGATAAAACCTATTTTGTGCTTAACGGCACTTCGGCAGCAAACAAAGTGGTTACCAATGCGCTGTTAACGCGTGGCGATCTGGTACTGTTCGATCGTAACAATCATAAGTCGAATCATCACGGTGCATTGATTCAGGCTGGGGCGACGCCGGTGTATCTGGAAGCCGCGCGTAACCCGTTCGGTTTTATCGGCGGTATTGATGCGCATTGTTTTAATGAAGACTATTTGCGCCAGCAAATTCGTGAAGTGGCACCAGAAAAAGCCGAACTACCGCGCCCGTTTCGCCTGGCAATTATTCAGTTAGGAACTTATGACGGTACTATCTATAACGCTCGCCAGGTGATCGAGACCATTGGGCATTTGTGCGATTACATTCTGTTTGATTCCGCGTGGGTCGGTTACGAGCAGTTTATTCCGATGATGGCAGATAGCTCGCCGTTACTGTTAGAACTTAACGAAAACGATCCGGGGATCTTTGTTACCCAGTCGGTGCACAAACAGCAGGCGGGATTCTCGCAGACTTCGCAGATCCACAAAAAAGATAACCATATTCGCGGGCAGGCGCGCTTTTGCCCGCATAAGCGGTTGAATAATGCCTTTATGCTCCACGCCTCCACCAGTCCGTTCTATCCGCTGTTTGCTGCGCTGGACGTTAACGCCAAAATCCATGAAGGGGAGAGCGGTCGTCGACTGTGGGCGGAGTGTGTTGAGTTGGGCATTGAAGCGCGCAAGGCGCTTCTTGCACGCTGTAAGCTGTTTCGCCCGTTTATCCCGCCCGTTGTTGGTGGCAAATTGTGGCAGGATTATCCGACGTCAGTATTGGCCAGCGACCGTCGCTTCTTCAGTTTTGAACCGGGGGCGAATTGGCACGGCTTTGAGGGATATGCCGCAGATCAGTATTTTGTTGATCCGTGCAAGCTGCTACTGACCACGCCCGGTATCGATGCCGAAACCGGTGAATATAGCGACTTTGGTATTCCTGCGACGATTCTGGCGCACTATCTGCGTGAGAATGGCATTGTGCCGGAAAAGTGCGATCTCAACTCTATTCTGTTCTTATTAACCCCGGCGGAGAGCCACGAGAAGCTGGCACAACTGGTCGCAATGTTGGCACAGTTTGAACAGCATATTGAGGATGACTCGCCACTGGCTGAGGTGTTGCCGAGCGTTTATAACAAATATCCGGTGCGCTATCGCGACTATACCCTGCGCCAGTTGTGTCAGGAGATGCACGATCTGTATGTCAGTTTCGACGTCAAAGACCTGCAAAAAGCGATGTTCCGCCAACAGAGTTTCCCGCCTGTAGTGATGAATCCCCAGGATGCGCATAGCGCCTATATTCGTGGTGAAGTGGAGTTAGTGCGTATTCGTGATGCCGAAGGGCGGATTGCGGCGGAAGGCGCGCTGCCGTATCCACCTGGCGTGCTTTGCGTGGTGCCGGGGGAGGTATGGGGAGGCGCGGTACAGCGTTATTTTCTCGCACTGGAAGAAGGCGTGAATTTGTTGCCGGGGTTTTCGCCGGAGCTACAAGGTGTCTATAGCGAAACCGATGCCGACGGCATGAAACGTTTATACGGTTATGTGTTGAAGTGAGAACAAAAAAACGGGCTACCAGATGGTAGCCCATTTTTCTTGGCGTAATTAGTGGTTAACCGTCTGTGTGCCCGCCGGGACACGAACGTGTTTGTATTTGAACATCGCCATGAACGCGAAGGCCAGAACCACGGAGTAACCTGCGAAAATCAGCCATACGGTCTGCCAGTCGGTAATGCCGTTTTGGGTATACATCTCAACCACTTTACCGCTCACAATACCGCCGAGGATACAGCCGAAGCCGTTGGTCATCATCAGGAACATCCCCTGCGCACTGGCGCGAATTGCCGGGCTAACTTCTTTTTCCACAAACACCGAACCAGAGATGTTGAAGAAGTCGAATGCGCAGCCGTAGACAATCATTGACAGCACCAGCAGTACAGTACCGAACGGAGTCGGGTCGCCGTAGGCAAACAGCGCAAAACGCAGTATCCACGCCACAATACTGATCATCATTACGTTCTTAATACCGTAGCGGCTTAAGAAGAACGGGATAGTCAGAATGAACAGCGTTTCAGAGATTTGCGAAATCGACATGATGATTGACGCATGTTGCACGATAAAGCTGCTGGCGAACATCGGATCTTTGTCGAAGCTGTGCAGGAAGGTATTACCGAACATGTTGGTAATCTGCAGTTCCGCGCCCAGCAGCATCGAGAAGATGAAGAAAATCGCCATACGCTTGTTTTTAAACAGCGCGAATGCATCAAGCCCCAGCAAAGTCGTCCAGCTCTGATTCGCTTGCTGTTTAGCAACCGGAATATACGGCAGCGTAAAGGTAAACAGCACCAGAACGGCGGAAAGGGCTGCGCCAATATACAGTTGCATGTGGCTTAGTTCGAAGCCTGACAGGCTCACCACCCACATCGCCATAATAAAACCGATGGTGCCCCAGATACGGATTGGCGGGAAATCAGTAACGATATCCAGCCCCGCGTTTTGCAGGCGATAGTAAGAGATGGTGTTGATTAACCCAAGTGTTGGCATATAGGCAAACGAGTTAATCAGGATAACGAGGAACATCGCCTCCGGCGTGGTAACTTGCGCCGCCATGAAGAGAGTAATTGCGCCGATGGTGTGACAAATGGCATATACCCATTTCGCACTTAACCATTTGTCGGCCACAATCCCCAGCAAAGCAGGCATAAAGACCGCGGCGATACCCAGTGAACTATAAACTGCGCCAATAGAAGCACCGTCGAACTTCAGGGTAACGAACATATATGAGCCGAGGGTCGTTAGCCAACTTCCCCACAGGCAGAACTGCAGAAAAGAGAGGATTTTCAGCTGCAGCTTAAGATTCATGTTAATTTCCTCACATCGTGATGCGGATGAGTGTTTTAAAAAGCACATTTGACCGTGCAAGATGATGCGATTCTATCAACTTCGCTGACTGTTTTTTTGTTATCCGTAGCAAATAATTGCAAATAATCTCAATTTGCAAGGCGAAATTGTGAAGCGTGTAACACTTTGCCTCGAAGTAATGTTAGAGGCAAAGGTGAAATTATCGACGGCGGTAAGATTTCTGCGCCATGTTCACTTTATAGAGATAGCGGCGAGATTCCGCAGAAGGATGGCGGGTCGTCAAAGTCTGATAAACATCACCTGGCGTCATGGTGTTAATAATATTAGCTGCCTGAATTTTATCATTCGAGAAAACACGTAACACGCTGCCTGCGCCGCCGTTATAGGCGGTGATGACGGCATAACGGCGCGACGTTGGGTTATCAATGCCGCCGAGATAAACATTATTCAGCATCGCCAGATATGCGGTGCCGGTATCAATGTTGCTGGCAGGATCGAACAAGAAACTGCGGCCTGGTATGCCGGATTTCCCCTGTGAGCGGAACACGTCTTTCCCGGCGGTGTGCTGTACTACCTGCATTAATCCCAGCGCATCGGAACGGCTGACCGCATACGGGTTAAATGAGGATTCGGTTTGCATAATCGCCAGAATTAATGACTCATCGACACCATATTTTCGTGACGCCTGGCGAACCATACCGAGATATTTATGCGCACGTTTATCAAGGTGGTTCGGCACCATATTAATGGTTACGCTGTAGATAATACGCAGCCCGTTGCTGCGGCTTTTGAGGCGGTTTTTCAGCAGATAATCCGCGAAATTGCTCGCGCGACCTTCCCAACGAATTGGCTGCCCGGTGTTGTCTACTACCTGACCATAAAGGAAAAGTTCTTTTGATATCGTAATATCATCAACATCGGAATAGAGATCGACCGACCCCGGATCGTCACCCATCAGTAACGTTTTGATAATTGCCCGGCGCAGGTGTGCGACAGGTTCCGTCCCGGCGATGGTTTCGATAGTGATCGTACCATCATCAAAGTTGATGTGGCTGCGGGTTTGATATTGATCGGTGTATTTCACGTAGTCCTTAGGACCGGCGATCACCACCTCTTTGAATCCCCAGATGTTTTCAATATTGTGGGCAAATTGCCCCATCAGAATATCAAAACCGTTGGTATCTTTGACCCAGGCTTCATTATAGGTATCGCCTTTTTTGGTCGTCGAACAGGAGATGAGCAACGGCGCAATCAAAGCCAGCGCGAGATATTTTTTCATCATTCCGGGTGCGTGTTGTGTTTGTTTTTATGCAAGTTGCCGGAGGCGTGCTCCGGCAATGTCTTTTTATTTTTTATCTTCCGGCGTATAGCCTTCGATATGTACCTCTTTACCTTCGAACAGGAAATTGACCATCTCCTGCTCCAGCAGCTTGCGGTGCTCAGCATTCATCATGTTAAGTTTCTTTTCGTTGATCAACATGGTTTGCTTGTGCTGCCACTGCGCCCAGGCTTCTTTGGAAATCTCGTTGTAGATGCGTTTTCCCAGTTCGCCGGGGTATAGCTGAAAATCCTGACCTTCTGCTTCACGCTGCAGGAAAGTACAAAAAATCGTTCTGCTCATAAATTATCCTCTTATCGACTCACGCGCTAAACCGGCGCGCCAGTGCGTAACTGCTGTAACAAACGCTCCACGGGAGCCGCCAGGCCAACTGACGGCGGTTGCGCTAAGTTATACCAGAGCGCATTGCCTTCATCCATGCAACCGGTGAATGACGACACGGGAAGCCACATAGGCACAATATCTAAATGGAAATGGCTGAAGGTATGACGAAACGCGGTGAGTTGCGTCAGGTGACCGGCGTTGATCTGCCGTTGCGCCAGCCATTGCCGCATACTTTCTTCATCAGCAAACTGCGGGAAGCAGTATAAACCGCCCCACAATCCACTTGGCGGACGCTGCGCCAGAAATACTTCATTTTCGTGCTGTAACAGCAGAAAGTAGCCGGTGCGCTCCGGCAGCGTCTGTTTCGGTTTTTTGCCTGGATAAAGTGACCAGCTATCATTGGCCGCGGCAATGCAGCCGTTTTGTAGCGGGCAGAGCGAACACTTTGGCTTCGAGCGCGTGCAGATCATCGCGCCTAAATCCATCATCGCCTGATTAAACCGCTCCACACCGACGGCGGGCGTCACCTGTTCGCTCAAACTCCACAGTTTATTCTCGACCTCTTTTTTCCCTGGCCAGCCGCTTACAGCATAGCAGCGCGCCAGCACGCGTTTGACGTTACCGTCGAGAATCGGAAAGTGCTTACCCAGAGAAAGTGAGAGGATCGCGCCCGCGGTGGAACGCCCGACGCCCGGTAGTGCGGCGATTTCCTCAAAGGTTTCCGGGAATTTTCCGCCGTGTAAGGTGGCAACTTGCTGTGCCGCTTTATGTAGATTGCGCGCGCGGGCGTAATAGCCAAGCCCGGTCCATAAGTGGAGAACTTCATCCAGCGGCGCATTGGCGAGATCGGTCACCGTCGGGAAGCGCGCCATAAAGCGTTCAAAATAGGGGATAACAGTCGCAACCTGAGTTTGTTGCAACATCACTTCTGAGAGCCATACTTTGTAGGGCGTCTTGTCAATTTGCCAGGGCAGGGTTTTCCGCCCGTATTTATCGTACCAGTCCAGAACCTGGGCTGAAAATTGCGACGCTTGCATGGTCACCAAATTCACAGTTGTTGGGGGCAAGATTGCAGCACAGCGACGACAGGGTGTAAACCGGAACTTTCCGCAGCCACGGCCTTATCATGCTTGCATCCGGCAACTAACTTTGGATAATGCCCGTTTTCAGAACACTTTCACAAGCGACTAAATCTTTATGAAAAACGACGTCATCTCACCGGAATTTGATGAAAACGGCCGTCCTCTGCGCCGTATCCGTAGTTTTGTACGCCGCCAGGGGCGACTGACCAAAGGCCAGGAACATGCGCTGGAAAACTACTGGCCGGTGATGGGCGTTGAGTTCAGCGAAGATATGCTGGATTTCCCGACGCTGTTTGGCCGTGAAGCGCCGGTGACGCTTGAGATTGGTTTTGGCATGGGGGCTTCGCTGGTGGCAATGGCGAAAGAGCGTCCGGAGCAGGATTTCCTCGGCATTGAAGTGCATTCGCCGGGCGTTGGCGCTTGCCTGGCTTCCGCGCATGAAGAGGGGCTGAGCAATCTGCGCGTGATGTGTCATGACGCGGTCGAAGTGCTGCATAAAATGATTCCTGACAATTCATTGAGCATGGTTCAGCTCTTTTTCCCTGACCCGTGGCACAAAGCACGTCATAATAAACGCCGTATCGTTCAGGTGCCGTTTGCTGAACTGGTAAAAAGCAAACTGCAACTGGGGGGCGTATTCCATATGGCGACCGACTGGGAACCTTATGCGGAACATATGCTCGAAGTGATGTCTTCCATTGACGGTTATAAAAACCTGTCAGAAAGTAACGATTACGTACCGCGCCCGGAATCACGTCCGGTGACGAAATTTGAACAACGTGGTCATCGTCTTGGTCACGGAGTATGGGACTTAATGTTCGAGAGGGTGAAATAATGGCAAAGAACCGTAGCCGTCGTCTGCGTAAAAAAATGCACATCGACGAATTCCAGGAATTAGGATTTTCGGTGGCATGGCGATTCCCGGAAGGTACATCGGAAGAACAGATTGATAAAACCGTTGATGACTTTATTAACGAGGTTGTCGAACCGAACAAGCTGGCTTTTGACGGCAGCGGTTATCTGGCCTGGGAAGGTCTGATCTGCATGCAGGAAATTGGCAAATGTACCGAAGAACATCAGGCGATTGTGCGTAAGTGGCTGGAAGAGCGCAAACTGGATGAGGTACGCACCAGCGAACTTTTCGACGTTTGGTGGGACTAAGAAAGCATACGGGCGATGACAAACGCAAAACTGCCTGATGCGCTACGCTTATCAGGCCTACAATGGGTATGCAATATATTGAGGTTGCACGATTGAGTAGGCCGGATAAGGCATTTACGCCGCATCCGGCATGGACAATGCGCACTTTGTTATCAATCCGGGCCAGCAAATGCTGGCCTGATTTGTTCTTGAGGGAAGATTATGATGCGCAAAATGCTGCTGGCGGCAGCACTTTCAGTAACGGCAATGACTGCTCACGCCGACTACCAGTGCAGCGTCACACCGCGTGACGATGTGATTGTCAGCCCGCAAACCGTACAGGTGAAGGGCGAAAACGGCAATCTGGTGATCACGCCAGACGGCAATGTGATGTACAACGGCAAGCAATATTCTCTGAGTGCCGCCCAGCGCGAGCAGGCGAAGGATTATCAGGCAGAACTGCGCAGCACGTTGCCGTGGATTGATGAAGGGACTAAGAGCCGCGTTGAGAAAGCCCGCGTCGCACTGGATAAAATTATCGTTCAGGAGATGGGTGAAAGCAGTAAAATGCGCAGCCGTCTGACCAAGCTCGATGCGCAGTTGAAAGAACAGATGAATCGCATTATTGAAACGCGCAGCGATGGCCTGACGTTCCACTATAAAGCCATTGATCAGGTTCGCGCCGAAGGCCAGCAACTAGTGAATCAGGCGATGGGTGGAATTTTGCAGGACAGCATTAATGAAATGGGCGCGAAAGCGGTACTGAAAAGCGGCGGTAATCCGTTACAGAATGTGCTGGGAAGCCTGGGCGGTTTGCAATCCTCCATCCAAACCGAGTGGAAAAAGCAGGAAAAAGATTTCCAGCAGTTTGGCAAAGATGTCTGTAGCCGTGTGGTGACCCTGGAAGATAGCCGCAAAGCCCTGGTTGGGAATTTGAAATAATCCTCTATTTTAAGACGGCATAATACTTTTTTATGCCGTTTAATTCTTCGTTTTGTTACCTGCCTCTAACTTTATAGATCTCCAAAATCCATTCACGTTGTAAATTGTTTAACGTCAAATTTCCTATACAAAGCTAAGGGATAATACGTAGCGTTCACGTAACTGGAGGAATGAAATGGAGTTTTTCAGAAAGACGGCACTTGCCGCACTGGTTATGGGTTTTAGTGGTGCAGCATTAGCATTACCGAATATCACCATTTTAGCGACCGGCGGGACGATTGCCGGTGGTGGTGACTCCGCAACCAAATCTAACTACACAGCGGGTAAAGTTGGCGTAGAAAACCTGGTCAATGCGGTGCCGCAATTGAAGGACATTGCGAACGTTAAAGGCGAGCAGGTCGTTAACATCGGCTCCCAGGACATGAATGATAATGTCTGGCTGACACTGGCGAAAAAAATTAATACCGACTGCGATAAAACTGACGGCTTCGTCATTACTCACGGTACAGACACGATGGAAGAAACCGCTTACTTCCTCGATCTGACCGTAAAATGTGATAAGCCAGTAGTGATGGTCGGCGCAATGCGTCCGTCCACCTCCATGAGCGCAGACGGTCCATTCAACCTGTATAACGCGGTAGTGACCGCAGCAGATAAAGCCTCCGCTAACCGTGGCGTGCTGGTAGTGATGAACGACACCGTGCTGGATGGTCGTGACGTGACCAAAACCAACACTACCGATGTAGCGACCTTCAAGTCTGTTAACTTCGGTCCACTGGGTTACATTCACAACGGTAAAATCGACTATCAGCGTACTCCGGCGCGTAAGCACACCAGCGATACGCCGTTTGATGTCTCTAAGCTGAATGAACTGCCGAAAGTTGGTATCGTTTATAACTATGCTAACGCATCCGATCTTCCGGCAAAAGCACTGGTAGATGCGGGCTATGACGGCATCGTTAGCGCCGGTGTGGGTAACGGTAACCTGTATAAAACCGTATTCGACACCCTGGCAACCGCGGCGAAAAACGGCACTGCGGTAGTGCGTTCTTCTCGCGTACCGACGGGCGCAACCACTCAGGATGCCGAAGTGGATGATGCGAAATACGGTTTCGTCGCCTCTGGTACGCTGAACCCGCAAAAAGCGCGCGTTCTGCTGCAACTGGCGCTGACGCAAACTAAAGATCCACAGCAGATCCAGCAGATTTTCAATCAGTACTAATCGCCTCGCCCCGGTATCGTGCCGGGGCTTTCTCACTTCAGACTCACGTCCATTGTCAATCATAATTATCATGATGATAATCACATGAATAAATTATTCCACGCGAGACTTTCACTGTGAAAAAACAATGGATTGTAGGTACGGCGTTGTTTGTGTTGATGTCAGGTTATGGCTGGGCCGATGGTGAACCGCCAACTGAAAATGTCTTAAAAGATCAATTCAAAAAGCAATATCACGGCATTCTCAAACTGGATACCATCAATTTAAAAAACCTTGATGCGAAGGGGAATCAGGCCACCTGGTCTGCGGAAGGTGATGTCTCTTCTAACGATGATCTCTATACCTGGATCGGTCAGTTGGCAGATTATCAACTTCTGGAACAGACCTGGGTGAAAGATAAACCCGTAAAATTCTCAGCGATGTTAACCAGTAAAGGAACGCCCGCGTCTGGCTGGACGGTGAATTTTTACTCTTTTCAGGCAGCAGCCAGCGATAGTGGGCGGTTTGTTGATGATATCAAAACGAATAATAAGTACCTGATTGTGAATAGCGAAGATTTCAATTATCGCTTTAGTCAGCTTGAGTCAGCGCTGAATGTGCAGATGAATTCGATTTCGGGGCTGGAAAAGGAAGTGAAAGAGCTTGATAAGCAAATGGTTGCGGCACAGAAAGCGGCGAATGCTTATTGGGGAAAAGGGGCAGATGGCAAGCAAATGACTCGTGAAGACGCTTTTAAAAAAATACACCAGCAACGGGATGCGTTTAATAAACAGAATGATAGCGAGGTGTTCGCGGCTAAATATGACAAAGAGGTCTATCAACCGGCGATTGCGGCATGTCATAAACAGAGTGAAGAGTGTTATGAAGTGCCGATTCAGCAGAAACGGGATTTTGATATCAACGAGCAGCGGCGACAGACTTTTCTGCAATCACAAAAACTCAGCCGTAAATTGCAGGATGACTGGATAAAGCTTGAAAAAGGGCAATATCCGTTAACGATGAAAGTTTCGGAAATAAACAGTAAAAAAGTCGCGATTTTGATGAAGATTGACGATATCAACCAGGCTAATGAACGCTGGAAAAAAGATACCGAACAACTGCGGCGTAATGGGGTGATTAAGTAATTTTTGCGATGATGCATGGCTTGTAGCCGGATGTGGCGTTTACGCCGCATCCGGCAGAACAAGTTTACTCGGCCAGAAACAGTTCCAGCAGTGAATTTAAAAACAACTTCCCATGTTCCGTTATCTGCCAGTAATCCGCACATTCGGTGAGATAACCCTGAGCGATAGCCTCGTCTAACTGAGAGCGAATCACTTCTTCGCAAAGGCCGGTATACTGGCTAAACTCCACGCGTGGCGCGGCCTCCAGCAAACGGAAGCGATTCATAAAGAACTCGAACGGCTTATCAGCGGCTTCTACATCACGCTGGCTTTCCAGATAACGCCCCTGCATAAAACCACGCGGGTGACGCGTTTTGGTGGTACGCAGAATGCGCCCGTCCGGGAAGGTCACTTTGCCATGCGCGCCGCAGCCGATGCCGAGGTAGTCACCAAATCGCCAGTAGTTGAGATTGTGTTGGCATTGATAACCCGGTTTGGCGTAAGCGGAGGTTTCATATTGCTGATAACCCGCTGCGGTTAATAACTGATGCCCCTGTTCGAAAATATCCCACAGTGCGTCGTCGTCCGGTAGCACCGGTGGCCGCGAACCAAACAACGTATTGGGTTCGATGGTCAACTGATACCAGGAAAGATGCGGCGGATTCAGTTCAATGGCCTGGCGCAGATCGCCAAGCGCCTCTTCCAGTGATTGATCAGGCAACCCGTGCATCAAATCAAGATTAAAACTACGCAGCCCCAGCCCGCTTGCCAGATTCGCTGCCCGTTTCGCTTCTTGCGGGCCATGAATGCGTCCAAGTCGTTTCAGCTTTTCTTCGCTAAAACTCTGCACACCAATAGAGATGCGGTTCACACCGGCACGCTGATAATCAACAAAGCGATCGGCTTCTACCGTACCAGGATTCGCTTCCATAGTAATTTCTGCATCCGCTGCCAGCGGCAAACGCGCACGCACGCCGTCCAGCAGCGTTTGCATCGCCGGGCCAGAAAGCAGGCTCGGCGTACCACCGCCAATAAATATTGTCTGCACTTCACGCCCCTGAGCATAAGCCACATCATTGTCCAGATCGTTAAGCAGATGCTGAACATAATCGTCGTGCGGCACTTCTCCTTTCAACGCGTGAGAGTTGAAATCGCAGTACGGGCATTTCTGCACACACCACGGGATGTGAATGTAGAGACTGAGCGGCGGTAACTTAACCATTACGTAGCGCGTCCAGCAGCAGTTTCAACGCCTGACCACGGTGGGAAATGGCACTCTTCTCTTCGCGAGTCAGTTCGGCAGCGGTTTTGCCTTCAGAAGGCACGAAGAAAATCGGATCATAACCAAAGCCACCAGTACCAGCAGGTTCACGGGTAATCACGCCAGGCCAGCAACCGTGGCACACCAGCGGAGTCGGATCTTCCGCATGACGCAGATACACCAGCACGCAGTGGAAACGTGCCTGACGTTGGTCGTCCGGTACGTCTTTCAGGGTTTCCAGCAGTTTTTGCAGATTCTTTTGATCGGTTGCGTCTTCACCGGAATAACGAGCGGAGTAAATACCCGGCGCTCCGCCAAGCGCATCAACCGCCAGACCGGAATCGTCGGCAATCGCCGGTAAACCGGTCGCTTTTGCAGCGTGGCGCGCTTTCAGGATCGCGTTTTCGATAAAGGTCAGGCCGGTCTCTTCGGCGGAATCGACGCCAAGTTCCGTTTGGGCCACGATATCAAGACCGAAGTCGCTAAGCAGCGACGCCAGCTCACGCACTTTACCGGCATTGCCGGTTGCGAGGACAACTTTTTGCATAGGATACCTAATTAATTAACGCCGCGATTTCTGGCGGGATTTGTTGCGGATTAATGATTTTAATTTGTTTGTGGCGGCCAAGTTCGCCTTTTTCAATCACCACCTGGCTTTTCGCGACCCGGAACTGCTTACCGAGAAACTTCACCAGATGGTTGTTGGCCTGGCCGTCGACCGGCGGTGCGGTAATGGCGACTTTTACTTCGTCGCCATGTAAACCGACAATAGAATCACGGCTGGCTTTCGGCTGGATATAAAGCCGTAATACCAGACCGTCATCGTTTACTGTTACGGCACTCATAACGCCATCCACAGCCCCGGCAGCAGCATGTTTCCGGTTGCCTGTAATACTTCTGCGACACCCATATTGATGACATACAGCAGCAGTACGAGGATCATTGGTGAGAAATCAATCCCTCCCATTGCCGGTAGCAGGCGGCGAATCGGACGCAGTAGCGGATCGGCAAGCTGGATCAGCACATATTCAATTGGGCTGCGACCCTGACTTACCCAGCTCATTATCGCCATCACCAGCAGTACCCAGAAGATCAGCAGGCCGATAGTTTTCAGCAGAATCAGCAAACCGGCAATCCAGATGATCGGCAGGAAGGTTACGACTTTGAACAGGACGATGGCTTTGATGAAACTCAAAATGTACGCCACCAGCAGTGAGGCGCTGTCAATCGGCCCCATTGCCGGAATAACGCGGCGCAGTGGCCCGATAATCGGCTGCGTCACCTTCACCACAAACTGTGAGAAGGGGTTATAAAAATCACAATGAGCCCACTGCATCCAGATGCGTAATAACAGCACCATGGTATACAGCTCAATGACCGTTGAAAGCAGGAAAGTCAACGTATTCATGGCGTTCCTTTAATTCCTTATTTTTTAGAGTAATCACGTGCACCAAAGATAGCAGTGCCGATGCGAACCATCGTGCTACCTGCCGCAATGGCGGCTTCCATATCATCTGACATCCCCAGAGAGAGGGTGTCGACATGCGGGTAGCTCGTTTTCAGTCCGGCAAATGCTACAGCCATTTGGCGTGCAACTTCAAACTGCCTTACATATTCTGACTCTGGCGCGGGGATCGCCATTAGCCCGCGCAGGCGTAAACGCGGTAGTTCTGCGACCGCTGCTGCCAGCTCGTCCAGCTCTGCCAGTTGAATGCCTGACTTACTGTTTTCATCGCTAATGTTGATTTGAATCAGTACGTTAAGAGGGAGAAGTTCTGCCGGACGCTGATCGTTAAGACGGGTGGCGATACGCAAACGGTCGATGGTATGACACCAGTCGAAATGCTCTGCCACCAGGCGGCTTTTATTAGACTGCAACGGGCCAATAAAATGCCACTCTAATCCTGTTACGCCCAGTTCCTGAAAGTGGCGAATTTTATCTACCCCTTCCTGAACATAGTTTTCACCAAATTGACGCTGCCCGGCGTCGATGGCTTCTGCGATGGCGCTCGCAGGTTTTGTTTTACTGACTGCAAGCAGCGTAATTTCTTCTGGAGAACGGCCGCAACGCGTTGCAGCCGTTGAGATTTTGTCCCGAACCTGTGCCAGGTTATGCGCAATATCGTTCATTTTCCGAGGATCTTAGTATGAATATGGAAGAAATTGTGACCCTTAGTGTAAAGCATAACGTCTCGGATCTACACCTGTGCAGCGCCTGGCCAGCACGATGGCGCATTCGAGGGAGAATGGAGGTCGCGCCGTTTGACGCGCCAGACGTCGAAGAGTTGTTGCGGGAGTGGCTGGATGACGATCAACGGGCGATATTGCTTGAGAATGGCCAGCTTGATTTTGCGGTATCGCTGGCTGAAAACCAGCGGCTACGAGGCAGTGCGTTTGCGCAGCGGCAAGGCATTTCTCTGGCGTTACGGTTGTTACCTGCGCATTGCCCGCAGCTCGAACAACTTGGCGCGCCGCCGGTATTGCCGGAATTACTCAATAGCGAGAATGGCCTGATTCTGGTGACGGGAGCGACGGGGAGCGGCAAATCGACCACACTGGCGGCGATGGTTGGTTATCTCAATCAACATGCCGATGCGCATATTCTGACGCTGGAAGATCCTGTTGAATATCTCTATGCCAGCCAGCGATGCTTGATCCAGCAGCGAGAGATTGGTTTGCACTGTATGACGTTTGCATCGGGATTACGTGCGGCATTGCGGGAAGATCCCGATGTGATATTGCTCGGAGAGCTGCGTGATAGCGAGACAATCCGTCTGGCGCTGACGGCGGCAGAAACCGGGCATCTGGTGCTGGCAACCTTACATACGCGCGGTGCAGCGCAGGCGGTCGAGCGGCTGGTAGATTCATTTCCGGCACAGGAAAAAGATCCCGTGCGTAATCAACTGGCCGGTAGTTTGCGGGCGGTGTTGTCACAAAAGCTGGAAGTGGATAAGCAGGAAGGGCGCGTGGCGCTGTTTGAATTGTTGATTAACACGCCAGCGGTGGGGAATTTGATACGCGAAGGGAAAACCCACCAGTTGCCACATGTTATTCAAACCGGGCAGCAGGTGGGGATGTTAACTTTTCAGCAGAGTTATCAGCAGCGGGTGAAAGAAGGGCGCTTGTGAGGCTAAAGCGGCTGATTAGCATCGTAAATATGCCTGATGCGACGCTGACGCGTCTTATCAGACCTACAATCGCTGCCAAATGTAGGCCGGATAAGGCGTTTACGCCGCATCCGGCAAGACGGGCGATGACGCTATCTACAATTTGCCAGGCTTGCAAATCGCCTTAATATCCCTGCTCAAAATAACTTTCGAGAATGATAACCGCAGAGGCAGAGTCGACTTTGCCTTTGTTGAGCGCCCGATAACCGCCCTGTTCAAACAGGCCGGAACGCGCTTCCACGGTGCTAAGACGTTCGTCATGTAGCTTTACTTCAACACCGAAACGACCATGAATACGGTTGGCGAATTTACGCGCCCGGGCGGTTAGCGGTTGTTCGGTGCCGTCCATGTTCAGCGGCAAACCGACGATGATTTCGTCTGGCTGCCACTCTTTCAACAAACGCTCGATAATATTCCAGTCCGGCGTACCGTCCTGCGCTTTAATCGCAGGCAAAGGGCGAGCGGTGCCAGTAATGCGTTGACCAACCGCTACGCCAATGCTTTTGGTGCCGAAGTCGAAGGCAAGTAAAGTCCCGCTCATCAGGCGTGTCCCGCCACATCAGGCATGGTAAGAATATCAACACCAATCAGCCTTGCCGCATCGCGCCAGCGGTCGGCTATCGGTGTTTTGAACAGAATATTCAGATCTGCCGGAGCGGTTAGCCAGGCGTTGTCGAGAATTTCTTGTTCCAGTTGGCCTTTATCCCAGGAGGAGTAACCCAACGCAACCATCACGTCAGAGGGTTGTTTATCGGTGCCGAGCGTTTCCAGCACATCACGGGAAGTGGTCATCACCGTGTTGTCTGAAATGCGAATACTGGAAGTAAAATTTGATGGTGGAGTATGCAAAATAAACCCACGATCTTCAGCCAGTGGGCCACCGAGCATAACAGGCTTGTCCAGACGGATTGACTCATCACGCGGCTCCGGCGTGATCTTTAATTTTTCCAGAATCCCTTCAATTTTAAGATTTTCCAGAGGCTTGTTAATGATAATCCCCATTGCACCCTCTGGATTATGTTCGCAAATGTAGACCACCGAACGACGGAAAATCGGATCCTGGAGAGCAGGCATGGCAATAAGAAAGTGATGCTGTAAATTCATTGTCAGAGGTTCTGTTTCCTGGTTCAAAAAAGCAACAGCGCCCAGTATGCGTGGAAAGACGGGCGCTGTCACTCATAGTCTCAACGAGATCCCTCTCGTTAAGCTGGGTTATCGTTGCTGTAAACGTGCTTCGATGGCATCCATTAGCATTCCGGTGATCGAGACCGGAAACTCTGCTTCAATCTCACGAATACAGGTTGGGCTGGTGACGTTAATTTCAGTCAGGCGGTCTCCGATAATATCCAGGCCAACAAAAATTAGCCCTTTTTCTTTCAGCGTCGGCCCTACCTGGCGGGCGATTTTCCAGTCACTTTCAGTTAGCGGACGAGGTTCGCCGCGACCACCGGCAGCCAGATTGCCACGGGTTTCGCCACCCTGCGGAATACGCGCCAGGCAGTACGGTACGGGCTCGCCATCCACCACCAGAACGCGTTTGTCGCCATCTTTAATGGCAGGCAGGTAATTTTGCGCCATACAGTAGCGAGTACCGTGCTCAGTCAGGGTTTCGGCAATCACGCCGAGGTTCGGATCGCCTTCTTTCACGCGGAAAATCGACGCGCCACCCATGCCGTCCAGCGGTTTAAGGATAATGTCGGTGTGCTTTTCCCAGAACGCTTTCAACTGTACTTTATTACGCGTGACCAGCGTTTCTGGTGTTAAGTCAGAGAACCAGGCGGTAAACAGTTTTTCGTTACAGTCGCGCAGGCTCTGTGGCTTGTTAACGATCAACGTTCCTTTCTCTTCAGCACGTTCCAGAATATAAGTGGCGTAGATAAACTCGGTATCAAACGGCGGATCTTTACGCATCAGGATCACGTCGAGATCGGCCAGTTGCAGATCCTGCTCACCCGTGAACTCGTACCATTTATCGTAGTTCTGTTCGACGCTCAAAGTACGGGTACGAGCGCGAGCCTCACCATTGATCAAATAGAGATCGCCCATCTCCATATAGTGAAGTTCGTAACCACGACGTTGTGCTTCCAGCAACATAGCGAAACTGGAATCTTTCTTGATGTTGATGCTTGCGATGGGGTCCATCACGATGCCGAGCTTGATCATTATTTTTCTCCGTTAGCCCAGATCACCAAAACGTACTTGTAGCGCAGTTATGGCGGTGAGCGCAGTTGTCTCTGTACGCAAAACGCGAGGTCCCAGCAGGATATCAGTAAATTGATAGCGGGCAGTCATGGCAATTTCATCTGCTGATAATCCGCCTTCCGGGCCAATCAGCAGGCGGATGCGTTCGACCGGCAACGGCAGCGTGTTAATGCTGTTACTGGCGCGCGGGTGAAGATTCAGTTTCAGTCCTTCATCTTGCTCTGCACACCAGGCTTCCAGATCCATTGCCGGACGGATCTCCGGCACCCGGTTACGACCACACTGCTCGCAGGCGGCAATCGCAATTTTCTGCCACTGCTGGAGCTTCTTGTTCAGACGTTCGCTATCCAGTTTAACGCCGCAGCGTTCAGAAAAAAGTGGCGTAATGAGGCTTACTCCAAGTTCGATCGATTTCTGGATAGTGAATTCCATTTTTTCACCGCGTGACATTACCTGACCGAGATGAATATGCAGAGGCGATTCACGATCGTCGAGCTGACCTTCCAGCACGTTAACTTCCACGCTTTTTTTGCTGGCGCTGGTAATCTCTGCGTCAAAGACCTGGTTGCTACCGTCAAATAACTGTAACGCCTGACCAGGCCCCATACGCAGTACACGGCCGATATGGTTAGCGGCATCTTCGCAAAGAGCAATGTGCGAGTTGCTGATTAATGGTTCAGGATGATAAATGCGGGGGATACGCATGGTTAAAAATCCGCGTCGTCTCCCCACGCAGTTGCCTGCGTGGGGTAGGGGTTTAACAAAAAGAATCCCGCTAGTGTAGGTTAGCTCTTTTGCGCCTGGCAAGCGCGTTGCACATACGGGTTATGATTGCCTTGCACCTTTGCAATGCGTTCGTCGCGCTCGCACTCCCAATCGGTGACCGGATACATCTTGTTCCAGGCGTTAAACAGTTGCGTTTGCTGGCGTGAGAGTGTCAGGTTGTACTGGTCACGCATATAGAAATAAGTTCTGGCAATGATGCCTCGCGTATGAGCTGGTGGTTCCGCCACTTTTTCTTTGAAATCCACCTTCATGGCGCACTGTCCATACTGACCCTCGCCACCATTCCACTGACTGTACATAAAGTTGCCGCGATCGCCGTTCACTTCGCCTATCGAGGGCTGCAGGTTATGCATATCGCTTTCCATTTTGCGATAAACCGGATCTTTGGCGCAGTTTTTACGTCCGCCGTCTTGCCAGCATTGACGCTGGTGGCCGAACTGCCAGGCGGGAACCACGTGTTCCCACTCCACACGACTGGCGCGATTTTCATTTTTGCGTACCTGATATCCGCATGACTCCAGATCCACAACGCCTTTTTTACCCTGCCAGTTGATTTTACAGCCGCAGTAAAATGTTCCCGGTGCGTCAGCATAGACTTTTACTGCCGCATTTTTCGCCTGGGAAAAACTATTGATGCCTTCGGCCAATACCTGGCCGGAAAATGCTGCGCTCAGTATCACCGCAGCAACAGACAAATAACGGTACATCATTTACTCCGTGTTAAAACGAGCCAGCAACGTAGCGAAAGTTGTTTTACTATGCAATCAGCCAGATCAGGAAAGTTCCTGATAGTTCAGGTGGTTATTTCGCAACCAGTTGTTCGCCGCAATGAACGCAGCGATAGACGGCCTCTCCACGCACCACACGGTTATGGCGGCGCACGGTAAGCTGATGCTCCTGGCATTTACAGCGGTAGGGGAAGGTGTTGCGGCGTACGGATTGTAGCTCAAATTGATGCGTGCGGCGGGCGGGAACACCCAGCACACTTTCCATCATCCATTTCCACTCTTTGCCATGCGGTGCCACGCGACCAAAGTGTTTCCACACCAGTAAATGCGCCAGCTCGTGCGGTACGACTTCTTCTATAAAAGCTTCGCTGTTTTCCATCAACAGCACCGGATTGAGACGAATTTCATAGCTGTCCAGCCAGGCAGTACCGGCGGATGTACCACGCTGGGTGTAAGCGATTTTTGGCTCCGGGTAATTACGCTCCAGCTTCAGGTTGGCCTGGGCGAGTTTTTCCCGCAGACGACGCATAACGGCCTGTTGGATGGCGATAGGGAGACGGGGCGTTTTCATAGCGGCTGAGGATAAAGCGAAGAAAAGATGACTGCAAGAGGTGGCTTCCTCCGCGACGGGAGGAAGCCAGAGACGATTAATCGTGAGCGCCGATTTCGCGCAGTTTACGACCCTTCATCAGATTACGTTCAATGTGTTCCAGCGAAACGTGTTTGGTTTCCGGTACCAGCCACAATGTCAGCAGGATAAACAACACGTTCAGAGCCGCATACACCCAGAAGGTGTTGGCGTTGCCCAGCGTGTTGAGCATAGTCAGGAACGTTGCGCCGACGATCATGTTGGCAATCCAGTTGGTGGCGGTGGAGCAGGTGATGCCAAAATCGCGGCCTTTCAGCGGCTGAATTTCAGAACACAGTACCCAAATCAACGGACCTGCGCTCATGGCAAAACCGACAATAAACATCAGCAGCATGGCAATGGCAAAATACTGCGCCGACGGTGAGTGGATACCGATATGCATCATCGTACCCAGTATGCCCATGCCAGCAGCCATTACCATGAAGCCCAGCGTCAGCGTCGGTTTCCGTCCCCAGCGGTCAACCAGACCAATAGCGATAAAGGTGGCGAGTACGTTGGTCAGACCAACGATCACTGTCCCCCACATTTGCTCAGTAGTATTGGTATAACCCGCCAGTTCGAAGATTTTGGGCGCGTAATACATGATGACGTTCATCCCGGTGAATTGCTGCATCACCTGTAACAGCACGCCAAGGAATACCGCACGACGGAAGTTGCTGTTTTCTTTAAACAGTGCCCAACCGCTCTGTTTGACCTGCAAACTTTCACGGATTTCATCCAGTTCGCGTTTCGCTTCCGCGCTGGTGTCGCGCAGGCGCAGCAGCACGCGTTCGGCATCAACAAAACGGCGTTTGGCGGCAAACCAACGTGGGCTGTCTGGCAGGAAGAAAACACCAATCAGTAGCAGAATTGCCGGGATGATAATCACACCCAGCATCCAGCGCCATGCGCCGGTGTAGCTGAAGGCGGTATCAGAAAGATAAGCGCCGAGAATGCCGATGGTAATCATCAACTGATACATCGAGATCATACTGCCACGAATTTTCTCTGGCGCAATTTCGGAGAGGTATAGTGGCGCGGTATAGGAAGCAACACCCACCGCCAGACCCAGCAGAACGCGAGAAAGAATCAGTACTTCAACGTTTGGCGCTGCGGCTGAGAACAGCGAACCAGCAACAAACAGAATAGCGCCGATCATCAGGCTCTTTTTACGTCCGAGTTTAAAAGAGAGCCAGCCGCTACCCACCGCACCGACTGCCGCACCAAACATCATGGAGCTTACGACCCATTCTTGCGTGTGCGAGGTAATCTGGAATTCATCTGCAATAAACGGCAGTGCGCCAGCAATTACACCGATATCCAGGCCAAAGAGTAATCCCGCCAGAGCGGCAAGGAAGCAGACGAAAAACGTCATTGCCTTGTTTGACCGCCCCTGTTTTTTAGCGTCAGGCATGATGCCCTCCAATATGTTATTTTTTATTGTGAATTAAGATAGGTGAGTACGACGCAAAAAGATGTGAAGCATGTCACATCAGTGTAATCGCTTACACTAACATTTATAGTGGTTATAATTTAAGTACATGAAAACAATTGAGTTATAACATCATAGATTAAGCGAAGTTATCTGCAATTAAGACTTTGCTGAAAAGAAATGTAACAATCATGAAAACTGAATAATATGATGAAAATATTATAAATACTGGGTTGCTATGGTTGGTGTAATCGGTTTCAGTTGTTGTGATGAACTACGGATAAACGTGTTCAGCAACGGAATGTTGCTATCGTGTGGGCGGCTTTTGCCGGATGCGGCGTGAACGTTTTAGCCAGCCTACATGTAGCAATGGTTGTAGGCCTGGTAAGCGTAGCGCATTGGGCATTTTTTAGAAAAGAAAAAGGCCAGTGCGAGGCTGGCCTTAGAAAGCGGGGATGAAAGATTATTTCAGACCGGCGGCATCGCGCAGTAGCTGCGCTTTGTCGGTTTTTTCCCACGGGAAATGCTCGCGACCAAAGTGACCATATGCAGCGGTATCTTTATAGATTGGGTGCAGCAGATCCAGCATCTTAATCAGACCGTATGGACGCAGGTCGAAGAACTCGCGCACCAGCAGGGTCAGTTGTTCAGTAGGGACTTTCTCAGTACCGAAAGTTTCTACCATGATGGAAGTCGGTTCAGCCACGCCGATCGCGTAGGAAACCTGAATTTCACAACGGTCAGCCAGACCCGCTGCCACGATGTTTTTCGCAACATAGCGTGCTGCGTAAGCTGCGGAACGGTCCACTTTGGATGGATCTTTACCAGAAAACGCGCCGCCACCGTGACGAGCCATGCCGCCGTAGGTATCAACGATAATTTTACGCCCCGTCAGACCGCAGTCACCCATCGGGCCGCCGATAACAAAACGTCCGGTCGGGTTGATGAAGAATTTGGTTGCGGAAGTCAGCCATTCTGCTGGCAGGATCGGCTTAATGATCTCTTCCATTACCGCTTCTTGCAGGGATTTCTGATCGATATCTTCAGAGTGCTGGGTGGAAAGCACTACTGCATCGATGCCAACGATTTTGCCGTCGTCATACTGGAAAGTAACCTGGCTTTTTGCGTCCGGGCGCAGCCACGGCAGAGTGCCGTTTTTACGCACTTCAGCCTGACGTTGTACCAGACGGTGTGCATAGGTGATTGGCGCAGGCATCAGCACATCGGTTTCGTTGGTGGCATAGCCAAACATCAGACCCTGGTCGCCAGCGCCTTGTTCCAGCGGATCAGCACGATCAACGCCCTGGTTAATGTCAGGGGACTGTTTGCCGATAGCGCTCAGAACCGCACAAGAGTTAGCGTCAAAGCCCATGTCGGAATGCACATAGCCAATTTCGCGAACGGTGTTACGGGTGATCTCTTCAATGTCCACCCAGGCGCTGGTGGTGATTTCACCGCCAACTAAAACCATGCCGGTTTTTACGTAGGTTTCGCAAGCAACACGTGCTTTCGGATCCTGTTCGAGGATCGCATCTAAAACGGCATCAGAGATTTGGTCAGCAATTTTGTCAGGATGCCCTTCAGAGACGGACTCGGACGTAAAAAGGTGTTTTGCCATATTTAATATCACCTAAAGAGAATTTAGTTAGCTCAAACTGTTGTGTGGATTTTCTGTGGTAGTGGCTCCTTCCACGACTCTGCAGGTTAAAAACACTGGCAGTCTGAGTGTTAATCAGTATGGATGGATTAACATCTGGATGGCTATTTTAGGTCAAGACGTCATCCGATTTCCACTTTTTTTTGAAGCGTATCTCATTCCGTTAAAAACGTAGCTGGAAATTTTTCCTGACAATGCTGGCATTCTGTGTATTTATCTTTTGCAATTTTCTGCCATTGTGGGGTATAAAACGCGGCGCGCGGCTTAAATAAAAAGCACACGACGTTCCTTTCGTGTTGCCACTTCCAGCCGGGTTGAAATCAGTGTTTTAGCTTGTTGGTTCGTCTTCGCAGGCGGCCGTGGAGGTGATACGAAATAATGAATCGTTGTCTGCTGCTTAATCTGTCGCACCGTTCTGGTGTAGATTCGTTCCCCGCACTCTGCATCTCTGCATTGCATACCTGCCGATGTTATACCCATCTCGGCGCTTCTCAGGATTCAAGAGCTGGCAACAGTTACTGATGACTGAACAAGGGCGCTCTTGTAAATACAAGAGTTTTCTCGTGGTTTCGCCGGACTGTCACACTTACGTTCGGTTATGTGCTTAATAATGTTATGAAAAAGAAACCGGTTGCGCAGTCGGAGCGTCAGCATACGCTGCTGGAAAATCCGTGTGCTTATGGGTTGTTATCGCAGTTTCAGGCTGCGATAGTGGTTAACTGTTTTACACTTAATAAAATAATTTGAGGTTCGCTATGTCTGACGACATGTCTATGAGTTTGCCTTCGTCAGCGGGCGAACACGGTGTACTACGCTCCATGCAGGAGGTTGCAATGAGCTCCCAGGAAGCCAGCAAGATGCTGCGTACTTACAATATTGCCTGGTGGGGCAATAACTACTATGACGTTAACGAGCTGGGTCACATTAGCGTGTGCCCTGACCCGGACGTCCCGGAAGCTCGCGTTGATCTCGCGCAGTTAGTGAAGACCCGCGAAGCGCAGGGCCAGCGCCTGCCTGCACTGTTCTGCTTTCCGCAGATCCTGCAGCACCGTTTGCGTTCTATTAACGCCGCGTTTAAACGTGCGCGGGAATCCTATGGCTATAACGGTGACTACTTCCTCGTTTACCCGATCAAGGTTAACCAGCACCGCCGCGTGATTGAGTCCTTGATTCATTCTGGTGAACCGCTGGGGCTGGAAGCAGGTTCAAAAGCTGAGTTGATGGCGGTGCTGGCGCATGCTGGCATGACCCGCAGCGTCATCGTCTGTAACGGCTATAAAGACCGCGAATATATCCGCCTGGCGCTGATTGGCGAGAAGATGGGCCATAAGGTTTATCTGGTTATCGAGAAGATGTCTGAAATCGCCATTGTGCTGGATGAAGCGGAACGTCTGAACGTGATCCCTCGTCTTGGCGTACGTGCGCGTCTGGCCTCGCAGGGGTCTGGTAAATGGCAGTCTTCCGGTGGTGAAAAATCGAAGTTCGGTCTGGCGGCAACCCAGGTACTGCAACTGGTTGAGACACTGCGTGAAGCCGGACGTCTCGATAGCCTGCAACTGCTGCACTTCCACCTCGGTTCGCAGATGGCGAATATTCGCGATATCGCGACAGGCGTTCGTGAATCTGCGCGCTTCTATGTTGAGCTGCATAAGCTGGGCGTCAACATTCAGTGCTTTGACGTTGGCGGTGGTCTGGGCGTGGATTATGAAGGCACCCGTTCGCAATCCGATTGTTCGGTGAACTACGGCCTCAATGAATACGCTAATAACATTATCTGGGCAATTGGCGATGCCTGTGAAGAGAATGGTCTGCCACATCCGACGGTGATCACCGAATCGGGTCGTGCGGTGACTGCGCATCACACTGTGCTGGTTTCCAATATTATCGGTGTGGAACGTAACGAATACACCGTTCCAACCGCACCAGCAGAGGATGCGCCGCGCGCACTGCAAAGCATGTGGGAAACCTGGAAGGAGATGCACGAACCGGGAACTCGCCGCTCTCTGCGTGAATGGCTGCATGATAGCCAGATGGATCTGCACGATATCCATATTGGTTATTCTTCTGGTACTTACAATCTGCAAGAACGTGCATGGGCAGAACAGCTCTATTTGAGCATGTGTCATGAAGTGCAGAAGCAACTGGATCCGCAAAACCGCGCCCATCGCCCGATTATCGACGAATTACAGGAGCGTATGGCGGACAAAATGTACGTCAACTTCTCGCTATTCCAGTCGATGCCGGATGCATGGGGTATCGACCAGTTGTTCCCGGTTCTGCCGCTGGAAGGGCTGGATCAAGTGCCGGAACGCCGCGCTGTGCTGCTGGATATCACCTGTGACTCTGATGGAGCTATCGACCACTATATCGATGGTGACGGCATTGCTACGACAATGCCAATGCCGGAGTACGATCCGGAGAATCCGCCGATGCTCGGTTTCTTTATGGTCGGTGCCTATCAGGAGATCCTCGGCAACATGCACAATCTGTTTGGTGATACCGAAGCGGTTGACGTGTTCGTCTTCCCTGACGGCAGCGTAGAAGTGGAGCTGTCTGACGAGGGCGATACCGTTGCGGATATGCTGCAATATGTGCAGCTCGATCCAAAAACGTTGTTAACCCAGTTCCGTGACCAGGTGAAGAAAACCGATCTTGATGCCGAACTGCAACAACAGTTCCTTGAAGAGTTCGAGGCAGGTTTGTACGGTTATACCTACCTTGAAGATGAATAATTAAGATTATTCTGCTGGCGGGCCGATTTAATTGATTAATTCGGCCCGCTTTTTATTTATATATTCTTAAAAATAATCTGGTTACTTTCCTTCTAATATAATCTCCCTACAATCGCTGCATTAATTAAATGCAGAGGGATCGGTTATGAAAAAATGGAAAGTACGCGTTGCGCTGGTGGGATTGTTCGTACTGCTGGCAGGTTGTTCCAGTAATGCGCAGTATAATAGTAGTGCATCTGGCAATGTCGGCACTGCCTGGGGCGGGGATGTGCACTCAACGGTTCAAGGCGTATCTGCTGAACGCGCCTGGCGCGATCCGGCAGAGATGATCGTTATTAGTTATTCGACTAACATTCCTTCCGGATACGACCGCGTTTATAGCATTCGGATTAACGAACTGGAATATGCTATTCGCGATGCTAATTTTAATTCGCTTCCTATTACGCGGGTATATGATTCATCGAATAATAAACCTCGATATATTGTTCATGCCAGAGTGGGAATGAATTATCAATTATATGTTCGTAACTATAGCCGTAACACTAACTATGAGATCGTTGCCACAGTTGATGGGCTGGATGTTCTGAACGGCAAGCAAGGTTCGCTGAATAACAATGGCTATATTGTGAATGCCGGTGATTCGTTAGCGATTAAAGGTTTCCGTAAAGATAAACATACCGAAGCTGCTTTTCAGTTTGCCAACGTTGCTGATTCCTACGCCGCCAATTCGGCGCAAGGCGATGTACGTAACACAGGGGTGATTGGTTTTGCCGCTTTTGAATTACAAGGCTCAGCGAAAAATGCGCTACCGCCGTGCTCTGGGCAAGCCTTTCCGGCAGACAACAATGGCTATGCGCCACCACCGTGTCGTAAATAGCAACCCCGCTTGATGCTTCACCCATTTAGGGTGATAATTAGCACAAACTTGTGTTTCGCAAATCCAACCCTTCCTCGTCGGGCCTAACGACGCGGAAGGGTTTTTTTATATCGACTTTGTAAAAGGAGTCCATCCATGAGCACCTTAGGTCATCAATACGATAACTCACTGGTTTCCAACGCCTTTGGTTTTTTACGCCTGCCGATGAACTTCCAGCCGTATGACAGCGATGCTGACTGGGTAATTACCGGCGTGCCGTTCGATATGGCTACTTCTGGTCGTGCGGGGGGGCGTCACGGTCCGGCAGCTATTCGCCAGGTTTCGACTAATCTGGCCTGGGAACACAACCGCTTCCCGTGGAATTTCGACATGCGTGAACGTCTGAATGTCGTCGACTGTGGTGATCTGGTATATGCCTTCGGTGATGCCCGTGAAATGAGCGAGAAACTGCAGGCGCACGCTGAGAAGCTGCTGGCTGCCGGTAAGCGTATGCTCTCCTTCGGTGGTGACCACTTTGTTACGCTGCCGCTGCTGCGTGCTCATGCTAAACATTTTGGCAAAATGGCGCTGGTACACTTTGACGCCCACACCGATACCTACGCGAACGGTTGTGAATTTGACCACGGCACTATGTTTTATACCGCGCCGAAAGAAGGTCTGATTGACCCGAATCATTCCGTGCAAATTGGTATTCGTACTGAGTTCGATAAAGACAACGGCTTTACCGTGCTGGACGCCTGCCAGGTGAACGATCGCAGCGTGGATGACGTTATCGCCCAGGTGAAGCAGATTGTTGGTGATATGCCGGTCTACCTGACTTTTGATATCGATTGCCTGGATCCTGCGTTTGCGCCGGGAACGGGTACGCCGGTAATTGGCGGCCTGACCTCCGATCGCGCCATTAAACTGGTACGCGGCCTGAAAGATCTCAACATCGTTGGGATGGACGTAGTGGAAGTGGCTCCGGCATACGATCAGTCGGAAATCACTGCTCTGGCAGCGGCAACGCTGGCGCTGGAGATGCTGTATATTCAGGCAGCGAAAAAGGGCGAGTAAGCGCCGGATGTGATGCCATCCGTAGGCCGGATAAGATGCGCCAGCATCGCATCCGGCGATGTGCTCTGGCCATATATGTCAGATGCGGCCTAAACGCCTTATCTGACCTACGTTCGGCACCACCAGGTCTTACTTAACCCCATCAGCGCTCATACGGTCGCGAATATGCTGGGCGCGCTCCGCGGATGCTGGATGGTCGTCAAACATTGAGCTTTGACGGCCTTCTTCCAGCTTCGCCAGTTTTTCAAAGCTGGTGGCAAGGCCTGCCGGACTGATGCCGCGTTGGCGCAGCAAGTCATAGGAGTAATCGTCCGCCTCAGCTTCCTGACGCTGGGAGAATTGCGAATTGACTAATTTCTCGCCCAGATCGCCTAGTTGTGATTGAGATAAACTACCGACAATCCCGCCCGCCGATGCCGCAGCTACTCGCACTGCGTTTGTTCCAAGCGCGACCTGCATCCCTTTCTTCACATGGCCTAACGCCACGTGTCCCATTTCGTGACCGATCACCGCTTCGACTTCGTTATCAGTCATCATATCCATCAGTCCGCTATAAACACGGATGCAGCCGTTGGCCATCGCAAAGGCGTTCACATCCTTTGCCATATACACTTTGTAATTTACCGGCTGACCGTTGATATTGTTGCCCAGCGCGTTGGCAATAGTGGCCAGACGTTTAGCATATTCGCTACTGGCTGGCGCAATCGTCGCCTTACTGTCCATCTCCTGACATGCCTGATCGCTCAGGGCTTTGACCTGCGCATCACTCAGAGTGTAAGCCTGAAAAGCTTCCGCTCCTGATGAGAGCAGCCCACTGGAGTCCATATTCTGGCAACCGGTCAATACCGTTGCCACGCTCATTGCTATCAATAAGGCGCGAATTTTCATGTTTTCTCTTCCGCACAAAGTCAGGATTATTCTAAAAATGCGCCGTTTGCAGGTGAATCGACGCTCAGTCTAAGTATAAGGAAAAGCGCAGCGGACGGGCGAGCAGATTGCGCAACATGCGAGCATGATCCAGAGATTTCTGAACCGGCAAAAGGATGTTCCATGTACATGACGCGTGGCTTGCGGTAAATTGTTGGCAAATTTTCCGGCGTAGCCCAAAACGCGCTGTCGTCAAGTCGTTAAGGGCGTGCCCTTCATCATCCGATCTGGAGTCAAAATGTCCTCACGTAAAGAGCTTGCCAATGCTATTCGTGCGCTGAGCATGGACGCAGTACAGAAAGCCAAATCCGGTCACCCGGGCGCCCCGATGGGTATGGCTGACATTGCCGAAGTCCTGTGGCGTGATTTCCTGAAACACAACCCGCAGAATCCGTCCTGGGCTGACCGTGACCGCTTCGTGCTGTCCAACGGCCACGGCTCCATGCTGATCTACAGCCTGCTGCACCTCACTGGTTATGATCTGCCAATGGAAGAGCTGAAGAACTTCCGTCAGTTGCACTCCAAAACTCCGGGCCACCCGGAAGTGGGCTACACCGCAGGTGTAGAAACCACCACCGGTCCGTTGGGTCAGGGTATTGCTAACGCAGTCGGTATGGCGATTGCAGAAAAAACGCTGGCGGCGCAGTTTAACCGTCCAGGTCACGACATTGTCGACCACTACACCTACGCCTTCATGGGCGACGGCTGCATGATGGAAGGCATTTCCCACGAGGTTTGCTCTCTGGCGGGTACGCTGAAGCTGGGTAAACTGATTGCGTTCTACGATGACAACGGTATCTCTATCGATGGCCATGTTGAAGGCTGGTTCACCGATGACACTGCAATGCGTTTCGAAGCTTACGGCTGGCACGTAATCCGCGGTATTGACGGTCACGACGCTGCCGCTATTAAACGCGCAGTAGAAGAAGCGCGAGCAGTGACTGACAAACCGTCTCTGCTGATGTGCAAAACTATCATTGGTTTCGGTTCCCCGAACAAAGCCGGTACGCATGACTCCCACGGCGCGCCGCTGGGCGATGCGGAAATTGCACTGACTCGTGAGCAGCTAGGCTGGAAATACGCGCCGTTCGAAATCCCGTCTGAAATCTATGCTCAGTGGGATGCGAAAGAAGCCGGTCAGGCGAAAGAGTCTGCATGGAACGAGAAGTTTGCGGCTTACGCGAAAGCTTACCCGCAAGAAGCGGCTGAATTTACCCGTCGTATGAAAGGTGAAATGCCGTCTGACTTCGACGCGAAAGCGAAAGAGTTCATTGCTAAACTGCAGGCTAATCCGGCTAAAATTGCCAGCCGTAAAGCGTCTCAGAATGCCATCGAAGCATTCGGTCCGCTGTTGCCGGAATTCCTTGGCGGCTCCGCTGACCTGGCTCCGTCTAACCTGACCCTGTGGTCTGGCTCTAAGGCAATCAACGAAGATGCTGCTGGTAACTACATCCATTATGGTGTTCGCGAATTTGGTATGACCGCGATTGCCAACGGTATCTCCCTGCACGGTGGCTTCCTGCCGTACACCTCCACCTTCCTGATGTTCGTGGAATACGCACGTAACGCTGTACGTATGGCTGCACTGATGAAACAGCGTCAGGTGATGGTTTATACCCACGACTCCATCGGTCTGGGCGAAGACGGCCCGACTCACCAGCCGGTTGAGCAGGTTGCTTCTCTGCGCGTGACCCCGAACATGTCTACATGGCGTCCGTGTGACCAGGTTGAATCCGCCGTTGCGTGGAAATATGGCGTTGAGCGTCAGGACGGCCCGACCGCGCTGATCCTCTCCCGTCAGAACCTGGCGCAGCAGGAACGTACGGAAGAGCAACTGGCAAACATCGCGCGCGGTGGTTACGTGCTGAAAGATTGTGCCGGTCAACCGGAACTGATCTTCATCGCCACCGGTTCTGAAGTCGAGCTGGCGGTTGCAGCATACGAAAAACTGACTGCTGAAGGCGTGAAAGCGCGCGTAGTTTCCATGCCGTCTACCGACGTGTTCGACAAACAGGACGCGGCTTACCGTGAATCCGTACTGCCGAAAGCCGTCACCGCACGCGTTGCAGTGGAAGCAGGTATTGCTGACTACTGGTACAAGTATGTTGGCCTGAACGGTGCTATCGTCGGTATGACCACCTTTGGTGAATCTGCTCCGGCAGAGCAACTGTTCGAAGAGTTCGGCTTCACCGTTGAAAACGTGGTAGCGAAAGCAAAAGAACTGCTGTAATTAACACTATGGTGTGTGAAGAGCCGCAAATGCGGCTCTTTTTTATTTGGTTGAGATAAACGGAACGGTACTGCCAGGGATCATGGTATCGGGCAGTTTTCCGTCCCAGCGTTCGGCAGTGGTAAGGGCAACAAGCCCTGGGTTATCTCGCAGAGCTTCACCGCGCAGGCGGATAGCTTCTGCTTCAGCCCCACTTTTTAAACGAATAGTTTCTGCTTCTGCCGCGCCTCTTACGCGAATCGTCTCTGCTTCTGCTTTGGCTGCCGCCAGTTTACTGTCTGCTTCTGCCTGCGCCTGAGTTACCGCAATTTGTGCCTGGATTTTCTCTGTTTCCAGATTTTGTTTCCGTGTGGCAATGGCGACTTCCGCTTTCATACGATCTTCAATTGATTTTTCATAAGCGTCCGAAAAATCAATATTTTCAATCTGGACCCCGTCAATCACCACCGGACCAACAACGGCTTTGCGCATTGCATTTTGCAGATCCTGAACCAGTTTCGTGCGATCCTGTACAGCGCTGATGGCCGTATATTGACCGAAAACGTTCTCCAGTTGGGTTGGCAACTGGCGAACAATCAGGCGATCTTTTAATGCTTCAATGGTGTTGTAGGTGGTATAAACCGCGCCTGCTTCCGAAGGCTTAATATGGAAACTGACTGACACAGTCATTTGTGCGGGTTGCTGGTCGCGGCTGTATGCCTGTAATCCCTGATAGACAACAGCCTGATTACGCGTGGAAATTTTCTCTACGCTTTCCATAAACGGGATCTTAAAACCCAGCCCCGGATCGGCAACTTTTACTATTTTTCCATAGCGCAACAAAATACCACGTTCACCTTCATTCACGGTGTAATACGACAGAAATGGCAGCACAATAACGGCAAGTACGCCAATGGCGATGGCAAGCGATTTTTGTGGGCGGAATGAGGTTATTGAAACAGGTGCTTTCATGTGAGTCTTCCTTGAGTGAAGTGTGGAAATATGTCACATGAGGTGAGAAGAAAACAGCCAACAGTCGAGAATTCAGAATCTATAAAGGGGGAATGGCGGAAAACCAACGAATGAAATAAGTATGTTTTCGAACATTCAATAAACAAATGGTGATATGCATCACGAATGTAATAACGTATAAAATATCTATTATGTGACATACATATCAAATATATAGTTGACTTGCGTAAAATTATTTTTATGTCATTGTTATTTAATGCTTTGCTATTTTGGCTCGTGGAGTTTGTGTTTTCACGTGCACAATTGCTTTCATTAAGTCGCACGAGTATTTTATTTTTACCGCCGGACAGCACCCTAAAAATAAAATAAGGATAATTTATGCGGCTTATTGATTATTTCCCGGAATCATCAATCTCAGTTATATCTTCAGCAAAAGACTGGCAGGATGTTATCGATTTTTCGATGGCGTCATTGTTAGCAAAAAATTATATCAACGAGAATTACATTCAGTCTATTAAAGACTCAACTACCCGCAACGGGCCTTATTATATTCTCGCGCCGGGCGTAGCAATGCCCCATGCACGACCGGAATGTGGGGCGCTTAAAACCGGGATGTCACTGACATTACTCGAACAGCCAGTTTGTTTCCCCGGAAGTGATGAACCGATCAAATTACTCATCGGGCTTTCTGCTGCCGATGCTGATTCGCACATTGGTGCTATTCAGGCGTTAAGTGAATTACTGTGCGAAGAAGAAATACTCGAACAACTATTAACAGCAACATCAAAAAAACAATTAGCGGACATTATCAGCCGCGGATAATTACTCTCTCCTCTACAGGATAATATTATGGAAAACAAGTCTGCTCGTGCAAAGGTCCAGGCTTTTGGTGGCTTTTTGACTGCAATGGTCATCCCCAATATCGGTGCTTTCATTGCCTGGGGTTTTATTACTGCTTTATTTATTCCTACGGGTTGGATGCCTAACGAACACTTCGCCAAAATTGTTGGCCCCATGATTACCTATTTATTGCCCGTGATGATTGGTTCTACCGGTGGTCATCTGGTCGGCGGTAAACGCGGTGCGGTCATGGGGGGAATAGGGACGATTGGTGTGATCGTCGGTGCGGATATTCCGATGTTTCTCGGTTCGATGATCATGGGGCCGTTAGGTGGTCTGGTCATAAAATATGTCGATAAAGCACTGGAAAAACGCATACCTGCTGGTTTTGAGATGGTTATCAATAACTTCTCATTAGGTATTGCCGGGATGATCCTCTGCCTGTTGGGCTTTGAAGTCATCGGTCCGGCAGTGTTAATTGCCAATACTTTCGTCAAAGAGTGTATTGAGGCGCTGGTACATGCGGGTTATCTACCTCTGCTGTCAGTCATCAATGAACCGGCAAAAGTGCTTTTCCTTAATAATGCGATCGATCAGGGCGTCTATTACCCGTTGGGAATGCAGCAGGCATCGGTTAACGGTAAATCTATCTTCTTTATGGTGGCGTCCAATCCTGGGCCGGGTTTAGGCTTGCTGCTGGCATTCACTCTGTTTGGTAAAGGGATGAGCAAACGCTCTGCGCCTGGTGCGATGATTATTCACTTCCTCGGTGGCATCCACGAGCTGTATTTTCCGTATGTATTGATGAAGCCGTTGACCATTATCGCCATGATTGCAGGCGGTATGTCTGGCACCTGGATGTTCAATTTGCTGGATGGCGGCCTGGTGGCAGGTCCTAGCCCGGGTTCTATTTTTGCTTATCTGGCACTGACGCCGAAAGGCTCGTTCCTGGCGACAATTGCCGGTGTTACGGTCGGTACTCTGGTGTCCTTTGTCATCACATCCCTGATACTGAAGATGGAAAAAACGGTGGAAACGGAGAGCGAAGATGAGTTCACCGAGTCAGCCAATGCGGTAAAAGCTATGAAGCAGGAAGGTGCATTTTCATTAAGTCGTGTGAAACGTATTGCCTTTGTTTGTGATGCGGGAATGGGCTCCAGCGCAATGGGGGCAACCACCTTCCGCAAACGTCTGGAAAAAGCCGGACTGACCATTGAAGTAAAACATTACGCCATAGAAAACGTGCCTTCGGATGCTGATATCGTCGTCACTCACGCCAGTCTGGAAGGACGAGTGAAACGTGTGACGGATAAACCGCTGATATTGATTAATAACTACATTGGCGATCCAAAACTCGACACTTTATTTAATCAATTAACCGCCGAACATAAAAACTGATTGCAGAGGTAAAAATGAAAACCAAAGTTGCTGCTATTTATGGCAAGCGGGATATCCGTCTGCGTGAATTTGAGTTACCCGAAATTACTGATAATGAACTGCTGGTCAGTGTAATTTCTGATAGTGTTTGTTTATCCACCTGGAAAGCAGCGTTGCTTGGTAGCGAACATAAACGGGTGCGGGACGATTTAGAAAATCACCCGGCGATCACCGGGCATGAATGTGCCGGAGTCATTGTTGAAGTGGGTAAAAATCTTACCGACAAATATAAAAAAGGTCAGCGATTTGTTTTACAGCCTGCGATGGGGTTACCCAGCGGATATTCTGCGGGATACAGCTACGAATATTTTGGTGGTAATGCCACCTATATGATTATTCCTGAAATCGCGATTAATTTAGGCTGCGTATTACCGTATCACGGCTCTTATTTTGCTGCGGCGTCGCTGGCGGAGCCGATGTGCTGCATTATTGGCGCTTATCATGCTAATTATCACACTACGCAATATGTTTATGAGCATCGAATGGGCGTCAAATCTGGCGGCAATATTGCGCTACTGGCGTGTGCTGGCCCGATGGGAATTGGCGCTATCGATTACGCCATTAACGGCGGCATTCAACCATCACGGGTGGTAGTGGTCGACATCGATGAAAAACGGCTGGCACAAGTACAGAAGCTGCTGCCGGTGGAGATGGCGGCCAGCAAAGGGATTGAGCTGGTATACGTGAATACCAAAGGGATGAGCGATCCGGTACAGATGCTGCGGTCGCTGACAGGAGATGTCGGGTTCGATGATGTTTTTGTCTATGCGGCGGTGCCTTCGGTCGTTGAGATGGCTGATGAATTGCTGGCGGAAGATGGTTGTCTGAACTTCTTTGCCGGGCCAACGGATAAAAACTTCAAAGTGCCGTTTAACTTTTACAACGTGCATTACAACAGCACTCACGTCGTTGGGACGTCCGGTGGTTCTACGGATGATATGAAAGAGGCGATTGCCCTTAGCGCCACGGGGCAGTTGCAGCCGTCGTTTATGGTGACCCATATTGGTGGCCTGGATGCGGTGCCAGAAACCGTACTCAATTTGCCGGATATTCCCGGCGGTAAAAAACTCATTTATAACGGCGTCACCATGCCGCTGACCGCCATTGCCGATTTTGCCGAAAAAGGGAAAACAGATCCGCTGTTTAAAGAGTTGGCGCGACGGGTTGAGGAAACGCACGGCATCTGGAATGAACAGGCCGAGAAATATCTGCTGGCACAATTTGGCGTTGATATCGGGGAGGCCGCGCAATGATGTCCCTTGCGTGGCCATTATTTCGCGTTACTGAACAGGCCGCGTTGGCTGCCTGGCCGCAAACCGGATGTGGCGACAAAAATAAAATTGATGGCCTGGCGGTTACCGCGATGCGTCAGGCATTAAACGACGTCGCTTTTCGTGGGAGAGTGGTTATCGGTGAGGGGGAAATTGACCATGCGCCGATGCTGTGGATTGGCGAAGAGGTTGGCAAAGGTGATGGGCCAGAAGTCGATATCGCGGTTGATCCGATTGAAGGCACCCGGATGGTGGCGATGGGGCAGAGTAATGCCCTGGCAGTAATGGCCTTCGCCCCACGAGATAGCCTGTTACACGCGCCCGATATGTATATGAAAAAACTGGTCGTTAACCGACTGGCTGCAGGAGTGATTAATCTGTCTTTGCCCCTGACGGATAACTTGCGCAATGTGGCAAAAGCATTGGGCAAACCATTGGATCGATTACGCATGGTTACGCTGGATAAACCCCGTCTTCATGCCGCGATTGAAGAAGCGACGCAACTGGGCGTGAAAGTATTCGCCCTGCCGGATGGCGATGTTGCTGCCAGTGTGCTGACTTGCTGGCAGGATAATCCTTACGACGTGATGTACACCATCGGTGGTGCGCCAGAAGGCGTTATTTCTGCCTGTGCAGTCAAAGCGTTAGGTGGAGATATGCAGGCAGAGCTTATTGATTTTTGTCAGGCCAAAGGTGATTACACGGAAAATCGGCAGATTGCACAACAGGAGCGCCAGCGTTGCAAGGAAATGGGGGTTGAGGTCAACCGTGTGTACTCGCTCGACGAACTGGTGAGAGATAAAAATATCCTCTTTAGCGCCACGGGTGTGACGGGCGGAGAGCTGGTGAACGGTATACAACAGATGGCGAATGGGGTGCGGACGCAGACATTACTGATCGGTGGCGCAGACCAAACGTGTAATATAATAGACTCCCTGCATTGATGGTGATCTATCGGAAGACGAATGGCGACGCTGACAGAAGATGATGTGCTTGAGCAACTGGATGCACAGGACAATTTATTGTCATTTATGAAAACTGCGCATGCCATTTTGCTCCAGGGGATACGCCAGTTTCTGCCGTCGCTGTTTGTCGATAACGATGAAGAGATCGTGGAATATGCAGTGAAGCCGTTGCTCGCCCAAAGCGGCCCGCTTGACGATATTGATGTTGCGCTGCGTTTGATTTATGCGCTGGGGAAAATGGATAAATGGCTGTACGCCGATATTACGCACTTTTCTCAATTCTGGCATTACCTGAACGAGCAGAATGAAACGCCCGGATTTGTCGATGACATTACCTGGGATTTTATCAGCAACGTTAATAGCATAACCCGTAATACTTCCCTCTATGATGCGTTGAAAGCGATGAAGTTCGCTGATTTCGCGGTCTGGTCAGAGGCGCGTTTTAGCGGAATGGTCAAAACGGCGCTGACGCTGGCAGTAACGACAACTTTAAAGGAATTAACGCCGTGAAAATCGAACTGACGGTGAATGGACTAAAGGTACAGGCGCAGTACTCTGATGATGAAATTGAAAATGTACATAAACCGCTACTGCGTATGCTGGCGGCCTTACAGGCGGTAAACCCGCAGCGGCGTACGGTGGTATTTCTGAGTGCTCCACCAGGGACGGGTAAATCTACCTTAACTACCTTCTGGGAATATCTCGCACAACAAGATCCCGAATTACCCGCTATTCAGACGCTCCCGATGGATGGTTTTCACCATTACAACATCTGGCTGGATGAGCATCAGCTTCGCCCTTATAAAGGCGCGCCGCAAACGTTTGACGTGGCGAAACTGGCGGAAAATCTGCGTCAGGCCGTGCAAGGCGACTGTACGTGGCCGCAGTATGATCGACAAAAACATGATCCGGTAGAAGATGCGTTGCACGTTACCGCGCCGCTGGTCATCGTCGAAGGAAACTGGCTATTGCTGGATGACGAGCAGTGGCGCACGTTAGCGCAATTTTGTGATTTCTCGATATTTATCAACGCGTCCGCATCTGCGTTACGGGAACGACTGGTGGGGCGCAAGTTGGCGGGGGGATTATCGCAGGCAGATGCTGAAGCTTTTTATGAACGTACCGACGGGCCGAATGTTCGTCGGGTGCTGGAACAGAGTCGGCCTGCAAATTTGACCTTAATGATGACGCCTAACGGTGAATACTGTCTGGCAGATTGACCTCCCTCACTACACCACCTTCCAGTCGCATGACGCGAGAAAAATGACGCCGGGTAAATGCGGCGTCATGACTGATTGCCACCACACTCGTGCCACGAAGGCGGCACTTTTCCAGCCAGCTTTCAAATACTGCCAGCCATTGGGCATCAAAATCCCGGCTCGGTTCGTCAAGTAATAACAGCGGCGGGGCGAGAGCTTCCAGGCAGGCGACGGCCACCATCCGTCGCTGGGCGCTATGCAGATCTAACGGATGAGCGCTGGCAACATCTGTTAACTGACAGCATTGCAGGACAGCGTCGGTGCGTTGAGCAATTTCATCAGTTGGGCATTTTTGCAGTTTCAAACCAAATGCGATCTCTTCCGCGACGGTACTGTGAAATAACTGGTTTTCCGCTTCCTGAAACAGCACACCAATGTTTGTCGCGCGTTGGCGGTTCTTGAGTGTATGTAGCGCCAGATGTTGCAACATTACCGTGCCGGACGAAGGGGGTAGAAGACCCGCCATGATACGCAACAGGGTCGATTTTCCCGCGCCATTGTCGCCGGTCAGCGCCAGCCATTCACCTTTTTTGAGTTGTAGAGAAATGTTGCAAAGACAATCCGTTGCTGCGTCAGGCCAGCGATAAGTTACCTGATTTAACGTTAACATAATGGCTGGAGTGCTCCGTTTTGCAGTTGCCACGCTTGCTGGCAGTAGTTCAGGAAAGGTGTTTGATGGCGTTCAAAAAGAATAATCAGCGAATCACGTTTCAACGCCCAGTGTTGTAAGCGCTGCAACAGCATTTCGCTGGCCTGCGACGTCAGTCGGCTAAAGGCTTCGTCGAGAATTAAAATCTTAGGTTGCATCGCGATAGCACAAGCGATGACCACGCGTTGGGTTTCCCCGCCGGAGAGTGTTGCCGGATGGCGATGACGCAATGGCTGGCACCCGGTCAGAGTCAGAGCGGCGTCAATACGCGCCATAATCTCTGCTTCAGCAAGACACAGATTTTCTGGCCCAAACGCGACTTCTTCTTCCACGTTGAAGGTACAGCCAGAAAGCTGCAAGTAGGGGGATTGCTGGACGAGTTGAATGGTCGCAGATTGTTCGTTGAGTGAGCGTTGCCCAATGGGCGTATCGAGGAGCATTCCCGTACCAGCTATGTCACCCGGCAAGAAGTCGGGATACCAACCCGCCATCAGTTGCGCCAGCGTGCTTTTGCCACTGCCGTTGTCCCCAAAGATGGCGATCATCCCCGGTTCGTCATAGTAAAAGTCATAACAGAACGGAGGAATTGTTGAGTGTGTCGGGCAATAGCGAAACTGTTCTAACGTAACCATATCCACGCTCCGAATTCTGCCAGCATCAGCAAGATCATGGTGTAACGCGCCACTTTTTCCAGGTTACTGTCAGGTGGTGCCCACAGCGTAGTGCGCCGGTTGTGGAGTCGAAATGCCCGCATATCCAGCGCCGCGCCGCGGATCGCCAGATCGTTAAGCGCATTATGAGTTAGCGGAATAATTAACGCGGGCATCGCACGTAAACGTTGATACCAGCCTTCATCCAGCGGCACGCCGCGAGCGCGTTGTGCTTCATAAATAATCGCTAATTGTCGTTTTAACTGCTCAACGACCAATAACGGCCCGGCAAACAGATAAGCGACGCCCGGCGGCAGGCGAGAAGCAAACAAAGCGCGGATAAAACCTTGCACGGGGACGAATTGCATCCACAACTGTGAAGTTGAAACAATAGCCAGAATACGCAACCAGAGCGTAATGGCATGTGCCCACCGTTCTGGAGAGCGTGGCGCGTCACTTATCCATTCTGTCAGCCAGCCACCGTGCACCAGCCACAGACCGACGCCCAGCGAAAACATCAGCCAGGTGACATATTTTGCCCGCCGCCGCGTGGCCTTTAGCGCGATAAGGCAGAAAAAGGTCGCCGCGCTATAGATCGGCAAAATGGTCTGCGCGGGCAGGATAAGCGTGGTGCAGGCAGCCAGCGCCCACAATGTTAATGAGGTAAACGGATGCATTTAGCGCACGGCGGCCATCATTGGAAAATGGCGTGTGGTGCGAATCGGTAGTTGTCGCAGTAAAAGCCAGACAATCACCGCCGTGAGAATTTTATCGACCAGGTTAGCGCCTATCACCGTAATCGCCACTGATTCCACCAGGTTTTGCCCCATTGAATGTATCCAGGCGACGAACAAATCCGCTCCGCTACCGGTTACTCCGCCAAACAAGGCTGTACGCAGCGGCACGGCAACAATTGTCACCGCAAGAGTAATAATCACTCCGCTGACAATGACTTTCGGCAGAGTACGGAACCAACCCGCTCGTGCCAGCCAACCCGCGACCAGACCGATGACCATCGCCACGGGGGCAAAAGCGGCGGCGATCGGGTCAGTCAGTAACCCCCAGAGTAAATTGGTCAGTAAGCCGGTCAGCATACCGATCACTGGACCAAGCAGTACCGCGCTAATAAGCGTGCCGATGGAGTCGAGAAAAATAGGCAATTTGACTATGCTGGCCAGTTGACCGCCGATCATATTGATGGCGATAGAGATAACGATCAGCACCAAAGCCTGACTGGAAAAGTGGCGACGCGCCATAAGAAAACCTCTCTAAAGGGTGTTATTTAACAGGGGAAATATGCAACTCGTCGTAACCAGAAAGCGCGCAAGGCTGGCGACTGAATGCCAGTTCTTCCAGGCTACCGATCACCAGTTCAAGGGTGGTGCGCACGGTACAGCCAGGCATCATATGACCGCCGAGCATTGCGCCGTGTGGGTCTGAAATGCAGAGATGAAGATGTTCACCTGTCTGTTCCAGTGTGCCGTTCAGTGCGATTACTTCAAACTTACCGCGAAGATGAGTGGTGTTTTCTTGCCCGGCATAGCGTAAGGCGACGTCAGTCAGACTGCCGGTACAACCCGCAATCCACGCGGCGTGAAGTTGTTGCTGTCGCGCGAAGGCGCGTAATTGAGAGAAAACTTCCTGATCGGGAAGCAGGCGCAGCGCGTAAAAGCGCGCAGTTGAAGAATAAAGGTGGGGCAATGTCATCATTGAAGTACTCCGAAACTCGGACGTATTGCGGATGATATCGACGCGACATCAGTCATATTCTGATATAAATCAGGGTTTATGACGGCACAGCGAAAAGATTTTGCTACGCTTATTCGTGATTCTGCAAAGTGGAATAATTCCTGGCATACCATGGCCAAAAACGTGACGTAAGTCAGATAATTGTCTTCTTTGACTGGACAATCATTCCTTTTATTCCGCGTTTCGCTTATCCTAGCTGAAGCGTTTCAGTCGATTAAATGTTCGACAATTAACCAATCAGTCGCAATTTGCGACAGGTAAGGTTTTCCCGAACGATTTGCTGGACTACTCTGTCTGGCAAATTTGCTTTGAGAAAGCCTTGCAGGAGACCTATGACCGTACGCGTAGCGATAAATGGCTTCGGTCGCATCGGGCGTAATGTGGTTCGTGCTGTGTATGAATCCGGACGCCGGGCGGAAATCACCGTGGTGGCAATCAACGAACTGGCGGATGCTGCGGGCATGGCGCATTTGTTGAAATATGACACCAGTCATGGCCGTTTTGCATGGGAAGTGCGTCAGGAACGCGATCAACTTTTTGTTGGTGATGACGCCATCCGCGTATTGCATGAACGTTCACTGCAATCGCTCCCCTGGCGTGAACTTGGCGTCGATGTGGTGCTCGATTGCACCGGCGTGTATGGCACCCGCGAGCATGGCGAAGCGCATATTGCCGCCGGGGCCCAAAAAGTGCTCTTTTCACATCCTGGCAGCAACGATCTCGACGCAACTATTGTTTATGGCGTCAATCAGGATCAACTTCGCGCGGAACACCGCATTGTTTCTAACGCTTCCTGTACCACGAATTGCATAATTCCCGTCATCAAATTGTTAGATGATGCGTACGGCATTGAGTCCGGCACTGTGACCACAATTCACTCCGCCATGCACGATCAGCAGGTTATTGATGCGTACCATCCCGACCTGCGCCGCACTCGGGCCGCCAGTCAGTCGATCATCCCGGTCGATACTAAACTGGCCGCCGGTATCACGCGTTTTTTCCCGCAGTTTAACGATCGCTTTGAAGCGATTGCGGTACGTGTGCCAACCATTAATGTGACGGCAATCGACCTGAGCGTGACGGTGAAGAAACCTGTAAAAGCCAATGAAGTCAACCAGTTGTTGCAAAAGGCAGCACAAGGTGCATTTCATGGTATAGTTGACTATACGGAATTGCCGTTGGTCTCTGTAGATTTTAACCACGACCCGCACAGTGCCATTGTCGATGGCACCCAAACCCGGGTCAGTGGCGCACACCTGATCAAAACGTTGGTCTGGTGCGATAACGAATGGGGCTTTGCTAACCGAATGATCGACACGACGTTAGCGATGGCCGCTGTTGCTTTCAGGTAAGACGCAAGCAGCGTCTGCAAAACTTTTAGAATCAACGAGAGGATTCACCATGTCTGTAATTAAGATGACCGATCTGGATCTTGCTGGGAAACGTGTATTTATCCGTGCGGATCTGAACGTACCAGTAAAAGACGGGAAAGTAACCAGCGACGCACGTATCCGTGCTTCTCTGCCGACCATTGAACTGGCCCTGAAACAAGGCGCGAAAGTGATGGTAACTTCCCACCTGGGTCGTCCTACCGAAGGCGAGTACAACGAAGAATTCTCTCTGCTGCCGGTTGTTAACTACCTGAAAGACAAACTGTCTAACCCGGTTCGTCTGGTTAAAGATTACCTCGACGGCGTTGACGTTGCTGAAGGTGAACTGGTTGTTCTGGAAAACGTTCGCTTCAACAAAGGCGAGAAGAAAGACGACGAAACCCTGTCCAAAAAATATGCTGCACTGTGTGACGTATTCGTAATGGACGCATTCGGTACTGCTCACCGCGCGCAGGCTTCTACTCATGGTATCGGTAAATTTGCTGACGTTGCGTGCGCAGGCCCGCTGCTGGCGGCTGAACTTGACGCGCTGGGTAAAGCACTGAAAGAACCTGCTCGTCCGATGGTGGCTATCGTTGGTGGTTCTAAAGTTTCTACCAAACTGACCGTTCTGGATTCCCTGTCTAAAATCGCTGACCAGTTGATCGTTGGTGGTGGTATCGCAAACACCTTTATCGCGGCACAAGGCCACGATGTAGGTAAATCTCTGTACGAAGCAGACCTGGTTGACGAAGCAAAACGTCTGCTGACCACCTGCAACATCCCGGTTCCGTCTGATGTTCGCGTAGCAACTGAGTTCTCTGAAACTGCTCCGGCTACCCTGAAATCTGTTAACGACGTGAAAGCTGACGAGCAGATCCTGGATATCGGTGATGCTTCCGCACAGGAACTGGCTGAAATCCTGAAGAATGCGAAAACTATTCTGTGGAACGGCCCGGTTGGCGTGTTCGAATTCCCGAACTTCCGCAAAGGTACTGAAATCGTGGCTAACGCTATCGCAGATAGCGAAGCGTTCTCCATCGCTGGCGGCGGCGACACTCTGGCAGCAATCGACCTGTTCGGCATTGCTGACAAAATCTCCTACATCTCCACTGGTGGCGGCGCATTCCTTGAATTCGTAGAAGGTAAAGTACTGCCTGCAGTAGCGATGCTCGAAGAGCGCGCTAAGAAGTAAAAAATCACAGGGCAGGGAAACCTGCCCTTGTTTCAGCGCGCTCATGTAGCACGCACTTTTTCTCAAGCCCGACGATACAGGACAAAGAAACATGTCTAAGATTTTTGATTTCGTAAAACCTGGCGTAATCACTGGTGATGACGTACAGAAAGTTTTCCAGGTAGCAAAAGAAAATAACTTCGCACTGCCAGCAGTAAACTGCGTCGGTACTGACTCCATCAACGCCGTACTGGAAACCGCTGCTAAAGTTAAAGCGCCGGTTATCGTTCAGTTCTCCAACGGCGGTGCTTCCTTTATCGCTGGTAAAGGCGTGAAATCTGATGTTCCGCAGGGGGCTGCAATCCTGGGCGCTATCTCTGGTGCGCATCACGTACACCAGATGGCTGAACACTACGGTGTTCCTGTAATCCTGCACACTGACCACTGCGCGAAGAAACTGCTGCCGTGGATCGACGGTCTGCTGGACGCAGGTGAAAAACACTTCGCAGCTACCGGTAAGCCGCTGTTCTCTTCTCACATGATCGACCTGTCTGAAGAATCTCTGCAAGAGAACATCGAAATCTGCTCTAAATACCTGGAGCGCATGTCCAAAATCGGTATGACTCTGGAAATCGAACTGGGTTGCACTGGTGGTGAAGAAGACGGTGTGGACAACAGCCACATGGACGCTTCTGCACTGTACACCCAGCCGGAAGACGTTGATTACGCATACACCGAGCTGAGCAAAATCAGCCCGCGTTTCACCATCGCGGCTTCCTTCGGTAACGTACACGGCGTTTACAAGCCGGGTAACGTGGTTCTGACCCCGACTATCCTGCGTGATTCTCAGGAATATGTTTCTAAGAAACACAACCTGCCGCACAACAGCCTGAACTTCGTATTCCACGGCGGTTCCGGTTCTACTGCTCAGGAAATCAAAGACTCCGTAAGCTACGGCGTAGTGAAAATGAACATCGATACCGATACCCAATGGGCAACCTGGGAAGGTGTTCTGAACTACTACAAAGAAAACGAAGCTTACCTGCAGGGTCAATTGGGCAACCCGAAAGGCGAAGATCAGCCGAACAAGAAATACTACGATCCGCGCGTATGGCTGCGTGCTGGTCAGACTTCGATGATCGCTCGTCTGGAAAAAGCATTCCAGGAACTGAACGCAATCGACGTTCTGTAAGATATTCCTTTCTGCTTATCTCAAGGCCCGCTCTGCGGGTCTTTTTTTCGCCAAAAGCAAAATTGCCTGATGCGCTACGCTTATCAGGCCTACACGTATCCTGCAATATATTGAATTTGCAGGTTTTTGTTGGCCGGGTAAGGCGTTCACGCCGCATCCGGCATGACAAAGCGCACATTGTCATATGTCTGAGCCCCACTCTGCGGGGCTTTTTTTCGCCAAAAGCAAGGTGATGTACTTAAGAAATTTGTGATCTATTTGGCAAAATTATACTTTATTGTTTACCCTTGTCAGACTGCCCGTCATAAGGCGGCGGAGTGTATTTCTCCATTTTGAGTCAGTTGAAAAGGAATATTGAATGGAAGATTTGAATGTTGTCGATAGCATACACGGTGCAGGTTCCTGGTTGGTGAATAATCAGGCGCTGTTGCTGAGTTATGCTGTAAACATCGTGGCGGCTCTCGCGATTATCATCATTGGTTTGATTGTCGCGCGGATGATTTCCAATGCGGTGAATCGCCTGATGATCTCCCGTAAAATTGATGCCACCGTTGCTGATTTTCTTTCTGCATTAGTCCGTTACGCAGTTATTGCCTTTACGCTAATTGCTGCGCTGGGTCGCGTGGGCGTACAAACCGCATCGGTTATCGCCGTACTGGGTGCCGCAGGTTTAGCTGTAGGTTTGGCGTTGCAGGGTTCGCTGTCTAACCTGGCCGCTGGCGTGTTGCTGGTAATGTTCCGCCCGTTCCGTGCCGGTGAATATGTTGACCTCGGCGGTGTTGCCGGTACTGTGCAGAGCGTGCAGATTTTCTCTACGACTATGCGCACCGCAGACGGTAAAATTATCGTTATTCCGAACGGTAAAATTATTGCCGGTAATATTATTAACTTCTCTCGCGAGCCGGCGCGCCGTAACGAATTTATCATTGGCGTGGCGTATGATTCTGATATCGATCAGGTTAAGCAGATCCTGACTGATATTATTCAGTCCGAAGATCGTATTTTAAAAGATCGTGAAATTACCGTGCGTCTGCATGAACTTGGCGCATCCTCGGTTAATTTTATCGTTCGTGCCTGGAGCAACAGCGGTGATCTGCAAAACGTGTACTGGGACGTGCTGGAACGTATTAAACGCGAGTTTGATGCTGCTGGTATCAGCTTCCCATATCCGCAAATGGATGTGAACTTCAAGCGGGTGAAAGAGAATAAAGAGAGCGATGCGGTAACGCGTTAATCATGTAAAGCGCCCATAAGATTCATGGGCGCACTAACAATTCAATGGATTGTTCTATCAAGAAGATTGGCAACTTTTTGCATCACTTCCCTGGCATTGTCTATACCTTCAGCTTTCTGCTTTGCTACCCACTGAGCTTGTTCTTGCTGATAACCAATCGCTTTCCGCCAGGCCTCCAGTTCTGCTTTTGTCAGATAGCGAACATGTGTGCCTTCCTGTTCAAGCGTTTTTACCATGTTGATCAGATTGTTATCTAATGCCTGGCCCAGCGCCTTCTGGGTTGTAATAGCAGCTCGCTGAATCGCCTCGCGATCTTGAGTACTGAGGCTTTCCCAGGTGTGTTTATTCATCGTCAAAAGATAAACATGGCCGAGCCAGAGCGAAGGAGAGAGCAACACATTCGGCGCAGCACGTTCAGCATGGATGTCATACCCACTATCGAGATTGACCATTAAGCCATCGAGTTTCCCGTCGCGGAGTGCTGTCGTAATTTGCTCATTCCACGGTAAGGTTACGGTTTTTGCTCCTGTATTAACTAAATAAGCCCGATGCCAGAAACTGGCTGTTCGCCAGGAAGTTCCCTGAAGAGCGGTTAATTTCATAATGGGTTTGGTAGAAAAAAAGCCTACCGGATAGCCAAGGAAAAATTGTAAGTTCACGACATTGTTACGCTCAATTTCAGCGTTAAGTTCGGGAATTTCTGCATATACGCGACGAAAGAATTCTACCTGACTGGCTCCATGCTCCGGGCCAATAGCAAAGCTCTTGAATATTTGATGAAGCGGTAATTGTTTCGCTGTGTATTCTGGCACCACTATACCCATATCAGCTTTGCTGCCATCACTTATCGTCGCCAGTGCGTCATAGCTGATGGCGATTTCACCGTTCCAGTGAGGTTCAATTTTCAAACGTCCTTGTGACTCTTTTCCAATTTCTGCAAATAATACCTCTTTAATGAGTTGTGTACGCATTCCACCATAAGGTTCATGATCGGTATAGCGAAGTATTTTTTCAGCAGCAATGTTGGGGAAAGATACCAGAAGTAACCCTGATATCAGAGAAAATAAAAAGTGTTTGAATGTCATATCAGTTCCTTCTGTAATTTTGTTGATCGTCGTTAATATTAAAAGCAGTGAACTTTAACAACTAAAATCAAACTTCATATTTTTAAAGTCCAGCCAGGCATTACCTGTGCCAAAATTATACCCGCCGAAATACTCTTCAAACTCAATATAATAAGGCGACATTCCGTCTGGTATAGGCTGCACGAGCGCCATCGAACCACCGAGATGATCGGGCAGATGTGCGCTATGCCACTGGAGAGGTTCACATTTACTCTTTCCCTCTGCATCTTTAGAAAAATAATGAATGGACTGATATTCCGTATCATTTCTTTCTGAGGGGCTAATTCCCGCATTAGGATCAAAAGCGCGCGGCTCGCATGAAATCGCCAGATTGAACGCCAGCGACTGCTCAGGAATGGTGCCCAATTTACGGTAAATAAAATTGCTTTCAGGCGTATCTTTTGGTCTGACGTTAGCCTGAAAATAACTAAATGCACTGCCAATAGTCATCCATTCTGGCGTATCTTGCTGGTCGCGATAGTGGTCAGGTATAAGTTCAGGTGGCTCGCAAAATGGGCCGTTGAACTCGTACTGGGTTAGTAAAATTACCGCATAAGAACAACCTAATATATCTGCCATCCGAAATAGCCGTGGATGTCGTTGCTTTTCTGCCAGCCAAAAAACATAAAGATTTGGATCTTCTGGGGGCGTGCAGGATTCAAAATTTTCAAACACATCCAATATTTCTTCTGTACACGGAGTTCCGCCATCGTTGTGTTCTGGCGCAACTGCAAAGAAAGATAACGCGACAACCTCTGGTCCATAAATCCGATAGTCCTCTGGCAATAGTAGGGTAAATCCATGATTCAATGGGAAACCATTATTTGGATCCAGCGGCCACTGTTCGGGTGTTATGCCTGGTGGTAGTCCAAAGCACCAACCTTGTTGTTGCGGCATATTTTCGCGGATAGGGTAGGGGAGCAGAGTGAGATCATATGATTGCATTGTGTTAGTCCTTTACAACGCGAGCAGGGAAGCGAGCCATAACGTCGTTTACGCCATGAGGAATGTTGAGATTGTTATTCTAAAATCAGTCACCGAGTAGAATTATTTAAATTAATATTAAAATTATTTATATGCTATTAGAATTATCAATTTTATCTAATAACAATCCCGCGCTATAGTCTCTGCATCAGGTAATTAACTCGGAATTTTTAACGTGTTTTCTTATTATTTTCAAGGTCTTGCGCTTGGTGCGGCTATGATTCTGCCGCTCGGTCCGCAAAATGCTTTTGTGATGAATCAGGGCATTCGCCGTCAGTACCACATAATGATTGCCTTACTTTGTGCAATCAGCGATTTAGTCCTGATTTGCGCCGGGATTTTTGGCGGTAGCGCGTTACTGATGCAGTCTCCGTGGTTATTGGCATTAGTGACTTGGGGTGGTGTTGCCTTTTTGTTGTGGTATGGCTTTGGCGCTTTTAAAACTGCGATGGGCAGTAATATTGAACTGGCGAGTGCCGAAGTGATGAAACAGGGGCGATGGAAAATTATCGCCACCATGCTGGCGGTGACCTGGCTGAATCCGCATGTCTATCTGGATACCTTTGTGGTACTGGGCAGCCTGGGCGGTCAACTTGATCCTGACCCAAAACGTTGGTTTGCATTCGGGACGATTAGCGCCTCTTTCCTGTGGTTTTTTGGCCTGGCGTTATTAGCCGCCTGGCTGGCACCGCGTTTGCGTACCGCCAAAGCGCAGCGCATTATCAATTTCGTGGTGGGCTGCGTGATGTGGTTTATCGCTCTACAACTGGCGAAAGAGGGGATTGCCCATGCACAAGCCTTGCTCAGTTAGGTGCTATCTGATGGAAAATTAAAACAGAGACGCTAAGCTTGCCTCCAGAGGTCCTGAATTTTGGGCAAGTCAATTAACACGGAGAGACTAACGTGAAGTTCAAAGTTATCGCCCTGGCGGCATTGATGGGTTTCAGCGGAATGGCAGTACAGGCCAATGAACTACCGGATGGTCCGCATATTGTCACTTCAGGAACAGCAAGCGTGGATGCGGTGCCAGACATTGCCACCCTTGCGATTGAAGTCAACGTGGCAGCGAAGGATGCCGCGACCGCCAAGAAGCAGGCGGATGAGCGTGTGGCGCAATATATCTCTTTCCTTGAACTCAATCAGATCGCGAAAAAAGATATCAGCTCTGCAAATTTACGCACCCAGCCTGATTACGATTACCAGGATGGTAAAAGTATTCTGAAAGGCTACCGGGCGGTGAGAACGGTGGAAGTAACGCTTCGTCAGTTAGACAAACTGAATTCTTTGCTGGATGGCGCGCTGAAGGCCGGGCTTAACGAAATTCGTTCTGTTTCCTTGGGTGTGGCGCAACCTGATGCCTATAAAGATAAAGCGCGTAAGGCGGCGATTGATAATGCGATTCATCAGGCACAGGAGCTGGCGAACGGCTTTAATCGCAAGTTGGGTCCGGTATATAGCGTGCGCTACCATGTTTCCAACTATCAGCCCAGCCCGATGGTTCGAATGATGAAAGCTGATGCCGCGCCGGTTTCCACTCAGGAAACTTACGAGCAGGCTGCTATTCAGTTTGATGATCAGGTTGATGTGGTCTTCCAGTTAGAACCTGTTGATCAGCAACCTGCAAAAACACCTACCGCACAATAATACTTTTAGCCCGACGCCTTTGTCGGGCTAATGTCTTCACCTGATATCGCCTCCTTTTTCTGTAATTTTCTGTAAAACCATGATGCAATCACCTATCTTTGCACGCGATTTCATCAAAGATTGAATAACTGAAACGGTTAAGCGGACAGTGATGTTTGGGGAGAGGGTATGGATATTTTTATTTCAAAAAAGATGCGCAATTTTATTTTATTAGCGCAAACTAATAATATTGCCCGGGCAGCAGAGAAAATACATATGACGGCGTCGCCGTTCGGCAAAAGTATTGCCGCGCTGGAGGAGCAAATTGGTTATACATTGTTTACCCGTAAAGATAACAATATTAGTCTTAATAAAGCTGGACAGGAACTTTATCAAAAACTTTTTCCGGTTTACCAACGAATTTCTGCTATTGATAATGAAATTCATAATTCCGGGCGTCGTTCTCGTGAAATTGTAATTGGTATAGATAATACCTATCCGACGATTATTTTTGATCAGCTAATCAGCCTTGGTGATAAATATGAAGGGGTGACAGCCCAGCCGGTTGAGTTTAGTGAGAATGGGGTTATTGATAATCTCTTCCACCACCAGTTTGATTTTATTATCTCTCCGCAGCATGTCTCCGGGCGTGTAAAGGGGTTGGAGAGCCTGACTATCAGCGAACTTTCGCCGCTGCGACTGGGGTTTCTCGTTTCTCGCCGTTTTGAAGAACGCCAGGAGCAGGAGTTATTACAGGAGCTGCCGTGGTTACAGATGCGCTTTCAGAACCGCGCTAACTATGAAGCGATGATTGATGCGAACATGCGTCCTTGTGGGATTAATCCAACAATCATTTATCGTCCCTACAGTTTTATGGCCAAAATAAGCGCCGTTGAGCGCGGACATTTCCTGACAGTCATTCCACATTTTGCCTGGCGGTTGGTGAACCCGGCAACGCTGAAATATTTTGATGCGCCGCATACGCCAATGTATATGCAGGAATACCTCTATTCACTGAAAAACCATCGCTATACCGCCACGATGCTACAGCAAATTTCTGAAGATCGTGACGGTACGAGCAATTAACTCAGCATCGAGCCAGTTTCGATCAAGTTACGATGCAGATCGAAAACGTGGCTAAGATCGTGGTGAATATGCCCACCAGGTGCATTTTCCAGATAGTGATGCAGATAGTCACGGTACATGGGATGGGCACAGTTATCGATGATAGCGCGTGCGCGCTGAAGTGGGGAGAGGCCGCGCAGGTCGGCAATCCCTTGTTCAGTGATGATCACTTTCACGCTGTGTTCGCTGTGATCGACATGGCTACACATTGGCACGATAGTTGATATCTTGCCTTCTTTGGCGATCGACGGTGCCATAAAGATCGACAGGTAAGCATTGCGTTCAAAATCGCCGCTGCCGCCGATACCGTTCATCAAATTAACTCCGGCAACATGCGTTGAGTTGGCATGTCCGTAAATATCAAACTCCAGACCCACGTTCAGAGCGATAACACCAAGGCGGCGGATAATTTCCGGGTTATTGGAAATCTCCTGCGGACGTAACACAATGCGGCTGGAGAAGTAGTCCATATTGTCGTAAATCTTACGCAGTGAATCGGCAGAGATTGTCAGACTGGAGGCGCTGGCACCGGTGATTTTGCCGGTTTCCAGAAGATGAACCACCGATTCCTGTAGCACTTCCGAATACATCATAAACGGTGGAATATCCGGGTTATCTCCGAGACGTGCCATTACCGCATTATTGATGTTGCCAACCCCACTTTGCAATGGCAAAAACTCCGGTGGAATACGCCCCTGTGCCATTTCACGTAACAGAAAGGTGACTACATTGTCAGCGATTTGCTGGCACATGGGATTTTGCTTATCCAGGATATTACCTGCATCAGGTAAGTTGGTTTCCACGACCGCAACAATCTTTTTCGGATCAATGTGCACATAACGAGTACCGACGCGATCCATTGCATGGAAGATCGAAACGCTATTGCGCCGCGGTGGTGCTCCTGGAATCACAATATCTGCCAGTTCCGCAACGCGCGGATCGTGATAGTGATTGAGTTCAATGATCACTTTCTTTGCCTGCAGTAACCAGGTCGGCGCGTTACCGATCCCACTGGTCAACCAGACACGTCCATCCGGTGCGATCTCTGAAGCTTCAATTACCGCAACATCAATGTCACCGAAGAAGCCGTAGTTGACCATTTGCGCTACTTCGCTCAAATGTAGATCAACAAAACTGACCGCACCCTGATTGATCTTTTTGCGTAATCCAGATGATGTTTGATACGGAGCGCGCCACGAAACAGCGTCAGCTTCAGAGAGTACATCATCGGCGGCGGCGCTAATTGACGCTCCGGTTAGCAGGCGAATTTGGTACGGTTTTTTCGCCTCATGCTGTTCATTGGCACGACGGGCAATAGCAGCAGGCAGGGCTTTAGGTGAACCCGCAGGGGTAAAGCCGCTGAATGCCACCATATCGTTGTGCCGGATAATTTCCGCCGCTTCATCGGCGGTCATCCTTGCCCAGGTCATACTCATCCTTTACTCCTTTGTTCGCAGATCATTAATGACCGACGAAATTAGGTTTACGTTTTTCCAGGAAGGCGTTCATACCTTCCTGATAATCCTCGCTGTCATAAACCTCCCGGCGCATCCCCTGAATACGTTCAAACTCATCTGAATTCATGGTGTGTGCTTCGCCCAACACGCGCAGTTCTTCCTTGATTACCGCAATCGCCAGCGGTGCTTTTTCGGAAATGTGGTGAGCCATTTGTAAGGTGAAATCTTCCAGCTCGTTGATGTCAACAACGTGGTTGAGAATGCCAACAGCCAGCGCGCGTTGGGCTGTGATTGGCGAAGCGGTAAAAATCAGCTCTTTGACAATGTGGAAACCCGCGTCACGGGTCAGGTTGTGAATGCCGACCAGGTTATATGGGACGCCGAGGTTAACTGGCGTCATTGAGAAGGTGGAGGTGCTGGCGGCGATGATCAGATCGGAACTCATGATCATTTCAAATGCGCCTCCCCAGACGCTCCCTTCAACCATCGAAATTACCGGTTTGGGGCATTTTTGGATCATGCGGGTGATTTGGCGTAGCGGATCATCGTAGGAGAGTGGATCGCGGCCGCCTGATGGCAGTTCATGAATATCGTGACCTGCGGAGAACACTTTGGAACCACTCGGGGCACGCAGAATGATACAACGGATTTCCGGACGGTTGAGATCGCTTAATGCCTGGAGCAGGTCATCAATAAAGACTTTACTTAATGCATTGAGTTTGCGGCCATAGTTAAACTCAATTATCGCAACTTTGTTGATGGTGACAACATTAACATACTGATAAGACATAAAAATTCCTTTAATCAAAATATTGAGTCTGGATAAATTCACTGAGTTGCCGCAGGCCGGTGCGCGGCGAAAGCGTGTTGTTTTTGACTGCTAATAGCGTCTGGCGGTAATAGCGATCGAAATCTTCATTAGCGAACAGGTGGTGCAGCACTTCTTCCTCGGTTTGCTTACGCAGCCATTCCACCGATTGTTGCTGCCGCATCAGGGGCAAACGACCGCTGGCGGTAAGCGCGGTTTTGAAATCGATAATCGCGTGCCAAATCTCATCGATACCGCATTTTTCCAGTGCGCTACAGGTGAGGACTCGTGGTTGCCATTCTTCATATTTGCGACGCAGAATATGTAGGGCGCTTTCGTACATATGGCGGGCAATGGCGACATTCGTGTGGTTATCGCCATCGTCTTTGTTGATGACAACCAGATCTGCCACCTCCATTAGCCCCTTTTTAATGCCCTGGAGATCATCACCACCACCGGCAATTTGTAGTGAGATAAAACAGTCGACCATGCGGGCTACTTCCGTTTCCGACTGTCCGACGCCGACGGTTTCAACGATCACCACGTCATAACCCGCCGCTTCGCATAACAGCATTAACTCCCGTGCTCGTTGGCTGGCACCGCCCAGATGACCAGATGACGGAACCGGGCGAATAAACGCCGCATCGGCACGAGCCAGTTCGGTCATACGTGTCTTGTCACCAAGGATGCTGCCACCGGTTACCGGGCTGCTGGGATCAACGGCAATCACCGCGACCTTCAACCCTTGGCGAATTAGCTGCATGCCGAAGACTTCAAGAAAGGTACTTTTCCCCGCGCCGGGTGTACCGGTAACGCCCAGCCGCAGCGCATTTCCACAGAATGGCATGATGGCATCGAGCAACAGGTTACTTAGCGCCTGATGACGCGGATGGCGGCTTTCTACCAGCGTCATGGCTTGGGCAAGTGTGGCTCGTTCACCCTCACGTAAGCGGCGAATGTTGTCTGCTAGTGTGGTTTCGTTAATCATGATGCTGGCTAATTCGGTTCAGCACATCACGTACACTGTCGAGCATGGGAGTACCCGGGCCATAAATCGCCGCCACGCCACGCTCTTGCAGGAAGGCATAATCTTGCGGTGGAATAACGCCGCCAGCGACTACACAGATATCTTCGCGCCCCCATTTTTTAAGGGCTTCGACCAGTTCCGGGATCAGCGTTTTGTGTCCAGCAGCGAGAGAGGATGCGCCCACCACATGAACGTCGTTTTCTACCGCCAGTCTGGAGATCTCTTCTGGCGTCGAGAACATCGGGCTGAGATCAACGTCAAAACCCAGATCGGAATAGGCGCTGGCAATGACTTTCGCTCCGCGATCGTGCCCATCCTGACCCATTTTTGCGATCAGAATACGTGGGCGACGACCATTGTTGGCGAGGAACAGCTCCGTTTGCGCAACAATGGCATCAAATTCGCAGGCTGATTTTTCCGACTGGTGATAACTTTGCGCAATCACGCCGGTAACACACTGACTCGGCACCAGATAACGGTCAAAAGCGGCCTCCAGTGCATCGGAAATCTCACCCAATGTCGCGCGAACGCGTGCTGCATTAACAGCGGCAGCCAGCAGGTTTTCGTTTTGCAGCGCAGCGTTAGTCAGGGTGTTCAGCGCGGCGGTTACGGCTGCATCATCACGGGTGGCACGAATGCGTTTCAGCGAAGCAATTTGCTCGTTACGAACCATCACATTGTCGATCTCCAGTACATCGGTTTTGTCTTCGTGATCCCGTTTGTACTTGTTCACGCCAACTATCACCCGTTTGCCCTGGTCGATCAGCGATTGTTCACGCGCAGATGCTTCTTCGATCATTCGTTTTGGCAAGCCCGCTTCGATCGCTTTCGCCATGCCACCGGCTTCGTCGATCTGATCAATGATGGCTCTGGCCTGTTTCACGATCTGATCAGTTAGTGACTCAACGTAATAAGAACCGGCTAGCGGATCGACGGTGCGGCAGAGTTCTGACTCTTCCTGAATAATGATCTGAGTGTTGCGGGCAATACGTGCCGAGAAATCGGTCGGCAGACCAAGAGCTTCATCAAAAGCGTTGGTATGCAGCGACTGAGTACCGCCCAGAGTCGCGGCCAGTGCCTCAATGGTGGTGCGGATAACGTTGTTATAGGGATCTTGCTCGGTGAGACTCCAGCCGGAGGTTTGACAATGGGTACGCAGCGCCAGTGATTTCGGATCTTTGGCTCCAAATCCGCTTACCGCTTCGCTCCAGAGATAACGTGCGGCACGCAGCATGGCGATGTTCATAAACAGATCCATGCCAATACCGAAGAAGAACGACAGACGTGGGGCAAAGTCGTCAATTTTCAGACCAGCAGAGAGTGCAGCTTTGATGTATTCAATCCCATCAGCCAGGGTGAATGCCACCTGCTGCACGCAATTTGCACCCGCTTCGCCCATGTGGTAGCCGCTAATACTGATGGTATTAAAGCGCGGCATATTGCCGGAACACCAGGCGATGATATCAGCGATAATGCGCATAGACGGTTTCGGCGGGTAAATATAGGTATTGCGGCAGAGGTACTCTTTCAGGATGTCGTTCTGGATGGTGCCAGTAAGTTTATCGGGGGGAACTCCTTGCTCTTCAGCGGCCACGATATAAAACGCCAGTACTGGCAGGACTGCGCCGTTCATGGTCATTGACACCGACATTTTATCCAGTGGAATTTGGTCGAACAGCACCTTCATATCTTCTACGGTGTCTATAGCAACGCCCGCTTTTCCGACATCGCCAGCAACACGCGGATTGTCGGAGTCGTAACCGCGGTGGGTGGCGAGGTCAAAGGCAACGGAAAGACCTTTTTGCCCGGCCGCGAGGTTACGGCGATAAAAGGCGTTAGACTCTTTGGCCGTTGAGAAACCGGCATATTGGCGGATGGTCCATGGCTGGGCTGTGTACATGGTGGCGCGGGGGCCACGAACGTAGGGCGGCAAGCCAGGAAGGGTGCCTGTCACTTCCAGATTGTTGAGATCGACTTCGGTATACAGCGGCTTGATGGCGATCCCTTCCGCCGTTTGCCGTACCAGTGAGTCGACGGTTTTTTCCCGACGGCTCAACTCCTTGTTGGCAAGCTGTTGCCACTCCTGCACGTTTGACATTATTTGCTCCATAAAGCGCAATAAAAATAGGGGATTTGCGCTTACGGTGAGCTTTTTAAACGGGTTTGTCGCCAGCAAAAAAAATGCATTGAGGCGTCGTTTTTTGCCGTGTGAGATTTGTCTCTTTTGTGACGTTGTTCAAAGAAGGTAAAAAGAAAGAAGGAAAATGCCTGATATGTGCTATCAGGCATTAAGTGATTGATTAATCCTGACGAAGTACTTTGTGACCATAGTCGAGCAAAGCATCAGTGACTTTACGCATCATGCGGCTTTCTGGGGCAAAGCGATGCCAGTAGAGCATTCGCCGTTGAAACAGCCCCGGTGTCAGGTCTATTAACTCGCCGCTAGCCAGTTCTTTCTCAATTTGTAGGTGTGGGATCATACAGCAGGTTGTTCCCTGGCGAGCGAGTTGAACGAAGGCTTCTGACGAGTTAACGATATGGCACGGTACGCTACCTGGCGGCAGATCGAAGTTTTGCTGCAAAAATGCCTGGTGCATATCGTCAAGATGGTCAAACGCCACCACCGGTGCCTTGAGCAGCGCGGAGCGGCTTACTCCGTTGGGGAAGTATTTCTCAGCAAACGGTTTGGAGCTGACGAACAGATAGTCAAGCGCGCCAAGTTTATCGACAAGACAGCTTGGTAGCGCCTGATGTTGAATACTCACCGCGCCGACCACTTCGCCACGACGCAGGCGCTCCTGGGTACGGGTTTCATCTTCCACCTGTAAATTCAGACGGATAGGCGAGTCAGCCAGCACAGGAGCGAGCGCCGGAAGCAGCCAGGTTGCCAGACTGTCGGCGTTGACTGCAAGCGAAAGCAGTAGCGGGGTTGAACCGGTTTGTTCATCGCCCAGCCACTCCTCTTCCAGCAACTCAACCTGGCGAAGCAGTGCCAGCAGTTTTTGCCCTTGCTCAGTAGGCCGCGGCGGGACAGTGCGCACCAGTAACGGCTGCCCGAACATATTTTCTAGCTGCTTAATGCGCTGTGAGACGGCTGATTGCGTAATGCACAATTTCTGTGCCGCACGCTCAAATCCTCGTTCACGTATCACCGCATCCAGTGCCTGTAATGTCCTGTAGTCCGGGCGTTTCATTGCTTTAACCTACTCCTCAAATTTTCTTATGCCGAACTATGACATAATTTTGCTTTGGGTACAGAGCATTTAGCGTATGAAAAAGTAGCTATAATGGAAATTTTGGGTGGCGTTACCGTGTCTTTTTGTCTTTGTGGAGACCCGGGAAAAGTTCTGTAGAGCTTCACTTTTATCGGTGCAGCTTCAGATATGCACGCTGGTTGATAAAAGGGGTCACCCGATGCCTGCTGATATCCAGGCTTGCAGGGACGAAAGAGAATTCCCCCTATTGCCTGTTATTCATGGATGAGTTAGTCGCATGACTTGCTGACGGGGTCTGAACCGCGTTTTTTGTATATAATGCGTGTGAAATTTCATACCACAGGCGAAACGATCATGACGCAGGATGAATTGAAAAAAGCAGTAGGATGGGCGGCACTTCAGTATGTTCAGCCCGGGACCATTGTTGGTGTAGGTACAGGTTCCACCGCCGCACACTTTATTGATGCACTCGGCACGATGAAAGGTCAGATTGAAGGGGCAGTTTCCAGCTCCGATGCATCCACTGAAAAACTGAAAAGCCTTGGCATTCACGTTTTTGACCTCAATGAAGTGGACAGCCTTGGAGTTTACGTCGACGGAGCAGATGAAATCAACGGCCATATGCAGATGATCAAAGGTGGCGGCGCGGCGCTGACCCGTGAAAAAATCATCGCTTCAGTCGCGAAGAAGTTTATCTGTATTGCAGATGCTTCCAAGCAGGTCGATATTCTGGGTAAATTCCCACTGCCGGTAGAAGTTATCCCGATGGCGCGTAGTGCAGTAGCTCGTCAGTTGGTGAAATTAGGCGGCCGTCCGGAATACCGTCAGGACGTGGTGACTGATAACGGCAACGTGATCCTCGACGTTCACGGCATGGAAATTCTTGACCCGGTGGCGATGGAAAATGCAATTAACGCTATCCCTGGCGTGGTTACTGTTGGTCTGTTTGCCAACCGTGGTGCGGATGTCGCGCTGATTGGCACACCTGACGGCGTCAAAACCATTGTGAAATGATCTGACGGGGGAGTTCTCTCCCCCGTTAAAAATTTTTTTCATTGTTAAATTTGGTGACATCTGTCACGTTTTTAACCCTCTGTTACCTAACGCTCTAAACAAAGTCTTATCTCCAGCATTTTCTTCTGTTAATCAACCTTGCGTGATATTTCCTCAACATCGCGACGCAAACGTTCATATTGCCGCAATATTATTTTTTGATATGTTGAAAGGCGGATGTAAATCCACACACAACATTTCAAAGACAGGATTGGGTAAATGGCAAAGGTATCGCTGGAGAAAGACAAGATTAAGTTTCTGCTGGTAGAAGGCGTGCACCAAAAGGCGCTGGAAAGCCTTCGCGCGGCGGGTTACACCAACATCGAATTTCACAAAGGCGCGCTGGATGATGAACAATTAAAAGAATCCATCCGCGATGCCCACTTCATCGGCCTGCGATCCCGTACCCATCTGACAGAAGACGTGATCAATGCCGCAGAAAAGCTGGTCGCTATTGGTTGTTTCTGCATAGGCACAAACCAGGTTGATTTAAATGCTGCGGCAAAACGTGGGATCCCGGTATTTAACGCACCGTTTTCGAATACGCGTTCCGTTGCTGAGCTGGTGATTGGCGAACTTTTGCTGCTATTGCGCGGAGTGCCGGAGGCCAACGCTAAAGCGCACCGTGGCGTGTGGAACAAACTGGCGGCGGGTTCTTTTGAAGCTCGCGGCAAAAAGCTGGGTATCATTGGCTATGGTCATATTGGTACGCAGCTTGGCATTCTCGCGGAGTCGCTGGGGATGTATGTTTACTTCTATGATATTGAAAACAAACTGCCACTGGGCAACGCGACTCAAGTGCAACATCTTTCCGACCTGCTGAATATGAGCGACGTGGTAAGTCTGCATGTGCCAGAAAATCCGTCCACCAAAAATATGATGGGCGCGAAAGAGATTGCGCTGATGAAGCCCGGTTCGCTACTGATTAACGCCTCGCGCGGTACTGTAGTCGATATTCCGGCACTGTGTGACGCGCTGGCGAGCAAACACCTTGCTGGTGCGGCAATTGACGTATTCCCGACGGAACCGGCGACCAACAGTGATCCGTTTACCTCTCCGCTGTGCGAATTCGACAACGTCCTGCTGACGCCACACATTGGCGGTTCGACTCAGGAAGCGCAGGAGAATATCGGCCTGGAAGTTGCAGGAAAATTGATCAAGTACTCTGACAATGGCTCCACGCTTTCTGCGGTGAACTTCCCGGAAGTATCGCTGCCGTTGCACGGTGGTCGTCGTCTGATGCACATCCATGAAAACCGTCCGGGCGTGCTGACTGCGCTGAACAAAATATTTGCCGAGCAGGGCGTTAACATCGCCGCGCAGTACCTGCAAACGTCTGCTCAGATGGGCTACGTAGTTATTGATATTGAAGCCGATGAAGACGTTGCCGAAAAAGCATTGCAGGCCATGAAAGCTATTCCTGGCACCATTCGCGCCCGTTTGCTGTACTGATTCCCCTTCTCTGACAAACAACGGGCAGGTCGCTGACTTGCCCGTTTTTTTGTCCCTTTTCCCATGCTTCTCACCACATTTGCAGGGTTGTGCAATCGCCTTTGTGAGCCTGCTCGAAGAAAGAAATCAAAGCCAGATCAATACGTTGTGTTTACTCGAAGAAGATTTACGATGGCGGTGCAGCATGGCGCTGTAACGGTAAAGCCCTCACCGAAGCGAGGGCTTAAAGGAGAAGGGGTATGATGTGACTTGTCATCATACTGATTGTACTGTTACTGATAAATTTGCCAGCTTATTAACAGTCAGTCTCAGGACCCTTACTCACTAAATTAGGTTAAAGAATAAACGATGTCAATCAGGGCGATGCAGGTGTGTCGTCCTCACCACTCCCAGACTTTTGACGGTGTAACCACCGCAGGTAGCGGAATATCCCACTCTTCGACAGGAAGTTTTTCTACTAACTGACAATCATGTGCATAACCAACTGGCTGCATTTTATAGTGCTGCCAGTTTTGCAATGTCCGATCATAAAAACCGCCACCCATTCCCAGGCGTTGACCGTTCTTATCAAAGGCTACCAGCGGCGTTATGAGGACATCTAATTGGGAAAGGGGAAGTACATCGCGCACGTCCAGTTTCGGCTCGTGGATTTTTAATCTGTTCACCACCAGTTCACTTTGCGGATGGTAATTCAGGAACAGTAAGTTACCGACACTAAAGGGATGCAAAACTGGAAGATATACGCGCTTACCGGCATGCCAGAGCTGTTCTATGAGCGGTTGGGTGTCGAGTTCGCCATCAAATGAGAGAAAAACGGCAACCGTATGCGCCATTACAACAGGGGGGTAGTTCATCATCCGGGTTGCGGCCTGCTGACCCATTTCGCGTTGTTGCTCCGGCGTTAAGGCACGACGTCGATGCCGAATCATTTTACGGATTTCTTGTCGGGATAATGTAAGTGGAAGTTCTGGTAGTTGTGTCATGGCTAGTGCCAGATAAGAAGGGAATCTCCGAGATGCCGCCGCAGGCTGTAACCCTTGAACCCTTGGTTCAAGGTGAATGTGTCGTCGCAGTTTTAAGGCTTCTCGGACGAACCGAGCATGCTCACCAACCACGGAGCGCCACATTCTTGTGGTATGAAATATCGGCTCAGGGGACTGGCCCGCTTGCGAACATCTCAGAGAAATTTTGTCTTCACGTTTACTCTACCACAGTAAACCGAAAAGTGTCATTCAAAGTTTTGGTTCGTTTTTTCGGTGATGCGACCTTGTTCAAGTAACGCTTGTTCTATGGTCTGTTGCAGCATCCGAATACGCTGTTCCATACTTGCCGCGTAGTCACGAGTCTTCGCTTTTTCTTGCGCTAACTCATAGCTGATGTTCAATGCAGCAATGAAAACCAACTGTTCTGTATTTGTGACTCTAGTGCGTTCTTTCAGATCTTGCAACCGTTGGTTCAGATCGTCCGCAGCCTGATTCAACGCATCCCTTTGGTCAGGCGGGCAGTTCACACGCAGTGAACGGCCAAAAATTTGGATATCGACGGGTTGTGCAGACATGCCACCTTCCTGCTGATTGACTGCGCTGCCTTCGCCTTCAGACCTTTGGTCTGCGAAGGGGCGAAACTATAGCTACCCTGGTGCAATGAGACAAGCCCTTTTCTGGTTCACCAGGGTCCAAAGTGATAGCATATCATGAATCTTCCTCCCTTTGATGTCGAATGCTTATGTCTATACAGAACGAAATGCCTGGTTACAACGAGATGAACCAGTATCTGAACCAACAAGGGACAGGTCTGACCCCTGCTGAAATGCATGGTTTAATCAGCGGGATGCTTTGCGGTGGCAATGATGACAGCTCATGGCTGCCGCTGCTTCATGACCTGACGAACGAAGGCATGGCTTTCGGTCATGAGCTGGCACAGGCATTGCGTAAAATGCACTCTGCTACCAGCGATGCCCTGCAAGATGACGGCTTCCTTTTTCAGCTTTATCTGCCTGATGGCGATGATGTCAGCGTTTTCGATCGCGCTGATGCACTGGCAGGCTGGGTAAATCACTTCCTGCTTGGTCTTGGCGTCACACAACCGAAGCTCGACAAAGTGACCGGTGAAACCGGTGAAGCTATTGACGATTTGCGTAACATTGCACAACTGGGCTACGACGAAGACGAAGATCAGGAAGAGCTGGAAATGTCCCTCGAAGAGATCATTGAATACGTTCGTGTTGCTGCGCTGTTATGTCACGACACCTTTACCCATCCGCAACCGACCGCGCCAGAAGTACAAAAGCCGACTCTACACTAAAAACAAAAAACGTAAGGAGAGTGTTATGAGTGAGATATCTCAGCAAGAATTTCAGCGCCGCCGCCAGGCTTTACTGGCGCAAATGCAACCAGCCAGCGCCGCGCTGATTTTCGCAGCGCCAGAAGTGACCCGTAGCGCCGACAGCGAATATCCCTATCGTCAAAACAGCGACTTCTGGTACTTCACTGGCTTTAATGAGCCAGAAGCAGTGCTGGTGCTGATTAAAAGCGATGACACTCATAACCACAGCGTTCTGTTTAACCGCGTTCGCGACCTGACGGCAGAGATCTGGTTTGGCCGTCGCCTGGGGCAAGATGCCGCACCGGAAAAACTAGGCGTTGACCGCGCACTGGCGTTCAGCGAAATCAATCAGCAACTTTATCAACTACTTAACGGTCTGGATGTGGTTTACCATGCCCAGGGCGAATATGCGTATGCTGATGAAATCGTGAACAGTGCACTGGAAAAACTGCGTAAAGGCTCGCGGCAAAATCTCACCGCTCCGGCAACGATGATCGACTGGCGCCCTGTTGTTCATGAAATGCGCCTGTTCAAATCGCCAGAAGAGATTGCCGTACTTCGCCGCGCTGGTGAAATCACCGCACTGGCGCACACTCGGGCGATGGAAAAATGCCGTCCAGGAATGTTTGAGTACCATCTGGAAGGCGAAATTCACCACGAATTTAACCGCCACGGCGCACGTTATCCTTCCTACAACACCATTGTCGGCAGCGGTGAAAATGGCTGCATTTTGCATTACACCGAAAACGAGTGTGAACTGCGCGACGGCGACCTGGTGTTGATTGACGCGGGGTGTGAATATAAAGGTTACGCTGGCGATATTACCCGCACCTTCCCGGTCAATGGCAAATTCACTCAGGCACAGCGTGAAATCTACGACATTGTGCTGGAGTCTCTTGAAACCAGTTTGCGCCTGTATCGTCCGGGAACCTCCATTCAGGAAGTCACGGGTGAAGTGGTGCGTATCATGATTAGCGGCCTGGTAAAACTGGGGATCCTGAAAGGTGACGTCGATGAACTGATCGCCCAAAATGCCCATCGTCCTTTCTTTATGCATGGCCTTAGCCACTGGTTAGGTCTGGATGTTCATGATGTGGGTGTTTATGGTCAGGATCGCTCGCGCATTCTTGAACCGGGTATGGCTTTGACCGTAGAGCCGGGGCTGTATATCGCGCCGGATGCAGATGTGCCGGAACAATATCGCGGTATCGGCATTCGTATTGAAGACGATATTGTGATTACTGAAACCGGTAACGAAAACCTCACCGCCAGCGTGGTGAAAAAGCCGGAAGAAATCGAAGCATTGATGGCGGCCGCGAGAAAGCAATGAGCGTAATCATCGTCGGTGGCGGCATGGCTGGCGCGACGCTGGCGCTGGCTATTTCCCGGTTAAGTCACGGGGCGCTGCCGGTACATCTGATTGAAGCGACGGCACCGGAATCACATGTTCATCCTGGCTTTGATGGCCGAGCTATTGCGCTGGCGGCGGGCACCTGCCAGCAACTGGCGCGCATCGGTGTCTGGCAATCTCTGGCTGATTGCGCAACTGCCATCACCACTGTTCATGTCAGCGATTGCGGTCATGCTGGATTCGTCACCCTCGCCGCAGAAGATTATCAACTGGCGGCACTGGGGCAGGTTGTTGAGTTGCACAATGTCGGGCAACGGCTGTTTACATTGTTGCGCAAAGCGCCTGGCGTGACGCTGCACTGTCCGGATCGCGTTGCTAACGTTTCTCGTACTCAGGATAACGTTGCCGTAACGCTGGAGAGTGGCGAGACGCTGACGGGGCGTGTGCTGGTTGCGGCTGATGGTACGCATTCAGCATTAGCGACCACCAGCGGCGTTGACTGGCAGCAAGAGCCTTACGAACAACTGGCAGTGATTGCTAATGTTGCTACCTCTGTTGCGCATGAAGGTCGTGCTTTTGAGCGCTTTACGCAATATGGCCCGCTGGCGATGTTGCCGATGTCTGGCGGACGTTGTTCGCTGGTCTGGTGTCACCCGCTGGAACGGGGCGATGAGGTCATGGCGTGGAGCGACGAGACGTTTTGCCGTGAACTCCAGTCCGCTTTTGGCTGGCGTCTGGGGCAAATTACCCACGCCGGTAAACGCAGTGCTTATCCGCTGGCGTTAACCCGCGCCGCTAAACCCATTACCCATCGCACCGTGCTGGTGGGTAATGCAGCGCAAACCCTGCATCCGATTGCCGGACAAGGATTTAACCTCGGTATGCGTGATGTTATGAGCCTTGCAGAAACCCTGACTCAGGCGCAAGAACGTGGTGAAGACATTGGTGATTACGGCGTATTGTGCCGCTACCAGCAGCGTCGGCAGAGCGATCGCGAAGCGACTATCGGCGTTACGGACAGTCTGGTGCATCTTTTTGCCAACCGTTGGGTGCCGCTGGTTGTCGGGCGCAACCTCGGGCTGATGGCGATGGAATTATTCACTCCGGCACGCGATGTGCTGACGCAGCGCACCCTCGGTTGGGTGGCGCGTTGAAGGCGGTTTTAAGGAATAAACAATGCAAAGTGTTGATGTAGCCATTGTTGGCGGCGGCATGGTGGGGCTGGCGGTTGCCTGCGGCTTACAGGGGAGCGGCTTACGCGTCGCCGTACTGGAACAGCGTGTACCGGAACCTCTGGCGGCGGATGCACCACCACAACTGCGCGTTTCGGCTATCAATGCCGCCAGCGAAAAATTACTCACCCGTCTTGGCATCTGGCAGGACATTCTCTCCCGTAGAGCCAGTTGCTATCACGGTATGGAAGTGTGGGATAAAGACAGTTTTGGTCACATCTCTTTTGACGATCAAAGCATGGGCTATAGCCATCTTGGGCATATTGTTGAAAACGCAGTGATTCACTACGCGCTGTGGAACAAAGCGCAACAGTCGTCAGAGATCACCCTGTTTGCCCCTGCAGAATTACAGCAGGTCGCCTGGGGGGAAAACGAAACCTTCCTGACGCTGAAAGACGGCAGCATGTTAACGGCGCGTCTGGTGATTGGCGCGGACGGGGCAAATTCCTGGCTGCGCAACAAAGCCGATATCCCGCTGACTTTCTGGGATTATCAGCATCACGCGCTGGTAGCGACCATTCGTACTGAAGAACCACATGAAGCGGTGGCGCGCCAGGTTTTCCACGGTGAAGGCATTCTGGCTTTTTTGCCGCTGAGCGATCCGCATCTTTGCTCGATTGTCTGGTCATTACCTCCTCAGGAGGCGCAGCGGATGCAGCAGGCGAGCGAAGATGAATTTAATCGCGCATTAAATATCGCTTTTGATAATCGCCTGGGCTTATGCAAGGTTGAGAGCGAGCGTCAGGTGTTCCCGTTGACGGGGCGTTATGCCCGCCAGTTTGCCGCTCACCGTCTGGCGTTGGTGGGCGACGCCGCACATACCATTCACCCGCTGGCGGGGCAGGGGGTGAATCTCGGCTTTATGGATGCCGCAGAGCTGATTGCCGAACTGAAACGTCTGCACCGTCAGGGCAAAGACATCGGGCAGTACATTTACTTGCGTCGCTATGAACGCAGCCGCAAGCACAGTGCGGCGCTGATGCTGGCAAGTATGCAAGGATTCCGCGATCTCTTTTCCGGAGCTAATCCGGCGAAAAAACTGCTGCGCGATATTGGTTTGAAACTGGCCGACACGCTGCCTGGCGTTAAGCCGCAGCTTATTCGTCAGGCAATGGGGTTAAATGATTTGCCTGAATGGTTGCGTTAAAAATTTCTCCTCTGTTGTTTATTTGATACCCATCACACTTTAATCTCCCGGTTTTTCTGTCGGGAGATTTTCCTCATTTGAAATAAACTAATTTCACCTTCAATTTCGCATTATATTTTCTAATGTTACGATTTTTTGATTTAGTGATTTTTGACATATTTTCAGTTCTTAATATTGCTTTATCCAAATTCAATTTCTTAATGCATTGTATTTATATAAAAATAAAATCATTTTTTGGTTTTTTATTCTGTTGAGATTTTTGCGTTTTTTAACCATAAGCTAATGTGATGATCAATTTTACCTTATGGTTAACCGTCTATTTCGGTGGTAAGTTCAGAGAAAAGAGAACGATTGCGTTGGGGACCGGGAGTGGCTCCGATGCTGGGTTTCGTGGTGATAATTTCACTGTGAAAAAGTTGTCAGCCCCGCTTATTCAATGAGGACAAGATGGCACAACAGACTCCTTTGTACGAACAACACACGCTTTGCGGCGCACGCATGGTGGATTTCCATGGCTGGATGATGCCGCTGCATTACGGTTCGCAAATCGACGAACATCATGCGGTACGAACCGATGCCGGAATGTTTGATGTGTCGCATATGACCATCGTCGATCTCCGCGGCAGCCGCACCCGGGAGTTTCTGCGTTATCTGCTGGCGAACGATGTGGCGAAGCTCACCAAAAGTGGCAAAGCGCTCTACTCCGGGATGTTGAATGCCTCTGGCGGAGTGATAGATGACCTGATCGTTTACTACTTCACTGAAGATTTCTTCCGCCTCGTTGTTAACTCCGCCACCCGCGAAAAAGACCTCTCCTGGATAACCCAACACGCTGAACCCTTCGGCATTGAAATTACCGTTCGTGATGACCTTTCCATGATTGCCGTACAAGGGCCGAATGCTCAGGTAAAAGCTGCCACACTGTTTAATGACGCCCAGCGTCAGGCGGTGGAAGGCATGAAGCCGTTCTTTGGCGTGCAGGCGGGCGATCTGTTTATTGCCACCACCGGTTATACCGGCGAAGCGGGCTATGAAATTGCGCTGCCAAATGAAAAAGCAGCAGATTTCTGGCGTGCGCTGGTGGAAGCGGGCGTTAAGCCATGCGGTCTGGGTGCGCGTGATACGCTGCGTCTGGAAGCGGGCATGAATCTTTATGGTCAGGAGATGGACGAAACCATCTCGCCGCTGGCAGCCAACATGGGCTGGACCATCGCCTGGGAACCGACTGACCGTGACTTCATCGGTCGTGAAGCACTGGAAGTGCAGCGTGAACATGGCACAGAGAAACTGGTTGGTCTGGTGATGACCGAAAAAGGTGTGCTGCGTAATGAACTGCCGGTGCGTTTTACCGACGCGCAGGGTAATCAGCATGAAGGCATTATTACCAGCGGGACTTTCTCCCCAACGCTGGGTTACAGCATTGCGCTGGCGCGTGTGCCGGAAGGCATTGGCGAAACGGCGATTGTGCAAATTCGCAACCGTGAAATGCCGGTAAAAGTGACTAAACCTGTTTTTGTGCGTAACGGCAAAGCCGTCGCGTGATTTACTTTTTTGGAGATTGATTGATGAGCAACGTACCAGCAGAACTGAAATACAGCAAAGAACACGAATGGCTGCGTAAAGAAGCTGACGGCACTTACACCGTTGGCATCACCGAGCATGCTCAGGAACTGTTAGGCGATATGGTGTTTGTTGACCTGCCGGAAGTGGGCGCAACGGTAAGCGCGGGCGATGACTGCGCGGTTGCCGAATCAGTAAAAGCGGCGTCAGACATTTATGCGCCAGTAAGTGGTGAAATCGTAGCGGTGAACGACGCACTGAGCGACTCCCCGGAACTGGTAAACAGCGAGCCATACACTGGCGGCTGGATCTTTAAAATCAAAGCCAGCGATGAAAGCGAACTGGAATCACTGCTGGACGCCACCGCATACGAAGCATTGTTAGAAGACGAGTAACGGCTTTATCCCTCTTCTTTGGGAGAGGGGCAGGGTGAGGAAAATTTACGCCTCACCCTTACTCTCTTCGCAAGAAGGGAGGTTCACAATTCACTGCACGTTTCAGGAACCATCGCTCATGACACAGACGTTAAGCCAGCTTGAAAACAGCGGCGCTTTTATTGAACGCCATATCGGACCGGACGCCGCGCAACAGCAAGAAATGCTGAATGCCGTTGGCGCACAATCGTTAAACGCGCTGATCGGCCAGATTGTGCCGAAAGATATTCAGCTTGCGACCCCGCCGCAGGTTGGCGCACCGGCGACCGAATACGCCGCGCTGGTGGAACTCAAGGCTATTGCCAGTCGCAATAAACGCTTCACGTCTTACATCGGCATGGGTTACACCGCCGTGCAGTTGCCGCCGGTTATTCTGCGCAACATGCTGGAAAATCCGGGCTGGTATACCGCGTATACCCCGTATCAGCCTGAAGTCTCCCAGGGCCGCCTCGAAGCCCTGCTCAACTTCCAGCAGGTAACGTTGGATCTGACCGGGCTGGATATGGCTTCGGCGTCTCTGCTGGACGAAGCTACCGCTGCCGCTGAAGCAATGGCGATGGCTAAACGCGTCAGCAAACTGAAAAATGCCAATCGCTTCTTCGTTGCTTCTGACGTTCATCCGCAAACGCTGGATGTGGTTCGCACCCGTGCAGAAACCTTTGGTTTTGAAGTGATTGTCGATGACGCGCAAAAAGTGCTCGATCATCAGGAAGTGTTCGGCGTGCTGTTACAGCAGGTTGGCACTACCGGTGAAATCCACGATTACACAACGCTTATCAGCGAACTGAAATCACGCAAAATTGTGGTCAGTGTTGCCGCTGACATTATGGCACTGGTGCTGCTTACTGCACCGGGCAAACAGGGCGCGGATATTGTCTTTGGTTCGGCGCAACGCTTCGGTGTGCCGATGGGCTACGGTGGCCCGCACGCGGCCTTCTTTGCGGCGAAAGATGAATATAAACGTTCTATGCCGGGCCGTATTATTGGTGTATCGAAAGATGCCGCAGGCAATACCGCGCTGCGAATGGCGATGCAGACTCGCGAACAACATATTCGCCGCGAGAAAGCGAACTCCAACATTTGTACTTCCCAGGTACTGCTGGCAAACATCGCCAGCCTGTATGCCGTTTATCACGGTCCGGTTGGCCTGAAACGCATCGCTAACCGCATTCATCGTCTGACCGATATTCTGGCTGCTGGCTTGCAACAAAAAGGTCTGAAGCTGCGCCATGCGTACTATTTCGACACGTTGTGTGTAGACGTAGCCGACAAAGCAGGCGTGCTGGCGCGTGCCGAAGCGGCTGAAATCAACCTGCGTAGCGACATTCTGAACGCCGTGGGGATCACCCTTGATGAAACCACGACGCGTGAAAACGTGATGCAGCTTTTCAGCGTGCTGCTGGGCGATAATCACGGGCTGGATATCGACACGCTGGACAAAGACGTGGCTCACGACAGCCGCTCTATCCAGCCTGTAATGTTGCGCGACGATGAAATCCTGACGCACCCGGTATTTAATCGCTACCACAGCGAAACCGAAATGATGCGCTATATGCATTCGCTGGAGCGTAAAGATCTGGCGCTGAATCAGGCGATGATCCCGCTGGGTTCCTGCACCATGAAACTGAACGCCGCCGCCGAGATGATCCCGATCACCTGGCCGGAGTTTGCTGAACTGCACCCGTTCTGCCCACCGGAGCAGGCCGAAGGTTATCAGCAGATGATTGCGCAACTGGCTGACTGGCTGGTCAAACTGACTGGTTATGACACCGTCTGTATGCAGCCGAACTCCGGTGCTCAGGGTGAATACGCGGGCCTGCTGGCGATTCGTCATTACCATGAAAGCCGCAACGAAGGGCATCGTGATATCTGCCTGATCCCGGCATCTGCCCACGGGACTAACCCAGCTTCTGCGCATATGGCGGGAATGCAGGTGGTGGTCGTGGCATGTGATAAAAACGGCAATATCGATTTGACTGACCTGCGCGCGAAAGCGGAACAGGCTGGCGATAATCTCTCCTGCATCATGGTGACTTATCCATCCACCCACGGTGTGTACGAAGAAACAATCCGTGAAGTGTGTGAAATCGTGCATCAGTTTGGCGGTCAGGTTTACCTTGATGGCGCAAACATGAACGCCCAGGTCGGCATCACTTCACCGGGCTTTATTGGTGCGGACGTTTCGCACCTCAACCTGCATAAAACTTTCTGTATTCCGCACGGCGGTGGCGGCCCGGGTATGGGGCCGATCGGCGTGAAATCGCATCTGGCACCGTTTGTGCCGGGTCATAGCGTGGTACAAATCGAAGGCATGTTAACCCGTCAGGGCGCGGTTTCTGCGGCACCGTTCGGTAGTGCATCCATTCTGCCAATCAGTTGGATGTACATTCGCATGATGGGCGCAGAAGGGCTTAAAAAAGCAAGCCAGGTAGCAATTCTTAACGCCAACTATATTGCCAGCCGCCTGCAGGATGCCTTCCCGGTGCTGTATACCGGTCGCGATGGTCGCGTGGCGCACGAATGTATTCTCGATATTCGTCAGCTGAAAGAAGAAACCGGCATCAGTGAGCTGGATATAGCCAAACGTCTGATCGACTACGGTTTCCACGCGCCGACAATGTCATTCCCGGTTGCGGGGACGCTGATGGTGGAACCGACTGAATCCGAAAGCAAAGTGGAACTGGATCGCTTTATTGACGCGATGCTGGCTATCCGTGCGGAAATTGACCAGGTGAAAGCCGGAGTCTGGCCGCTGGAAGATAACCCGTTGGTAAACGCGCCGCACATTCAGAACGAACTGGTTGCTGAGTGGGGGCATCCGTACAGCCGTGAAATTGCGGTGTTCCCGGCAGGCGTGGCAGACAAATACTGGCCGACGGTGAAACGTCTGGACGATGTTTACGGTGACCGTAACCTGTTCTGTTCCTGCGTACCGATTAGCGAATATCAGTAATTAACTGATTTGACTATCTTCTAAAGGCGCTTCGGCGCCTTTTTAGTTTGTTAATAAGGTGCGCTTTGTGTGTCGGATGAAGCGTAAATACAAAATCTTGGAGTTCAATATATGACAGGAGCTCCAGGCCTGATGAGCGGGGCGCATCAGGCACATCGGCTAATTAAAGTTTCTCGCCGTTGCTGGCGATCACCTCTTTGTACCAGTTAAAGCTCTTCTTACGTGAACGCGACATATCACCAGTACCGTCGTCATGCTTATTCACATAGATAAAACCGTAGCGTTTGCTGTACTGCCCGGTGGTGAATGATACGCAGTCGATGCAGCCCCACGGCGTGTAGCCCATCAGATCGACGCCATCGTAAGTCACCGCTTTTTTCATCTCTTCAATGTGGGCGCGCAGGTAATCAATGCGGTAGTCATCGTTGATGCTGCCGTCCTCTTCTACTTTATCGTAAGCGCCAAAACCGTTTTCGACGATAAATAGAGGCTTCTGATAACGCTCATACAGTTCGCAGAGCGCGTAACGCAGACCCACCGGATCAATCTGCCAGCCCCAGTCAGAGGCTTTCACATATGGGTTCGGCACGCTGCCTTCGAAACCAGAAATCGCATCACCGGTGCCGCCTTCGGCTTTTACCGCGTTGGTCATGTAATAGCTGAAGCCGAGATAATCGCAGGTGCCTTCGCGCAGTACATTCAGATCGCCATCTTCCATTTTGATGTTAAATCCGCGACGCTCCCACTCGTTCAACACATAGGACGGGTAATAGCCGCGCAGTTGCACATCGGTAAAGACATAACGTTCGCGCATCGATTCCTGGGCGAACATCACATCGTCCGGGTTACAGGAGTAAGGATAAAGTGGCACCATTGCCAGCATACAACCGACTTTCATCTCCGGGTTGATGCGACGTGCCGCTTTCACCGCCAGGGCGCTGGCAACAAACTGATGATGCAGCACCTGGTACATCGTCTCTTCTGGATTTTCATGTTCGGTATAAACCACGCCAGAGCAGCAATAGCCAAACAGCGGTGCGCGCCAGTTACGCTGGTTGTTAATCTCGTTGAAGGTCATCCAGTATTTGACTTTGTGCTTATAGCGTTCAAACACCACTTCAGCAAAACGTACAAAGAAATCAACCACCTTACGGTTGGTCCAACTGCCGTATTGCTGCACCAGATGTAGCGGCATTTCAAAGTGAGAAAGGGTGATCACCGGTTCAATGTTGTATTTCAGCAGTTCATCGAACAGGGCGTCGTAAAACTTCAGCCCTTCTTCATTAGGCTGGGCTTCATCGCCTTTCGGGAAAATGCGCGTCCAGGCGATGGAAGTACGAAAACATTTGAAGCCCATTTCGGCAAACAGCTTGATGTCTTCCTTATAGTGACCATAAAAATCTACCGCTTCATGGTTCGGATAGTATTTGCCTGGCAAGACTTCTTTGGTGATTTCGCGCGGTACGCCGTGTGCGCCGCCGGTCAGAACGTCACAAATGCTTGGCCCTTTGCCGCCTTTGTTCCAGCCGCCTTCGACCTGATGGGCGGCAACTGCGCCGCCCCATAAGAAATCTTTCGGTAAGGTGAGTTTTTTCACTATCATAGGCTCCAAATGAGTCAATTCTTACAGGAAATATTACCATGCAGCCAAACGACATCACTTTTTTTCAACGTTTCCAGGATGACATTCTGGCTGGGCGTAAAACCATCACCATCCGTGACGAATCTGAATCGCACTTTAAAACGGGCGATGTACTTCGCGTCGGGCGCTTTGAAGATGATGGCTATTTTTGCACTATTGAAGTCACCGCAACTTCAACAGTGACGCTGGATACTCTCACAGAAAAACATGCGCAACAGGAAAATATGACTCTGGCTGAACTGAAAAAGGTCATTGCTGACATCTATCCCGGTCAGACGCAGTTTTATGTAATTGAATTTAAATGCCTTTAAGTTGAACTAACGCCTGTTAGCTGAAACTTTATATTTAATTTCATGATTTTTCGGAGATTACTCTCAAATCAGAATTTATTTTAGCTAACAGGTGTTCACTGGAACTATTCTCAGTTACGCTGGAGTTGCAATCACGCGCGTGGACGTTCTCCGGAGTAAGTTATGGTTCAGAAGCCCCTCTCTAAACAGGGATATTCGCTGGCAGAGGAAATTGCCAATAGTGTCAGTCATGGTATCGGACTGGTGTTTGGCATTGTCGGGCTGGTGTTACTACTGGTTCAGGCTGTTGATCTCAACGCCAGCGCCACGGCGATAACCAGTTATAGCCTCTATGGCGGTAGTATGATCCTGCTGTTTCTGGCCTCGACGCTGTATCACGCTATTCCCCATCAACGGGCAAAAATGTGGCTGAAGAAATTTGACCACTGCGCCATTTATCTGTTGATTGCCGGAACTTACACACCTTTTTTGCTGGTGGGGCTGGATTCACCGCTGGCGCGCGGGCTGATGATTGTTATCTGGAGCATGGCGCTGCTGGGGATTCTGTTCAAGCTGACCATCGCGCACCGATTTAAAATATTATCGCTGGTGACCTATCTGGCTATGGGCTGGTTGTCGCTGGTGGTTATTTATGAAATGGCAGTGAAGCTCGCGGCGGGCAGCGTTACCTTACTGGCGGTAGGCGGCGTGGTTTACTCGCTTGGCGTAATTTTCTACGTCTGCAAACGCATCCCATACAACCATGCCATCTGGCACGGATTTGTGCTCGGCGGCAGCGTGTGCCATTTCCTGGCGATCTATTTGTATATTGGGCAGGCGTAATTGGCGCACAACCGCCGGATACGGCGAAAACGCCTTATCCGGCTTACGGGTAGCGTGCCCATTGTGAAAACAGATACCCACTCCCATGCCTGATAAGACGTGTCAGCGCCGCATCAGGCAATAGATGCCAGGAGCGATACAGAGATTTACTCTTCCAGCGAATAAGGTAGCGGCTCGATATGCAGCGTATTCGCATCGTCACGAACGCGGAAGATGCTGTCCGGCTCCATATCGTTATTCATGACTACCTGAACCACGACATGACCATCGTCCAGTTTTACCGCCGCCAGTACGGTTCCGGTACGACGCCAGTTCTCGCCCATTTTCAGTTCTAAGTCTTCACCCACTTCCGGCACACGACTGGCACTACCCGCCAGCAACCAGAGTGCACGTTTGTTGGCCCCGCGGAATTTAGCTCGTGCCACCATCTCTTGTCCGGTGTAGCAACCCTTCTTAAAGCTGATCCCACCCAGCGCCTGAATATTCGTCGCTTGTGGGATAAACTGCCCACTGTTGGCCGCGTCAATCACCGGGAAACCCGCTTCAATATTCAACGCCAGCCACTGTTGGCTATTGTTCAACTCCGCTTCACCGCGAAGTTTATCGGTCAGCATATTGGCGGTGGCTTCATCGGTGACGATCAGAAAACGCTCTGCCGGATGTTCAAACCAAAGTAGGGTTGTCGCGCCTTCTCTGACTACCTGTTTTTCCTGAGTCGGCAGCTCACTGAAAAGATTCGCTAACGCGGCGCGCGCCTGGAACCCGGCAACACCGAGCAGTACACGTTCATCGTCCGGGACGATAGTCACTTTAGAGAAGACCGCATATTTTTTCAGTTCGGTAAGCTGGTTGTCGCGCACGCTGCGACGTTCAATCCAGGCAAAACCGTCGCCGTCGCGGAACAGACGTAAATTGCTCCACATCTTACCTTTGGCATCGCAGTGCGCGGCAAGCAGATGCTGGTCTTCGGTCATCTGGCTGACATCTGCCGTTACCTGGCCCTGCATATATTTTTCGCTATCTGCGCCGGTAATGGTGGCAAGCGCCCAATCATCAAGCGTCATCAACGTCAGCGGTAAACGGGCAGAAGCCGTGGGCTGACGGGGAGGAAAAGGTGTAAAAGCCATAATGGAGTCCTGTTTTACAAACGGCGTAATTAATGACTAATGGTAAAAGAGCTATGGGGCATTGCAAGTGCTTTCACTACGCGATCCGTGCCTTCTGATTCGCTTTGCGAGATGACTTCCAAAAAAATGAAGCCATTGAATTGTTGTGGATTAATTTCGCGATCGCGATTGTGTTTACCGATATTCCCGCAAAAGAAGTCGAAAAACACGTTACAATATCCTGGTACTGGATTTTCGTGAGACAGGAAGAAAATGGATATTAACAACAAAGCCCGCATTCATTGGGCATGCCGCCGCGGTATGCGTGAACTCGATATTTCAATCATGCCGTTTTTCGAACATGAGTACGACAGCTTAAGCGATGACGAAAAACGCATCTTTATTCGTCTGCTGGAATGCGACGATCCGGACCTGTTCAACTGGCTGATGAATCATGGTAAACCTGCCGATGCAGAACTGGAAATGATGGTCAGACTCATTCAGACACGGAACCGGGATCGTGGTCCTGTGGCAATCTGAATTACGCGTCTCCTGGCGCGCGCAGTGGCTTTCCCTGCTGATTCATGGGCTGGTTGCCGCAGTTATTTTACTCATGCCATGGCCACTTAGTTACACCCCGCTATGGCTGGTGTTGCTTTCGCTGGTGGTGTTTGATTGCGTTCGCAGCCAGCGACGCATTAATTCCCGTCAGGGAGAGATTCGCCTGCTGATGGATGGGCGTTTACGTTGGCAAGGACAGGAATGGAGCATCGTCAAAACGCCGTGGATGATTAAAAGCGGCATGATGTTACGTTTACGTTCTGATTGCGGCAAACGTCAGCATTTGTGGCTGGCAGCAGACAGCATGGACGAAGCCGAATGGCGTGATTTACGGCGAATTTTGTTACAGCAAGAGATACGATGACGGCGAAGCAAATACGCTAAGCCGTCAGGGAAATCAGGCGTAGTGTTCCGCCATTTCATTAAGAATTTGCTCGCACCAGCTCTGAATACGCTCATCGCTGAGGTCATACTGGTTGGTTTCATCCAGCGCCAGGCCGACAAACAGTTGTCCGTCAGCAATAACGGGTTTCGGGCTGGTGAATTCATATCCTTCCGTTGGCCAGTAACCGACGAACTTCACGCCTTTGGTTGAGAGTTTGTCATGCAGCATTCCGAGCGCATCGAGGAACCACTCGCCATACCCGAGTTGATCGCCCAGCCCATACAGCGCAACAATTTTACCTTCGAGGTTCAGGTCGTCGAGCTGATCCCAGACGGCCTCCCAATCCTCCTGGATTTCACCAAAATCCCAGGTCGGAATTCCCAGAATGAGCACATCGTATTGCTCCATTAATTTAGGGGAGTCGTCCTTGAGGTTATGTAAGGTCACCAGTTCTGGACCGATAATATCGCGGATTTTTTCCGCCGCCATTTCGGTGTAACAGGTGCTGGAACCGTAAAAAAGACCCATATTCATAACGTAAGCTTCTCGATTCTGCTGTGGCTTTTGCGGCTAGTGTATCAGAATCGTTTTAGTCACGGCACAATAAGGCATAATGCATCAAACGAGAAATGTAAGGGGCGCAAGTGAAACAAGATTTGGCACGCATCGAGCAATTTCTTGATGCCCTGTGGCTGGAAAAAAATCTGGCAGAAAATACGTTGAACGCATATCGCCGCGATCTGTCAATGATGGTGGAGTGGTTGCATCATCGTGGGCTAACGCTGGCAACGGCGCAAAGCGGTGACTTACAGGCATTATTGGCAGAACGGCTGGAGGGCGGGTATAAAGCCACCAGTTCAGCCCGTTTATTGAGTGCGGTGCGCCGATTGTTCCAGTATCTTTACCGCGAAAAGTTTCGTGAAGACGATCCCAGTACGCATCTTGCTTCACCGAAAATACCCCAGCGCTTACCGAAAGATTTAAGTGAAGCGCAGGTCGAAAGGTTATTGCAGGCACCGCTGGTGGATCAGCCACTGGAACTGCGTGACAAAGCGATGCTCGAAGTGTTGTATGCTACCGGGTTGCGCGTTTCTGAACTTGTCGGTCTGACGATGAGTGATATCAGCTTGCGTCAGGGGGTGGTGCGGGTAATAGGTAAAGGCAATAAAGAGCGACTGGTGCCGTTAGGTGAAGAGGCGGTCTACTGGCTGGAAACCTATCTGGAACATGGGCGACCGTGGTTGTTAAACGGTGTGTCGATTGACGTACTGTTTCCCAGCCAGCGCGCGCAGCAAATGACGCGGCAGACTTTCTGGCATCGCATTAAACACTATGCTGTGCTGGCGGGGATCGACAGCGAAAAGTTATCGCCGCACGTGCTGCGTCACGCCTTTGCCACCCATTTGTTAAATCATGGTGCGGATTTACGTGTGGTGCAGATGTTGCTGGGTCACAGTGATCTCTCCACGACTCAAATTTATACGCATGTCGCCACTGAGCGTCTGCGGCAACTTCATCAACAGCATCACCCGCGGGCGTGATAGCTGAAAAGAACAGGATGATTTATGAAGAAAGGTTTTATGTTGTTTACTTTGTTGGCGACGTTTTCTGGCTTTGTTCAGGCGGATGACGCGGCAATACAACAAACGTTAGCTAAAATGGGCATCAAAAGCAGCGATATTCAGCCCGCGCCCGTTGCTGGTATGAAAACAGTGCTAACTAACAGCGGCGTGCTGTATATCACCGATGACGGTAAACACATCATTCAGGGGCCAATGTATGATGTTAGCGGCGTGGCACCGGTCAACGTCACCAACCAGATGCTGTTAAAGCAACTGAATGCGCTGGAAAAAGAGATGATTATCTACAAAGCGCCGCAAGAAAAGCACGTCATCACCGTGTTTACCGACATTACCTGCGGTTACTGCCACAAACTGCATGAGCAGATGGCTGACTACAACGCGCTGGGGATCACCGTGCGTTATCTCGCGTTCCCGCGTCAGGGGCTGGAAAGCCAGGCGGAGCAACAAATGAAAGCCATTTGGTGTGCAAAAGATAAAAACAAAGCCTTTGATGACGTAATGGCAGGCAAAGCCGTTACTCCGGCAAGTTGCGATATCGATATTGCCGACCATTACGCACTTGGCGTACAGCTTGGTGTTAGTGGTACTCCGGCGGTTGTGCTGAATAACGGTACTCTGGTGCCGGGCTACCAGCCGCCGAAAGAGATGAAAGCATTCCTCGACGAACATCAAAAAATGACCAGCGGTAAATAATTCGCGTGAAACAACAGATACAACTTCGTCGTCGTGAAGTCGACGAAACGGCAGACTTGCCCGCTGACCTGCCCCCCTTGCTGCGCCGTTTATACGCCAGTCGGGGCGTGCGCAGCGCGCAGGAACTGGAGCGCAGTGTTAAAGGTATGTTGCCCTGGCAGCAACTGAGCGGTGTCGAAAAGGCTGTTGAGATCCTTTACAACGCTTTTCGTGAAGGAACGCGGATTATTGTGGTCGGGGATTTCGACGCCGACGGAGCCACCAGCACAGCCCTTAGCGTGCTGGCGATGCGTTCTCTCGGCTGTGACAACATCGACTATCTGGTGCCAAACCGTTTTGAAGACGGTTATGGTTTAAGTCCGGAAGTGGTCGATCAAGCTTATGCGCGTGGTGCGCAGTTGATTGTAACGGTTGATAACGGTATTTCTTCCCACGCAGGTGTTGAACACGCTCGCTCGCTGGGCATTCCGGTTATTGTTACCGATCACCATTTACCCGGCGAAACGTTACCCGCGGCGGAAGCCATTATTAATCCCAATTTGCGTGACTGCGAGTTCCCGTCAAAATCACTGGCAGGCGTTGGTGTGGCCTTTTATCTGATGCTGGCGTTACGCACCTTTTTGCGTGATCAGGGATGGTTTGATGAGCGTGGCATCGCAATCCCCAATTTGGCGGAATTGCTGGATCTGGTCGCTCTGGGGACTGTGGCGGATGTTGTGCCACTGGACGCCAATAACCGCATCCTGACCTGGCAAGGGATGAGCCGTATTCGTGCCGGGAAGTGCCGACCGGGGATTAAAGCTCTGCTGGAAGTGGCAAATCGCGATCCGCAAAAACTCGCTGCCAGCGATTTAGGTTTTGCGCTGGGGCCGCGTCTCAATGCTGCCGGGCGACTGGATGATATGTCCGTTGGCGTGGCGTTGCTGCTTTGCGACAACATCGGTGAAGCGCGCGTTCTGGCCAATGAGCTTGATGCGTTAAACCAGACACGTAAAGAGATCGAACAGGGAATGCAGGTCGAAGCATTGACCCTGTGTGAGCAACTGGAGCGTAGTCGCGATACACTGCCCGGCGGGCTGGCAATGTATCACCCTGAATGGCATCAGGGCGTCGTTGGTATTCTGGCTTCGCGCATCAAAGAGCGTTTTCATCGTCCGGTTATCGCCTTTGCGCCTGCAGGTGATGGTACGCTGAAAGGTTCCGGTCGCTCCATTCAGGGACTGCATATGCGCGATGCGCTGGAGCGGTTAGACACGCTCTACCCTGGCATGATGCTCAAGTTTGGCGGTCATGCGATGGCGGCAGGATTGTCGCTGGAAGAGGATAAATTTGAACTCTTTCAGCAACGCTTTGGCGAGCTGGTTACCGAGTGGCTTGATCCTTCTTTATTGCAAGGCGAAGTTGTGTCAGACGGCCCGTTAAGTGCAGCGGAGATGACAATGGAAGTCGCGCAACTGCTGCGTGATGCCGGTCCGTGGGGGCAGATGTTCCCGGAACCGCTGTTTGACGGCCATTTCCGCCTGCTGCAACAGCGCCTGGTGGGGGAGCGCCATCTGAAGGTTATGGTTGAACCGGTCGGCGGCGGCCCGCTACTGGATGGTATTGCGTTTAACGTTGATACGGCTCTTTGGCCAGATAACGGCGTGCGCGAAGTGCAACTGGCTTACAAACTGGATATCAACGAGTTTCGCGGCAACCGCAATCTACAGATTATCATCGACAATATCTGGCCAATTTAGCGTCATCTTCTCTATAAAAAAGAGTGTGGATTGGGTACAATCCCGCTCTTATCACCGCATTTTGACTAGCTCAATAAAAGAAATCAGACCATGTTTGAAATTAATCCGGTAAAGAATCGCATTCAGGACCTCACGGAACGCTCCGACGTTCTTAGGGGGTATCTTTGACTACGACGCCAAGAAAGAGCGTCTGGAAGAAGTAAACGCCGAGCTGGAACAGCCGGATGTCTGGAACGAGCCTGAGCGTGCGCAGGCGCTGGGTAAAGAGCGTTCCTCCCTCGAGGCTGTTGTCGATACTCTCGACCAAATGAAACAAGGGCTGGAAGATGTTTCCGGTCTGCTGGAACTGGCAGTAGAAGCCGACGACGAAGAAACCTTTAACGAAGCCGTTGCTGAACTCGACGCCCTGGAAGAAAAACTGGCGCAGCTTGAGTTCCGCCGCATGTTCTCCGGCGAATATGACAGCGCCGATTGCTACCTCGATATCCAGGCGGGCTCCGGCGGTACAGAAGCGCAGGATTGGGCGAGCATGCTTGAGCGTATGTATCTGCGCTGGGCAGAATCACGTGGTTTTAAAACTGAAATTATCGAAGAGTCGGAAGGTGAAGTGGCGGGTATTAAATCCGTGACTATCAAGATCTCCGGTGATTACGCTTACGGTTGGCTGCGCACAGAAACCGGCGTTCACCGTCTGGTGCGTAAGAGCCCGTTTGACTCCGGTGGCCGTCGCCACACGTCCTTTAGTTCCGCATTTGTTTATCCAGAAGTAGATGACGATATCGATATCGAAATCAACCCAGCGGATCTGCGCATTGATGTTTATCGCGCATCCGGTGCGGGCGGTCAGCACGTTAACCGTACCGAATCTGCGGTGCGTATTACCCACATCCCGACAGGGATTGTGACTCAGTGCCAGAACGACCGTTCCCAGCACAAGAACAAAGACCAGGCCATGAAGCAGATGAAAGCGAAGCTTTATGAGCTGGAGATGCAGAAGAAGAACGCTGAGAAACAGGCGATGGAAGACAATAAATCTGACATCGGCTGGGGCAGCCAGATTCGTTCTTATGTCCTTGATGACTCCCGCATTAAAGATCTGCGCACCGGGGTGGAAACCCGCAATACGCAGGCAGTGCTGGATGGCAGCCTGGATCAATTTATCGAAGCAAGTTTGAAAGCTGGGTTATAAGGAACCAACATGTCTGAACAACACGTACAAGGCACTGACGCGGTAACCGATCTTAACAATGAACTGAAAACCCGTCGCGAAAAGCTGGCGAACCTGCGTGAGCAGGGGGTTGCTTTTCCGAACGATTTTCGTCGCGACCATACTTCTGACCAACTGCATACAGACTTCGACGACAAAGAGAACGAAGAGCTGGAGGAGTTGAACATCGAAGTGGCTGTTGCTGGTCGCATGATGACTCGTCGAATCATGGGTAAAGCCTCCTTCGTTACCCTGCAGGACGTCGGTGGCCGCATTCAGTTATATGTCGCTCGTGATGATCTGCCGGAAGGCGTTTATAACGATCAATTTAAGAAATGGGATCTTGGCGATATTATCGGCGCAAAAGGTAAGCTGTTTAAAACCAAGACCGGCGAACTGTCGATCCACTGCACCGAGCTGCGTCTGCTGACCAAAGCACTGCGTCCACTGCCGGACAAATTCCACGGTTTGCAGGATCAGGAAGCGCGTTATCGTCAGCGTTATCTGGACCTCATCTCTAACGATGAATCCCGCAACACCTTTAAAGTTCGCTCGCAGATCCTCGCTGGCATCCGTCAGTTCATGGTGAACCGCGGCTTTATGGAAGTTGAAACCCCGATGATGCAGGTGATCCCTGGCGGTGCGGCAGCGCGTCCGTTTATTACCCATCACAATGCGTTGGATCTCGACATGTACCTGCGTATTGCGCCGGAACTGTACCTCAAGCGTCTGGTGGTTGGTGGCTTTGAACGTGTGTTCGAAATCAACCGTAACTTCCGTAACGAAGGTATTTCCGTGCGTCATAACCCAGAGTTCACCATGATGGAACTCTATATGGCTTACGCGGATTACAAAGATCTGATTGAACTGACCGAATCGCTGTTCCGCACTCTGGCGCAGGATATTCTCGGTAAGACTGAAGTGACTTACGGTGATGTGAAGCTGGACTTCGGTAAGCCGTTCGAAAAACTGACCATGCGTGAAGCGATTAAGAAATATCGTCCGGAAACTGATATGGCGGATCTGGATAACTTCGACTCTGCGAAGGCGATTGCTGAATCTCTCGGCATTCACGTGGAGAAGAGCTGGGGTCTGGGTCGTATCGTCACTGAGATCTTCGACGAAGTGGCAGAAGCGAATCTGATTCAACCGACCTTCATTACTGAATATCCGGCAGAAGTTTCTCCGTTGGCGCGCCGTAACGACGTCAACCCGGAAATCACCGATCGCTTTGAGTTCTTCATTGGTGGTCGTGAAATCGGTAACGGCTTTAGCGAACTGAATGATGCTGAAGATCAGGCACAGCGTTTCCTCGATCAGGTTGCAGCAAAAGATGCAGGCGACGATGAAGCAATGTTCTACGATGAAGATTACGTTACTGCACTGGAACATGGTCTGCCGCCGACAGCAGGCCTGGGTATTGGTATCGACCGTATGGTTATGCTGTTCACCAACAGCCACACTATCCGTGACGTGATTCTGTTCCCGGCGATGCGTCCGGTAAAATAAGCCTTACGCGTAAGCACACAGCCCCGGCATTTGTCGGGGTTTTTTATTTTTGTTGCGCGAAGGCTGACAACATTTTTCTGGCTTCGCTGTTTGTCGCCTGCATGACCATCCACGGACTGAACGCCCACGGTGTGGCATCAATACTGCGTAATACTTCCGCTAAATCACACCATTGATAATCGATCACTTCATCATCGTTGAGCTGTAACGTACTGGTAATTCGTGCGGCAAATACCGGGCATACTTCATTTTCGACAATGCCATTCGGGTCAGTGGCGCGATAGTGGAAGTCTGGATAAACCGGTTCGGGTGGTGTTATTTCTACGCCCAGTTCATAGTGGCAACGGCGGATCACCGCCTCTTCATTGCTTTCACCCAGTTGCGGATGTCCGCATACCGAGTTGGTCCACACACCTGGCCACGCTTTTTTGTTTAGTGCACGGCGAGTAACCAGCAATTGTCCTTTGGCGTTAAATAGCCAACAGGAGAACGCGAGATGTAAGGGGGTATCAGCCGTGTGTGCAGCATATTTTTCCAGTGTTCCCGAAGGGACTCCCTGTGTATTCAGTAAAATGACGTGTTCCGTTGGCATAATTTCTCACATGTAATTCTAATCATTCGTCATTATAGATAACTAAAATGTTAAATGATTAACCAAGTGAGTGTTATCGGCAACCGCCCGTTTTGAGCGGATGCCGACAGAGGAATGTCAGCTAAAAAAGCAGCATCATATATTTGAAGCGACTTTCAATAGCCATTGCAACACAGTCAGAAATGACAGGAATGGAGATCATAAAGAGCAATAACAGGCTGAATATAGCGCGCATTACAAGATTCATATTATTCACCATGCTCATTTTTCTTCAGCTTGCGCATCAGAAGCCACATGCGTACTGTCCTGACTTTTAAATCTTTATCAGAGACAGATTCTTTCACCAAATCGGCATGATGCTGATAGCCATTAAAGAAAACGTTCAGCACAACAGCGCTAAGGGTTGCCAACATAATGCCGCTATGCAGCAATGGTTGTAGTACGGCTGGTAACTTAGAAAAGAAATCGTGAGAAAGCGTTGGGGTCATGCCCACGCCAAGGCTGATTGCCACAATATAGAGGTTGTAACGGTTGGTGGTGTAGTTACAACGCGACAGAATACGGATCCCTGTCGCCAGCACCATGCCGAACATGACAAGCCCTGCACCACCAAGTACAAATTGCGGAATGGAAGCTACCAACACTGCCATTTTGGGCACCATACCGAACAGAATAAGAATGATCCCGGAAGAGATACACACCCAGCGACTGTGAACGCGTGTTACGCTGACCAGACCGACGTTCTGCGAAAATGAGGTATGCGGGAAGCTGTTAAATGTACCGCCAATCATTGTTCCGACACCATCTACGCGCAGCCCGCGAATAATGTCTTGTGAAGAAAGTTTTCGACCAACAATTTCCCCCAAAGCCAGGAACATCCCCATCGACTCAATAAACACGATGATTAACACGGCGGTCATGGTCAGAATGGAAACAGGATCGAAAACTGGCATACCAAACGACATTGGCGTGACAATGGCAAACCACGATGCATCATATAATCCGGACAGATTTACTTCGTTCATCATCCATGAAAGGAAGAAGCCAAATACAATCCCCAGTAATACGGCGACGTTGGACATAAATCCTTTCGCATAGCGAGTAATGAGCAAGATAAAAATTAAGACTGCGAAAGAGATGCCTAAATAAACGGGATTGCCATATTGCGGATTGCCCTTACCACCAGCAGCCCAGTCAATACCAACCTGAATAATACTCAGCCCGATAGAGGTAATAACTACACCGGTAACCAGCGGTGGGAACAAAGGCATTAAGCGACCAATAAGTGGTGCTAATAATGTTGTGATAAACCCTGCTGCGATAGTCGCGCCAAAAATCCCCAGCAGGCCGATATCGGGGTTCATCCCAATGGCAATCATTGGCGTTACAGCCGCAAAGGTCACCGACATAATCACCGGCAGGCGGATCCCCATAAAGCGGCCGACACCGATACATTGCAATAACGTGACGATCCCGCAGCAAAAGAGATCCGAGCTAATAAGCATTGCTATTGCTTCTTTGGAGAGGCCGAGTCTGTCACCAATCATCAGTGGTACAGCGACCGCGCCTGCGTACATAACAAGGACGTGTTGCAGACCGAGTATGATCAACTTTCCTGGTGATAATATACGGTCAACCTCATCAGTGGGGCAGTCTTGCCCTGAAGATGAGGGTAATTGGGAATCTATGGCGCTCATCAGTCATTCTCCTTTCGCTCGCCAGAGTAAAAAGCAACCGTTTACGTTAATAAAACTGTCTAATGACATGCTCGTGGGATGCCAGTTTTAGCGATGAGAGGGAGTTATAGAATGGAAATGCGGAGGCAATCACATAATCGCGGTTAAACCGAAAAAGTGAGAAAATAAATGGGCAGTGAAATTATCTCTAATTTTCTCATATTGATATTTCTTTAATCATTCTGGCATGTCGGACTCTCGCATTTAATGTTTTTGAGTCGGATACTTCTGTTTTTGGTAATGATGTTTAATGAATGAAAGCAGCATATATTGGGGGGCAATAATTTGATCTCAGTAGCAAAATGATTATTAAATCGGGCATGTTCTATAATATATGCCCGTTTATTGCATCGCGACATTTGAGAAGACATAACTCATCAAATGAAAGGGATGCAAATGAATAAGTTTATCGCTGCTGATGCTGCGGAATGTATAGGCTGCCATGCCTGTGAAATTGCCTGTGCGGTGGCACACAATCAAGAACTCTGGCCGCTGAGTCATCGTGACTTTCGACCCCGTATCCACGTTGTTGGGAAAGGGCTGGCGGCTAATCCGGTGGCCTGCCATCATTGCAACAATGCTCCCTGCGTTACGGCTTGTCCGGTAAACGCTCTGACTTTTCAGCCCGATAGCGTACAACTGGACGAACAAAAATGTATTGGTTGTAAAAGATGCGCAATCGCTTGCCCCTTTGGGGTCATTGAGATGGCCGATACTATTGCGCAGAAATGTGACCTTTGTAACCAGCGCAGTTCCGGCACGCAAGCTTGTATTGAGAGTTGTCCAACACAGGCGTTACGGCTGATGGATGATAAAGGGTTACAGCAGATAAAAATGACCCGCCAGCGCAAAACGGCAGAAGGAAAAGCGTCAGAGGGAACTCCTCCATCCCGCCACGCGGCGTTGCTCCCTGTTAACCCACGCAAAGGCGCAGATAAAATTCCAGCGAATGAGCGGAAAAAACATTTTGGCGAAATTTATTGCGGGCTGGATCATCAACAAGCGGCTTATGAAAGCGAGCGATGTGTTTATTGTGCCGGGAAAGCCAACTGTAACTGGTTTTGCCCACTGCATAATGCGATTCCCGACTATGTTCATCTGGTACAGGAAGGGAAGATTATTGAAGCGGCAGAACTCTGTCACCAGACCAGCTCCTTACCAGAAATTTGCGGCCGGATATGTCCACAGGACAGGCTTTGTGAAGGCGCATGTACGTTAAAAGATCACTCTGGCGCTGTATCGATCGGGAATCTGGAACGCTACATCACCGATACCGCGCTGGCGATGGGCTGGCGTCCCGATGTCAGCCTGGTTGCTCCCCGCGTGGAAAAAGTGGCGGTGATTGGCGCAGGGCCAGCGGGGCTGGGGTGTGCTGATATTCTGGCACGCGCGGGCGTTCACGTTGATGTCTTTGATCGTCATCCAGAAATTGGCGGTATGCTAACGTTTGGCATTCCTCCGTTCAAGCTCGATAAAAGGGTATTAAGCCAGCGGCGTGAGATATTCACCGCAATGGGAATCGACTTTCATCTCAACTGTGAAATTGGCCGCGATATCTCTTTCAACGAGTTAACGGTGGATTATGACGCAGTTTTCCTCGGTGTGGGGACTTACGGGATGATGCGTGCAGATCTGCCGCATGAAGACGCTCCCGGTGTTATTCAGGCGCTACCGTTCCTGACCGCCCATACCCGCCAGCTTATGGGATTGCCGGAGTCTGGAGAGTATCCGCTGACGGAAGTTGAAGGTAAGCGAGTCGTGGTATTGGGCGGGGGCGATACGACTATGGATTGTTTGCGTACTTCCATCCGTCTGAATGCCGCCAGTGTGACCTGTGCTTATCGTCGTGATGAAGTCAGTATGCCAGGTTCTCGCAAAGAGGTGGTCAATGCGCGCGAGGAAGGCGTTGAGTTTCAGTTCAATGTTCAGCCGCAATATATCGCCTGTGATGACGATGGGCGTTTAACTGCGGTGGGTCTGATTCGTACTGCAATGGGGGAGCCTGGGCCAGATGGTCGCCGTCGTCCACGTCCGGTGGCGGGGTCGGAGTTTGAGCTGCCCGCCGATGTTCTGATTATGGCCTTTGGTTTCCAGGCACATGCGATGCCGTGGTTGCAGGGCAGCGGAATTAAACTTGATAAATGGGGCCTGATTAAAACCGGCGACGCGGGATACTTATCTACTCAGACGCATCTGAAAAAAGTCTTTGCGGGTGGTGATGCCGTTCACGGCGCGGATCTGGTTGTTACCGCAATGGCCGCAGGAAGGCAGGCGGCGCGCGATATGTTAACTCTGTTTGATACAAAGGTATCGTGATGAAATCGTTAATTATCGTTAATCCGGCTGACTGTATTGGCTGCCGTACCTGTGAAGTTGCCTGTGTAGTCGCTCATCCGTCTGAACAGGAGTTGAATGCCGATGTCTTTTTACCCCGGCTGAAGGTACAGCGGCTGGACAGCATTAGTACGCCAGTGATGTGCCACCAGTGCGAAAACGCTCCTTGTGTTGGCGCTTGTCCCGTGCAGGCGTTGAGCATAGGGGAGCTGATGGTGCAGGCAAACTCTGCCCGCTGCATTGGTTGTCAGAGTTGTGTTAGTGCATGCCCATTTGGGATGATCACTATTCAGTCGTTGTCCGGTCATACCCGGCAACAAATCGTGAAATGTGATCTCTGTGAACAGCGGGAAGAGGGGCCAGCCTGCGTTGAATCTTGCCCGACGCAGGCTTTGCAGTTGCTGACCGAGAGAGAACTCAAGCGAGTTCGCCAGCAGCGTATTGCAGCCAGCGGTGCGAATCCTCTTTGATAAAAACCTCCGCGCTGAAAGGCGCGGAGAATCGTTTAGATTGCCCAACCACCCGCGTAAAACGCGACCAGCGCGGCGGTAATGATAACAGTGCCGATATTCAGCTTGTGCCATTCGCGAGCAAAGACGCGACCTACGACCAGCGTCACAAACCCCAGCATAATACCGGTGACGATATTACAAGTCAGGACGATGAATACCGCGCAAACCAGCCCTGCCATTGCATCAATAAAGTCATTGAAGTCCAGCTTTGAGACGTTGCTCAACATCAGTAGCCCAACGTACATCAGCGCGGGGGCGGTGGCATAACCGGGGATCAGAAACGACAGCGGAGATAAAAACAGAATCAACAGAAACAGAACGCCAACCACGGTTGCGGTTAAACCGGTTTTACCCCCGGCTGCGGTCCCGGCCGCTGATTCGATATAAACTGCCGCAGGTGCTGCACCCACCAAACCGGAGAATATTGAACTTACCGAGTCACTGGTCAGGGCTTTGCCCCCGTTGATAATCTGGTTGTCTTTATCCAGCAGATTCGCCTGGCCGGCTACGGCACGGATGGTGCCAGTGGCGTCAAACACGGCGGTCATCACCAGCGCCAGTACACTCGGAAGTACGGTTGGCTGGAGCGCTCCCATAATATCCAGACTGAAAATCAGAGACTTACCATCTTCGCCAGTCAGGCTCGGCATTGCCACCAGACCGTGGTATTTCACCGCCGGATCAAAGATTAAGCCGATGATCGAGATGGCGATAATGACCAACAAGATCCCGCCTGGTATGCGGCATTTTTCCAGACCGAAAATCACCGCTAATCCCAGCAAGCTCATCAGCACCGGGAAGGAGGTAAACGCGCCGAGCGCAACCGGTAAGCCTTCAATCGGGTTTTTGATAACCATACCAACACCGTTAGCGGCAATCAGTAGCAGGAAAAGACCAATACCGATACCTGTACCGTGTGCAATACCCATCGGTAAATTACGCAAGATCCAGGTACGAATACCTGTTACGGAGATGGCGGTGAATATCAACCCCATCAGAAAGACCGCACCCAGTGCTACCGGAACGCTAATTTGTTGCCCGAGCACCAGACTGAATGCGGTAAATGCCGTTAAGGAAATGGCGCAACCAATCGCCATTGGCAGGTTAGCCCATAACCCCATCAGCAGGGAGCCAAAGCCTGCGACCAGACAGGTGGCAACAAAGACCGCTGCGGGAGGAAAACCTGCTTTACCCAGCATTCCTGGCACTACGATAACGGAGTAAACCATCGCCAGGAATGTGGTCAGGCCTGCCAGAACTTCCTGGCGAACGGTACTGCCACGAGCGGTAATTTTAAAATAATTATCCAGGGCGCCCTGTGGCTTTGATGCGTCCGGTGTTTGTAGGATGTCTCCAGACATAATGATGTCCTCACGAGGTTTATTATTAGTTACGTTCGTACACCAGACGACCATCAACGTAGGTGCGGTAGATCGAACGATCATCGCCCAGCGTCATCATCACGAACAATTTATCGACTAAAGATACAGAGTTGTCATAGCGCAGTTGCTGTAGCGGTGTGGCAGTGGGTTCCATAACCACAAAATCAGCCTCTTTGCCTGGTAAAAAATTGCCAATCAGGTTGTCAAGGCCCAGAGATTTCGCGCCGCCGAGCGTGGCAAGGTAAAACGCTTCATAGGCTGAGAGACGATAGCCCTGTAATTGCAACACTTTGTAGGCTTCGTTCAGTGTTTGCAGCATGTTGAAGGTGGTTCCGGCACCGATATCGGTTCCCATGCCCACTTTAACTTTCTTCTGCCATGCTTTTTGCAGATTGAATAAGCCGCTACCGAGATAAAGGTTGGAGGTCGGACAGAAAGCGATGCTGGATTGAGTTTCGCTAAGGCGATCCCACTCTTTTTCTTCCAGATGGACGCAGTGAGCAAAGACGCAGTTTTTACCGGTCAGACCGTACTGGTGGTAAACATCCAGATAACCATCATGTTCAGGATAAAGTGATTTCACCCAGGCAATTTCATCTTTGTTTTCACAGAGATGGGTATGTACCCACGTATCGGGGTACTCTTTTTTCAGGCGTTGCGCCATTGCCATCTGTTCGGGCGATGAAGTGGGGGCGAAGCGTGGCGTAATGGCGTACAACAGACGACCATTTTTGTGCCAGCGTTTGATCAGGTCTTTGCTTTGCAGGTAGCTGCTTTCGGCGGTATCAAGCAGATAATCCGGCGCGTTGCGATCCATCATCACCTTACCGGCAATCATGCGCATATTGATATGACTGGCGGCTTCAAACAGTGCATCAACGGATTGCGGATGAACCGTACCAAACACCAGTGCCGTGGTTGTGCCGTTACGTAAAAGTTGCTTGATGAAGAACGCCGACATTTCACGGGCGTACTCTAAATCCTCATAGCGACGTTCAGTAGGGAAGGTGTGTTTATTCAACCATTCCAGCAATTGTTCGCCATAGGCACCGACCATTTCACTTTGCGGGTAATGGATATGCGTATCGACAAAGCCCGGTACTATCAGTTTGCCGCGATAGTCGCGAACGCGAATGGTGTCAGGAATTTGATGCTTGCCGTCTTCCCATTCGCCAAACCATTCCACCTTCCCCTGTTTAATGAGTAATAAACCGTCCTCAATAAAACGCAGCGCAGAGGCAATCTCTTCCGGGTTATCGACTGTACGGGTGACATCAATAAAACTGCCTCGTACTGCTTTTAACGTGTGTTCTCCTGACATCATTGACTCCTTTATTGTTAATCCATCTCTTCCGCTGAGGTAATACCCGGCAGAACGCTTTCCTGTCGGTAGCCACCAGGGAGGATAATATTTAATAAAATCGCAGTTAACCCGCCTGCACAAATAGGGTTTTCAACTAATACATAAATTGAGGCAGGTAATATTTTAAAAATTTCGGGGTCGTAGGAGACGCCAAGTCCTAAACCTAAAGAAGTGGCGACAATAAGTGTTTCACGGCGTTTTAATCCGTTGGTGATAATGATGCGGATACCGGCGATGGCAATCATGGAAAACATCAGCGTCATTGCCCCACCCAGAACTGCTGAGGGAATGGTAGTGAAGAAGCCGCCGATCATCGGAAATAACCCGAGGATAACCAACATTACCGCGATGGTTCGCCCGACATAACGTGAGGCGACGCCGGTCATCTGAATAACACCGTTATTTTGCGCAAAGGTAGTTAATGGTAATGAGCCGACTGCGGAGGCGATAACAGAAACCAGACCATCAGCCAACACGCCGCCTTTCAAACGTGATTGATATTCTTCCCCCTGAATGGGGCGGCGGGAAACCATTGCCGTGGCGGTGATATCGCCTACTGCTTCCAGTACGCTAAGTAGATAAATCGTGCCGACCACCAGGAACTGATGAAAGTTGAAACTAAATCCGTATTTGAAGGGATGCGGGACGGTGATTAACGGCAGATTGCGCATACTGCTGAAATCTACCATTCCCAGGCATAAGGATGCGATATAGCCGACACATAGCCCAATGGCGATCCCGCCCATGCGTAACAACGGACTGCGGCAGCAGTTAAAGCCGATCACCACAATCAGAACCAATAATCCAACGCCGAGGTGTTCGTAATTGCCGAACGTACCGCTGCTTTTGGCTGCAAATCCACCACCAAAATCAATAATGCCGACTTTAATCAGACTTAAGCCGATCATCAGCACCACAATACCGCTGACGGTGGGGGAGATAACCCGACGTAAGTAGGGCAGGATAAAAGAAGAACCGACAACCAGAAATGCGCCAACGAAGGAGACGCCGAGTAGCGACGACATGATTAATTCTTCGTGAAAACCGTCACTTTTCATGCTGCTGCCTAGCGCAATCATGACCGTAACAAATGAAAAATTAACGGATTGAATTGAGAGCAAACCGGAACCCACAATACCGTAACGGTTTACCTGTAACCAGGTGCCAATGCCAGAGGCAATCATCGCCATAGAAACCAGATAGGCGGTCGTTTCTGCAGAAAGCTGTAAAGCCGCACCAACAATTAATGCGGGGGTCACCATCGGAACAAAAATTGCCAACAGATGGGTAATGGCACCAACAATAGCCTGATGAAAGGGAGGGCGATCCTCCAGTTCAAATATAAGGTCGGAGCCTGCATGGTTTATATCAGACATCCCTTCACTCCTTTTAAAGTAAATTTGATCATCTGAATCAGTAAAATAAATACCCACGAATTTGGGGCGCAGGACGCCTTGAGAACGGCTTATCTCATTTTCGCAGTTACTAATTAGTTATCTTTAATACAAGGGAAACAGGCCGCCGAAGCGGCCATTAATTACTTATATTTTTTTCAGCGCGGTAAGTATTTTCTCCGGTGTGAAATGCCATTCGCGTAGCCAGATGCCGCAGGCATCGTGAATTGCGGTGGCAATTGCTGGTGCTGCACCATTTACGCCAATTTCTGAGATCGATTTTGCTCCGAATGGACCGACTTTATCGTCGCTCGGCACCAACACGGCACGGAAATCACGCGGGATGTCACCAATTTTGGGAGCACCGTAGCTACGTAAATCACGTGTTAACGGGTGTCCTTCGGCGTCATAAATGATTTCTTCGCTCATACTGTGTCCGATAGCACGCAGGGTAGCTCCATAGATCTGTCCCAACGCTAACTCTGGGTTAACTGGCGTACCGCAATCCAGCAATGCGTAGAATTTGTCCAGGCGGATTTCACCGGTACGCGTGTTGACGGCAACTTCAGCAAAGTTTGCGCCATACGGAAAGGCGAAATCAGGCGTGATGTAGCAGGCTGTTCCCACCAGCGAACCAAAACCAGTACCGGTTTCGCCTTTATGGGCAATATCCCCGAAACTGACTTCGCCTTTCTTGCCACGAACGACACCTGGCGTTGCCAGTTGGACATCTTCCAGTGGTTCATCAAGCATTTGTGCGCCATGAAAGAGAATTTTCTCGCGCAGATTTTCTGCCGCCATACGCGCCGCGTTGCCTGAGAAGCAAGTACCAGACGAGGCATAAGCGCCTTTGTCAAACAATGCATGGTCAGTATCACCGGAGATAACATGCACATCCTGAGGTGGACAGTGCAGCACTTCTGCTGCCAGTTTTGTCACTACGGTATCCAGGCCGGTTCCGATATCAGCACCACCAGAATGGACAATAAAGGTGCCATCAGATTCCAGTTTGATCATGCAGTTAGCCTGATCGATATCCGGGATCCCCGATTTCTGCATGATAATGGCGACGCCACGACCTGTGCGCCAGTCACCTTCCTGTGATTTCGGTGAAGACCATTGGATCATTTCACGACCCTGACGCAGGATCTCTTCCAGTGCGCAACTGGCAGCAGAAGGAACGGAGGTTGGCGCTTTACCTTCACCAATCGCACCGAGGATCTTCAGCTCTTGCCCTTCATGTACCCGGTTACGTTCGATAATTTCCAGTTGATCAATCTGTAATTGTTCAGCAAGTTCTGCTAACGCCATGGTGATAGCAAAGTTACCTTTTGGCGCGCCATAGCCCTGATAAGCACCATTTGGACAAATGTTGCTGTAGTAGGTGGTGACCTGAAAATCGACGTTATCGCACGGGTACAGCGGCAACGACAGCGCCGGTCCGTTACACGGTACGGTGAGTGAGTGGTTGCCATAAGGGCCCGTGTTGGCGCGGAAATCCATTTTCACTGCCGTCAGGCGACCATCTTTTTTTGCCCCCAGTTTGACAGTGACTTTCGCGACGTGACGAGAGGTGTTAGCAATAAACTCTTCTTCACGGGTGTAGTGGAACAGTACCGGACGCCCGGTCACACAGGTTGCCCAGGCGCACACTTCCTCCAGCAGGATGTCCTGTTTGGAGCCGAAACCGCCGCCCACGCGTTCTTTAATGACATGAACTTTATGCTGTTTCATACCAACGAGACGCGCTACCTGACGGCGCAGGTGCCACGGTACTTGGGTGGAGGCGTGGATCACCAGCCGATCGCCATCCATACGGGTAAAGCAGATATGTGTTTCAGTCGGGCATTGTTGTGCCTGAGTTGAATTATAGGTTCGCTCAATGATCACATCAGCATCAGCGAAGCCTTTGTCCATATCACCGATATGACCATGAATGCTGGCGGCAATATTTTTACGTGGGCGAGAACCGATAGGGAAGTTAATGATCATATGCTCGCCGCGCTGGGCCGCGTGGCTATTGTCTTCTTCCAGCGTCTCTGGCGCACCAGCGACATACACCACCGGTTCATCGTGAACGACAGGGGCATCTTCCGCCATTGCTTCGTCAATCGACATTACCGGTTTAAGCACTTCATATTCAACGTCAATGAGCTTCAGTGCTTCGAGCGCAATTTCTTCACTTTCGGCAACGATCGCAGCAACGCGATCGCCAACGTGACGCATTTTTTTGCCGAACATGCGACGGTCGAGCGGTGAAGGTTCTGGCGCGCTTTGACCACCAGGAGTGTAGTAAATATCCGGGCAGTTGAGATGAGTGATAACGTGAACGACGCCCGGTAAGGCTTCGGCTTTGCTGACATCCAGATGAGTAATCAGTGCGTGAGCATGTGGGCTGCGTAACATTTTAATGACGCAGGCGTCAGCCGTTACGCGGTCTTCAACATAGCAGGGTTTCGCCTGCACCATTTTAGCAGCATCGGTTTTGGGGTAGTGCTTGCCAATAACTTCAAGGTCGTTACGGAAAGTGGGGGCGATGTCAATCGTGGCACGCGGGTTATTTTTACGCGCAATAGCCAGTTCAATGACTTGATAGTATTGCTGCCAACCCGCATCGCGGCTGAACAGACCAGAAAGCGCGTCGTCGATCTCTTCGCGGGTTGGCTCGGCAATGCGATCGAGTAGATCGGTAATAATCAAAGATGCTGCCGGATCGTTATAACCGGACTGCACCACGCCAACATCAACCATTGCCTGTTGAACCAGGCTTAATTCGTTCCATTTGCCTAAGGATTCTGCGGTGCGAATGTTTGCTTTTTCTAACTGTGCTGCAATCAGCAAGGAGGCATTAACGATGTTGCCGTTAAAAAGAATCGCATCAGAACCGGCGAAACCGAAACCATCATCACTGTTGCGCACGGAGTGCATACCCATACCAAACAACAGCTTTTGCACGTTTTCGCCAGGGTTAACGGTTAGCCCCTGGGGTGCGCCATTTAAAGTAAAGTGGATGATCATACGGCTTCCTCCCCAGCCTGTTGGCAGTCGGCATAAAGGTCGGCCACCAGAACTCCCGTGATATAGCGTTTATACGCTACGCTCCCCCGCAAATCTTCCTGGGGGAAAATGGCGTTGGCGACGGCCTGTTCAAGTGCATTGCCTTCCAGGTTTTGTTTTTCGACATCGTGCAGGCGCAGGGCTTTACTGGCAACGCCATCCAGCGCAATTCGCAGTCCGTCGTGGTCAGTTAATGCAACGGCTGCAGTCACCACTGTTAACCCCGCCCGGGAACGGCTAATTTTACGGGTCGCACAGGTGCGATACGGATCTTTAATGATGATTTCGGTTAGCAGGCGATCGCCCGGATCGGCCAGATAGCTCTCAATCGACAACGTTTCGCCATTGCCAAAGACCAGTTCTGCATCCAGTGCTAACAGAACCGGAAGAAGAACGGACTCTTCCTGCCGGGCCGCTATTTCGCCGCCGATAGTCGACTGATTTCGTACATGACGAGAGTAGACAAAACCGAGAGCTTCACGCAGTGCCACTGGAATAAATCGCGCATCGCGCAGTGGTTGTAAGCGCGACATTGCGCCAATACGCAGTGCGCCGTTATCCCAGTCAATCCAGTCCAGTTCCAGATCCTGCAAGGAAATAGCAATTTTTTTATTGGTACGGGTTGGCGTGGCGTTGAGTTTGCTGCCCCCGGCAAACCAGACGGCTTCATCCTGGTAGCGGCGCTTCAGTTCCAGCGCCTGTTCTACAGAGTCGGGCCTGAAAAATTGTTCAATCATCTTCTTTCCTTATTTAACCCTCTTCCCTGAAGGAAGAGGGTATAGGTCATTTATGCCAGCGCATCCATCCGACGCCACATACTGGCGGCGGCTTTTCTGGCTTGCGCATAAATGGAATCGCAATCGAAGTTAAACTGACGATCTTCGTAGACCATCACGCCGTTAACCATCACGCTGTTAACGCTGCCTGAACCCATACCGAAGGCGATGTGGCCTGCAATATTGTCTGCCAGCAGCGGCGTTGGCGAGTTGTAATCGCAAATGGTTAAATCTGCTTTATAACCGGCTTCCAGAAGGCCAAATTTCGCACCAAAGTTGCGGCTCATCAGTTCGTTGCCGTTAGTCAGCGCTCTGGCAAAACTGTCTGGCCACAGTGGGCCACCAGAGTCACGATGTTTAAAGAAGGCGAATTTCATCTCTTCAAACATGTCTGAACCGATGCCGTCAGTTCCCAGTGCCAGATTGCGAATGTCGCTAAGATGATGGTTGTAACCAACATGGTTGTTCATGTTTGAACGGGCGTTATGTACCAGGAACGCGTCACGTTGGTTAAGCAGGGCAATATCCTCTTTCGACAGATACAGCCCATGAGCGACCAGCGTTTTGCTATCGATGAGATCGAATTGCGCCAGGCGTGCCAGCAGATCTTTTCCGTACCTGTGGTGACTGTAAGAAACGTCGTAAAGGTCTTCCGCAGCGTGTATGTGTAAACCACGGCCTGTGGCTTTCACTGCTTCGCGCAGCATTTCCAGACCAACATCTGGCACGGTAAACGGCGCGTGAGCACCGATATGCGCTTCTACCAGATACGGCTCGCTTGCCGCTTTCTTCGCGTCGTCAATCTGACGGGCGAAACGGATGTTTTCCTCTACCCCATCCTGCAACTCTTTAATACCGTTATTACGATCTGTTGTTTCAAAACAGGTCACCGCACGTAGACCAACTTTTAGAAATGCGTTGCGCAACGTCGAGAGCGATCCGCCGATATAAGCCGGAGAGGCATGGTGATCGATAACCGATGTACATCCGCTCTTAATCGCTTCCAGTGAACAAATCAGCCCGCTGTAATAGAGCGACTCTTCATCAAGGGCGCGATCGAGTCGCCACCAGAGATTTTTTAGCGTTGAGATGAAGTCCGGGCAGGGGGCAATATTCGCCATAATTCCGCGGGAAAGCCCCGAGTAAAAATGGTTGTGCGAGCATACGATCCCTGGCATCACAATCCGGCCATGCATCTCTTTGTAGCTGGCTTCAGGGTAGCGGTGTGTCAGGGCGTTGCCGATAGCGATAATGACATCATTTTCGATGGCGATATCGACGCCTTCCTGCACTTTCGCCGGGTGTAGCTGTACTGCAGTGACATTCTTCAGAATCAACATGATTACACCTCCACGCGGCCCAGCAGATAATGATGATGCTGGTGAATATGGCTGATAATGCGGCACATATCGTTCAGCTCTGGCGGTACGTTGTTGAACTGGCCTTCGCTATTAATGTTCAACACCCAGCTTTGGTTATTTAGACGTACGCTTACCCGATCATCTTCCACCAGGAAGCCAGGGTTGCTGCTGTTATCAAAGTCTTGCGACAGACTGAAGACGGTGATTTTGTCTTTGTACGGTTTACCGTTCCATGGACAGAACTGAGCACAGTTACCGCATTCGTTGCAGTAGGCATCAAGGTGCAGCGTCTGGAAACGGTTCTGGAAGCCAGGAACCGCAATTGAGATGTTGGCGCGGTTCGGGCAGACATCCACACACTTGCTGCAAACGTAGTTACATTCAAGGCAGCGCGCGGATTCCTGAGCGACAAATGCGTCACGATCATCGCTGTTCACCAGGGTGACAGAGATGTCGCCTTTACGTTGGTAGATTTCTGCCGGGTTAACGTTGTTCCAGTATTTATCGCGCTGGTGGGAACGGATATTTTCCCGGCTAAGGATGGCATCGGCTGCCCGACGAGCGGTGCTGACAGCGGCAACGATCGAGGACGGCCCGCGTTGTACGTCACCGATCATAAAGACGTCAGTCAGACGGGTTTCGCCGTTATGGTCGACGTCAGGCCAGCCGTTTTTGTCCAGTGGCACACCCATCGCATTCAGGGCTTCGGTATCCTGCTGTTCGCCAATGGCAGTAATCAGGCTGTCTACATGCAGCGTTACCGTTTCGTTGGTTTCAACCGGACGGCGGCGACCTTTCTCATCAGGTTCGCCAAGTGACATGACGCGCAATGTTAAGGTGCCATCAGCATCGAAACGTTGCGGATTGTTCAGGAAACGGAACTCCACGCCATCGTGCAACGCTTCTTCATACTCTTCGCGCCACGCGGGCATCTCTTGCAGTGAACGACGGTAAACCACAGTTGCTTTTTCTACGCCCGGAACGCGTAACGCTGCTCGCGCGCAGTCCATTGCGGTGTTGCCCGCACCGACAACCACTACATGTTTGCCAAGGTTGAGCGCCGTACCTTTATTGTACTCGCGCAGGAAGGGGAGTGATTTCCAGATATTCTGGTTGTCGCCTGCCAGTTTCACACCGCTGTTTTTATCGGTGCCGGTAGCAATCAGAACGTAGTGGTAGCCCTGATTCTTTAACTGCTCGACGGTCAGTTCCGGTGAGCAGCCATACTCAAATTTCACACCGTGATCGGCAACAAAATCGATATCGTGCTGAATTAACTCTGCCGGAATACGGAACTGAGGAATGATATTTTTCACCACGCCGCCTGCGTTGGCTTCGCGTTCAAATAACGTAACCGGATGACCCGCTCTGGCAAGGAAGTAACCGGCAGCCAGACCTGCTGGACCCGCGCCAATCACGGCAACCGGATGACGTGAACCGGAACCGGCAGGTTTGTGCCAGCGTTGCTTATACTCATCCCAGCCTTTTTCCAGGGCGACTTTTTTCAGTTCGCGGATATTCAGTGCGCTGTCGTAATCGAGGCGGGTACAGTTGTACTGGCACTGATGATCGCAAATGTGGCCGGTAATGGCGGGCAGCGCATTACGTTGGTAGATGAGTTCCAGCGCATCGGCATAGCGATGTTCGCCCAACAGTCGAATGTATTCCGGAATATCTTGTTTGATGGCACAGGCAGTGACACATGGAGCAACGTAGCAATCGGTCAGCGGTAGATCTTCTGCCACTTCAATACGCTCTTCTGGCTTCCAGTGTTTTTGAGTGTATTCCATGGTTAATGCATCTGCTGCCAGCTTGCTCAGTCGTTCAACGTCAACGTGGTTAAGCCCCCAGGCGTCTGACCCTTCCAGTTCGCGCATACAGGCGCTTAAACGCAGATAGCCGCCAGGTTTCAGCAGGTCGGTTGCCATAGTGATCGGGCGAATACCGGTATCGAAAATATCGCGGATCGTCAGTTGGCTCGCACCACCGGAGTAAGAAATTGGCAGTTTGCCGTCAAAGGCACGAGACAGAACGGCTGCAACATTGATAGAGAGTGGGAACAGCGCGCGACCCGACATATACATCTCTTCACCAGGCAGTGCGCCTTTATTGTTGATGGTGCCGAGGGTGTTAGTCAGTTTGACGCCAAAGCCGAGTGATTTCTCTTTTGCCAGCGCCATCAGGCGTTCCAGCATTTCCAGTGCCTGCGCCAGCTTGAGATCATGATCAAATGATTCTTCTTTTAAGCCGATGTAATCGAAGCCGCAGCTATCGAGAATCTCGCGAACACGAGCGTAACCTAATAAAGTTGGGTTGAGTTTTACAAAGGTATTCAGCTCTTTTTCTTCCAGCATGTAGCGGCAAATGGCTTCGATTTCATGCGGAGGGCAACCGTGCATGGTGGAGAGAGTAACGCCTTGTACCATGCTGGTGGGGATGCGTGCCGGTAATGCCTGTAAATGTTCGCGTTTATCCTGCAAATCGTGACGAGCCAAAAACGCGTCATCCTGAAGCAGTTTATTAAGCGTATCGCGGTATTGAGCGAATTTCGGATGGTCAGATGCGTCCATCATATTATCGATGAACTGCTGCATTGGCGGCTGCTTAATACCGTCGAGGTTGTAACCGACGCTCATATTAAAGATGAACGACTTGCCTGATTCTGAAGGCTGGAACAGGGCTTCAAGCAGATGCAAGGCAAACCAGGCTTTAAGGTATTCATCCCACGCTTTAAGCAGAGTGAATTCGGTAGACCATTCGGTGTTAAAACACTCGTCTTCGGCATCGATACAGGGTTTTTCCAGCTCCAGACGGTCAAGAATTTGTACAGTTTTTAGTTCGATGAATCGTCCGCCGGTCAGCCAGGAGGTGACGATGTTTTGCGCGAGCTGTGTGTGCGGTCCGGCGGCTGGGCCGACGGGGGTAGCACAGGTTTCACCGAAGACGCTAACAGATTTACCTTTTACGGGTGAGTAAAACTGTTGTTCGGGAATACCAAAGATTGAGCGTTGTTGTTGGTACTCATCAAATATGCGCGTCAAAAGTTCCTCAAACGGAATGGGACGCATAATATCCCCCATAACCCTCTCCTTAGCTTATACAGATATCATTGAGTGACCGGTATTGATAAATCCGGTGGTTTAAGGGGATAGAGCAACAATCGCACCACTCTTGCCCGGTTTGCCCGGAAATATAAAAAAATGTGAAGCGCCTCGAAACTTAATGGTTTTTTGTGAATGATCTCACAGGTGCCAAATGAGAATTAAAATCACTCCTGAACGTTATTATTCTTATGGCTTTTATCATCTTTTCTCATTTCTCAAAAACAGTGGTTCCTTATCATTATGATAAAGGAGTGGAGGGTGGGTTAAATATTTGAACGCAATCGTTTAGCTTGATTTTCTAAAATTAAGTATGCCATTTTTGCGCATTAATAAAGTCATCCGGAGTATCAATATCTAAAATTATTTCTTCATTTTCCATCTCGACGGAATAATGTTCACCCATGCGTAATGCCTGACGCATATTGATTACATTGGGGCGTTGTATTGCCTGCATCAGGCTCGATTTTGAGATTAAAATGGGATGGCCAGGGATACCATTGTGTAGCGGGAGTATTGCGCCGCTGTTACGTAACTGCCAGATTTTTAGGAAAATATCTCTATTTAGAGTTGGCATGTCACCATGGGTAATAAAGCAATGCTCTGTTTGCACTTCGTGGGCCGCTGCCTTCACCGAGGTCAGTAAACCCTGCTCATAATCTGGATTATAAATAAGAGTAATATTGGCAGTATGTGCGTAGCGATGATGCAGTTCATTGGCGCGAAAACCTGTGACTAAAATAATTCGGCTACAAAACTGCAACGCATTTTTGATACTTGCATCAAGAATTGTTCCTTGCTGCCAGGGTAACATCATTTTCCATTGTCCCATTCTTGATGATAATCCGGCAGCGGTAATTATACAGTCGATAGCTGGCATAGTCGTTCCATTATTTATATTGGGTAATAACGTCTGGGGATTACGTTACTTCCTGGTTAATGAATTTGTGGGGTTAATTTATCCCTGAGAGGACTATAAAGATTTGTGAAAAGTATAATTGACCCATCAGCGTTATTCATTGACTTAGACGTGCAGAAACGTCCTGCTGTGATTTCAGTTGTTGGCGCAGGGGGGAAAACCAGTCTGCTTTTTGGGCTGGCAGAGGTACTCCGGGCTAGTGGCAGACGTGTGTTAATTACTACGACTACGCATATGTTTATGCCAGTTTCTCATTGGCCTGTAGTTTTTTGCCGTGATCCTGCAACACTTCCTCATGCGTCTCTCACATCTCCCATTTTATTTTGTTTTCATCGTTGGAAAGCGATACAGGGGAAAGCACAGGGATTTTCGCCAGATGCCATTGATGCACTGGCGCAACGGTCGGAATGTGACGTAATTCTCATTGAGGCTGATGGCTCGCGTGGAATGCCGTTAAAAGCGCCGGATGAGCACGAACCTTGCATACCACGAAGCAGTTGTTGCGTGATTGCTGTGATGGGGGGGCATGTTTTAGGCGCAAAAGTTGGCGCGGAAAATGTCCATCGCTGGCCGCAGTTTGCCGACATTACTGGCCTGACGCCGGGGGCGACCTTGCAACTTAGCGATCTTGTTGCCCTGGTTCGCCATCCGCAAGGTGCGTTTAAAAACGTGCCATCAGGGTGTCGGCGGGTCTGGTTTATTAACCGTTTTTCTCAATGTGAGAATGCGATTGCGCAAAGCGAACTACTCAAACCACTGCAACACCACGACGTAGAGGCAATCTGGCTGGGCGATATACAAGAGTATCCTGCAATCGCGCGCAGATTTGTGAATTAGCGACCTGGGTATTCCGGGTTACTGAAAGGATATCGATTGAGGTTGGTATGAATATTTTCACAGAGGCTGCAAAACTCGAAGATCAAAATTGTCCGTTTGCTATGGCGCAAATTGTGGATAGCCGAGGCTCTACTCCCCGCCATTCTGCACAAATGTTAGTGCGTGCCGATGGTTCCATCGTTGGTACGATTGGTGGAGGAATGGTTGAGCGTAAGGTGATTGAAGAGTCGCTACAGGCATTGCAGGAACGTAAGCCGCGATTATTTCATGGACGAATGGCCCGTAACGGCGCGGATGCCGTCGGATCAGACTGTGGAGGCGCAATGTCAGTGTTTATCAGCGTGCATGGTATGCGGCCACGTCTGGTGTTGATCGGCGCGGGGCATGTTAACCGGGCGATTGCCCAGAGTGCTGCGCTATTAGGGTTTGATATTGCTGTTGCCGATATTTATCGCGAGAGCCTCAATCCTGAACTTTTCCCGCCAGCAACCACGCTTCTACATGCCGATTCGTTTGGTGCAGCGGTAGAGGCGCTGGAAATTCGACCTGATAATTTTGTTCTCATTGCCACGAATAATCAGGATCGTGAAGCTCTCGATAAACTCATTGAACAGCCCATTGCATGGTTGGGGTTACTGGCAAGTCGCCGCAAGGTTCAGCTTTTCCTGCGTCAATTGCGTGAGAAAGGCGTGGCTGAAGAACATATTGCCCGTTTACATGCACCAGTTGGTTATAACATTGGTGCGGAAACGCCGCAGGAGATCGCCATCAGCGTGTTGGCAGAAATATTACAGGTGAAAAATAACGCGCCGGGCGGGTTGATGATGAAACCTTCGCATCCTTCCGGGCATCAACTGGTGGTGATTCGTGGCGCGGGAGACATTGCCAGTGGAGTGGCGTTACGTCTGTATCATGCGGGTTTTAAAGTGATCATGCTGGAAGTTGAAAAGCCGACGGTGATTCGTTGTACCGTAGCGTTTGCCCAGGCCGTGTTCGACGGTGAAATGACAGTTGAAGGTGTTACTGCTCATTTGGCTTCGACCCCTGCGGAGGCGATGAAACTGACTGAGCGAGGATATATCCCGGTAATGGTGGACCCTTCCTGTTCGCTGCTTGATGAACTGAAACCGCTGTGCGTGGTAGATGCCATTCTGGCGAAACAGAATTTGGGTACGCGTGTGGACATGGCACCGGTAACAATTGCGCTCGGGCCTGGTTTTACCGCAGGAAAAGATTGCCATGCGGTTATTGAAACAAACCGTGGGCACTGGCTGGGACAGGTGATCTACTCCGGTTGTGCGCAGGAGAATACCGGTGTTCCAGGTAATATTATGGGGCATACCACCCGGCGGGTTATTCGCGCTCCGGCGGCGGGTATCATGCGCTCGAATGTGAAATTAGGCGATCTGGTAGAAGAGGGTGATGTTATTGCCTGTGTTGGCGATCATGAAATTAAAGCGCCGTTGGCCGGTATGGTGAGAGGCTTGCTGAACGATGGGCTGGCTGTCGTCGGCGGTTTTAAAATCGGTGATATCGACCCTCGTGGCGAAACGGCTGATTTCACCAGCGTTTCTGATAAAGCCCGGGCGATTGGTGGTGGTGTACTTGAGGCGTTAATGATGTTGATGCACCAGGGCGTTAAAGCGACGAAAGAAGTACTGGAAGTGGCTTAAATGAAAACGGCCGGATGGCATCGCCACCCGGCCTTTAACTTACTGGCAAATCACCGTTCCGGTTTTACCTTCAATCCCTTCTTTCGCTTTGCTTAACACGGTAATCAGCGCTTCGCGGCCTGCGCGAGAGCGAGCAAATGACGCGGCGGCTTCCACTTTCGGCAGCATCGAACCTTTAGCAAAATGCCCCTCATCAATAAAGCGTTCTGCATCGGCCAATGACAGGCGGTCGAGCCACTGTTCATTCTCTTTACCAAAATTAATTGCTACTTTCTCTACCGCAGTAAGAATGATCAGCATATCGGCATCGATCATTTCTGCTAAACGGGAGCTGGCCCAGTCTTTATCGATAACCGCGCTGGCACCGCGCAGATGGTTACCTTCACGAATCACCGGAATACCGCCACCGCCAACGGTGATTACGACCTGTCCGGCATCTACCAGAGCTTTTACCGTCTCTTTTTCAATAATATCAACTGGTTTTGGCGAAGCGACGACACGACGATAGCCACGACCCGCATCTTCTTTCAGGGTGTAACCCTGTTTTGTCAGTTGTTCTGCTTCCTGCTCGGTAAAGAATGAGCCGATCGGTTTGGTCGGATTGAGGAATGCCGGATCGTTAGCGTCGACTTCAACTTGGGTAACCAGCGTTGCAACGGGTTTATTAATGCCACGAGAAAGCAGTTCTTCCCGTAAGGCGTTTTGCAGATCGTAACCAATATATCCCTGGCTTAAGGCGACACAGACAGACATCGGCAGCATAGGCGAATGCGCTTCCGTTTTTGCGGCAGCTTCGAATGCCTGGTTAATCATGCCCACCTGTGGCCCATTACCATGAGTGACGATAACTTCATGCCCCTGGGCAATTAAATCAACAATTGCCTGAGACGTAATTTTTACCGCTTTCATTTGTCCGGCCAGATCATCGCCCAGCGCATTCCCGCCCAGGGCGAGAACAATTTTCTTACTCATTTTTCCTCACTCATCATTCTTGATTGTGTATAGATCCCTGGCAGTGGTTAGAACACGGGAGGGACAAACGGTTTGCGTCGCAGGAAACGTCCCCGTCCGGCTTTGCCTGTAAAGGTGCCGTCACAGAAAATCGTTTCACCACGGGATAGGGTTCTGACAATTGCACCCTGGCAGGTAAATCCTTCCCAGGGAGAGTAGTCGGCGTTGTCATGAAGATGACGATGGTGAATTTGCTGGCGTTTATTGGGGTCGATAATCACCACGTCGCCATCTGAACCGGGTGCCAGTAACCCTTTTTGTGGCCACAGACCAAACAGTCGTGAAGGCATCGCGCTGGTTAATTCGACAAAACGCTCCGGTGAAATACGACCGCTCATTACGCCGCTGGAGAACAGTAACTGCATGCGATTTTCCACGCCGGGTAAGCCATTTGGGCAACGGCTGAAATCGCCTTTTGAAATCTGCTGGCGCTGAGCCATTGAGAAGGTGCAGTGATCGGTCGCCACCACGTCAATCGCACCATCGCTGATGCCGCACCACAGCTTGTCCTGCTCGCGAACGTTGCGTAGCGGTGGGCTAAGAATAAATTTCATGCCGTCTTCTGCGTCATAACTACGTTCGTCGAGCAGAAGATATTGCGGACAAGTTTCAACCCAGACAGGCTGGCGGTTCGCGCGGGCAAGGCGCAGATAATCCAGGCCTAAGCCGTTAGACAGGTGGACGATATAGAGCGGTACGTTACCGGCAAGTTTTGCCAGGTTGATCATTCGGGCGATGGCTTCCGCTTCGCACTCCAGCGGTCGACTCAATGCGTGATAGCGCGGCGCGGTTAGCCCGGCAGCGATAAACTCCGCCCGCTTACTGGCGATAGCAGCATCATTTTCCGGGTGTACGGTGGTTAGCGCGCCGGACTCATTCAAACGGCGTAACGCCTGTAACACTTCGTCATCGTTGAGTTTGTATTGATAGGTTAAATAGAGTTTAAAACTAGTCAGCCCTTCTTCGACCATCATCGGAATTTCATCGAGGATAGCGTGATTGATATGCTGGATAACACCGTGAAAGCTGTAGTCGATGACCGCTTTATGGGCGGCATAACCACGATAAACTTCCAGTTGATGGCGTAACCGGCAGCCGTTTGGGCCAAATCCCATATGGTCAATAATGGTTGTTGTACCGCCACACGCAGCCGCGCGGGTGCCGGTAAAAAAATCATCACAACTGCGCGCAATGCCGACATCAATATTAAAATGCGTATGGACATCCACGCCGCCTGGGAAAACGTAACAGCCAGTGGCATCAATTTCTTCATAAGGGAGCTGCGGCGAAATATCGTTACCTAACTGGCGAACAATCCCGCTTTCAATCAGCAAATCCTGCTTTGCTTGCCCATCAGCGTTAACAACAGTGCCGTTTTTGATCAATACACGCATAGCAAACTCCAGAAACCCTCCGGCGAACCGGAGGGGAATAAGTGATGAATAATTATTCGGTTGCCAGCCAGCTTAATGGGATTGCCGCATACATAGCGGCACAGGTTACCAGGTGAGATTTCCAGGTTTTTTCGTTTGGCGCGTGCGCTTCAGGTTCTTTACCGGGGCCAAAGCCGATAACCGGAATACCGTGACGGCCCATGATGGAGACGCCGTTAGTTGAGAATGTCCACTTATCAACGACCGGTGCTTTGCCGAACAGCCCTTCGTAGGCATTCACCAGCGCTTTAACGGTGAAGTGATCTTCTTCTACTTTCCAGGTCGGGAAGTAGCATTCGGTTGGGTAAACCAGACCAGTCCAGGACGGACGGTCGTAGTTGTACATAGAAACGACTGCGTTGGCTTTCTGTACCGCAGGCAGCGCGCGGATTTCATCCAGTGCACCTTCCCATGTTTCGCCCCAGGTCAGACGACGGTCAATAGAAACTGCGCAACTGTCTGCGACAGCGCAACGACTTGGGGAGGTAAAGAAGATTTCGGAAACGGTCAGCGTACCTTTACCGAGAAATTCGTCATAGCCCAGACGTTGGGACAGTTCTTGTAATTCGCCAAGAATTGGGCCCATTTTGAAAATGGCGTTATCTCCGCGTTCTGGTGCAGAACCGTGGCAGCTAACACCCTGAACATCAACACGGATTTCCATACGACCGCGTTGACCACGGTAGACCTGGCAGTCGGTCGGTTCAGTACTGACCACAAATTCCGGACGAATACCGGATTGTTCAATAATGTACTGCCAGCACAGACCGTCGCAGTCTTCTTCCTGCACTGTCCCCGTTACCAGCAGGGTGTATTCATCTTCCAGCCCCAGATCTTTGATGATTTTACCGGCATAAACCATAGACGCCATGCCGCCTTCCTGGTCAGAAGTACCGCGACCGCCGATCAGTTCATCAGTTTCCATACCTTCGTACGGGTCGAATTCCCAGTTTTTGATGTTGCCAATACCGACGGTGTCGATGTGAGCATCCATTGCAACCAGACGCGGGCCGTGGCCGATATAACCGAGAACGTTGCCCATCGGGTCGATTTCAACTTTATCGAAACCTACTTTTTCCATCTCTTCTTTAATACGATGCACTACGCGTTTTTCATCGCAACTTTCGCTGGGAATCGCAACCATATCGCGCAGGAAGCGGGTCATGTCTGCCTGGTAATCTTTTGCTTTTTCAAGAATCAGTTTGAATGGAATATTCTTAGCCATTATTTTTCTCCAGATTTTTGACTCCCCGTTTGGCGGGGAGCTATTTCCAATAGGGTGATTATGGTGCTACAGAGTGTTTGCCTTCCCAGACAACTTCGCGGTAGTGCTTCACGTCAGTGTCGCCTTCAGTGCTGATAACCAGCACCACGGCATCTTTGTTCAGCGCCAGTTTTTCCATCAGACTTTGACGTTGCGGGTGATAATGAACAGCCGCAAGAACGCCTAAACCGACAGCGCCAGATTCACCGGAGATGATGCGCGGATCGTTGCCGTAGGGATTACCCAGCACGCGCATACCTAATGCGGCAACGCTGTCCTGGCAGGAGATGAATTGGGTGGCACAGTTACGTAAGATTTCCCAACCCAGCGGATTCGGTTCGCCGCAGGCCAGGCCCGCCATGATGGTGGCCATATCGCCGCCAACGTTAACGATGTCGCCTTTGACGCCAGAGCGATAAATACAGTCAGCTTTGTCAGGTTCAACAATGATGCTGTGCAGATTTTGAGGACTATAGACATCCACCAGATATCCCAGCACGCCGCCGGCCATTGCGCCGACGCCAGCCTGCAGCAGGACGTGAGTTGGCGTAACGCCAATTTCACGCATTTGCTCAACAGCCTCATCCGCTAATGTGGCGTAGCCCTGCATGATCCAGGTTGGGATTTTGGTATAGCCTTCCCAGGCGGTATCTTGTACGACTTCCCAGCCGTGTTGCTGAGCGTGTTGCATGGTCAGGCGGACGGTATCGTCATAATTCATGTCGGTGACGATGCACTCGGCGCCGAGGTTCAGAATGGCGTCTACACGCTCCTGAGCAGAACCTTTCGGCATGTAAATCACCGCGTTTTGACCGAGTTGTTGAGCAGCCCAGGCAACACCGCGCCCGTGGTTGCCGTCGGTGGTGGTGGCGAAGGTCATCTTTTCGCCAATGGCATTTTTCAGATGCTCAAATGACAGTGTTTCGATATCCAGATGATATTTTTCGCACAGTAACTGAGCGATAGCGTACGCACCGCCGAGCATTTTGAAGGCGTTCAGACCGAAGCGTTTTGATTCGTCCTTAACGAGAATTTTCTTTACACCAAAAAGAGTTGCGAGATCGTCCAGCGCACAAAGCGGTGTTGGGCGATAGCCAGCAATTTTCTGGTGAAACTGGCGCGCCAGTTTTGCCTGGTTTTGCGAAAAGAGCGGTGATGTTTCGCCGTTGAAAAATTTGTTATCGACGATATCAACCTTCAATGAGAAAACGGACATATCCTATCCTTTTGGCCTCTGGAAATAGAGAGCCGACCTGCCGATCGGCTCGAGGGGTTATTTCACGCGTTCTTGCGCTTCTTTCAGCAGTTGTTCGAGCAGTGCACCAGGTTTGGAATATTTACGGGAAAGGATCATCGCGGCGATGATATAGGGTTTCCAACTGGCTTCTTTGTAGGTAGCGATACGGTATTTTTCGAATACGCCTTCCGTGACTTCACCTTCTTTGCAGGATACGCCGCTAATATCGGCTGGCAGACAGTGCATATACAGGGCTTCACCGTCGCGGGTGAGTTCCATCATCTCTTCAGTGCAATGCCAGTCTTTATGTTGCGCGTTCTGTGCCAGGCACTGTTTTTCCAGTGCTTTTAAGCCTTCGTGATCGTTCGCGCGCAGCAGTTCAGTTCGCTCTTCCATCACTTTATAAGGTGCCCATGACTTCGGATAAACGATGTCTGCGTCTTTGAATGCTTCTTCCATGCTGGTGACCTGACGGAAGCTACCGCCGGATGCTTTAGCGTTGTTTTTAGCCACTTCAACGACATCCGGAATCAGGTCATAGCCTTCCGGATGAGCCAGGGTGACATCCATACCGAAGCGAGTCATCAGGCCGATAATGCCTTGCGGTACAGAGAGCGGTTTACCGTAGCTTGGGGAATACGCCCAGGTCATGGCGATTTTTTTACCTTTCAGGTTTTCCAGTGAACCAAAGTGTTCACGTAACCATGCCAGGTCGGCCATAGACTGAGTCGGGTGGTCGATATCGCATTGCAGGTTAACTAAAGCCGGACGCTGCGGCAGTACGCCCTGTTTGTAGCCGTCGTCAAGCGCGGCTCCCACTTCACGCATATAGGCGTTGCCTGCCCCCAGATACATATCGTCACGAATACCGATAGCATCGGCACAGAAGGAGATCATATTGGCCGTTTCACGAACGGTTTCGCCGTGCGCAATTTGTGATTTACCTTCATCAAGATCTTGCTGCGCCAGGCCGAGCAGATTAAGCGCGGAAGCATAAGAAAAACGGGTGCGGGTAGAGTTGTCGCGGAATACGGAAATACCTAATCCACTATTAAAGACTTTGGTCGAGATGTTTTCAGCACGCAGTGCTTTTAACGCTGCGGCAACGTCCAGTACTTGTTTCAGTTCATCTGGCGTCTGTTCCCACGTTAACAAAAAATCTTTCTCGTGAAGGTGAGAGGTCAGCGAATTGATATCCTTAATCAGCTCATTAACAGTTTTCATCATAAAGTCCCGATAGTGGAATGACAGGCAAAGTGGTTTATTTCACTGTGACATGCCAATGTGATTGGTGTTTTCACAGCTATACCAGGAACTAACAATAAACATGCCAGAATTATCTGCATGGTTATGAAATGCTAATTTAACGAATAATGTGTGGGTTTGATCACAAATTATTGATGTGCTATGGAACATCAAAATATACGGAAACGATTGGCTTTTTTTATGCAGTTATTTATTTGCTGCTAAGCATCAGAAATAAGATAAAGAGGCAGGTAAATCGTCGTCAGTTTGATAAATGCACTCCCGTAATTCTCATATTGATATAGAAATGTGATATCACTTCCATAATTTCATTAGAAAATGATAAAAATCCTATGTTTTTAGCAAAGCTATATTTGTCTGAGTTAATATCGTCATGACCTGTGAACCATCAACGTCTTCAATGATCGACTTTTAAGTGATTCTGGAAGGTAAAGCTATGGAGCTTGTTTCTACGCAGTCAGTATTGATGCAAATTCAACCAACAATTCAGCGTTTTGCCAGAATGCTAGCCAGCGTTTTGCAGCTTGAGGTTGAGATCGTTGATGAAAACTTGTGCCGCGTCGCTGGAACTGGCGCATATGGGAAATTTCTTGGTCGCCAGTTGAGTGGCAACTCGCGCTTGCTCCGCTATGTCCTCGAAACCAAAACCGAAAAGGTTGTGACACAATCTCGCTTCGATCCCCTTTGTGAAGGTTGCGACAGTAAAGAGAGTTGTCGTGAAAAGGCATTTCTGGGCACGCCTGTTATTCTACAGGAACGCTGTGTCGGGGTAATAAGTTTGATTGCTGTTACTCATGAGCAACAAGAACATATCAGTGATAATTTACGCGAATTTTCAGATTACGTTCGCCATATATCGACTATTTTTGTTTCAAAGCTTCTGGAAGATCAGGGGCCAGGAGATAATATAAGTAAAATATTCGCTACCATGATTGATAATATGGATCAGGGAGTATTAGTTATTGATGAAGACAATCGTGTTCAGTTTGTTAACCAGACTGCATTAAAAACTCTCGGTGTTGCTCAAAATAATATGGTTGGGAAACCTGTTCGTTTCAGGCCATTAACATTTGAGAGTAATTTTACACATGGCCATATGCAGCATATCGTTTCGTGGGATGATAAAAGTGAATTGATAATTGGTCAGTTGCATAACATACAGGGCCGACAGTTATTTTTAATGGCATTTCACCAATCTCATACCAGTTTTTCCGTGGCGAATGCCTCTGATGAACCGCATATTGAACAATTAGTTGGCGAATGCCGGGTTATGCGGCAATTAAAACGACTCATTAGCCGCATTGCGCCTAGCCCATCCAGTGTTATGGTCGTTGGTGAAAGTGGCACCGGGAAAGAAGTGGTGGCTCGCGCAATCCATAAGCTGAGTGGACGGCGGAACAAACCATTTATTGCTATCAACTGTGCGGCGATTCCGGAGCAGCTTCTGGAGAGTGAGCTGTTCGGTTATGTTAAAGGCGCATTTACTGGCGCTTCAGCCAACGGCAAAATAGGGTTGATTCAGGCGGCGAATACAGGCACGTTGTTTCTTGATGAAATTGGCGATATGCCATTGATGTTGCAGGCTAAATTACTGCGAGCTATTGAGGCGCGTGAAATCCTGCCGATTGGTGCCAGTAGTCCAATACAGGTCGACATCCGCATCATTTCTGCAACCAACCAGAATTTAGCCCAGTTCATTGCCGAAGGTAAATTTCGCGAAGATCTCTTCTACCGACTCAATGTCATTCCTTTAACTTTGCCACCGCTGCGTGAACGTCAGGAAGATATTGAACTGCTGGTGCATTACTTTTTACATCTACATACCCGTCGTTTGGGATCGGTTTACCCAGGTATTGCTCCCGATGTTGTGGAGTTACTGCGTAAGCATTATTGGCCAGGGAACCTGCGAGAGTTAAGCAATCTGATGGAATATCTGGTCAACGTTGTTCCTTCTGGTGAAGTCATTGACAGCACGCTTTTGCCACCCAATCTGGTAAATAACGGTGCGATGGAGCAAAGTGAGATGCCAGAAGCTTGCGAGGCACATTTGGCACTTGATGATACTGGCGGCACGGCGCTGGAGGAGATGGAAAAACAGATGATACGCGAGGCGCTTTCACGTCATAACAGCAAGAAGCAAGTCGCTGATGAACTGGGTATCGGCATTGCTACCCTCTATCGTAAGATTAAAAAATATGAGTTGTTAAGCGTGTAACCACGGTAAATCCGGCCTGAATTCAGGCCGGATTTCGTTTTACTTCGTTTCTTCGCAGTCCAGTACTGTATTCACAATCATCTGATAACCGGTGCAGCGACAGAGATTTCCCGCCAGGCCACGACGAATCTCCGTAATGGTTAATGGTTTCTCTCGTGGTTTTGCCAGCATTGCCGTGGTGGCCATAATCAACCCTGGCGTACAAAAGCCACACTGCACTGCGCCGGATTTCGCATAAGCCTGTTGAACATGAGAAAGTTTGCCACCTTTTGCTTCGCCTTCCAGCGTGCGGATCTCTTTTCCTTCAGCCCATGCGGCCAGGTATAAACAACTGTCGATTGCCGTTCCGTCAACCAGTACTGTACAGGCACCGCATTCGCCAACGCAGCAACCTTGCTTGACACTAAGCAGTCCTTGTTCGCGGAGCATCTCCGAAAGTGGCATTCCTGGTGCGGCGTGAAGCTGAAAAGGCATACCGTTAATGACACATTCAATGGTAATACTTTTGCTGTGATTCATTGCAATGTTCCCCCCGCCGCGGCGACGGCTTCGCTAATGACTTTTTTGGTCATCGTCTGGATGAGATGCAGACGAAACTCTTTACTTGCACGCCAGGAAGAACGCGGGGCGACATCCTGTAGGACTGATTCGCTAATAGCTTCCAGCGTTTGCTGAGTTAATGGCGCGTTTTGTGCTGCCTGTTCAGCATGTTGGCAGCGAATCGGCGTTGGTGCGGCAACACCAAATGCCAGGCGTAATTCACTGAAATTGCCGTTGTCCAGGCGGCAATGAGCAGCGCAACCGATGGTTGAAATATCCATCGCGTCGCGCATGGCATATTTAAAATGCGCGCTACCTGCATGTTCTTTCGGCTGCGGTGGGAAATGAAATGCGACAAGGATTTCATCATGCTCAAGGGAAACCTTGCCCGGCCCGGTATGAAAGCCGTTAATCGGGACGAAGCGAACACCGCGCGGGGAGTGGATCTCCAACTTCGCGTCATATATCAGTGTTGGCGTGGCTGAGTCTGCGCTGGTGGCACCGTTGCAAATATTTCCACCGTAGGTCGCGACGTTACGGATCTGCGGCCCGGCAATTGACGAAGCCGCAGCACATAACGCCGGGAGATGACGCTGGGTTAATAGATTTTCAATTAACTGGGTAAAGGTCGTCGCGGAACCGATTCGTAGCGCGCCATCTTCCGCCAGCGTAATCCCCCGAAGCTCTGCCAGATTGTGGATATCAACAATATGACGGTAACGGTCATTGTGATGGTGGAGCTGAATCAGCACGTCAGTGCCACCGGCGAGCAGTTTGGCCTGCGGATTGTGAGTCAGCAGGTTGATGGCATCGGCAAGGGTGGTTGCGCGATGGTAAGATGCAAAATCAAACATGATGTTATCCTCAAATCAATCCTGCCAGATGGAACTCTTCGTATAACCGTTTTGGCGTCAGCGGCAGGGTATTGATTGCAACACCGGTAGCCATTTTCACCGCGTTACGAATCGCAGCGGCGACAGGAATTATTGGCGGCTCACCCAGTGACTTATGTCCGTATGCGGATTGTGGTTCATTGATTTCGACAAACGCGCTTTCCAGTTGTGGCAGATCCGGCATGGTCGGCATTTTGTAATCCAGCAGATTGGGGTTACGTACCACACCACTTTTCGCATCGATAATCATCTCTTCAAATAACGCCCAGCCAATGCCCATTCCCATTCCGCCGTGAACCTGACCTTCAGCCAGCAGCGGGTTAAGAATATGGCCCGAATCATGGACGTTGAGGATGCGATTGATGGTCACTTTACACAGCGCAATATCAACCGTCAGATCAACAAAAGTACAGCCAAATGCCGGTGGGTTAGTGGTGGTTTTGATCGAGCTTTCAGCAGAAAGTTGCCCGCCGCGCTCAGGATGATAAAAAGCATCCATCGCCAGATCTTTTAACGACAGCAATGGCTCTTCCGGCCTTTTAACCAGCGCGATATGGCCTTTTATCAGTGTCAGATTCATCGCTGACTGATGTAGCATTACAGCGGCATGAGCGATGATTTTCTCTTTCAATAGCAATGCAGCACTGCGTAACGCAGGCGCTGCAACATAGCTCTGGCGTGAAGCAAACGCACCTGGGTCGAATGGCGTAATATCAGTATCTTGTGTCGAAATCACGCGGACATCGCTGACCGGAACACCCACGGTTTCAGCCACCATTTGCGAGAACACAGTGTCGGCACCCTGACCGATTTCCGTAGCGCCGCTTTGCACGTTGATAGTTCCATCCTGATTCATCAACAAGCGTGCGCCCGCGATTTCTACACCAACAGGCCAGGTGTTAGAGGTGTAGCTAAAACAGGCAACGCCAACGCCGCGGCGCAAATTGCCTTGCAGGTTCTGGCACTCTGCACGTCGTTTTTCCCATTCAAAGATTTCCCGCCCTTTTTCCAGACACTCAGGTAATCCGGCACTGTAAATGCGTTTTCCAGTGAGTGGATTTGCATCGCCTTCACGGGCGGCATTACGTAAACGAATTTCTACCGGGTCAAGATCTAACGCGGTAGCGGCGTCATCCAGCATTGATTCGACGGCAAAAACGACTTGCGGTGCGCCATAACCACGCATTGCGCCAGCCGAGGGTAGATTGGTATAGCAGGTCTTTGAGCTGTAAGCGTAGGCGCAACGAGGATAAAGATACGCGACTTTGTTACCACCTGCGGAAGCAATGGAATGGCCGTGAGAGGCATAAGCACCCGTGTTGGACAGAACATCCAGACTATAGCCTTTCAGCGTACCATCGTGGTTAACCCCCATTTTCCCGTCAATGGTAAAAGCGTGGCGGGTACGGGTCGCCAGGAAACACTCTTCACGACTAAGGGAAACTTTCACCGGAATACCGCCGAGCTTGCTGGTCAGGAATGCCGCCATTGGCTCCTCCAGCACATCTTGTTTATTACCAAAACCTCCACCGACAAACGGTTTGATTACCCGCACGCATGACCAGGGAATATCCAACGCCTGACCGACAACGCGGCGAACAATGTGCGGGATCTGCGTACTGGAGACGATGGTAATTCGCGCGTCATCCTCCATCCACGCCAGCGATGTCACACTTTCCATGTGGCAATGTTGAATGACGGGGGTCTGATAGTGTCCCTGCACCTGGTAATCGGCGGCATCGATTGTTTGCTGGACATTGCCCGTAGACATCGTGCTTTGCTTAAGCAAATTACCGCGGCTGTGAATTTTAGCGGCGTCTTCTGCAAGTGCCGCTTCTGGTGTGGTGATAACGGGTAATTCTTGCCACTCAATACTGACTAATTGCGCTGCTTTTTCTGCTGTGAGTTCATCTCGGGCCACGACGATGGCAACGGCATCACCATGATGGCGAACATGGCGAGTTAACAGTGCGCGATCGGCGGTATCGCGTTTATTTTCGTCAAGTGTCCAGGCATGCCCTGCCGTGGCGAATGGGATATCCGGTACATCTTCCCAGGTAAAAATAGCCAGTACGCCAGGCAGACTTCTGGCTTGTTCATCATTAATACTTACGGCATAACCATGTGCGATAGGACTACGTACATATTTCGCGTAACACATGCCCGCCATAACATAATCGTCAGTATATCGTGCCCGCCCGGTAACCTTAGCAATGGCATCTACGCGCATACATGATTCACCTGTAGCGGTTGCTTCCCGCGCTTCCATAGAAATCCCCTTGATTTGAACATTTGGTTCTTATGGCAATGATTTAGTCTTTGAAGGCAAGAATTACGCCAGAAACGACTATAAGCATGAGGGGAGGGGGGAAGTGTGATGTTGTTAATAAAACGCCAGGGATGATGTGGTTTTTATCAGCAAAGCAAGAGAGGGCTGTGTATCAATATGAGTGTGATAAAAATCATTGTGATAAATGAATATTAGGAGGCAGTCAGGATGCTTTCTTTTTCGTTATGATGTACTAATGATGGTTATCCTATCCTAATAGATTCATTAACAATTCTTGATTTGTACATCCATTTTCCGAGCAATGGATTGGGTATCTGACAGGTGACTGCTATGATATAGCGTCTTGTTTTTTGAGCGAGGAAAGATTTTGAGCGCAGGACGCCCGAATAAAAAAATGCTGGGTATCGTGATGCTGTTATCGGCTGGACTGCTTCTGGCGGGCTGTTCGGGTAGCAAATCATCAGACACAGGAACGTATTCCGGCTCCGTTTACACCGTGAAACGGGGGGATACGCTTTATCGTATTTCACGCACCACGGGAACAAGCGTAAAAGAACTTGCCCGGCTCAACGGCATTTCTCCCCCCTATACCATCGAAGTAGGCCAAAAGTTGAAACTTGGTGGGGCAAAAAGCAACCGCAGTTCGCGGAAATATACCGCCAAATCAACGACGAAAACAGCGTCAGTAACGCCGCCGCCAGTGGTTCCGAAATCTTCATGGCCACCTGTTGGACAACGTTGCTGGTTATGGCCAACGAGTGGAAAAGTTATCATGCCTTACTCAATGGCAGATGGCGGCAATAAAGGGATTGATATTGCTGCAGCGCGCGGGACGCCAATATACGCAGCCGGTGCCGGTAAGGTGGTGTATGTCGGTAACCAATTACGCGGCTACGGTAATCTCATCATGATTAAACACAGTGAAGATTACATCACAGCCTACGCTCATAACGACACGATGCTGGTAAACAATGGGCAAAGCGTTAAGGCTGGGCAAAAGATAGCGACGATGGGCAGTACTGATGCAGAATCCGTGCGGTTACATTTCCAGATTCGTTACCGTGCTACGGCAATTGATCCTTTGCGCTACTTGCCGCCACAGGGCAGCAAACCAAAGTGTTGATGGTGAATTAATCAGCAGTCAGTAGCAAGACACTTGCTAAGAAGAGCGTAAGGTTTATAATGCCTTACGCATCTCAAAGCGGGCGTAGTTCAATGGTAGAACGAGAGCTTCCCAAGCTCTATACGAGGGTTCGATTCCCTTCGCCCGCTCCATGACCATTCTTAAAGTCTACTAACTTACTGAATCCTAAGGGATACGGCTTAAAGCCTTCCGATAGTTTTACTCACTGTAACCAACACTGTGACTAACTTTGTTGAAGTAGTGAGCAGACCTAAGGTCTCAGTACATGCTCAATTCAAGAACCTACCTTTATCAGCGTAACGGTGTCTTTTACATCCGCCTTAGGATGAAGACTACTGGTCGCCTGACCGCTTCGCTTCCTTCTCACAACCGTTATAAACTAGCGTCAGTATCACTACGGACTAAGGACAGACGCACCGCTATGGCTCACTCTCGACACATCAAGTCAGCACTTAAAGCAATACACGCAGACAACCCTAGCGCATCCTATGAGGAACTACGGGAGCACCTGAAGACCATTGTTGAGTGGGAACTTGGTGTCAGCCGTGATGACCTGAACGACCCGGAGTCCTACCAGCTTTATGTTGACCAGTACGACGACATTAAGTCCAACCTTCGGGAAGCTGTAGCAACTGAGCGTCTGACTGTAGACCAGCATCGCTATATCAATGACGTTATCGGTGTGCTTAAAGCCTGTCAGGATAGACTCAAGGGCGATAGCTCTGGCCTGTTGTCTTACCTTGAGCCTGAGACTGGCAGTCTAAGACCGTCCGTCTCCCTATCTGTATCATCGGAGCCTGAAGTCCCTGAACCTAAAGCACTGACCCTCGCGTCTCTCATTGAGCAGTACGAGCAGGAGAACGCCCAGAACTGGAAGCCAGCGACCCTAAGCGAGAACCGAGCGTCACACTCTACGTTAATCGAGATATTCGACTATCTGGCTATTCACGATGTCGGCAAGGCGACCCGTTCAGATATGCTCAGGGTCCGTGAAGTCCTCCAGCAGATACCGAAGAACCGCAAGCAACGCTTTAAGTCTATGCCGCTGTCTGACCTGCTGAACCGGGAGTCTAAAACTGACTGTCTTGATGTCGTTACCATCAACAATAAATATCTTATCAAGATGGCTGCTGTGTTTAAGTGGGCGGTACGCAACGACTTGATAGCTAAGAACCTGACCGAAGGTCTTGAGCTGAAAGTCCCGCAGCGTAAAGCCTCCGACGCTCGTGATGCGTTCAGTCCTGAGCAGGTAGGGCAGCTACTGGTCGCTGCTAAAGCGTACTCTCAGAAGACCTCAGGTAAGCCCTACCACTATTACGTCACTGCTCTGGCGGCAATCACTGGAGCAAGACTTAATGAGGTCGCTCAGCTACAGGTCAAAGACGTCAGGGTCACTGAGGCCGGGACCGTGTATATCCATATCAACGAAGACGATAGCAGCTTACCGGGCAAGAGCGTTAAGAATGCGCATAGTGATCGCTGTGTCCCGTTGGTAGATGGTGCTTATGGTTTTGTATTGGCTGACTTTATGTCGCTTGTGGAAGACCGTAGAAAGGCTAAGGGTGATAATGCTATGGTATTCGATGGCCTCAAGCTGATGAAGAACGGCTACGGTGAGCAGGTGAGCAAATGGTTTAACCGGACGTTGCTGCCTAAAGTCCTCGCTGACCGTAGCGGCTTAGCTTTTCACTCGTTTAGACATACAGTTGCGACCCAGTTAAAACAACATGGGGTCGAGTTAGCATATGCTCAGGCGATTATGGGTCATAGCTCAGGGTCTATAACTTACGACCGTTACGCGAAAGAGGTCGAGGTAGATAGATTGGTTAATGTGATGGCTTATGTTTATAAGGAGACTAACTAGGTGACGACGCCCTATACACCAGCAGTATTTAAAAAAGAAGCTTTCAATTGCCCCTATTGTCATGCTTTTGCCAGGCAGGAATGGAATCAGCTATATGCGTATTACGACGATACAGACTTTCCAATGTTTGTATCGCAATGCGAACATTGTAAGGATTACGCTTATTGGTATGAATCGACCATGATTATTCCTGCATCAGCGAGTGTCGAGATGCCTAGCCCAGACATGCCAGAAGACTGTAAGTCCGACTACATGGAAGCCAGAAGCATCGTTAATCTGTCACCTAAAGGCGCTGCCGCACTCCTGCGTTTGAGTCTTCAAAAGCTGATGGTTCATCTCGGTGAGCCGGGGAAGCATATCGACACGGACATTAAGTCTCTTGTAGCTAAAGGGCTGTCTCCACTGGTCCAGCGAGCTGCTGACATCTGTCGTATCGTTGGCAATCAAGCGGTACATCCGGGTGAAATTAACATTGATGACGACCCTCAGTTAGCGCATGGTCTTTTTAAGCTGCTGAACATTATTGTCACTGAGCAGATTACCAGACCGAAAGAAGTCGAAGCCATGTTTAACAGTATGCCGGAAAGGGCGCTCAAGGGCATTGAGGACCGGGACAGGAAGGCGCGAGAAGGACAGAAAGCCGCTAACGAGTAGGGCTGACGGAACTAAACTATCACTATAGGGAGACCCTAAACTATCACTATAGGGAGACCCTAAGTCCCCCGGCTTAATAACAGCCACCGACCCACACATTCATTAAGTCTCAGGCTTCCGGTAGCGGACCGATTGGAAACCATCCGCAGACGCCTAGTGTTAAATCACCTTGGCCTGAGACCATTATCTTTAACGTAGGTTATCTTCCCTTTTGACAGGCGGGGAGCAGAAGACCACATCCGACTTTAAGTTGGCTCTGTGATAATCGCTGCGCGGATAACTGAAGAACCAAGACACCATTACTGAGGTCTGCCATCCATTTGTGGACAGGCGGAAACTCAAAGAGGTTAGACCAGTGGTGGTGTCTGAGGTTGGAGCTTTGAGTCTTGACCAGCAGGCTTGAGGAGACCATGAGTTTATCTTGTTATGGATTGTGTTATCACAATTCCAATAAGAAGAACTTTAAGTCCAGCCTCCACTCCCGCCAACCCGAAGTAAAATTATGGTCGCTATGATGTGGTCTCCATGCTTCGGGTCTTACTGGAAGTACTGAACACTTTCGCGTCAAGTTCTCCGAAGTTCATTCCTGTTTGACTAAACTATCACTATAGGGACCATACCTCGCCTCTGACCTCCTGAGAGACGGCAAGCGAGAAACCGTGGTCCACGCTAGCAAGCTAGCCACCAGCCTAAGGCAAGACAGCCTCTGGTCAGCCTGTGTGTTCTTTGGTCTCGTGACTTAAGTCTATCACCACACACGCTCGGACATGCTGTCGAACCTTCATCTCTATGGTCATCGCAGACCACTAACCCCAATTACCTCAAGTCATTCTGTTTGCGTCCTGTTGCCTGCTGGTCTCCCTTTACGTGGGGGCTTGAGTAGGTCAGTGGGGGTGCGACTTCAGGGTGCAAACAAAAGGAGTACACGTAAATGTCCCAACAAGAAATCAGCGTCATTAACCTCGACCAGCTTGTCTCCATGACCTCAGTTGAAATTGCTGAGCTGACAGGCAAGGAGCACCGAAATGTCCTGCGTGATATTCGCAATATGGCTGAGGAGCTTAACGCGCTCAAAACTGAGCAGTGCTCAAAACTGAGCAGTCATATCGGGGTGACTGAAGATGTCTATCTAAACGCGCAGGGGAAACAGCAGCCGCTGTATCGTCTCGACCGTAAGCATACTTTCATTCTGGTCGCTGGCTATTCCGTTCACCTCCGCGCCAAGTGTTACGACCATATTCAGACGTTAGAGCGTCGAGTCCTTCAACTGGAAGACCAGAAGAAGCGAGCAGCCATTCAGTCCGCTAACCGCCGAGGCGTGACTTGGGGCGACTACTGCAAAACCTATGGTCTGCCCGCTCAGAAGCTAATGACCGCACTTCTCCAGCATCGTGGCCTCTTTCGTAAGAACCCAATCAGTAACGAGTGGTCTGTAAATCCGAAGTATTCCGACTGCTTTCGTATCATTAAGCCGTCAGACCAGAAGTTCTCAGCAGGTGGGTATAACTTCCGGTTCAACGCTAAGGGGCTGGAGGTCTTCGGTAAGCCTGAGATGGTTGACAAGATGCGAGGCATCCTTATTGCATTCACTGGCACCGACCAGCAGAAGCAAGAGCACCTCCTGAAGCTGGCACAATCCGGTAAGGTGGAGGGAATCTAAGATGATGATTGACCCGCGCACACCTGAGGGGCGCATGACTCTCCGTTACCGTGGCTACCGGACTGAGGTCATCCTGAAGGAGCTTGGTCTAGACCCGGAAGATGGGACCCGCCAGCACCAATCACGAGACGAGCTAATAGCCCAACTGGTCGCTATGAAACTGTCGCCTAACCGTTAGTAGCTCACCTACTCAATACCTAATTTTAAACCTTTTGAGATGACCGATGCGGGGAGACGCCGCAGGACTAAACACGCCTGTGGTCGACCGATAGTCTCAGACTCAAGAGGAGTAATTACATGTCTAGCAAAGCTAGTGCGTTATTCAATAACCAAGACTGGAAACTATCAGTCACCGACATCAATCTCTACGACAATACTGTGAGTCTGGACGGTCAGTCCTATCCGCTGTCCCTCGCTATCAAGACCCTCATTCCGGGCTACCTGTCAGGCCTGCCGTCTACCAGCCGCGAGGCAATGGAGTTACTGGAAGCTCTGGCTGAAGCTGGTGTAGCTATTGGCAACTTCTTCAGTAATGACCTGATGACCGCCTACCAACGCCGCCAGATGAACAAACGAGCTGAGGCTGAGCGAATCGCTAAAGAGCGGCGGCTTCAGGCTGAGCGTACCCGCGAGATGTTCATGACTGAAGACGAATGGCAAAAAGAGCTACAGCGTCGCGAACAGGTCAAAGCTGACCGCCGGACCTACGGTGAGAACCTCCGCAGTGCTACCCATTCCGCTGGTCGCTCCCGTGCTTCTATGGTCGCTGACATTGAGTCCACGGACAACTGGATGGACAGCCTGTAAGACACACAAGTGGTCCTGACCCGATGTCGGGACCCACAGTATCCAAACTAATTTAGGAGATTGATTATTATGACGATTAAAGACGCTTTCCAGTTCGGCATTGAGCCAGTACGCATCACCGACACCGACAACATTCAGGTCAATGAAGGTCTGCCGACTAACGCCGACCCGTAACAGCTTACCGACTCCAATCATTGCTCACACTCTGGCTGACCGCTCTGTGCTGGTCCCTGTCCGTGGTGGTAAGCGACCTGAAGTTGTGACCGCTCCGTCTGGCACTGAAATCACCGTTGAGCCGATTGAACAGGCTATCCTCGTGTCTCACCAGACAAAGCTTTGGGACGCTAAGTCTTCCACTGGTTTCACTCTGGGGACGCTCCAGCAGGACGCTCTGAACATCTGCGATAACGTGGTCCGTACCATCAATAGTCGCATGGTCGATGTACTGGAATCCTCCAAGCTGTTGAAGACTGTAGAGCTTCCGGTCCTGACTGGTAGCCTGACAGCTAAGGCAGACACTATCATGGACGCGCTGTATGAGAACACCGAGCCTTCTTTCGGTTCTGAGGTTTCTGACTACGGCATTATCGCCCATGAGTCACACCTCAAGGCTCTCTCCCGTCTGGCTGCTAAGCAAGGTTTTGGTGGTGAAGACGCTATCGTCGATATGCTGGGGGCTGACATCGCCTATTACAACGGTGAAGACCGTGGCGTGTTCATGATGGCTAAGCGTTTTACGGCTCTGAGCTTCGGTTGCTTCCGTCACGATGGCGACCACATTACTGTGGTCCTTTCACGTGATGGTGACTCCCAGTCTCACGACCTTGAGATTCTCGGCAAGGTGTTTGTTGTAGCTGAAGCTGCTACGACCATCAAGATGGGTACTGGCTCGGCTACTGCTGTCCTGCCTGTAGTCAAACGCCTGAGCTTCACTAAAGAAGCTAACTAACAATAACGACTATTGGTCAGACTTCCGAACTGGATGTCTGGCCTTTATTTTGTACTAGTAATCTAGTTCGTGAATGTAGAAGGGAGGAGGACCAAATGGACCTACACAAAGTCTATCTCGTGGTCTTCCTGCTAAAGCTGGGACTGGTGGTCTGGCTATGGGCTATTAGACGATGAGTTTTGACTGAAAAATGTGAGACCTCATCTAATATAAAGAGCGAGCCAAAAGTCCCCATAGCCCGACCCTGAGTCAGACCAAAAGGGCCGGGTAGTCAGACCGTGAGTTCTATTCCTTTAGAGGGAATATTACGTGCTTCAAGTCTTGACCGTCTATCGCTAAATGTGTGACTATCACTACAACCAACTGGATTCATCAGTCTTTAAGAAACAAGAGGTTAGCTGGTTGTCTTCGATTTGTCTTAGGCTCCCTTCGCCCGCTCCAGTTTTTTTACGCCCTCATATATTATTTCTTTATAATGCATCAAGCTACCGCATATTGATTATTAAAATCGATAGTATTGTTATAATTTGTCAATTGCCTTAGTTTTTGGATGTTGTTAATAATAGCTAAATGGTGTTCTTTCTCAGTGCAGTGATAAGAGAGTACGCTTTTTTTATTCTGCATTGTAGAGACATATGCATCAATGGATTTTTTTATTATCGCAGTTTTATGTATTTTTGGTTCAAGTAACAGTGATTGTTCTATACAAGAGATTGCATCCTCAATTCTTTCATTATATATGTTTACCAGTGACTTATAGTAGTATAGGGAAGCGACATCTAATATTTTTATTTGTGCATGATCAAAAAAAATACGTGATGTTGTTGCTTGTCCGGAAAGACCAGTTATCAGCCCCATAATTCCTAATATCTTACCATCAAAAATAGCTTTATCTGATACCTTATCTATAAATTCTAATGCCTTTTGAGTAGCATGTTTATGTTCATATATACCATGAAGAGCTAGAGACATATGGCATTCAGCTAACAGACAATAGCATTCATTTATTAATAACTGAGCATTGTATTTTTTTATCAGGTTTTCAAATATAGTTATTGCTTTGACAATGCTTTCTGGTGTGAACTCATTTAGTGCATTTTTCCCAGCAGACATTTCTTTGGATAAAACATGCTCATTAGATGATTCGTTTTGGCTAATCAATCCTGGTGCAGTTTCAGGATCCTTCATGACCATATACAAGTTACTTATTATAAATTGTGATATTTTTTGTATATCATCAGCCTGAAGATGAGTGCTGGCAACAAGATAAAAACTTTTTGCATCGATCACCTCAACATATAAGCTGTTTGATGTGTCATGTTGGTTAATCCTTCCTGTTATAAAATAATCTGGTTTGAATCTGGCCAGAAAAGCTGTTTGGGATTTATTATCTATACAATACTGGGTTGCAGCCATTGGGTATATATATAGGTTATCGTTTTTTTTATTTGAAATGAACTGTATAAGCTCTTGATTAAGTGTTAATGGATCCTGGTGGCTGTGAGACGTTGTAAATGGGAATAAAGCAATAGTGCTTCCTGCTTCATTATATTGATTTCCTTTTATTTTGAATACTTGTCCACTGAATCGGTAACCTTTTCTATATATGGTTTCTATACAACGGGTATAACCAATTTGTTCAAAAATACATCTTAATGAATATATACAACGTGTAAGGGACTCATCACTTACAATTACATTTTTCCACACGGATTCGATGATCATATCTTTTGATACAACATTGCCAGCAGATTCAAGCAATACAAATAATACACCTAGCTCTTTGGGGGGAATGTAAGATTGCTCATTCCCTTTAGTAAGAATACCATCTTCTGTCAGTATTATCCCATCAGGGAAATGATATGAAAATTTAATTTCTAAATCCATTAGCTAACCTCTGTGAATTTTATGGCTATTTGCGTCCTGCATGAGTAATAGATATGACTGATACTCATATATATTTCATTAAACTGTATATGACTTTGTATATACAAAATTCCCATGACTGTTGGCATTAATTTATCCAGAATTGCTTTGAATGTAATCTGAAATATTCTTAAGTAATGCATGTTAATCATGTATGTGTATAACTAATTGAAATACATAGATAAAAACTGGGTGTTTCATTTCTTAACTGAGCATTAATTTCATTTAAGAAAGATAAAATACTAAAAGGTAATCTATATATCGAGATACAATCTGTTTGTAGAAACAATATGAGTAACACTTCTATTCATTAGCTAACTATTGTTTTTGATATAATAGGTTAAGATAATCATATGCGCTTGCTTTTTGCACCGTTAAATCATCTGTTTTTATAATGTAGCATCTTCGCCAAAGAGTGCTTTTGATGTTTTCTGACAAAAATATTATGTAAAGTAATTGTCATGCGGGGGAGGGATGTACTATTGGTGTTTTTATAGCGCGAGGGAGTTATGTATAAGAGTTTAGATGTACAGAATTATAAATTTCAAAAAATTATGGCGTGTTTCAGTACCAATAATATTCAAATGGTTGTTTTTAACATTTTTGTTTCTATAATGATATTATATTATCTTGCACAGTACATAATTGCTCTATTACTAATATTAAAAAGAAATCCATGATTACGTTGTTTTTGTATATTATAGCTTATTATTTTTCCTGAAAAGACATAAAAATCAGGAAGGAGTAGTGCAAGTTTATCATCCTCAACTTGATCAATAATATCAAATTTGTTTATTTTGTTGGAGATGAGATGCAAAGTATTATAATTTTCACTCCATGTATATTCAATATCTCGTCGAATTGCTTTATAAACCTTTGTGTTTTGTTTCCATGTGCCACTCAGTGCAACTGTTCCAGTCTTTTGGTTTTTATTATACATAAAATCAAGAGTAAGATTGGCTTGTCCCTGGTCATTAAAGATAACCCAATTAGCCGTACATTTTTCATTATATGCGATTTGTTCTTTAGAATAATGATAGGCAATGAATAAAATAAACCCACTGATAAAGCATAAAACAATAAGCAGGACTTTTTTACAGCGAGTCACGATTAACCTCACGATAAGACAGAGTTAAACAGCCGGCAACTTCGTTATTACTGTAGTTTTTTTTGCATGCCATAACAATCAAACCCGGAGACGACCTGGAGAGTGAAAAATATAGCCACGGATATTTTTTACAGTCAATTCCTGACCCTAATATACGGTTCTTATATTTATCGAAATCTTTCAAACCATCGATGCTATCTTCTGCAACATTAAAATGACAACCATTTATTTGTGCAACAGTTCTGTAATCTTTGAAAAATGATCTGGGTTGACTATTATTCCATAGTAAAAATGCGGTAAGCAAACCTACACCAAACGCACTTAACATTGGTAAATAAAATTTAGAGCGCCAGAGTATGTTCCTGACATGATTATCTGGAGCAACATTTATGTCTCTAAGCTCATCTGTAACGTTCAGACTGTGAGGAGAATTGTTCTTTTGAACATCTACTGAAGAGGGGAGGGTATGACTTCCTATGTTTATATCATTATTGATCTTGAACCCTTTTCTCGGCACGGTTGCAATAAGCGAATGCGTAGTCTCACCAACCGCACGAAATCCGCGTCTTATAATCGATATGTTTTGGTATAACGTGTTGACCGGTACACGCATACCTTCTTCTTCCCAGACTCTGGAGAAAAAATCTTGTTGGGCGACCACATCTGGAAAAGCTTCAAGTAGCAACGATAAACACCTGCTTGCTGGCGTTGTCAGAACGACGTTCAGCTCGGCGTCATGTACCGAAATTAATTTCCTGTGTTCCGGCCAGAACTCAATATTATTGTTAATAATCCAGTACATACGTCAATAAAATACGGCATCAAGAAAATTGAAATTAAATAGTTTGATAAGTATATTAGTATTTATCTAATAAATATATATTAATTTTATATTCATTCCGATAATCATGATTGCAATATGTTAATGTAACTTAAAATTCTATATATATTAACAAATTTAACAGTTGTAACGACGTTTTTATGATTTTTCTCTCATGATGTCTCTTCATCTTTTGAGATAACACACAAAACTTACATGATTAAACTAAATATTTAACAAATGGCGTTAAAAGTGCGTGATATAAAATACGGGCATCTTTATAAATGCCCGTATATACAATAATTATGATTATTGATAGTTACGTTTCAATGCTGAACTGAGTTTGAACGTATAAACAATTCGTTAATTTTACCACCCATCCTTTTTTCAATTCTTTGCTTGTAGGCGTAGATGCTACGGATATCCATGTTGAGTGTTTCTGCAATCTGATATGGATTATAGCCAGAGACCATATGCCCCATTATGGTGAACTCCATTTGAGTTAACGTATTGCCTCTGGTAAACGACAGATAACGACCGATAAACAACTGTCTGATCTTTTCGTTAGCAACATCCAGTCCATCATCATTATATATAATGGCTGATATTGCTGGGTTATGTTTTCTCCAGTAATTAGCAAGAGATTGCATATTCCTGTCGCTTACCAATACAATTCCCATATCAGTACTCGTAAGATAGTCAATCCAGTCTTTATCTAAAAAAAGACGTAAAAAACTTACTGAAAAATCTACAAAAATGTATCCGCTTAATCGTGCGTTATGGTTTTTACTTAATATGCCTTCAACCACACCACGATTAAAATACGAACTATCTTCGGGCCACATACAAAAGCATGCGTTTGCACAATACTGCAAACGTGGTGACTTTTCTGGCATTATTTGACAATGCATTGAGCAACTATTGCATGTAAGACTTTTATATCTACTACAAAGTCTCATGTTAATAACCTCCCTATTCATAGATAATCGCATAATTTCATTGGTTATTGATGATGTCAATACACTCTGATTTAATAAGCTTTTAATAGAAATTTGCGTTTAATCTGTATTTGATATTATTCTCAATAAACTATTTAAGAATACGTCGTTAAGTTTTAAATATGGTTTGATTTCACTTGGTTAACCATATTGGCTTTATTGCAAATCAGATAACTACCTAATGCATTAGGAATATCTATACTGCAAATTGTTTTCGAATAACCAGAAGATATCTTGTAAATCTAAGTGAAGCATCTTAAATAGTCTTATTTAAGATGTTCAGATTTTTACTGATGATAACAGCTTGATAATGCTTGTTTATGCTATGAATAGTCAGAGGGAGGATTAATGGTGGGCAGGCATTGTAAGAATTGGAATGGTTCAAAATTATGACTATTTTGAACCATTCACCTCAGAGATTAACTAAAGAACATTACCGAAACGCACAAAATACCCACGATCAACGTAATTAGATTTCCGATGGAACGCCAGGGTTTAAGCGCAGGGATGAGGTACGTAGACAGTGTAGGCATGATAAAAAGAATCATGGCAATGAGCGGACCGCTGATTGCGTAGATCATCGAAATTGCGTTAGGGTTGATGCAGCAGACGATGAAAGTAATCAGTGATACCAACATAATTGACAGTGCGCGGTTAAATGCACGGCTTTTTTTAACCCCTACCTGCTGTAACGTTGTTTTGACTAATTCCGTCGCACCTTCAATAACGCCAAAGTAGGTGCCTAAAAATGATTTAGACATTGCAACTACCGCGACAATAATCCCAGAAATTGACAACCATGCAGGGGCATTTGGCAACATAGACAGTGCCGATAAAATGGTGACGCCTTCCTCTTTTGCCGTTTCAATATATGAAGGTGGAATTGATAACAGGCAGCTAAAGACAAAGAATAGCACGCTCACGCAGATGATGAGATAAGCGACCTTCATAATTTTTTTGCATTTATCCATAGCGTGTTCGCCGTATTTTTCACGTCTGTCGATGGCAAACGTAGAAATAATCGGTGTATGGCTAAAGGCGAAAACCATCACGGGAATCGATATCCATATCTGGTGAAGGGTATTCTGATTGAACTCTACCTGGGTTGTTAATAAAGAAGGCTGCCAGCTACCGACCAGGTAGATGGAAAGAAATAAAAAGTAGGCAATCAGCGGGAAAACCAAAAATCCCATTACCCGAATTGTGGCATGGCGTCCCATCAGAAAAATGAGATTCAGGATCAACACAACACCAAGACTCACCAGCATACGGATGCGTAGATCAATGGCCATATGCTTCGCCAGTTGTTCAGTGAGTGAGTTGGTGATTGCCACTGCATATATCAACACGACGACAAAAAAAGCAATGAAGTACAGAGTGGTAATCAGATTACCAATCTTCTTGCCATAGTAGTGAGTTACCGCGCCAGTGATCCCTTCGCCTGCTGATGTTTTTGAAGAAAGGATGAACTGGCACAAGGCCTTATGTGGCCAATATGTTAAAGGCCAGGCGACCAGTGCAGTAATAAACAGGACCACCGCTCCCGCTGAACCTAACTGAATAGGGAGGAAGAGTGTGCCTGCGCCAACGGCAGTGCCGTAGAGTGCGAAGCTCCAGAGAGTTTCTTCTTTTGACCAAATCTTAGACATTATTTGAACGTATCATCTACAAATTAAACAAAATGGAGGGCAATTTACCATAAACCAGGCCAGACATGGGAGATTAACGCTATATCAACCGTGGATTGGTGTGTTAGTAGATGCAAACCTTGCGTGCCAGCCTGGTATCTCCATCCCTCATTCCGACGAATTTCCTTTGTGATAAAAATCACTATTTTTAAACATTTAAGATAATTGTTGTTAACAATCATTTACTATTACGCGGTTAATTGGTGCGAGGTTGTGATGAAAGACGTTGTGATTGTCGGGGCGTTACGAACACCTATCGGTTGCTTTCGTGGAGCATTGGCAGGCCATTCCGCCGTGGAATTAGGCAGCCTGGTCGTGAAAGCATTATTAGATCGCACTGGTGTTGCAGCACATGCGGTAGATGAGGTGATTCTGGGACAGGTTCTGACCGCCGGGGCAGGGCAGAATCCAGCACGGCAATCAGCGATTAAAGGTGGTCTTCCCAACAGCGTTTCGGCAATTACCATTAATGATGTTTGTGGTTCCGGACTAAAAGCTTTGCATCTCGCCACTCAGGCGATCCAGTGTGGTGAGGCTGATATTGTTATTGCCGGTGGCCAGGAAAATATGAGTCGCGCGCCGCATGTTTTGACTGATAGCCGCACCGGAGCACAGCTTGGCGATAGCCAATTGGTTGATAGCCTGGTGCATGACGGCTTGTGGGATGCATTCAATGATTACCATATTGGTGTCACCGCCGAAAATCTGGCGCGCGAATATGGTATCAGCCGCCAGTTACAAGATGCCTACGCACTTAGTTCGCAGCAAAAAGCGCGGGCGGCCATTGACGCCGGACGATTCAAAGATGAGATCGTCCCGGTCAGAACGCAAAGCAACGGGCAGTTATTGATCGTTGATACCGATGAACAGCCGCGTACTGATGCCAGTGCAGAAGGGCTAGCCAGTTTAAATCCGTCATTTGATAGCCACGGCTCTGTTACTGCGGGAAATGCCTCATCCATCAATGATGGTGCTGCTGCGGTAATGATGATGAGCGAAGCCAAAGCGCGAGCGTTGAATTTACCCGTGCTCGCACGTATTCGCGCCTTTGCCAGCGTTGGTGTCGATCCTGCACTGATGGGCATTGCCCCGGTGTATGCAACCCGCCGTTGCCTGGAGCGTGTTGGCTGGCAACTGGCCGATATCGATCTTATTGAGGCTAATGAAGCATTTGCCGCGCAGGCGCTTTCTGTTGGCAAGATGCTCGAGTGGGATGAACGCCGGGTCAATGTCAATGGGGGCGCGATTGCGTTGGGCCACCCGATTGGTGCCTCCGGGTGCCGCATTTTAGTTTCTTTGGTTCATGAAATGGTGAAACGCAACGCTCGTAAAGGATTGGCTACACTCTGCATTGGTGGTGGTCAGGGGGTGGCATTAACTATTGAGCGTGACGATTAGATCTGTATTTCTTCCTTATCCGTTAAACATCTGCCGCCATCAATCTGCTTTATGATGATGGCTGGCACCGCTATGCACATTTCATATAAAACCTGACTTTTCTCCTTCTACCTGGCTGATTCGTGATCGGTACTACACTTTTTTCAATCCTTTTTCAGAAAATGAAACAATGTTTTATTTTTAATTGAAAACCATATCCCATGGGCATATCATCCCTTTAAAGAGAAAACGAAACGATGTTTCACTATCGTTTGTAATTTCATGCTTCACTGATTATCGGAGGTTGATGTGGACGTAAGACAGAGCATCCACAGTGCGCACGCGAAAACGCTGGATACCCAGGGGCTGCGCAATGAATTTTTGGTTGAAAAGGTATTCGTCGCGGATGAGTACACCATGGTTTACAGCCACATTGACCGTATTATTGTTGGCGGTATTATGCCGGTAGCAAAAACGGTTTCCGTTGGCGGGGAAGTCGGAAAACAACTGGGCGTGAGCTACTTCCTTGAGCGTCGCGAGCTGGGTGTTATCAATATTGGCGGTGCCGGAACGATTACTGTCGATGGTCAATGCTATGAAATCGGTCACCGCGATGCCTTGTATGTAGGTAAAGGTGCAAAAGAGGTTGTCTTTGCCAGCATCGATAGTGCCACTCCAGCGAAGTTTTACTACAACTGTGCGCCTGCTCACACAACGTATCCCACCAAAAAAGTGACTCCGTCCGAAGTGTCTCCGGTTACGCTGGGCGATAACCTCACCAGCAACCGCCGCACGATTAACAAATATTTTGTGCCGGATGTGCTGGAAACCTGCCAGTTGAGTATGGGGCTGACGGAGCTGGCACCGGGTAACCTGTGGAACACGATGCCGTGCCACACCCACGAACGTCGGATGGAAGTTTATTTCTATTTCAACATGGACGATGACGCCTGCGTTTTCCACATGATGGGGCAGCCGCAAGAAACGCGTCATATTGTGATACATAACGAACAGGCAGTGATCTCCCCAAGTTGGTCTATCCATTCTGGCGTAGGAACCAAAGCTTATACCTTTATCTGGGGCATGGTCGGTGAAAACCAGGTCTTTGATGATATGGACCACGTTGCCGTTAAAGATCTGCGCTAGTCGCGAGTATAAATGAATAAGGTATTATTATGATTTTAAATGCATTTTCTCTTGAAGGTAAAGTTGCGGTAGTCACCGGTTGTGACACCGGGCTGGGACAGGGAATGGCACTGGGGCTGGCACAGGCGGGTTGTGACATTGTCGGCATCAACATTGTTGAGCCAACAAAGACTATTGAACAGGTTACTGCGCTGGGGCGTCGCTTTTTAAGTCTGACTGCCGATCTGCGTAAGATTGATGGCATCCTAGCACTGCTGGATCGTGCGGTAGCAGAGTTCGGTCATATTGATATCCTGGTGAATAACGCCGGATTGATTCGCCGTGAAGATGCCCTCGAGTTCAGCGAAAAAGACTGGGATGATGTGATGAACCTGAATATCAAAAGCGTGTTCTTCATGTCTCAGGCTGCGGCGAAACACTTTATCGCTCAGGGCAACGGCGGCAAGATTATCAATATTGCGTCAATGCTTTCATTTCAGGGCGGGATCCGTGTGCCTTCGTATACCGCATCAAAAAGCGGCGTGATGGGCGTGACGCGCCTGATGGCGAACGAATGGGCAAAACATAACATCAACGTTAATGCGATTGCTCCGGGTTACATGGCGACCAACAATACTCAGCAATTGCGGGCTGATGAACAACGTAGTGCGGAAATTCTTGAGCGCATTCCTGCCGGACGCTGGGGGCTACCGAGCGATCTGATGGGGCCGGTGGTATTCCTTGCCTCCAGTGCTTCAGACTATGTGAATGGTTATACCGTTGCTGTGGATGGCGGCTGGCTGGCACGTTAATTTATTCAGTTTGCTATTAAGACCCTGCCTGACGGCGGGGTTTTTTATTTCTGATAATCAGCATAATCCATATCATGGTTATGAAATAATCCATATTAATTATCAATTAGTAAACTTTATGATTTTTATCTGCTTTAAAATTAGATGCTTAATTATAATGTCATTAATTTCACTTAATTTTAAAAGTGTAATGTCCATCACATAACAGTATGTAGCAGCAGTTTAATCCATATTTATGATGTTTCCGACCTGACACCTGAGTTAATTGTTCACGTATTTTTTCACTATGTCTTACTCTGTGCTGGCAGGAAAAAATGGTTACTATCAATACGGAATCTGCTTTAACGCCGCGCCCTCTGCGCGATACGCGGCGTATGAATATGTTTGTTTCGGTAGCTGCTGCGGTCGCGGGATTGTTATTCGGTCTTGATATCGGAGTTATTGCCGGAGCGTTGCCGTTCATCACCGATCACTTTGTGCTGACCAGTCGTTTGCAGGAGTGGGTGGTCAGCAGCATGATGCTTGGCGCAGCAATCGGTGCGCTGTTTAACGGTTGGCTGTCGTTCCGCCTGGGGCGTAAATACAGTCTGATGGCGGGGGCTATCCTCTTTGTGCTCGGTTCGATAGGGTCGGCTTTTGCGACCAGCGTTGAAATGCTGATTGCCGCCCGTGTGGTGCTGGGGATTGCTGTCGGAATCGCCTCTTATACTGCACCTCTCTATCTCTCAGAAATGGCGAGTGAAAACGTTCGTGGCAAGATGATCAGTATGTACCAGTTGATGGTCACACTCGGCATTGTGCTGGCGTTTTTATCCGATACAGCCTTCAGCTATAGCGGTAACTGGCGCGCAATGTTAGGTGTTCTTGCCTTACCTGCAGTCCTGTTGATTATTCTGGTGGTCTTCCTGCCGAATAGTCCGCGCTGGCTGGCGGAGAAAGGGCGTCATATTGAGGCGGAAGAAGTGCTGCGTATGCTGCGCGATACATCGGAAAAAGCGCGAGAAGAACTCAACGAAATACGTGAAAGCCTGAAATTAAAACAGGGCGGTTGGGCGCTGTTTAAGATCAACCGTAACGTCCGTCGTGCCGTGTTCCTCGGTATGTTGTTGCAGGCGATGCAGCAGTTTACTGGTATGAACATCATCATGTACTACGCGCCGCGTATCTTCAAAATGGCGGGCTTTACGACTACCGAACAGCAGATGATTGCGACTCTGGTGGTGGGGTTGACCTTTATGTTCGCCACCTTTATTGCCGTCTTTACGGTCGATAAAGCGGGGCGTAAACCGGCGCTGAAAATTGGTTTCAGCGTGATGGCGTTGGGAACTCTGGTGTTGGGTTATTGCCTGATGCAGTTTGATAACGGAACGGCTTCCAGTGGTTTGTCCTGGCTCTCTGTTGGCATGACGATGATGTGTATTGCCGGTTATGCGATGAGTGCCGCGCCTGTGGTGTGGATCCTGTGCTCCGAAATTCAGCCGCTGAAATGTCGCGATTTCGGTATTACTTGCTCGACCACCACCAACTGGGTGTCGAACATGATTATCGGCGCGACCTTCCTGACGTTGCTCGACAGCATTGGCGCTGCCGGTACGTTCTGGCTCTACACCGCATTGAACATTGCGTTTGTGGGCATCACTTTCTGGCTCATTCCTGAAACCAAGAATGTCACGCTGGAACATATCGAACGTAAACTGATGTCTGGCGAGAAGTTGAGAAATATCGGCGTCTGATTTCACTGGCCGGATGTGCTGTACATCCGGCCTTTTTTTCGCTAATAGAGATCGGGCACCTGGCCGTTGAGGCGTTCGTTACGTCCTTTATTCTGCCTCGCTGCGGTAACTCACAAGACAGGAGAGAGGAATGAAAACAATTGGTTTGCTGGGGGGAATGAGTTGGGAATCCACCATCCCTTACTATCGCCTGATAAATGAAGGCATTAAACAGCGGCTTGGTGGACTTCACTCTGCGCAAGTGCTGCTACATAGCGTCGATTTTCATGAAATAGAAGAGTGTCAACGTCGTGGTGAATGGGATAAAACCGGGGAGATTCTGGCAGAGGCGGCGATTGGCTTACAGCGGGCGGGTGCAGAGGGCATTGTGTTATGTACCAATACGATGCACAAAGTGGCAGATGTCATCGAATCCCGTTGCTCGCTGCCTTTTTTACATATTGCGGATGCCACCGGACGAGCAATCAGCCGCGCCGGAATGACGCGCGTAGCGCTACTGGGCACGCGCTACACTATGGAGCAGGATTTTTATCGTGGGCGGTTGGCGGAGCAATTTTCTATCGATTGTCTGGTGCCTGAAGCAGATGAACGGGCGAAAATTAATCAGATTATTTTTGAAGAGCTGTGTCTGGGGCAATTTACCGAAGCATCGCGCGCTTATTATGCGCAAGTGATTGCTCGCCTCGCAGAACAGGGCGCGCAGGGCGTGATTTTCGGCTGCACAGAAATTGGTTTACTGGTGCCTGAAGAACGCAGCGTTCTTCCCGTATTTGATACTGCAGCGATCCATGCCGAGGATGCGGTTGCCTTTATGCTGTCGTAACTGACTACAAAATAGCGTCAAGCGAGGCAACCAGTTTCGGTAAACCGACTTGTAAATGCTCTGTAAATGCCTGTACCAGTGCTGAAGACGGGCGGTGCAGGGGGCGAATCAGGCTAACGGTGAAGGGAACCGCAATACTGAATCGCCGCACGACTAATCCGCTTGCTGCATAATCCAGAGCGGTGAGTGGGTTAACTATCGAAACGCCCGCTCCCGCCCGTACCATCGCGCAGACTGACGCGGCACTATGGGTCTCCACAATCATGCGGCGTTTAACCTGATGTTCATTAAACAGTTGATCCAGCAACTGGCGATAGCTGTCAGTACGGGAAAGGCTGATGTAATTCTCACCCTGAAAATCTTCCGGCGTTAATACCTCTTTTGTCGCCAGCGGATGCGCCCGCGGTAAAACACAGACTTCATCTAAAGACAGTAATTCGGTACGTTCCGTACCCGCAGGCGTATGCAGCGTTTCGGTGAGTCCTAAATCATGGCGCTGGGCCGAAAGCCACTCTTCAAGTAGCGGCGATTCCTGCGGCACGATATTTAAACTGACTTCAGGATAACGGGCCAGAAAAGGTTGTAGCAGCGGGGGCAAAAAAGACTGCGAAAAGACCGGCAGGCAGGCAATTGAAAGTTCTCCCTGGCGAAACTCGCGCAGACTTTCAGCGGCGCTGACGATGCGATCCAGCCCGTACCAGGAGCGCTGCACCTCTTCAAATAGCCGCAGTCCTTGCACGGTAGGATGTAATCTTCCGCGTATGCGCTCAAACAGTTTCAGCCCAATCACCTTTTCAAAACGTGCCAGTTCGCGGCTGACAGTTGGCTGTGAGGTGTGCAGCAGTTGTGCGGCTTCAGTCAGGCTTCCGGCGGTCATAACCGCATGAAAAATTTCAATATGACGTAAGTTAACGGCGGCCATCGACTTTCTCTCGCAATCCGGTAATCCATATCATTTTTGCATAGACTCGGCATAAATCGATATTTTTTATTCTTTTTATGATGTGGCGTAATCATAAAAAAGCACTTATTCGGAGTTTGTTATGCCACATTCACTGTTCAGCACTGATACCGATCTCAGCGCCGAAAATCTGCTGCGCTTGCCCGCAGAATTTGGCTGCCCGGTGTGGGTCTACGATGCACAAATTATTCGTCGGCAGATTGCGGCGTTGAAACAGTTTGATGTGGTGCGCTTCGCACAGAAAGCTTGTTCCAATATTCATATTTTGCGCTTAATGCGTGAGCAGGGCGTGAAAGTAGATTCCGTCTCGTTGGGTGAAATCGAGCGTGCGCTGGCGGCGGGATACAATCCGCAAACGCATCCCGATGACATCGTCTTTACCGCGGATGTTATCGATCAGGCAACGCTTGAGCGCGTCAGTGAATTGCAAATTCCAGTGAATGCTGGCTCTGTCGATATGCTCGACCAACTGGGGAAGGTTTCGCCAGGGCATCGGGTATGGCTGCGCGTTAACCCGGGGTTTGGTCACGGTCATAGCCAAAAAACCAATACCGGTGGCGAAAACAGTAAGCACGGCATCTGGTATGCCGATCTTCCCGCCGCACTGGAAGTGATACAACGTCATCATCTGCAACTGGTCGGCATTCACATGCACATTGGTTCCGGTGTTGATTACGCGCATCTGGAGCAGGTGTGTGGGGCGATGGTGCGTCAGGTCATCGAATTTGGTCAGGATTTACAGGCTATTTCTGCAGGTGGTGGGCTTTCTGTTCCTTATCAGCAGGGAGAGGAGTCGGTTGATACTGAACATTATTATGGTCTGTGGAATGCCGCGCGTGAGCAGATCGCTTGCCATTTGGGGCATCACGTGAAACTGGAAATTGAACCGGGTCGCTTCCTGGTGGCGCAGTCTGGCGTGTTGATTACTCAGGTGCGGAGCGTCAAACAAATGGGCAGTCGCCGCTTTGTGCTGGTTGATGCCGGATTTAACGACCTGATGCGTCCGGCAATGTACGGCAGTTACCACCATATTAGCGCCCTGGCGGCTGATGGTCGTTCTCTTGAACAGGCACCAACGGTGGAAACCGTTGTCGCCGGGCCGTTATGTGAATCGGGCGATGTTTTTACCCAGCAGGAGGGGGGAAATGTCGAAACCCGCGCTTTGCCGGAAGTGAAGGCGGGTGATTATCTGGTGCTGCATGATACGGGGGCATATGGCGCGTCAATGTCATCAAACTACAATAGCCGCCCACTGTTGCCAGAAGTTCTGTTTGATAATGGTCAGGCGCGGTTGATTCGCCGCCGCCAGACCATTGAAGAATTACTGGCGTTAGAGTTGCTTTAATCACCGCTAGTCGCTGGCGGTGTTATGCGTTGCCTCCAGCGACGGCGTTGAAACTGAATGGCGGCGTACCAGCGTAGGACTAAAGACATTGGTGATTTCGGGGAGGGGGCGATTATCCGCCAGCGCTAATGCCAGTTCGGCAGCCTGGGTTGCCATCGTCACAATGGGGTAACGTACGGTGGTCAGCCGTGGGCGCACATAGCGTGATACCAGCACATCATCAAAACCAATCAACGAAATCTCGCCCGGTACATCGATCCCATTGTCATTGAGTACGCCCATCGCGCCCGCCGCCATTGAGTCGTTATAACAGGCCACCGCGGTGAAATTCCGGCCTCTTCCCAGCAGTTCAGTCATTGCCTGTTCGCCGCCACTTTCATCCGGTTCACCAAAAGTTACTAACCGGTCATTAACTGGAATACCGCTTTCAGTAAGGGCATCGTAATACCCCAGGAGGCGATCTTCGGCGTCAGAAATAGAGTGGTTAGAGCAAAGGTAACCAATACGGGTATGGCCTTGCTGAATTAAATGACGTGTCGCCAGCCAGGCACCGTAACGATCGTCCAGAGCGATACAACGGTTCTCAAAACCAGGGAGTATCCGGTTGATCAGCACCATGCCTGGCATTTGTTTCATCAATGCGGCTAAATCGGCATCCGGGATCATTTTGGCATGGACAACCAGTGCGGCGCAGCGATGACGGATCAACTGCTCAATGGCCTGACGCTCTTTTTGCTCGTTGTGGTAACCATTACCAATCAATAAGAAATTACCGGTGTGATAAGCCACCTGTTCGACCGCTTTCACCATTGCGCCGAAAAAGGGATCGGAAACATCGCCAACGATCAGGCCAACGGTTTCAGTTGTCTGTTGTGCCAGCGCCCGGGCGTTGGCGTTTGGGTGATAGCTAAGAGATTCCATCGCGCTATGCACAGCCAGACGAGAAGCTTCACTGGCTTTTGGAGAGTTATTAATGACGCGGGAAACTGTGGCGACTGAAACGCCTGCCAGTCGGGCTACATCCTTTATGGTCGCCATGAAAATACCTTTGTGGGTAAACGCTTACATTCTGTCAGTGTTACGGAAAACGCCCGTTGGTTCAAGGGGTGTGGTGTTTTCTGCGCGGGGAATGTGAGCGAAACGCGAATAAGTAAGACAAAAAAAGAGATTACAAACCTTTGGTTACACTTTGCGAAACGCTGTTGCGATTGACCGCTGGTGGCGTTTGGCTTCAGGTTGCTAAAGTGGTGATCCCAGAGGTATTGATAGGTGAAGTCAACTTCGGGTTGAGCACATGAATTACACCAGCCTGCGCAGATGCGCAGGTTTTTTTTCGCCTGACATCAATCTGTAACAGTAACCGATAATTTACACACCTCGTTGCATTTCCCTTCATTCCTTTGCGTTTTCTCGCTGGCGAACATGCTTTGCGCAGACCACAATCAAGATCCCAGAGGTATTGATTGGTGAGATTATTCGGTACGCTCTTCGTACCCTGTCTCTTGCACCAACCTGCGCGGATGCGCAGGTTTTTTTTCATACCGATTTTACTGTCGCTCGAGTTCTCCTTCTGGTGTAATCTCGCACCATTCATTATTACTGAAGAATGAGCAAAGGGAGTTGGAATGCTTTTTAGCTTTTTTCGTAATTTGTGCCGTGTTCTGTACCGCGTTCGCGTGACAGGCGATACCCAGGCACTGAAGGGCGAGCGCGTTCTTATCACGCCCAATCACGTCTCATTTATTGATGGCATATTGCTGGCGCTGTTTTTACCCGTTCGCCCTGTTTTTGCCGTTTATACTTCCATTAGCCAGCAGTGGTATATGCGTTGGCTGAAATCATTTATCGACTTCGTTCCCCTCGATCCGACGCAACCCATGGCGATTAAACATCTGGTGCGTCTGGTGGAACAGGGCCGCCCGGTGGTGATTTTCCCTGAAGGGCGAATCACGACAACCGGTTCGTTGATGAAAATCTACGATGGCGCGGGGTTTGTCGCGGCGAAGTCAGGCGCGACGGTTGTTCCGCTGCGTATTGAAGGGGCGGAGCTTACGCACTTCAGCCGCCTGAAAGGGCTGGTTAAACGCCGCTTGTTCCCGACAATTCATCTGCATATTTTGCCGCCAACACAAGTGCAGATGCCAGATGCGCCGCGCGCGCGTGATCGTCGCAAAATTGCAGGCGAAATGCTGCATCAAATTATGATGGAAGCGCGTATGGCCGTGCGTCCACGTGAAACGCTGTACGAATCGCTGCTGAGCGCGATGTACCGTTTCGGGGCCGGAAAAAAGTGTGTTGAAGACGTCAACTTCACCCCGGATACCTATCGCAAATTACTCACTAAGACACTGTTTGTTGGGCGTATACTCGAAAAATACACTGCTGAAGGGGAAAGAATCGGCTTAATGCTGCCTAACGCAGGTATTAGCGCAGCAGTAATTTTCGGTGCTATCGCCCGTCGCCGTATCCCGGCAATGATGAACTACACCGCCGGGGTAAAAGGGCTGACCAGCGCCATTACCGCGGCTGAAATCAAAACCATTTTCACTTCCCGTCAGTTTCTCGATAAAGGCAAACTCTGGCATTTGCCGGAACAGCTTACCCAGGTACGCTGGGTCTATCTGGAAGATTTAAAAGCGGATGTCACTACCGCCGACAAAGTGTGGATCTTCGCGCATTTGCTGATGCCGCGCCTGGCACAGGTAAAACAGCAGCCGGAAGAAGAGGCGCTGATCCTGTTCACCTCCGGTTCAGAAGGCCATCCGAAAGGCGTGGTTCATAGCCATAAAAGCATTCTGGCGAATGTCGAGCAGATTAAAACTATTGCCGACTTCACCACCAATGATCGCTTTATGTCGGCATTGCCACTGTTCCACTCTTTTGGTCTGACTGTTGGCCTGTTTACGCCACTGCTGACTGGGGCGGAAGTGTTCCTTTATCCAAGCCCGTTGCACTATCGAATTGTGCCGGAACTGGTGTACGACCGCAGTTGCACCGTGCTTTTCGGCACCTCGACCTTCCTCGGTCACTACGCGCGCTTTGCCAACCCGTATGATTTCTATCGTCTACGCTATGTGGTGGCAGGCGCAGAAAAACTGCAAGAAAGCACCAAACAGCTTTGGCAGGATAAATTTGGCCTGCGCATTCTTGAAGGTTACGGCGTGACGGAATGTGCTCCGGTGGTGTCCATCAACGTACCGATGGCGGCGAAACCCGGTACGGTAGGGCGTATTTTGCCAGGTATGGATGCGCGACTGCTGGCGGTTCCGGGTATCGAAGACGGCGGTCGCCTGCAACTGAAGGGGCCGAACATTATGAACGGCTACCTGCGAGTGGAGAAGCCGGGCGTGCTGGAAGTACCTGCGGCCGAGAATATCCACGGCGAGATGGAGCGCGGCTGGTATGACACTGGCGATATTGTGCGTTTCGACGAGCAGGGATTTGTGCAGATTCAGGGGCGAGCGAAACGCTTTGCCAAAATTGCCGGGGAGATGGTGTCGCTGGAAATGGTTGAGCAACTGGCTATTGGTGTTTCACCAGACAAGATGCATGCCACCGCCATTAAGAGTGATGCCAGCAAAGGCGAGGCGTTGGTGCTCTTTACCACAGACAATGAATTGACTCGCGATAAGCTGCAACAATATGCCCGCGAGCACGGTGTGCCGGAACTTGCCGTACCGCGCGACATTCGCTATCTGAAGCAGATGCCATTACTGGGCAGCGGCAAACCTGACTTTGTCACGTTGAAAAGCTGGGTAGACGAAGCGGAAAAACACGATGAGTGAGTCAGTGCAAACTAACACTTCGCTATGGTCGAAAGGGATGAAAGCGGTTATCGTCGCGCAGTTTCTCTCTGCGTTTGGCGATAACGCGCTGCTGTTTGCCACTCTGGCGTTACTGAAAGCGCAGTTCTATCCGGAGTGGAGCCAGCCCATCCTGCAAATGGTGTTTGTAGGTGCTTACATTCTTTTTGCACCGTTTGTCGGTCAGGTTGCCGATAGTTTTGCCAAAGGTCGGGTGATGATGTTTGCCAACGGTCTTAAGCTGCTGGGTGCTGCCAGTATCTGCTTTGGCCTCAACCCCTTTCTCGGTTATACGCTGGTGGGCGTTGGTGCGGCAGCCTATTCACCAGCAAAATACGGCATTCTTGGTGAATTAACCACCGGCAGCAAGTTAGTGAAAGCTAACGGTTTAATGGAAGCTTCCACCATTGCGGCAATTTTGCTCGGTTCCGTAGCTGGTGGTGTGCTGGCTGACTGGCATGTTCTTGCTGCTCTGGCTGCTTGTGCTCTGGCTTATGCTGGCGCGGTCGCGGCAAATCTGTACATTCCGAAGCTGGTGGCGGCGCGTCCGGGACAGTCGTGGAATCTCATCAACATGACCCGTAGTTTCCTACTGGCCTGCACTTCACTGTGGTGCAATGGCGAAACGAGATTCTCGCTGGTAGGCACTAGTTTGTTCTGGGGAGCCGGCGTCACGCTGCGTTTCCTTTTAGTGCTGTGGGTGCCGGTGGCGCTGGGCATTACTGATAACGCCACACCAACCTACCTCAACGCGATGGTGGCGATCGGTATCGTGGTTGGCGCAGGCGCGGCAGCGAAGCTGGTTACGCTGGAAACCGTTTCACGCTGTATGCCTGCTGGAATTTTGATTGGCGTGGTGGTGCTGATTTTCTCCCTACAACACGATCTGCTGCCTGCCTATGCCTTGCTGATGTTGATTGGCATGTTGGGTGGTTTTTTTGTTGTACCGCTCAATGCGTTATTACAGGAGCGAGGCAAAAAAAGCGTCGGGGCGGGGAATGCCATTGCGGTACAGAACCTGGGCGAAAATAGTGCTATGTTGCTGATGCTGGGGATTTATTCACTGGCGGTAATGGTGGGAATTCCGGTTGTGCCCATTGGCATTGGTTTTGGTGCGCTGTTTGCGCTGGCAATAACGGCGCTGTGGATCTGGCAACGCCGTCATTAATCTTTTGCCAGATGGCACATTCAGCCATCTGGTGAAGGTCACATTCCCGAAGGGGGCATACCTTTCGGATACTTCACGCTGTAAGAGAATGGCAGACTCACGTTCTCTTTGCCCGACAGTTTCAGCGTCCAGGTCAGTTCACCCGTTTTCGCATCAAACTGCGCCTGCCCGTACTGCATTTTTTCTACCGTAATATCACTATTAGTACTGACTGGGATCTGGTCGAGCAGAGTGATATCCACCGCTTCGCCGTAGCTGTTCTTCACATTAAGGGTGTAACTGAAGTTACGTATTGCGCTGTCGTTAAAGATAGATAACGCATTCTCTTTTTTGAGAGCGGCTTTACGCTGAATAATCAACTTAGGATCGCGGTTAAGCTGAATATCCAGCGACTTGCCATCTTCCGGCGGCACTTTTATTGGTTAATGTGCTATTTGCCACTAATACCTTAATTTGAGCCGCAATATTGTTTTTCTCGGCGGTTAGTTTTGCCTGTTCCACCTTTGCTGCTTTTAACTGTTGCTGAATCTCTGACGGCAACGCATTCGGTTGTGTTTCCTGTAGCTCGATACGTGAGGAAAGCACCGTCACTCCGTTATCGATAGAGATGGCGATGCTGTCGTCAGTTACCGAATTGGCAATATGGGTGAAGATGATTTCGCTTTCACCTGCCGGTAAGTTGAGTGTCTCTTCACCTTGCAGGCTGGCACCATGCAGATAAACAGTGACGTCTTTAAGTGTTAGCGCTGGGTTAACTGCCCCCCCAGGCGGAGGACATACACCCGGTAAGTAACATGGCGAGGGGAAGAGGTTTGAAAATCAACATGGTTATCCTTAACAATGGGCACAGACATTGAAACGCGCTCTGGCGTTGACCAAAAGAGTCTATTGCGCTTTGTCAGGAAAGATGCGGCGAAAAGTAGTGAATATATTCTGAAAAGTGGAGAAAAGAGAAGCCTGGCGCATAACACCAGGCGAAAGGATCACGGTGCCGGATAAGTATAAACCTGATGTACCGCTTCAATTTCAGCCAATACGTCTTCGCTTAACTCCAGATGCAAACTTTCGACGTTGGTTTTTAACTGTTCCATCGTCGTTGCGCCCAGCAGAGTGCTGGCAACAAACGGTTGACGGCGTACAAAGGCCAGCGCCATCTGCGCAGGATCGAGACCATGACGTCTGGCGATATCAACATACGCCGCGACGGCTTTTTGCGTCTGCTCGCCGCTGTAGCGGGTGAAGCGACTAAAGAGTGTATTGCGTGCGCCAGCCGGTTTTGCACCATTGAGATATTTCCCGGTCAGCGTGCCGAAACCCAGACACGAATAGGCCAGTAACTCGACGCCTTCATACTGACTGACTTCCGCCAGACCCACTTCAAAGCTGCGGTTTAACAGACTATAGGGGTTCTGAATAGTGACGATGCGCGGCAGATCGTGTTTGTCTGCCAGATGCAGATAACGCATTACGCCAAATGCGGTTTCATTCGACACGCCGATATAACGAATTTTTCCCGCGCGTTGGTACTCCGCCAGTGCATCCAGCGTGTCGAGCAGAGAAATCGCAGGGGCAGAATCCGTCCAGCTATAACCGAGCTTGCCGAAGCAGTTAGTCGGGCGCTGTGGCCAGTGCACCTGATAAAGATCGAGATAATCCGTCTGCAAACGTTTGAGGCTGTCATGCAGGGCTTCGCGGATATTTTTTCTGTCCAGCGCCTGATCCGGGCGAATGCCCTTGTCATTATTGCGCGACGGTCCGCTCACTTTGGAGGCGATAATTAACTTTTCGCGGTTGCCATGTTTTGCCAACCAGTTACCGACATAGGTTTCGGTTAAACCCTGAGTTTCGGGGCGCGGCGGTACGGGGTACATTTCGGCAACGTCAATAAGATTAATGCCCTGAGCGACGGCATAGTCGAGTTGTGCGTGGGCGTCGGCTTCGCTGTTCTGTTCACCAAACGTCATCGTGCCAAGCCCCAGCGTGCTGACTTCCAGCGAGCTGTGGGGTATACGGTGATATTGCATAGCCGTTTCCTTTTTATAATCACGACATAAGGAATATAAAAATGGCAGAGGGAAGGGAAAAGGGAAAGCGAAAAATCTTAAGGCCAGCCGGATGCTGACCTTATTTTTTAACGTTCAATAATTTGCGAGACATCATCACGGTTAATTTGCATAGCGTTACCTTGCTGATCGTGATAACTCACAAGCCCGGTATCATCGTCAATTTCCGGTTTTCCATCCGTCAGGATCATTCGACCATCTTTAGTTGCCATCACATAATCACTGCTACAACCGGAAACAGCAAATGCCAGTCCGACTGCAGAGATTAATACTGCCCATTTTTTCATCCGGTTATCCTCATTAAGCCCATCAATGATAATAGTCTGTTTATAATCTGACGTTATACATCTTGAAAGCAGGAAAGTCTTAAACTGTGAGGATAAAGGGAAGGCATTCGCTCTCCCGCAGAAGAGCGAACGGAACATCAGAGTGGATTCTTTTTATTGCGAATCAGGTTGAGGCTTTCTACTGCAATGGAGAAGAACATTGCGAAGTAGATGTAACCTTTCGGTACGTGGATATCGAAACTTTCCAGAATCAGGGTAAAGCCCACCAGAATCAGGAAAGAGAGCGCCAACATTTTCACTGATGGATGGCGTTCAACAAAATCACCAATTGAACGTGCGGCGAACATCATCACGCCTACGGCAATCACTACGGCCGCCATCATAATAAACAGATGATCCGACAGACCCACGGCGGTAATGACCGAGTCGAGGCTGAAAATAATATCCAGCAGCATAATCTGCACGATAGCACCGAGGAATGAAGAAACGCGTGTTTTCAGCCCTTCTTCTTCGCCTTCGATAGACTCGTGGATCTCCTTACTGGCTTTCCAGATAAGGAACAGACCGCCCAGCAGCAGAATCAAATCACGAGCGGAAATTTCCTGACTGAAGATTGTAAAAAGCGGATTCGTCAGGCGAGTAACCCAGGCAATCGATGCCAGCAGCGCCAGACGCATAACCATGGCTCCAGCCAGCCCCAGACGCCGTGCATGACCACGCTGTGCGGTGGGCAACTTTGCGACCACCAGAGAAAGGAAAATAATATTATCGATCCCAAGAACGATTTCCAGCAGCGTCAGCGTACCGAGCGCAAGCCAGGCGTTAGGATCGGTTATCCATGCAAATAACATCTAAAAAGCCCTGCCAAAAAAAATGAAGCGGTAATTATATGCCCGGAATGCGGCAGGTCAAAGTGATGGCTACTGGATCAAAAAATGACGCGCCAGTAGCGCACTGGTGAAATTCTTCTTCAAATAAAAACCGCGTGGCAGCGTCAGAATCCGTTCGCCCCGGGTGCCAATGGCTTCGGTCAGAGCTTTCGCATTCGCTGCTTTCGGCCGTATTTGTAAATATTCCCCATGACGAGCGGTGATTCGCTCAACCTGACCGAGGACAATCATATCCATCAATTCTTCCCAGTCCTCGCGCAACTGCTGGTCTTCCTCTTCATTCGGGCTCCACAACAACGGTGACCCTACGCGACGTAGCGCCAGCGGGATGCTGCGCTCGCCTTCAACCGGTATCCACAGCACCCGTTTGAGTTTGTGGCGCACGTGGCTGGTTTCCCAGGTCACGCCGCTATTGCCGGTTAACGGTGCAACACAAACAAATGTCGTTTCCAGCGGACGTCCCAGACTATCCACAGGAATCGTTTTGAGTTCCACGCCTAAAGCAGCAAAATCTTGTTCAGGTTTACTGCCAGCGCTGGCTCCGAGCCAGATCTCCAGTAACACACCGATCCAACCCTTATCGCGTTTTAAATTCTCCGGTGTAACCAACCCGGCAAGCGCCGCCAGTTCACCTAGTGTGTAACCAGAAAGTTGCTGTGCTTGCGCCAGTAACTGCGCTTCAGTTTCGGGGGGAGAGAGCAATGGGCGAGGTTGGGACATGGCTTAACACCTTGGTTAAAAAACAAGCAGCTATTCTGTGCCGAATACTCAGAGTGTAACTTTTTCCACATGCGTTGTTCAATTCTATGATTTATCTTGTTTTTTAATCTACAGGCTACTGTGTTGCGCAACGTCCAGGTGGGTTTTCCAATTCTGGTCACTGAAAATAAACAGGATCTTACACCATGTTATCCACAGAAAGCTGGGATAACTGTGAAAAACCCTCACTACTGTTTCCATTTACAGCCTTGACGTGCGACGAAACTCTAATTTTTAGTGGTACGGTGCTTAACTTAGTGGCACATTCTGTGGATAAATACGACGTTGGTTGATCTTTCGCCAACGAGTAAATGAGTGGTGTTACCATGGTTACAAATATCTCTGTTTCATCACTCTTTATGTATATAATATACTGATTAATAAAAAATATTTTAAAGCGCGTTTATCCGGCTGATTCAGAGTGTTCTGGGTTTTCCCGTGGTAATTCCGTACTTCTTCACAACTCTATCCACAGAAAAGGTGAATAAAAACGGTTATCCGCCCCTTCCTCTGTTTATAACTCTGCACTTAACTGTGAGTTATTCAATTGTTATTAGTGTGTAATGCCCTGCAGAGAGTGGTTTACCGTCTTCCTGGAGTATGAAACAATCATTCGTATATAAAGCTTTATTTTGAGGTAGTCCGGTGATTGATGACGATGGCTACCGCCCAAACGTAGGTATCGTGATTTGTAATCGTCAGGGGCAAGTAATGTGGGCCCGGCGATTTGGTCAGCACTCCTGGCAGTTTCCGCAAGGCGGAATTAATCCCGGAGAATCCGCAGAACAGGCGATGTACCGTGAATTGTTTGAAGAAGTAGGATTAAGCCGTAAAGACGTTCGAATCCTTGCTTCAACACGTAACTGGTTGCGCTACAAATTACCGAAACGTTTGGTGCGTTGGGACACGAAGCCGGTTTGTATCGGCCAAAAACAAAAATGGTTTCTCTTGCAGTTGGTGAGCGGCGATGCGGAAATCAATATGCAAACCAGCAGTACACCAGAGTTTGACGGCTGGCGATGGGTAAGTTACTGGTATCCGGTCAGACAGGTGGTGTCATTTAAACGTGATGTCTACCGTAGGGTAATGAAAGAGTTCGCGAGTGTTGTGATGGCGCTTCAGGAAAATACGCCTAAACCACAAAACGCATCAGCTTATCGACGTAAAAGAGGTTAAGTCACGCCAATTATGCTCACTCGCCTGCGCGAAATAGTCGAAAAGGTAGCCAGCGCACCACGCCTGAACGAGGCGTTAAATATTCTGGTTACCGACATCTGTCTTGCGATGGATACTGAGGTCTGTTCGGTCTACCTGGCCGATCACGACCGACGTTGTTACTACCTGATGGCGACCCGGGGATTAAAAAAACCACGTGGTCGCACTGTAACGCTTGCGTTTGATGAAGGGATCGTCGGTCTGGTTGGCAGGCTGGCGGAACCGATAAACCTTGCGGATGCGCAAAAACACCCCAGCTTCAAATATATCCCCTCCGTAAAAGAAGAGCGTTTCCGTGCGTTTTTAGGCGTGCCGATTATTCAACGTCGCCAGTTGCTTGGTGTACTGGTGGTGCAGCAACGCGAACTGCGGCAGTACAACGAAAGCGAAGAATCCTTCCTGGTGACGCTCGCCACCCAGATGGCCGCCATTCTATCCCAGTCGCAGTTGACTGCGTTGTTCGGGCAATATCGCCAGACGAGAATCCGCGCATTACCGGCCGCGCCCGGTGTAGCGATTGCCGAAGGTTGGCAGGATGCAACGTTACCCTTAATGGAACAGGTGTATCAGGCATCAACGCTGGATCCGGCGCTGGAACGTGAGCGACTGACCGGGGCGCTGGAAGAGGCGGCCAATGAGTTTCGCCGTTACAGCAAACGCTTTGCCGCCGGGGCGCAAAAAGAAACGGCGGCTATTTTCGATCTTTACTCACACTTGCTTTCCGATACGCGTCTGCGTCGCGAACTGTTTGCTGAAGTGGATAAAGGTTCGGTCGCAGAGTGGGCGGTGAAAACGGTCATTGAAAAATTTGCCGAACAGTTCGCCACACTAAGCGATAGCTATCTCAAAGAACGAGCGGGCGATCTACGCGCGCTGGGTCAGCGATTACTGTTTCATCTTGATGATGCCAATCAGGGGGCGAACGCCTGGCCGGAACGTTTCATTCTGGTGGCAGATGAACTGTCAGCGACTACCCTTGCGGAACTGCCTCAGGATCGCTTAGTCGGCGTTGTCGTGCGCGATGGTGCTGCCAACTCCCACGCCGCGATCATGGTGCGTGCACTGGGGATCCCCACCGTGATGGGCGCGGACATTCAGCCTTCGGTGCTGCATCGTCGGACGTTGATCGTTGACGGTTATCGTGGGGAATTGCTGGTCGACCCGGAGCCGGTGCTGCTGCATGAATATCAGCGGCTGATTAGCGAAGAGATTGAGCTTAGCCGTCTGGCAGAAGATGATGTCAATTTACCCGCGCAGCTAAAAAGCGGCGAGCGCATAAAAGTTATGCTCAATGCGGGGTTAAGTCCGGAACATGAAGAAAAATTAGGCAGCCGCATTGATGGCATCGGACTCTATCGCACTGAAATTCCCTTTATGCTGCAAAGCGGCTTCCCGTCGGAAGAAGAACAGGTGGCGCAGTATCAGGGCATGTTGCAAATGTTTAATGATAAGCCCGTCACGCTGCGCACGCTGGATGTCGGTGCTGATAAGCAACTGCCTTACATGCCTATCAGCGAAGAGAATCCATGTCTTGGTTGGCGTGGGATCCGCATTACGCTCGATCAGCCGGAGATCTTTTTGATTCAGGTACGGGCGATGTTGCGTGCTAACGCCGCCACGGGCAACCTGAACATCCTGTTGCCGATGGTCACAAGTCTCGATGAAGTTGACGAAGCACGCCGCCTGATCGAGCGTGCCGGACGTGAAGTCGAAGAAATGATTGGTTACGCAATTCCTAAACCGCGTATCGGTATCATGCTGGAAGTGCCATCGATGGTATTTATGTTGCCGCATCTGGCAAACCGGGTCGATTTTATCTCGGTAGGCACCAATGATCTGACCCAGTACATTCTGGCTGTCGATCGCAACAACACGCGGGTGGCAAACATTTATGACAGTCTTCATCCTGCAATGCTTCGAGCCCTGGCGATGATCGCCCGGGAAGCGGAAGCGCAGGGGATCGACTTACGTTTGTGCGGTGAAATGGCGGGCGATCCCATGTGTGTGGCGATCCTCATTGGGCTTGGGTATCGCCATCTATCTATGAACGGACGCTCTGTCGCGCGCGTAAAATACTTGCTGCGGCGCATTGATTTTGCCGAAGCAGAAAATCTTGCTCAGCGCAGTCTGGAAGCGCAACTGGCGACTGAAGTTCGTCATCAGGTTGCGGCATTTATGGAGCGTCGCGGCATGGGTGGGCTGATTCGCGGAGGATTATAGCGCGGTTCCTATACATATCTTTTAACGGTATCCGGCAACCAGCCTGGTCCCCTTGTGCTATTATTCGCACCTTTGGAGCGCCTGAAACCTGCGGCGCGCATTTCAATCGCTGTTCTCTTTCAGCGAAATAACAAGAACTTGTGGTGACAGATGACCAGTAGCTATCTGCATTTTCCGGAATTTGATCCGGTCATTTTCTCAATAGGACCCGTTGCGCTTCACTGGTACGGCCTGATGTATCTGGTGGGGTTCATTTTTGCAATGTGGCTGGCGGGGCGTCGGGCGAATCGTCCGGGCAGTGGCTGGACCAAAAATGAAGTTGAAAACTTACTCTATGCGGGCTTCCTCGGTGTCTTCCTGGGCGGACGTATTGGTTATGTTCTGTTCTACAACTTCCCGCAGTTTATGGCCGATCCGCTGTATCTGTTCCGCGTCTGGGACGGCGGCATGTCCTTCCACGGCGGCCTGATTGGCGTTATCGTGGTGATGATTATCTTCGCCCGCCGTACCAAACGCTCCTTCTTCCAGGTCTCTGATTTTATTGCACCGCTCATTCCGTTTGGTCTTGGTGCCGGGCGTCTGGGCAACTTTATTAACGGTGAACTGTGGGGCCGCGTTGACCCGAACTTCCCGTTTGCCATGTTGTTCCCTGGCTCCCGTACCGAAGACATTCTGCTGCTGCAAAACAACCCACAGTGGCAATCCATTTTCGACACTTACGGTGTGCTGCCGCGCCACCCGTCACAGTTGTACGAACTGCTGCTGGAAGGTGTGGTGCTGTTTATCATCCTTAACCTCTACATTCGTAAACCGCGCCCAATGGGGGCTGTCTCAGGCTTGTTCCTGATTGGCTATGGCGCGTTTCGCATCATTGTTGAGTTTTTCCGCCAGCCCGACGCGCAGTTTACCGGTGCCTGGGTGCAGTACATCAGCATGGGGCAAATTCTTTCCATCCCGATGATTGTCGCGGGTGTGATCATGATGGTCTGGGCATATCGTCGCAGCCCACAGCAACACGTTTCCTGAGGAACCATGAAACAGTATTTAGAACTGATGCAAAAAGTGCTCGACGAAGGCACACAGAAAAACGACCGTACCGGAACCGGAACGCTTTCCATTTTTGGTCATCAGATGCGTTTTAACCTGCAGGATGGATTCCCACTGGTGACAACCAAGCGTTGCCACCTGCGTTCCATCATCCATGAGCTGCTATGGTTCCTGCAGGGCGATACCAACATTGCTTATCTGCATGAAAACAATGTCACTATCTGGGACGAATGGGCCGATGAAAATGGCGATCTCGGCCCAGTGTATGGCAAACAGTGGCGCGCATGGCCAACGCCAGATGGTCGTCATATTGATCAAATCACCACGGTATTGAATCAATTGAAAAACGACCCGGACTCCCGCCGCATTATTGTTTCGGCGTGGAACGTGGGCGAACTGGATAAAATGGCGCTGGCTCCGTGCCATGCGTTCTTCCAGTTTTATGTGGCAGACGGCGAGCTTTCTTGCCAGCTTTATCAACGCTCCTGTGACGTCTTCCTCGGCCTGCCGTTTAACATCGCCAGCTACGCACTACTGGTGCATATGATGGCGCAGCAGTGCGATCTGGAAGTGGGTGATTTTGTCTGGACCGGTGGCGACACGCACCTGTACAGCAACCATATGGATCAAACCCATCTACAATTAAGCCGCGAGCCGCGTCCGCTGCCGAAGCTGATTATCAAACGTAAACCAGAATCCATCTTCGACTACCGTTTCGAAGATTTTGAGATTGAAGGCTACGATCCGCATCCGGGCATTAAGGCTCCGGTTGCTATCTGATTTACGAAACATCCTGCCAGAGCCGACGCCAGTGTGCGTCGGTTTTTTTTACCCTCTGTTAAATTCTTCGAGACGCCTTCCCGAAATTTTGCAACGCCCTGCAACAACGTAAATAGTGCGGAAGACGCGCCGAGAAAATAGAAACAGGGCCTCGCCTTTTTTTCTCCTCGTCGCATACTGCCGACATGAAAACACAACGTGGTTATACGCTGATTGAAACACTGGTTGCGATGCTGATTTTAGTCATGTTAAGCGCAACTGGACTCTATGGCTGGCAATACTGGCAGCAGTCGCAACGGCTATGGCAAACCGCCAGCCAGGCGCGGGATTATTTGCTCTATTTACGTGAGGATGCCAACTGGCATAACCGCGACCACAGTATCAGCGTCATCAGGGAGGGAACGTCATGGTGTCTTGTAAGTGCCGCCGCAGGGACGAATACCTGTCATGGCCATTCACCGTTGGTCTTTGTGTCACGCTGGCCCGAAGTCGAAATGAGTGACCTGACCCCTTCGCTTACGTTCTTTGGCCTGCGCAATACCGCATGGGCCGGGCATATTCACTTCAAAAACTCAGCGGGCGAGTGGTGGCTGGTGATTTCACCGTGGGGAAGACTCCGGCTTTGTCAGCAAGGAGAAACACAAGGATGTCTGTAAAAGAACAAGGATTTTCGCTGCTGGAAGTGCTGATTGCTATGGCTATCAGTAGCGTATTGCTGCTGGGGGCTGCGCGGTTTCTGCCAGCATTACAGCGGGAAAGCTTGATTACAACGCGCAAGCTGGCACTGGAAGATGAGATCTGGCTGCGGGTCTACACCGTCGCGAAGCATCTTCAAAGGGCTGGTTATTGTCATGGTAACTGCACTGGTGAAGGGCTGGAAATTGTCGGGCAGGATGACTGCATCATTGTGCAGTGGGACGCGAACAGTAACGGTATCTGGGATCGTGAGCCGGTAAAAGAGTCCGACCAGATTGGATTTCGTTTGAAAGAGCATGTGCTGGAAACGTTACGTGGTGCCGCATCCTGTGAAGGTAAAGGCTGGGATAAAGTCACCAACCCGGACGCCGTCATTATCGACACTTTTCAGGTCCTGCGTCAGGATGTCAGCGGATTCTCGCCGGTATTAACGGTTAGTATGCGCGGTACCAGTAAGGCTGAACCACAAACCGTGGTGGATGCCAGCTATAGCGTAACAGGATTCAACCTGTGAACCGTGAACGGGGCGTTTCATCGCTGGCACTGGTCCTGATGTTGCTGGTATTGGGCAGCTTGCTGCTACAAGGAATGAGCCAACAGGAGCGCAGTTTTGCTTCTCGGGTGACTATGGAAAGCCAGTCATTGCGTCGTCAGGCAATTATACAGTCGGCGCTGGAATGGGGAAAAATGCACACCTGGCAGACGCAACCCGTAGTTCAGTGCTCACAGTTCGCTGCAACCGGTGCCCGAGTTTGTCTGCGTTTACTGGCTGATAGTGAAATCTTGCTGATTGCCAGTTATGAAGGTGTTTCATTATGGCGAACAGGCGAAGTGAACGATGGAAATATTGCTTTTTCGCCACACGGCTGGAGTGATTTTTGTCCGCAGAAAGAGGTGGCGTTATGTCAGCTTCCCTGAAGAATCAACAAGGCTTTAGTCTACCGGAAGTGATGCTGGCGATGGTGCTGATGGTGATGATTGTCACTGCGTTATCCGGTTTCCAGCGAACATTAATGAACAGTCTTACCAGCAGAGGCCAGTACCAACAGCTCTGGCGGCATGGCTGGCAGCAAACGCAACTGCGCGCGATTTCGCCACCTGCCAACTGGCAGGTCAACCGAATGCAGACATCGCAGGCGGGATGTGTCAGCATCAGCGTTACGTTAGTTTCACCCGGGGGCAGAGAAGGCGAGATGACCCGCCTGCATTGCCCGAATCGTCAGTAGTCAGGAGCCGCTATGTTAAGGGTCTACCATTCCAATCGTCTGGACGTGCTGGAAGCGTTGATGGAGTTTATCGTCGAACGCGAGCGGCTGGACGATCCTTTCGAGCCAGAGATGATTCTGGTGCAAAGTACCGGTATGGCACAGTGGCTGCAAATGACCCTGTCGCAGAAGTTCGGTATTGCGGCAAACATTGATTTCCCGCTCCCTGCGAGTTTTATCTGGGATATGTTCGTCCGCGTATTGCCGGAGATCCCCAAAGAGAGTGCCTTTAACAAGCAGAGCATGAGCTGGAAACTGATGACTCTGCTGCCGCAACTGTTGGATTGCGAAGATTTTACCCTGTTGCGCCATTACCTGACTGACGATAGTGACAAGCGGAAACTGTTTCAGCTTTCCTCAAAAGCGGCGGACCTGTTTGACCAGTATCTGGTCTATCGCCCGGACTGGCTGGCTCAGTGGGAAGCGGGACATCTGGTTGAAGGGCTGGGAGAAGCGCAGGCCTGGCAAGCTCCATTGTGGAAGGCGCTGGTAGAATATACTGACGAGCTGGGGCAACCTCGTTGGCACCGTGCCAATCTCTATCAACGCTTTATCGAAACGCTGGAGTCTGCAACGACCTGCCCGCCAGGGCTACCTTCGCGCGTATTTATCTGCGGTATTTCCGCATTACCGCCAGTTTATCTACAGGCGTTACAGGCGCTGGGTAAACATATTGAAATCCATCTTCTGTTTACCAACCCTTGCCGTTATTACTGGGGCGATATTAAAGATCCTGCGTATCTGGCGAAACTGCTAACCCGCCAGCGTCGGCACAGCTTTGAAGATCGCGAATTGCCGCTATTTCGCGATAGCGAAAATGCCGGGCAGTTGTTTAACAGCGACGGCGAACAGGATATTGGCAACCCTCTGCTGGCCTCATGGGGCAAGCTGGGGCGAGACTACATCTATCTGCTTGCTGATCTCCAGAGCAGTCAGGAACTGGATGCCTTTGTCGATGTTACTCCAGACAGCCTGCTGCATAACATTCAGTCCGACATTCTGGAACTGGAAAACCGCGCCGTCGCAGGCGTGAACCTTGAAGAGTTTTCCCGCAGCGATAACAAACGGCAGCTCGATCCGCAGGATAACAGCGTCACCTTCCATGTTTGCCATAGCCCGCAGCGCGAAGTTGAAGTCTTGCACGATCGATTGCTGGCGATGCTGGAAGAAGATCCGACACTCACTCCGCGCGATATCATCGTGATGGTGGCTGACATCGATAGCTACAGTCCGTTTATTCAGGCGGTGTTTGGTAGTGCTCCGGCGGATCGTTATCTGCCTTACGCCATTTCCGACCGTCGGGCGCGACAGTCGCATCCGGTACTGGAAGCATTTATCAGCCTGTTATCGTTGCCTGACAGCCGCTTTGTATCGGAGGACGTTTTGGCGCTGCTGGACGTACCGGTGCTGGCGGCGCGGTTTGATATCACCGAAGAAGGGCTGCGTTATTTACGCCAGTGGGTCAATGAATCCGGCATTCGCTGGGGGATTGATGACGACAACGTTCGCGAGCTGGAACTTCCCGCCACCGGGCAACACACCTGGCAATTTGGCCTGACGCGTATGTTGCTGGGCTACGCGATGGAGAGTGCTCAGGGAGAATGGCAATCTGTTCTTCCTTATGATGAGTCGAGCGGCTTAATTGCAGAGCTGGTGGGGCATCTGGCGTCACTGCTGATGCAGATCAACATCTGGCGTCGCGGGTTGGCACAGGAGCGACCGCTGGAAGAGTGGCTGCCGGTATGCCGCGACATGCTCAATGCTTTCTTCCTGCCGGATGCGGAAACCGAAGCGGCGATGACGCTTATTGAGCAACAGTGGCTGGCTATCATCGCAGAAGGGCTGGGAGCGCAGTATGGCGACGTGGTGCCGCTGTCACTGTTACGTGATGAACTGGCACAACGTCTGGATCAAGAACGTATCAGCCAGCGTTTTCTTGCCGGTCCGGTCAATATTTGTACCCTGATGCCAATGCGTTCCATCCCGTTCAAAGTAGTTTGCCTGCTGGGAATGAACGATGGTGTTTACCCGCGCCAGCTCGCGCCGCTGGGTTTTGATTTAATGAGCCAGAAACCAAAGCGTGGCGACCGCAGTCGTCGCGATGACGACCGCTATCTGTTCCTGGAGGCGTTAATTTCCGCGCAGCAAAAACTCTATATCAGCTATATTGGGCGCTCCATTCAGGATAACAGCGAACGTTTCCCGTCGGTTTTGGTGCAGGAACTGATCGACTACATCGGGCAAAGCCATTATCTGCCGGGCGATGAAGCGCTTAACTGCGATGAAAGTGAGGCGAGGGTGAAAGCGCATCTTACTTGCCTCCATACCCGGATGCCGTTTGATCCGCAAAACTACCAACCCGGTGAGCGACAAAGCTATGCGCGCGAGTGGCTACCGGCAGCCAGCCAGGCAGGCAAGGCGCACTCTGAATTTGTTCAGCCACTGCCGTTTACCTTGCCGGAAACTGTGCCGCTGGAGACGCTACAACGATTCTGGTCACATCCGGTGCGAGCATTTTTCCAGATGCGCTTGCAGGTGAACTTCCGCACCGAAGACAGCGAAATCCCCGACACCGAGCCATTTATTCTGGAGGGACTTAGCCGTTATCAGATCAACCAGCAGCTATTAAATGCATTGGTCGAGCAGGATGATGCCGAACGTTTGTTCCGCCGGTTCCGGGCGGCAGGTGATTTGCCGTATGGCGCATTTGGTGAAATTTTCTGGGAAACGCAGTGCCAGGAGATGCAGCAACTTGCCGACAGAGTCATTGCCTGTCGGCAACCGGGGCAGAGTTTAGAAATCGATCTCACCTGCAATGGCGTGCAAATTACGGGCTGGTTGCCGCAGGTCCAGCCGGATGGTCTGTTGCGCTGGCGTCCCTCTTTGCTCAGTGTGGCACAGGGAATGCAACTTTGGCTGGAACACCTTGTCTACTGTGCCAGCGGTGGTAACGGTGAGAGTCGCCTTTTCCTGCGTAAATACGGTGAGTGGCGTTTTCCGCCGCTTGCAGCCGAACAGGCTTTACATTACCTCTCACAACTGGTTGAAGGGTATCGTGAAGGAATGTCCGCGCCGTTACTGGTGTTACCTGAAAGTGGCGGCGCGTGGCTAAAAACCTGTTATGACGCTGAACACGATGTCATGCTGGATGACGAGTCCACTGTGCAAAAAGCCCGTACGAAATTCCTTCAGGCTTACGAAGGCAACATGATGGTGCGTGGAGAAGGTGACGATATCTGGTATCAGAGGCTCTGGCGGCAATTAACGCCAGAGACAATGGAAGCCATCGTTGAGCAGTCGCAACGTTTCCTGTTACCGCTGTTTCGTTTTAATCAGTCATGAGTGCTGTATAAAAATTGCGCAATCCATTTGCTTACTTTATGATGCGCACCAGTCACGGACTGATGGTTATATAGACATAGGCTGACTTGTTCAGCGCGAGATTAAATTCTGCCGGATGATTTACGTTAACGTGTTGAATCTGGCTGAAAAATAAAGTTGATAATGAGGTCCGTGAATGCCCCGCAGCACCTGGTTCAAAGCAGTACTGTTGTTTGTTGCCCTTTGGGCACCCTTAAGTCAGGCAGAAACGGGATGGCAGCCGATTCAGGAAACCATCCGTAAAAGTGATAAAGATAACCGTCAGTATCAGGCTGTGCGTCTGGATAACGGCATGGTGGTATTGTTGGTTTCTGACCCGCAGGCGGTAAAATCCCTTTCTGCACTGGTGGTGCCCGTTGGATCGCTGGAAGATCCCGAGGCTTATCAGGGGCTGGCACATTATCTTGAACATATGAGCCTGATGGGGTCGAAAAAGTACCCGCAGGCTGACAGTCTGGCCGAATACCTCAAAATGCACGGTGGCAGTCATAACGCCAGCACGGCACCGTATCGCACCGCTTTCTATCTGGAAGTGGAAAATGACGCCTTACCAGGGGCGGTAGACCGCCTGGCGGACGCCATTGCGGAACCTTTACTCGACAAGAAATATGCCGAACGTGAGCGTAATGCAGTGAACGCCGAATTAACTATGGCGCGCACGCGTGACGGGATGCGTATGGCGCAGGTCAGCGCAGAAACCATTAACCCGGCCCACCCTGGTGCAAAGTTTTCTGGTGGCAACCTGGAAACCTTAAGCGACAAACCCGGTAATCCGGTGCAGCAGGCGCTGAAAAATTTCCATGAGAAATATTACTCCGCCAATCTGATGAAGGCTGTTATCTACAGTAACAAACCGCTGCAGGAGCTGGCGAAGATGGCGGCGGACACCTTCGGTCGAGTGCCGAACAAAGAGAGCAAAAAACCGGAAATCACCGTGCCGGTAGTCACCGATGCACAAAAGGGCATTATCATTCATTACGTCCCGGCGTTGCCGCGTAAAGTGCTGCGTGTCGAGTTTCGCATCGATAACAATTCGGCGGAGTTCCGTAGTAAAACTGATGAGTTAATTACCTATCTGATTGGCAATCGCAGCCCAGGAACGCTTTCTGACTGGTTGCAAAAACAGGGATTAGTTGAGGGCATTAGCGCCAACTCCGATCCTATCGTCAATGGCAACAGTGGCGTGTTAGCGATCTCTGCGTCCTTAACCGATAAAGGTCTGGCTAATCGCGATCAGGTTGTAGCGGCTATTTTCAGCTACCTCAATCTGTTACGCGAAAAAGGGATTGATAAACAGTATTTCGATGAACTGGCGAATGTGCTGGATATCGATTTCCGTTATCCGTCAATCACTCGTGATATGGATTACGTCGAGTGGCTGGCAGATACCATGATTCGCGTTCCCGTTGAGCATACGCTGGACGCGGTCAATATAGCCGATCAGTATGATGCTAAAGCAGTAAAAGAACGTCTGGCGATGATGACGCCGCAAAACGCGCGTATCTGGTATATCAGCCCGAAAGAGCCACACAATAAAATGGCTTACTTTGTCGATGCGCCGTATCAGGTCGATAAAATCAGCGAGCAAACTTTCGCTGACTGGCAGAAAAAAGCTGCCGACATAGCGCTCTCCCTGCCGGAGCTTAATCCCTATATTCCTGACGATTTCTCGCTGATTAAATCAGAGAAGAAATACGACCATCCAGAGCTGATTGTTGATGAATCCAATTTGCGTGTGGTGTATGCGCCGAGTCGCTATTTTGCCAGCGAACCAAAAGCCGATGTCAGCCTGATTTTGCGTAACCCGAAAGCGATGGACAGCGCCCGTAACCAGGTGATGTTTGCGCTCAATGATTATCTCGCAGGGTTGGCGCTTGATCAGTTAAGCAACCAGGCGTCGGTTGGCGGCATTAGTTTTTCCACCAATGCTAACAACGGCCTTATGGTTAATGCTAATGGTTACACTCAGCGTCTGCCGCAACTTTTTCAGGCTCTGCTGGAGGGCTACTTTAGCTATACCGCTACACCAGAGCAGCTTGAACAGGCGAAATCCTGGTATAACCAGATGATGGATTCCGCAGAAAAAGGCAAAGCGTTTGAGCAGGCGATTATGCCCGCGCAGATGCTCTCGCAGATGCCGTACTTCTCGCGAGATGAGCGCCGTAAAATTTTGCCCACTATCACCCTGAAAGAGGTGATGGCCTATCGCGACGCCTTAAAATCCGGGGCACGACCAGAGTTCATGGTTATCGGCAACATGACCGAAGCCCAGGCAACAACGCTGGCGCGCGATGTGCAAAAACAGTTAGGGGCTGATGGCTCAGAGTGGTGTCGTAACAAAGATGTCCTGGTCGATAAAAAACAGTCCGTCATTTTTGAAAAAGCCGGTAACAGTACCGACTCCGCACTGGCAGCAGTATTTGTACCGACTGGCTACGATGAATACACCAGTTCAGCCTACAGTTCTCTGTTGGCGCAGATTGTACAACCGTGGTTCTACAATCAGTTGCGTACTGAAGAGCAGTTGGGGTACGCCGTGTTCGCGTTCCCAATGAGCGTGGGACGTCAGTGGGGCATGGGCTTCTTACTGCAAAGTAATGATAAACAGCCTTCGTACCTGTGGGATCGTTACAAGGCCTTTTTCCCAACGGCTGAGGCGAAACTGCGCGCGATGAAGCCAGAAGAGTTCGCGCAAATCCAGCAGGCGGTTATCAGCCAGATGCTACAGGCACCGCAAACGCTGGGCGAAGAAGCATCGAAGTTAAGTAAAGATTTCGATCGCGGCAATATGCGCTTTGATTCGCGTGATAAAATCGTGGCACAGATAAAACTGCTGACGCCGCAAAAACTTGCCGATTTCTTCCATCAGGCAGTGGTCGAGCCGCAAGGCATGGCTATCCTGTCGCAGATTTCCGGCAGCCAGAATGGGAAAGCTGAATATGTGCATCCTGAAGGCTGGAAAGTGTGGGAGAACGTCAGCGCGTTGCAGCAAACAATGCCCCTGATGAGTGAAAAGAATGAGTGATGTCGCTGAGACACTAGATCCTTTGCGCTTGCCCTTACTGGGTGAGCGCCTGATTGAAGCCTCTGCCGGCACAGGCAAAACCTTTACGATAGCAGCGCTCTATTTGCGCCTGTTACTTGGACTAGGTGGTTCTGCTGCCTTTCCCCGCCCGTTGACCGTTGAAGAACTGCTGGTGGTGACCTTTACCGAGGCTGCCACCGCAGAGTTGCGCGGTCGTATCCGTAGCAATATTCATGAGTTGCGCATCGCCTGTCTACGTGAAACCACCGACAACCCTCTGTATGCGCGCCTGCTGGAAGAGATTGACGATAAAGCGCAGGCCGCGCAGTGGCTGCTGTTAGCCGAACGACAGATGGATGAAGCGGCAGTTTTTACCATTCACGGTTTTTGTCAGCGAATGCTCAACCTGAATGCTTTTGAATCTGGTATGTTGTTTGAGCAGCAACTGATTGAAGATGAATCGCTACTGCGCTACCAGGCCTGCGCCGATTTCTGGCGTCGCCACTGCTATCCTCTGCCGCGTGAAATTGCTCAGGTGGTCTTTGAAACATGGAAAGGGCCGCAGGCGTTGCTGCGCGATATTAATCGATATCTGCAAGGGGAAGCGCCAGTTATTAAAGCGCCGCCGCCCGATGATGAAACGCTGGCTTCCCGCCACGCGCAAATTGTGGCGCGTATCGATACCGTAAAACAGCAGTGGCGTGATGCGGTAGGTGAACTGGATGCGCTAATCGAATCTTCAGGTATTGATCGACGCAAGTTTAACCGTAGCAATCAGGCTAAATGGATTGACAAGATTAGCGCCTGGGCAGAAGAAGAGACCAACAGTTATCAGTTGCCGGAGTCGCTGGAAAAATTCTCTCAGCGTTTCTTAGAAGATCGCACAAAAGCAGGGGGCGAGACACCGCGCCATCCGCTGTTTGAGGCGATCGATCAATTACTTGCCGAACCATTATCGATCCGCGATCTGGTGATCACTCGCGCATTAGCTGAGATCCGTGAAACGGTAGCGCGTGAAAAACGCCGCCGTGGCGAACTGGGTTTTGACGACATGTTAAGTCGGCTGGATTCCGCGTTGTGTAGCGAAAGCGGAGAGGCGCTGGCGACGGCGATCCGCACGCGATTCCCGGTGGCAATGATCGACGAGTTTCAGGATACCGACCCTCAGCAGTACCGGATTTTCCGCCACATCTGGCACCATCAGCCGGAAACCGCATTGTTACTGATTGGTGATCCGAAACAGGCTATTTATGCGTTCCGTGGTGCGGATATCTTCACCTACATGAAGGCGCGTAGCGAAGTTCACGCTCATTACACGTTGGATACCAACTGGCGTTCCGCACCAGGAATGGTGAACAGTGTGAACACGCTTTTTAGCCAGACTGATGACGCTTTTATGTTTCGCGAAATACCGTTTATTCCTGTGAAATCAGCCGGGAAAAATCAGGCGCTGCGTTTCGTATTTAAAGGTGAAACGCAGCCTTCGATGAAAATGTGGCTGATGGAAGGCGAAAGCTGCGGCGTTGGCGATTATCAAAGTACCATGGCGCAGGTATGCGCCGCGCAAATCCGCGACTGGCTGCAGGCCGGGCAGCGCGGAGACGCGTTGTTGATGAATGGCGATGACGCGCGTCCGGTGCGTGCTTCAGACATCAGTGTGTTGGTGCGCAGCCGCCAGGAGGCCGCCCAGATACGTGATGCCTTAACGCTGCTGGAAATCCCTTCCGTTTACCTTTCGAACCGCGACAGTGTTTTTGAAACTCTGGAAGCGCAGGAGATGCTTTGGCTGTTGCAGGCAGTGATGACGCCTGAACGTGAAAATACTCTGCGTAGCGCGCTGGCAACGTCAATGATGGGGCTGAACGCGCTGGATATCGAAATGCTGAATAATGACGAACATGCCTGGGATGCAGTCGTTGAAGAGTTCGATGGTTATCGACAAATCTGGCGAAAACGCGGCGTTATGCCAATGCTGCGGGCGCTGATGTCGGCGCGCAACATTGCAGAAAACCTGCTGGCAACGGCGGGTGGTGAGCGGCGTCTTACAGATATTTTACATATCAGTGAATTACTTCAGGAAGCGGGAACGCAGCTTGAAAGTGAACATGCGCTGGTACGCTGGTTATCACAGCATATCCTCGAGCCAGACAGTAACGCGTCCAGCCAGCAAATGCGCCTCGAAAGTGACAAACATCTGGTGCAGATTGTTACGATCCACAAGTCGAAAGGACTGGAGTATCCGCTAGTCTGGTTGCCATTTATTACCAATTTCCGCGTCCAGGATCAGGCGTTCTATCACGATCGTCACTCATTTGAGGCTGTTCTGGATCTTAACGCTGCGCCAGAAAGCGTCGATCTCGCTGAGGCCGAACGTCTGGCGGAAGATCTGCGTTTGCTTTATGTGGCGCTGACGCGTTCGGTCTGGCATTGCAGTCTTGGCGTCGCACCACTGGTGCGCCGTCGAGGCGATAAAAAAGGTGACACCGACGTCCATCAAAGTGCGCTCGGACGCTTGCTGCAAAAAGGGGAACCAAAGGATGCGGCAGGACTTCGCGCCTGTATTGAAGCATTGTGCGATGAGGATATTGCCTGGCAAACGGCACAAACCGGTGATAATCAGCCCTGGCAGGTTAATGATGTTTCTACAGCAGAACTGAATGCGAAGACGTTACAACGTTTACCTGGCGATAACTGGCGGGTCACCAGCTACTCTGGTTTGCAGCAGCGTGGTCACGGTATCGCTCAGGATTTGATGCCACGGCTGGATGTTGACGCCGCAGGTGTGGTCAGCGTCGTTGAAGAACCGACGTTAACACCGCATCAGTTTCCGCGCGGAGCGTCACCGGGGACGTTCTTGCACAGTTTGTTTGAGGATCTGGATTTTACCCAGCCGGTTGAGCCTGACTGGGTGCGGGAAAAACTGGAACTTGGTGGTTTTGAAGCGCATTGGGAACCGGTGTTGACCGAGTGGATCATGGCTGTTCTCCAGGCACCGCTCAATGAAACGGGAGTCAGCCTGAGTCAGCTTTCCGCCCGCGATAAACAGGTGGAGATGGAGTTTTATCTGCCAATTAGTGAACCGCTCGTCGCCAGCCAACTTGATGCGCTAATCCGCCAGTTTGACCCGCTTTCTGCTGGCTGCCCGTCGCTGGAGTTCATGCAGGTGCGTGGCATGTTAAAAGGCTTTATCGACCTGGTGTTTCGCCACGAAGGGCGTTATTACCTGCTCGACTATAAATCCAACTGGCTGGGTGAAAACAGCTCAGCATACACCCAACAGGCTATGGCAGCGGCGATGCAAGCACACCGCTATGATCTGCAATATCAGCTTTATACCCTGGCATTGCATCGTTATCTGCGCCATCGCATTGCTGATTACGACTATGAGCGCCACTTTGGCGGCGTTATCTATCTGTTCCTGCGCGGCGTTGATAAAGAGCATCCGCAACAAGGGATTTACGCGACCCGCCCCGATGCCGGGTTGATTGCCCTGATGGATGAGATGTTTGCTGGTATGACCCTGGAGGAGGCGTAATGAAATTGCAAAAGCAATTACTGGAAGCTGTGGAGCACAAACAGCTACGCCCGCTGGACGTGCAGTTTGCCCTGACCGTGGCGGGTGATGAACATCCCGCCGTCACCCTTGCGGCGGCACTGTTAAGTTATGATGCCGGGGAAGGACATGTCTGTTTGCCGCTTTCACGGCTGGAGAACAACGAAGCCTCGCACCCGCTCCTGGCGACCTGCGTCAGTGAAATCGGTGAGCTACAAAACTGGGAAGAGTGTCTGCTGGCTTCACATGCGGTCAGCCGGGGAGATGAACCTACACCAATGATCCTTTGTGGCGATCGTCTCTATCTCAACCGCATGTGGTGTAACGAGCGCACGGTGGCGCGCTTTTTCAATGAAGTGAATCATGCCATTGAGGTTGATGAAGCTCTACTGGCGCAAACCCTGGACCAACTTTTTCCAGTAAGCGATGACATTAACTGGCAAAAAGTGGCGGCAGCGGTGGCGCTGACGAGGCGGATCTCGGTGATTTCCGGTGGCCCCGGCACCGGTAAAACGACCACCGTGGCGAAGTTGCTGGCAGCGTTAATTCAGATGGCCGACGGTGAACGTTGTCGCATCCGTTTGGCTGCGCCGACGGGGAAAGCCGCCGCGCGCTTAACCGAATCACTTGGCAAAGCTTTGCGCCAGTTACCGCTGACGGATGAACAAAAGAAACGTATTCCGGAAGATGCCAGCACTATGCACCGCTTGCTGGGCGCGCAGCCGGGCAGTCAGCGTTTACGCCATCATGCGGGTAACCCATTGCATCTTGATGTGTTGGTGGTCGATGAAGCGTCAATGATCGATCTGCCCATGATGTCACGATTGATCGACGCATTGCCCGATCATGCCAGAGTGATCTTTCTTGGCGACCGTGATCAACTGGCCTCTGTTGAGGCTGGGGCTGTTCTTGGCGATATTTGCGCTTATGCCAATGCGGGCTTTACCGCAGAACGAGCGGAGCAGCTAAGTCGCCTGACGGGGAGCTACGTTCCTGCGGGCAGTGGCACAGAGGCGGCATCTTTGCGCGATAGTCTCTGCCTTTTGCAAAAAAGTTACCGTTTCGGCAGCGATTCTGGCATTGGTCAGCTCGCGGCGGCTATCAATCGCGGCGATAAAACGGCAGTAAAAACCGTTTTTCAGCAGGATTTTACTGATATCGAAAAACGGATTTTACAGAGTGGCGAAGATTATATTGCGATGCTTGAGGAAGCTCTTGCGGGTTACGGACGCTATCTGGATCTGCTGCAAGCGCGTGCCGAGCCGGATTTAATTATTCAGGCATTCAATGAATACCAGCTTTTGTGCGCCTTGCGGGAAGGGCCGTTTGGCGTAGCCGGGTTGAATGAGCGAATTGAGCAGTTTATGCAACAGAAGCGCAAAATCCATCGCCATCCGCACTCGCGTTGGTACGAAGGCAGGCCGGTGATGATTGCCCGCAATGACAGCGCCCTTGGGTTGTTTAATGGTGATATTGGTATTGCACTGGATCGCGGGCAAGGAACGCGCGTCTGGTTTGCAATGCCGGACGGTAATATCAAGTCAGTGCAACCAAGTCGTTTACCGGAACACGAAACCACGTGGGCGATGACGGTACATAAATCGCAGGGGTCTGAGTTCGACCATGCGGCGTTGATTTTGCCGAGCCAGCGCACGCCGGTCGTGACGCGAGAGCTGGTTTACACCGCAGTGACCCGTGCGCGTCGCCGTTTATCGTTGTATGCCGATGAGCGCATATTAAGTGCGGCAATCGCCACACGTACCGAGCGGCGTAGCGGACTGGCAGCGTTATTTAGTTCGCGGGGATAAACGCGAATGCCTGATGCGACGCATGCGCGTCTTATTATGCCCCCGGGCATTGCGCATATCGCATCTGGCGATTTCAACCACTTACCCTAAATCCGCCATCAACGTCTTCGA
>NZ_KE137147.1:184731-187757 GCF_000408525.1 Escherichia sp. KTE96 | reverse complement strand
ATGCCCCCGGGCATTGCGCATATCGCATCTGGCGATTTTCATCGCTTACCCTAAATCCGCCATCAGCACTTTGGATTTACGCTGATAGTTGTACATCTGCTTTTTGCTCTCTGGCAGTGAATCAATATCCACCGGGGTAAAACCACGCTCCTGGAACCAGTGAATACTGCGCGTGGTCAGCACAAATAATTTGCTTAAGCCGCTTTGCCTGGCCTGGGCTGCGATACGCTCCAGCAGGACTTCACCACGGGAAGAACTGCGGTAATCCGGGTGTACCGCCACGCAGGCCATTTCGCCAATTTTCTCTTCCGGGAACGGATAGAGCGCAGCGCAGGCAATAGTTGTGTTATCGCGCTGAATAATGGTGAATTTGTCGATTTCCATCTCCAGTTGTTCCCGAGAACGACGCACCAGAATACCTTGCTGCTCCAGCGGGCGGATCAACTCCAGAATACCGCCGATATCATTGATTGTTGCGCGACGAATCTGCTCGGCGCTTTCCATCACAATTTGCGTACCGATACCGTCACGTGAGAACAGCTCTTGTAGCAGCGCGCCATCTTCCTGATAACTGATTAAATGACAGCGACGAACACCGCTGCGGCAAGCCTTCACTGCACCACGTAAAAAGCGCACCGTACCGGAGTTGTAATCGCCTTTCTCTTCCTGAGCTTCTACCCGCGATTGCGCCTCGTTGGGGAAAAGCTCGGAGACGATGTCACCGTCGTCATTGGTGACCCCCTGTGAAGAGCAAAAACCAATCATCTTCTCGGCTTTCAGCTTGATGGCGAGTTGAGTGGCAATCTCTTCCGAGGTCAGGTTAAAACTCTCGCCAGTGACCGAAACCGCCACCGGCCCCATCAGCACAATTGCACCGCTGTCCAGTTGGCGATGAATCGCTTCTTCGTCAATCCGCCGGATGCGCCCACTATGACAGTAATCCACGCCGTCATCGACGCCCAGCGGCTGGGCAATAATAAAATTGCCACTGACGACGTTGATATGCGCTCCCTGCAATGGCGTGTTATTAAGGCTCATCGACAGGCGTGCAGTGATGTCCAGTTGTAATGTCCCCGCAGCCTGCTTCACCAGTTCCAGTGTTTTGGCGTCGGTCACACGTATATTTTTGTGATACAGCGGTTCGTGGCGATGCGCTGCCAGATTCGCATCTATTTGTGGACGCGCGCCATAGACCACGACCAGACGGATGCCGAGGCTGTGCAGCAACCCGATATCATTAACGATACTGGAGAAATTTTCATGCTCAATGGCTTCACCGCCGAGCATGATGACAAACGTTTTCCCCCGGTGGGTGTTGATATAGGGAACCGAATGGCGGAATCCCTCGACCAGCTCGGTTTTACGTTCCTTCACCACGGCACACCTCTTTGCATGATTATTCGAAATTAATGTATTTTTATTCTGTTTTTTTGCCGTGTGCAAGTGCAAATTTTATGCGTGAACATTTTTTTTATCAGTAATGCCGTGAATATAAAAAGAATGTTTACCGTTTTATAGATGACAGAATATGCGTCTTTCGCTAAAGTTTCCGGTCAAATTGGTCGTTTACTTGTTACACAGCTTAGATTTATTTGCTCGGGAGAGGCATGTCGGGATCCAACACTGCAATCAGCCGTCGTCGTTTACTGCAAGGCGCGGGTGCCATGTGGCTATTGAGCGTAAGTCAGGTGAGTCTGGCTGCGTTCAGTCAGGTCGTGGCGGTGCGCGTCTGGCCTGCGTCCAGCTATACCCGTGTAACGGTAGAATCAAATCGTCAACTGAAATATAAGCAGTTTGCGTTGAGTAACCCTGAACGCGTGGTAGTGGATATCGAAGATGTAAACCTGAACTCGGTGCTTAAGGGGATGGCTGCGCAAATTCGTGCTGACGACCCGTTCATCAAGTCTGCACGCGTCGGGCAATTTGATCCGCAAACCGTGCGGATGGTTTTTGAGTTAAAGCAAAACGTAAAACCGCAGATGTTTGCCCTCGCGCCAGTTGCCGGGTTTAAAGAGCGTCTGGTGATGGATCTCTACCCGGTCAATGCCCAGGATATGCAGGATCCACTGTTGGCACTGCTGGAGGATTACAACAAAGGCGATCTCGAAAAGCAGGTGCCGCCTGCGCAGAGTGGCCCACAGCCTGGCAAGGCTGGGCGCGATCGTCCTATTGTCATCATGCTTGATCCGGGCCATGGCGGTGAAGACTCCGGCGCGGTGGGGAAATACAAAACGCGTGAAAAAGACGTGGTATTGCAAATTGCCCGCCGTCTGCGCTCTCTGATCGAGAAAGAGGGCAATATGAAGGTGTACATGACGCGTAATGAAGACATCTTCATTCCGTTGCAAGTGCGTGTAGCAAAAGCACAGAAACAACGTGCTGACCTTTTTGTTTCTATCCATGCAGATGCCTTTACCAGCCGCCAGCCAAGCGGTTCTTCCGTGTTTGCGCTTTCGACCAAAGGCGCGACCAGTACTGCGGCAAAATATCTGGCACAAACTCAGAACGCCTCGGATTTGATTGGTGGCGTGAGCAAAAGCGGTGACCGCTATGTCGACCACACCATGTTCGATATGGTGCAGTCGCTGACCATTGCCGACAGCCTGAAGTTTGGTAGGGCAGTCCTGAATAAACTTGGCAAAATCAACAAGCTGCATAAAAATCAGGTCGAGCAGGCCGGGTTTGCTGTACTGAAAGCGCCAGATATTCCATCTATTCTCGTCGAAACGGCGTTTATCAGTAACGTTGAGGAAGAGCGCAAACTGAAAACGGCGACTTTCCAGCAGGAAGTTGCAGAGTCTATCCTCGCGGGGATTAAAGCGTATTTTTCTGATGGGGCGACGCTGGCGAGAAGGGGATAGTAAAAAAGCGCTGAATAGCGCTTTTTTTATGGAAGAGCAGAAATAAAAAAACACCCATAAGGGTGCTTAATAATTGGTTGCGGGGGCCGGATTTGAACCGACGACCTTCGGGTTATGAGCCCGACGAGCTACCAGGCTGCTCCACCCCGCGTCACCGTACTGCTT
>NZ_KE137147.1:83740-184721 GCF_000408525.1 Escherichia sp. KTE96 | reverse complement strand
ATTGGTTGCGGGGGCCGGATTTGAACCGACGACCTTCGGGTTATGAGCCCGACGAGCTACCAGGCTGCTCCACCCCGCGTCCGTGGATGCGCACTATACTCCGCTCGCGTTTTCATGCAACCTTTTTTTTACCCGGATCACGGAATTGAGATGTTTTTGAACAAAAACAAACCACTAAAGCCTATTTTTTGTGCAAAATTTGCGTCAGGGAGCGGCTACGCATTTCATTAAACCCAACGGTTTGTTATCTTCGTTGCGCCTTATTTTTTAACCTGAAGAAGAGAACAATGAAAGGACGTTGGGTAAAGTACCTTCTTATGGGCGCAGTCGTAACGATACTTGCCGCCTGCTCCTCCAAACCAACCGATCGCGGACAGCAATATAAAGACGGGAAATTTACCCAGCCTTTCTCTCTGGTGAACCAGCCAGATGCCGTTGGCGCGCCAATTAACGCCGGTGATTTTGCCGAGCAAATTAACCATATCCGTAACGCGTCGCCGCGTCTGTATGGCAACCAGAGTAATGTTTATAACGCGGTGCAGGAGTGGCTGCGCGCAGGTGGTGATACCCGCAATATGCGTCAGTTTGGCATTGACGCCTGGCAGATGGAAGGGGCGGATAACTACGGCAACGTGCAGTTTACGGGTTACTACACACCGGTAATTCAGGCGCGCCATACTCGCCAGGGCGAGTTTCAGTACCCTATTTACCGTATGCCGCCAAAACGCGGTCGTCTGCCGTCTCGTGCGGAGATCTACGCGGGGGCACTGAGCGATAAATATATCCTTGCTTACAGCAATTCTCTGATGGATAACTTCATTATGGATGTGCAGGGGAGTGGATATATCGATTTTGGCGATGGCAGCCCGCTTAACTTCTTCAGCTATGCCGGAAAGAACGGTCATGCCTATCGCAGTATTGGTAAGGTTTTGATCGATCGTGGCGAAGTGAAAAAAGAAGATATGTCGATGCAGGCGATTCGTCACTGGGGTGAAACGCACAGTGAAGCCGAAGTTCGCGAACTGCTGGAACAGAATCCATCTTTCGTCTTCTTTAAACCGCAATCTTTCGCGCCGGTGAAAGGGGCAAGTGCAGTGCCGCTGGTTGGCCGTGCGTCGGTTGCCTCTGATCGTTCGCTTATCCCACCAGGTACTACCTTGCTGGCAGAAGTGCCGCTGCTGGATAATAACGGCAAATTCAATGGTCAGTACGAACTGCGTCTAATGGTGGCTCTGGATGTCGGTGGCGCAATCAAAGGCCAACACTTCGATATCTATCAGGGGATTGGCCCTGAAGCTGGCCACCGCGCCGGTTGGTACAATCACTATGGTCGTGTCTGGGTGCTGAAAACGGCCCCGGGCGCAGGTAACGTTTTTAGCGGCTGATGTGATATTCTGTACGCCGTTTTTACGGATAAGCCAGGGTGAGGGATAACCTCACCTTTTGATTGTTGACTAACTGCGCGTTGTTCATGCCAGATGCGGCGTGAACGCCTTATCTGGCCTACAAATTATGCAAATTCAATATTTTGCAGGAGTTATGTAGGTCTGATAAGCGTAGCGCATCAGGCATTTATGCGTTTAGGGTGAGGGATAACCTCACCCTTTTTAATTCTGAGGTGCTATGTCTGTTGTAATAAGTGATGCCTGGCGTCAGCGTTTTGGCGGCACAGCGCGTCTGTATGGTGAAAAAGCGTTGCAACTGTTTGCTGATGCGCATATTTGTGTCGTCGGTATCGGTGGTGTCGGTTCCTGGGCGGCGGAAGCTCTGGCGCGAACGGGGATTGGCGCAATCACACTTATTGATATGGATGATGTGTGCGTCACCAATACTAATCGGCAAATTCACGCGCTGCGCGATAACGTCGGGCTGGCAAAAGCTGAAGTGATGGCGGAACGTATTCGCCAGATTAACCCGGAGTGCCGGGTAACGGTGGTGGATGATTTTGTGACGCCGGATAACGTAGCGCAATATATGAGTGCCGGTTATTCGTATGTGATTGATGCCATTGATAGCGTGCGACCTAAAGCGGCGCTGATCGCTTATTGCCGTCGCAATAAAATCCCATTGGTCACGACCGGTGGCGCAGGCGGGCAGATTGATCCGACGCAGATTCAGGTTACTGATCTGGCAAAGACAATTCAGGATCCGCTGGCGGCGAAACTGCGCGAGCGCCTGAAAAGTGATTTTGGCGTGGTGAAAAACAGTAAAGGTAAGCTCGGCGTGGACTGCGTTTTCTCTACCGAAGCACTGGTGTACCCGCAGTCAGACGGTACGGTGTGTGCGATGAAAGCCACGGCAGAAGGGCCGAAGCGGATGGATTGCGCGTCAGGATTTGGCGCGGCAACGATGGTAACCGCCACCTTTGGTTTTGTTGCGGTTTCTCATGCGCTGAAGAAGATGATGGCGAAAGCGGCGCGTCAGGGGTAAACATTAGGTCGGAGGCGACGTCTGGTGCGTCTTATCCGACCTTGAACGTGCAACATCAAGCTTGCTTCGCCGCCGCGATAATCGCCTCGCTTAACGCATTCAGCCCTTGACTGCGTGAGGCGCTAAGTTGCGCACGCAATCCCAGCTCATCAAACAATGCCAGCGGCGACTGTGCCTGTAACTCGGCAGCGGTTTTCCCCTCCACTGCGGTCAACAACACGGCCAGCAGACCGCGCACAATGCGTCCTTCGCTATCACCAAAGAAATGCATCTTGCCGTTTTCAGCGACGCTATACCCCAACCAGACGCGGTTTTCGCATCCGGCAATCTCTTTGGCCTGCGCTTTTAACTCGTCTGGCAAAGCAGGAAGCTGTTTCCCCAGCATAATCAACTGGCGATATTTATCTTCCCATTGCGTCAGCGGCGCGAAAGTGTTGTGTAACGACTCTGCCGTTACGGTTGTGCCGAACGGATGTCCGGCGAATTGCGGGTTCGTCATTAATCCACCAATAATTCCAGTGCGCGGTCAACGGCGTTCACCAGCGCATCCACATCACTCTTTGTATTATATGGCGCAAAAGAGGCGCGCAGAGTGCCGGTTACGCCTAATTCTGCCAACAGTGGCTGAGCGCAATGCTGCCCGGCGCGTAGGGCAATGCCATACTCCGCCAGCAGCGTTACCATATCGCTATGATGAACACCGGCGAAATCAAAGGCCAGCAGGCTGGAGTCCTGACAGCGGAATGAACGAAAGCCAGGACGTTTTGCCAGCGCCTCTTCTGCGAGCGTCGCCAGACTGCGACTCCAGCTTTCTGCCTGGTTGATATCATAATCTGCCAGCCATTCCAGCGCCGCGCTTAACCCAATGACGCCTGCGACGTTGGGCGTTCCGGCTTCCAGTTTCCACGGCGCAGATTGAGTGGTGAAGCCGTCAAAACTGACTTCGTGGATCATTTTGCCGCCGCCCAGCCAGGGCGACATTGCTTCCAGCAGTTCTGTTTTGCCATACAGCACGCCGATACCTGTCGGGCCATAAAGTTTGTGACCTGAAAAAGCGTAGAAATCGATATCCAGTTGCTGAACATCGGCAGGGAAATGCACCGCCCCCTGAGCTCCATCAACCATCACCACCATTCCGGCGGCGTGGGCAAACGTAATCGCTCTCGCCAAATCCGGGCAACCACCGGTGACGTTCGACATCTGGCCCAGCGCCAGAATCCGGCTACGAGGAGTCATTAGCGCTGGCAATAAATCGACATCCGGCAACCGCTGCGCATTAAGCGGCAGTTTCACCACTTTGGCTCCAGTTTGTTGGGCGACCATCAGCCAGGGAACAAGATTGGCGTGATGTTCTGCCACACTGACAATAATTTCATCGCCTGGTTGCAGGCGTGGACGGGCATAACATTGCGCCACCATGTTAATAGATTCGGTGGTGCCACGTGTCCAGACAATAGTTTTGTCATCCGGTGCATTCAGCAGTTGGGCGACTTTCTCCCGAGCGGCCTCATAACGTGCGGTTAACCGTTGGGCTTCGGCGTACTGGCTGCGATGCACGTTTCCAGCACTCAGGCTATAGAACTGCCGGGTTGCCTCAATAACGGCTTCGGGTTTGAGCGCAGTAGCGGCGCTGTCGAGATAGACGCCCGCATCCTGTAATGCGGGAAAGTGCGCGCGAAACGGCGCGGGATTAAAAACGTTCATGGTACTCCTCGGCTTGATAAACCGATCGTGGCGCAAAATTCACTTCGACACAAGGATAGCCCTAACCTTCGGATTCATCTGGATATCCAGGCGAAAGCGACTCGGTCGCTTATGCTTAATAGTGTTAGGCGTTAATTTTAGCCTGTTAATGAATTTTTATTGCGAGTGAATAATCGCTTTAAGGAGAAGAAGATGAAAAAGACTGCCGCAATTATCTCTGCCTGTATGCTGACTTTTGCCCTTAGTGCCTGTTCCGGTTCAAACTATGTCATGCACACCAACGATGGACGAACCATTGTTGCCGATGGCAAACCGATGACGGATGATGAAACCGGTATGATTTCTTATAAAGACGCTAATGGCAACAAACAGCAGATCAACCGCACTGACGTGAAAGAGATGGTCGAGCTGGATCAGTAATTCACGATCGCAAGGTAAAAAAAAGCACCGCAATTAGGCGGTGCTACATTAATCACTATGGACAGACAGGGTAAATGTACAGGAAGTGAAAAAAGGTAGCTTTGCTACCATGGTCTGAATCGCAGACCAATTGCAAACACAACAACACAACATCACAACCGTAAGCCAAAAGTTCACCAGAACACGCATTCCGATAAAACTTTTCGTTCCGGCTCAGGAAGTGCCGCCACTATAGGTATTTGCTGGTAGAAGCTCAACGGACAAATTATAATGGCTCAGATAAAAAAAACTAATAGGTTACATACCGTGATCTAATTGTTAAATTCATTTAACATCAAAGTTTAAAAGCCATGTCAAAACGATTACCACCGCTAAATGCCTTACGAGTTTTTGATGCCGCCGCACGCCATTTAAGCTTCACACGTGCAGCAGAAGAGCTTTTTGTGACCCAGGCCGCAGTAAGTCATCAAATCAAGTCACTTGAGGACTTTTTGGGACTAAAACTGTTCCGTCGTCGTAATCGTTCACTTCTGTTGACCGAGGAAGGGCAAAGCTATTTCCTCGATATCAAAGAGATATTTTCGCAATTAACTGAAGCAACGCGTAAACTCCAGGCCCGTAGCGCCAAGGGTGCGTTGACGGTCAGCTTACTCCCCAGTTTTGCCATCCACTGGCTGGTGCCGCGACTTTCCAGCTTTAATTCAGCTTATCCGGGAATCGATGTTCGAATCCAGGCGGTCGATCGTCAGGAAGATAAACTGGCGGACGACGTTGATGTCGCTATATTTTATGGCCGTGGCAACTGGCCAGGGCTGCGGGTGGAAAAGCTTTACGCCGAATACCTGTTGCCAGTATGTTCGCCTTTGCTATTAACCGGTGAAAAACCCTTGAAGACCCCGGAAGATCTGGCTAAACATACGTTATTACACGATGCGTCCCGTCGTGACTGGCAGACATATACCCGCCAGTTGGGGTTAAATCATATTAACGTTCAGCAAGGACCGATATTCAGCCATAGCGCCATGGTGCTACAAGCTGCCATTCATGGGCAGGGTGTGGCGCTGGCAAATAACGTGATGGCGCAATCTGAAATCGAGGCTGGACGTCTTGTCTGCCCGTTTAATGATGTTCTGGTCAGTAAAAATGCTTTTTATCTGGTATGTCATGACAGTCAGGCAGAACTGGGTAAAATAGCCGCCTTTCGCCAATGGATCCTGGCGAAAGCCGCTGCTGAACAAGAAAAATTCCGCTTTCGTTATGAACAATAATTTACGTAGGGTACGACCATGACCAGCCGTTTTATGCTGATTTTTGCCGCCATTAGCGGTTTCATTTTTGTGGCTCTGGGCGCTTTTGGTGCACATGTTTTAAGTAAAACAATGGGAGCCGTTGAGATGGGCTGGATCCAGACCGGCCTTGAATACCAGGCGTTCCATACACTGGCGATTTTGGGGCTGGCAGTGGCGATGCAGCGTCGCATCAGTATCTGGTTTTACTGGAGTAGTGTTTTCCTCGCGTTAGGCACGGTGCTGTTCAGCGGCAGCCTTTATTGCCTGGCGCTGTCTCATCTGCGTTTGTGGGCGTTTGTCACTCCGGTCGGTGGTGTGAGCTTCCTCGCGGGTTGGGCGTTAATGTTAGTCGGTGCTATCCGTTTAAAGCGCAAGGGCGTAAGTCATGAATAAGGTTGTATTGTTGTGTCGTCCGGGCTTTGAAAAAGAGTGCGCCGCAGAAATTACCGATAAAGCCGGTCAGCGGGAAATCTTCGGTTTTGCCCGCGTGAAAGAGAATGCGGGTTATGTCATTTATGAATGTTATCAACCGGATGATGGCGATAAGCTAATTCGTGAGCTGCCGTTCAGTTCATTAATTTTTGCCCGCCAGTGGTTTTTGGTAGGAGAACTCCTCCAACATTTGCCGCCAGAAGACCGCATTACGCCTATTGTTGGCATGTTGCAGGGCGTGGTGGAGAAGGGCGGTGAACTGCGTGTTGAAGTCGCGGACACCAACGAAAGCAAAGAGTTACTGAAATTCTGCCGTAAATTCACGGTTCCGCTACGGGCTGCCTTGCGCGATGCGGGCGTGCTGGTGAACTATGAAACACCGAAGCGTCCGGTGGTGCATGTATTCTTCATTGCCCCAGGTTGCTGCTATACCGGTTACTCTTACAGCCACAATAATTCGCCGTTCTATATGGGCATTCCGCGTCTGAAGTTTCCGGCAGATGCGCCGAGTCGTTCCACGCTCAAACTGGAAGAGGCATTTCATGTGTTTATTCCGGCAGATGAGTGGGATGAACGCCTGGCGAACGGGATGTGGGCGGTGGATTTAGGTGCTTGCCCGGGTGGCTGGACCTACCAACTGGTGAAGCGCAACATGTGGGTTTATTCCGTCGACAACGGCCCGATGGCGCAAAGTCTGATGGATACCGGACAGGTGACATGGCTGCGGGAAGACGGTTTCAAATTCCGTCCGACACGCAGCAATATCTCATGGATGGTATGCGATATGGTTGAAAAACCAGCGAAAGTTGCGGCATTGATGGCGCAGTGGCTGGTTAATGGCTGGTGCCGTGAAACAATCTTCAACCTCAAACTGCCGATGAAAAAACGCTACGAAGAAGTGTCACACAATCTGGCGTATATTCAGGCACAGCTTGATGAACATGGCATAAATGCTCAGATTCAGGCGCGGCAGTTATATCACGATCGCGAAGAAGTGACGGTGCATGTCCGTCGTATCTGGGCTGCGGTGGGTGGTCGTCGCGACGAGCGATAACGGGCAAGGCCGGGGCGCCGTCTCCGGCCTGCTACCATTGCCATCAGGCTGTCACCAAAGAAGCCGCAACCTGGCGCTCATCAGAAATAATGTGCGTGACCTCATCCAGATGCCCGATGCGGGCTTCTCCAGAACGATTAAATTTACTTTTATCAATCAATAACAACGATTGCGCGGCACGTTTTAATAGCATCGATTTGTAGTCAGCGTTGATCGCATTGGAGTCCCACAGTGCGCCGCTGCTGTCGATCCCTTCGCAAGAAAAAATAAACAGATCGATTTCCAGCGATTTAAGCTGGGAAATCAGCGCGGGATTGACGTAACAACCATATTTGCGCTCAAGTGTGCCGCCGGAACTGATCAGTTGAATGCGTTCGCGCTTACCGAGTTCATGACAAATTGGATGGCTATTGGTGAAGACCTGAATGTCGATGTCAGGCAACTGGCGTGCCAGATACCAGCAAGTTGAACTGGCGTCTAAGGCTATCACCATCCCTTCTTCAATCCACGCGAGCGCTTCGCGGGCAATATCTGCTTTATGCGCATAATGGCTTTTCAGCCGGATATGAAAGGGATCGCCGCTGTCTTGATTTTGACGGTGGATATATTTAGCGCGCCCATGATTGCGCAGAATTTTACCCTGCGTCTGTAATTCATTGAGATCGCGACGAATGGTTTCTTTACTGACCTTTAGCTGTTCAGAGAGAGCTTCCGTGGTCAGGCTGGTATGGTTCAGCAGCAGGTCGACTATCGCTTGCTGGCGTGCCGCTTTCATATTTTTCACCCCATCATTCGATAACCGCCCGCGTCATGCGGGCGTACCGGTATGAGATTACGGTGTTACCCCTTTTTTTAAAAGAATATTCCCGTACTTCGCTCGTTCGCCTGTGATAACGATCGCAAAGGCTTTTTGTGCCCGTTCATAAAACGCAAAACGGTCGATGCGGGTGATTTCAGGGCACGGGGTCTGTAGTGAAAGCGCATCACGATAGCGTTGTTCCACTTCAGGATCGAGGGTGTCACCTTCTACTGCCGCCATCATCACCAGCGGCGGCGCATAGCTGTCCAGTTCAAATAACGGGATAATTGCCTGGAGCAAGTCGCTCACTAACAGGCCATCAGCGCGGATCACCTGTGGTCCCATCGCATGGGCGGGAAAGTGGGCATCGGAAAAAATAATTTCATCTCCATGCCCCATCTCTGCCAGCACTTTCAATAGTTCGGGAGAAATTAACGGCGAAATTGTTTTCAGCATTTCACACTTCCTCTGTAAATTCGGGTTCAGTTTGTGGGTAGAAATAACGGTACTGATAATGGATTTGCGCGCGGGCTTCTTCCGGGCTGTTAAATTCCCCTACGCCATACCAGCCAAACAGCGCAGCTCCTGCGACGGTCGTTTCGGCATCGTCGAGAACTTTTACCGGAATATCAAGCACATTGGCTTTAATCTGATTCCACAATGTGTTGCGACTTCCGCCACCGACTAACAACAATTCAGAGGCTTTAAAGTGGCCGATTTTTTCCAGCATCTGTAGATTGCGCTGTAACTGCGCGGTTAACCCTTCCAGCGCCGCGCGATAGAAATGCCCCCGCGTGGTATTGAGCGTCACTCCTTGCCAGCCTGCGTCCTGACATGACAATAAATCACACTGCATTTTCACGCCGTCCGCGCCCGGTGGGATCAGACGAGCTTCTTCAATCAGCATTTGCCACGGAGTTTCAGTAGTCCATAACAGTTTTCTCACCCATTCCAGCACACCGGATGCCAGCCATTGCATACCCGGGTTATACAAACCTGCCTGGCTGTCCAGTTCACAGGTAGAACCGGCGTACTGACTAAGCAGTGAAGTATCAACCTGCGCGCTGCGAACCATTAAAATTTCCCATGTACCGGAAGAGAGCACGGGTTCATTTTGTTCGGCACCCGCGCCAAAAAGGGCGAACTGAGTATCGTGACCCGCGGAGATCACCGGTATGCCAACGGATAAGCCGAGCATTGCTGCGGCGCTGTTCTGTAGTGTGCCAATCTGTTCACCCGCTTCCACCAGACGAGGGAAGAGTCGGCGTGGAATACCGGTGGCTTGTAAAATTTGCGGACTGAAATCGCGTTGCTGGATATCCAGCATCTGGCTGGTTCCGGCCATGGTGATATCAGTAGTGAATTCGCCGGTTAAACGGTGGTTAATCAGCGACGAAATAAAGAGCCAGGCGTGCGCGCGTTCCAGCAGTTGTGGATGGTTTTCTTTCAACCATACCAGCTTATATAACGTGTTGAAACTAAAGGCTCCGACACCAGAAATGGCCTGCAACTGTTGTGCGGAGATCAACCGTTCAATATTGTCCATTACCGCCGCCGTTCGCGGACATTTCCAGCTAATGACCGGATAGAGCAGATTTCCTTGCTTATCAACCAGAGCGCCGTCCACACCAAAGGTCGTTACGGCGATACCGCGGATGTGGTATTCAGCCAGTTCACTGTTGATTTGCCGACAGCAATCAGCGAAGCGTTGCAAAATAGCGTCTAAAGACCACTGGTGCCAGGTGTTGTTTTCCATCGCGATATCGCTGGCATTAGGCGTTGAGGCGCGGGCAACAATTTTTCCCTGCCGATTAACCGCGATGGCCCTGACATTGGTCGCGCCACAGTCGAGTACCAGGATAACTTCTTGTTTCATAATCGCTCCTGCAATATAGCCGGATAACATTGCTTATCCGGCTAACCACTCTTGCTTGTTCAGGCCCGGTAGCCGGAGCGACCGGGCATCACATCAGGGAGTAATGTATTAACGCTTGTACAACGGACCGTAGTTCTGGCAAGCGCGGTAATCCTGGCCTTCAATATCCATGCCGTGCGCGGCCCAGGCAGAAGGACGATACACTTTTGTCTCTTCAACGTTGTGCATACATACCGGGATCCGCAGCATTGAGGCGAGAGTGATAAAGTCTGCGCCGACGTGGCCGATGGTCAGAACGCCGTGGTTAGCGCCCCAGTTCGCCATTACCGAGTACACATCCGTAAACGGCCCTTTGCCGGTGAGGCGCGGTGCAAACCAGGTGGTTGGCCAGGTTGAGTTGGTGCGTTTGTTGAGGATGTCATGCACATCCTTCGGCAACTCCACACTCCAGCCTTCCGCGATTTGCAGTACCGGTCCCAGGCCTTTAATAATGTTGACTCGAGTCATGGTGAACGGGACGCCGCCTTCAGTGAGGAAGCGGGAAGAGTAACCGCCGCCACGGAAATATTCGTGGATCGCCGGGCACCATTCGGTAGCGGCGAGGCAAGCGTCAGCCTCTTGCTGGGAGATTTCCCAGTGCGGCTTCATCGTCGGTTTTCCTTCGCTGTCGCGTTGTTTACAGGAACCGTCCAGCGCAGCAGAACCGGAGTTGATCAAATGGATGATGCCGTGTTCTGCCAGCCCGTCCAGTTTATGCCCCGTTACGCGCTCAATTGCTTCAGGTGACCAGTAGGTACGAACATCGGCAAATACCTGAGCGGTGCCGGTGAGCTGGTGACCCATTAGCATTGCCACGCCGTTAAGACTGTCGTTTTCGGTAGCCACGACAAAGGGGTTGCGCACGCCATTCCAGTCAAATGAACTGTTGAGGATCGCTTCGGCGGTGTCGCCATTTGGATATTGATCGGTCCAGTGACGTTGTCCCTGGAAGCCCGCCGCAATGGCGTTGTAGCCAAGAGATTCTTCCACGCGACCGATATCAGCCAGTTTGCTGTTGCCTTGCATCATGTCGCGGATACACATTGCCATCAGCAAACTTTCGCGCAGAACTGCGCGGCTTTGTTCGGCATTACGTTGATATTGTTTGTTATTTTCATCTTCGCCATAGCGGAAGTTTTTATCAGCCCAGGCCAGCGCCATTTCCAGTTCTGCTTCGTCGTAAATCTTCTGATCAATACGGCGACGCAGTTCGGTCATATCCACCGCCTGGACTTTCATTCCCAGCCAGGATTCAAAGAAGTTGTGGTCAACGATGGAACCGGCGATCCCCATCGAAACGCCGCCCAGTGACAGATAGCTTTTACCTTTCATACTGGCGACCGCCAAACCGGCACGGGCAAAGCGCAGCAGTTTTTCTTCAACGTCGGCAGGAATCGATGTGTCATCGGCATCCTGAACGTCATGGCCGTAAATGGAGAATGCCGGGATACCTTTCTGACTGTGAGCTGCCAGGGCTGCGGCGAGGTAAACAGCGCCCGGGCGTTCAGTGCCGTTAAAGCCCCAAATGGCTTTCGGACGGGTAGGGTCCATGTCGATGGTTTCACTGCCATAGCACCAGCAAGGCGTTACCGTAATGGTGAGGCCTACATTCTGGCTGCTGAATTTTTCTTCGCAGGCGGCGGCTTCAGCCATCCCCGCGATACAGGTATCGGAAATGACACACTCGACGGCAGCACCGCAGGCATGGCGCAGTTTCTCGGTTAGCAGTGCGGCCGTGGCTTTCGCCATATTCATTGTTTGTTCTTCAAGCGACTCACGAACACCCATGCGACGACCGTCAATAACCGGGCGGATACCAATTTTCGGTAACGTATTAATTTTCATCAGGATTCCTCATCTCGCTTTATTGGCGCTCTGCTAAGGCGGAGAAAGGAACCACCGAAGCAGTAATATTGATTATTAGTTGCTAACTCGAGTTAGCTTAGGTATGTAGGCTTTTTGTGTACAACTTTTTTCTTGTTGAAATGTGAGGGGCTTCACGAGAAGTGGTTAAAATTCGATCTCTGTCAAATTATTATTTGGTGAGATAAAAACTAATATTGTTAATAATCATTGAGTTATGAGATTTTGGTGGTTATGCATCACAGTTTTACCTCAAATTATTTGGCTAATTTGTATACCTAAAATAGCCTTTAAAAGGTGAACGCTAACTCGAGTTAGCAAAATGCGAAAAATAAATTGATGCGATGAATGTCCATTCAAACGTTATTCGTATCACAGTGAAGAGGGCTTTAGTAGCGACATTTATGTCGTACTTCACATTTTCAGTTTCTGATTATTGAGGAAAGCGGCAATGTCCGAAACATTTTTGCAAATGAAGCATATCACCAAACGCTTTCCAGGCGTGTTGGCGCTTAATGATGTGCAATTTACTCTACGCCGGGGCGAAGTTCATGCACTATTAGGTGAAAATGGCGCAGGAAAATCTACCCTAATGAAAATTTTGTCGGGTGTTTATCAACCTGACGAAGGTGAAATAGTTTTTGAAGATCAATCTGTCTCATTTTCTGAGCCGTTAAGTGCGCAGCGTGTTGGTATTACTATTATTCATCAGGAATTTAATTTATTTCCTGATCTTACAGTGGAAGAAAATATTTTTATCGGTAGGGAGTTTTGTAAAAAAAATCGCTGGCGTCTGGATGAAAAACAGCAACGTCAGGCGACGATTGAGATTTTGCAAAAATTAAATTTGGCAATTTCACCAGATACTCTGGTTGCCGACCTTACAGTAGCTCAGCAGCAGATGGTAGAAATTGCCAAGGCCATTTCAGTTAACGCAAAGATTCTCATTATGGATGAACCTACTGCAGCGCTAACAGAAACAGAAATTGAAAGTTTATTTCGTGTCACCCGATTATTGAAAGAACAGGGCACTGGGATTGTTTATATCTCCCACCGTCTGGAAGAGTTGGCGCTCATTGCCGATCGCGCGACCGTAATGCGTGATGGTCAGTATATCAATACTGTGGATTATGAATGCGTAAAAATAAGTGACTTGATTGCCATGATGGTGGGGCGCGATTTAGGAAATATCTATCCCCGTCGCGAAGCGCTACAGCAGCGGATTCCGGTACTGGAGGTGAATGGACTGACGCGTAAAGGCGTGCTGAACGATATTGATTTCACGCTCTATCGAGGTGAGATCCTCGGCTTTGCCGGTCTGATGGGGGCTGGTCGTACTGAGCTTGCGCGCGCGATTTTTGGGGCGGACTCCATTGATAGCGGAACGCTAATATTGAATGGTAAAGAAATCGTTATCAAGGATATTTCAGATGCAATTCAGCAAGGGATCAGTTATCTGACGGAAGACCGTAAAAAAGAGGGGCTGGCGCTTAACTTGTCCGTCGAGCGAAATATTATGCTAGGAAATTATCCTGAATATTCCGACCGTTTTGGGAATGTTGATTCACATCGTTGTCAGCAAACCAGTGAACAACAAGTGAAGGCCTTAAGAATTAAAACCCCACATCTTGAACAGGCTGCAGTAAATCTAAGTGGAGGAAACCAGCAAAAAATTATTATTGCGCGCTGGGTATGTAAAGATACTGATATTTTAATCTTCGACGAACCTACTCGCGGTATTGATGTTGGTGCCAAACTGGAAATCTACGAGTTAATGAATCGTCTCGTGGCTAAAGGGAAATCAATTATCATGATCTCCTCTGAATTGCCGGAAGTGTTAGGAATGTGCGACCGTATTTTAGTGATGCGTAGTGGTCGAATTACCGGCGAGCTTAGTGCAAATGAAGCCACGCAAGAAAAAATTATGCAATACGCGACGTTAGAGGATTAAATTATGACTATCTCTGTAACCTCTTCAGACAGCAATAATAAGAAAATAAAAATCAATAAGGAATTATTGATGCGTCTTGCGCCATTATTCAGCCTGATTATTTTAGTGCTGTTTTTTAGCTTCAGTTCGCCCTTTTTCTTTAATACCGAAAATATCATGACGATTGCTCTGCAAACGTCGGTAATTGGCATCATGGCCATTGGAGTCACTTTTGTCATTATTACCGCAGGCATCGATCTATCACTGGGTTCCGTGGTGGCTTTTTCTGGTGTCGCCGTGGGTATTTGCGCCACGCTGGGACTGCCGCTGCCTGTTTGTATTATTGCTGGTGTTTTAGCAGGCGGATTGTGCGGCTATGTGAATGGTTTGCTGGTTACTAAAATGACCATTCCACCGTTTATCGCTACGTTGGGACTGATGATGTCCGTCAGGGGGATCAATATGGTGATGACCGACGGGCGTGCAATCTATTTTTCCGATTACCCAACGTTCAAAACGCTCGCTCAGGGACGCTTATTTGATGTGCTGCCTTATCCTGTTTTCTACCTTGTCATCGTGGCACTTGTCGGCGCTTACATTCTGAAAAAAACCGTTATTGGTCGCTATGTCTATGCCGTAGGCAGTAATGAAGTTGCTGCTCATCTTTCAGGTATTAAAGTTCAGCGCGTGAAAATTTTCGTCTATGCCTTCTGCGGCTTACTAACGGGGATAGCGGGTGTCATTCTGGCATCTCGTCTCAACTCCGGACAACCGACGGTAGGAGTGGGTTATGAGCTGGAGGCTATTGCCGCGGTAGTGATCGGCGGAACCAGCTTAATGGGTGGTATTGGCACTATTGGCGGCACAATCATTGGCGCTTTCATTATGAGTGTACTGAAAAATGGCCTCAATTTAATGGGCGTCTCCCAGTTCTGGCAAATGGTCGCAATGGGTGTAGTTGTAGTCGCTGCCGTTTACCTCGATACATTACGCAAAAAGATTCGTTGACTTAGGCTCCCTGTTTTATCGGGAAATAACAGCCCTGACGTTAAGGGTGACTCACTCAAAACGGAGTAAAACAATGAAAAACAGGCATTTTGTCTATGCGTTATCTCTGCTGGCCTGTATGACTTCCAGCGCACTGGCAAAGGATTTGAATCTTCCGGTTGTTAGTAAAGGTTTTCAGCATGAATTCTGGCAAACCGTAAAAATGGGCACTGAAGCTGCGGCTAAAGAGATGGGTGATAAAACCAGCTATGTTGGCCCGGCTGATGAAACGCAAATAGCCGAGCAGATTCAGTTAGTCGAAAATGCGATGGCGCAAAAACCGAATGGCTTGCTCCTGGCTGCCCTCGACGCGAATGCGCTCGCCCCACTGGTAGAAACAGCAAATTCACGCGGTATTAAAGTGGTGACCTTTGATTCAGGCATCAACTCGGACATTCCGGTGAGTTTTGTCGCGACCAACAACCGTAAAGCAGGGGCACAGGCTGCCGATGCGTTAGCCGCGCAGGTCAACAATAAAGGAAAAGTCGGGATTATCGCGCATGTAGCAGGAACTTCTTCCGCCATTGAACGCTCGGAAGGCTTCATGGAACGGATGAAAGAAAAATATCCTGACATCAAAGTATTACCCGTTCAGTACAGCGATGGTGATCCCCAAAAAGCGATGGATAAAACTATCGACATGATCCAGGCCAACCCCGATCTTGCGGGGATCTATGGCACCAATGAAGGTTCAACGCTCGGGGTGGCGAATGCCATTGATAGCCAGAATCTGAAAGGTAAGGTGAAGGTCATTGGTTTTGATAGTACAGAAGCGATTATTAACTTCCTGAAGAACGGCGTCATTCAGGGCTTTGTTGTTCAGGATGCATACCAGATTGGCTATCAGGGGATCAAAACCTTGAATGCGGCCCTCTCAGGACAACCCGTTGAAAAAGAGATCGATATTCCCGTGAAATTTGTGAATACCGAGAACATTAACACGCCAGAAATCGACAAACTGCTACACCCATTTGGTAAGAAATAAAAAATTGGGGGTGAACTATCATCCCCGTTATCTCCAGCGTCAGGGAGGCTTTATGCACAACGGTTATTTTCTCGGTGTCGATGTCGGATCGGCCAGTGTCAGAGCGGGAGTTTACTGTGCCAATGGCCGCAGGTTGGCATTTGCCACTGCGCCTGTCTCCCAGTTTCGCCCGGGCGGCGAGCGTGTCGAACAGTCTTCGGCTGAGATCTGGCAACAGGTCTGTAAAACGGTGAAAGAGGCGACAGCTCTGGCGGGCATCCCCGTTTCCGCGATTTGCTCGCTGGGTTTTGATGCTACCTGTTCGCTGGTTGTTCTTGATGGACAAGGCAAAGGTTTAGCGGTCTCGCCCAGCGGACCTGCGAATCAGGACATCATTATGTGGATGGATCATCGCGCAACAGCCGAGGCGGCGCAGATTAACGCGACGAAGGATCCCGCATTGCGCTACGTTGGCGGCGAAGTGAGTGTCGAGATGGAGCTACCAAAGTTACGTTGGTTGAAGACACATCTACCACAAACCTGGCAGGCCGCTCATCGCTTTTTCGATCTGGCGGATTTTCTGGTCTGGAAAGCAACAGGGCGAGACGTCGCGGGATTGTGCACGCTAACGTGTAAATGGAATTATCTGGCTCATGAGCAACGCTTTAGCCATAACTTACTGGAATCGATAGACCTGACGGACATGCTTGAAAGAATTCCCGCCGAAATTCTTCCGCCAGGCGCTGCCGTGGGAACGTTAACTGCCACTGCTGCTGAAGAATTGGGATTAACGACCAATGTTATAGTGGCCAGTGGCTTGATTGATGCTCATGCCGGTGGTGTGGCGCTGGTTGGCGCGCAGCCATCAGGTACGCTGGCAGTGATAAGCGGAACGTCGAATTGCCATATGTTGTGCAGTGAAAAAGAGATATTTACCCCTGGCGTCTGGGGGCCATACTGGTCGGCCATGCTGCCAAATTACTGGCTAACCGAAGGTGGGCAAAGCGCCGCAGGGGCGCTGGTGGAGTGGACGCTTCAGGAGTCCGGGGCAAGCGCAAATCTCTTTAACAAGGCGCAACAACGCGGGTGCCATCCGATTCAACTGATTAATGAATGGGTAGCCGCCCTGGAAAATAACGAGTCTGAACCTACACGAAATTTACATGTGCTTGCCGATCATCACGGCAACCGTTCGCCACGAGCACGGCCCGATGCCAGAGGCAGTGTCTATGGTTTAACGCTGGAGCGTGGAGAAAATCAACTCGCGCGACTTTACCTTGCGACTTTACAGGCAATAGCCTTTGGCACCAGACATATTATTGAAACTCTAAGGGAAAATGGGCATACCATTACCCAATTAACGTTATGTGGTGGTGCAACGCACAACCCCTTGTGGCTACGCGAATATGCAGACGTGACAAGCTGCGATATCCACCTGATGCAAGAAGAAGATGCCGTTACGTTGGGCGCAGCAATTAGCGGTGCTGTTGCCAGCGGAGCATGGCGTAATTTTTCATCCGCATGTAAAGCAATGGTTGAGGCCGGCGAGGTTATTCGGGCAAACCCACAACGCCGTGAATTTTTAGAACGTAAATACCAGGTTTACCTGACGCTTTGGGATCAACAACAGGTAGTTAACCAACTGATGTAATAAGACAAAAGTTAAAAATACTTTTATGATTGTGATTTGACGTCTGGATGTTAACTGGGAAAGACCTATGGCTAAAACAGTAGAGCAGATAGCCAGCGACCTGAATTTATCGGTTACGACCGTGCGACTGGTGCTAAATGGAAAAGCGGAACAATATCGGATCAGCGTCAAAACCCAAACGCGTATCAATGAATATGTAGAACGCTATGGTTATATCATTAATCATTCCGCCCGCAGTCTTAAACTTAACAAAACAGATACATTGGGATTGATTGTTCCCAACATATCCAACGTCTTTTTTGCAACGCTGGCAGAAAAACTCGAACAACGCTGTCGACGTTCCGGATATCAACTTACAATCAGTTGTACTTATGATGATGTTGATTATGAAAATAAATTGACTAAAGCATTTATCGCACGAAATGTAGATGGTCTTTTTATTGTCCCTTCGACACTGGAAAATCAACAGCATCATTTACGCAAAATTCGTAAACCAATGGTGTTACTCGATCGTGATTTTAAATATACCGATAACGCATTGGTAGAAAGTAATAATATTTCTGGCGGTGAAAAACTGACACAAAATATTCTCGAGGCAGGGCAGGCACCAGTATGGTTTTTGCTGGGAGATGCCGGGTTGCCGAGTATCAGCGATCGTCTGACTGGCTATTTGAATGCGTTGGCGAAAAAGGGTATTACCCATCGTAATTGGGTGAGGGAAGGCCCGGTAAATACCCCTGAAGGCGGCTATGTCATTATGGACAAACTCATTGAAGATCAGGGATGTCCACAGGCATTTATCGCCTCGTCTTTACCTGTGCTTGAAGGCGCTGTTCGCGCGATTCGCGATCGTTTTGGCGCTGTACCGCCAGAAATCAATATCGGCACTTTCGATGAACATCCCATGCTGGGATTTCTCGCCAATAACGTCTGGTCAATGCAGCAGGATGAAAATGCCTGGGCAGAAAAAGCGTTTGAAATGATGTTAAGCGCTATTGAAGAAAGGCCCGTAAAAAAAACGGTCAAAGTAGAAATGAAATTAATTAAGCGCATAAGAAAAAAATAATAATCGCAGAAAATAAGCAGGCTATTGGGCAATAATATTCAATAGCCTTTCCTTACTAAAAATAACCCCGTCTTTATTTGCGGTGCTGTTTTACGCAACAAGGCGAGCTGAACCTGTATCTGGAGAATAGAGATGGAAAGAACACGTTTATCCCGTGAAATAATTGAAACCTGTCTGGAAATGACGCGTCTTGGGTTAAATCAGGGGACAGCGGGGAATGTCAGCACGCGTTTTGAAAATGGCATGTTGATTACTCCCAGCGGTATTCCTTATGAAAGAATGACGGAAAATATGATTGTCTATGTTGATGGCAACGGAAAATACGAAGAAGATAAAATCCCTTCCAGCGAATGGCGTTTCCATATGGCGGCCTACCAAAGCAGACCGGATGCCAACGCGGTTGTTCACAACCATGCCGTTCATTGCACGGCAGTTTCCATTCTTAACCGGCCGATCCCCGCCATTCACTACATGATCGCGGCGGCTGGCGGAAATTCCATTCCTTGCGCACCTTATGCGACCTTTGGGACACGCGAACTTTCCGAACATGTTGCGCTGGCTCTCAAAAATCGTAAAGCAATTCTGCTACAACATCATGGGCTTATCGCTTGTGAGGCTAATCTGGAAAAAGCGTTATGGCTGGCGCATGAAGTTGAAGTGCTGGCGCAGCTTTATCTGGCGACCCTGGCGATTACTGACCCGGTTCCAGTACTGAGCGATGAAGAGATTGCCGTGGTGCTGGAGAAATTCAAAACCTATGGATTACGGATTGAAGAGTAATTTCGTAAAGCAACAAGGAGAAGGATGATGGCTAACAGAATGATTCTGAACGAAACGGCATGGTTTGGGCGGGGCGCAATTGGCGCTTTAACCGATGAGGTGAAACGCCGTGGTTATCAGAAGGCGCTGATCGTGACTGATAAAACGCTGGTACAGTGCGGCGTGGTGGCGAAAGTGACCGATAAGATGGATGCCGCCGGGCTGGCATGGGCGATTTACGACGGCGTAGTGCCGAATCCGACAATCACCGTAGTCAAAGAAGGGCTGGGTGTATTCCAGAACAGCGGTGCGGATTACCTGATCGCTATTGGTGGTGGTTCTCCGCAGGATACCTGTAAAGCGATTGGCATCATCAGCAACAACCCGGAGTTTGCCGATGTGCGTAGTCTGGAAGGGCTTTCACCGACCAATAAACCCAGCGTACCGATTCTGGCGATCCCCACCACGGCGGGCACTGCGGCGGAAGTGACCATTAACTATGTCATCACTGACGAAGAAAAACGGCGCAAGTTTGTTTGCGTTGATCCGCATGATATCCCGCAGGTGGCGTTTATTGATGCTGACATGATGGATGGTATGCCACCGGCGCTGAAAGCCGCGACCGGTGTCGATGCGCTGACTCATGCCATCGAGGGGTATATTACGCGTGGTGCGTGGGCGCTGACCGATGCGTTGCATATTAAAGCCATTGAAATTATTGCCGGGGCGCTGCGGGGATCGGTTGCCGGTGATAAGGATGCCGGAGAACAGATGGCGCTCGGACAGTATGTCGCGGGCATGGGCTTCTCGAACGTTGGGTTGGGGCTGGTGCATGGTATGGCGCACCCGCTGGGCGCGTTTTATAACACCCCGCACGGTGTTGCGAACGCCATTCTGTTACCGCATGTTATGCGCTATAACGCCGAATTTACCGGCGAGAAGTACCGCGATATTGCGCGCGTAATGGGCGTGAAAGTGGAAGGCATGAGCCTGGAAGAGGCGCGTAATGCTGCTGTTGACGCGGTGTTTGCTCTCAATCGCGATGTAGGTATTCCGCCACATTTGCGTGATGTTGGTGTACGCAAGGAAGACATTCCGGCTCTGGCGCAGGCGGCTCTGGACGATGTTTGTACCGGTGGCAACCCGCGTGAAGCAACGCTTGAGGATATTGTAGAGCTTTACCATACCGCCTGGTAATTGCGCTGATGTGATAATGCCGGATGCGACGCTGGCGCGTCTTATCCGGCCTACACGGTCATGAAATTCAATGGGGTGTTAATCGGTAGCATCCGGTATCTCTTTACCGTACCAACCGTAATTGCTGTAAATTGCCGTCGATATGCAAATCAGTTTGTAAGCGGGCAATATCGCGGCACAGAAACGCCATCTCTTTATGTACTTCTAATTTTTTGCGCCACTTTTCGGCAACCGTGTCGAGATTCTCATAAATTCCTTCCAGACTCTGAAACTCGACCAGCAACTGCGTGGCGCTTTTCGGGCCAATCCCTGCAACACCCGGCACCTTTGAACTGCTGATCCCCGCCAGCCCCCAGTAATCGGGCAACTGTTGCGGTTGAACGCCAAATTCTTTATCGATAAACGGCGCATCCAGCCAGCGTTTCTGGAAGTAATCGCGAATGCGCAACGTTGGCGAAAGTAGCTGGCAGTAGCCTTTATCTGTCGAAACAATGGTTGCCTGATGCCCGGCCTGCGTCACTTTGACCGCCAGCGTAGCGGCTAAGTCATCGGCTTCGTTGCCGCTGGCTGACCAGCACGGGACGCCGCGTTGCTCAAAGGCGGCGCGTAATGCAGGCATTTCGTTGTGCAACTCTTCCGGCATTGGTGGGCGACCCGCTTTGTAATCCGGTAAACGTTGATGACGCCAGCCGCTACTGCGGTTTTCATCATCAAAAACGGCGACCGCGTGGGTTGGCTGGCTGTGCATAATAAGTTGATCGAGAGCGTGCTGGCAGGTCTCCACGCAGGGCGAACCCTGAACGGCATGAATGCGACGGATAAGATTCAGTGCATCGACGATAAGCAAATGAACAGCCACGATAACCCCCTTAAAGATCAGGCGATAAGGGTAACATTCGATACCGGAACAGGCTACGGCTGGATGAGAAAACAGGAAGAGGCCTCGCAAAACGAGGCCTCTGGAGAGAGATTAATCGCAGGCAACGATTTTCATCGCCAGGCCGCCGCGAGATGTTTCGCGGTACTTGGCATTCATGTCTTTACCTGTTTCGTACATGGTTTCGATAACTTTATCGAGGCATACGCGTGGCTCGCTGGTACGGCGCAGTGCCATACGTGCAGCGTTCACTGCTTTCACTGCTGCAATAGCATTACGCTCGATGCACGGCACCTGTACCTGTCCGGCGACCGGATCACAAGTCAGGCCGAGGTTATGCTCCATAGCGATTTCCGCCGCGATGCACACCTGCGCCGGGCTTGCGCCTAACAGTTCAGCCAGGCCAGCCGCAGCCATAGAGCACGCCACACCAACTTCACCCTGGCAACCCACTTCGGCACCAGAAATCGAGGCGTTCATCTTATAAAGAGAACCAATCGCGCTGGCAACCAGCAGATAACGAGCCAGTGAGTTAGCGTTCACTTCGCGGATAAACTTGTCGTAGTATGCCAGCACCGCCGGGATAATTCCGCACGCGCCGTTAGTCGGTGCAGTAACCACTCGACCACCTGCTGCGTTTTCTTCGTTTACCGCCAGTGCGAACATGTTGATCCAGTCGACAACCGCCATTGGGTCAGTTGTGGTCTTATCCTGGCTAACCAGCATTCGACGCAGCGCCGCCGCACGACGTGGAACGCGCAGTTTGCCTGGCAACACGCCTTCGGTGGAAATACCGCGCTCAATACCGCCGCGCATCACTTCCCAGACGTTCGCCAGATGCTGTTCCAGCTCTTCTTTGCTGTGCAGCGCCAGCTCGTTTTTCATCATCAGGCCAGAGAGTGACAGACCAGTTTCCTGGCAATGTTTTTGCAGGTCGGCTGCTGAACTGTAAGGATAGGGAACTTCAACCGGTGCGCTATCCTGCTGACCAAAATGTTCTTCATCAACGATAAAGCCACCGCCGATGGAGTAGTAAGTCTGACTGTAAACAACTTTGTCGCCTGCCAGAGCGGTGATGCGCATACCATTCTCATGCAGAGAAAGGTTGTCAGCATGGAAGTTCATGCACTGATCAACCGGGAACTCCACTTCGTGCTGACCGTTTGCCAGCATCAGACGACCGTGAGTATTCACATCCTGAATAAAACCAGGGATAGAGTCGATATCCACGGTATCTGGCAGATTACCCGCCAGACCCATAATAATGGCGATATCCGTGTGGTGGCCTTTACCGGTCAGAGAGAGTGAGCCGTAGACGTCAACCACCACGCGGGTTACGTCTTTCAGCAGATTACGGGCAATCAGATCGTCGGTAAATTGTTTACCCGCTTTCATCGGTCCAACGGTATGAGAGCTGGAAGGGCCAATGCCGATTTTGAAAATATCGAATACGCTAATCATAGGAAATACATCGCGTTAAAACGGAGGAAGCGCCGCCCGAAAGCGGCGCGAAAGGACTTAGCTGAACAGAGAGTAGAAGATTGCGGAGATAGCAATCAGACCCATCACGACAACGAATACGTTGCTGATGTGACCGCTGTACTTACGCATTGCCGGTACTTTCTGGATTGCGTACATCGGCATCAGGAACAGGATCATCGCGATGATTGGGCCGCCCAGGGTTTCAATCATACCCAGGATGCTCGGGTTCAGGGTGGCAACAATCCAGGTTGTTACCAGCATGAACAGCGCAGTGATACGGTTCAGCTTGTTGATTTCAATAGACTTACCTTTACCACGCAGTGATTTAATCACCATACCGTTGAAGCCTTCACGCGCGCCCAGGTAGTGGCCGAGGAAGGATTTGGTGATGGCAATCATCGCGATAATCGGTGCCATCCACGCGATAATCGGCGCATTAAAGTGGTTAGCCAGGTAAGACAGAATCGAGATGTTCTGTTCTTTTGCCGCAGCCAGATCTGCCGGAGACAGGCTCAGTACGCAGCTAAAGACGAAGAACATAACGGTCAGCACCATCATGATGTGTGCGAATGCCAGGATCTTAGAGCATTTCTGTTCTGCCATATCGCCGTACTCTTCACGCTTCGCAACGGCGAAAGAAGAGATGATCGGAGAGTGGTTGAACGAGAACACCATGACCGGAATCGCCAGCCACAGAGTCATCCACAGACCGTTACCGGTAGAAGCTGCAGTATCCAGAGACAGAGTTTCCAGCGCCGCGCCGTTCCACTGTGGGATCAGGTACAGAGCCAGCAGCATCAGAACTGCAACGAACGGGAATACCAGGATGCTCATTGCTTTAACGATCATCTGCTCACCGAAGCGAACGATGGTCATCATACCCACGATCAGGATCAGGGACAGAATCGCACGCGGCGGCGGTGTCATGCCCAGTTGGTGGGCCATGAAGCTTTCTACCGTGTTAGTGATTGCCACGCTGTACACCAGCAGGATCGGGTAAATAGCAAAGAAGTACAGCAGGGTAATCAGTTTACCTGCGCCAACACCGAAGTGTTCTTCTACTACCTCGGTGATGTCTTCGCCCGGATTTTTACCAGACAGTACGAAGCGAGTCAGGCCGCGGTGAGCAAAAAACGTCATCGGAAACGCAAGGATGGCCATGATGATCAGCGGGATCATACCGCCAACACCGGCGTTGATTGGCAGGAACAGTACACCCGCGCCGATTGCTGTACCATAAAGGCCCAGCATCCACATGGTGTCTGTCTTGCGCCAGGCACTGCGAGAGTCTTTCGACGCAATCGTGCTGGTTTGAGTTGTTTCCATCTATTTCTCCTGGAGGAATGCAAATAATTCAGCTTTTAGCCAGTTCAGCCCGGGAAGGTGCCTGGCCGTAAAAATGAAATCTGTCTATCGGCGATGGCTCAATCATTTTCCGCCGTAATAATTTGAGGGCGGAAAGATACACACAACTTATGTCTCTATCAGTGATCTTGATCTCAAATACAATAATCTACTTGGAAGATAGATAATCCCAACGCTTTACTCTGTAAATCAAAAGTAAAAGAGAATTTAAGGGCGATATTTGCCCACTAAACGACATCTGTTTTCTTCCGGGGCGCGCAATATATGTAGGTTGAACTGAAAAAATCAATACTTTTAGTTAATCATGATGAGATTTTATTTTTATCAGCGATAAAATGCGGTTTATAAAAGCAGGTAAACGTTTGCGTTACAATATAAATTGTATGACATATTGATGTTGGTGATATTAATTGCATGATGACGTGCTGAAATATTCAGATGGAAAATGAAATAGATTGCTTAGTGAGTGACCAGGGAGAACAAAACCCGGCAACGATCGTTACCGGGAGAAGGGAGATTAAGTGCAGATTTCGTAGCAAGGGATATAGGCAGAGCCAGGCAACTTCATACGATGCTGGGCGACAAACCCCTGAAGCAGGTCGTCCATACGACGCATAATCTCTTTATCGCCGTTGATTTTGTAAGGGCCAAACTCTTCAATGGCGCGAATACCGACTTCTTTCACGTTACCCGCAACAATACCGGAGAATGCTCGACGCAGATCGGCGGCCAGCACTTCAACGGGTTGATCCGGGTAAAGCTTCAGATTGGCCATGTTCTCGTGAGACGGCTCAAACGGCATTTGCAGATCTGGCGCAATGCGCATTGACCAGTTAAAGCTGTACGCATCGCCGGTATCGCGACGGTTTTCTTTCACCAGCGGCATCGCTTTTTTCATCTGACGTGCTACTTCGGCAGCGTCATCAATAATGATGCGATAATGGCGGCGCGCGTTTTCTCCCAGCGTATGTACGACAAATTCGTCCAGTACGCGGAAGTAGTCGGCGCTTTCTTTCGGCCCGGTGAGGATCAACGGTAAAACCTGATCTTTGTTGGCCGGATTCATTAAAATTCCCAGCAAGTACAGCAACTCTTCTGCCGTACCCACACCACCCGGGAAAATAATGATGCCGTGAGCGATACGCACAAACGCTTCAAGACGTTTTTCGATATCCGGCATGATGATCAGTTCGTTGACCAGTGGGTTAGGCGGTTCAGCGGCGATAATCGACGGTTCTGTCATGCCAATAAAACGACTGTCTTTGTAACGCTGCTGAGCGTGACCTACTGCTGCACCTTTCATCGGCGCTTCCATCGCTCCTGGACCGCAGCCGGTGCAGATATTCAGCTCGCGAAGCCCCAGTTGATTACCAACGCGCCGTGCATACAGATATTCGTTTTCATTGATGGAGTGACCGCCCCAGCACACCACCATATTCGGTGCTTCGCCTACATGCAGCGCGCGCGCGTTGCGCAATATAGAAAAGACCAGATTAGTAATGTGGACAGAGTTGTCGAGATTCAGATTGGGAAAACGAACGGTGTTATGGATTTGCCCGTAGACGAAGAGAATGTCGCGCAGAACCGCAAACAAGTTGGCCTGTAAGGCGCGGATAATGCGCCCATCGACGAAAGCTTCTTCCGGAGGGTTGATCAGTTCCAGCTTAACACCGCGTTCACGGCGCAACACGTTAATGTCGAAATTTTCAAAACGGGATAGCAATTCTTTGCTGTTATCGGTGAGGCTACCGGAGTTCAGAACGGCAAGTGAACAGTTGCGAAACAGTTGATAGAGGTCGCTGCTGGCGGTGCGTTTAAGCATGTCCACCTCCAACTGCGACAACATATCCATGGAGCCAAGTGGGCTAATATGTGTAATCAAGAAAAACTCCTTATGGGACAATTATTGTCATTCCCTTTGATTACAATAGCCCTGCCTGATGGCCTTTCACAACTCTATGCTTGAATCCAGCACGCAAAACTGAAAAAAAATTTATTGTCGTACCAGTCGGGTAGTCGATGGGACAAAGTCACTATTGCTACGCCAGGGGTTAATGTCCAGACCGCCACGACGGGTATAACGAGCGTAAACGCTTAATTTTTCTGGCTGGCAGAAGCGCAGCAGATCATTAAAAATACGCTCTACGCATTGCTCATGGAACTCGTTGTGATGACGGAAAGAAACCAGATAACGCAGCAGTTTTTCCCGATCAATCTTGTGTCCACGGTACTGAATTTGAATGGAACCCCAGTCTGGCTGATGGGTGATCAGACAGTTTGATTTCAGCAGATGGCTAACCAGCGTCTCTTCCACCACTTTTTCACCGCTGGCGGCATTCTCAAGGTAGTCAGTGGTGAATTCATAGTTATCGATAGCGATATCCTGCTCATCAATGCAGGTGCCATTGAAATGACCCATTGGCTGGCCTTCCAGTTCATCGAGTCGATATAACGCCACGCTGACCTTACCCTGGGCGCAGGTACTTAAATCGCGCTCCAGCGTCTGGCGCACCTCTTCCCAATTGTTAAATCGAGTCTGATTAAAGCTATTGAGATAGAGCTTAAAACTCTTCGACTCAATGAGATTCACGCTGGTGTAATCAAGTTCAACATGACCCACAGCGACCTGCGGTAAACCTTTCGCATTTAGCCAGGAAAGCTCATATAGCGTCCAGATATCCGCGCCGTGAAAAGGCAGGTTATCCGCTTTCAGACCCAGTGGATCGCGATTCAGACTACGCGGAACGCCTTGCAGCAGGCTGGCGTCATAGGTATCCCTGTAATCGGTTGATTTTCCGAGAGTCAGGCCTGCAAGTGCCTGATGGTTTGCATAAGAAGACATGTTTCACCGTCATAAACCAGATAAACTAAACAACAAGTGTATCTGGTTTAAGTGAAGAGAGAAATTAGTGGACGATTTGACCGCACAAGCCCTGAAGGATTTTACTGCGCGCTACTGCGATGCCTGGCATGAACAGTATAAAAGCTGGCCGTTAAGTGAGGAGCTGTATGGCGTTCCTTCGCCATGCATTATTTCAACCACCGAAGACGCCGTATACTGGCAACCTCAACCGTTTACCGGTGAGCAAAATGTAAACGCGGTTGAACGGGCGTTTGATATTGTGATACAACCCACAATTCATACCTTCTATACGACCCAGTTTGCCGGGGATATGCATGCGCAGTTTGGTGATATCAAACTGACATTACTGCAAACCTGGAGCGAAGATGACTTCCGTCGAGTGCAGGAAAATCTGATTGGCCATTTGGTTACTCAGAAACGTCTAAAACTGCCGCCTACGCTATTTATCGCGACGCTGGAAGAAGAGCTGGAGGTAATCTCGGTGTGTAATCTCTCAGGCGAAGTATGCAAAGAGACACTGGGAACGCGTAAACGGGCGCATTTAGCCTCAAATCTTGCGGAATTCCTCAACCAACTTAAGCCTCTTCTGTAATCCAAATACCCCGTCTTGTTGTGAGAGATCTCTTACAGACCCTGTAGGAGATCGCCAGGAAATAAGCGAATACTTAATAAGATGAGATTTGATATTTTGATTTGAAATCAATTGCTTATTGTTGTTTTTTCGACTTTCATATGAAATTATCCTTAAGGCATTGTCTGTAAGCTCCTTGTAAGACGCAGTGAAAAAGACGATTCTATCTTCGTCGACAGGGAGTCAGACAATGAAGTGAACATCAGGATGATGACACTTCTGAAGGACACGCCAGGATGGTGTTTCAGGGAAAGGCTTCCGGATGAAGCGAAGAGGATAACGCAGGACGCGTTAAAGGACACCTCCAGGATGGAGAATGAGAACCGGTCAGGATGATTCGGTGGGTCAGGAAGGCCAGGGACACTTCAGGATGAAGTATCACATCGGGGTGGTGTGAGCAGGGAGCAATAGTTCAGGATGAACGATTGGCCGTAAGGCTAAAGGAAAAGTTGTCAAGGATGAGCAGGGAGCAACAAAAGTAGCTGGAATGCTGCGAAACGAATCGGGAGCACTGTGAATACAGTGCTCCCTTTTTTTATTCCTGCTATTCTTCGCGGCAGTTTTTTACTTGAGGCTGCTTTATGACTACTCATGACCGCGTTCGTTTCCAGTTGCAGGCGCTTGAAGCGCTGCTGCGTGAACATCAGCACTGGCGCAATGATGAACCCCAGCCGCATCTATTCAATAGTACCCAACCGTTTTTTATGGACACCATGGAACCGTTGGAGTGGTTGCAGTGGGTGCTTATCCCGCGGATGCACGATTTATTAGATAACAATCAGCCATTACCAGGGGCATTTGCTGTGGCGCCGTACTATGAAATGGCGCTGGCGACGGATCACCCGCAACGAGCGCTTATTCTGGCGGAGCTGGAAAAGCTGGATGCCCTTTTTGCGGATGATGCTAACTGATGTTGGAAATACTCTACCAGGATGAATGGTTGGTGGCGGTAAATAAACCGTCCGGCTGGCTGGTCCACCGTAGCTGGCTGGATCGCGACGAGAAAGTTGTGGTGATGCAAACTGTGCGTGACCAGATTGGTCAGCATGTTTTTACCGCGCATCGTCTGGATCGCCCGACTTCTGGCGTATTGCTGATGGGGTTATCCAGTGAGGCAGGGCGACTGTTGGCGCAACAGTTTGAACAGCACCAAATCCAGAAACGTTACCATGCGATTGTGCGTGGCTGGCTGATGGATGAGGCGGAGCTGGATTATCCGCTGGTAGAAGAACTGGACAAAATCGCTGATAAATATGCCCGCGAAGATAAAGGTCCACAGCCAGCGGTAACGCATTATCGCGGTCTGGCGACGGTGGAAATGCCTGTGGCGACTGGACGTTACCCGACCACGCGCTATGGCCTGGTGGAACTGGAGCCGAAAACTGGACGTAAACACCAACTACGCCGCCATCTGGCCCATTTGCGTCATCCCATCATTGGGGACAGCAAACACGGCGATTTGCGCCAGAACCGCAGCGGGGCTGAACATTTCGGCCTGCAGAGGTTAATGCTACATGCCAGCCAGTTGTCATTGACGCATCCTTTTACTGGTGAGCCGCTCACTATTTACGCGGGTCTGGACGACACCTGGATGCAGGCGTTATCACAGTTTGGTTGGCGCGGTCTACTTCCTGAAAATGAAAGGGTTGAGTTCAGCGCGGCATCCGGTCAGGATGGTGAGATGAGTTCCTAATCCAGGGAGAAAACGGTATGGCGGAAATTGGTATTTTTGTTGGCACCATGTACGGCAACGCATTGTTAGTTGCAGAAGAAGCGGAAGCCATTTTGTCCGGGCAAGGACACAAAGCAACGGTATTTGAAGATCCAGAGTTAAGTGACTGGCTACCCTATCAGGACAAGTACGTACTGGTAGTCACCTCGACCACCGGGCAGGGCGACCTTCCTGACAGCATTGTGCCGCTCTTTCTGGGAATAAAGGATAACCTCGGTTTCCAGCCGAACCTGCGTTATGGCGTGATTGCCCTTGGCGACAGCAGTTATGTGAATTTCTGCAATGGTGGCAAACAGTTCGATGCTTTGTTGCAGGAACAAAGCGCGCAGCGGGTAGGGGAAATGCTGCTGATTGATGCCAGCGAGACCCCGGAACCAGAAACGGAATCAAACCCGTGGGTTGAACATTGGGGCACGCTGTTGTCCTGAGTCCTCGCTATTTTTGCTGATATACCTAATGGTCGGCAAAAATATTGTTTCAGCGATGCTGAATCGAATTTTTTCAGGCAAATGCCAGTAAATGTGCCTTCTTAAGGGGCATTTTTACTAGCGTTTGCTTGGAGTCAAGTGAACCACTTCATATGATGTTGTAGACATGACAAGGCGTTCTCGCCGCATTCGGCATAAACACAGGTACTTGCCACCAATCTGAAACCGGCTTCATAAAGAAGCCGGTTTTTACTCGACAAGAGGTTTATTAACCGAGAATTTTACTGGCTTCGCGCGCCACATTATCCATCTCGTCCAACAGTTCCAGTAGCTCCGGCTCCAAATCTTCTTCTTTAGTACCGTTGCGTAGCTGTTGTTCGATTAGTTGGCAGAGATTCTTCATTCGCGGTACGCCGCTATAACCGCAACTGCCATGCAGTTTATGGATCAAATCAACCAGGCCTTCCGGGTTTTCTCCAACCAATTGTTCTTCAACTTTGTTGCGAACTTCTGGCAGGAAATCGAGCAACATTTGCAGCATATCGCGCGCCAGATCGTTTTTTCCTGCAGCCTGGCGCAGTGCCAGTTGCCAGTCGAGAGTCGCATTCTGATTCACCACAATTTCGTTCACTTCTGGCGTCACGACGCGAGAAGAAATGCCACTGCCGGGCTTGTAACGTAACAGCAAATTATGCAACCGCTCTTCTTCAATCGGTTTCGCCAGATAATCGCTCATTCCCGCGCCAAGCAGTTTCTCTTTTTGCCCGGCCATCGCGTGCGCCGTTACCGCGATAACTGGTGTTTGCTGCTGATGCGGGAGCTGGTGAATGAGTTCACATGCCCGAATGCCGTCCATATCCGGCATTTGAATATCCATTAAGATTAAATCGAACGGCATCTGTTTCGCCCGTTCAACCGCCTGATGTCCGCTATCGCACAGCTCAACATGCTGCACCATATCTTCCAGCAATGCGCCGATAAGTTTCAGGTTTGCCGGATTATCATCAACAGCCATAACCGTCATTGCCAGCTTACTTTCATCGGTAACAGGCAAAAGTGTGTTTTGCTTTTGATGACAAAATTCCGTCAGTACAGGCAACAAACGTGTAGGCGTCAGGGGTTTCAGCAGACACGCGCCGATACCATCTTGCTTGAGCTTTTCGGCATTGACCTGTGCATGGCACGGAAGTGCCAGCATCAGAAAATCGGTCATTGACACCGCTTGCGCCAACCGCTCATGCTGCATCGTCAGCGGTTCGCGGAAGGTTACCGCAATCCCTAACAAAATCATGTCGTAATGTGCAGGAGGCAGCGCGGAGAACGTTGGGCTATAAACCACTTCCAGCGGTGTTTCGCTTAAAATATCCAGCGTGCACTGGGCGGCTGCAGAGTTCGGTTCGACATAAGCCAGGCGTTTACCCGCGAGGCACTGAGTGGATGGCCCTTCGATAATAATATTCGGGTTCAGATCGAGATTAATATGGAACCAGAAGGTTGAACCACGATTCGGCTGGCTATGGAACGAGATATCGCCGCCCATTTCATTGACCAGTTTTTGCGTAATTACCAGCCCCAGCCCGGTGCCGCCATGACGGCGTGAAATACTGGCATCTGCCTGTCTGAAGGCCTGGAACAAACGCGATTGATCGCGTTCAGGAATACCAATGCCGGTATCACGGATCTGCACTTCAATCTGTACTTTGGTATTACTCAGCGCACGTTTTTCTACCAGAATGTCGATGTTGCCATTCTCGGTGAATTTAATCGCATTCCCCACCAGGTTAGTGATTATTTGCTGTAAACGCAGCGGGTCGCCAATGACGTTATCGGGCACGTCGCTCTTAATATTGAGCGTTAATTCCAGTCCTTTATCGTGAGAAGAATGCGCCAGTAGCGTTACCACTTCATCCAGCGTGCTGCGTAGTGGGAATGGAATACTTTCCAGAATCAGCTTGCCTGCTTCCAGTTTTGAGAAATCGAGAACATCATTAATAATTGCCAGCAAATTATTTGCCGAGCGTTCAATAGTATTGAGGTGATCGCGCTGCGTTGGTGTTAATTCTGTTTTCAACGTCAGGCGGGTAAAACCAATAACGCCATTCAACGGTGTACGCAGCTCATGCGACATGTTTGCCAGAAACTCTGACTTAATACGCGCCGCTTCCTGGGCGCGTTTTTTCGCCAGATCCAGTTCAACGTTCTGAATTTCCATCTGTTCCAGCGTTTCACGCAGATCGGACGTCGCCTGGTCGATATTGTGCTGCATCTCTTCGTGATAAGCCGCCAGCGACATTGCCATCGAGTTGATGCCATTTTTCAGCATATCCAACTCTCCGAGCATAAATCCTTCCACCCGACTGTCGAGTTGCCCTCGGCGGATGCGGTCGACGGTATTCACCATGTTGCGAATTGGGCCGGTTACATCGCGCATTAAGCGCCAGCCAAAAATAAGCGCGATACCAATACAAAACAGCATCATCACGCTAGAAATAAAGATCTCTTTATATTGCTGCAAGCGCACTGATTTAAGATCCAGCTCAAGAGCAATATATCCCAACATATTTTGACTATTTTTGGCATCGCTGCTGGGTGATTCGTCGGGAGAATAACTCTCAGAAATAATCGGCGTGCGCAGGATCATAATATCGCCATCACGTGTGACAGTAAGTTGGCGCGGAAATGGCACGTTGCTGCCGAGCTGCATTGATGAAGGATCAAGATGAAAATTGGAGGTGACAAAAAGTCGGTTATTTTCATCATAAACCGAAATGGCACGAACAATATCGGAATGGCGACGATGCAAAACGCTGATCAATTGACCAATAGATTCGCGATTTTGCAGGCTCATGCCATATTCCGTTGAAACCGCAAGCGGCTCAATAATGCTGGCACCGGCATCTTCCAGTTGACGCTGCAAGTCGTTATAGCGATGCACGACGAAAAAGATGCTAAGCAATAAACCAATAAGGACGGTCGGTGCCAGGATCAGAATCATCATGCGTGCGCGCAGGCTGTAGTTGGTCATGGAGTTCCGTTATGGGACAATTAAGGTCACACTGTTAAATTGAGAAAGTCTCGCCAATGGCGCAATTCTACTCTGCAAAACGACGCGCGACGACGCGTCAGATCATAACCGTTTCAGTCAACGACCTCGACTCTTTTGGTCAGGGCGTGGCGCGACATAACGGCAAAGCGTTATTTATTCCTGGATTACTACCGCCGGAAAACGCGGAAGTTACTGTTACTGAAGATAAAAAACAGTACGCTCGCGCTAAGGTCGTGCGCAGGTTAAGCGACAGCCCGGAACGCAAAACGCCACGCTGCCCTCATTTTGGCGTATGCGGCGGCTGTCAGCAACAACACGCCAGCGTCGAACTCCAGCAGCGTAGCAAAAGCGCAGCACTCGCCCGGTTAATGAAACACGACGTCTCTGAAGTGATCGACGATGTCCCCTGGGGTTATCGCCGTCGCGCGCGTTTAAGTCTGAACTATCTACCGAAAAAACAACAACTCCAGATGGGATTTCGCAAAGCGGGTTCCAGTGACATTGTCGACGTTAAACAATGCCCTATTTTAGTGCCCCAACTTGAAGCGTTGTTGCCCAAAGTCAGGGCATGCCTGGACAGCTTACAAGCTATGCGCCATCTTGGTCATGTTGAACTGGTGCAGGCAACCAGCGGCCTGCTGATGATTTTACGCCATACCGCACCGCTAAGTTTGGCAGATCGCGAAAAACTGGAACGCTTTTCGCATTCTGAAGGCCTGGATCTGTATCTCGCCCCCGATAGTGAGATACTCGAAACCGTCTCTGGCGAGATACCCTGGTATGACTCAAACGGGTTGCGCTTAACCTTTAGTCCGCGTGATTTTATTCAGATCAATGCGGGTGTGAACCAGAAAATGGTGGCGCGAGCGCTGGAGTGGCTGGATGTTCAGCCTGATGATCGTGTGCTGGATCTGTTCTGTGGTATGGGCAATTTTACGCTGCCGTTAGCGACCCGTGCGGCAAGTGTTGTTGGTGTGGAAGGGGTTCCGGCGCTGGTGGAAAAAGGCCAGCAGAACGCGAGTCTTAATCGCTTACATAATGTGACGTTTTATCACGAAAATCTTGAAGATGATGTCACAAAGCAGCCGTGGGCAAAAAACGGCTTTGATAAAGTGTTGCTGGACCCGGCGCGTGCTGGTGCAGCAGGCGTTATGCAACAAATTATAAAACTGGAACCTATTCGTATAGTTTATGTATCCTGTAACCCTGCGACGCTGGCTCGGGATAGCGAGGCGTTATTAAAAGCAGGATATACCATTGCGCGGTTGGCGATGCTGGATATGTTCCCACACACGGGGCATCTGGAATCGATGGTACTTTTCTCGCGCGTTAAATAGTTACGATTTGCTGATTTCAGCAGGTCAGGTCCCTAAAGGAGAGGACGATGGTTGCGGTAAGAAGTGCACATATCAATAAGGCTGGTGAATTTGATCCGGAAAAATGGATCGCAAGTCTGGGCATTGCCAGCCAGAAGTCGTGTGAGTGCTTAGCCGAAACCTGGGCGTATTGTCTGCAGCAGACGCAGGGGCATCCGGATGCCAGTTTGCTGTTGTGGCGTGGTGTCGAGATGGTGGAGATCCTCTCGACATTAAGTATGGACATTGACACGCTGCGGGCTGCGCTGCTGTTCCCTCTGGCCGATGCAAACGTCGTCAGCGAAGACGTACTGCGCGAGAGTGTCGGTAAGTCGGTCGTTAATCTTATTCACGGTGTGCGCGATATGGCGGCAATCCGCCAACTGAAAGCAACGCACACCGATTCTGTTTCCTCCGAACAGGTCGATAACGTTCGCCGGATGTTGCTGGCGATGGTCGATGACTTCCGTTGCGTGGTCATCAAACTGGCGGAGCGAATTGCCCATCTGCGCGAGGTAAAAGATGCGCCGGAAGATGAACGCGTGCTGGCGGCAAAAGAGTGCACCAATATCTACGCGCCGCTGGCGAACCGTCTTGGGATTGGGCAACTGAAATGGGAACTGGAAGATTACTGCTTCCGTTACCTCCACCCGACCGAATACAAACGTATTGCAAAACTGCTGCATGAGCGCCGCCTCGACCGCGAACACTACATTGAAGAGTTTGTGGGGCATCTGCGTGCAGAGATGAAAGCTGAAGGCGTTAAAGCTGAAGTGTATGGACGCCCAAAACACATCTACAGCATCTGGCGCAAAATGCAGAAAAAGAACCTCGCCTTTGATGAGCTGTTTGATGTTCGTGCGGTGCGTATCGTCGCGGAACGTTTGCAGGATTGTTACGCCGCGCTGGGCATAGTGCACACTCACTATCGCCACTTGCCGGATGAGTTCGATGATTACGTTGCGAACCCGAAACCGAACGGTTATCAGTCTATTCATACCGTAGTGTTGGGGCCGGGAGGCAAAACCGTTGAGATCCAAATCCGCACCAAACAGATGCATGAAGATGCAGAGTTGGGTGTTGCTGCGCACTGGAAATACAAAGAAGGCGCGGCTGCTGGCGGCGCACGTTCGGGACATGAAGACCGGATTGCCTGGCTGCGTAAACTGATTGCGTGGCAGGAAGAGATGGCTGATTCTGGCGAAATGCTCGACGAAGTACGCAGTCAGGTCTTTGATGATCGGGTATATGTGTTTACGCCGAAAGGTGATGTTGTTGATCTGCCTGCGGGATCAACGCCGCTGGATTTCGCTTACCACATCCATAGTGATGTCGGGCACCGCTGCATCGGGGCAAAAATTGGCGGGCGCATTGTGCCATTCACCTACCAGTTGCAGATGGGTGACCAGATTGAAATTATCACCCAGAAACAGCCGAATCCCAGCCGTGACTGGTTAAACCCAAACCTGGGTTATGTTACAACCAGCCGCGGGCGTTCGAAAATTCACGCCTGGTTCCGTAAACAGGATCGTGACAAAAATATTCTGGCAGGACGGCAAATCCTTGACGACGAACTGGAACATTTGGGGATCAGTCTGAAGGAAGCAGAAAAATATCTGCTGCCGCGTTACAACTTCAATGACGTCGACGAGTTGTTGGCGGCGATTGGTGGCGGGGATATCCGTCTCAATCAGATGGTCAACTTCCTGCAATCGCAATTTAATAAGCCGAGCGCCGAAGAGCAGGACGCCGCCGCACTGAAACAGCTTCAGCAAAAAAGCTATACACCACAAAACCGCAGTAAAGATAACGGTCGTGTAGTGGTAGAAGGCGTGGGCAACCTGATGCACCACATCGCGCGTTGCTGCCAGCCGATTCCTGGCGATGAGATTGTCGGTTTCATTACCCAGGGCCGCGGGATCTCCGTACACCGCGCCGATTGCGAACAACTGGCGGAACTGCGCTCCCATGCACCGGAACGAATTGTTGACGCGGTATGGGGCGAGAGCTACTCCGCTGGTTACTCGCTGGTGGTTCGCGTGCAGGCCAATGATCGTAGTGGATTGTTGCGTGATATCACCACTATTCTCGCCAATGAGAAGGTGAATGTGCTTGGCGTTGCCAGCCGCAGCGACACGAAACAGCAACTGGCGACCATCGATATGACCATTGAGATTTATAACCTGCAAGTGCTGGGGCGCGTGCTGGGTAAACTCAATCAGGTGCCAGATGTTATCGATGCAAGACGACTGCACGGGAATTAATCTTACATAGCCGGATATGGCGTCAGCCGTATCCGACGATATCCTTTACTCGAAGGTGTTACACCTGACAGACCCGCAATTTTCAGGACATTCCAATGAATCAAATCGACCGTTTGCTCACTATCATGCAGCGTCTTCGTGACCCGGAAAACGGCTGTCCGTGGGACAAAGAGCAGACATTCGCTTCTATTGCACCTTATACCCTTGAAGAAACTTATGAAGTGCTGGATGCCATTGCCCGCGAAGACTTTGACGATCTGCGCGGTGAACTGGGCGATTTGCTGTTCCAGGTGGTGTTTTACGCGCAAATGGCCCAGGAAGAAGGGCGCTTTGACTTTAATGATATTTGCGCGGCGATCAGCGATAAGTTAGAGCGCCGCCATCCGCATGTTTTTGCTGACAGTTCTGCCGATAACAGCAGTGAAGTTCTTGCCCGTTGGGAGCAGATCAAAACCGAAGAGCGCGCGCAGAAGGCGCAACATTCAGCGCTGGACGATATTCCTCGCAGTTTACCGGCCTTAATGCGTGCGCAAAAAATCCAGAAACGCTGCGCCAACGTTGGCTTCGACTGGACGACGCTTGGCCCGGTGGTCGATAAAGTTTACGAAGAGATTGACGAGGTCATGTACGAGGCGCGGCAGGCTGTAGTGGACCAGGCTAAACTGGAGGAGGAAATGGGCGACCTGCTGTTTGCGACGGTCAATCTGGCCCGCCATTTAGGGACGAAAGCAGAGATTGCGCTACAAAAAGCTAACGAAAAATTTGAGCGTCGTTTTCGCGAAGTGGAGCGGATTGTTGCCGCGCGTGGACTGGAAATGACAGGTGTTGACCTCGAAACAATGGAAGAAGTCTGGCAGCAGGTAAAACGGCAGGAAATTGATCTCTAAGGAAATTACACGGTCAAGCGCGATTTGTGTCATTTTTTAAATGACAAGCGCTTGATTTGCGTCAAAAACATTTACCCCAAAGGGGCTATTTTCTCACTCCTGATTTCAATTGTGCGCTGGCGAAGAGGAGGGATAATGAAAGTTTGTGGCACAGGTCATGTTCGGGTATACTGCTTTCCCGTCCTGGTTATTCCATCGTCTTTTCAACCTAACTTCTCAGGTTCAGCATGACAACGAACTATATTTTTGTGACCGGCGGGGTCGTATCCTCTCTGGGTAAAGGCATTGCCGCAGCCTCCCTCGCAGCCATTCTTGAAGCCCGTGGCCTCAATGTGACCATCATGAAACTGGATCCGTACATCAACGTCGATCCAGGTACTATGAGCCCAATCCAACACGGGGAAGTGTTCGTTACTGAAGACGGCGCTGAAACCGACCTGGACCTGGGGCACTACGAGCGTTTCATTCGCACCAAAATGAGCCGCCGCAACAACTTCACCACGGGTCGTATCTATTCTGACGTTCTGCGTAAAGAACGTCGTGGCGACTATCTGGGCGCAACCGTACAGGTTATCCCGCACATTACTAACGCTATTAAAGAACGCGTTCTTGCCGGCGGTGAAGGCCACGACGTGGTTCTGGTCGAAATCGGCGGTACTGTCGGTGACATCGAATCCCTGCCGTTCCTTGAAGCGATTCGCCAGTTGGCTGTTGATATTGGTCGTGAACACGCGCTGTTCATGCACCTGACCCTGGTGCCGTACATGGCAGCGTCTGGTGAAGTCAAAACCAAGCCGACTCAGCACTCTGTAAAAGAGCTGCTTTCTATCGGCATCCAGCCTGATATCCTGATTTGTCGTTCAGATCGCGCCGTTCCGGCGAACGAACGTGCGAAGATTGCATTGTTCTGTAATGTTCCGGAAAAAGCGGTTATTTCTCTGAAAGACGTCGATTCTATCTATAAAATTCCAGGCCTGTTGAAATCTCAGGGGCTGGACGATTATATTTGTAAACGATTCAGCTTGAACTGCCCGGAAGCTAATCTGTCCGAATGGGAACAGGTTATCTTTGAAGAAGCGAATCCGGTAAGTGAAGTCACTATCGGTATGGTCGGCAAGTACATTGAACTGCCGGACGCTTATAAATCCGTGATTGAAGCACTGAAACACGGCGGGCTGAAAAATCGTGTTAGCGTCAACATCAAACTGATCGATTCACAAGATGTTGAAACACGCGGTGTTGAAATCCTTAAAGGCCTGGATGCGATCCTCGTACCTGGTGGTTTCGGTTACCGTGGCGTAGAGGGCATGATTACTACCGCGCGCTTTGCGCGTGAGAACAATATTCCTTATCTGGGTATTTGCCTGGGTATGCAGGTGGCGTTAATTGATTACGCTCGCCATGTTGCCAACATGGAGAACGCCAACTCTACGGAATTTGTGCCAGACTGTAAGTACCCGGTTGTGGCGCTGATTACCGAGTGGCGTGATGAAAACGGCAACGTTGAAGTTCGTAGCGAGAATAGCGATCTCGGTGGCACCATGCGTCTTGGCGCGCAGCAGTGCCAGTTGGTTGACGATAGCCTGGTTCGCCAACTGTACAATGCGCCGACAATTGTTGAACGTCATCGTCACCGTTACGAAGTCAACAACATGCTGTTGAAACAGATTGAAGATGCAGGTCTGCGCGTTGCGGGCCGTTCCGGGGATGATCAGTTGGTCGAGATCATCGAAGTTCCGAATCACCCGTGGTTCGTGGCTTGTCAGTTCCATCCGGAGTTTACTTCTACTCCACGTGATGGCCACCCGCTGTTTGCTGGCTTTGTAAAAGCCGCCAGCGAGTTCCAGAAACGTCAGGCGAAGTAAGTAAAAAAGTTAGAACGGCAACGCGTACCCAGGGTACGCGTTGTTTGTCTGGAGTTTTAGTTTAACTAGTGACTTGAGGAAACCCTAATGTCCAAAATCGTAAAAATCATCGGTCGTGAAATCATCGACTCCCGTGGTAACCCGACTGTTGAAGCCGAAGTACACCTGGAGGGTGGTTTCGTCGGTATGGCGGCTGCTCCGTCAGGTGCTTCTACTGGTTCCCGTGAAGCACTGGAACTGCGCGATGGTGACAAATCCCGTTTCCTGGGCAAAGGCGTAACCAAAGCTGTTGCTGCGGTTAACGGCCCGATCGCTCAGGCGCTGATTGGCAAAGATGCCAAAGATCAGGCTGGCATTGACAAGATCATGATCGACCTGGACGGCACTGAAAATAAATCCAAATTCGGCGCAAACGCAATCCTGGCTGTATCTCTGGCTAACGCCAAAGCTGCCGCGGCTGCTAAAGGTATGCCGCTGTACGAGCACATCGCTGAACTGAACGGTACTCCGGGCAAATACTCCATGCCGGTTCCGATGATGAACATCATCAACGGTGGTGAGCACGCTGACAACAACGTTGATATTCAGGAATTCATGATTCAGCCGGTTGGCGCGAAAACTGTGAAAGAAGCCATCCGCATGGGTTCTGAAGTTTTCCATCACCTGGCAAAAGTTCTGAAAGCGAAAGGTATGAACACTGCTGTTGGTGACGAAGGTGGCTATGCGCCGAACCTGGGTTCCAACGCTGAAGCTCTGGCTGTTATCGCTGAAGCTGTTAAAGCTGCTGGCTATGAACTGGGCAAAGACATCACTCTGGCGATGGACTGCGCAGCTTCTGAATTCTACAAAGACGGTAAATACGTTCTGGCTGGCGAAGGCAACAAAGCTTTCACCTCTGAAGAATTCACTCACTTCCTGGAAGAACTGACCAAACAGTACCCGATCGTTTCCATCGAAGATGGTCTGGACGAGTCTGACTGGGACGGTTTCGCATACCAGACCAAAGTTCTGGGCGACAAAATCCAGTTGGTTGGTGACGACCTGTTCGTAACCAACACCAAGATCCTGAAAGAAGGTATCGAAAAAGGCATCGCTAACTCCATCCTGATCAAATTCAACCAGATCGGTTCTCTGACCGAAACTCTGGCTGCAATCAAGATGGCGAAAGACGCTGGCTACACTGCAGTAATCTCTCACCGTTCTGGTGAAACTGAAGACGCTACCATCGCTGACCTGGCTGTTGGTACTGCTGCAGGCCAGATCAAAACGGGTTCTATGAGCCGTTCTGACCGTGTTGCTAAATACAACCAACTGATTCGTATTGAAGAAGCTCTGGGCGAAAAAGCACCGTACAACGGTCGTAAAGAGATCAAAGGCCAGGCATAAGTCTGACTTTATCTGATTTAAAAATGCCAGCCTTCGGGCTGGCATTTTTTATGGTTGAGTTACCAGCGGCCGGACGCGCCGCCGCCGCCAGAAGAACCACCCCCGCCGCTAAATCCGCCGCCACTTGAGCCTCCACCGGAAGAGGATGAAGAAGAACCTTTTCTTGAAGCTCTTTCTTTACTGAGCTTCTTATATTTGGCGCGTAACTTTTTATTCACCAGAAGCCAGAAGATAAGCAGAGGTACGATCGCAAAAGGCGTTAACATACTGCAAGCAACGATTAAATTCGTCCATGCTCCGGGCTCGGCAACATAGAGGAATACCATCCCGTAAATTGCGCCGGTGAGTGCAATCCACGGTAGATTTGATGGATCGGTAAAAATAATAAAATACGAAAGTACTGCCAGTAAAATAATTACAGCGACCGATAATGGAATTGGAGTTTTGATACTGTAATGATTTCCGCTGCCTTCCGGTAATTCACCATTCAACAGAAGCGCGCCGATATTTTCGCTGGCCAGTGTCAACCCTCCAATAAGATCATCGTTTTTGAACGCGGGGATCAATATAACACGGATAATCTTTGCCGCTTGCAGGTCGGTAACCACCCCTTCCAGCCCGTAGCCCACTTCTATACGGACAGCATGATCTTCCCAGGCAACCAGAAGTAAAATACCATCGTTGCGCTGTGCATCGCCCAACTTCCAGCTATCAAAAACGCGTGTTGCATATTGTTCAATGGTATCTTCACCAGTGGATGGCACCACTAATATAGCGACCTGCGCCTGCGTATTCTGTGCAATCTTCTGCAACTGTAGTGTCAGAGATTGTTGCTCAGGTGAACTTAACGTATTAGTAAGATCTGTCACCTGTTGGTGTAGTTCCGGTACAGCCATTTGCTGGGCAAACACAGGAACGCACCACAATATGAGTAGAAAAAGGATTAAGCGCATATTGATCACCAGCGCCCTGAAGCGCCACCGCCACCAGATGAACCGCCACCGCCGCTGAAATTGTCATTGTCGAAAGAAGAGGACGATGATGATGACGAATCTCTGGAGTTATAATTACTTCTGGTATGGCGTGATGGCCGGTTGGCACTACGCATTGAGTCACGTACCTTTTTGCCGAAAGGGGTAAAAGTAATAGCAACAACAAGGAACGGTGTGGAGAAGCATAATAATGTAGCGAGCACTCCCCAGCTTCCGCTGAAACCTGCAATAGGCAAAACAAAGGCCAGCACTATGGCAGCAAAGCAAATTACTCCCAGCGTTTTGATATATCCCCTGGCGGAAATAAAGGTCAGTACTATCGCCCAGGCCAACAAAGCCCACCAACCGCTAAAGGGCAAAGGGTGATCGGTTGGTGTTATCGTTGCTAAATCATTCCCCGTCAGACGACTTTCAATATCGTTTATTCCTTTTTGTAAGCCGCCAGCAAGGTCGCCATTTTTAAATGCTGGAATAATACTGTTGCGAATAATTTGTCCGGACTGTGCATCTGTAATAAGGCCTTCCAGTCCGTAACCGATTTCAATACGCACAGTATGATCCTGCCAGGCGACTAACAGTAGAACACCATCATCGCGGTCTTTATCACCTGGTTTCCAGCTATCGAATACCCGCGTAGCGTACTGCTCGATAGTTTCATCGCCTGTTGTGTCAACTACTAACACCACCATTTGCGCCAGATTTCTTTGCGTCAGGTTTTTAATCTGACCAGCAAGAGCATTTATTTCGCTGTTCGTCAATGTACCTGTTACGTCATTCACATACACAGGTAATTCAGGTACTGGAATTTGCGTAGCAAACGCCGATGGACAGAAGAAAGCCAGAAGAAAGATAAAAATTCGCATAAGGATTGCCCGCTTAATGAATATTAGGATTTTGGCTAAAATCTATTGTTGGTGCTTTACTCACAGCGGCGACATCATCCGGCAAATAATTTTTCTTTGCGGTGTAATCCATTATTTTTGCGGTTAATACAGCGGGGAATTTGCGGATAGTGACATTATATTGTTCAATAGCTTTAATGTATCTTCCTCGCGCAACGGCAATGCGGTTTTCACTTCCTTCGAGCTGTACTATCAAATTTTGATAGAGTTCCTGGGCCTTTAATTCAGGATAACGTTCACTGATAATCGTTAACTGGCCGAGTGTACGAGTCAGTTGCGCCTGAGCTTGTTGCCAGGTTTGTAGCTTTTGCTCATCGCCTGGCGCTTGCTGTAAATCGCTACTGGCCCTGATAGCCTGGCTACGCGCTAATGTTACGGCTTCCAACACTTCTTTTTCATAGCTGGAATAACCTTTAATACTGGCGACAAGATTAGGAATAAGGTCGGCACGACGTTGATACTGATTCAGAACTTCTGACCAGGATGAATTGACTTGTTCGTCATAAGTTTGAATATCATTATATCCACAACCGGATAAATTGAAAATAAATATAAGTACGATGAATATTCTGAGCATGTTTAAATCCCTTTTGTTTAATTCCCCGGGGAATAATACGTTGTTTCATTTTTTTATTAATGATCTGTTTCGCCTTTTTATCTTAAACCCGCGTGTAACAGAATGTTAATAAAGCATGAATATTGCGGTAGGATCTGCAATAATTAACAATTATCCACTTTACAGAGAATGCTATGCAGTACCCGATTAACGAGATGTTCCAGACCCTGCAAGGTGAGGGTTACTTTACCGGCGTCCCCGCCATTTTTATTCGTTTACAGGGATGCCCGGTCGGCTGTGCCTGGTGTGATACCAAACACACGTGGGAAAAACTTGAGGATCGGGAAGTTTCTCTTTTCAGTATTTTGGCGAAAACCAAAGAGAGTGATAAGTGGGGCGCAGCAAGCAGCGAAGATTTGTTAGCGGTCATAAGTCGTCAGGGATATACCGCGCGTCACGTAGTGATTACGGGTGGTGAACCTTGCATTCATGATTTGCTGCCATTGACTGACTTGCTTGAAAAGAACGGTTTTAGCTGCCAGATAGAAACCAGCGGTACTCACGAAGTACGTTGTACACCGAACACCTGGGTTACCGTGTCGCCAAAACTGAACATGCGCGGCGGCTATGAAGTGTTGTCGCAGGCGCTGGAACGCGCCAATGAAATCAAACATCCGGTTGGGCGTGTACGGGATATTGAAGCACTGGATGAATTGCTGGCAACGCTGACTGATGATAAACCGCGAGTAATTGCACTTCAGCCAATTAGTCAGAAAGAAGATGCCACGCGTTTATGTATCGATACCTGTATTGCGCGGAACTGGCGTTTGTCGATGCAAACGCATAAATATTTGAATATTGCCTGATTAAATATTTATAAGCGTTATAAATGGGTGGAACCTGTAAAGAATTCCACCCATTTATATTTTTGCCTCTTCTGATTGTTCTCTTCTGGTTTTTCCGGACTCGTCATTGCAAACCAAAACAAAGTCCGTAGTGTTAATTTTTCACTGGAGTAAAAATCATCGTTACAAATTTTGGTAGATTGGAACTGGCTTGAAAAATCATTAATTAATAACAGGTTATGTTTAGAGGTAACCATTCAGGTATGCTCAGAGCGGGCGGTTTCCCGCCCGGTCTTCTTCACTTACGCATTAGACCAGCTTTGAATAGCGTCCACATTGCCCAATTCTCCATGCATCACTTCATACGATTTTTTCAGGATCACATCAGTGTGTTTGGTTAGGTCTTTGAAAATGCCTTTATTCATCGCTTCGTAACGTCTGGCGTTGCTCTCAACAGGCATAAAGATGTCTTTCACGCGAACCATTTTGTCAACAGCAGTTGCGTAATCCGGGTACAAGCCAAGCCCTACAGACGCGTTGATAGCCGCTCCCAAACTAGCGCACCCGTTAATGGCGTTACGTCTTGCCGGAAGATTGAACACGTCGGCAAAAATTTGCATAAACAGATCGCTGTTTGAACCGCCGCCAGTAATGATCACATGCTTCGCAAAGTGATTCATTTCATTACACATATTGTCGTAATTGTTCTTCAGCGTCAGCGCCACGCTTTCCAGAATCGAACGATAAATCCATGCGTAATCCATACTGGAATCAAAGCCGATCATAATTCCGCGTTTGTACGGTTCCCACGGGTTGGTCAGCCAGTCCAGCACCGTCATCAACCCATTACAGCCAGGTGGCACGCAAGAGGCTTTTTTGTTGAGCAAATCTTCCGGCGAAAGATCCTGTGCTCTGGCATCCTGAATTAACGACTCGCCCAACATGTCGCGCAACCAACTTACCGTCCACATCCCTTTGCGAATACCGTAACCTTCATACAGCAATGTTTCTGGAATAGAAGACATAATCGGCCAGTACGCTACCGGGTCTTTCGGCAGTGCTTTGCCATTCATCATCAGCGCGATATAGGTGCCTAAGGAAATCACCGCCGTTTCATCGTCCAGCAATCCGGCTCCTAATGCTTCTACCGGTTTATCACTGGTGGTACAAACTACCGGCAGTCCTGCCGGGAAATGTGTCGCCAGTGCTGCTTGTGGTGTGATATGCCCGAGAACGGTCCCCGGCATTTGTACGCCAAAAAGCATATGGCGGGGGATATTAAACTTCTCGATTACCGCGGCATCTTCACTCCAGGCCCAGGTTTTATAATCCACCGGCCACTGGCCAAAATAGTTGGCGATATTGTCTTTAAACTCGCCTGTTAAGCGGTGCGCCAGATAGCCCGAAAAAGAAGTGACATACGCCACGTCAGGATTCGTGTGTTCGTAAGGGCGCGTAACTCGTGCATCCTGCCAGCTAATCAGTGGTGCGGCGGGTGTACCGTCAGCTTTCAGTAAGGCACGGCAGCAACGGATTGATCCCAGGCCGATGCCAACAATATCTTCTTTATTCCCGGCAAACTGGCTCATTAAATCGTGACCGGCAAAACATAATGATGCCCATAAATCGTCGTCAGGATGTTCTGCGGTATCGGCATCCGGTGTGTGCATCGGCTGTAATAAACCTTTGCCTTCGCAAACTATGTTGCCTTGCAGATCGTACATCACCACTTTTGTACTCTGACTTCCGCCATCAATCCCTATGATGTATTTCTTCGACATGATTTTTCTCCTGTAATGTTCTGGGCTTACTTGCTGTTAGCCGTTGCGGGGGCGCTATCAGCAGTACGAATTTTTTGGAACAGCAAAAAGGTAAAGACGATCACCATGCCGAGCGCCGCCATGCCCATCAGCCACATGTTGCGGTAGGCTTCTGCTGCGGGCAGGGTGTCCTGCCAGTAACCGATAATCGGGTAAACAAAGACATCAGGCAGGAAGCCAATCACCGAACAAATACCTACCGTGGTGCCCATAATGTAAGATGGTGTTCTCGCTTCGCCGGGGCAGGCCCAGTACAGCCCGCGTGAGGCGTAGCAGGTGAATCCCAGTAGTAAAATCAGGCCAATCCCCATCGCGACCGATTGCGGGTTAGAGTTAGTCATGAGTAGGGCAGTGAGTGCCAGCAGGCCGACCACGGAAAGAATTTGGAGCACGCGGGTAGGGGATTTCACTTTGCTGTAGGTGGTGATAATGCCGCCAAGTGGGCCGCACAGTGCGCGGAAGATTTTGTTGATCACGATCCCCATGTAGCTCGCCGCCACCAGCGACATGCCATACATTTCGGTCAGATAGTTGGTGGAGTAACTCAGAATGGCGTAGATGGTGAAGACCCCAAAAATCACCATGCTGCAATACCAGGTTGTACTGATACGCAAAACGGCCAGGATGTCGCTAAGCTGGAATGACTGTTTTTCTTCGTTATGGGTACTACGCAGGCTGTTGTTATCGCTAACAAAAAACCAGCACAGAATCCCCAACAAGATGTAAACCACGCTGTAGATGATAATGACCGTTTTCAGGCTGGCGCTGTCATCCGGGGCGAAGCGGGAAAAGACCCACATGGTAAACACTGCCAGCGACATTACACCGACGCCGCGCAGTCCTTCCATCCAGCCCATGATTTTCCCTTGTTCGCTATGGTCACCAAGCAACGAGGCGGCTTTAATCGACACCGACCACAGCATTAAAATAGTCGTTATCGCAAAGGCAACCTGAATACAGAGCATGACCCATAATGGTGGATACGTTGCCATTATCAGGCCTAATAATCCGGTAATTACCATCGCGGAAGTAATCATTTTGCGATGTGAAAATTTATCGGCAATAACCCCGCTGGGCGCATAAAGAATAATGGCGGCAATACCAAAGGTGCTCATAATTAAACCTATCTCGGTATTGCTGAATCCCATAAATTTCGCCATGGGAATTTGATAAATATAACGTAAATAAGCTAGGTCAAAACTAACTCCGCCGCTAAAACTAATTATCGCGAGGGTTATCCAACGTCGATATGAGCTGTGTTGCATATCGTATTCCCATTTGTAATAGACAAAAAAAAGAGAAAAGTAAGCCGCCTTTTCAGGAGGATTACTTTTCTCAGGTCTCTAGTAATTGCGATAAGAAATAACATGGAAAGCAGAGGTGTTGTGTGAGAGTAATCACGCTTCTGCTTTTTAAAATTATTTGATTATACGAGTAATACTCTGTGAGTACGATCACATTAGCGACTATGCCCTTATGCTAAAAATTATCGCCAGTTACCAGAGATAATGAGAAAGGTAACTTCCCTCTCGCGGGGGAAGTTACCTTTCTTTTTTTTTGCCTTACGGAAATTGGAGCTAACTATGTCAATCGAATCACTCAATGCGTTCTCAATGGATTTTTTCTCCCTGAAAGGTAAAACTGCAATTGTTACCGGCGGGAATAGTGGTTTAGGCCAGGCATTTGCGATGGCACTGGCAAAAGCAGGTGCAAATATCTTTATTCCAAGCTTCGTCAAAGATAATGGCGAAACGAAGGAAATGATTGAAAAACAAGGCGTTGAAGTGGACTTCATGCAGGTGGATATCACCGCAGAAGGCGCGCCGCAGAAGATAATCGCTGCCTGTTGTGAGCGTTTTGGCACTGTCGATATTCTGGTCAATAACGCAGGTATTTGTAAGCTGAATAAGGTGCTGGACTTCGGCCGTGCCGACTGGGACCCGATGATTGATGTGAACCTGACAGCCGCTTTTGAGCTGAGTTACGAAGCGGCAAAAATTATGATCCCGCAAAAAAGCGGTAAAATCATTAATATCTGTTCATTGTTTTCTTACCTGGGCGGGCAATGGTCTCCAGCATATTCTGCAACTAAACACGCACTTGCTGGATTCACTAAAGCCTATTGCGATGAATTAGGTCAATATAATATTCAGGTAAATGGTATTGCCCCTGGTTATTATGCAACCGATATTACGCTGGCGACACGCAGCAATCCAGAAACAAATCAGCGCGTTCTTGATCATATTCCGGCAAATCGTTGGGGCGATACACAGGATTTAATGGGCGCAGCCGTATTCCTCGCAAGCCCGGCATCGAATTATGTGAATGGTCATTTGCTGGTGGTTGATGGTGGTTATTTAGTGCGCTAATCCATAACGGTGGTTTCTGTTTTCTTTTATTAATGACTATTCCATTTTTATTATCAGAAAGGATTTATTATGTCTTTATCTCGCGCAGCGATTGTCGACCAGCTAAAGGAAATTGTTGGTGCAGATCGCGTTATTACCGATGAAACTGTATTAAAGAAAAACAGTATTGACCGTTTTCGTAAATTTCCGGATATTCATGGAATTTATACTTTGCCGATTCCGGCAGCGGTCGTAAAACTCGGTTCCACAGAGCAAGTGTCCCGCGTGCTGAATTTTATGAATGCGCACAAAATTAACGGTGTGCCGCGTACCGGCGCTTCCGCCACCGAAGGTGGGCTGGAAACTGTCGTAGAAAACTCGGTGGTGCTCGACGGCTCCGCCATGAATCAAATCATTAATATTGATATTGAGAATATGCAGGCCACGGCGCAATGTGGCGTTCCGCTGGAGGTGCTGGAAAACGCATTGCGTGAAAAAGGTTACACCACGGGGCATTCTCCGCAGTCAAAGCCGCTGGCGCAGATGGGCGGCCTGGTGGCGACCCGCAGTATCGGGCAGTTTTCCACACTATACGGCGCAATTGAAGATATGGTCGTTGGCCTGGAAGCGGTACTGGCAGATGGCACCGTGACGCGCATTAAAAACGTTCCACGTCGCGCGGCTGGTCCGGACATTCGTCACATCATTATTGGTAACGAAGGTGCACTGTGCTATATCACTGAAGTTACAGTGAAAATCTTCAAATTCACCCCGGAAAACAATCTCTTCTACGGCTATGTGCTGGAAGACATGAAAACCGGCTTCAACATCCTGCGTGAAATCATGGTGGAAGGGTATCGCCCGTCGATTGCTCGTTTGTATGACGCTGAAGATGGCACGCAACACTTCACTCATTTTGCTGATGGTAAATGCGTGCTGATCTTTATGGCCGAGGGTAACCCACGTATTGCGCAGGCGACAGGCGAAGGAATTGCCGAAATCGTGGCGCGTTACCCGCAGTGCCATCGTGTGGACAGCAAACTGATCGAAACCTGGTTCAACAACCTGAACTGGGGGCCGGATAAAGTGGCCGCCGAACGTGTGCAGATCCTCAAAACCGGCAACATGGGCTTTACCACCGAAGTGTCCGGCTGCTGGAGTTGTATTCACGAAATCTATGAAAACGTCATTAACCGTATTCGTACCGAGTTCCCGCACGCCGACGACATCACTATGCTGGGCGGTCACTCTTCTCACAGCTACCAAAACGGTACCAACATGTACTTCGTTTACGACTACAACGTTGTTGACTGCAAACCGGAAGAGGAAATCGACAAGTACCACAACCCGCTCAACAAAATCATCTGTGAAGAAACCATTCGCCTCGGTGGTTCGATGGTGCATCACCACGGCATTGGTAAACATCGCGTTCACTGGAGCAAACTGGAACATGGCAGCGCGTGGGCGTTGCTGGAAGGGCTGAAAAAGCAGTTCGATCCTAACGGCATTATGAACACGGGTACTATCTATCCGATTGAAAAATAATGTGTCAGGCAGCGTCCTGTGATGTCGGGGCGTTGCCTTTTCGGCTTCTCAAGCGAGAAGCCGTTCTTATTACCGGACAATGAAGGGGTAAAGATGAACACTTCACCGGTGCGAATGGATGATTTACCACTTAACCGTTTTCACTGTCGCATTGCTGCGCTTACTTTCGGCGCGCACCTGACTGACGGTTATGTCCTCGGCGTCATTGGTTACGCCATTATTCAGCTTACTCCAGCCATGCAACTGACACCGTTTATGGCGGGAATGATTGGTGGCTCAGCGCTACTTGGCCTGTTTATCGGCAGCCTGGTTTTGGGCTGGATCTCCGACCATATCGGGCGGCAAAAAATCTTCACTTTCAGCTTTTTGCTGATTACGCTCGCTTCGTTTTTACAATATTTTGCCACCACGCCGGAGCACCTGATTGGTTTGCGCATTTTGATCGGCATTGGGCTGGGTGGTGATTACTCTGTGGGGCATACCTTGCTGGCAGAATTTTCCCCGCGCCGCCACCGCGGTATTTTGCTGGGCGCGTTCAGCGTGGTGTGGACGGTGGGTTATGTGCTGGCAAGTATTGCCGGACATCACTTTATTTCAGAAAGTCCGGAGGCCTGGCGATGGCTTTTGGCATCAACAGCTCTGCCCGCGCTGTTGATTACGTTGTTACGTTGGGGCACACCGGAATCGCCGCGCTGGCTGCTGCGACAGGGGCGTTTTGCAGAAGCTCATGCCATTGTGCATCGTTACTTTGGCTCTCATGTATTACTGGGCGATGAAGTGGCAACGGCCACCACTAAGCACATCAAAACCTTGTTCTCTTCGCGTTACTGGCGGCGCACGGTATTTAACAGCGTGTTCTTTGTCTGCCTCGTGATCCCGTGGTTTGTGATTTATACCTGGCTGCCGACTATCGCCCAGACTATTGGTCTGGAAGATGCGCTGACCGCCAGCCTGATGCTCAATGCCTTGTTAATTGTTGGCGCGTTATTAGGGTTAGTGTTGACCCACTTGTTAGCCCATCGCAAATTTTTACTGGGGAGCTTTTTGCTGCTGGCGGCCACGCTGATGGTGATGGCCTGTTTGCCTTCCGGCAGTTCGTTAACGCTGCTGCTTTTTATTCTCTTCAGCACCACCATTTCGGCGGTCAGCAATCTGGTTGGCATTCTACCTGCCGAAAGTTTTCCTACTGATATCCGCTCTCTGGGCGTCGGTTTTGCGACCGCCATGAGTAGACTTGGCGCGGCAATTAGCACCGGTTTGTTGCCGTGGGTTCTGGCGCAGTGGGGAATGCAGGCCACCTTATTGTTACTGGCCATCGTGCTATTGGTTGGTTTTGTTGTGACCTGGCTATGGGCTCCAGAAACTAAAGCTCTCCCGCTGGTTGCGGCGGGAAATGTCGGAGGTGCGAATGAACATTCTGTTAGCGTTTAAAGCCGAACCGGATGCCGGAATGCTGGCGGAAAAAGAGTGGCAGGCTGCTGCTACGGCAAATTATGGGCCGGATGTTTCACTGTTGCGAAGTTTACCCGGTGCTGATGAACAGGCCGCCGCCGCAATTCTATTGGCGCAGAGAAAAAGCGGCAAGCCGATGACTTTAACCGCGTTGAGCATGGGGGATGAACGGGCGTTGCATTGGCTTCGCTATTTCACGGCTCTCGGGTTTGAGGAAGCAGTATTGCTGGAGACTGCGGCAGATCTGCGTTTTGCGCCGGAATTTGTTGCTCGCCATATTGCCGAATGGCAGCACCAGAATCCGATGGAGCTGATTATTACCGGCTGCCAAAGCAGCGAGGGGCAGAACGGGCAAACGCCGTTTTTGCTGGCGGAAATACTGGCCTGGCCCTGTTTTACCCAGGTGGAGCGTTTCACACTCGACGCGCCATTTATCACTCTCGAACAGCGTACTGAAAACGGGCTGCGCTGTTGCCGGGTACGCTTGCCTGCGGTCATTGCCGTGCGCCAGTGTGGCGAAGTCGCTTTGCCTGTACCGGGAATGCGCCAGCGTATGGCGGCAGGGAAAGTGGAAATTTTACGCGAAACTCTCGCCGCCGAATCGTCAGCGATACAGTGCCTGCAACTGGAAAGGCCGGAGCAACGACGTGGCGCGACGTTGATTGATGGGCAAACAGCAGAAGAAAAAGCACAAATACTGTGGCGGGATTATTTGCGCCAGAGGATGCAGCCATGAATGTCGTAATAGTGACAATAAATCAGGACAATGCAGCTATCGCAGGCTGGCTGGCAGAACAGGATTTCAGCGGTTGTACACTGACGCACTGGCAGATTGAACCTCTGCCCGTAGTGGCGGAACAGGTGTTGGATGCGCTCGTGGAACAGTGGCAGCGAACACCTGCGGAATTTGTGCTCTTCCCTCCGGGGGCGTCTGGCGATGAACTGGCGACCCGACTGGCCTGGCGTTTACATGGCACCAGCATCTGCCAGATCATTTCGTTGGATATACCGACAGCAAGCGTGCGCAAATCCCACTGGGGAAATGCGCTGACGGCGACGCTGCAAACAGAAAAACGTCCGCTATGCCTTTCTCTGGCGCGCCAGGCCGGAGCTGCGAAAAACGCAATGTTGCCATCTGGTATGCAGCAACTAAACATTGTCCCTGGCGCACTTCCAGACTGGTTTGTTAGCATCGAAAACCTGAAAAATACTACCCGTGACCCATTAGTAGAAGCCAGACGGGTGCTGGTGGTAGGGCAGGGCGGCGAGGCTGATAGCCATGACATCGCTACGCTGGCTGAAAAGCTGGGCGCCGAAGTGGGCTACAGTCGGGCGCGAGTGATGAATGGTGGTTTTGATGCGGAAAAAGTGATTGGAATTTCCGGGCACTTGCTGGCGCCAGAGATTTGCATTGTTGCCGGGGCGTCCGGCGCGGCAGCGTTAATGGCAGGTGTGCGTAATAGCCAGTTTGTGGTGGCTGTGAATCATGACGCCAGCGCGGCTGTTTTTTCACAGGCAGATGTTGGCGTGGTGGATGACTGGAAAGCGGTGCTGGAGGCACTGGTGACAAATATTCACGCAGATTGCCAATAACGTACTGGCGGATGCGGTTCTGGGTCAGGGACTTGTAGGCCTGATAAGACGCGTTAGCGTCGCATCAGGCGTTGAATGCCGGATGTGGCCTACAAATCACACAAATTCAATTCGTTACGTTTATCCCGTTAAAGCAATTTTTTCGCTAACGTCCAGACGCGGGTATTAGTAGTAGAAAGCGCCACGACACCGGCGTCAATTGCATTACGCGCATCTTCTTCATCGCACACCAGCCCGCCAGCAATCAGCGGTTGGCGGATTTTCTCCGTCACCCAGCCCAGCACTTTGGGCATACAGCCAGGCAGGATCTCAATGCAATCTGGGTTCGATTGCGCAACCTGCTTATCAATATTGTGAAACGAAATCGAATCGACAATAAACAGGCGATGAATACAGAAAAAACCTTCTGCTCTGGCGGCTTTCAGCATCGACGCTTTAGTGCTGATAATGCCGTCTGCTTCGGTCACCAGTTTCAAAAACTGAATCACCACCTCTTTATTTGACGCGCCTTCCAGCAAATCGACATGAATAAAGGCATATTTCCCGGCGTTTTTAATCTTTTTGACGATATTGCTGATGGTGCAGATATTGCCGTACAGCACGGAAATAAACTGGCATTCAGAATTAATGGCCAGTTGCAGGCTGGCATTATCTTTAACGGCAGCAATCACCGGATTCTGACGGAGCAGGTGTAAGAGGGGCATAAATTATCCTTATTATTTATCCAAAGCGGTAGGTGATGCCGAATCCAGAAGGCGGATAGCGCCACTGTTGTAGTGTTTTTTCATCGCATAACAAACGGCAGGTGCCGCACTCCAGGCAACTACGATAATCAATACGCAAGTCGCCTTCCGGCGTGAGCGAAAAAAGACCTGCCGGGCAGGCATTAATCAACCGTTCTGCTGTCTGGCGCTCAACGGGGTCAACCGGAACAATGTGTGGCGCATCAGCAGCACGCCAGAGATTACGGGCTACAGACATCGCAGACTCCTGATAACATCGCCCGCCAGATGCCACAGGCCGTGACGACGTAAATGACGCCAGAGCAACTGGCGAAGTGGTGGAACAGGTTTATCTCCCTGATCCCATAAGTCGCGGGAAATATCCTGCATTAACGCAGGCCACGTCCGATACCAGCCAGGGCGTTGCAAAAGCGCCGGAACATGCTGATAACGTTGTAGAACATCCCACAGCAAACTGTGTTCTACGTTGTGATGATAAATCGGGAACAGATTTTGCGGCTCGCGTTGCTGGCAGGCGCTAATCAGTGTTTGTGCTGCTGCCTGTGCGCCAATGAACGCCATATCCATGCCTCGCACTGAAATTCCAGTATTGACGCAACTGCGCAACGCATCGCCCACCAGCAGCCAGCCGTTACCGGCGAATTGCACGGGCATATTGCGTAAACCGCCTTCCGGCACCAGATGTGCACCGTATTCCAGCGTTTCACTGTTTTTAATGAGAGGTCTTACTGCCGGATGTGTCTTAAAACGAGCCAGCAACTCGCTTGCCGGAACGCGGTTTTGTGCAAGGGAAGAGAGCGGGCAAACAATCCCCAAAGAGAGCGTTTGCTGATTGGTATAAAGAAATGCACCGCCTGGCAGGTCATCACAGATTTCCCCGCTGAACAGTATCGCTGCACCTTCGTTGTTTTCCAGATGAAAACGCGCTTCAATAATGGTCGTTTCCAGCGACAGCACTTCTTTGATCCCTAACGCCATCGATTCGCCAGCAGGACGGGTAACTAACCCGTGATGTTCTGCCAGCACACTATTGGCCCCTTCTGCCAGCACAACATAACGGGCGCGGAGAATATCATCACCACAGATAACGCCACACACTCTGCTGTTTTCTTCATATAACGCGTCTACTGTTGCGCCGGGAATACACTCAACTCCTGCTTTTTCAGCTTCGGCAACCAGCCACGGATCGAATCGTGCGCGTAATACGCTCCAGGATTCACCACCGGGTTGTAAGCTGGAAAACGTCGTTGCGCCATCGGGCGTTAACAGAGAAAGGCTTTCGTGAGTGATACGTCGCTCAAGGGGCGCGGTCAGGTGAAATTGAGGGAGGAGTTCCGCGAGCGCATGGGTATATAACCGCCCGCCGGAAAGGTTTTTGCTGCCAGGGATTTCAGCGCGTTCCAGTAACAGAACAGATAATCCCGCTCGCGCGCAGCGTAACGCACAAGCGGTGCCCGCAATACCGGCACCAATAATAATAATGTCGCAGTCGTCTTCCATGTCATGCCCCAGATATCCAGAGCACAACACCCTAACATAGCGTTACTTAAGGGAAATTGACCGCCGACACACTCTGATTATTCACCGCGATAGATGCAGCCTGCGGTGCAGGTTTCTTTCACCATCACAGCGCTTAATAGTGGTACAACGGGTTTAACTTGATCCCAAATCCATTTTGCTAAAACTTCGCTGGTCGGGTTTTCCAGGCCGGGTATATCATTGAGATAATAGTGGTCGAGACGATCGTAAGTCGGTTTAAACGCCGCTTTCAGTTCAGCGAAATCGATAATCCAGCCCGTATGCGGATCGACTTCCCCGGTAATTTCCAGGCGCACCATAAAAGAATGCCCGTGCAGGCGACCACATTTATGCCCTTCTGGGACGTGTGGTAAGCGGTGAGCGGCTTCGAAGGTGAAATCTTTAAATAACGTGGTGGACATCATAATTTCTCTACTGGACGATAAAACCGCCGTAGAGTACCGGAAAGCCTGTTTTTTCGCATTACCAAAAACGGGTTTGTTGCGCAAAATGACCGATTTATCTTAATTGCGGTCGATATTTATCTATTTTTCATTGAGTTAATAAATCTATTTTGTTGTTAAAGACTATTGCTAAAACAGGTTAGTCGATTTGGTTATTAGTTATCGCTATCCCGTCTTTAATCCACCCCCTTCGCGCCGTTAACCTTACCTTCTCTTCTGTTTTATGGGCGCTGACAGGGCCGATAAACAGCTTTGCTTACTGGAACATAACGACGCATGACGACACAGGTCCCTCCTTCCGCTTTGCTTCCGCTGAACCCGGAGCAACTGGCTCGCCTTCAGGCAGACACTACTGATTTGACACCGACCCAGCTTGCGTGGGTATCTGGTTATTTCTGGGGAATGCTTAACCAGCAGCCAGGTACACTTGCCGCTACACCAGCCGCAGAAATGCCGGGTATCACCATCATCTCCGCCTCGCAAACGGGTAATGCTCGCCGGGTCGCTGAAGCATTACGTGACGACTTATTAGCGGCAAAACTGAACGCTAAGCTGGTGAACGCAGGCGACTATAAATTCAAACAAATCGCCAGCGAAAAACTGCTTATCGTGGTGACTTCAACACAAGGTGAAGGGGAACCGCCGGAAGAAGCCGTCGCGCTGCACAAGTTTCTGTTCTCCAAAAAAGCGCCGAAACTGGAAAACACCGCTTTTGCTGTGTTTAGCCTCGGTGACACCTCTTATGAGTTTTTCTGCCAGTCCGGTAAAGATTTCGACAGCAAACTGGCTGAACTGGGCGGCGAACGCCTGCTCGACCGGGTCGATGCCGATGTTGAATATCAGGCAGCCGCCAGCGAATGGCGCGCCCATGTAGTTGATGTACTGAAATCGCGCGCGCCTGTCGCAGCACTTTCGACATCCGTCGCCACTGGCGCGGTGAATGAAATCCACACCAGTCCGTATAGTAAAGAAGCGCCGCTGGTGGCGAGCCTCTCTGTTAACCAGAAAATCACTGGACGTAACTCTGAAAAAGACGTTCGCCATATTGAGATCGATTTAGGTGACTCAGGCCTGCGCTATCAGCCGGGCGATGCGCTGGGCGTCTGGTATCAGAACGATCCGGCACTGGTAAAAGAGATTGTCGAACTGCTGTGGCTGAAAGGCGATGAACCCGTCACTGTCGAGGGCAAAACGCTGCCGCTGGCGGAAGCCTTACAGTGGCATTTTGAACTGACCGTCAACACCGCGAACATTGTTGAAAATTACGCCACTTTAACGCGCAGCGAAACGCTGCTGCCGCTGGTGGGCGATAAAACGAAGTTGCAGCATTACGCTGCGACGACGCCGATTGTCGATATGTTGCGTTTCTCTCCGGCACAACTGGACGCTGATGCGTTCATCAGTATTTTGCGTCCGCTGACGCCGCGCCTTTATTCCATCGCCTCATCGCAGGCGGAAGTCGAGAGTGAAGTGCACGTTACTGTCGGCGTTGTGCGTTATGACGTGGAAGGCCGTGCCCGTGCCGGTGGTGCCTCCAGCTTCCTCGCGGATCGCGTGGGAGAAGAGGGCGAAGTTCGCGTCTTTATCGAACATAACGACAACTTCCGCCTGCCAGCTAACCCGGAAACCCCGGTGATTATGATTGGCCCTGGCACCGGTATCGCGCCATTCCGCGCCTTTATGCAGCAGCGTGCCGCCGACGAAGCGCCGGGCAAAAACTGGTTGTTCTTCGGCAATCCGCACTTTACGGAAGATTTCCTCTACCAGGTGGAATGGCAGCGTTATGTCAAAGAGGGCGTGCTGACGCGTATCGATCTGGCCTGGTCACGCGATCAAAAAGAAAAAATTTACGTACAAGACAAACTGCGTGAACAGGGGGCAGAGCTGTGGCGCTGGATCAATGACGGTGCCCACATTTATGTTTGCGGCGACGCTAATCGCATGGCGAAAGACGTTGAACAGGCACTTCTGGAAGTGATTGCCGAATTTGGTGGCATGGACACTGAAGCGGCGGATGAATTTTTAAGTGAGCTGCGCGTAGAGCGCCGTTATCAGCGAGATGTCTACTAATGAGCGAAAAACATCCAGGGCCTTTAGTGGTCGAAGGTAAACTGGCAGACGCTGAGCGCATGAAGCTTGAAAGCAACTTTCTGCGCGGCACGATTGCCGAAGATTTGAATGATGGCCTGACTGGCGGGTTTAAGGGCGATAACTTCCTGCTGATCCGCTTCCACGGCATGTATCAGCAGGATGACCGCGACATTCGCGCCGAACGAGCTGAACAGAAGCTGGAGCCGCGTCACGCCATGATGCTCCGCTGCCGCCTGCCGGGTGGCGTTATCACCACCAAACAGTGGCAGGCGATCGACAAATTTGCAGTGGAAAACACCATTTACGGTAGCATTCGCCTGACCAACCGTCAGACCTTCCAGTTCCACGGTATTCTGAAAAAGAACGTCAAACCTGCACACCAAATGTTGCACTCAGTCGGTCTTGATGCGCTGGCGACCGCCAACGACATGAACCGTAACGTGCTGTGCACCTCGAATCCGTACGAGTCACAGTTGCACGCGGAAGCCTATGAGTGGGCGAAGAAGATCTCTGAACATCTGTTGCCGCGTACCCGCGCCTATGCGGAGATCTGGCTCGATCAGGAGAAAGTTGCTACCACTGATGAAGAACCGATCCTCGGGCAGACCTATCTGCCGCGTAAGTTCAAAACGACGGTGGTTATTCCGCCGCAGAACGATATCGATCTGCACGCCAACGACATGAACTTTGTGGCTATCGCGGAAAACGGCAAGCTGGTGGGCTTCAACCTGCTGGTGGGGGGCGGTCTTTCTATGGAACACGGCAATAAAAAAACCTATGCCCGCACGGCGAGCGAGTTTGGTTATCTGCCACTTGAGCATACGCTGGCAGTGGCGGAAGCTGTGGTTACGACTCAGCGTGACTGGGGTAATCGTACTGACCGTAAAAATGCCAAAACCAAATACACGCTGGAACGCGTGGGGGTAGAGACGTTTAAGGCGGAAGTTGAACGTCGCGCGGGGATCAAGTTCGAACCGATCCGCCCGTATGAATTTACCGGACGCGGCGATCGCATCGGCTGGGTTAAGGGTATCGATGATAACTGGCACCTGACGCTGTTTATCGAAAATGGTCGTATTCTCGATTATCCGGGGCGTCCGCTGAAAACCGGTCTGCTGGAGATCGCAAAGATCCACAAAGGCGATTTCCGCATTACGGCGAACCAGAACCTGATTATCGCGGGTGTACCGGAAAGTGAAAAAGCGAAGATCGAGAAGATCGCCAAAGAGAGCGGGTTGATGAATGCCGTCACACCACAGCGTGAAAACTCAATGGCATGTGTGTCATTCCCGACCTGTCCGCTGGCGATGGCGGAAGCCGAACGTTTCCTGCCCTCGTTTATCGACAACATCGATAACTTAATGGCGAAACATGGCATCAGCGATGAGCATATCGTAATGCGTGTGACGGGATGCCCGAACGGCTGTGGCCGGGCGATGCTGGCAGAAGTTGGTCTGGTGGGTAAAGCGCCGGGGCGCTACAACCTGCATCTTGGCGGCAACCGTATGGGGACACGTATCCCACGGATGTATAAAGAAAACATCACCGAGCCGGAAATCCTGGCGTCGCTTGATGAACTGATAGGGCGCTGGGCGAAAGAGCGCGAAGCGGGTGAAGGCTTCGGTGACTTTACGGTGCGTGCGGGCATCATTCGCCCGGTGCTCGATCCGGCTCGCGATTTGTGGGATTAACATAAATCGCCGCGTCTGCTCGGTTTTGTAGGCCTGATAAGACGCATAAGCGTCGCATCAGGCAAGGCAAACAGTGAGGAATCTATGTCCAGACTTGATCTAAACGACCTGAATGAACTGCCGAAGGTAGAGCGCATTCTGGCTCTGGCACAAACCAACGCTCAACTGGAAAAACTGGACGCTGAAGGCCGCGTTGCCTGGGCGTTGGAGAATCTGCCCGGCGAATACGTGCTCTCTTCCAGCTTTGGCATTCAGGCGGCAGTCAGCCTGCATCTGGTGAACCAGATCTGCCCGAATATCCCGGTGATTCTTACCGATACTGGTTATCTGTTCCCGGAAACCTACCGCTTTATTGACGAGTTAACGGACAAACTTAAACTCAACCTGAAAGTGTACCGTGCCACTGAAAGCGCCGCATGGCAGGAAGCACGCTACGGCAAACTGTGGGAGCAGGGGGTTGAAGGCATTGAAAAGTACAATGAGATCAACAAAGTCGAACCCATGAACCGTGCACTGAAAGAACTTAACGCGCAAACGTGGTTTGCTGGTCTGCGCCGTGAGCAATCTGGCAGCCGTGCCAATTTACCAGTGCTGGCTATCCAGCGTGGCGTATTTAAAGTGCTGCCGATTATCGACTGGGATAACCGAACTATTTATCAGTACCTGCAAAAACATGGCCTGAAATATCACCCATTATGGGACGAAGGATATTTATCGGTTGGCGACACCCATACAACCCGTAAATGGGAACCCGGCATGGCCGAAGAAGAAACGCGCTTCTTTGGCTTAAAAAGGGAATGTGGATTACACGAAGGGTAAATATTTCCGGATAAATTAAACGCCTCTGTCAGAAATGATGGGGGCGTTTTTATTTTGCGAGCAGCATTCTGGCCTTTAAACGAGAACGTCGCAGGGAGAATCAACAGGTATAGAATGGCGTCGGGTGCTTGAGGCTGTCTGGCGTTAAGCATTCGCGAGGTTCCAGATGGACAAAAGCCCCAGGCGATATTTCTATCCACCTGAGGCCTACGTTCGAACCCAACAATTCGAATGCTAGTCTCTTCTTTGCAGAGAGGCAAGACATGCTAACAAAATATGCCCTTGTGGCAGTCATAGTGCTGTGTTGTACAGTACTGGGATTCACGCTGATGGTAGACGACTCGTTGTGTGAGTTGAATATCAGAGAACGTGGTATGGAGTTTAAGGCAGTTCTCGCTTACGAACCGAAGAAGTAGCCACCACGCGGGGGTGAAACCCCGCGTATTGAATTGTTATAGTTTGGCCTCCTGCACCCTATTTTTTTATAGGCAGAATTGACTCCTCACAGTCATGGGGAATCAGCTCAAACCCATCAAGACGCCTTCGCCAGTTCCTTCACCAGTGGCAGCATTATCCGCATAACATCACGGCAGCGGCGTTCTATTCTTCCTGGAAGTGCCTTATCAATATGCTGTTGATTATCCAGTCTTACGTCATGCCAGCTATTTCCTGCGGGGAATGCGGCTGTTTTTGCGCGTTGCTGATAACCATCTTTATTTCCCAGATTCCAGTTTGTTGCTTCTACCGAAAGTACAGCAATACCGGCTTTGTCAAAAACTTCAGCGTCATTACAACACCCGGTGCCTTTTGGATAATTTTTATTCAAACCAGGATTGGTCGTCGCGGCAATTCCATGACTGCGGGCAATTGCCAGCGCCCGATCGCGCGTTAATTTCCTTACTGCTTCGGGGGTTTTTACGCCACTGTTGAAATACAATTTATCACCGACAATTAAGTTATCGAGATTAATCACCAGCAGAGTATTTTTCTTTTCGGCGTCACTCATTCGTTTGAGTAAATTCTCAGCGCCTAATTTCCCTTCCTCTTCACCACTGGTCGCCACAAAACGAATACCATATTCGGTTGGCGTATTTTTCAGGCGTTCTGCCAGCTCCAGCATGACCCCCAAACCTGCGGCGTTATCATCCATACCTTGTAATGTCAGCCCGCCGAGATTGGCATCGGCATCCGCGTCGCTCTGTGGGGCGTAGGTATCCAGATGCGCCATGATAATGATCTGCTGCGGTGCTTTGCCTTCATGAGCGGCAATCACCGTACTTCCTGTCACGTTATGCCAGTTTTTGTGGTTATCGCGGGCGGTATAAATATATCGGCCATTAAATGTCCGGATATCACTGCGATAACCCATTTGCTGAAACTGTTGCCGGATATAATCGGCAGATAACATTTCTGCGGGTGTTCCGGTCATTCGCCCCGGAAAGAAAGTGGCAATGTGTCGCGCCTGTGTATTAGCAAAATCGCCAGGTTTAGGTGACGAGGCGTGTACGGGGAGAATAAAGCATACGCCGAGCGCCAGGGCAGCGGTACGGTGGCGCAATGCGGAAAACATAGTGAGTCCTTAAATACCATGCAAATTTTTTTACCGCCATAGTATGAAACTGCCGCTGCGCTAAAACAATTTCAAATCTTCCTAAATGCCCGAAATCCGGAGCCTTAAGCACTTTTTGATATTAGCTTTGCCAAATCGTTATTCCGTTAAGGAACTACTCATTCTAATTGGTAATTTCATTCGCACTCTTACGCTCCCTATAGTCGGAATATCTGATGGCAAGCAAATAGCAGTATTGCAAAGGAACGGTTATGAACCAAAAACGACTGACTCACCTGCGGCAACTGGAGGCGGAAAGCATCCACATCATTCGCGAGGTGGCGGCAGAATTCTCAAATCCGGTGATGCTCTACTCCATCGGCAAAGATTCCAGCGTCATGCTACATCTGGCGCGCAAGGCGTTTTATCCAGGTTCGCTGCCTTTCCCGTTGCTGCATGTTGATACCGGCTGGAAATTCCGTGAGATGTATGAATTTCGCGATCGTACGGCAAAAGCCTACGGCTGCGAGCTGTTGGTGCATAAAAATCCAGAAGGTGTGGCGATGGGGATTAATCCATTCGTTCACGGCAGCGCCAAACACACTGACATCATGAAAACCGAAGGCCTGAAACAGGCGCTGAACAAATATGGTTTTGATGCTGCCTTCGGCGGCGCGCGCCGCGATGAAGAGAAATCCCGCGCTAAAGAACGTATCTACTCTTTCCGTGACCGTTTCCATCGCTGGGATCCGAAAAACCAGCGTCCGGAGCTGTGGCATAACTACAACGGGCAGATTAACAAAGGCGAAAGTATCCGCGTCTTCCCACTCTCTAACTGGACCGAGCAGGATATCTGGCAATACATCTGGCTGGAAAATATCGACATTGTTCCGCTGTATCTTGCTGCTGAACGTCCGGTTCTGGAACGCGACGGTATGTTGATGATGATTGATGACAACCGTATCGACCTGCAACCCGGCGAAGTGATTAAAAAACGGATGGTGCGTTTCCGTACGCTGGGCTGCTGGCCGCTGACCGGCGCAGTAGAGTCAAATGCGCAAACACTGCCCGAGATCATCGAAGAGATGCTGGTTTCCACTACCAGCGAACGTCAGGGCCGTGTGATTGACCGCGACCAGTCCGGTTCTATGGAGCTGAAAAAACGTCAGGGGTATTTTTAAGATGAACACCGCACTTGCACAACAAATCGCCAATGAAGGCGGCGTCGAAGCCTGGATGATCGCGCAACAACACAAAAGCCTGCTGCGTTTTCTGACCTGTGGCAGCGTTGATGACGGCAAAAGTACCCTGATAGGTCGCCTGTTGCACGATACCCGCCAGATCTACGAAGATCAGCTCTCATCGCTGCATAACGACAGTAAACGCCACGGCACCCAGGGTGAAAAACTGGATCTGGCGCTGCTGGTGGATGGCCTGCAGGCTGAGCGTGAACAAGGCATCACCATTGACGTGGCTTACCGTTATTTCTCCACCGAAAAACGCAAATTTATTATTGCCGACACCCCAGGGCACGAGCAGTACACCCGCAATATGGCGACCGGCGCGTCGACGTGTGATCTGGCGATCTTATTGATCGACGCCCGTAAAGGTGTGCTTGATCAAACCCGTCGTCACAGTTTTATCTCCACGCTTCTGGGAATCAAACATCTGGTAGTGGCGATCAACAAGATGGATCTGGTGGATTACAGCGAAGAAACGTTCACCCGCATTCGTGAAGATTATCTGACCTTTGCCGGGCAACTGCCGGGCAATCTGGATATCCGCTTTGTGCCGCTCTCCGCGCTGGAAGGCGATAATGTTGCTTCGCAAAGTGAAAGTATGCCGTGGTACAGCGGCCCGACACTGCTGGAAGTGCTGGAAACCGTTGAGATTCAGCGAGTGGTTGATGACCAGCCAATGCGCTTCCCGGTGCAGTACGTTAACCGCCCGAATCTTGATTTTCGAGGCTACGCAGGAACGCTGGCCTCTGGCAGCGTGAAAGTCGGGCAACATGTCAAAGTGCTCCCCTCTGGTGTTGAGTCAAATATTGCGCGGATCGTCACGTTTGATGGCGATCGCGAAGACGCCTTTGCCGGAGAAGCGATCACCCTGGTGCTGACGGATGAGATCGACATCAGTCGTGGCGATTTGCTGCTGGCAGCAGATGAAGCGTTGTCGACGGTGCAGAGCGCGTCAGTGGATGTGGTATGGATGGCGGAACAACCGCTTTCCCCAGGGCAGAGTTACGACATCAAAATTGCCGGGAAGAAGACGCGTGCTCGTGTTGATGACATTCATTATCAGATTGATATTAATAACCTTAACCAGCGTGAAGTTGAAAATCTGCCGCTGAACGGCATTGGTCTGGTGGATCTCACTTTTGATGAGCCGCTAGTGTTAGATCGTTATCAACAAAATCCGGTAACTGGTGGGCTGATTTTTATCGATCGCCTGAGCAACGTGACCGTTGGTGCCGGTATGGTGCATGAGCCGAAAAATGAGGCTGCCGTTGCGCCATCAGAATTTAGCGCATTTGAGCTGGAACTGAATGCGTTGGTACGTCGCCACTTCCCACACTGGGGCGCGCGCGATTTGCTGGGAGGTAAATAATGGCGCTGCATGACGAAAACGTCGTCTGGCATAGCCATCCGGTGACTCCACAACAGCGCGAGCAACACCACGGGCATCGTGGTGTTGTGTTGTGGTTTACCGGCCTCTCTGGTTCAGGGAAATCGACAGTTGCCGGGGCGCTGGAGGAGGCGCTGCATAAACTTGGCGTCAGCACGTATTTGCTGGATGGCGACAACGTTCGCCACGGTTTATGCAGCGATCTCGGTTTTAGCGATGCCGATCGTAAAGAAAATATCCGTCGGGTTGGCGAAGTGGCGAATTTAATGGTTGAAGCCGGTCTGGTAGTGCTGACTGCGTTTATCTCACCACATCGCGCTGAACGTCAGATGGTTCGCGAACGTGTAGGAGAAGGGCGGTTTATCGAAGTGTTTGTCGATACGCCGTTGGCGATTTGTGAAGCTCGCGATCCAAAAGGTTTATATAAAAAAGCGCGTGCCGGTGAACTGCGTAACTTTACGGGGATAGATGCCGTTTACGAAGCGCCTGAATCAGCAGAAATTCATCTCAATGGTGAACAATTGGTAACAAATTTGGTTCAGCAATTATTAGATCTACTGAGACAGAACGATATTATCAGATCCTGAGACACCACCGGGTTTACATGCCCGGTTCGTCAAAGTAACAGGATCCGATATGCGTAATAGCCATAACATTACACTAACAAATAGCGAAAGCCTTACCGAAGATGAAGAAACCACATGGTCGCTGTCAGGGGCCGTGGTCGGTTTTGTCTCCTGGCTGTGCGCGCTGGCGATACCGATGTTGATTTATGGCTCTAACACGCTGTTCTTCTTTATCTATACCTGGCCTTTCTTTCTGGCGCTGATGCCCGTCGCGGTGGTGGTGGGTATTGCGCTGCATTCATTGATGGACGGAAAGCTACGCTACAGCATTGTTTTCACCCTGGTGACAGTCGGCATTATGTTTGCCGCACTGTTTATGTGGTTGCTGGGCTAATTTGTTCTTTCCCGTCTGGTCTGTTCATAATTCAAACCGTAACCAATAATGAGATTATGTTCTGCACGCCCTGGGTATACGTAACAATGGACAAATGTGGTACATTTGCCCGCGTTGTCGCGGTATCCCCAACAGAGGATGTAGAGTCGTCTTCGGATGCATGGGATGATGATGCCGTTTTTCAGGGGGCAGGATGGGTAAACTAACGCTGCTGTTGCTGGCTATTCTGGTCTGGCTACAGTATTCGCTGTGGTTCGGTAAGAACGGTATACATGACTATACCCGCGTCAATGACGATGTGGCGGCACAGCAAGCTACAAACGCGAAACTTAAAGCGCGAAACGATCAGCTTTTTGCCGAAATTGACGATCTCAATGGCGGCCAGGAGGCGCTCGAAGAGCGTGCGCGTAATGAACTCAGCATGACCAGGCCGGGCGAAACTTTTTATCGTCTGGTGCCTGACGCGTCGAAGCGCGCGCAGTCTGCGGGGCAAAACAATCGATAAATCAGCCCAGGAATTAACATGGCAACCACTCATTTGGATGTTTGCGCCGTGGTTCCGGCGGCCGGATTTGGCCGCCGAATGCAAACGGAATGTCCTAAGCAATATCTCTCAATAGGTAATCAAACCATTCTTGAACACTCGGTGTATGCGCTCCTGGCGCATCCCCGGGTGACGCGTGTCGTCATTGCAATAAGCCCGGGCGATAGTCGTTTTGCACAACTTTCTCTGGCGAATCATCCGCAAATCACTGTTGTTGATGGTGGTGAAGAGCGTGCCGATTCTGTGCTGGCAGGACTGAAAGCTGCTGGCGACGCGCAGTGGGTGTTGGTGCATGACGCCGCTCGTCCTTGCCTGCATCAGGATGATCTTGCACGGCTGTTAACTCTGAGCGAAACCAGCCGCACGGGGGGGATTCTTGCCGCTCCGGTGCGCGATACCATGAAACGCGCCGAACCTGATAAAAATGCCATTGCACATACCGTTGATCGCAACGGTTTATGGCACGCGCTGACGCCGCAATTTTTCCCTCGAGAGCTGTTATATGACTGCCTGACGCGTGCTTTAAATGAAGGCGCAACCATTACCGATGAAGCCTCGGCGCTGGAATATTGCGGTTTTCATCCGCAGCTTGTCGAAGGCCGTGCGGATAACATTAAAGTCACGCGCCCGGAAGATTTGGCGCTTGCTGAATTTTACCTCACCCGAACCATCCATCAGGAGAATACATAATGCGAATTGGACACGGTTTTGATGTACACGCCTTTGGTGGCGAAGGCCCAATTATCATTGGTGGCGTGCGCATTCCTTACGAAAAAGGGCTGTTGGCGCATTCTGATGGCGACGTGGCGCTGCATGCGCTGACCGATGCACTACTTGGTGCCGCGGCGCTGGGGGATATCGGCAAGCTGTTTCCGGATACCGATCCGGCATTTAAAGGTGCCGATAGCCGCGAGCTGCTACGCGAAGCCTGGCGACGCATTCAGGCGAAGGGGTATACCCTCGGCAACGTTGATGTCACTATCATCGCTCAGGCACCGAAGATGTTGCCGCACATTCCACAAATGCGCGTGTTTATTGCCGAAGATCTCGGCTGCCATATGGATGATGTTAACGTGAAAGCCACCACCACGGAAAAACTTGGATTTACCGGACGTGGGGAAGGGATTGCCTGTGAAGCGGTGGCGCTACTCATTAAGGCAACAAAATGATTGAGTTTGATAATCTCACTTACCTCCACGGCAAACCGCAAGGCACCGGGCTGCTGAAAGCCAACCCGGAAGACTTTGTGGTGGTGGAAGATTTAGGCTTTGAGCCTGATGGTGAAGGTGAGCATATTCTGGTGCGGGTGCTTAAAAACGGTTGCAATACCCGGTTTGTGGCGGACGCACTGGCAAAATTCCTGAAAATTCATGCTCGTGAAGTCAGCTTCGCGGGGCAGAAAGACAAACATGCCGTTACGGAACAGTGGTTATGCGCGCGTGTACCGGGCAAAGAAATGCCTGATCTGAGTGCGTTTCAACTGGAAGGTTGCCAGGTGTTGGAGTATGCGCGGCACAAGCGTAAGCTGCGTTTAGGGGCGCTGAAAGGTAACGCCTTTACCCTGGTGCTACGCGAAGTGAGCAATCGCGATGACGTTGAACAGCGTCTGATCGATATTTGCGTGAAAGGTGTACCGAACTACTTTGGTGCGCAACGTTTTGGTATTGGCGGCAGTAACTTGCAGGGGGCGCTGCGCTGGGCGCAAACGAATACTCCGGTGCGCGATCGCAATAAACGCAGTTTTTGGTTGTCGGCAGCCCGTAGTGCGTTGTTTAATCAGATTGTTGCTGAGCGCCTCAAAAAAGCGGACGTTAATCAAGTTGTTGACGGCGATGCGCTACAATTAGCCGGGCGTGGTAGCTGGTTTGTTGCTACTAACGATGAAATGGCGGAATTACAGCGTCGCGTCAACGATAAAGAGCTGATGATTACCGCTGCTTTGCCCGGTAGCGGCGAGTGGGGAACCCAGCGTGAGGCGCTGGCATTCGAACAAGCGGCGGTTGCCGACGAAACTGAATTGCAAGCATTACTGGTACGCGAAAAAGTAGACGCCGCGCGCAGAGCGATGCTGTTATATCCACAACAATTAAGCTGGAACTGGTGGGATGACGTCACCGTAGAAATCCGTTTCTGGCTTCCGGCGGGAAGTTTTGCAACCAGCGTTGTCAGGGAACTTATCAACACAACAGGTGATTATGCGCATATTGCTGAGTAATGATGACGGGGTACATGCACCCGGTATACAAACGCTGGCGAAAGCCTTGCGTGAGTTTGCTGACGTTCAGGTGGTTGCCCCCGATCGTAACCGCAGCGGCGCTTCAAATTCTCTGACACTGGAATCCTCCCTGCGCACGTTTACCTTTGAAAATGGTGATATCGCCGTGCAAATGGGAACCCCGACCGATTGTGTATATCTTGGTGTGAATGCACTGATGCGTCCGCGTCCGGATATTGTGGTTTCGGGCATTAACGCCGGGCCGAATCTGGGTGATGATGTTATCTATTCCGGTACGGTGGCAGCCGCGATGGAAGGCCGTCATTTAGGTTTTCCAGCGCTGGCCGTCTCGCTTGACGGGCATAAGCATTATGACACTGCTGCGGCGGTAACCTGTTCTATTTTGCGCGCACTGTGCAAAGAGCCGCTGCGCACCGGGCGTATTCTCAATATTAACGTCCCGGATTTACCGCTGGATCAGATTAAAGGTATCCGCGTCACTCGCTGCGGTACACGACATCCGGCAGATCAAGTTATCCCGCAACAGGATCCGCGCGGTAATACGCTGTACTGGATTGGCCCGCCGGGCGGTAAGTGCGATGCCGGTCCGGGGACTGATTTTGCTGCGGTAGATGAAGGCTATGTCTCCATCACGCCGCTGCATGTAGATTTAACCGCGCACAACGCGCAAGATGTGGTTTCAGACTGGTTAAACAGCGTGGGAGTTGGCACGCAATGGTAAGCAGACGCGTACAAGCACTTCTGGATCAATTACGTGCGCAAGGTATTCAGGATGAGCAGGTGTTGAACGCACTTGCCGCCGTGCCGCGTGAAAAATTCATTGATGAAGCGTTTGAACAAAAAGCCTGGGACAATATCGCGTTGCCGATAGGTCAGGGGCAGACAATTTCGCAGCCGTACATGGTGGCGCGAATGACCGAATTACTCGAACTGACGCCGCAGTCGCGGGTGCTGGAAATCGGCACCGGTTCGGGCTATCAAACAGCAATCCTGGCACATCTTGTCCAGCATGTATGTTCGGTTGAACGGATTAAAGGATTGCAGTGGCAGGCGCGTCGTCGCCTGAAAAATCTTGATTTACATAATGTTTCAACCCGTCACGGCGATGGATGGCAAGGTTGGCAAGCACGTGCGCCGTTTGACGCTATCATTGTAACGGCAGCACCGCCCGAAATTCCTACTGCACTAATGACGCAACTGGATGAAGGCGGGATTCTCGTCTTGCCGGTAGGGGAAGAGCACCAGTATTTGAAGCGGGTGCGTCGTCGCGGGGGCGAATTTATTATCGATACCGTAGAGGCCGTGCGCTTTGTTCCCTTAGTGAAGGGGGAGCTGGCTTAAAGTGCGAGGAAATACCTGGAATTTTCCTGGTTATTTTGCAGCAGGTCAGCGTATCGTGAACATCTTTTCCAGTGTTCAGTAGGGTGCCTTGCACGGTAATTATGTCACTGGTTATTAATCAATTTTTCCTGGGGGATAAATGAGCGCGGGAAGCCCAAAATTCACCGTTCGCCGTATTGCGGCTTTGTCACTGGTTTCGCTATGGTTGGCTGGCTGTTCTGACACATCGAATCCACCGGCACCAGTCAGTTCCGTTAACGGCAATGCACCTGCAAATACCAATTCAGGTATGTTGATTACGCCACCGCCGAAAATGGGGACGACGTCTAAAACGCAGCAACCGCAAATTCAGCCGGTACAGCAGCCACAAATTCAATCTACGCAACAACCACAAATCCAGCCGGTGCAGCCTGTCACTCAGCAACCGGTGCAAATGGAAAATGGGCGTATCGTCTACAACCGTCAGTACGGGAATATTCCGAAAGGCAGTTATAGCGGTAGTACTTATACCGTGAAAAAAGGCGACACACTTTTCTATATTGCCTGGATCACCGGTAACGATTTCCGCGATCTCGCCCAACGTAATAATATTGAGGCACCATACGCGTTGAACGTAGGTCAGACTTTACAGGTTGGCAATGCTTCTGGCACGCCAATCACTGGCGGAAATGCCATTACCCAGGCGGATGCAGCAGAGCAAGGAGTTGTGATCAAGCCTGCACAAAATTCCACCGTTGCTGTTGCGTCGCAACCGACAATTACGTATTCTGAATCTTCGGGTGAACAGAGTGCTAACAAAATGTTGCCGAACAACAAGCCAACTGCGACCACGGTCACAGCGCCTGTAACTGTACCAACAGCAAGCACAACCGAGCCGACTGTCAGCAGTACATCAACCAGTACGCCGATTTCCACCTGGCGCTGGCCAACTGAGGGCAAAGTGATTGAAACCTTTGGCGCTTCTGAGGGAGGCAACAAGGGGATTGATATCGCAGGTAGCAAAGGACAGGCAATTATCGCGACCGCAGATGGCCGCGTTGTTTATGCCGGTAATGCGCTGCGCGGCTACGGTAATCTGATTATCATCAAACATAATGATGATTACCTGAGCGCCTACGCCCATAACGACACAATGCTGGTCCGGGAACAACAAGAAGTGAAGGCGGGGCAAAAAATAGCAACCATGGGTAGCACCGGAACCAGTTCAACACGATTGCATTTTGAAATTCGTTACAAGGGGAAATCCGTAAACCCGCTGCGTTATTTACCGCAGCGATAATTCGGCGGAACCAGGCTTTTGCTTGAGCGTTCCGTCAAGGGATCACGGGTAGGAGCCACCTTATGAGTCAGAATACGCTGAAAGTTCATGATTTAAATGAAGATGCGGAATTTGATGAGAACGGAGTTGAGGTTTTTGACGAAAAGGCCTTAGTTGAAGAGGAACCCAGTGATAACGATTTGGCCGAAGAGGAGCTGTTATCGCAGGGTGCCACACAGCGTGTGCTGGACGCGACTCAGCTTTACCTTGGTGAGATTGGTTATTCGCCACTGTTAACGGCCGAAGAAGAAGTTTATTTTGCGCGTCGCGCACTGCGTGGAGATGTCGCCTCCCGCCGCCGGATGATCGAGAGTAACTTGCGTCTGGTGGTAAAAATTGCCCGCCGTTATGGCAATCGTGGTCTGGCGTTGCTGGATCTTATCGAAGAGGGTAACCTGGGGCTGATCCGCGCGGTTGAGAAGTTTGACCCGGAACGTGGTTTCCGCTTCTCAACATACGCAACATGGTGGATTCGCCAGACGATCGAACGGGCGATTATGAACCAAACCCGTACGATTCGTTTGCCGATCCACATCGTAAAGGAGCTGAACGTTTACCTGCGAACCGCACGTGAGTTGTCCCATAAGCTGGATCACGAACCGAGCGCGGAAGAAATCGCAGAGCAACTGGATAAGCCAGTTGATGACGTCAGCCGTATGCTTCGTCTTAACGAGCGCATTACCTCGGTAGACACCCCGCTGGGTGGTGATTCCGAAAAAGCGTTGCTGGACATCCTGGCCGACGAAAAAGAGAACGGTCCGGAAGACACCACGCAAGATGACGATATGAAGCAGAGCATCGTCAAATGGCTGTTCGAACTGAACGCCAAGCAGCGTGAAGTGCTGGCACGTCGATTCGGTTTGCTGGGGTATGAAGCGGCAACACTGGAAGATGTAGGTCGTGAAATAGGCCTCACACGAGAACGTGTTCGCCAGATTCAGGTTGAAGGCCTGCGCCGTCTGCGTGAGATTTTGCAGACTCAGGGGCTGAATATCGAAGCGCTGTTCCGCGAATAAGCAAGCATCTGTCAGAAAGGCCAGTCTCATATGAGGCTGGCCTTTTTCTTTTGTTTGGGGGGGGTATTTTGTCGCCTGGATAAGATGCGACAGCGTCGCATCCGGCAATCAGCACCCTATGTGTTCATCATCTTGCGCACCTGTCGCATAAACAACACCTGCTCTTCTCTACTCAAACGCCCCAAAAATTCATCATCCACGCGGTTACCAATGGGATCGCCGCAGCAAGTACCCATCGAACCTTTTCGCTAAGGTTAAATTACTGCCCACACGCACCAGGTGATTAAGAATCCGGTAAAACCGAGGATGGTCGTTAACATTGTCCAGGTTTTCAGACCATCTGCCACCGATAAACCCAGATATTTGGTGACGATCCAGAAACCGGAGTCGTTAATGTGCGATGCGCCAAGCCCACCAAAGCAGGCCGCCAGTGTCACCAGTACGCACTGAATCGGATTCAGCCCCACAACCGCTTCTGAAAGCAGTCCGCCTGTTGTCAGGATTGCTACGGTTGCCGAACCCTGCGATGCACGCAGCGCCAGTGAAATAATAAATGCCGCAGGCAACAGAGGCAGGTCAATCATTTGTAGCATGTTGGCAAGAGCCTTACCGACGCCAGATTCCACCAGCACTTTGCCGAACACCCCACCAGCTCCAGTAACCAGAATAACTACCGCCGCAGTGGGAAGGGCTGAGCCCATAATATCGCTGGTGTGTTGCAGGCTCCAGCCGCGACGTAAGGCCAATAACCAGAACGCCAGTACCAGCGCAATCATCAATGCTACCATCGGTGAGCCGAGCAGTTGCAACGTACCAAGCAGGGGATGCGAGGCTGGCATTAGTGTTGCCGAAACCGTACCCGCCATAATAATCGCGATAGGGATAACAATTAGCGAGGTGACCAGCGCTACGCCTGGCGGATTTATTTTATCGCTTAATTTTGTTGCGTTTCCCTCACTGGCTGGAGCCAGTTGCATCTGCTCCAGTACTTCCACCGACATCGCATATTGGCGCTTATTGATTATTTTCGCTGCAAAATAGCCGACAATGCCCACTGGAATAGAAATCGCAATACCGATTATGGTCAGCCAGCCGATGTCTGCGTGAAGGAGTCCCGCTGCGGCGACGGGGCCAGGATGTGGCGGCACAGCTACGTGAACGGTCAGCATGATCCCAGCAACAGGCAGACCAAATTTAAGCGGTGATATTTTTGCAACCTTGGCAAAGCCATAAATGATTGGCGCAAGAATAATAAAGCCGACATCAAAGAAGACGGGGATGCCGAGGAAGAATGCTGCCAGAGTCAGTGCGGCGATTGTTCGTTTATCCCCTAACTTGCGGCTGAAATAATTGGCCAGTGATTCTGCGCCGCCAGAGTGCTCGATCATGCGCCCCAGCATAGCGCCAAGGCCGATGATAATGGTGACGGAACCAAGCACGCCACCCATCCCGGCGATCATCACTTTACCTACTTCGCCAGCCGGGATACCCGCTGCAAGTGCGACTAACAGGCTGACGAGAAGCAGCGCGACGAATGGTTGTACCTTTGCCTTGATGACCAGCAGCAACAGCATGATTACGCCAGCTAACGCAATGCATAACAATGTAATTGTGGACATGGAAAACCCTGTCTGAAAGTTATAGTTAACCTACCCCATCCGTAGATGGGGGGATGTATGGGTACGTTGTAATTATGGATTTAGCGAATTAGCGCCAGGCGTCAAACCAGCCAAGCCCTTCTTCGGTGAGGCCGCGGGGTTTGTATTCACAACCGATCCAACCCTGATATCCCACCTTATCGAACAGGCGAAACAGCCACGGATAATTGATCTCGCCATCGTCTGGTTCATGTCGGTCAGGCAGTCCGGCAATTTGCACGTGGGCATATTTCCCAGCGTAATCGCGGATTAAATGCGTCAGGTCGCCATCTACTTTTTGCGCATGGAAGGTATCCAACTGAATAAACACATTATCGCGAGCGACCTCTTCAACAATTGCCAGTGCCTGATACTGACTGGAGAAGAGATAACCAGGTTTAACGGCTGGGCTGAGTGCTTCAACCAAAACTCGCTTGCCGTGCGGCGCAAAGCTATCGGCAGCGTAGCGGAGATTATCGATAAACACTGCCCGATACCGTTCAGCGTCTTCGCCTGCGGGCACTACTCCTGCCATCACATGAACTTGTTCGCAATTGAGCGCCAGCGCATATTCCAGAGCCAGATCGATGTCCGCGCGAGCTTCGTGCTCACGTCCGGGAAGGGCGGATAATCCCCATTCACCCGCATTAACATCCCCAGGAGCGGTATTGAACAGCGCCAGCGTCAGATGGTTTTGCGCCAGTTGTTGCTGGATTTGCTGGATGGAATAGTCATAGGGAAATAGAAATTCCACGGCATCAAAACCAGCTTTTCGCGCTGCGGCGAAGCGTTCAATAAAAGGCACTTCGGTGAACATCATGGATAAATTAGCTGCAAAACGAGGCATTGCATTAACTCCTTAATTCCGCAATTTCATCTGCGGTCAGATAGCGGATCGGGCGGTCGCTGAGAATAAAAATTAGCCTGGCCGTTTCCTCCAGCTCTTCCATATTGTTGGCAGCTTCTTGCAGGCTTTCACCGCAAACCACTGGGCCATGATTTGCTAACAAAAAGGCCTGATGATTTGCTGCCAGTTCCGCCAGATCCTGTGCGATGCGTTTATCGCCCGGGCGATAATAGGGCACCAACGGGACGTTCCCCATCCGCATCACCACGTACGGTGTGAACGGACGAATAACGTTACTGCTGTCCAGCCCTTGAAGGCAGGAAAGTGCCGTCGACCACGTACTGTGCAAATGCACGACAGCTTTACAGCGCGGATTATTGCGATACAGCGCCAGATGAAAGAGCACTTCTTTTGAGGGTTTGTCACCACTTAGCCATTCACCATCCGCGGTGACTTTGGAAAGCCGCTGCGGATCGAGATTACCCAGGCATGAACCTGTCGGCGTTGCCAGTAAATTCCCGTCAGGCAAAAGCAGCGACAGATTGCCAGCCGAACCGGTGGCATAGCCGCGCTGAAAGAACGAACTGGCAATCCGCGTCATCTCTTCTCGCAAAGACTGCTCTGCTTTTGCGAAATCGCTCATGGTAGAAACTCTCTTTGGGCTCGTGAAAAAAAGGCTTCGTCACCGAAATTGCCGGATTTAAGGGCCAGTGAGACAGGTTTATCCAGTGCGTTAACCCACGGCACACCGGGGGAAATTGTTGGGCCAATATGGAACCCTTTTATGCCCAGACTCTGCGTGACCACTCCGGAAGTTTCACCGCCTGCGACAATAAAACGCGTTACACCTTCCGCCGCTAACCTGGCAGCCAGTAGCGAAAACAGTGCTTCCACTGCCTGGCTGGCTTTTTGTGCGCCATATTGCTGTTGAATAGCGGCCAGCGCGTCGGTGCTGGCGGTGGCAAAAACCAGCGGAGCAAGTTCACTTTGCTGACTCAGAACCCATTTCGCCAGTTCGTGTGTATAAGCGACCAGTGTTTCTGTTGTGAGACAACGTGCCACATCAACTTCACGGGCTGGCGCAATCTGACGGTAATGTGCCACCTGGCAATTGGTCATTTGTGAGCATGAACCGGAGAGCACTACGCCGCGCCCTGCGAGTGGACGCCCTGCTTCGCGTGCCTGGTTACCGTTTTCTTGCGCCCACTGCCGGGCCAGACCTATCGCAAGGCCAGAACCGCCGGTTACTAATGGGGCATCACGCAAGGCTTCACCCTGAATTTCCAGATGGCGTTCGGTCAGGGCATCAAGCACCGCGTAGCGATAGCCCTCTTGCTGTAAACGGGCCAGTTCCTGACGCATGGCTTCCACACCTTTTTCGAGAATATGCGCCGAAACGACGCCGCAGCGCCCTGTGGATTGTGCTTCAACCAGACGCGGAAGGTAGCTGTCGGTCATAGGATTTACTGGATGATGCCGCATCCCGGATTCGGCCAGCAGTTGATTTATCACGAACAAATAACCCTGATAAACCGTGCGCCCGTTGACTGGCAGAGCCGGGGAAAAGACCGTAAACGGCGTGTCGAGTGCATCCATTAATGCATCAGTCACCGGGCCGATATTGCCTTTCTCAGTACTGTCGAAAGTGGAGCAGTATTTGAAGTAGACTTGTTTGCAACCTTGTTGTTGCAACCAGCGCAGAGCCGCCAGCGATTGCTGTGTGGCTTCTGCCACCGGGCAGGAGCGAGTTTTCAGACTGATCACAACGGCATCGATTGCTTCCGGCATTTCCCCTGTCGGGACACCGTTGATTTGCACCGTTGGCAGACTGTTTTCCACCAGAAAACTGGCGATATCCGTCGCGCCGGTAAAATCATCAGCGATAACGCCAATCCTGATCATGATTTCGCTCCCGGTAGAGTGATGCCAGAGAAAATCTTGATGACTGCGCTGTCGTCTTCTTTTCCGTAACCTGCGTTGCTGGCGCTGGTGAACATATTCAACGCTGTTGAGGCCAACGGCAGCGGAAAGTGCAGGGCTTTAGCGGTATCAGCAACCAGCCCGAGATCCTTCACAAAAATATCTACGGCAGAATGCGGGGTGTAATCGCCATCCACCACATGGCGCATCCGGTTTTCGAACATCCACGAATTTCCGGCGGCATTGGTTACGACGTCATACATTACATCCAGTGGGATCCCCGCACGGGCAGCAAGCGCCATCGCTTCGGCCCCGGCAGCAATATGCACGCCAGCTAACAACTGGTGGATAATTTTTACTGTCGAACCCAGACCCGGCTCTGCACCAATGCGATAAACTTTTCCGGCGACGGCTTCCAGCACGGGGGTCAGGCGTTCAAAGGCAAGATCACTACCGGAGGCCATAACGGTCATTTCACCGTTAGCGGCTTTTACCGCGCCACCAGAAACTGGCGCATCCAGCATTTCCAGATCGAACGCAGCCAGAGCAGTGGCAATTTCCTGCGCATCAGCACTGGCGATAGTGGAAGAAACCATTACAGCCGTGCCGGGTTTCAGATGCTGTGCAACGCCTTTATCACCAAACAGTACTTGTTTGACCTGGGCCGCATTTACCACCAGCACCAGCAGAGCATCCAGTTTTTCGGCAAACGTCGCGGCGTTATCGGAAACCCCGCAAGCGCCAGCCTCTTTCAGCGTAGCGCAGGCATTGGCGTTCAGGTCTGCGCCCCAGGTAGAAAGACCCGCGCGGACACACGACAGCGCCGCTCCCATCCCCATTGACCCTAAACCAACGATACCGACATGAAACTCAGATCCCGTTTTCATCTGCTCTCCTTGTTAATTTAAGTGATATTTTGTTTGATGTTGTGAATATAAGCGCCAGACGATAACGATATGGTGAGCTGATTCACAAAAATTAACATGGCGTGTTATTTTATGTGAACTAAGCGATAGTTGCGTTGCGCACGTTTCGCAGGCAAATAGCGTAGAATGTCCGCAGGATAAAGGAAGGAGCAAAAGTTGATACCCGTAGAGCGTCGCCAAATCATCCTTGAGATGGTAGCTGAAAAAGGCATTGTCAGTATTGCTGAACTGACGGACAGAATGAATGTGTCACATATGACCATTCGTCGGGATTTGCAAAAACTGGAGCAGCAGGGCGCTGTTGTGTTGGTGTCCGGAGGTGTCCAGTCGCCGGGACGTGTGGCGCATGAACCTTCTCACCAGGTAAAAACTGCGCTGGCAATGACGCAAAAAGCGGCTATTGGCAAGCTGGCGGCAAGTCTCGTTCAGCCGGGGAGTTGTATCTATCTGGATGCGGGAACGACCACGTTAGCGATTGCACAGCATTTGATTCACATGGAGCCACTCACTGTAGTCACCAACGATTTCGTTATCGCAAACTACTTGCTCGACAACAGTAATTGCACAATTATTCACACTGGTGGTGCAGTTTGTCGGGAAAACCGTTCCTGTGTCGGAGAAGCCGCCGCGACCATGCTACGCAGCTTGATGATTGATCAGGCTTTTATTTCTGCATCGTCATGGAGTGTGCGGGGGATCTCTACGCCAGCGGAAGATAAAGTCACGGTGAAACGGGCGATTGCCAGTGCCAGTCGCCAGCGGATTCTGGTCTGTGATGCCACGAAATATGGTCAGGTGGCGACATGGCTGGCGTTACCGTTAAGTGAGTTTGATCAGATCATTACTGACGGCGGTCTGCCGGAAAGCGCCAGCCGCACGCTGGCGAAGCTTGATCTCTCTTTGCTGGTGGCGAAAAACGAATAATGGCCTGAAATAAAACCGGGATACTCATGCTTCACAGAGGAAGCATGAGATTACTTTATTTTATAAAACGATAACCGTCCGCTTTTCGGTGAGCCGGTATCAATATAAATCTGGTTAGCGAACGTCTGAATGTTATCAAACATCATATGACCAAAGATAAAGCGGTCGGCACCGTTTATTTTTTGTGATTCGCCTTTAAGAGATTTCTGCACGCGATCAACAGGCCAGAGTAATTCACTTTCCGCTATTTCTTTACCAAACTGATATTTATCTCCTGGGTAATCTGCATGTGCGATGATATATTTTATATTATCGTTATCTAATTCAATAATATGGGGAAGATGATGAAAACGAAGCAACAGTTCTATTGCCTCTTTTTGTTCCGTCTTATTTAAATCGAAAAACCAGTCACCGCCACTGGCCAGCCACATATTGCCATCGCCAGTCGCGAATGCATCAAGAGCCATCGCTTCGTGCTTGCCTTTAACAGAGGTAAACCAGGGATGGTTTAACAGGCGTAGTACGTTAAGACTCTCCGCCCCACGATCAATATTATCGCCTGTAGAAATAAGTAAGTCTGTTTCGGGACAAAAAGATAATTGATGTAAGCGGGATTGTAATAATTGATAGTCACCATGAATATCACCAACGGCCCATATATGGCGATAGTTATGAGCATCAATTTTTTGATAGCGGGTGGTAGACATTTGCATAGACTCAAAATTATAGCAATGTATTATTATACCCGACCAGAGTGTCGAAGTCTTTGGAGTAATAAATTACAAAAGGATGTTTTAAGATGCTTAGATATTTTTATGCTTTCCTGTTAGCTTTCTGTTTTTTTACATCTAATGTACAAGCTGCTTCTATAGAAGAAATAAATCGTTTTGAAAAACTTATAACTGAAGGTGATGTAGTTAAGTGTACAACAGATTTCAGTGTGACGGAGAATAACGAAAAATATCAACTTAGCATTTTGGGAATAATGAAAGTCATTTACTCGGTAGAAAATGAAAAACGCTACCACACGACACAATATTATCATTTAAATGGTTCCACAATATCCTTTGTCCGCCATGAGATGGATATCATTGTTACTCATGAAAAATCGAAGATAAAAGAAGAGATTGTACCTGACAGTGTAAAGGTATTTTATCCGTTAGCACCAGAGCAAGAAGCGATCTTAGCAGAAGCTGCACGGAAAACTGCCCCCGTGTTTATTGATCATGAGGATATCACATTTACGACATTTCCTGATTACCAGGTGAAAGTGAAATATCCCTCTATTTCAGATGTGGTGACTCAGTATTGCCGGGTGCAAATGAAAAAGTAGTGAATCAACCCGACGGCATAGTGCCGTCGGGAATATCAGGTTTACACCAGACTCTTCAACCGATAAATCCACTCCAGCGCCTGACGCGGGGTCAGTGAATCTGGATCGAGATTTTCCAGTGCTTCGACTGCTGGCGAGGTTTCTTCCGGTAATGACAGCAAAGACATCTGCGTACCATCAACCTGCGTAGCGGCCGCATTAGGTGAAATGCTCTCCAGCTCACGCAGTTTCTGCCGCGCGCGCTTGATTACCTCTTTTGGTACGCCCGCCAGCGCAGCAACCGCCAGACCGTAGCTCTTACTTGCCGCGCCGTCCTGCACACTGTGCATAAAGGCAATCGTGTCGCCGTGCTCCAGTGCATCAAGATGCACGTTCGCCACGCCTTCCATTTTCTCTGGTAGCTGTGTCAGTTCGAAATAGTGGGTGGCAAACAGTGTCAACGCTTTAATCTTATTCGCCAGATTTTCCGCACACGCCCACGCCAGCGACAGACCATCGTAAGTGGACGTCCCGCGACCAATCTCATCCATCAACACCAGACTGTACTCGGTGGCATTATGCAGAATATTGGCGGTTTCGGTCATTTCCACCATAAAGGTTGAACGCCCGGAAGCCAGATCATCCGCCGCGCCGACGCGGGTGAAGATACGGTCAATCGGACCAATTTCCACGCTTTGTGCCGGTACATAACTGCCGATATAGGCCATCAGCGCAATCAACGCGGTCTGGCGCATATAGGTACTTTTACCGCCCATGTTCGGACCGGTAATGATCAACATGCGGCGCTGTGGCGACAGATTCAGCGGGTTAGCGATAAACGGCTCATTCAGTACCTGTTCAACCACCGGATGGCGACCTTCGGTAATGCGAATACCGGGTTTATCAATAAAGGTCGGGCAGGTGTAGTTCAGGGTATAGGCACGTTCTGCCAGGTTAACCAGCACGTCGAGTTCTGCCAGTGCGCTCGCACTCTGTTGCAACGCTTCCAGATGCGGCAGCAGCAGGTCAAACAACTCTTCATAAAGCTGTTTTTCCAGCGCTAGTGCTTTGCCTTTTGAGGTGAGGACTTTGTCTTCGTACTCTTTCAGCTCCGGAATAATGTAGCGTTCAGCGTTTTTCAGCGTCTGGCGGCGCATGTAGTTAATCGGTGCCAGATGGCTTTGCCCACGGCTGATTTGAATGTAATAGCCGTGCACCGCGTTAAAACCAACTTTCAGCGTGTCCAGGCCGGTACGTTCACGCTCGCGGACTTCCAGACGCTCCAGATAATCGGTCGCGCCGTCAGCCAGCGCGCGCCACTCATCCAGCTCTTCGTTATAGCCCGGTGCGATAACACCACCGTCGCGCACCAGTACCGGCGGCGTGTCGATGATTGCCCGCTCCAGCAGATCGCGCAGTTCGGCAAATTCGCCCATTTTCTCACGCAGCGCCTGTACCGGTGCACTATCGACAGTTTCTAACTGTGCGCGCAGTTCCGGCAGTTGCTGGAAGGCGTGACGCATGCGAGCAAGATCGCGTGGGCGAGCGGTACGTAACGCCAGTCGTGCCAGAATACGCTCCAGATCGCCCACCTGCCGCAGTACCGGCTGTAATTCGGCGGTGAAATCCTGCAATGCGCCGATGGTCTGCTGGCGCTCAAGCAACACGCGGGTGTCGCGCACTGGCATATGTAGCCAGCGTTTCAGCATACGGCTACCCATCGGCGTGACGGTGCAGTCAAGCACGGAAGCCAGCGTATTTTCCGCGCCACCCGCCAGATTCTGGGTGATTTCCAGATTACGGCGCGTCGCAGCATCCATAATGATGCTGTCCTGCTCGCGTTCCATCGTGATAGAGCGGATATGTGGCAAGGTTGTGCGCTGGGTATCTTTTGCATACTGCAACAGGCAACCAGCGGCACAAAGGCCGCGTGACGCATTTTCAACACCAAAACCTACCAGATCGCGCGTGCCAAATTGCAGGTTTAACTGCTGGCGCGCGGTGTCGATTTCAAACTCCCACAGCGGGCGACGTCGCAGGCCGCGACGACCTTCAATTAACGACATTTCAGCAAAATCTTCTGCGTACAGCAGTTCCGCCGGATTGGTGCGTTGCAGTTCTGCTGCCATCGTTTCGCGGTCAGCCGGTTCGCTCAGACGAAAACGCCCGGAACTGATATCCAGCGTCGCGTAACCGAAACCTTTACTGTCCTGCCAGATAGCCGCCAGCAGGTTGTCCTGGCGCTCCTGCAACAGGGCTTCATCGCTGATAGTACCCGGCGTGACGATACGGACAACTTTGCGCTCAACGGGCCCTTTGCTGGTCGCCGGATCGCCAATCTGTTCACAAATAGCGACGGATTCGCCCTGATTTACCAGTTTGGCAAGATAGTTTTCTACCGCGTGATAGGGGATACCTGCCATCGGGATTGGCTCACCCGCGGAAGCGCCACGTTTAGTCAGCGAAATATCCAGCAGTTGTGACGCCCGTTTCGCGTCGTCATAAAACAGCTCGTAAAAGTCACCCATCCGGTAGAACAGCAGGATCTCCGGATGCTGTGCTTTCAGCTTGAGATACTGCTGCATCATAGGCGTATGGGCTTCGAAATTTTCTATTACACTCATGGAGTTAGGTCCGGTTCCCTGATGTTAAATGTGGTGTGATGGTTTTTATTTTCGTTGTAATCACATAAGGCGCACATGATACCGGAGTTAATCATTTCAGGGGAAGACGCGAACGGTGAGTTCTTGATGCTGGTTCCGGGAAAGATGCTGTTTTGCAGCTTTTGCGTGTTGATTATGAAAACATTGCGTTGATTGAAGAAACCTCCTCCTTCAGAGCCATAGTCCCCTTTAAAATTAAGTTGTAATATAAATACACCTTAAGAGTGTGGAGGCAGCATGTCCGGCAAGCGTATCTCTCGTGAAAAACTGACGATTAAAAAAATGATCGATCTTTATCAAGCGAAATGCCCGCAGGCGTCAGCGGAGCCGGAGCATTACGAGACGTTGTTTGCTTATGCGCAAAAACGGCTGGATAAATGTGTGTTTGGCGAAGAGAAACCGGCCTGTAAGCAGTGTCCGGTGCACTGTTATCAGCCTGCGAAGCGTGAAGAGATGAAGCAGATTATGCGTTGGGCGGGGCCGCGAATGCTGTGGCGTCATCCGATCTTAACCGTGCGTCATCTGATTGATGACAAGCGTCCGGTGCCGGAACTGCCAGAAAAATATCGCCCGAAGAAATAAATTTGCCGGAGGAGTTTATATTCTCCGGCAAATACGGCGCTTACGCTTTGGTCGCAATCAGGATTGCTGATGCCTTGATCAACGCAATAACGCGCGAGCCAGCGGTGAGTTTCATCTCATCCTGGCTTTCATTTGTTACCACCGCCACAATTTCAAAACCCGCATCCGTTTTGATATGAACAGTGGCATTCACTGCGCCTTCGGTGATTTTCGACACGCTGCCAGCAAACTGGTTGCGAGCGGAGAATTTCAGTCCACAGTCTTCCGTTGCCAGCGTTACCCACGGGGCTTTAATCAGGGCAATCGCTTCTTTCCCTTTTGCCAGACCCAGGGCTTGCTGACTGCTGTGGGTCACAATCGCCACCAGCTTAGCGCCACCTGCCAGCGTCAGTTCTACTTCATCATTCACCGCGCCCATTGCTACTGCGCTAACGGTTCCGGTTAATTGATTTCTTGCTGAAACTGCCATACTGCCTCCTTTCATTGAATGTTGACTGAGTATAACTAAATCTGTCAAACCAATGCCGCTTTATCAATTCCCAGCCGTTTCATCCGTGACAGCAGGGTGGTGCGTTTTAGCCCCAGACGTTGTGCAGCTCCTTTTGGCCCCGCGACTACACCATTGGTCTCTTTCAGTACACGGACAATCAGTTGATATTCATCTTCACCTTCCTGGGCGACGACCGTCGCGGCAGGCGGCGTTTCAGGTTCCGGTAGTGAGATATCGGGTAAAGAGAGTTGTAGAACGTTACCGCGAGTCAGCAGCACCGCGCGCTCAATGACATTTTCCAGTTCGCGGACGTTACCCGGCCATTCCATGTTGCTCAATATGCGCAGAGTCTCGGCTGGAATACTGTCAATATTGCGCCCCAGACGGCGGGCTATTTTGAAGGTGAAGGCTTTCGCCAGCAGCGGAATATCTTCCGGACGCTCGCGTAGCGGTGGCAGATGAATCGGGAAGACATTCAGGCGGTAATAGAGATCGCTACGGAACTCACGGTCAGCGACCATTTTTTTCAGATCGCGGTTAGTCGCGGCGATTAAACGCACGTCCGTCTGAATAATTTTGTTGCTGCCGAGGCGTTCAAACTCCTGTTCCTGCAACACGCGCAGTAGCTTCGGCTGTAACTCCAGCGGCATATCACCCACTTCATCGAGGAACAGCGAGCTTTTATCCGCCAGTTCAAAACGACCGATGCGCTGGGTGCTGGCACCAGTAAAGGCGCCACGCTCATGACCAAACAGATCGCTTTCCAGCAATCCGGCAGGCATGGCGGCGCAGTTCATTTTCACCATTCGACGACCGTTACGCTCACTCAGATTGTGAATTGCGCGGGCTATCAGCTCTTTTCCTGTGCCAGTTTCACCAAGAATGAGTACGGTGCTGTCGCTTTGCGCCACCATCTCAACCTGTTTGAGCACGCTATACATGGCTTCGCTGCGACCAATAATCTCGCCAAATTCACTATCCACATTGTTGAGTTGTTCTGTCAGGGCGAGGTTTTCATCAACCAGCCGCTCTTTCAGACGGTGGATTTCCTGGTAGGCAAGAGCATTATCCACGGCAATCGCCACACGTTCGGCAATCTGGCGCAGTAAACTCAGGTTGGTGGTGGTAAAGGTTTTCTCTTCACACTGTGCCAGTTTCAATACGCCCAGCATGGTATTACCAGACATCAATGGTAGCAGGCACAACGTCTGGATCTGGTTTCCCCAGGTGTCGAACAGCATGCGTTCGTAGGGGGCTAAATCATCTCGTTCGTGGAGATTAATCAGCAGCATCTCTTTACTTTTAAATACGCGCTCGGTGAGGGTTCCGGCCTCATCAACTTCACTCTGTTCGTGAGTGGGATGCTGTTTATCAAGATAATGAGTGGAGTAAACGTTGAGTTTGTTTTTACGATGACTGCGTAAGACGATACTGATATCGTCGATATCGAAGTAGTAGTGGATCTCTTTCGCCACTTCGCTGACCAGTTCGTCCATGTCCAGGCGGGAGAGTACCGCATTGGTGATGGCGACCAGAATGCGGAAGTTATCCCGTTCCCGGCATAACAGTTCGTAGTCGACGTTGTTGATGACGCGGCTCTGAATTTGCTCGGTGACAACAGAAACAATCTGCGTAAATGTTTGCAGGCGATTGAACTCTTTTTCGCTCCACGGGCGATCGTCATAACGAATAAATTCACAGCCACCAAAAATATGCCCTTCCGCTGCCTGTGGCATCAGGCAATAGTGACCAAATTTGGGATATAAACCGCTTGTGGCCAGTTGTGGCCAGGTTTCACAAAATTCTTCGTAGCTGCAATGCAGCGTATCAGGACGCGACAAAATGCTGCGCACCGGCCCATGCGCCAGAACGGTTTCGTCTTCGTATTTTATTGGGGGTTCTTTGTCACGCGACGCGTAATAAGTCGCACGTTGAGTCTGCGCTTGCCACAACACAATCGCCGCGTTGTCAGCGAGCGCAGAACGCTTTACCAGTTGCGAAAGAGCCTCACACAGCGAGGCCAGATCGGGCTGCTGCAATAGTGTCCGAGTGATGTCGAACAACCCTTGTTGCCCGAGATCACTCATCGGTGTATACGACATGTTGTTCTTCCAGGAAAGCACCGCTAAGCGGTGCAAAAGGTAAATGACAAATTAAAGGAGCTTTAGATTTTTATTAGCATATACGAGGCAGCGGTTCGGCGTGTGGTAGATCGAGAGTTCGTTTCACACCATAAAGCCCTGCAAGACGAACACCTTTACGTTCCACCACTTCGCCAATTAACGCAGCATCCTGTCCCAGTGGATGGGAATGCAGCGCCGCCAACACTTGCTCTGCCGCGTTACGCTCTACGGCGATCACCAGCTTGCCTTCGTTGGCAAAGTTGAGGGCATCCAGTCCCAGCAGTTCGCAAACGCCGCGCACGGCAGGTTTAACCGGCAGTGCAGCTTCTGAAAGTTCAATACCGCAACCGCAGGCTGCCGCGAATTCATGAACCACCGCGTTCACTCCACCGCGGGTGGCATCGCGCAGCGCCTTCACGCCGGGAATGTCACGCAGTGTCTGAATCAGAGGCGTCAGCACTGCACAGTCGCTGACCAGTTCGCCATCCAGCCCCAGTTGCTCACGCAGGTTAAGGATAGTTGCACCGTGGTCACCGAGCGTACCGCTAACCAGCAATACATCGCCTGCGGTCAGAGTTTGTGCGCCCCAGTGAATATTCGCCGGGATCGCGCCCATTCCTGCGGTGTTGATAAACAATTTGTCTGCAGCACCGCGTTGTACCACTTTGGTATCGCCAGTCACAATGGCAATGCCAGCCGCGCGGGCGGTTTCTGCCATGCTGGTGACGACCGCTTTTAGCGTCTCCATCGGCAACCCTTCTTCAAGGATAAAACCACAGGAGAGATAACGTGGAATTGCGCCGCTGACCGCAACGTCATTCGCCGTACCACAAATCGCCAGCTTGCCAATATTGCCACCAGGGAAGAATAGCGGGTCAATGACGTAGCTGTCGGTGGAGAAGGCCAGACGGTCGCCTTCCGCCACCAGTTGCGCCAGGTCAAGACGTGCCTGATCTTCCTGTTCCGCCAGCCACGGATTGGCAAAAGCTTCCATAAACAGGCTATTGATTAATTGCTGCATCGCCTGGCCGCCGCTGCCGTGGGCGAGTTGGATATTATTCACGCTTCACTCTCCTGCTGACGATACTGATACCACGCTGCACAGGCTCCTTCGGAGGAAACCATCAGCGCACCGAACGCGGTTTGAGGATTACAGGTGTTCCCAAATAACGGGCATTGATGCGGCTTACATTTGCCCGTCAATACTTCGCCACAGCGCGCGCGCGGATCATCGCAAACCTGCTGCGGAGCCGGGCGGAAATGCGCTTCAGCGTCAAACCGCTGATAGTCCGGCGTCAGGTGCACGCCAGAAGATTCAATCACGCCCAGTCCGCGCCATTCGCTGTCACCGTTAACGCAGAACACATCAGCAATCGCCTGTTGCGCCAGCAGATTACCGGCATCAGGTACTACCCGGCGATACTGATTCTCTACCTTGCTGTGAGCCGCTATTTTCTGCTCTACCAGCATCACTACGCCTTGTAGTAGATCAAGTGGTTCGAATCCAGCGACCACCAGCGGACGATGAAAATCGCTGGCGATAAAATTATAGGCGTCGGTGCCGATAACCATACTGACGTGGCCCGGCGCGAGGAACGCATCAATGCCATTGTCGGGTTGTTCCAGCAAACTGCGCAGAGTCGGGATCAGCGTAATGTGCTGGCAGAAGAAGTAAAAGTTCTGCACATCGCGGGCTTTCGCCTGTTGCAGAGTGATGGCGGTGGTCGGCATGGTGGTTTCAAACCCTAAGCCGAAGAACACCACTTTGCGGGTTGGGTTCTCCTGCGCCAGTTTCAACGCATCCATTGGTGAGTAGACAATACGCACATCGGCACCGCGCGCTTTTGCCTGTAGCAGCGACCCCTGTTTACCGGGTACGCGCATGGCGTCACCAAAGGTACAGAAGATGACTTCCGGATGGCTGGCAATTTCTACGCAAGTGTCGATTCTGCCCATCGGCAGTACGCACACCGGGCAACCCGGACCGTGGATAAACTCAACGTTTTCCGGCAGCAACTGGTCGAGACCGAATTTAAAGATGGCGTGGGTATGGCCGCCGCATACTTCCATAATGCGCAGTGGGCGCTCGGCGGTGTAAGAGAGATGTGAAGCACGTTCGCGCAGATGTTCAATTAACTGCATCACCTGTTCCGGCGCGCGATATTCATCAACAAAACGCATTATTTTTCCTCGCCATACAACAGCGCGCCGACATCCGGCTCAACGTCAAACATATTTTGTAAGGCGTCGAGGGTGTCGCGCGCTTCGGCTTCATTAATTACGCTCATGGCAAAGCCAACGTGAACCAGTACCCACTGACCCACGCGTGGCTGACCGTTTTCATCGCAACTGCCGACTAACGTTAAATCGACATCGCGTTGAATGCCGCAGATGTCGACCTTCGCCTGGTTGCCGTCAATGGTGCGAATCTGGCCGGGAACGCCTATGCACATCGCTGTGTCTCCAGCCAGTTCAACCACTGGTCCATCCCTTCGCCGCTGGTGGCGGAAATCAGGATGATTTCAATTTCTGGATTGACTTCGCGGGCGCAGGCGATGCATTTCTCAACGTCGAAATTGAGATACGGCAGCAGATCAACTTTGTTGAGCAACATCAGCGAGGCAGCGGCAAACATATGCGGATATTTCAGAGGCTTATCTTCACCCTCAGTGACCGAGAGCACCGCCACTTTGTGTTTTTCACCGAGATCGAAGCTGGCCGGGCATACAAGATTGCCAACGTTTTCGATAAACAGAATACCGTTATCGTCTAATGGCAGACGCGGTGCGGCGTCGGCAATCATCTGTGCGTCGAGATGGCAGCCTTTACCGGTGTTTACCTGAATTGCCGGTGTGCCGGTAGCGCGAATGCGCGCGGCGTCGTTAACTGTCTGCTGGTCACCTTCGATAACCGCACACGGAACGCTATCTTTCAGGCGCATTAAGGTTTCGGTCAGCAGCGTGGTTTTACCGGAACCAGGGCTGGAAACCAGGTTGAGCACCAGTTGGTTGCGGGCAGCAAAGCGTGCGCGATTGCGTTCAGCCAGACGGTTATTTTTGTCCAGCACGTCAATTTCCACTTCCAGCATCCGACGCTGGCTCATGCCCGGCGCGTGAGTGCCTGCTTCTCCGTGACCGTAATGCAGGTCGCCTTCTTCAGTCTGGCTGGGGGTAAATTCAGGCGCTTTAATGCCGGTGATTTTCATTTTCGGGCGTGCTGCCGGGGCAAAAGGCGCGCTACGAAACGCGGAATGAGGGTTATGTTCATCACCCTCGATATACAGGTTGCCTTCACCGCAACCGCATGTTGTACACATCGCTCACTCCTGGTCTATTTCTATCCGCCGAATCTGTAAACCGTCGTCTGCCACAATACGCAGCATGTCGCCATGACACTGTGGACAGCGGCGGACGCGCTGGGTCAGTAGCGTCACATACTGTTGGCATGTTTCACACCAGCATTCGGCCTCTTGTTCTTCGAGGTGCAGTTTACAACCTTCCGCCACGCTGCCGCGGCAAACCAGATCAAAACAAAAGGCAAGAGAGCTGGTTTCGACACAAGAAAATGCGCCAATTTTGAGCCAGACCCCAGTTACGCGTTTTGCGCCATGCTTTGCGGCCTGCTGTTCGATCAATTCCAGTGCCCGTTGGCAGAGGGTTATTTCGTGCATATCGCCTCCCATTAACTATTGCCAGCTATAAGCAATAATTGTGCCAGCGTTGATTATCGCTGCGGTGAATAATGTCGATGATGTCGAAATGACACGTCGACACGACGTCGAAATTCAGTGGAATCATAAAAAATACTTAAATAACAATAGATTAAAAATTGGCACAAAAAATGCTTGAGGGCAGGCATCTCTGTTAAACGGGTAACCTGACAATGACTATTTGGGAAATAAGCGAGAAAGCCGATTACATCGCACAGCGGCATCGTCGCCTACAGGACCAGTGGCATATTTACTGCAATTCGCTGGTTCAGGGGATCACGTTATCAAAAGCGCGTTTGCATCACGCTATGAGCTGCGCGCCAGATAAAGAACTCTGTTTCGTTCTTTTTGAGCATTTTCGAATTTACGTCACCCTCGGGGATGGTTTTAACAGCCACACCATCGAGTACTACGTTGAAACGAAAGACGGCGAAGATAAACAGCAGATTGCACAGGCTCAGTTGGGCATTGACGGCATGATTGATGGCAAGGTCAACATCCGCAATCGCGAACAAGTGCTGGAACACTATCTCGAAAAAATCGCTGGCGTTTACGACAGCTTATACACCGCCATTGAAAACAATACCCCGGTGAATTTAAGCCAACTGGTAAAGGGACAAAGCTCGGCAGCATGAGCTGAGGCTTTGCCTGTGTTGCAGGCGTCATGCCTGTTTGGGGATGGGCGTGTCGATGAGTGTCGAAAATGACATTTCATCGGCATGTTTTCGTCAAAAATGACAATCACCTGAGGAATGCCTGGTGAATCGTTTTGTAATTGCTGACTCCACGCTCTGTATCGGCTGCCACACCTGTGAAGCAGCCTGTTCAGAGACGCATCGCCAGCACGGCCTGCAATCTATGCCGCGCCTGCGAGTGATGCTGAATGATAAAGAATCTGCACCGCAGCTTTGCCATCACTGCGAAGATGCGCCCTGTGCGGTGGTCTGCCCGGTTAACGCTATCACCCGCGTTGATGGCGCAGTCCAGCTTAATGAAAGTCTGTGCGTAAGCTGCAAACTGTGCGGCATTGCCTGTCCGTTTGGCGCAATCGAATTTTCCGGCAGCCGTCCGCTGGATATTCCGGCAAACGCCAATACCGCGAAAGCGCCACCGGCACCGCCTGCTCCGGCGCGTGTCAGCACGTTGCTTGACTGGGTGCCGGGTATTCGCGCAATCGCCGTCAAATGTGACCTCTGTAGTTTTGATGAACAAGGTCCGGCCTGCGTGCGGATGTGCCCGACCAAAGCCCTGCATCTGGTGGATAACACCGATATCGCCCGCGTCAGCAAGCGTAAGCGTGAGCTGACTTTTAACACGGACTTTGGCGATCTCACCTTGTTTCAGCAGGCTCAAAGTGGAGAGGCTAAATGAGCGCAATTTCACTGATCAATAGCGGCGTGGCGTGGTTTGCCGCCGCCGCTGTTCTGGCATTTCTCTTTTCTTTTCATAAGGCGCTAAGTGGCTGGATTGCCGGGATTGGCGGCGCGGTCGGTAGCCTGTACACGGCTGCCGCAGGGTTCACCGTGCTGACGGGGGCGGTCGGCGTGAGCGGTGCGCTGTCGCTGGTGAGTTTTGATATCCAAATTTCCCCGCTTAACGCGATTTGGCTGATTACCCTTGGTCTGTGCGGCCTGTTTGTCAGCCTCTACAACATTGACTGGCATCGCCATGCGCAGGTGAAATGCAACGGCTTGCAGATCAATATGTTGATGGCTGCCGCCGTGTGCGCTGTCATCGCCAGTAACCTGGGCATGTTCGTGGTAATGGCTGAAATTATGGCCCTGTGCGCGGTGTTCCTCACCAGTAATAGCAAAGAGGGCAAACTGTGGTTTGCGCTGGGGCGTCTTGGCACTTTGCTGCTGGCGATCGCTTGCTGGCTGGTGTGGCAGCGTTATGGCACGCTGGATTTGCGCCTGTTGGATATGCGCGTGCAACAACTGCCGCTCGGTTCCGATATCTGGCTGCTTGGCGTGATTGGCTTTGGCCTGCTGGCCGGGATTATCCCACTGCATGGTTGGGTGCCGCAGGCTCATGCCAACGCCTCTGCGCCAGCGGCAGCGCTGTTTTCCACAGTAGTGATGAAAATTGGCCTGCTGGGTATTTTAACTCTGTCGCTGCTGGGGGGGAACGCACCGCTGTGGTGGGGGATTGCGCTGCTGGTGCTCGGCATGATCACCGCGTTCGTCGGCGGTCTGTATGCACTGATGGAGCACAATATCCAGCGTCTGCTGGCTTACCACACGCTGGAAAATATCGGCATTATCCTGCTGGGGCTGGGCGCTGGTGTAACGGGTATCGCGCTTGAACAACCGGCGCTGATTGCCCTTGGCCTGGTCGGTGGTCTGTACCATCTGCTTAACCATAGCCTGTTCAAAAGCGTACTGTTCCTCGGTGCGGGTAGCGTCTGGTTCCGTACTGGTCATCGCGATATCGAAAAACTGGGCGGAATTGGCAAGAAAATGCCGGTTATCTCCATCGCCATGTTAGTCGGGCTGATGGCAATGGCGGCGCTGCCGCCGCTGAACGGGTTTGCCGGTGAATGGGTTATCTATCAATCCTTCTTCAAACTGAGCAATAGCGGCGCGTTTGTTGCCCGTCTGCTGGGGCCGCTGCTCGCTGTGGGTCTGGCAATTACCGGTGCGCTGGCGGTGATGTGTATGGCGAAAGTCTATGGCGTAACCTTCCTCGGCGCACCGCGTACCAAAGAAGCTGAAAACGCCACCTGTGCGCCGATCCTGATGAGCGTAAGTGTGGTGGCACTGGCGATTTGCTGCGTGATTGGCGGTGTTGCTGCGCCGTGGCTGCTGCCGATGCTGTCTGCTGCTGTACCTCTGCCGCTGGAGCCTGCTAACACCGCCGTTTCTCAACCGATGATCACGTTGCTGCTGATTGCCTGCCCGCTGCTGCCATTCATCATTATGGCGATTTGCAAAGGCGACCGTCTGCCGTCACGTTCCCGTGGCGCGGCATGGGTGTGTGGCTATGACCACGAAAAATCAATGGTGATTACTGCTCACGGTTTTGCCATGCCGGTGAAACAGGCGTTTGCGCCGGTGCTGAAACTGCGCAAAGTGCTGAATCCGGTGTCGCTGGTGCCGGGCTGGCAGAGCGAGGGAAGTGCGTTGCTGTTCCGCCGGATGGCGCTGGTTGAACTGGCGGTACTGGTGGTGATTATTGTTTCACGAGGAGCCTGAGAATGAGTGTTTTGTATCCGTTAATTCAGGCGCTGGTGTTATTTGCCGTTGCGCCGCTGCTCTCCGGTATTACCCGCGTGGCGCGCGCCCGTCTGCATAACCGTCGCGGACCAGGCGTGCTGCAGGAGTATCGCGACATTATCAAACTGCTGGGTCGCCAGAGCGTTGGCCCGGATGCCTCTGGCTGGGTGTTTCGCCTGACGCCGTATGTGATGGTGGGCGTCATGCTGACTATCGCCACTGCGTTACCGGTAGTGACCGTCGGTTCTCCGCTGCCGCAACTGGGTGATTTGATCACCTTACTGTATCTCTTCGCTATCGCGCGTTTCTTCTTTGCCATTTCCGGTCTGGATACCGGTAGCCCGTTTACCGCTATCGGCGCGAGCCGTGAAGCGATGCTGGGTGTGCTGGTTGAGCCGATGCTGCTGCTTGGGCTGTGGGTCGCCGCACAGGTTGCCGGTTCCACCAACATCAGCAACATCACCGACACCGTTTATCACTGGCCGCTGAGCCAAAGTATTCCACTGGTGCTGGCGCTCTGCGCCTGTGCATTCGCCACATTTATCGAAATGGGCAAACTGCCGTTCGACCTGGCGGAAGCCGAGCAGGAGTTGCAGGAAGGGCCGCTCTCTGAATACAGCGGTAGCGGCTTTGGCGTAATGAAATGGGGTATCAGCCTGAAACAACTGGTGGTGTTGCAGATGTTCGTCGGGGTGTTTATCCCGTGGGGACAAATGGAAACCTTCACCGCCGGTGGGCTGCTGCTGGCATTGGTGATTGCCATCGTCAAACTGGTGGTCGGTGTACTGGTTATCGCGCTATTCGAAAACAGCATGGCCCGTCTGCGTCTTGATATTACTCCGCGCATGACCTGGGCTGGTTTTGGCTTTGCATTTTTAGCGTTCGTCTCCTTGCTGGCGGCGTGATTAAAGAGAGTTTGAGCATGTCTGAAGAAAAATTAGGTCAACATTATCTCGCCGCGCTGAATGAGGCATTTCCGGGCGTCGTGCTGGACCACGCCTGGCAGACCAAAGATCAGCTTACCGTTACCGTAAAGGTGAACTACCTGCCGGAAGTGGTGGAGTTTCTCTACTACAAACAGGGTGGCTGGCTGTCGGTGCTGTTTGGTAACGACGAGCGCAAACTGAATGGCCATTATGCCGTTTACTACGTGCTGTCGATGGAGAAGGGCACCAGGTGCTGGATAACCGTGCGTGTCGAAGTTGACGCCAACAAACCAGAATATCCGTCCGTGACGCCGCGCGTTCCGGCGGCGGTGTGGGGCGAGCGTGAAGTGCGCGATATGTACGGTTTGATTCCGGTTGGCCTGCCGGATGAACGTCGTCTGGTGCTGCCGGATGACTGGCCGGATGAACTCTACCCGCTGCGTAAAGACAGCATGGATTATCGTCAGCGTCCGGCACCGACCACCGATGCTGAAACCTACGAGTTCATCAACGAACTGGGTGATAAGAAAAATAACGTTGTACCGATTGGTCCGCTACATGTCACTTCTGACGAACCGGGGCACTTCCGTCTGTTCGTCGATGGTGAAAACATTATCGACGCCGACTACCGCCTGTTCTACGTCCATCGTGGCATGGAAAAACTGGCGGAAACCCGCATGGGTTATAACGAAGTGACGTTCCTCTCTGACCGTGTTTGCGGGATCTGCGGCTTCGCCCACAGCACCGCCTACACCACGTCGGTGGAAAACGCGATGGGCATTCAGGTACCAGAGCGTGCGCAGATGATCCGCGCCATTCTGCTGGAAGTGGAACGTCTGCACTCGCATCTGCTCAACCTCGGCCTTGCCTGCCACTTTACTGGCTTTGACTCCGGCTTTATGCAGTTCTTCCGCGTGCGCGAATCCTCCATGAAAATGGCGGAGATCCTCACCGGGGCGCGTAAAACTTACGGTCTGAACTTGATCGGCGGGATTCGCCGCGATCTACTGAAAGATGACATGATCCAGACCCGCCAACTGGCGCAGCAAATGCGTCGTGAAGTGCGGGAACTGGTGGATGTGCTGCTGAGTACGCCAAACATGGAACAGCGCACCGTCGGAATTGGTCGTCTTGATCCAGAAATCGCCCGCGACTTCAGTAACGTTGGGCCGATGGTTCGCGCCAGCGGCCACGCTCGTGATACCCGTGCCGATCACCCGTTTGTTGGTTATGGCTTGCTGCCGATGGAAGTACACAGCGAACAGGGTTGTGACGTTATTTCGCGCCTGAAAGTGCGTATCAACGAAGTCTTTACTTCGCTCAATATGATCGACTACGGCCTGGATAACTTGCCAGGTGGCCCGCTGGCGGTGGAAGGATTCACCTATATTCCACACCGTTTTGCGTTGGGCTTTGCCGAAGCGCCGCGTGGTGATGATATTCACTGGAGCATGACCGGCGACAACCAGAAGCTGTACCGCTGGCGCTGCCGCGCGGCAACCTACGCTAACTGGCCGACTCTACGCTATATGCTGCGTGGCAACACCGTTTCTGATGCACCGCTGATTATCGGTAGCCTCGACCCTTGCTACTCCTGTACCGACCGCATGACCGTGGTCGATGTGCGTAAGAAGAAGAGCAAAGTGGTGCCGTACAAAGAACTTGAGCGCTACAGCATTGAGCGTAAAAACTCGCCGCTGAAATAAGGAATCGCCATGTTTACCTTTATCAAAAAAGTCATCAAAACCGGCACGGCGACCTCGTCTTATCCGCTGGAGCCGATTGCGGTTGATAAAAACTTCCGTGGTAAGCCAGAGCAGAACCCGCAGCAGTGCATCGGCTGTGCGGCCTGTGTCAATGCCTGCCCGTCAAACGCCTTAACGGTTGAAACCGACCTCGCCACTGGTGAGCTGGCGTGGCAGTTCAATCTTGGTCGTTGCATCTTCTGTGGCCGCTGCGAAGAAGTCTGCCCGACAGCGGCGATTAAACTGTCGCAAGAGTACGAACTGGCAGTGTGGAAGAAAGAAGACTTCCTGCAACAGTCCCGTTTCGCGCTGTGCAACTGCCGCGTCTGCAATCGTCCTTTCGCCGTACAGAAAGAGATCGACTACGCCATTGCGCTGCTTAAGCACAACGGCGACAGCCGCGCGGAAAACCACCGCGAAAGCTTTGAGACTTGCCCGGAATGTAAGCGCCAGAAATGCCTGGTGCCGTCCGACCGTATTGAACTGACTCGCCATATGAAAGAGGCCATCTGATGAGCAATTTATTAGGCCCCCGTGACGCCAACGGCATTCCGGTCCCGATGACGGTGGATGAATCCATCGCCAGCATGAAGGCGTCGTTACTGAAAAAAATCAAACGTTCTGCCTACGTTTACCGCGTGGACTGTGGCGGCTGTAACGGCTGTGAAATCGAAATTTTCGCCACGCTTTCGCCGCTGTTCGATGCAGAACGCTTCGGCATTAAAGTCGTTCCGTCCCCGCGTCATGCGGATATTTTGCTATTTACCGGCGCGGTCACCCGTGCAATGCGATCCCCTGCGCTGCGTGCGTGGCAGTCCGCGCCGGACCCGAAAATCTGTATCTCCTACGGTGCCTGCGGTAACAGCGGCGGCATTTTTCACGATCTCTACTGCGTGTGGGGCGGTACAGATAAAATCGTCCCGGTGGATGTCTACATTCCGGGTTGCCCGCCAACGCCTGCCGCCACGCTGTACGGCTTTGCGATGGCGCTCGGTTTGCTGGAACAGAAAATCCACGCCCGTGGCCCCGGCGAACTGGATGAACAACCAGCAGAAATCCTGCACCCGGAAATGGTGCAGCCGCTGCGCGTAAAAGTGGATCGCGAAGCGCGCCGCCTGGCGGGTTACCGTTACGGTCGCCAGATTGCTGATGATTTCCTGACGCAGTTAGGGCAGGGCGAAGAGCAGGTTGCACGCTGGCTGGAGGCGGAAAACGATCCGCGTCTGAACGAGATTGTCAGCCATCTGAATCATGTCGTTGAAGAGGCGCGTATCCGATGAGTGAAAAGGTGGTGTTCAGTCAACTGAGCCGTAAATTTATTGATGAGAACGATGCCACGCCTTCTGAGGCGCAGCAGGTGGTCTATTACAGCCTGGCGATTGGTCACCACCTTGGGGTTATCGATTGCCTGGAAGCGGCGCTTACCTGCCCGTGGGATGAATACCTGGCATGGATTGCGACACTGGAGGCGGGCAGCGAAGCCCGCCGAAAAATGGAAGGCGTGCCGAAATACGGTGAGATCGTCATCGACATTAACCATGTGCCGATGCTGGCCAATGCATTCGATAAAGCCCGGGCAGCGCAAACTTCGCAGCAGAAGGAATGGAGTACAATGCTGTTAAGTATGCTGCATGATATTCATCAGGAAAACGCCATCTATTTGATGGTGAGGAGATTGCGTGACTGACGTTTTACTTTGTGTTGGCAATAGCATGATGGGCGATGATGGCGCGGGCCCGTTGCTGGCAGAAAAGTGCGCCGCCGCGCCGAAAGGTAACTGGGTGGTGATTGACGGCGGTAGCGCACCGGAAAACGACATTGTCGCCATCCGCGAGCTGCGCCCGACACGACTGCTGATTGTCGACGCCACTGATATGGGGCTAAACCCCGGCGAGATCCGCATCATCGACCCGGATGACATCGCTGAGATGTTTATGATGACGACCCATAACATGCCGTTGAATTACCTTATCGACCAATTGAAAGAAGATATTGGCGAAGTGATTTTCCTCGGCATCCAGCCGGATATCGTCGGCTTTTACTACCCGATGACCCAGCCGATTAAAGATGCGGTGGAAACCGTTTATCAACGGCTGGAAGGCTGGGAAGGAAACGGCGGATTTGCGCAGTTAACGGCGGAAGAAGAGTAGTTCTTCGTTAAGGAGTTCAGGGAATTGAAAATCAGGACAGGGATGTGCGCTTTTTTATTGGGCTTTGTGCTGCCTGCGCAGGCCACCAGCTTTACCGAATATCTGCCGATGAGTGACAGCGAATACGCGCAAAAGCGTGCGCTGAAATCTCTCCTGACCATGCCTTATTTTACCGATCAAAACTGGCATTTTAGAAAAGTGGGCGTTGCTGGCGTGACGCTTGAGAAGATGCCAAATGAAGAGGATTACTGGCAATTAACCGCTAAAGACCGTGCTGGTAAATCCTGGTTTGTGCCTGTGGGTGTGCTGCAAAATATGGCGGGTAATGCGCAATTTTACCGTGCTGACCTCGATCGTAATGGCATTCAGGATTTGGTTATCTGGCGAGGCGTTTCGGGAAACGGGCTGGCGCCTTCCTCGTTTTTGATCCTGATGACCTTTAATCAGCAAGGTCGCCCGTGTGTTTTCCAGGTCGATGGTTTTTACACCGCAAGCAAAACTGGCGTAGATGATTTGCTGGATTTGCAAGGCAATGGTCACACGCAATTGCTGGATATGCAGTTTGATTCTGGTTACTGGATAACCAGTCTGTATCAGGTAAAAGACGCCAAATGGCAGCGCGTTCACGGCTGGTTTGGCAAGTTAAGCTATCCCGCTCTCACGCGTTTTGCTTATACCCCCAACCGTAAACTCATCATCAAACCCATCGCCGGGCGCGACCCGCAAACGGAAGATCTGGCGCTGACGCAGCGTTGTTTGATAAAGGGGGATGTGCTTGATGGGGTGAATCAGCTCTGACAGCAAACGCTAAATTGCCTGATGCGCTACGTTTATCGGGCCTGGATGGTTCGTGCGACGTGTAAGCTGCATCCGGCAGGGTTGCCTAATCTAAATCTTCACCATTACTGGCAATCACTTTTTTATACTGGCGACGATAAAACATTCATCAGAAAATTGATTCACTGCGATTCTCTCATTGCCTTACCGTCATCACATGTCATCGTCACTAGTGTCGATGACAGTGTTTTTGTCGGCCCCAGAAAATTATTTTCCTTATATAACAGCAAATTAAAAACTGGCATGATTTATGAATGTATCGGCGCATTAACTGTCATTGCTGGAGAATTTGATGAACCGTTTCATCATTGCTGACGCGAGTAAATGTATTGGTTGCCGTACCTGTGAAGTAGCGTGCGTGGTTTCTCATCAGGAAAATCAGGATTGCGCTTCGCTGACTCCGGAAACTTTTTTACCGCGTATCCATGTCATTAAAGGTGTGAACATTTCCACTGCTACTGTTTGTCGTCAGTGTGAAGATGCTCCGTGCGCTAATGTCTGCCCGAATGGTGCTATCAGCCGTGATAAAGGGTTTGTTCATGTCATGCAGGAACGCTGCATTGGTTGCAAAACCTGCGTTGTGGCTTGCCCGTACGGCGCGATGGAAGTGGTGGTGCGTCCGGTGATTCGCAACAGCGGCGCGGGGCTGAATGTACGTGCCGATAAAGCCGAAGCCAATAAATGCGATCTGTGTAACCACCGTGAAGACGGCCCTGCGTGTATGGCTGCGTGCCCGACGCATGCGCTGATTTGTGTCGATCGTAATAAACTTGAGCAACTGAGCGCAGAAAAACGCCGCCGCACGGCGATGATGTTCTAAAAATCTTACATAACTATTCTGGCATCAAAGGAATTCCCCGAAATATTCGTAGAATACGGAGCGGGCGATATTGCTGACCTGTGACTACCGGATGCGATGCTGTCGCATCCGGTAGGGTGGGTTATGGATTCATGATGGCGGGAATAACTCAATGGCAAAAAACACATCTTGCGGTGTTCAACTGCGTATTCGTGGCAAAGTGCAGGGCGTTGGTTTTCGTCCGTTTGTCTGGCAACTGGCACAGCAATTAAATCTTCACGGCGATGTCTGTAATGACGGCGATGGCGTGGAAGTCCGGCTGCTGGAAGATCCGCAAACGTTTCTTGTTCAATTGCATCAACACTGCCCGCCGCTGGCGCGTATTGATAGCGTTGAGCGTGAGCCGTTTATCTGGTCACAACTGCCCACTGAGTTCACTATCCGCCAGAGCACAGGCGGCACCATGAATACGCAAATTGTTCCGGATGCCGCCACGTGCCCTGCCTGTCTTGCTGAAATGAATACCCTGGGCGAACGGCGTTATCGTTATCCGTTTATCAACTGTACCCACTGCGGCCCGCGTTTCACCATTATTTGCGCGATGCCTTATGACCGCCCATTTACCGTGATGGCAGCGTTTCCGTTATGTCCGGCCTGTGACAAAGAATACCGCGACCCGCTCGATCGTCGCTTCCATGCCCAGCCGGTGGCTTGCCCGGAATGTGGTCCGCATCTTGAATGGGTAAGTAATGATGTACATGCCAAACAAGAGGCTGCTTTACAGGCTGCTATAGCACAGTTAAAAGCGGGAAAAATCGTCGCCATCAAAGGGATTGGCGGATTTCATCTCGCCTGTGATGCACGTAACAGTGACGCGATAGCAACACTACGAGCGCGCAAACATCGCCCGGCGAAACCGCTGGCGGTTATGTTGCCAACGGTAGAAAACCTACCAGAGGCTGTCCGTCAGTTGCTCACCACGCCTGCCGCGCCGATTGTGCTGGTGGATAAAAAATACGTTCCCGAACTTTGTGACGATATTGCCCCATGCCTTAACGAAGTTGGGGTGATGTTGCCTGCGAATCCACTGCAACATTTGTTGTTGCAGGAACTGCAATGCCCGCTGGTGATGACCTCCGGCAACCTGAGTGGCAAACCTCCGGCTATCAGCAATGAACAGGCGCTGGAGGATTTGCAGGACATTGCCGACGGATTCTTGTTGCATAACCGCGATATTGTGCAGCGGATGGATGACTCGGTAGTGCGCGAAAGTGGCGAAATGTTGCGCCGTTCGCGTGGCTATGTACCGGATGCGCTGGCTTTGCCGCCGGGTTTTAAAAATGTGCCGCCGATGCTGTGTCTTGGCGCAGATCTGAAAAACACCTTCAGCCTGGTGCGCGGTGAACAAGCCGTGTTGAGTCAGCATCTGGGCGATTTAAGCGACGATGGTATCCAGATGCAGTGGCGCGAAGCGTTACGCCTGATGCAGAACATCTACGATTTCACCCCGCAATGTGTTGTGCATGACGCGCATCCGGGCTATGTCTCCAGCCAGTGGGCGAGTGAAATGAATCTGCCGACGCAAACGGTGTTGCATCATCATGCTCATGCGGCGGCGTGTCTGGCGGAGCATAACTGGCCGCTGGATGGCGGTGATGTCATTGCTTTGACGCTTGACGGTATCGGTATGGGCGAGAACGGCGCTTTGTGGGGCGGCGAGTGCCTGCGGGTGAACTATCGTGAATGCGAGCGCCTGGGCGGCTTGCCTGCAGTGGCGCTTCCTGGTGGTGATCTTGCCGCAAAGCAGCCGTGGCGTAACCTGCTGGCGCAGTGCCTGCGCTTTGTGCCGGAGTGGCAGAATTATCCTGAAACGGTAAGTGTGCAACAGCAAAACTGGAGCGTGCTGGCGCGGGCCATTGAACGAGGCATTAACGCGCCGCTGGCGTCATCGTGCGGGCGTTTGTTCGATGCCGTGGCGGCGGCGCTGGGCTGTGCGCCAGCCACGTTAAGTTATGAAGGGGAAGCGGCTTGTACGCTGGAGGCGCTGGCGTCTTCATGCCACGGCGTGAAGCATCCGGTGACAATGCCGTTGGTCAATAATCACCTGGATCTCGCCATTTTCTGGCGGCAGTGGCTGAACTGGCAAGCTCCGGTTAATCAACGGGCGTGGGCGTTTCATGATGCGCTGGCGCAGGGGGTTGCCGAGTTGATGCGCGAGCAGGCTACGATGCGCGGTATCACTACGCTGGTATTCAGCGGCGGGGTTATTCATAACCGCCTGCTGCGTGCACGTCTGGCGCATTATCTCGCTGATTTCACATTGCTTTTCCCGCAGAGTTTACCTGCGGGTGATGGTGGATTATCTCTGGGGCAGGGGGTTATTGCTGCGGCTCGCTGGCTGGTGGAAGAAGTCCAGAACGGATAAAACGTGTTGCATTTGGACACCATTGCCGGATGCGGCGTAAACGCCTTATCCGGCCTACACATGTGCTCCCCGTAGGTCG
>NZ_KE137147.1:66211-83299 GCF_000408525.1 Escherichia sp. KTE96 | reverse complement strand
GCTCTCCGTAGGTCGGATAAGGCGCTCGCGCCGCATCCGACAACCGTGTTGCCTGATGCGACGCTGGCATTTTGGGCACAGTAGCCAGATGCGCCTACACCGGTAACGTTTTCAACAATCCAAACGCCTCTTTCATCCGATCTTCACTGACCACAAAGGCACGTAACTGATCGGTATCGTCCAGACCGCGTGCCACCATTCCCTGGTTTTCGGCACAAATCTGCCAGCGTAAATCCCGACGCTGGGTTTCCCCTGCCAGATGCAGTGGTAACTCCGGCGTTTTGATTTTTACCAGCATCGCCGGTAGTTTCAGAGGCGTATTAGCGCCGAGCAGATTTTTTGCCAGCATCATTGCGCTAAGTTGAATCGGCTGCAGAAACGGCAATACCTGACCGTTAATTTCCGCGCAATCGCCCAGCGCGTAAATATCGGCATTGCTGGTTTGCAGATAACTATCGACGCAAACGCCGCGATTAATCGTCAGCCCGGCGCGTCGTGCCAGGGCGGTTTCCGGACGCAGCCCGGTGGCGGCAATCACCGCATCCACTTCGATGCTGCGCTGGCGGTCCAGGGTTGCACGGATGCCAGAATCCGTTTTTTCCAGCGCCAGTAACTGAGATTTCAACAGCAGATGGACGCCCATCTCCGTCAACCGATGTTGTAAGCGACTGCTTACTTCCGGTGGCATTAACGATGCCAGAATACTGGCGGCGTTGTCGATCAGCGTGACTGCTTTGCCTGCCCGACAAAAATCCATCGCCAGTTCGCTACCAATCAGGCCGCCACCGACAATCAACACGCGCTGCGCTTCCCGTAGTTGCGTTTCACAGGCGCGATACTCTTGCTGACTATTTAAAGTAAGCATTAACTCACGCCCAGGCACCGGCGGGACGAAGGCGCTGGCACCGGTTGCCAGCACTAACTTGTCGTACTGCCACTGATTATTCTGGCTTTTCACCACATGGGCTTCGGCATCAATATCCGTCACCCAGGTTTGTGGAAACAGGCGCAGATTAAACTGTTCGGCAAATTCTCCCGCCGTCTGGCGGGTAAGGTCGTCGGCACGTTGTCCCTGACTGATAACATGGCTGAGATCAGGTTTGTTGTACTCATCCATGCTATCGGCAGCAATCAGGGTTAATGGAATACTGGCGTCCTGTTTGCGAATATTTTTCACCAGTTGGCGGGCGGCGAAGCCCGAACCAATGATCACAATACCGTTGCTCATTTTGCCTCCGATGCCAGTTCATCAAAGACGTCTTTGCCGAGGGAACATTCCGGGCACAGGAAGTTATCCGGAACTTCACTCCACGGCGTTCCCGGCGCGACGTCCTGCATTGGCTCGCCTTTTGCTGGATCGTAAATCCACTGGCAGACGCTGCACTGCATCCGTGGGCCGAGGTCGGTTGTTGTGGTGGCACTGGTTTCTTCTTTAACCACCGTATTCACTGTGCTCTGCGGCAGCGGCGCGAGCGCCCACTGACGGGCGATTTCACGACCGTGTTCACGACATAACTCCAGCGCGTCCTGATCCGGTCGCCATTTGGCTTTCAGACTAAGTGACATTTCGAAGCCTGCATCCTGCAAGCGCGTAGAAAGACGATCAACCGCACCGCCGCTCCAGCCGTGGGAGCCGAAAGCGCTGGCGCGTTTGTTACGGAAGCGCAATCCGGTCATCTCCTCCACCAGCCCGGCGATTTTCGGCATCATTACGTTATTCATCGTCGAAGTCCCAACCAGTACGCCTTTTGAGCGGAAGACATTGGTCAGGATTTCGTTTTTATCGCTCCGGGCGACGTTGAAAATTTTCACCGCTACGCGCGGGTCGGTTTCTGCAATCCCCTGGGCGATAGCGTCAGCCATCATGCGGGTGTTATTCGACATGGTGTCGTAGAAAATAGTGATCCTGTCTTCCTGATAATCCGCCGCCCATTTCAGGTACAGCTCGACAATCTGCGTCGGGTTATCGCGCCACACCACACCGTGAGAGGTGGCAATCATATCGACCGGCAAGTTAAAGCCCAGAATCTCGGTGATTTTGGGGGTTACCAGGCGGCTGAACGGCGTCAGGATATTGGCGTAGTAACGCTGGCACTGTTCGAAAAGCTCGGTCTGATCCACTTCATCGTTGAACAGATGCTCGTCGCAGTAGTGCTGACCAAAGGCATCGTTACTGAACAGCACTGCATCGCCCGTCAGGTAAGTCATCATGCTGTCCGGCCAGTGGAGCATTGGTGTTTCGACAAAAATGAGCTGTTTGCCGTTACCGATATCCAGCGTGTCGCCGGTTTTCACCACGTTGAAATTCCACTCCGGATGATGGTGATGACCATTAATTGAGTCGATGGCGTTGGCAGTACAGTAGATTGGCGTATCCGGAATTTGCGCCATCAGTTCGGTCAGCGCCCCGGCGTGGTCTTCTTCTGCATGGTTAATTACGATGTAATCGATATCTGCCAGATCGATTTCATTACGCAGGTTCTGCACAAATTCGCGGCTGAATTTATGGTCGACAGTGTCGATTAGCACGTTTTTTTCTTCGCGAATGAGGTAGCTGTTGTAGCTGCTGCCGCGCAGCGTCTTATATTCTGTGCCGTGAAAATCACGCACTTCCCAGTCACGTTGACCAACCCAATGAATGTTATTTTTCACCACAATAGACATAGCAACCTCAATTTATTCAGCGTGTTCTAAAAAGATGTCTTGTTAATTGCAGATTGCGTGCCAGTTTTTTATCTAATTGTTTTTACTCTATAAATTAATTTATGCTCATTAATGAGTAGTCAAAATGACTATTAATCAGATGGTCGATATGACAATATCTATAGTCAAATTGACAGTGAGGCAAAGATGAGTTTTTCCGTTGATGTGCTGGCGAATATCGCCATCGAATTGCAGCGCGGGATTGGCCATCAGGATCGTTTTCAACGCCTGATTACCACGCTGCGTCAGGTGCTGGAGTGTGATGCGTCAGCGTTGCTGCGCTACGACTCGCGGCAATTTATTCCGCTCGCCATCGACGGGCTGGCAAAAGATGTGCTCGGCAGACGCTTTGCGCTGGAAGGGCATCCGCGGCTGGAAGCGATTGCCCGTGCCGGGGACGTGGTGCGTTTTCCTGCAGACAGCGAATTACCCGATCCTTATGACGGTTTGATTCCCGGGCAGGAGAGTCTGAAGGTTCATGCCTGTGTTGGTCTGCCATTGTTTGCCGGGCAAAACCTGATTGGCGCATTGACGCTCGACGGGATGCAGCCCGATCAGTTCGATGTTTTCAGCGATGAAGAGTTACGGCTGATTGCCGCGCTGGCGGCGGGGGCGTTAAGCAATGCGTTGCTGATTGAACAACTGGAAAGCCAGAATATGTTGCCGGGTCATGCCGTGCCGTTTGAAGCGGTGAAAGAGATGCAGATGATTGGCCTGTCGCCAGGTATGACGCAACTGAAAAAAGAGATTGAGATTGTGGCAGCGTCCGATCTCAACGTCTTAATTAGCGGTGAGACGGGAACAGGTAAGGAGCTGGTGGCGAAAGCGATTCATGAAGCCTCGCCGCGGGCGGTGAATCCGCTGGTTTATCTCAACTGCGCCGCACTGCCGGAAAGCGTGGCGGAAAGTGAGCTGTTCGGGCATGTGAAAGGGGCGTTTACCGGCGCTATCAGTAACCGCAGTGGTAAGTTTGAAATGGCGGATAACGGTACGCTGTTTCTGGATGAGATCGGTGAGTTGTCGTTGGCATTGCAGGCCAAGCTACTGCGGGTGTTGCAGTATGGCGATATTCAGCGCGTTGGCGATGACCGCAGTTTGCGGGTGGATGTGCGCGTACTGGCAGCGACTAACCGCGACTTGCACGAAGAAGTACTGGCAGGGCGATTTCGCGCCGATTTATTCCATCGCCTGAGTGTGTTTCCGCTTTCCGTGCCGCCGCTACGTGAGCGGGGCGATGACGTTATTTTGCTGGCGGGTTATTTCTGCGAGCAGTGCCGTCTGCGACTGGGACTTTCTCGCGTGGTGTTGAGCGCCAGTGCGCGGAATTTATTGCAACACTACCGTTTTCCGGGAAACGTGCGCGAACTGGAACATGCTATTCATCGGGCGGTAGTGCTGGCGAGAGCGACCCGCAGCGGTGATGAAGTGATTCTTGAGGCGCAACATTTTGCTTTTCCTGAGGTGACGTTGCCGTCGCCAGAAGTGACGACAGTGCCCGTCGTTAAACAAAACCTGCGTGAAGCGACAGAAGAGTTCCAGCGCGAAACCATTCGCCAGGCGCTGGCACAAAATAATCACAATTGGGCCGCCTGTGCGCGGATGCTGGAAATCGACGTCGCCAACCTGCATCGGCTGGCGAAACGTCTGGGATTGAAGGATTAAATAATCCCGGCCTGATAGAAATCCTGCAGGTTAATCGCGCCGGCGAGTTTACCGTTTTCATCTACCACCGGTGCGGCGGTGATTTTGCGCTTCATCAGGATCTCTTTGGCGTCAATGGCGCGGCTTTGTGCCTGTAATGTGGTGCCACCAGCCGTCATCGCTTCATTAACGGGCGTGGTGAGTGCACCACCGCCAACCAGCCAGCGACGTAAATCGCCGTCGGTAAAGACGCCTTTCACCAGTCGTTGATCATCACACACTGCCACCAGCCCTAACCCGGTGCGGCTGAGTTCCAGCATCGCGTCCATCACGCTGGCGGTTAACGCCACCTGCGGGACAGCATCATCACGGCGCATCAGATGATGCACTTTGTTCAGCAAGCGAGCGCCCAGCGCGCCGGCTGGATGGGAGCGGGCAAAATCTTCTTCATTAAACCCACGCGCCTGCATGACCGCCATCGCCAGCGCATCGCCCATCATCAGGGTATTGACGGTGCTGGAAGTCGGCGCAAGGTGCATCGGGCAGGCTTCGCGTTCTACGGAAATATCCAGCACCGCTTTCGCCGCCAGACCCAGCGGTGACGTCGGTTTACCGGTCATTGCCAGCAGAGCAATAGATTTGTCTTCCAGACGCGGAATAATCAGATCCAGTTCCTTTGCGCCACCGGAGTACGAGATAAACAGCATTACATCGCGGCTTTCAATCATCCCCAGATCGCCGTGCAGTGCCTCTGCCGGATGGACAAAAAAAGCAGGCGTGCCAGTGCTGGCAAGCGTTGCGGCGATTTTCTTACCAATGTGGCCCGATTTGCCAATTCCCGAAACCACCACTTTGCCTTCGCAGTGCAGGATGATATTGGCGGCGCGAACAAAATCATCGCCCAGACGTTCAGGTAAACGGCTTGCTTCCTGCAACTCCAGCATTAACGTCTGACATCCCGCGTTCAGTAGTGCTTCACTCATTGCTTTCTCCGGTGATGATCACGTCGATCCCTTTCTCTTCCAGCGCCTGACGAAACGCTGGAGAAATGCCTGCGTCGGTAATGAGTTTATCGACGCTTTCAAGACTGCAAACTACATTGGGGCTTTTACGACCAAACTTCGATGAGTCAGCCATCAAAATAACTTCGCGCGCAGCATTACACATCGCTTTACTGACGGTGTAGACCTCGTTGAAAGTCGTTACGCCTGCATTCAGATCGATGCCGTCGGTGCCCATAAACAATTTATCGAAGCTGAAATGTTCGAAGGCATTCTCGGCAAGTTGCCCGTGAAATGAGGCCGATTTTTTGCGAAATGTTCCGCCAGGCATCAGGATGGTTTGCTCGTTATCCAGTTCGGATAGCGCATTGACAATATGCAGACTGTTGGTCATCACTGTGATGTTATTAAAGCGCGAGAGCATTGGCACCATCTGCAATACGGTACTGCCAGCATCGAGAATGATTGAGTCGCCATCGTGGATAAAACTGACGGCGGCTTCCGCTATCAACTCTTTTTTGTGGGTGTTGATGAGCGTTTTATGATCGATTGGCGGATCGGATTCCTCTTTATTTAACACCACGCCGCCATAGGTACGAATGACGGTTCCGGCATGTTCCAGAATGACCAGATCTTTGCGAATGGTTGTGCCTGTGGTGTCAAAGTATTGCGCCAATTCTTCAACCGAGCATTTCCCCTGCTTTTGCAGATACTCCAGAATGGCGGCCTGACGCTGACGAGGTTTCATAGGCGTGATTACCTGATTTAGGTTTCAAAATGATAACTTCGCAAGCAAGTAGCATTCACAACGAAATTATCTACGTTTCAGTTTAAGCGCCAATGATAGAGCATTCTGCGATAATGGATCATGGGGAAAGATCACATCGGGCCGTAAATCAGCAGAATGCATACCCGTAATGGCGGGAATTTTTTGCGGTCGGGCGAAAACGGTCAGTCCTTTCATAAACAAGGTGTCGACGATGCGCTGCTGATCGTCCAGGGCGATGGCGACTACGACCCGCGGTTTAAAGCGCCCGCTGGAACGGCCCACGCCAACGCGGCCTTGCTGGCAAAGTGCATCGAAGGCACGGTTAAAACGAGAAATTTGCCAGCCGCCTAAGGCCAGTTGTGTACACCAGGCGATAACGGCGACGGTGATGAGAGCGGATACCATAACTTCTCCTTATATGTGGTGGCGGAGGATTTCCGCTGAGAATGTTTACAGTGTGTGCTTTATTCATGCCGGATGCGGCGTGAACGCCTTATTAGGTCTTAAAAGTTTTGTCAATTCAATGTGTTGTATGGGTGTCGTAGGCCTGATAAGCGTAGCGCATCAGGCAGTCTCGCGGAGATCCTTAAAGGATCTCCGCTGTTGATCAGAACATGACCTGACCGCCAGTGACATTAATCGACTGCCCGGTGCAGTACGACGCTTTGGGACTGGCGTAGAACAACAACATATTCAGCACGTCCTGATAATCGCAGCCGCGCTTAAGTGGCACTTTATCGATGTAATATTGCTCGACTTGATCCGGTTTTATGCCCAGCTTAGTGGCGTATTGCGGCAATAGTGACTGGAACATAGGTGATTTCAGCAAGTTACCGAGCATCAGTGAATGCACCGTAATGCCGTACTCCGCAAGATCCAACGCCAGTGACTGGGTAAGACCGACTCCGCCAAATTTCGCGGCGCTGTAACCAGAGTTGTGTTTGCTGCCCACTTTGCCTGATTTCGAGTTGATCTGAATAATCCGTCCCTGAATGCCGTCGCGGATCATCAGGCGCGAAAATTCACGCGCACAAAGGAAGTAGCCCACCAGATTTACCTGTAGCGAGCGGTCAAAATCCCCCAGTTGGAAATCGCTGATAAACGCTGCTTTAGCAATTCCGGCGCTGTAGACCAGTAAATCCACACGACCAAAGATCTCATCTACCCCACGAGAGAGTGCCAGTACGCTCTGCTCGCTGGTGGCATCAGCACCAAAACCATATGCCATGCCTTCGCCATATTCTGCATTAATTTCTTGCGCCACATTTGCAGCTTTGTCGCTCTGAATATCGACAACCGCCACGCGATACCCCTCGGCAGCCAGACCGTGGCACAGGAACGCGCCTAAGGTTTGCCCACCACCGATGACAACAGCAACCTGATTCATTTTTTACTCCTTAACAGATTCAAACTTCAAAACTGATCCCGGCGCGATATCGTCGGGTACGGGGCCTGCCACATGGACAGTGCCCGGAAATTCCGCTTCGCTTAAACCATCGAAGCGCAGGGTGACATGACCCAGTTCGCGAAGGTTGTCTTCCGCCACGCTGCCAACGGCGGTTACCGGATAGCGATGCTGTCCGAGAGAAAATTGCAAACCGGGATGGAGTTCACCTTTCAATTCGCCGTGGCAATGAATGAAGCAATACTCTTCGAGATCCGCAGGCGCGCCTTCACGAAAGGTGATGAGCATCTGATCGCTGAGAGCGTCAGTCGCACTCGCGCCGATACGGGTGATGGTGGTCTGATAAATAACGGTCATGTTTTAACCTCTATTGATAGATAAAACCGGAGACAAACCAGGCGATAAGTACGGTAGGCGCGCCGGTCAGAAAGCGGCTCACCAGTACAGAAGGGACACCGACGCGAACCGTGTCCTGACGGGCTTCCGCCAGAGACAAACCGACCGGGATAAAATCGCAGGCCGCCTGCGCGTTGATGGCAAACAGCGCCGGTAAAGCCAGATGCGGCGGAATATTGCCGAGACCAATCTGCACGCCAATCAATACGCCGATAACCTGCGCGATAACCGCGCCAGGGCCGAGGAAAGGCGAAAGCAGCGGAAAGGAGCAGATGAGTGCCAGCATCACCAGTCCCAGAGGATGACTGGCCAGCGGAGCAAGACCGTGGGCTATCCAGTCGCCAAGACCGGAAGCCATAATGATGCCGATAAGCGCCGAGACGAACGCCATAAACGGCAGGATGGTTTTTAATACGGTGTCGATGGTGTCGCGGCCAGACTGGAACAGCACGGCAACCGCAGACCCCATGCCCATTCCTACTTTCGCCAGTAAGCCATCGCTTTGTTCGGTGATTTTCTTGCTGGTATCGTAGTCACGACCTACGGTAGAGGATTGTGGAGCAGCATCACCCACTACAGTGATGTTTTCTTCTTTTACACCGGAGACATAAATATCTTCCACGATGTACTGCGCCAGCGGACCGGACTTGCCCGTTGAGTGGATATTGATAGTGGGAATACGCCGCTTGGGATAGATGCCGCAGCGCAGTGTACCGCCACAGTCGATTACCGCGACGCCGATTTCCGCTTCTGCGGGTTCACCTTCTTTAAATCCGTCGATAGCCTGCCAGCCAGTAAGCTGTGCCAGTTTGTCGACAATCGCAGGACGTGTACCGGCGGTGATATAGACGATTTTTTTCCCCGTAGTGGCTTCCAGCTCCAGCGGGCCGCCCCAACCACCCGTCCCTTTTTCGATCCGAATACGTGTCATGATGTTGCTCCTGCCAGGCGAACTTTCTGTTCAAGTTGAATGCCCATCTTTTTCTCAAAAATGGCGGTGGTCAGGTCGGTCACCCAACCGCGGAAGAAGTTAGTGATCAGGCCTACCAGCAGATAACTGACGGCCAGCGGGCCAAGTGGCAGGTTCAGCGTTGTCAGACCGCTGGCAATTCCAAGATAAACAAACAATTCGCCGGGGTTGATATGGGGGAAGAGGCCATTCATTGAGTGGCAGCTATAAGAAGCCGCCGCATAGTAGCTGGGTTTGTACTTTTCCGGCATAAAGCGACCGAGGCTTAAGGTCATGGGGTTACAAAAGACAAACGTACCAATGCACGGTAGCAGCAGGTAACGGGAAACAGGATTACCGGCGCAACGTTGAGCAAATCGTTCAATACGATGTTGACCGATAAAATTAATCAGTGCGTTCATGATTACCAGCAGGCTAATCAACAGCGGAAGAATGCCGGTCACCATCCCGGTAAACACCTCTCCACCTTTCTGGAACAGCCCGATGAACCACTCTGCGCCATGAGTAATGGTTTCTATCATTGTTCTCTCCTTCAGAATTTATTGTTTTATTACCAAACGGCAACCTAATCTAATCAGATTGAAAGATTTAAAAGTGTTATTTTGATCGCAAAATGAAAGATAAATGTTTTAATTTGAAAGTTATGGTGAAGGTGTGTCGATGAAGGGTATTTGAGTTATGTAAAGTCCGTATCGGGGAGCGACTACCGCTTCCTTGTGCAGGGCGCGATGCTTTACCATACTTGCCCCAGGTTGAATCTGTTAAATGGACTCCTCATGTTCAAGCGTCGTTATGTAACATTGCTTCCCCTTTTTGTGTTGCTTGCCGCCTGCAGCAGCAAGCCAAAACCTACCGAGACTGAAACGACCACCGGAACGCCGTCTGGCGGCTTCCTGCTTGAGCCGCAGCACAATGTGATGCAGATGGGCGGTGACTTCGCCAACAACCCGAATGCCCAGCAGTTCATCGATAAAATGGTGAGCAAACACGGCTTCGATCGTCAGCAACTGCAAGAAATCCTTTCCCAGGCGAAACGTCTGGATTCGGTACTGCGGTTGATGGATAACCAGGCACCGACCACATCGGTGCAGCCGCCATCAGGCCCGAACGGTGCATGGCTGCGTTATCGCAAAAAATTTATTACTCCGGATAACGTGCAGAACGGCGTGGTTTTCTGGAATCAATATGAAGATGCGCTGAATCGCGCGTGGCAGGTATATGGTGTACCGCCAGAAATTATCGTCGGAATTATTGGCGTCGAAACCCGCTGGGGACGCGTGATGGGTAAAACCCGCATCCTTGATGCGCTGGCAACGCTGTCATTTAACTATCCACGCCGCGCGGAATATTTCTCTGGCGAACTGGAAACCTTCCTGCTAATGGCGCGCGATGAGCAGGATGATCCGCTCAATCTGAAAGGTTCCTTTGCCGGAGCGATGGGCTATGGACAGTTTATGCCATCGTCTTACAAACAATACGCCGTGGACTTTAGCGGTGATGGTCATATCAACCTGTGGGATCCGGTTGATGCTATTGGTAGTGTGGCAAACTATTTCAAAGCGCACGGCTGGGTGAAAGGTGACCTGGTGGCGGTGATGGCAAACGGCCAGGCTCCAGGTTTACCAAATGGTTTCAAAACTAAGTACAGCATTTCGCAGCTTGCTGCGGCAGGTTTGACGCCGCAGCAGCCGTTGGGGAATCATCAGCAGGCCAGCTTGCTGCGTCTGGATGTTGGGACGGGTTACCAGTACTGGTATGGTCTGCCGAACTTCTACACCATTACTCGTTACAACCACAGCACCCATTATGCAATGGCAGTCTGGCAGTTAGGACAGGCTGTGGCGCTGGCGCGCGTACAGTAACAACTGACAAGAGGGGAGTTTAAACTTCCCTCTGCTTTATTACTATTTATTCGAATTACGTAATTGCTTGATTTTTTTCGACAGCGATATCGTATATCCCAGGCAGACAACGCCTAATGCAGCCTGACCGAAGTCGAAAGGTTCAAGATAGCCAGAAGATAAAATCTTACATACCACTGCAACCAGGGCGCTGATGCCGCCAATGGTGACCCACATGCGCATTTGCGTGGTCTGTTTGAGCACGTTTTGTGGGGTGTTATCCGTTTTCTTTGTTGCCATTGCTTTTCTCTCCCTGTGAATACATATCAATGTGAACGCGGCATGGTAGCCTTTTTTCTTTACCGGTTGGTCGTAACAGTCTTATTTCGGAATGCGACTCGTAAAATGAATCGCTCGTCCCCATCTTCTGCGGGAAAGTGCTATCTTGTCAGGCATAAATTTTTGACTGACAGAGGTTGTGATGACTGACAGTGAACTGATGCAATTGAGTGAACAGGTCGGGCTGGCACTGAAAGCCCGTGGCGCAACCGTCACAACCGCTGAGTCTTGTACCGGCGGTTGGGTCGCGAAAGTTATTACCGATATTGCTGGCAGTTCCGCCTGGTTTGAACGCGGATTTGTCACCTACAGTAACGAGGCTAAAGCGCAGATGATCGGCGTACGTGAAGAGACGCTGGCGCAGCATGGCGCGGTGAGTGAACCCGTCGTGGTGGAAATGGCAATTGGTGCACTGAAAGCGGCTCGAGCTGATTATGCCGTGTCTATCAGCGGCATTGCCGGACCGGATGGCGGCAGTGAAGAGAAGCCTGTAGGCACCGTCTGGTTTGCGTTTGCTTCTGCCAGCGGCGAAGGCATTACCCGCCGGGAATGCTTCAGCGGTGACCGTGATGCAGTACGACGTCAGGCGACGGCTTATGCATTACAGACGTTGCGACAACAATTTCTACAAAACACTTGATACTGTATGAGCATACAGTATAATTGCTTCAACAGAACATATTGACTATCCGGTATTACCCGGCATGACAGGAGTAAAAATGGCTATCGACGAAAACAAACAGAAAGCGTTGGCGGCAGCACTGGGCCAGATTGAGAAACAATTTGGTAAAGGCTCCATCATGCGCCTGGGTGAAGACCGTTCCATGGATGTGGAAACCATCTCTACCGGTTCGCTTTCACTGGATATCGCGCTTGGGGCAGGTGGTCTGCCGATGGGCCGTATCGTCGAAATCTACGGGCCGGAATCTTCCGGTAAAACCACGCTGACGCTACAGGTGATTGCCGCTGCGCAGCGTGAAGGTAAAACCTGTGCGTTTATCGATGCTGAACACGCGCTGGACCCAGTCTATGCACGTAAACTGGGCGTCGATATTGATAATCTGCTGTGCTCTCAACCGGACACTGGTGAGCAGGCTCTGGAAATCTGTGACGCTCTGGCACGTTCTGGCGCGGTAGATGTTATCGTTGTTGACTCCGTTGCGGCGCTGACGCCGAAAGCAGAAATCGAAGGCGAAATTGGTGACTCTCATATGGGCCTTGCGGCACGTATGATGAGCCAGGCAATGCGTAAGCTGGCGGGTAACCTGAAGCAATCCAACACGTTGCTGATTTTCATCAACCAGATCCGTATGAAAATTGGCGTGATGTTCGGTAACCCTGAAACCACTACCGGTGGTAATGCGCTGAAATTCTACGCTTCTGTTCGTCTCGATATCCGCCGTATTGGCGCGGTGAAAGAGGGCGAAAACGTGGTGGGTAGCGAAACTCGCGTGAAAGTTGTGAAGAACAAAATCGCTGCGCCGTTTAAACAGGCTGAATTCCAAATCCTCTACGGCGAAGGCATCAACTTCTACGGCGAACTGGTTGACCTGGGCGTGAAAGAGAAGCTGATCGAGAAAGCGGGTGCATGGTACAGCTATAAAGGCGAGAAGATCGGCCAGGGTAAAGCAAATGCGACAGCATGGCTGAAAGACAACCCGGAAACTGCGAAAGAGATCGAGAAGAAAGTGCGTGAGTTGCTGCTGAGCAACCCAAATGCAACGCCAGATTTCTCTGTTGATGACAGCGAAGGTGTAGCAGAAACGAACGAAGATTTTTAATCGTCTTGTTTGATACATAAGGGTCGCATCTGCGGCCCTTTTGCTTTTTAAGTTTTAAGGGGATGCCATGACCGAATTAACGCCCCGTCGCCCGATATATACTCGCCTGTTGGATCGCGCGGTACGTATTCTGGCGGTACGTGATCACAGTGAGCAGGAACTGCGCCGTAAACTTGCCGCACCGATTATGGGCAAAAATGGCCCGGAAGAGATTGATGCCACGGCAGAAGATTATGAGCGTGTTATCGCCTGGTGTCATGAACACGGTTATCTCGATGACAGCCGCTTTGTTGCACGCTTTATCGCCAGTCGCAGTCGCAAAGGATATGGACCGGCACGTATTCGTCAGGAACTGAGCCAGAAAGGGATCTCCCGAGAGGCGACAGAAAAAGCGATGCGTGAATGTGATATCGACTGGTGCGCGCTGGCGCGTGATCAAGCGACGCGAAAATATGGTGAACCTTTGCCAACCATCTTTTCAGAAAAAGTTAAGATCCAGCGTTTTCTGCTCTATCGTGGCTATCTGATGGAAGATATCCAGGAGATTTGGCGAAATTTTGCCGACTGAACGCATACGGTATTTTACTTCCCAGTCAAGAAAACTTATCTTATTCCCACTTTTTCAGTTACCAGCCCGGCGGTTAACAACACGTTGCTGCTGGTAGCGATATTTCTTTAGCTTGATTTCAGGATAATTATGAGCAAGAGCACCGCTGAGATCCGTCAGGCGTTTCTCGACTTTTTCCACAGTAAGGGGCATCAGGTAGTTGCCAGCAGTTCCCTGGTTCCCCATAACGACCCAACTTTGTTGTTTACCAACGCCGGGATGAACCAGTTCAAGGATGTGTTCCTTGGGCTCGACAAGCGTAATTATTCCCGCGCTACCACTTCCCAACGCTGCGTGCGTGCGGGTGGTAAACACAACGACCTGGAAAACGTCGGTTACACCGCACGCCATCACACCTTCTTCGAAATGCTGGGCAACTTCAGCTTCGGTGACTATTTCAAACACGATGCTATTCAGTTTGCATGGGAATTGCTGACCAGCGAAAAATGGTTTGCCCTGCCGAAAGAGCGTCTGTGGGTTACCGTCTATGAAAGCGACGACGAAGCCTACGAAATCTGGGAAAAAGAAGTTGGGATCCCACGCGAACGTATTATTCGCATCGGTGATAACAAAGGTGCGCCATACGCATCTGACAACTTCTGGCAGATGGGCGACACTGGTCCGTGCGGCCCGTGCACCGAAATTTTCTATGATCACGGCGACCATATCTGGGGTGGCCCTCCGGGAAGCGCAGAAGAAGACGGCGACCGTTACATTGAGATCTGGAACATCGTCTTCATGCAGTTCAACCGCCAGGCCGATGGCACTATGGAACCGCTTCCGAAGCCGTCTGTTGATACCGGTATGGGGCTGGAGCGAATTGCTGCGGTGCTGCAACACGTTAACTCTAACTATGACATTGACCTGTTCCGCACGCTGATTCAGGCGGTTGCAAAAGTCACTGGCGCGACCGATCTGAGCAACAAATCGCTGCGTGTTATCGCTGACCACATTCGTTCCTGCGCATTCCTGATAGCAGATGGTGTCATGCCATCCAATGAAAACCGTGGTTATGTACTGCGTCGTATCATTCGTCGCGCGGTACGTCACGGCAATATGCTGGGCGCGAAAGAAACCTTCTTCTACAAACTGGTTGGTCCGCTGATCGACGTTATGGGCTCTGCGGGTGAAGACCTGAAACGCCAGCAGGCGCTGGTTGAGCAGGTGCTGAAAACTGAAGAAGAGCAGTTTGCGCGTACTTTGGAGCGCGGTCTGGCGTTGCTGGACGAAGAGTTAGCGAAACTTTCTGGTGATACGCTGGATGGCGAAACGGCTTTCCGTCTGTACGATACCTACGGTTTCCCGGTTGACCTGACGGCTGACGTTTGTCGTGAGCGCAACATCAAAGTCGATGAAGCCGGTTTTGAAGCAGCAATGGAAGAGCAGCGCCGTCGCGCACGTGAAGCCAGTGGTTTTGGCGCTGATTACAACGCGATGATCCGTGTTGATAGCGCTTCTGAATTTAAAGGCTATGACCATCTGGAACTGAACGGCAAAGTGACTGCACTGTTTGTTGATGGCAAAGCTGTTGATGCAATCAATGCAGGCCAGGAAGCGGTTGTCGTACTGGATCAAACGCCATTCTATGCAGAATCAGGCGGCCAGGTTGGCGATAAAGGCGAACTGAAAGGCGCAAGCTTCTCTTTTGCGGTGGAAGACACTCAAAAATACGGCCAGGCGATAGGTCACATCGGTAAACTTGCTGCGGGTTCTCTGAAAGTGGGCGACGCGGTGCAGGCTGATGTTGATGAAGCGCGCCGCGCCCGTATTCGTCTGAACCACTCCGCAACGCACCTGATGCACGCTGCATTGCGCCAGGTTCTGGGTACTCATGTCTCCCAGAAAGGTTCTTTGGTTAACGACAAAGTGCTGCGTTTCGACTTCTCGCATAACGAAGCGATGAAACCTGAAGAGATTCGAGCGGTCGAAGACCTGGTGAACGCACAGATTCGTCGCAACCTGCCGATCGAAACCAACATCATGGATCTTGAGGCGGCTAAAGCGAAAGGCGCGATGGCGTTGTTCGGTGAGAAGTATGATGAACGCGTACGTGTGCTGAGCATGGGCGATTTCTCTACCGAGCTGTGTGGCGGTACTCACGCCAGCCGCACTGGTGATATCGGCCTGTTCCGCATCACCTCTGAATCGGGTACTGCTGCAGGCGTTCGCCGTATCGAAGCGGTAACCGGAGAAGGTGCTATCACCACTGTTCATGCGGACAGCGATCGCTTAAGCGAAGTCGCGCATCTGCTGAAAGGCGATAGCAACAATCTGGTTGATAAAGTGCGTTCAGTGCTGGAACGTACGCGTCAGTTGGAAAAAGAGTTACAACAGCTTAAAGAACAGGCTGCTGCGCAGGAGAGTGCGAATCTTTCCAGTAAGGCAATTGATGTTAATGGTGTTAAGCTGTTGGTTAGCGAGCTTAGCGGTGTTGAGCCGAAAATGTTACGTACCATGGTTGACGATTTAAAAAATCAGCTGGGGTCGACAATTATCGTGCTGGCAACGGTAGCCGAAGGTAAGGTTTCTCTGATTGCAGGCGTATCTAAGGACGTCACAGATCGTGTGAAAGCAGGGGAACTGATTGGTATGGTCGCTCAGCAGGTGGGCGGCAAGGGTGGTGGACGTCCTGACATGGCGCAAGCCGGTGGTACGGATGCTGCGGCCTTACCTGCAGCGTTAGCCAGTGTGAAAGGCTGGGTCAGCGCGAAATTGCAATAATATAAGCGTCAGGCAATGCCGCAGAGTGAGTCTGCGGCATTCGCATCAACGCTATCGACAACGATAAAGTCAGGTTGAAGTTGTGTATATCGGCTAAACTTAGGTTTAACAGAATGTAATGCCATGACTGCTTACATGTAATGTGTTTGTCATTGCTTACTTTTTGGCGTTATATGATGGATAATGCCGGGATACAGAGAGACCCGACTCTTTTAATCTTTCAAGGAGCAAAGAATGCTGATTCTGACTCGTCGAGTTGGTGAGACCCTCATGATTGGGGATGAGGTCACCGTGACAGTTTTAGGGGTAAAGGGCAACCAGGTACGTATTGGCGTAAATGCCCCGAAGGAAGTTTCTGTTCACCGTGAAGAGATCTACCAGCGTATCCAGGCTGAAAAATCCCAGCAGTCCAGTTACTAATCTTTCCGCGTCTCATCTTTAACGGTGAGACGCACCCTCAAAATTTCTCCTTCACTTCATTTTCTTTTCGCGTTACACCCGTTCATTCATCTTTAGTCTCCCTTTTTCTGTATTACCGCTACCTTTCAGATGCCCGTTTTTCTGTTGATAAAACACTCTTTTTGGCGTTTTTACAGACTAATTGAGCGTGAAGTGTGCAAACGATAAAAGTGTGGGAAAAATTGTTTGACTTATAAGTCTCAGAAAGTAATATGTGCGCCACGCAGCGACGATGAGCGATAAACAAGTTCTTCGAAGCACTCGTAAGAGGCGTGTGGTGAGGTGGCCGAGAGGCTGAAGGCGCTCCCCTGCTAAGGGAGTATGCGGTCAAAAGCTGCATCCGGGGTTCGAATCCCCGCCTCACCGCCATTTGCATCCGTAGCTCAGCTGGATAGAGTACTCGGCTACGAACCGAGCGGTCGGAGGTTCGAATCCTCCCGGATGCACCATATTCT
>NZ_KE137147.1:52589-65856 GCF_000408525.1 Escherichia sp. KTE96 | reverse complement strand
AGCTGGATAGAGTACTCGGCTACGAACCGAGCGGTCGGAGGTTCGAATCCTCCCGGATGCACCATATTCTCCGTAACCTTCAGCGATGAAGGTATTGAAGAGGTGGTGGTACTAACCGCAGGCACCAGGGAGGATAACGTTGCTTTAGCAACGGCCCGAAGGGCGAGCCGCAAGGCGAGTAATCCTCCCGAATGCACCATCTCTTGCTTGATATGGCTTTAGTAGCGATATCAATATCAGCAGTAAAATAAGCTTTCCCGATGCATCCGTAGCTCAGCTGGATAGAGTACTCGGCTACGAACCGAGCGGTCGGAGGTTCGAATCCTCCCGGATGCACCATTCTCTTCGTATTATCCACGATTGATAATCTTCATGGTCTGCAAAATTGACGCAAGCACCAGGGAGGATAACGTTGCGCCAGCAACGGCCCGAAGGGCGAACGCCAGTGAGTCATCCTCCCGGATACACCATCTTCTCCAAAAGATCCCCTCAAAAATATTTCATTTCTAAATGACGATTTTATCCATTTCCTGAATAATCTTCCCCTTCGCCATCAGCGACAAAATCAAGCAATTACGCTAAAGTAGCGTCATATTTTTCGATTTGTGAGAAGGCCATGTACGAGCGTTATGCTGGTTTAATATTTGATATGGATGGCACCATTCTGGATACCGAGCCTACGCACCGTAAAGCGTGGCGCGAAGTATTAGGACGTTACGGTCTTCAGTACGATGTACAGGCCATGATCGCACTTAATGGTTCGCCTACCTGGCGTATTGCCCAGGCGATCATTGAGTTGAACCAGGCCGATCTCGACCCACATGCTCTGGCGCGTGAAAAAACAGAGGCGGTAAGAAGCATGCTGCTGGATAGCGTCGAGCCGCTTCCTCTTGTTGACGTAGTGAAGAGTTGGCATGGTCGTCGCCCAATGGCTGTCGGTACGGGGAGTGAAAGCGCTATAGCTGAGGTGCTGTTAACACACCTGGGATTGCGTCATTATTTCGACGCGGTCGTTGCTGCCGATCACGTCAAACATCATAAACCTGCGCCAGACACATTTTTGTTGTGCGCACAGCGTATGGGAGTGCAACCAACACAGTGCGTGGTCTTTGAAGATGCTGATTTCGGTATTCAGGCTGCTCGCGCCGCAGGCATGGACGTTGTGGATGTTCGCTTGTTGTGAGTGAGGCGCTATCGCTCTTCTCGTTGTTTGCCAGTAGTTTTCTCAGCGCTACACTATTACCCGGCAATTCGGAAGTTGTGCTGGTGGCAATGTTACTTTCTGGGGTGAGTCATCCCTGGGTTTTAGTATTAACAGCAACAATGGGTAATAGCCTTGGAGGGTTAACTAACGTTATCCTTGGGCGTTTCTTTCCATTGCGCAAAACATCGCGCTGGCAAGAAGAAGCCATTGGCTGGCTGAAACGCTATGGCGCAGTCACACTCTTATTAAGCTGGATGCCAGTGATTGGCGACTTACTGTGTCTGTTAGCGGGATGGATGCGCATCTCGTGGGGACCAGTAATCTTTTTTTTGTGCCTTGGTAAAGCGTTGCGCTACGTTGCGGTTGCAGTAGCCACCGTTCAGGGCATGATGTGGTGGCACTAATTGTAGGCCTGCACACATGGCCACCATTACAGTTATGCTAATTAAAACGATTTTGACAGGCGGGAGGTCAATTTGATCCCGGACGTATCACAGGCGCTGGCCTGGCTGGAAAAACATCCTCAGGCATTAACGGGGATACAGCGCGGTCTTGAGCGCGAAACTTTACGTGTTAATCCAGATGGCACACTAGCAACAACGGGTCATCCTGAAGCATTAGGTTCCGCACTGACGCATAAATGGATCACGACCGATTTTGCCGAAGCGTTGCTGGAATTTATTACGCCGGTCGATGGCGATATTGAACATATGCTGACCTTTATGCGCGATTTGCATCGCTATACCGCGCGTAACATTGGCGATGAGCGGATGTGGCCGTTAAGTATGCCATGTTACATCGCGGAAGGTCAGGATATCGAACTGGCGCAGTATGGCACTTCCAATACCGGTCGCTTTAAAACGCTGTACCGTGAAGGGCTGAAAAATCGCTATGGCGCGCTGATGCAAACCATCTCCGGCGTACACTACAACTTCTCTTTACCAATGGCATTCTGGCAGGCGAAGTGTGGTGATATCTCGGGCGTTGACGCCAAAGAGAAAATCTCAGCGGGCTACTTCCGTGCTATCCGTAACTACTATCGCTTCGGTTGGGTTATCCCGTATTTGTTTGGCGCTTCCCCGGCGATTTGTTCTTCTTTCCTGCAAGGTAAACCGACGTCGCTACCGTTTGAGAAAACCGAGAGTGGCATGTACTACCTTCCGTATGCGACCTCTCTTCGTTTGAGCGATCTGGGCTATACCAATAAATCGCAAAGTAATCTTGGCATTACCTTTAACGATCTCTACGAGTACGTAGCTGGTCTGAAGCGGGCAATTAAAACGCCGTCGGAAGAGTACGCGAAGATTGGTCTTGAGAAAGACGGCAAGCGACTGCAAATCAACAGTAACGTACTGCAGATTGAAAATGAACTGTATGCGCCGATTCGTCCGAAACGCGTTACTCGCAGCGGTGAGTCGCCTTCTGATGCGCTGTTGCGCGGCGGCATTGAATATATCGAAGTGCGTTCGCTGGATATCAACCCCTTCTCACCGATAGGTGTTGATGAGCAGCAGGTGCGTTTCCTCGACCTGTTTATGGTCTGGTGTGCGTTAGCTGACGCGCCGGAAATGAGCAGTAGCGAACTTGCCTGTACACGCGTCAACTGGAACCGGGTGATCCTTGAAGGGCGTAAGCCGGGGCTGACGCTGGGAATTGGCTGTGAAACTGCACAATTCCCGCTGCCGCAGGTGGGCAAAGATCTGTTCCGGGATCTGAAACGTGTTGCGCAAACCCTGGACAGCATTAACGGCGGCGAAGCGTATCAGAAAGTGTGTGATGAGCTGGTAGCCTGCTTTGATAATCCCGATCTGACTTTCTCTGCCCGTATCTTACGGTCTATGATTGATACTGGCATTGGCGGAACTGGTAAAGCATTTGGTGAGGCTTACCGCAATTTGCTGCGTGAAGAGCCGCTGGAAATTCTGCGTGAAGAGGATTTTATTGCCGAACGCGAAGCGTCTAAACGCCGTCAGCAGGAAATGGAAGCTGCAGATACCGAACCGTTCAAGGTGTGGCTGGAAAAACACGCCTGACAGAAAAGAAAAAGGCCACTCGTGAGTGGCCAAAATTTCATCTCTGAATTCAGGGATGATGATAACAAATGCGCGTCTTTCATATACTCAGACTCGCCTGGGAACAAAGAGTTCAGAATATTTAAAAAAAAATTACCGGAGGTGGCTAAATGCCGTTGTTAGATAGCTTCACAGTCGATCATACCCGGATGGAAGCGCCTGCAGTTCGGGTGGCGAAAACAATGAACACCCCGCATGGCGACGCAATCACTGTGTTCGATCTGCGTTTTTGCGTGCCGAACAAAGAAGTAATGCCAGAAAAAGGTATCCATACTCTGGAGCATCTGTTTGCTGGTTTTATGCGCAACCATCTTAACGGCAACGGCGTTGAGATCATCGATATCTCGCCAATGGGTTGTCGCACCGGTTTCTATATGAGTCTGATTGGTACGCCAGATGAGAAGCGTGTCGCTGATGCCTGGAAAGCGGCAATGGAAGATGTACTGAAAGTGCAGGATCAGAATCAGATCCCGGAACTGAATGTCTACCAGTGTGGCACTTACCAGATGCACTCGTTGCAGGAAGCGCAGGATATTGCACGTAGCATCCTGGAACGTGGTGTGCGTATCAACAGCAACGAAGAGCTGGCGTTGCCGAAAGAGAAATTACAGGAACTGCACATCTAGTCAGTTTAAGCAGAAGAAGCCGGACATGCAGTAGCACCGTCCGGCTTGCCTGATGCGCTACGCTTATCAGGTTGATGCAGGGAGCGCGCCACCCGTATACCGCGACGGGCGGCAAAGTGGCATCAAAAGAGATATTTCATACCCAGCATTCCCTGGGTATCGCTGTAACCGTTGTCACCCAACTGCTGGGCGACGTTGCCCCACAGTTGCAGACGCGGATTAAGCTGACCTTCCACCCCGACTTTTAACTCACCGATGTTACGCGCACCGATGATTTCATCGCTGATGCCATCCATTTTCACACTGTAATTGCGGGAGTTATAAATCCAGTTGGCTTCCACAAAAGGCTGGAAGGAACGCTCTTTATGCTCATCAAGAGCATTATGGCCTTGCAGATACGCTTTCACCCCCAGACGCGTTTGCAGGTTGCCTTCGGTGCTGTCCTCAACCAGAGTGCCATTGTCTTCAGTATGATTGTCTGCCTTCACATCCATCCACGTCAGTTGCATTTTTGGCTGCAACCAGTAGCTGGTACGCGCATCGGCGCTTTCACCAAGACGGAAGGTATAACCCGCTTCAATGGCGGCGGTGATGCCGTCAGAGTGATATTTCTCACCCGGCAGGTACTCGCCGGAGACGGTGTTATCAAACCAGTTATAGAGCAACCAGCTATCAACATAAGTCCCGGTTTTGTCCGCTTCGTTAGCGTACCAGGTGCCATACACCCCCACACTGTAGCCGTCGATTTGCCCACGTGAGCTGTACCCGGTCAGGTTGGAATGGGTGTGACTCTTGCTGTTGGCATAGCCAGCCATTAAGCCGAGATGCCAGCGATCAAGGTCATTACTGCTCCATTGTGCGAGGTCGCCGCCCAGTTGCAGAACATAACGGTTGCTCTGGGTGCTCAATTCATCCGAACGATCTTTAAAGCGATTATGCCCGCCAATGTTACGCATCCACAGGCTGGTTACTTTCTGCTCGCCGGTCAGCAGGTCGGTGTATTGTGTTTCCCCCAGACGGTCATGCAGTCGGGTATTAAACAGCGTATTTGCCGCCTGAATATTGGCCAGATAGCTGCCAATTTCCGGGCGATACAGATGTTTTCGTTCTGGTTGTGGAACAGATGGCGTAACAGGTGGCTCCGGTGTCACAGGCGGTTCTGGTGTTACAGGGGGTTCTGGTGTTACAGGTGGCTCAGGATCTGGTTCCGGGATGACGGGCAGTTCCGGTGGGGTATACGGTCCTGCGGGAATTTCACTGGTTAAAAACCAGTTCTGGTTGTCGCTTTTTACCACGTTGTAGTCATAGGGACCGGCAACAATACGACCTTCTTTACTAAACGTTCCCTCTGATGCGCCAGTTATTTCAATAATGCGGATCCCTTCAAGCGTATCGGCTCCCTGACCACCGGCATTACTAACACTCACACGGGTATGACCAGACGTGTTGCCTTTTACAATTAATTTATCAGTCGCGGAATTATCATCGCCGAGTTCGGTACGCATAACTAACAAACCATTATTAGCAGTGTAATTGCCATTAATGGTGAGTGTGGCAGGCGTGAATTTGTCGCCATTTTTTGAGGAAGATAGTGTTGCTGTACCCGCCAAATCCAGTGTATTTAAGGTTTGTGAAAAACCGTCTAAATCGATATTCCCTTCACTGTCGACAACATAATCGGAGTTTGGGCTGAAGGTATCGTTGACACCGGCGTGCAAAGTGCCTTTATTTATATTCGTTTGGCCAGAGTAGGTATTTGCGCCTGTCAACGTCGTGACTCCGGAACCTTCCTGGTTAACTTCGCCTTTGCCAACTATATCTGCAGCCAGGATAAAATCTTCGCTGGAGTGGTTAAAATTAATTTGTGCAGCACTATCCCCGGCATTACTTCCCATATGGATAATCGGCGTCTTGATGATCCCCGCTTTCTGTTCTGCTTCTCCCTGCGCTCCACCAATGTTTAGAATACCGGTGCTGGTTTCTGCTATCCCAAGCCAGATAAATTGATTAGCACTGACCGTGGCATTATTACTAACAGTAAGTATCCCCTTTGCCTCGTTCTGCGATGAGTTCAATCCCCCGAGGTTGATATATTCATTCACTGTTAATGAAGAATTGTCGCCATCAACCAGCGTTTCACCGTATCCAGTCCCGTGAAAATCCCCTGTACTTCCAGTAAAACCAATGAGCACATCCTTTGATGCCGTAAGATGACCGCCATGCGTGATTTCGAGTTTACCTGTTCCCTGATCGCCGACCATCACATACGTTGCAGAAACGGAAGAACCCGCACCGTCAATAATGACTTGCCCTTGTGCCTGGTAATCATATTCACCGATTCTGAATTCATTTAAATCGGTGATAGTACTGCCGCTAAGCACCATTAAGGTTCCTGAACCACCATTGATACCTAAATAAATATTGTGTTCATAAGGCGATGCATTATTAATCGTCAGATGAGTATTGTTTTCTAATTTCATTATCCCTGAAGTTGCATTACCGATTGTGATTTTGGAGGTGGTCAGATCACGCCCGTCTATATTCAACGTACCTTCACTTGTTTCTCCAACATTAAGAAAACGAAATTGATTCCAGGTTGATGAATTATTTTCGGATGAGGATAGCGTTACAACATCATTATTGTTGATAGTAACATCGCTGTTGATACTTGTTGGTGGTGCCCATGCCAGTGAAACGGGTATTGATAACACGGTCGAAATAGCTATTGCCAGCGTTGACAAGGGATGCTTTTTGATGTTCATAAAGTTCCTTCTCATCCTTATGATTTATTTTAAGATAAATAACAAATCCACAGTAACGACGTAAAAACTTAATTTTTAAGACCACTGAAAAGGGTTACTGCTCTATCAAATGAAGAGTAGTGCGTGAAACCAATGTTTATAAACCAGTTTAATTTGTAATTAATTTAATATTAATTTGTTTTGATGGTTTAGGCGTTGTGCTAAAAAATAAGTTGCATAATTTTCTATAGGAAAAATCTTTAAATACATTAAGTGGTAAAAAGTGACAAAAAGAAAAGTTAGAAAAATCATCAAGATATATTCTGCCGATGCTTTTCTTGAATTTAATAATGATGGCAAATTAATTTTATGTTTATTGTTTGCACATTTACTTAGAGTTGGTAAATACCAGGATTTTTGTCAAAAAAAATAATATAAATATGCTTTCCGCACATCGATAAAATGCATAAAAATATGAGATAAAATATGCCGTTATTAGGAAAAATATAAATAAATTGTCTGTTTTTTTTGATTGATGAACTGCTTATTAAGCAACCCTGAATAATGGCATCATTTGGCATTGATAAAACAACCGTTTGCAGAATAGGCAAATAAAAAGGGAGCCGCAGCTCCCTTTGACAACATTAATGCGCACCGCCTCCGCCGCCACCTGCGCCAAATGGCGGCCTGGCAAACCACACCAGTCCCAGCAGGACGAGGAATATCCCGGCCGACATCCAGAAGATCTCATTAGCGGAAATAATCAGCCCCTGATTGGTGATCTGCTGAGCAATCCAGCCGGAAGCCTGCTGTTGCGTCATTCCCAGACCCTCCAGTTGATGGTACATCGCCTGGGCGTTCGGGTTATACGGATTCACCGACTCGGTCAACTGCGCATGATGCAGCGACTCGCGGTTGGTCCACATGGTAGTGGTTATCGACGTGCCAATAGACCCCGCCAGCGTTCGCGTAAAGTTGGAGAGACTCGACGCCGCCGCCAGTCGTTCAGGTGGCAAACCAGAAAGCGTAATGGTGGTCAGCGGCATAAAGAAGCAGGCCACCGCGAAGCCCTGGATAAACTGCGGCCAGGCCGACGCGCCAAAATCCATACCGGGTTCAAAGGTATAAGCACGCCAGTAGAAACAGACGGCATACATAATAAAGCTGAAGGTTACCAGCCGACGCATATCCAGTTTATGCGCAAAACGACCGATAATTGGCGACAGGATCACCGGGATAATCCCTACCGGCGCAGACGCCAACCCTGCCCAGGTTGCTGTGTAGCCGTAGACTTCCTGCAACAATTGCGGCAGCAAAACAATCGCGCCGAAGTAGAGCATATAAGCGAGGCTGATACACAAGCAGCCAATGGTAAAATTGCGTGACTTAAACAGCGACAGATCAACTATTGGGTTGTCATCTGTCAGCTCCCAGACAATCAGGAAGCTGATAGCCACTACCGCCACCACGGTGAGAATGATAATTTCCTGTGATGAGAACCAGTCCAGTTCTTTACCCCGGTCGAGCATAATCTGCAGGCTACCGATACCAATCACTAACAGCGCCAGCCCCACGGCATCAATCCGTCGCCGCTCGGTGCGGGTTTCGCGTCCGCGCAAGGTCTGTAGCGTCATCAACACCACTGCCACGCCAATTGGCACGTTGATAAAGAAGATCCAACCCCAGTGATAATTGTCGCTGATATAACCGCCGAGGATCGGGCCGCAAATAGGCGCGACAATCACCGTCATTGACCACAAGGCCAGTGCGATGGAACGTTTGGCTGGCGGGTAGTTATTCAGTAATAGACTTTGTGAAAGCGGGATCAATGGCCCGGCGACAATCCCCTGAATGACGCGGAAGAAGATCAGCATATTCAGACTACTGGAAACACCACACGCCCACGAAGCAATGGCGAAGGCGATGGTCGACCAGAGGAACAGCTTCACTTCCCCGACGCGCTTCGCCAGCCAGCCGGTAAGCGGGATCGAGATGGCGTTCGCCACCCCGAAGGAGGTGATCACCCACGTTCCCTGGCTGAGCGATGAGCCAAGGTTTCCGGCGATAGTAGGGATCGCCACGTTAGCAATGGTGGAGTCCAGCACCTGCATGAATGTCGCCAGCGATAGCGCAATCGTCATAATGACCAGTTGCGCACCTTCCAGCGGTTTTTGCTGTTGCATCACACGCACCTCTGGATTAGCCAGCGTTAGCTTTTACGATATCGTCGATCAGTTTATTGACGGGTTCCAGGCTGATTTCACGAGCGGTACTTACTGCTACCGGCGTGGAACGTACTTTGTTAGCCAGTACCTGGCCGTCACGGTTAGTGGTATTGACGCTCACCAGTGTGGATAAACCGATCCGTAGCGGATATTGCTCAAGTTGCTTTTGATCCAACTCGATACGAACAGGCAGACGCTGAACCACTTTGATCCAGTTACCGGTAGCGTTTTGCGCCGGAAGCAGCGAAAACGCGCTACCCGTACCCATATCCAGACCGACCACTTTACCGGTGTATTTCACGTCATCACCGTAAATATCAGTGGTGATGGTGACCGGCTGGCCGATACGCATATTGGCAATCTGGGTCTCTTTAAAGTTGGCATCCACCCACATATTAGTCGCCGGAACGACCGCCATCAGCGGCGTTGTTGGGCTAATTTGCGCACCCGGTTGAACGGCACGGCGGGAGACATAACCGGTCATCGGGCTGACAATACGGGTACGTTCCAGCGCCAGCCAGGCATTGCGCACTTCAGTGGCAGCTTGTTGCACGGCCGGTTGATCTTCCAGTTTAGTACCCAGAATCATCGCCTGATTGGCATTGTATTGTTGAATGGCGACATCCAGTTGCGCCTGGGCGCTGGTAACAGCATCGCGGGCGTGTTGCAGCTCTTCGCGGCCAATCAGGTTGGCATTACCCAGCGGCACGCGGCGGTTGTAGTCGCTTTGTGCTTTGGCGAGGGCGATTTTCTGCACCTCAATATTTGCCTGCAACTGCTTGCTGTTAATCATCAGTTGGTGGGTCTGGCGTACGCTGGAAGCCAGTGCTGTTTTGGCTTTTTCAAACGCCTGGCGAGCATCAGTCGGGTCGAGAGTGACCAGCACATCGCCTTCTTTTACAAAATCGGTGTTATCGGCCCAGACTTTCGTCACGCTGCCTGACACCTGAGACATAATTTGAATCTGATTCCCTGCCACGTATGCGTCATCAGTTTCTTCGAAATGACGCAGTACCAAAAACCAATAAATCCCTATCGCTACGGCAATAATAATAAAGAGCAAGGTGAGAAGGAGGAGCAGACGCTTACGTTTGCCGCTCTTCTTTACCGGTTGCTGCGGGCTTTGTGTCTCCGCATTTGCGCTCATAGTATTCTCCACGATCTTCTTAACTCATCGGCTGAGCCGACCTGCTTGCCAAAAAGGCCAGCACGTTGCGATGCTGGCCGGTCAGTTTTTCTTTTATAAATCTGGATTTTTGAGCGAGATGACGCGTTAGCTCATCGCTTCGAGAACCGCACCGTCTTGTTCCATCTGATCGAGACGGGAGAGCAATTTGCGGGTGATTTGCTCAAGCTGATCTTTTTCTGTTGTGCTGAGCGCGGACCAGAGTTGATGCAGGCAGTTATGCTGCGGCGGTAAAACCTCGCGCAAAAACTCGTGACCTTTTTCCGTTAATTGCAGATGCAGGCAGCGGCGATCGTTATCGCTTTCACGACGTTCGATCCAGCCGCGTTTTTCCAGTTCATCGGCAATACGCGTCGCATTGGTACGGGATGATCCAAGAGCACAACTTAATTCAGAAGGCTGAATGCTGTGGTTTTCCTGAGACTCCAGCGTAATCAACGCCATAAACAACGTCTCGTTAATCCCCTGAGCCTTCAGCATTTTATTGCGGTTTTCCAGCAACTTGCTCTGCATATGCATGCAAAGACGGGTCAGAAGGATCTCCTGATAAGGAAAATCTTCGTGGCGGCTGGCGCGAAATTTTAGCATTTGTTCAATGGGCGTAAACGAACTATCCATTTGGGTATGACCTCATTAATTTCAGCCGATATAGTAACGACAGTGACAAATAAAGTAAATGTATTGTTTTAGAAAAATGATTCTTGTGGGTTATATAATCGCCATCACTTTCCAGGCCAGCCCGTAGGCCAGCGCACTTATCAGAGTGGGGACGATAATGCTGCGTGTTTTATAGAAACTGCCACCCAATACTGCAAAACCAACCAGTGTGGGCACGAAGCGGCGTGAGTCGTGCATCACTTCTGGTGCGGTAGAGACAACCAGCAGAGCGCAAATTGAGGCGATGCCAATGGTGTCGAGCAAAATACCCACCGCGCCACGCTTGGTTGGGCGGGTATTACCCACCCGCAGGCGCAGTGGTAAATAGCGGAAGCAGTAATTCGCCGCGCCAACCAGTAATCCAAGCAGTAAAACCTCATAGCTCATCAGCGGCTCCTTGCCAGAATGCCTGGATTAACGCAGTGAGGCAGCCAAAGACAATGCCTGCCAGAATGGCGACGGGAATAGAAAATAGCGTTACGCCTGCAAGGGCACCAACTAACGCTGCGGTAACGCAAAGAGATTGTTTGCGCTGGAAAGAGGCGAGCAGGAAACTCATAAAGAGAGCCGGCAGCATAAAGCCTAATGCTGCTTCAACGGCGGGATAACCTTGCAGCAAACCGCCGCCCGAAAATGCCCCTATTACCGTACCAAATACCCACGATGACCATGAACTGAAGGCAATGCCGATCATCCAGTTTTCGCTCCAGCGGCGATTATTACGTACCAGTTTTGCCGTTGCAGCGGCAAAAACCTCGTCCGTCAGGCCAAACGCCCACAGGGCGGTTTTCGATTTTTGCAGACGCTGAACAATACGGCTACGCAGTGACGGGCCATACAAAACATGGCGAACATCCATTGCCATCACGGTCAGTGCAGCAATCCACAAACTACTCCCGGCTGCCAGCATCGCGGTAATGACAAACTGGCTCGCACCTGCATAAATGATGCAGGAGAAAAAAACACTTTCGAGGGGAGTGAAGCCCTGGCGGGTTGCATTCAGACCGAACGCAAAAGCCACCGGAATATAACTAATAACAATCGGTAAACTGTCTTTGCATCCTTCCATGAAGGTCGCCGGACCAGAAGCTGGCAGAGGAGTAGGGCTTACCATAGAGTGTACGCTTAACGATTGTTAATATTATAAACAGACTGAATGAATATCTTAACCTTATCAGACTGATGGGCTTCTTAACACCCTTATAAGTGTAAAGCCACGAAAACGGTTGCTGATTGCTTAATTTGCGGCTTCCTGACGATGAAAACCTCGCCACCAGACCACCAGGTTAACCAGGGCGATCACCGCGCCAGCCAGACAAACGCCAGCCCAACCCGCATGTTGCCAGGCGGATGCAGAAATCAGTGAACCGGCAGCACCGCCAATAAAGTAACTGGTCATGTAGCCTGCGGTCAGGCGATTACGCGCATCAGGGTGAATACGGTAAATCACGGTTTGATTGGTGATATGCACGCCCTGGACGGTGAGATCCAGCACCAGGATGCCGATAATCAGCGCCAGTACGGAAGTTTGACCAAACCAGATTGCCAGCCATGAAAGTAACAACAACAGCAGACCAAACGTTGTTGTGAGGTGCGATTTTCCTTTATCGGCAAAACCGCCCGCCGGGCGAGCGCCCAACGCCCCGGCAGCTCCCGCAAGGCCAAACAGACCAATCACGCCATCGCTGTAATTAAAAGGCGGCGCGGCGAGCAAAAAAGCCATCGATGTCCATAGAATGCTGAAGTTGGCAAAGGTCAGGCAGCCCAGTAACGCGCGGGTACGCAGGATCTTATCGCTGATAAACATGCTGAAAACGGAACCTAACAACTGTGGGTAGTTGAGGTGGTTTTCTGATTTCATTTGTGGCAGGCCGCGCCATAACGCCAGCGCCATCAGTGCCATTAACACCGATGCGACCCAGAAGACGGTGCGCCAGCCGCCGAGGTTTGCCAGCAATCCTGCAACGGTACGTGCCAGCAAAATCCCCAGTAGCAAACCGCTCATAATGGTGCCAACCACCTTGCCGCGTTTGTCTGGTGAAGCCAGTGTTGCCGCCAGTGGAACCAGAATTTGCGCCACGACCGAGAATAAACCGGTTAATGCCGTTCCGAGGATCATCATGGCGAGTGATTGACTGCTGGCGGTGATCAACATACCGCCTGCAGCCAGTAAGGTCATGGAAACAATCAGGCGTCGGCGTTCAAACATATCGCCCAATGGGACAAGAAACAGCAGGCCAGCGGCATAGCCTAATTGTGCGGCGGTGACAATAAAGCCCGCCGAACTGGCGGAAAGAGAAAAGTTACGCGCGATGGTGTCGAGCAATGGCTGGGCGTAATAGTTGCTGGCGACTGCCAGACCGGTGGCGATCGACATCAGCACGATCAGCGCCGGGCTAAGCTCATGATTGGTTTTAGTCATTATTGTTGTTTATCAGGTGATGATTAGTCTGGAAATCAATAATAGCGGATGTTTATGAATGGGGGCGAAAGATAGCTTGTTGAAATGTGCTGTGTGGTTTGTAGGCATGATAAGACGCGTCAGCGTCGCATCAG
>NZ_KE137147.1:0-52579 GCF_000408525.1 Escherichia sp. KTE96 | reverse complement strand
ATAAGACGCGTCAGCGTCGCATCAGACATTGTGTACAGAAGGCGGATGCGGCGAAAACGCCTTTCCGCCCTACGAAATGAGTGTGGTTTGTAGGCCTGATAAGACGCGCCAGCGTCGCATCAGGCATTGTGCACAGAATGGCGGATACGGCGTAAACACCCTATCCGCCCGAATAAAAACTACTTCTGCGCTGCCAGCGCCTCATTCACCCAGCCATCAAACTGCTGCTGGTGGGCTTTGATCCAGCCATCAACGTGGCCCTGAATATCGCCTTCTGAGGCTTTGCCGTCATGCATAATGGCGTTCTGGGCATTAATGTCCGCAACCGGCAACTGCATAATGGCGAACAGTTTCGCTGCCGCCGGGTTTTTCTCGGCCCAGGCTTTGTTGGCAACGATATGCATGGTGCTAACCGGGAAGCCGTAATTTGCGCCATTCGGCAGTTTGGTATCGGCGTTTTTATCACCCGGCAGTGCGGAGAACGGCACCTGCAACCAGACTACATCTTTCCCCGGCTTCAGTTCGTTACTCACCCAGTACGGTGTCCAGGTGTAGTAAAACACCGGCTTGCCCTCTTTGTAACGGCTGATGGTGTCGGCCATCATCGCCGCGTAGTTCCCCTGATTATGGGTTACGGTATTCGTCAGATCATAAGCGGCAAGCTGGTGGTTGATAGCGCCTTCGCAGCCCCAGCCGGGGTTACAGCCAGTTAAATCCGCTTTGCCATCGCCGTTGGTATCAAACAGTTTGGCAATCTTCGGATCTTTTAGCTGCGCGATGTTGGTAATTTTGTACTGGTCGGCCGTTTTCTTATCGATCAGGTATCCCTGCGCAGCGCCGTTAACAAATGTCCCTTCGCGATAAAACTTCTTATCGCCACCGGCAGCCTCATACATGTTGTCATGCAGCGGCGTCCAGTTCACAGCGGTAAAGGTCGCATCGCCGGAAGCCAGTGACGTATAACCAACGTTGTAATCCACTTCGCTGGGTTTGTTGACGGTATAACCTAATTTTTCCAGCGCACGGCTGACCAGCAACGTCTGGAAGGTTTCTTCGGTAATGGTGCTCTGAACCGGATTAACGGTAATACCTTTGCCCGGCAGATCGGCAGCAAAAGTTTGTGTAGAGATAAGCGTGGCAAACGCTGTCGCAAAAAGTACGCTATGTCGCATTGTTATTCCTTTTTTTGGCAGGGTGGCAATGCCCGGCGTCACCGGGCAGGTGCAGAGTTATTTAATGAACGGACGGGTCAGCAGACCGACAGGGCCAGTGGTGTACCAGCGACGGTTGCCGCGACTACGTGAGTCGCGCCCCACGGCCTGTGTCAGGCGATCGAGGATAATGGCGAGGATGACAATCCCGACGCCGCCAACGGTGGCAAGCCCCATATCCAGACGCCCGATACCGCGCAGTACCATTTGACCCAGCCCGCCGACGGCAATCATCGAGGCGATGACCACCATAGAAAGGGCCAGCATCAGCGTCTGGTTGACGCCCGCCATAATGGTCGGCATCGCCAGCGGTAACTGAACTTTGAACAGCATCTGGCGCGGGCTGGCACCGAATGAGCGCGAGGCTTCAATCAGATCCGCCGGAACCTGGTTAATCCCCAAAATGGTCAGACGGATAATAGGCGGCAGAGCAAAGATGATGGTCACCACCACGCCCGGCACGTTGCCGATACCAAACAGCATGACGATTGGCACCAGATAGACAAACGCTGGCGTCGTCTGCATGGCATCAAGCAGTGGACGGATGATTTTTGCTGCCCGTGGGCTTCTTGCCAGCCAGATCCCCAGCGGCAAACCGATGACAATACAGAATAGCAGGGCGGTTAACACCAGCGCCAAAGTCACCATTGCCTGCGACCATGCGCCGATCGCGCCGATAGCAATCAGTGAAACCAGCGTCGCCACGCCCATTCCGACACCGGAAATCTGCCAGGCTATCAGGGCGAAAACGATAATTGCCACAGGCGCGGGCATCCCCAGCAGCAGTTGCTGGAAACCGTTGAGGATATAATCCACCGGAACGCGCACACCCTGGAAGAGGGGGCGGAAATGGGTAACGACCCAGTCGATCCCTTCAGTTACCCAACTGTCGAGTGGGATCAGCGTCTTATGAAACGGATCGAGAATATTAAAATGCTCGACATTTGGTGCAGGCGTACTGGTCAGCCAGTCAGCGCCGCCGCCGTCAGTCGGTGCCGCAGCCGGTGTACCCCAGGCATCTGCGGATTGTGCGGCGCTGTCTGCCGCTGGCGTGGTATCCCACGGATTATTTTGATCAGCCATTATTTACCCCCTCACGATCTAAAGCGCGCAGCAGCATTCCTTTCGAAATGATGCCGACATACTGTTGGTCCTCGTCGACCACGGGCACCGCACAGGGTGCCTGTCCGACATGAGAGAGCAACTCGCTAAGAGGCGTTTGCGCATCGACCGCTAACGGCGCATCAATCAGCGCCGCATCAAGACCTTGCTGCTGCGTTAATGCTGCTTTTAACGAATCGATAGAGACTGCGCCGACAAATTTATTACCGCGTTCGATGACGTAGCCATATTCGCGATCTTCATCCTGTAATAATTTCAGTGCCGAACGCGGACCGAAGCCGGGGGTTTTACGAATTAAACCATTCGGGCTGCGGCGGGCAATATCTTTCGCGCTGAATACCTGACTAATATCAACGCCGCGGAAGAAGGTGCGGACATAATCATTCGCCGGATTATTGAGAATTTCATCCGGTGTGCCGACCTGTACCACTTCGCCATTTTGCATAATGGCAATTCGGTCGCCAATACGCATAGCTTCATCGAGATCGTGAGAAATAAAGACAATGGTGCGCTGATGTTTCGCCTGTAATTTTACCAATTCATCCTGCATCTCGGTGCGAATTAATGGATCGAGCGCCGAGAAGGCTTCATCCATTAATAAAATATCCGGATTAATGGCTAATGCACGGGCTAATCCAACACGTTGACGCATCCCACCAGAGAGTTCGTCCGGGTAGCTGTGGGCATAATTTTCCAGACCTACCTGACGTAGTGCATCAATGGCTTTTTCCCGACGCTCTTCGGCGTTAATTCCGGCTAGTTCCATGCCAAACGCGGTATTGTCCAGCACGGTCATATGCGGCATTAAGGCAAAGGACTGAAAGACCATCGCAATCTTTTTTCTGCGCACCTCACGGAGTTCGGCGTCGGATATTTTGGCAATATCTACACCGTCAATCAGCACTTGTCCGCGGGTGGGTTCAATCAGGCGATTGAGAAGGCGTACCATTGTGGATTTACCCGAACCGGATAATCCCATGATGACAAATATCTCGCCTTCTTCAATGGCCAGACTGGCGTCTTTTACGCCAAGCGATAGCCCAGTTTTTTCCAGAATTTGTTCTTTTGAAAGTCCTTGTTCGATATATTTGAAAGCTCGCTGTGGATGCTCACCAAATATTTTATAAAGATTTTTAATTTCTAATTTAATTGCCATGCAATAGAAAGATTCCTGTTATTTGTTTATGTCGATATATTACCCAATGGAAATAGTCACTTTTTTCTACCCTAACATACTGAGAATCTGAGGCAACCCCTGAGGGCAAATGTGGCATGAATATTGATGCGAGCAAATTGCCGGAGTTTCCCGTGATATAAGGGCTGAGAGCAAATCGAGAAAAGTTGATATTTTTTGTTATAGATAGCGAAAAAACGCCTGAATATTGTGGTTTCAGGCGAATAATGCAACAGAGGGTCAGTGTAGATCACCACAAAATATTTGCGTGATAAAAAGCTGTTTAACTGGAATTATTTCCCTGCTGTGGGTGGTGATATTTTTGAAAAATAACCTCGTCAAAAACTCCAGTCTTCGTCTTCTGTTTCGACCGCTTTTCCCATCACATAAGAGGAACCAGAGCCGGAAAAGAAATCGTGATTTTCGTCGGCATTCGGTGAAAGCGCGGCAAGGATTGCCGGATTTACTTCTGCCATTTCTGCTGGAAATAACGGTTCGTATCCCAGATTCATTAAGGCTTTATTGGCGTTGTAACAGAGAAACGCTTTCACATCGTCAGCCCATGTTGTTTCGGCGTACAGCTCATCGGTGTATTGCAACTCGTTGTCGTAAAGTTCCAGCAATAAATCGAAGGCGAAACTCTTTAATTCTTCACGTTGTGCCTGGGAGATTTTTTCCAGGCTTTTCTGATATTTATAGCCAATGTAATAACCGTGTACTGCTTCATCGCGGATAATCAGGCGGATCAGATCGGCGGTATTGGTCAGCTTTCCGCGACTGGAAAAATACATTGGCAGCCAGAAGCCGGAATAGAACAAAAATGATTCAAGAAAGACACTGGCGATTTTCTTTTTCAGCGGGCTATCACCGCGATAATATTGCTGAATAATCTGTGCTTTTCGTTGCAACGGCGCATTTTCTTCACTCCAGGCATAGGCGGCATCAACCTCTTTTGTCTGGCACAGCGTCGAGAAAATAGAGCTGTAAGAGCGGGCATGAACGGCTTCCATAAAGCTGATATTCGACAACACTGCTTCTTCATGGGGCGTGAGTGCATCGGGTATCAACGAAGGCGCGCCGATAACGTTTTGCAACGTGTCGAGCAGCGTCAGTCCAGTAAATACGCGCATCGTCAGTTGTTGTTCGATGGTACTTAACGTTTGCCACGCGGGAATATCGTTCGACAGTGGCACTTTTTCCGGTAGCCAGAAATTGCTGGTCAGGCGATTCCATACTTCCAGATCTTTATCGTCAGTAATCTTGTTCCAGTTGATGGCGCTGATATGTGAGAGTTTCATAGATATTCCTTAAAGTGCACAGGAGACGCAGCCTTCAATTTCAGTGCCTTCCAGCGCCATCTGACGCAGGCGGATGTAGTAGAGCGTTTTGATACCTTTGCGCCAGGCGTAAATCTGCGCTTTATTGATATCGCGAGTGGTGGCGGTATCGGGGAAAAACAGCGTCAGCGACAGCCCCTGATCGACATGGCGAGTCGCTTCGGCGTAGGTGTCGATAATCTTTTCCGCGCCAATTTCGTAAGCGTCCTGATATAGCGCCAGATTTTCGTTAGTCATAAACGGGGCAGGGTAGTAAACGCGTCCTGTTTTGCCCTCTTTGCGTATCTCTACTTTCGCCACAATCGGATGAATACTCGACGTAGCATGGTTGATATAAGAGATAGAACCGGTTGGCGGCACCGCCTGAAGATTCTGGTTGTAAATGCCGTAGTGCATCACGTCGTCGCGCAGTTGCGCCCACATCTCACGGGTAGGTAACGTAATACCGCTACGGGCAAACAGTTCGCCAACTTTCGCCGTTTTCGGCTGCCAGTTACCTTGCAGATATTGGCTAAAATATTCACCGCTGGCATAGCGTGACTGTTTGAATCCGGCGAAGGTTTCACCACGTTCGCGCGCCAGCAACATCGAAGTGCGCAGGGCGTGCCAGGTGATGGTGTAGAAATAGAGATTGGTAAAATCCAGTGCTTCCGGCGAACCGTAAACGATACCCTCACGCGCCAGATAGCCGTGCAGATTCATCTGCCCCAGGCCGATGGCGTGCGAGGCGGCATTTCCGGCTTCGATGGACGGCACGCTGCGGATATGACTCATATCTGACACCGCCGTCAGACCGCGCACGGCTGTCTCTACCGTGCGGGCAAAGTCTGGCGAATCCATAGTGTGAGCAATATTCAACGAGCCTAAATTGCAGGAAATATCATGGCCTGTGCGAGCATAGTCGAGATTCTCGTCATACGCTGAGGCGCTGTTAACCTGCAAAATTTCTGAGCAGAGATTACTCATATTTATGCGCCCGGCAATAGGGTTAGCACGGTTAACCGTATCTTCATACATGATGTAGGGATAGCCGGACTCAAACTGGATCTCCGCCAGCCGCTGGAAGAAATCACGGGCGTTGATGTATTTTTTGCGGATGCGTTCATCGGCAACCAGTTCGTCATAGTGTTCGCTGATGGCGATATCAGCAAACGGCTTGCCGTAAACTCGCTCAACGTCATAGGGCGAAAACAGCGCCATCTGCGCATTCTCTTTCGCCAGATGGAAGGTGACATCCGGGATCACTACCCCCAGCGACAACGTTTTAATGCGGATTTTTTCATCGGCATTTTCCCGTTTTGTGTCGAGAAAACGCAGAATATCGGGATGGTGTGCGTGCAGATATACAGCCCCAGCCCCCTGACGAGCGCCGAGCTGGTTGGCATAGGAAAATGCGTCTTCCAGCATTTTCATCACCGGAATCACGCCAGAAGATTGATTTTCAATACGTTTAATCGGTGCACCCGCTTCCCGCAGATTCGACAGCAAAAACGCCACGCCGCCGCCGCGTTTTGACAGTTGCAGTGCGGAATTAACCGCCCGACCAATCGACTCCATATTGTCTTCAATACGTAGCAGAAAACAGGAAACCAGTTCGCCTCGCTGCTGTTTACCACAGTTGAGGAATGTTGGCGTGGCAGGCTGAAAGCGTCCTGACAGCATCTCATCGGTTAGCTGCGTCGCCAGCGTCTCATCACCTTGCGCCAGCGTTAGCGCCACCATCGTGACCCGATCGGCAAAATCTTCCAGATGACGTTTACCGTCGAAAGTCTTCAGCGTATAGCTGGTGTAAAACTTCCATGCACCGAGGAACGTCTGGAAACGAAAACCACTGGCGTGTGCATGGGCAAACAGCGTAATGACAAAGTTGCGAGAGTAGCGGTTGAGGACGCTTTCATCATAGTAACCTTCGTTGACCAGCCAGTTCAGGCGCTGCTGCTGGCTGCTAAAAGTCACACTGTTCGGGCGTACATGTGTCGCCATAAAAGCGTCTACTGCCTGGCGATCTTTATCGAACTGAATGCGACCCGCGCTATCGTAAAGGTTAAGCATCGCATTCAGGGCGTGGTAATCCATCGTTTCCTGCGTCAGGCGGTCTGCGGTTGTCGTTGCCAAAATTCGGTTACTCCTTTACGAACGTTTTCGATATCGCTTTGCGTACCCATGAGTTCAAAGCGGTATAGCCACGGCACGTCGCATTTCCGGGCAATCACATCTCCGGCGCGGCCATACGCCTCACCAAAATTGCGATTACCCGAAGCAATAACGCCGCGAAGCAACGCCCGGTTATGTTCGTCGTTTAAAAAGCGAATCACCTGCCATGGCACAGCGCCAGCCGTACCGCCACCGCCGTAAGAGGGCACGATCAGGATGTAAGGCTCGTCTACCTGAATCCGTTCCCGCTCATTGAGCGGAATGCGCACGGCGGGCAGCCCTAAACGTTTGATAAAGCGATGTGTGTTTTCGGAGCTACTGGAGAAGTAGACGAGCTGACTCATGCGCTGGCTGCGTGTGGCGCTGGATGCAGGCGGTTGATCATGTCCGGACGAAAGCCAGACCAGCTAAGATCACCTGCAATCACTACCGGCAACTGGCGAAAGCCCTGAGCACGTAACGCCTCTGCCGCTTCAGGATCGCGATCGACATTAATCATCTCAAAGTCAAAGCCACGGTTTTCCATTGCTCGTTTGGTGGCGTGGCATTGAACGCAATCGTTACGAGTGTAAATAGTAATGCGCATGATTCGTATTTCCGTTTAAAATGAAGATACGGCGCGATGATACGCGTCGGGTTGTCTCTCTGTTGATACAGAGATACTAGATGTAGTTGAAAAAAGATTCAACCATACAAGATATGGGAATTTTAGATTATTGATACCGCCGTTGAGTGGCTCAACGGGGTAGGGGATTTTGTGTTTTGTTGCCGGGCGAGCCCCCGGCAACAGCAAATTACATCCGCATGGAAACCGCCAGGCGGTTAAAACAATTCATCAGCCCGATGGCAAACGTTAAGTCGCTGATCTCTGCTGCGCTGAAGTACTTAAGCAGAGGCTGATAAACGTCATCTTCTGCATGGGTTCGGGCAATATCGGTCACCGATTCCGCCCATGCCAGCGCCGCCCGCTCGCGATCGTCAAAATGATGGCTTACGCGCCAGCCTGCCAGGGCGTCCAGTTTGTTCTGCGGCACACCGGATTTGCGTAATGCTTTACTGTGCATCTCCAGACAAAATGCGCAGCCGTTGATTTGTGAGACGCGTAAATAAACTAACTCCATCAGAGTGGTATCCAGCGTACTATTTTCCAGCGCCGTTTTGGCCTGCACCAGTGCGTTATACACTGCCGGGCTAAGTTCGTAGTAGGGTTGACGTAATGTAGTCATACAGTTTCTCCTCTTATTAACGCCTGCAATGTAGCACTATAATGGACTGTCAAAGAGAGCCATAAATTACGTAAAAAAGCAGACCATATGCCGCGTTATCAGGAAATCGCCCGTCAGTTAAAAACGGCTATTGAGCAAGGGGAACTGAAACCTGGCGCAAGGCTACCTTCCAGCCGAACCTGGTCGCAGGAACTGGGCGTGTCTCGCTCCACAGTCGAAAATGCTTATGCTGAGCTGGTGGCACAGGGCTGGCTGGTCAGGCGGGGGCAGGCAGGCACCTTTGTCAGCGAACAGATACATCCACAAAAATCATCTTCTGATGTCGTCGTCTTTGCCGGTGAAAGCGAGCAGCCGTTGCCGTTTCAAATGGGATTACCCGCACTCGATCTCTTTCCGCGTGAGCTGTGGGCGCGGGTGATGGGCCGTCGCCTGCGAACCCAGACGCGTTTTAATTTGGCGTTAGGCGATGTCTGCGGCGAGGCGGCGTTGCGCGAGGCAATTGTTGATTATCTACGTGTCTCGCGCGGAATTGAGAGCCAGCCTGAGCAGGTATTTATCACACACGGTTATGCGGCATCGATGAGCTTAATTTTGCGTGCACTGGCGGAACCGGGAGACGGGATGTGGATGGAAGATCCCGGTTTTCCACTGATTCGTCCGATTGTCACTCGCCACGGTGTGAACGTTTTTCCTGTGCCTGTTGACGACAACGGACTGCATGTCACAAGCGGAATACAAAATTATCCTGATGCGCGTTTTGCTCTGATCACTCCGGCACATCAAAGCCCGCTGGGTGTTGCGCTCTCTTTGGCGCGCAGGCACCAGGTGCTGGAATGGGCAGAGCGTAGTCAGGCATGGGTTATTGAAGATGATTACGACAGTGAGTTCCGCTATCACGGTAAGCCGTTACCGGCGCTGAAAAGTCTCGATGCGCCGCAGCGGGTGATTTATGCCGGAACATTTAGCAAATCGCTTTTCCCGGCACTGCGCTGTGCGTGGCTGGTGGTGCCGGTGGAGCAGATTGCGCAATTCCGCCAACAGGCATCGCTGGAGCCATGTGCTGTGCCTGTTCTATGGCAGAACACTCTGGCAGATTTCATTCGTGATGGGCATTTCTGGAGGCATCTGAAGAAAATGCGTCAGCACTATGCTCAGCGTCGGCAGTGGATTGAGCAGGCGCTTACGCAACAGGGATTTCAGGTTGTACCGCAAAAAGGGGGAATCCAGATGGTTATCAGCATGATGGGCGATGATATTGCCTACGCGCGTAAAGCTAATGCCGCTGGCCTTGCGGTGCAGGCATTAAGTACCTGGCGTATTCGGTCAACCGGGAAAGGAGGATTGCTGCTCTCGTTTACCAATATCGTTAGCGAAAGCATGGCGCAGCAGGTGGCACAACAATTACGCGATGCCTTAAGTTAAAAACCCCGAAGTCAGGCTTCGGGGCCAGGGACGTGTATTTATTATCATTGTTCCACTACGATTTGCGCATACCTAACAGTGCACCGATAAAAATCCCTACCGCCGCCGCTGTACCCACGCTACACCAGGGTCTTTCACGAACAAAAGAATCAGCGCAACCCACGGCATCACGTGCGGCTTGTTGGACGCGAGTACGACCATGCATCCGCGCTCTGGTTTCTTTCAGTAGCGCCTGTGCTTTACTGCGTGCAGCTTCGGCTTCCCCTTTGGCGTCGCTACCCCAGGACTTCAATACAGATTCGAGGCTATCAGCTAATTGATTGACATCATTCTGAATATCCTGCACGCCATCATCGACGTCGTTGCGGTTAGGTCGGTTAAACATATGATCCCCCTTTGAATTCGATGTAATTTTCAGTGTAGACCATAATTTTCTTTGCTGAGACTCATCGCGGCTTTATGGACTTTTCTGAAAGCGTTGTGAATGCTCAATCAGGTAAGGTAGGCCCGCGGTAGATAATCACGAGGATAAAATATGTATTTACGACCAGACGAGGTAGCTCGCGTACTTGAGAAAGTCGGTTTTACCGTCGATGTGGTAACCCAGAAAGCATACGGTTACCGCCGTGGGGAACATTATGTTTATGTTAATCGCGAAGCACGAATGGGACGTACCGCACTGGTAATTCATCCAACATTAAAAGAGCGTAGTTCGACGCTGGCAGAACCCGCTTCTGATATTAAAACCTGCGATCATTACCAGCAATTTCCGCTCTACTTTGCGGGCGAGCGACACGAGCATTACGGTATTCCGCATGGTTTTAGTTCGCGTGTTGCGCTTGAACGTTATTTGCATGGCTTGTTTGGCGAAACCAATTAAAGACGCGACTGGCATTGCCAGTCGCGAAAAGAAGAGTCAGGCTTTTACCTGCTGGTAACGGCTGACTTTAAATAGCCGGCGGCAGTAATCGAGGAAGTAGCCATAGACCGCCCCCATCAACATCGAAACAACGATGTTTGAACTGACCGCAGCCATAATCTGGTGCCAGTCGGCGCCCACTACCAGCAAGATCGCCATATACACCGGTGACTGAAACGTCACATAAGCCAGAATATCTGCCAGATTTTTTATCCATCCAGACTGGCTAACTTTGCGTGCCGCGCGCATAAACAGATCCCGGTACATGCCGTATGGCCATGCAATTAAGATGTTCACCGGAATTGCCACTAACCTGGAGTAAAGAGACTGCTCGAAGCTCATTCCGGAGAGGAAAACTTCAATACACATGTTCACGACAGAACAGTAAACAACCATCGCGAACGTGTCTGCAACTGCATGACGCAAGCGTGACTGCGGTGAGAACATGCCAATGCTCCTTAATAAAAGCGAAATCGGATATGAATGAAAATGAATGCAGTGCTCTGAGCTGCCTGTTTCATCTTTGCATAGCGTATATCGCTGGATGCAAGTAATCAATTAGTGAAAAATTTTTATTTATTTTGTTTTCGTAGATAAAATATTCCGCGATGGCGTGTTTTTTGTACATTATGGATTTTTAAATGCTTATTCTAATAATATGATTTAAAATCATATTGTTATGTTGGTATTTTGACATGTTTGGCGGGGAAGGCTAAGGGAGGTAATGCTGCAAAGTGTAGGCAATCCGGCGTAAGTAGCGCTTTTACTCTATCTGGAATTTTTAGCGACTTAAAGCGACTAATGCCAGCATAAAATTTTAGGTGTTGAATTGTTGTTTTATTCGTTTTTTCTGTATATTTATTCGGAGGTTGTTGATTTGCCATCAGTGTCGATGAGACAGAGAGCACCTGACTATTTGCTAATGGCTGGAATGACTAAGCTAAATGGCTAATATATAATCTGAAATAATTATTAATCTATCTGGAAATAACGCTTGAAATAATATCACTGGCGATTGTAAATAGATTAAATTTTGTGGAAATATAATAAACGATCGCTTACACTACGCGGCGAAATACTTTTTTGTTTTGGCGTTAAAAGGTTTTCTTTATTATGTCTGTAATGTTACAAAGTTTAAATAACATCCGCACCCTTCGTGCGATGGCTCGCGAATTCTCCATTGACGTTCTTGAAGAAATGCTCGAAAAATTCAGGGTTGTCACTAAAGAAAGACGTGAAGAAGAAGAACAGCAGCAGCGTGAACTGGCTGAGCGCCAGGAGAAAATTAGCACCTGGCTGGAGCTGATGAAGGCTGACGGAATTAATCCGGAAGAGTTATTTGGTAATAATACTGCTGCACCGCGTGCAGGTAAAAAACGCCAGCCGCGTCCGGCGAAATACCAATTCACCGATTTTAATGGTGAAACCAAAACCTGGACCGGTCAGGGTCGTACACCGAAGCCGATCGCTCAGGCTCTGGCAGAAGGTAAATCTCTCGACGATTTCCTGATCTAATCACTGTTGCCGGATGTCGCCACGATGGCGCGTCCGGCGTCGTTACTCAAGCTCGCTGATTCCACGGCATCTTATCTAACAGCCTTGCCATCCCACAAAAACCGCTGATTCCTGCAAACATTAATCCAACACCGACAAATCCACTTAATAAGAAGAAGCTGCTATTAACGGCATAACCCAGTACGACGCCGATTAATATTAAACCACCAGCAGCGATCTGCACCTGACGCATTAATGGCAAAGGCTGGGATTTATTTTCAGCTACTGGAAATCCTGCTTTTTTCCAGCCATCAATTCCGCCTTCCAGTAAAAAAATATCTGCGGGGGAGGCAATCGCTTCTAATTTTTGCGCATTATTACTGGTTCGTTTTCCCGCCTGACAGTGGAATATAATTTGCTCGCTACGTAATTTTGCCGGGAGACCAGACTGTTCCAGCACAGATATCGGTGCCAGAGAGGCTTCTGGAATATGTTCACGAAGATATTCGTCGGCATCGCGAATATCGATTAACTTTGCACCGTGCGCGATTAATTCTTGTGCGTCATGCGGCGAAATTGTTGTCAAAGCCATGGTCACTCCTTACGGACAATAGACATTTTTCAGGGTGGCGATAATGGCATTTACCGCCTCATTTTTTATCGAATAAAGAACGCGCTGCGCATCCCGTTGGCTGTCGATAAGCCCTTCGTCACGCATACGAGCGAGATGCTGTGACGTTGCAGAGGCGCTAAGTCCGGTAATGCGAGCCAGTTCACCGGCGCTGGTGCAGGGTGAACCACAAAGCATGCATAGAATCAGCAGCCGTTTGGGGTGACTCATCGCTTTCAGCAAGGCCGCGGCCTGTTCGGCACTGGCCTGTAGTTGGGCTAGTTCAGTCATAGTTATTTAAGTATTTGCTAAATTAAGTAAACTCTAAACTAAAAATGCAACGTATACCAGCGTAAGCAGCGTAAATGAGGGTAAAAGCGTAGGCTGAAACGGCCAGGCTCCGCTAAAATCACTACGCTTAAGAGGTGAAATCTCTTTTTAAACAATGATTAATTTTCTTATAGGGAGTAAATATGGGTTTCTGGAGAATCGTCATCACCATCATTTTGCCACCGCTCGGCGTGCTGTTAGGTAAAGGATTTGGTTGGGCGTTCATCATTAATATCCTGCTGACGTTGCTTGGTTATATTCCTGGTTTAATTCACGCTTTTTGGGTGCAAACCCGCGATTAATCCTCTGCTCACCCACGCGGCGTAAACGCGCCGCGTTCCTCTGCTACACTTTCTGAGTGTTTCCATTAACGAATGAGGTAGCTATGGGTCTGTTCAATTTTGTGAAAGAGGCAGGAGAAAAGCTCTGGGATACCGTCACCGGTCAGCATGATAAAGACGATCAGGCGAAGAAGGTGCAAGAGCATCTGAACAAAACCGGTATTCCCGATGCCGATAAAGTGAATATTCAGATTGTCGATGGTAAAGCGACAGTCACAGGTGACGGCTTAAGTCAGGAAGCGAAGGAAAAAATCCTTGTTGCAGTGGGGAATATTTCCGGTATTGCCAGCGTGGACGATCAGGTAAAAACGGCGACGTCAGCAACTGCCAGCCAGTTTTATACCGTTAAGTCTGGCGACACCCTGAGTGCCATTTCCAAACAGGTTTACGGCAACGCCAATCTCTACAATAAAATCTTCGAAGCGAATAAACCGATGCTAAAAAGCCCGGATAAAATTTATCCAGGGCAGGTTTTGCGTATTCCTGAAGAGTGATCGTTATCCCGCCATCGCCTGCTGGATAATCGGAATCGGCGTCAGCAAATGTTGACGCATTAACTCACTGGCGCGCGCAGTATCTCGCGCCAGCACAGCGTCGGTTAAAATTTGATGCTGATCGCGTTTATCTTCCAGCATTTCTACTGAAAGCACTGTTTGCCGCAGCCAGATGAATCTGTAGCGTGCCGCCAGATCAAACAAACGCTCGCGCATTTGTAGTAAATAATGGGAACCGCAGCCAGCCACAATCGCAGTATGAAATGCCTGATGGCGCTGGTCCCACTCATCAAGCATTTGCTCGCTGGCGTCAGAGGCTTCCAGTTTACCAAGCAAATGTGCTTTCGCGAGAATGTCAGCTTCCCATTCATCACTGCCACGGGCAATCGCCAGACTCACCAGCATCGCTTCCATATTGGCGCGGGCATCGAAAATATCGAGCAGTTCCTGCTCTGACATAGACGCCACCCGATATCCTTTTTGATTCACCACCGTAACCAGTCGTTCCGCTACCAGTTGCGAAAGGGCTTCCCGCAACGGCCCGACGCCGAGTGAATAGCGCGACGTCAGCAAACTCATTCGCAGTTTTTCATCCGGCTGAAAATGACCGCGAATAATATCGTTCTTCAGCCAGCGATAGCCATCCAGAGACGTAATGGTCATGGTGTGACTCCAGCTCAACGTTAATGCGTATTATGCGCGGGTAATTTTTGCCACATTATTAGCTTTTTCCAGCGCGCCATAATTGGCACGGTACAGATAATCCCTATTGCTAATAAGCCGGTGGAAATGACCTCGAGTTGCTGTGCCGGACGGAATAACATCACCACCAATACAAAGGTAATAAAGCTAATCACCAGCCAGGTAAGCCACGGATAAAGCCACATGCGCAGGCGAATTTCGCCGCCTTCTGCCAGCAGAATTTTACGCATCCGCAATTGTGAAACGGCGATGACTAAATAAACCAGCAGGGCGATGGCGCCGGAGCTGTCGATCAGGAATTTAAACACTTTCGCAGGCGCGTAATAGTTCACCACCACCGTTAAAAACGCCGCACCGGTCGAGAGTAATACAGCCACGTAAGGTGTTTTACTGCGGTTGATTTTGCCCATTACTGCAGGTGCATCACCGCGACGGCTCAGTGAGTAAAGCATTCGCGAGGCGGTATACAGCGCTGAGTTCAGGCAACTGGTCACTGATAGCAAAATAACGCAATCCATAATGAATTTTGCGTGCGGAATATTCAGCAGCTCCAGCACGGAACGGTAGGAACCCACGGTTTTCAGTCCTGGCATATTCCACGGGATGAGAGCCACGACGACAAAAATAGAACACAAATAGAAAATAGAGATACGCCAGATAACCGAGTTGGTGGCGCGAACAATATGTTTATCCGGCGTGTCGGATTCTGCTGCCGCGATGGTGACAATTTCCGCGCCCATAAACGAGAACATGGTGATAAGCATCGCGCTTAATACCGCACCAAAACCATTCGGCATAAAGCCGCCGCTATCCCATAATCTTGAGATACCACTCACTTCGGCATAAGGATAAAAACCGCTAATCGCCACTGCACCGAGGAAAATAAACGCCAGGATAGCAATCACTTTGCATATCGCTAACCAGAACTCAAATTCGCCGTAGTTTTTGACGCTTAATAAATTACTTCCGGTTAAGGCGAGGGTAATAACGAGGGAAAATAACCAGATGGGAATACCGGGAACCCATGAATGCAGGATCATGGCGGCAATGTTGGCTTCCAGCGGGATAACCAGTACCCAAAACCACCAGTACAGCCAGCCGATGGTATAGCCCGCCCAGCGGCCAATGGCTTTATCGGCATAGGTGGAAAAGGAGCCGGTGTCGGGCGTAGCAACCGCCATTTCCGCCAGCATTCGCATAATCATAACCACCAGTAATCCGGCGAACAGATAGGCCAGCAATACCGCCGGACCCGCTTCGGCTATAGCGACGCTGGAACCGACAAACAGACTTGCGCCGATAACACCGGCAATAGACAACATGGTGACGTGGCGTGATTTCAGCCCGCCGCCTAACTCATGTGGTTGCGATGATTGCCCCATCCTGAATCCTCTCGAAAGTGTGTCACTTGGGAGAGCGCCCCGACATTTCCCGCGTCGGGTCACGCGTTTAATTGTTATTAACTCTTTTTGCCGGAGAGCGGCTCCGCCTTATCCGGCCGACATAGATTTATTCCTGTTTACGTACAGATTGTCGGATGCGGCGTAAACGCCTTATCCGACCTGGATTCCCGTAGGCCGGACAAGACGCGAAGCGTCGCCTCCGGCATGGTGCGCCGAGTGTCGGATGCGGCGTAAACGCCTTATCCGACCTACATTTCCGTGGGCCGGGCAAGACGCAAAGCGTCGCCTCCGGCATGGTGCGGTGCTACTGCTTCGCCTCAGCAAAACACTGGCTGATGATCTCCAGACCCTGACGGATCTGAGCATCTTCAATGGTGAGGGGGACAAGGATGCGCAGTACGTTGTAATAAGGGCCGCAGGAGAGAAGAATCAGACCTTTATCGCGGGCGCGCGCTACGATCTCGGCGGTGAGTTTCGCATCCGGTTTGTCGTGATCGCCATTTTCAAACAACTCGATCGCAATCATCGCCCCCAGCCCGCGCACATCGCTGATCTCAGGGTGTTTTTCGGCTATTGCCAACAACCCGTCTTTCAGTTTCTGCCCCAGATCGTTGGCTTTTTGCAGCAGATTTTCCTGCTCGAACACCTTCAATACTTCCAGCGCCGCCACGCAGGCAATCGGGTTACCCGCATAAGTGCCGCCCAGACCACCTGGTGCGACGGCGTCCATCACTTCGGCACGTCCGGTGACGCCCGCCAGCGGGAAGCCGCCCGCGATCGATTTCGCAAAGGTGGTGAGATCCGGTGCAACGCCCATTTGCTCCATCGCAAACAGCGTACCGGTACGTCCCGCGCCGCTCTGGACTTCATCGGCAATCAGCATGATCCCGTGCTCGTCACACAGCGCGCGTAAACGTTGCATAAAGGCTGGCGTCGCGGCGTAGAAACCGCCTTCGCCCTGAACCGGCTCAATCACGATGGCGGCGATATCTTCCGGCGCAGCGTCATTTTTGAAGATTCGGTGGATACTGGCGATAGCGTCATCTTCACTGATGCCATGCAGTGGGCAAGGGTAAAGCGCGCGATAAACATGGCCCGGCATCAGCCCCATACCCGCAGAGTACGGATTCACCTTGCCGGTCAGCGCCAGCGTGTAGTGCGTGCGCCCGTGATACGCACCGCTAAAGGCGATGGTGCCGCTGCGTTTGGTGGCGGCGCGGGCGATTTTTACCGCGTTTTCCACCGCTTCCGAACCCGTGGTGACCAACAGCGTTTTTTTGGCGAAATCGCCCGGCACCTTCTGATTCATAATCTCGCACAACTCCAGATACGGCTCGTAAGCCAGCACCTGGAAGCAGGTATGCGACAGTTTTTTCAACTGCGCTTCCACCGCCGCAACCACTTTTGGATGCAGGTGCCCGGTATTGAGCACTGCAATCCCGCCCGCGAAATCAAGATACTCACGGCCTTCAACGTCCCACACCCGGCAGTTTTCCGCCCGGTCAGCGAAAATCGGGTGAATTTGCCCGACGCCACGGGGGATCGCCTGACTGCGGCGCTGCATTAACTCTTTATTGCTGCTCATTCGCGTTCTCCAGTTAAAGACCGATGCACATGTATTTGATTTCTAAGTAATCTTCGATGCCATACTTCGAACCTTCACGACCCAGACCCGAGGCTTTAATGCCGCCGAACGGGGCCACTTCATTGGAAATAATGCCGGTATTGATGCCGACGATGCCGTACTCCAGCGCCTCGCCCACGCGGAAGACGCGGCTTAAATCACGAGCGTAGAAGTAGGCGGCAAGGCCAAACTCGGTGTCATTGGCCTGCGCAATCACATCGGCTTCGTCTTTAAAGCGGAATAGCGGGGCGAGGGGGCCGAACGTCTCTTCTTTCGACACTTTGGCGTTGGCCGGAACGTCCACCAGTATGGTCGGCTGGAAGAAGTTGCCGCCGCGTTCGTGTGCTTTACCGCCGCAAACCACGCGCGCGCCTTTCTCCAGCGCATCGGCAATATGCTCTTCCACTTTTGCTACCGCTTTTTCATCGATCAGCGGTCCGATGGTGACGCCTTTTTCCAGTCCATCACCGATTTGCAGTTTGCTCACCGCCTGCTGCAATTTTTCGGCAAAGCGGTCATACACGCCGTCCTGCACGTATAAACGGTTGGCGCAGACGCAGGTTTGCCCGGCGTTGCGGAATTTTGAGGCCAGCGCGCCTTCCACGGCTTTGTCGAGATCGGCATCGTCAAAGACGATAAACGGCGCGTTGCCGCCGAGCTCCAGCGACACTTTTTTGATATCTTTCGCGCACTGTTCCATTAACTGGCGGCCAATTTCGGTCGAGCCGGTAAACGACAGCTTGCGCACCAGCGGGTTGCTGGTCAGTTCGTTACCGACCGCGCCCGCCGAACCGGTGACCACGTTAAACACGCCAGCCGGAATGCCCGCGCGGATCGCCAGCTCTGCCAGCGCTAGCGCAGAGAACGGCGTCTGACTGGCGGGCTTCAGCACCATCGTGCAGCCTGCCGCCAGTGCCGGACCGGCTTTGCGGGTAATCATCGCCGCCGGGAAGTTCCACGGCGTGATGGCCGCAGTAACGCCAATCGGCTGCTTGATCACAATCAGGCGCTTATCGGCCTGATGACCGGGAATAGTGTCGCCATAAATACGTTTGCCTTCTTCGGCAAACCACTCAATAAAGGAGGCGGCGTAGCTGATTTCGCCTTTCGCTTCAGCCAGCGGTTTGCCCTGTTCGAGGGTCATCAGGCGCGCTAAATCGTCCTGATGCTCCATCATCAAATTGAACCAGTTGCGCAGAATGGTGGCGCGTTCTTTGGCGGTGAGCGCACGCCAGGCGGGCAGGGCGCGGTTGGCGGCGTCGATAGCGGCACGGGTTTCATCAGCACCCATTTTCGGCACGCTACCCAGCTTGTCGCCGTTCGCCGGATTGGTGACATCGATGACCTCGCCATTGTTGGCGTCCAGCCATTCCCCGTTAATCAACGCCTGCTGGCGGAATAAGTTACTGTCGTTAAGTTTCATCGCTACATCCTGTTTTCAAAGGTTATTGATTAAATGCGGCGTGTAAGGCATCCACACTACGTGCCGCTCGCAGCGTGCGTCCGGGGTTACTCTGGCTTGCCAGCAGCGTTTGTACCTTGCTGACAATATGCGCACCAATAGGAATTGCTGATGTCGCTGCCGGGGAGGGCGCATTGCAGGTGTGGATCGTGCGCGGGGTGGTGACAAACAGAAAATCGTCAATCAGCTTGCCGTCCGGCGATACCGCCTGCGCCCGCACACCGGCGGGCCAGGGCTGGAGATCGCTTAACGAAAGCCGGGGACAATACTTTTGCACCAGCCGCAAATAGCCGCTTTTGCACAGCGAGTTTTTCATCTCGCCCAGTCCTGAGCGTAGGTGGTTTTGTAGCACCCGGCGAATCCCCGAAGAGCCCAAAATCTCCAGCGTGTCGCTAAATGAGAAGTCGCGCTTGCGATAGCCTTCGCGTTTGAAAGCCAGCACCGCGTTTGGCCCGACGGTCACGCTACCGTCGATCATCCGGGTGAGATGAACGCCCAAAAATGGCATCGCCGGGTCGGGGATGGGGTAAATCAGATGGTTAACAATCTGGTTATGCTCCGGCGCAAGGCGGAAATACTCGCCACGGAACGGGCAGATGATAAAGCCCGGTTCGAGGCCGAGCATTTTCACCAGCCGGTCAGCCATTAGTCCGGAACAGCTAATCAGCGTCGATGCTTCATATTCGTCGCCCTGACGGGTACGTATCACCACGCCGTTTTTATGCTCACTGAGCGCGCTGACTTCGGCGTTATAGATAATCTCACCGCCTCTGGCCTGGAAGATTTTTGCCATCGCCGCCGTCACTTCGCGATAGCTGACAATGCCGCTGGACGGCACAAAAATACCGCCAAGCCCGGTGATATTCGGTTCGCGCTCGCGCAGTTCGTCGGCGTTTAACCATTCGCGCTCGATCCCGTTCGCCGCCGTGCGTTTCCACAACGCGCGCATCCGTTCCATTTCGAGAGCGGACGTGGCGACCAGCATCTTGCCGCAGTTGTCGTAGTGAATGCCGTTTTGATCGCAAAAGGCTTTGGTGGCGCGGTTTCCCGCCAGGCAAAATTTCGCCTTCAGGCTGCCGGGCGTGTAATAGACCCCGGCATGGATCACACCGCTGTTGTGGCCCGTCTGGTGACAGGCCGGGCCGGACTCTTTTTCCAGCAACGCAATGCGGGCGTCCGGATAGACATCAATCAGTTGCATGGCGGTCGACATGCCGATGATGCCGCCGCCAATAATCACAAAATCATACATCCGCTCAATTCCTTTGCGCTTACTGATGCGTCTGGTAGTGGTTAGTGGCGTAAGCGAAATAGCCACGCTGGCGCATCAGTTCGCGACGCAGATCCGGATGCGCGGTAAAGCGGTCGCGACCGTGCAGCCAGAACAGGTTGTTAATCAACAGGAATTTGCCAACGGGAACGGGGACAGACAGAATGCCTTTGCTGGTTTCAATGGCGTCGGAAAGCTCGCTCAACCATACGCCTTCTTCGAAGTCTTTCGGCTGGACGAACTGGTCGATATAGCGCATCACCGGGCGCCCCTGCTGATCGACGTCGAACACCGGATGGAAGACATCTTTGCTGATGTTTTTACTTGGCGGTGCGGCAAAACGCATCGGACGGCGCGCCAGCGGGTGGCTGAAAAAGTGGTCCAGATGTTCCCAGTCATCGAGATGCAGCAGCAGCGAATTTCCGCCCTGCATGTTTTGTTCGTCGATTTTCATCATCAGCACGTAATCAGTGATCTCTTCGACATAGGTGCCGTCGTTATGCAACTCCATCACGCGGTGCGGCTGGCGCAGATAGCTGTCTGAGTTATCGACATTTTTCACCACAAAACGCGCATAATACTGACCGCTCATCGCATCGAAATTTGAGCGACCAATCAGATGCGCCACCGCCGTCGCCAGCTTCACCATCTCATCCGCCTGCTTCACATCATCGACACCTACCGCATTGATCAACAGCGCACCTTCAGCGCGGTTTAGCAACGTCTTCAACAGCAGCGGCTGTAGTTGGTTTGCACACAGATCGTCGAGAATTTTGCCCACCCGAAAACGCAGAAACGATTTGTACTCCAGCGCCTGCACGGGCCACTCGGCAACCTGTTCGAGAAACTGTTTGGTCGTCTGTTCGGTGAAGGTGAGTTCCAGCAGACGCGGGGATTGCGCCGACGGTATGAGGGTGAATCCGCTATAGTCCTGGCCTGAATCGACAGTATTGGTTTGTACGGCGGTCAGTGCATTCATCAGAAGCAATCCTCTTATGAGATGTAGGGTGACATGGCGATGCTCACTTCGTAGCCATAATCTAAAAATATCTACATTTCTGAAAAATGCGCACAAAAGAGACATATTGTTTTCTTATTGTGATCAAAAACAATTTTTTATTAACATATGGTGAGGTGAGTTATAGATGCTTTTTTAGAGAAATAATTATTTAAAATAATAAGTTAGTGATGGTTATAGGAGGTGAGTATTGGGTGTGATTTCAAACTTCAAAACAAACGTGTCCTGCGATTTAATACACGATTGAGTTAATTTGAAATAACCTGTTGTAAACAGGTGAGTTTTAGTTCTTCACCTGTTTGGCTGGGGGGAGAATAATGCGTAGTCTCCATACATTATGTAAGTATCCCGCATAATCGTGCCATTCACATTTAGAGACCCTTTTGCATTTCAGAAGAGCAACGTCCCCCTTGATTAAGGATAGAGTTGCATCGACCCGTTGAACTCAGAGCTCATAACAGACATTCATTTTTTATGGCTGAAAGGCATTCGTGGCTGGTTGGTATATGGAAGCTGTGAACGAAAAGAATGGTGCTTGTTGAGGGGATAGATGAAGCACAGCCAAATTAAGCAGATGAAAAAATAAAAAAGCCCGCATAAGCGGACTTCTATGTCACTAAAGAGCCGCGGCTCCTTTGCGTATCCTTTTTTGTCTCCTCACCGTCTGGTCGGTGTCCTGCTGAGACTGCTAACTTCCTGTTTTTGTTGGTGTTGTTCTTACACCGTCTAATCATGATTGGTGGAGCTGGCGGGAGTTGAACCCGCGTCCGAAATTCCTACATCCTCGGTACTACATGCTTAGTCAGTCTTTACATTCGCTTGCCAGCTGCGGACAGACACGCCACTAACAAACTAGCCTGATTAAGTTTTAACGCTTCAACCCCAGGCAGGGCTTCCACGCGATCTCTTTTGGGTTTGACCTCTCTTGATCCCCGTCCTAAGAGCGGAGGCTAGGGAGAGAGGGCTCTAAGCAGGTTATTAAGCTGCTAAAGCGTAGTTTTCGTCGTTTGCGACTATTTTTTGCGGCTTTTTACGAGGCCAACCGCCCCTCGGCATGCACCTTGGGTTTCGCAAATCCCGTCGAATCCAGAATCAGCCCCAATGTGTAACGGTGAGTATACCAGATTTGTGAGCGCCATGACCAGCCCCAATGGCGACATCGTCAAGGATTTAGCGCCTGCGTAGCATGATTTTTATTCGATTAAGCATGGGGATGACTACATCTGTGCTAAATATGATTATCAACAAGATGTTCATTCGCGCCACCGGAGAGGGGAGGCGCGGTGAGGGGCTGATCAGTATATGTTATGTAGGTTTAACGGTGAGCGTTTTTCATGATACGTGCTTTATCCACCTGCCATTCACGTTCTTTGATGTCAGAACGTTTATCGTGTTGTTTCTTACCTTTCGCGACACCAATTTTTACTTTGCACCAGGCATTTTTCCAGTACAGGGAGAGCGCCACTACGGTATAGCCTTCACGATTTACGCGACCGTACAATGAGTCCAGTTCGCGCTGGTTGAGAAGTAGCTTGCGAGTACGAGTAGGATCGCACACCACATGCGTGGAAGCCACAGCCATCGGCGTGATATTTGCGCCAAACAGGAACGCTTCTCCGTCGCGCAGAAGAACATAGCTGTCGCTAATATTGGCTTTTCCTGCGCGCAGGGATTTAACTTCCCAGCCTTGCAGGGCGAGTCCCGCTTCAAACTCTTCTTCAATAAAGTATTCGTGACGGGCGCGCTTGTTGAGCGCTATGGTTGCTGAACCAGGTTTATGTGCTTTTTTCTTCGTCATAAGCGTCGTGAATCATCGGTAATCTGAAATCGAAAACACCCCATATTAATCCTGCGGGGGACAAGGCTCTATCTTAGCATGAACCCGATGTTACCCAGTGCCGGGATAGCGTTTTTTTTACAGCAGGATAAATGATATTATTTGTTGGTTTTTTGTTGATGGAATTTGTTATGCCTCAAATTAGCCGGACCGCACTCGTACCCTACAGCGCGGAGCAAATGTATCAGTTAGTGAATGACGTTCAGTCTTATCCTCAGTTTTTGCCGGGTTGTACCGGAAGTCGGATTCTGGAGTCTACTCCTGGGCAGATGACCGCTGCGGTAGATGTCTCTAAGGCTGGGATCAGCAAAACGTTTACTACCCGGAATCAGTTGACCAGTAACCAAAGTATCCTCATGAATCTGGTTGATGGGCCGTTCAAGAAGTTGATCGGCGGTTGGAAGTTTACGCCGCTGAGCCAGGAGGCGTGCCGTATCGAGTTTCATCTCGATTTTGAGTTTACTAATAAGCTGATTGAACTCGCCTTTGGTCGCGTGTTTAAAGAGCTGGCGACTAATATGGTGCAGGCTTTCACTGTGCGAGCAAAAGAGGTTTATAGTGCCAGGTAAAATTGCCGTTGAGGTAGCTTACGCGTTACCAGAGAAGCAGTACCTGCAACGTGTGATGTTGCAGGAGGGAGCGACGGTTGAAGAGGCGATTCGCGCCAGCGGTTTGCTGGAATTGCGTACAGATATCGATTTAACTAAAAATAAAGTCGGCATTTACAGTCGTCCGGCAAAACTGAGTGATATCGTGCGCGATGGCGATCGTGTAGAGATTTATCGACCATTGATTGCCGATCCGAAAGAGCTTCGCAGGCAGCGGGCAGAGAAGTCAGCGAATAAATAGCAGGCAGAAAAAAGGTGCTCAGCGAGCACCTTTTTGATCGCTATAAACAGCAAATTTTATTCGTTGCCACTCAGTGCGGGTTTGTTATCAATATTGGTCAACACACCGCTGCTGTTAAAGGTCAGCGTCAGCGTTTGCTGCGTTACACCTTCATGACCTGGTTGTTGGCGGAAGACATAGAACCAGGTATTCGTACCAAATGGATCGGACATCAGCGGTGTACCCAATGCGTACGCAACTTGTTGTTGCGTCATGCCAACGCGTATTTTGGATACGTCGTTAGCGGTCAGATAGTTCCCCTGGTTGATGTCAGGACGGTAAACCACTCGCTCCAGAGTGGAACAGCCTGCGGTCAACATCAATAGTACTGCTGCGGCAGCAGTCAGCGTTTTACAGCGCATAGTGATTTGATTCCTTTTCGGGCCCGAGCAGTACGTGGCTCATCTGTAATATGCCGATGATAATAGACCTTTCGTCACTTTAAAACCTTTTGCTGTCGGGTCTTACGGCGTTTTGCTGTCTACTCTGACCGTGAAGCAGTAAAAAAGTTTACGCCGCAAGCAGTTCTTTCGCGTTCGCCAGGGTGTTGCGGGTAACTTCGCTACCACCAAGTAAGCGCGCCAACTCCTGTAACCGCGCCTTTTTATCCAGTGATTGCATATGTGTTTCTGTCATCGCGCCATCTGTTTCTTTGCTGACAAAATAGTGTTGATGACCGCATCCTGCGACTTGTGGCAGGTGGGTAACACACATTACCTGGGTTGATTCGCCAAGCTGACGTAGCAGTTTGCCGACGACTGCTGCAGTCGGGCCGCTGATCCCCACATCCACTTCATCGAAAATGAGCGCTGGCGTTTCCATTTTACGCGCTGTAATAACCTGAATCGCCAGAGCGATACGCGACAATTCACCACCGGATGCGACTTTGGCGATAGGCTGCATTGGCTGACCAGGGTTGGTGGTAACCCGAAACTCAATGCGGTCGGCTCCGTCAGCGCTCAGGTGATGCTCATCAAATTTCACATCAATCGTAAATTGCCCATGCGGCATGGAGAGTGCGTGCATACTGTCGGTGATCAGGTGCGCAAGTTCTGCTGCATAGTGCTGGCGTTGTTGGTGTAACGCGCGTGCCGTTTCCAGCGCCTGCTGATGGTGTTTAGTTACGGCCAGCGCGAGAGTTTCTTGCGAGTCGGCCTGATCGTCGAGTTGCTGTTGTTCTTCCAGCAGTGATTGATAATATTGTGGCAATGCTTCCGGGCTGACGTGGTGTTTACGTGCCAGTGAAATCTGTTTTGAGATACGTTGTTCAAGTTCGAACAACCGGTTAGGGTCGAGATCCAGACGATCGCAGTAGTGGCGTAATTCGTCACTGGCTTCAGCTATCTGGATTGTGGCCTCTTCCAGCATATCAAGTACACCGGACAGTTTGCTGTCCATACCAATCAGTTCGCTAACCAATTGTTTTGCTGTATAAAGCTGACTTTGCAGGTTTGCATCTTCGCCGTCGGCCATTAATGCCAGTGCATTCTGGCTTGTAGTCAGCAATTGACCGCTGTTAGCCAGACGCTTGTACTCTTCGTCGATTTGTTCAAACTCACCGGGCTGCGGATTAAATTCGTTCAGTTCTTTTAACTGATATTGCAGCAGTTCCGCGCGAGCGGCGCGTTCCTGACTTAACTGTTGATGATGCGCCAGGTCGCGGCAGCTTTGATGCCACAACTGATAACGAGCGGTCATTTCCTGGAGCAGAGAAGTTTCATTGGCGTAGCCATCAAGCAGGAATTTTTGGTGCTCGGCCTTGGTAAGTAACTGATGAGCATGCTGACCGTGGATCTGGATGAGCAACTGACCCAGTTCGCGCAGTTGTGACAGAGGAACGGCCGTGCCGTTGATGAAACCACGGGAGCGGCCATCGCTACTGATCACGCGACGAAGCAGGCATTCGCGGCCATCTTCCAGTTGGTTTTCTTCCAGCCAGCGCAGAGCCGCTGGCGTATCTTTAAGAGAAAAACGAGCGCACAGGTCTGCGCGAGCAGCGCCGGTACGCACCATGTCGGCTTCAGCGCGACCACCGAGACAAAGGCCGAGCGCATCTATTGCAATAGATTTGCCTGCGCCGGTCTCACCGGTTATTACGGTCATACCGCTGTGAAAATCAATCTCAAGCTCACGAACAATAGCAAAGTTGCTGATGGTCAGTTGTGCCAACATAGTCGTTTTCCTGTATGAAAAACCATTACTGTTATTGCGTACAGTATAAACTGGTTTTATATACAGTAAAGAGGCTGGTGTAAAATTAAAATAATTTTTTTGACCAGCCGAGTTTAGTGCTTAATGTATTGAAATAGCTGTAATCTTTTGGATGAATCAGATTCAGATGGTAATCACAACGACGAATCAGGACATCTTCACCTTCCTGAATCGGTAGCGCTATCTGGCTGTCGCAGCTAATTTCCAGATCGCTACGGCGGTGCGAAAAGCGCAGGCGAATTGTGCTGCTGCTGTTAATGACCAGCGGGCGCGCCGAGAGTGTATGCGGGAACATTGGCACCAGGGTAATTGCATCTAGTGATGGTGTCAGAATCGGGCCGCCCGCCGAGAGGGAATAGGCGGTAGAACCTGTAGGCGTAGAAATAATCAGTCCATCGGAGCGCTGAGAAAACGCAAAGATCTCGTCGATATACACTTCGAACTCAATCATATGCGCTACTTTACCTGGGTGAAGCACTACTTCGTTAATCGCTGTGCTGATGCGCTTCTGGCAATCTTGCTGGCAGACTTGTGCTTCCAGCAAAAAACGTTTTTCGCTGATGTAGTGGCCTTCCAGCACATCGGCTAACTGTTGTTGGGCGTTATCGGGGTCAAGGTCAGTCAGGAAACCCAGGTTGCCACGGTTGATGCCAATGACTTTAATGTCGTAGCGGGCGAGCGTGCGCGCCGCTCCCAGCATATTACCGTCGCCACCAACAACTACCGCGAGATCAGCCAGTTGTCCAATCTCCGCGAGTGTGCCAGTTTTCACATTCTTCAGTTGCAGTTCGTGAGCGATTTGCTGCTCAACGATGACCTCGTAACCTTTTGTGCACAACCAGCGGTAGAGCATTTCATGTGTTGTCAGTGCAGTAGGGTGCCGTGGGTGTCCCACAATGCCAATACACTTGAAATGATTATTCATTTTTCCGAGGTCCTTGTTGTGAAGATTGATGACAATGTGAGTGCTTCCCTTGAAACCCTGAAACTGATCCCCATAATAAGCCAAGTTAGCGAGATGAATGCGAAAAAAACGCGGAGAAATTCATGAGTAGTAAAGAACAGAAAACGCCTGAGGGGCAAGCCCCGGAAGAAATTATCATGGATCAGCACGAAGAGATTGAGGCAGTTGAGCCAGAAGCTTCTGCTGAGCAGGTGGATCCGCGCGATGAAAAAATTGCGAATCTCGAAGCTCAGCTGGCTGAAGCCCAGACCCGTGAACGGGACGGTATTTTGCGCGTAAAAGCGGAAATGGAAAACCTGCGTCGTCGTACTGAACTGGATATCGAAAAAGCGCATAAATTTGCGCTGGAGAAATTCATCAACGAATTGCTGCCGGTGATTGATAGTCTGGATCGTGCGCTGGAAGTGGCTGATAAAGCTAACCCGGATATGTCTGCGATGGTTGAAGGTATTGAGCTGACGCTGAAGTCGATGCTGGATGTAGTACGTAAATTTGGCGTTGATGTCATTGCCGAAACGAACGTACCGCTGGATCCAAACGTGCATCAGGCCATCGCAATGGTGGAATCTGATGACGTTGCGCCGGGTAACGTACTGGGCATCATGCAGAAGGGTTATACGCTGAACGGTCGTACGATTCGTGCGGCGATGGTTACTGTCGCGAAAGCGAAAGCTTAATTTCTGCCTTCGTAATGAGTTACGGCCCTGCATATGAATGCCGGGCCGTTTTCGTTACTCCGCCACGCTTTCACGTAGCGGTTTTACAGGAAAAACTTTTACCTGCTTAATCATATTGTCCTGAACGTCGAGGATATCGATATCGTACTCGCCAATACGCACGCGGGTGCCTGCGACAGGGATCTCTTCCAGCGCCTCCAGAATAACGCCATTAACCGTGCGGGCATCATCTTCCGGTAGATGCCAGTTAAAGGCTTTGTTAATTTCTCGCACGTTGGCGGTGCCATCGATAATCACCGAACCGTCGTTTTGCGGTGTGACCTCTTCGGCAAGCGTTGGTGACATCGACGTGGTGAAATCACCGACAATCTCTTCAAGAATATCTTCAACTGTGACCAGCCCCTGAATATCTCCGTATTCGTTGACGACCAGACCAACTTTCTTTTTATTGCGTTGAAATTTAACTAATTGTGTACTGAGCGGCGTGCCTTCCGGAACAAAATAAATTTCGTCCGCAGCGCGCAGCATGGTTTCTTTAGTGAACTCTTTTTTCTCCGACATCAGCCGCCAGGCTTCACGTACTCGCAGCATACTAATGGCGTCGTCCAGAGAGTCGCGGTACAGCACGATGCGCCCGTGAGGAGAGTGGGAGAGTTGACGGAGAATCGATTTCCAGTCGTCGTTGATATCGATGCCGATGATTTCACTGCGCGGCACCATGATGTCATCAACGGTCATTTTTTCCAGATCGAGCACCGATAGCAGCATATCCTGATTGCGGCGGGAAATTTGTGAGCGTGATTCGTGCACAATGGTGCGCAACTCCTCTTTGCTTAAAGAGCCGCTGACTACGATATCGGTTTTGATACCCATCATACGCATCAGCATACGGGTGATGGCGTTCAGTAGCCAGACCAGTGGCATCATCAAAATTTGCAGCGGAGCCAGCAGAAAACTACTCGGATAGGCGACTTTTTCCGGGTACAGCGCGGCAATGGTTTTCGGCAATACTTCGGCAAAAACCAGCACCACGAAGGTCAGCACGCCGGTCGCAATCGCCACGCCTGCATCACCGTACAAGCGCATTCCGACAATGGTGCCCAGTGCGGAAGCGAGAATATTGACCAGGTTATTGCCGATTAACACCAGGCTTATCAGGCGGTCAGGTTTGCGCAGTAATTTTTCGACCCGTTTAGCCGAGCGATTACCCTGCTTCGCCATATGTCGCAGGCGATAGCGGTTGAGTGTCATCATTCCGGTTTCGGAGCCGGAAAAATAGGCTGAAATGACCACCATGATGATCAAAATTATGATCAACGTGGTAGTAGAGATATGTTCCAGGGGAAGCTCCTTTTCTGGTTTAGCTGATTAACTGCTGGACAATTCGGCTGCCAAAATAGGCCAGTGTCAGAATGACTGCGCCGGCGACGTTAAACCAGACAACGCGGCGTCCACGCCATCCTTCATGATAATGCCCCCACAGCAGCACAATATAGACAAACCACGCCACAATAGAGAGCACGGCCTTGTCTATATTTTCCATGCTAAATAAGTTGTGCATGTAGAACAGGCCTGTACAGAGAGTGAGCGTCAATAGCACCACACCAATTTGCGTGATGTGGAACATTTTACGTTCAATACTCATCAGTGGAGGCATTTCCTGATTAAACGCCAACTTCTTGTTCTTCAGTTGGTAATCAATCCATGCCAGTTGCAGCGCGTACAGGGCAGCGATAATCAGCGTGGCGTAGGAAAAGAGCGATAAGCCAATGTGCATCAGCATCCCGGGTGTTGCTTCCAGGTGGGTGATGTATTCATTGGGCATGAAGGTCGCCAGCGCCAGGTTGATGAGCGCAAAGGCGTAAACAATCGGCAGCAGCAGCCAGCCACGGTTACGTGAGGCCACAATGGTCATCACCGTACAGATCATCAGGCTGACCAACGAACCGACATTCAACAGGCTAAGGTTTTGTCCGCTATCACCGCCGGGCAGTATGCGGGCTTCAAGAGCAATAGCGTGGCAAACCAGCGCGATGACCGCAGAAATAATAGCCATTCGCCGCCAGCCGCCGTTTTTTTGCAGCAGACCGGGAATAATCAGTGCGAGACTGACAGAGTAGGCGACGAGCGCGAGCAGAGCAAAAACGGGCATAGTAATGTCGACAGTTTGAGCAATGAGAAAGAAAAGCAGTATAGCGTCAGGTGAACGCGGCTCCAACCGTTGCATAACAACAAAGACGCCTTCATGTTATACTGCGGCAAAATACTGATGATGTGTCGCGATTGCGGCCAACCGTTTCCACCCCAGGCGAGAGACAATGTTTGATAATTTAACCGATCGTTTGTCGCGCACGCTGCGCAATATCAGTGGCCGTGGACGCCTTACTGAAGACAACGTTAAAGATACGCTGCGCGAAGTGCGCATGGCGCTGCTGGAGGCGGACGTCGCTCTGCCGGTAGTGCGTGAGTTTATCAATCGCGTAAAAGAGAAAGCGGTTGGTCATGAAGTTAACAAGAGCCTGACGCCGGGGCAGGAGTTCGTCAAAATCGTCCGTAACGAACTGGTTGCGGCGATGGGCGAAGAGAACCAGACCCTGAATCTGGCTGCGCAGCCGCCTGCGGTGGTGCTGATGGCGGGCCTGCAAGGTGCCGGTAAAACAACCAGCGTTGGTAAACTCGGTAAGTTCCTGCGCGAGAAGCACAAAAAGAAAGTGCTGGTGGTTTCTGCCGACGTTTATCGTCCGGCGGCAATCAAACAGCTTGAGACGCTGGCCGAACAGGTAGGCGTCGATTTCTTCCCTTCAGATGTTGGTCAGAAGCCGGTCGATATCGTTAATGCGGCGCTGAAAGAAGCCAAACTGAAATTCTACGACGTGTTGCTGGTGGATACTGCCGGTCGTTTGCACGTTGATGAAGCGATGATGGACGAGATCAAACAAGTCCACGCTTCGATTAACCCGGTTGAAACCTTGTTTGTGGTTGACGCCATGACCGGTCAGGATGCCGCCAATACGGCAAAAGCGTTCAATGAAGCGTTACCGCTTACCGGCGTAGTGTTGACCAAAGTAGACGGCGATGCCCGCGGCGGTGCGGCGCTCTCGATTCGCCACATCACTGGCAAACCGATCAAATTCCTCGGTGTTGGTGAGAAAACAGAGGCGCTGGAACCGTTCCATCCGGATCGCATCGCTTCCCGTATTCTCGGTATGGGCGATGTTCTGTCGCTGATCGAAGATATCGAAAGCAAAGTTGACCGCGCGCAGGCTGAGAAATTAGCCAGCAAGCTGAAAAAAGGTGACGGCTTCGATCTCAACGATTTCCTTGAACAGTTGCGCCAGATGAAAAACATGGGCGGCATGGCCAACCTGATGGGCAAACTGCCGGGTATGGGGCAGATCCCGGAGAACGTGAAGTCGCAGATGGACGATAAAGTGCTGGTGCGTATGGAAGCCATCATCAACTCGATGACGCTGAAAGAGCGCGCTAAGCCAGAAATCATCAAAGGTTCGCGTAAACGTCGTATCGCTGCCGGTTGCGGTATGCAGGTACAGGATGTTAACCGTCTTCTGAAGCAGTTCGACGACATGCAGCGCATGATGAAGAAGATGAAGAAGGGCGGAATGGCGAAGATGATGAGAAGCATGAAAGGGATGATGCCGCCGGGATTTCCTGGTCGCTAAATGACCTTATGCGACAGAGTTATTAACTGTTGATTGCATTTTCTCCAGAAATCAGTAAAATTTTCGGGCTTTTAATATGACACCGGACTCCGTTCCTCGATGGGGTCCGGTTGTTTTATTCACACAAGAGGATGTTATGGTAACTATTCGTTTAGCACGTCACGGCGCTAAAAAGCGTCCGTTCTACCAGGTTGTTGTCGCTGACAGCCGTAATGCACGCAACGGTCGCTTCATTGAGCGCGTTGGTTTCTTCAACCCAATCGCTAGCGAAAAAGAAGAAGGCGCCCGCCTGGATCTGGATCGCATTGCTCACTGGGTTGGCCAGGGCGCAACTATTTCTGATCGCGTTGCTGCGCTGATCAAAGAAGTAAACAAAGCAGCTTAATCTGTCACGGTGGTCATGATGAGCAAACAACTCACCGCGCAAGCACCTGTTGATCCCATCGTTTTGGGAAAAATGGGTTCGTCTTACGGTATTCGTGGGTGGCTCAGAGTGTTTTCTTCCACCGAAGACGCCGAAAGCATTTTTGACTATCAGCCCTGGTTTATCCAGAAGGCGGGTCAGTGGCAGCAAGTCCAGTTGGAAAGCTGGAAGCACCACAATCAGGACATGATCATCAAGCTGAAAGGCGTTGACGATCGTGATGCGGCGAACCTGCTGACGAATTGTGAAATTGTCGTAGATTCTTCGCAGTTGCCTCAGCTTGAAGAGGGTGACTACTACTGGAAAGACCTGATGGGCTGCCAGGTAGTGACCACTGAAGGCTACGATCTCGGTAAAGTCGTCGACATGATGGAAACCGGATCTAATGACGTTCTCGTCATTAAGGCAAACCTGAAAGATGCGTTTGGTATCAAGGAACGTCTCGTACCGTTCCTCGATGGGCAGGTTATCAAGAAAGTCGATCTCACTACTCGTTCAATCGAAGTAGATTGGGATCCTGGTTTTTAAACCACCGGATAAACGGTAAAAGACGGCGCTATGTGGATTGGCATAATTAGCCTGTTTCCTGAAATGTTCCGCGCAATTACCGATTACGGGGTAACTGGCCGGGCAGTTAAAAATGGCCTGCTGAGCATCCAGAGCTGGAGTCCTCGTGACTTCACGCATGACCGGCACCGTACCGTGGACGATCGTCCTTACGGCGGCGGACCGGGGATGTTAATGATGGTGCAACCTTTACGGGATGCCATTCATGCAGCAAAAAGCGCGGCGGGTGAAGGCGCTAAGGTGATCTATCTGTCACCGCAGGGGCGCAAGCTTGATCAAGCAGGCGTCAGCGAACTGGCAACGAATCAAAAATTGATTCTGGTGTGCGGTCGCTACGAAGGTATAGATGAGCGCGTGATCCAAACCGAAATTGACGAAGAATGGTCAATCGGGGATTACGTTCTGAGTGGTGGTGAGTTACCAGCAATGACGTTGATTGACTCTGTCTCCCGGTTTATTCCGGGGGTACTGGGACATGAAGCCTCAGCAACGGAAGATTCCTTTGCTGAAGGATTGCTGGATTGCCCGCACTATACGCGGCCTGAGGTGTTAGAAGGGATGGAAGTTCCGTCAGTGTTACTGTCGGGCAACCATGCCGAGATACGTCGCTGGCGTTTGAAACAGTCGCTGGGCCGTACCTGGCTTAGAAGACCTGAACTTCTGGAAAACCTGGCTCTGACTGAAGAGCAAGCAAGGTTGCTGGCGGAGTTCAAAACCGAACACGCGCAACAGCAACATAAACATGATGGGATGGCGTAAGCCCCCGAGATATCAGTTTACCCAGGATAAGAGATTAAATTATGAGCAACATTATTAAGCAACTTGAACAAGAGCAGATGAAGCAGGACGTACCTTCCTTCCGTCCGGGTGATACCGTGGAAGTGAAAGTATGGGTTGTTGAAGGTTCCAAAAAACGTCTGCAGGCATTCGAGGGCGTGGTTATCGCTATTCGTAACCGCGGTCTGCACTCTGCATTCACTGTTCGTAAAATTTCCAACGGCGAAGGCGTTGAGCGTGTCTTCCAGACTCACTCTCCGGTAGTTGACAGCATTTCTGTCAAACGTCGTGGTGCTGTTCGTAAAGCTAAACTGTACTACCTGCGTGAGCGTACTGGTAAGGCTGCTCGTATCAAAGAGCGTCTTAACTAAGATTTCGCTTAAGCGACATCCTGTTAAGAAGGGCTGGCCAATTGGCTGGCCCTTTTTTTATCTACTGAAATTGAGTTTAAGGCGCACTTATCACCACAGCGACGCGGCGGTTCTCGGCCCGACCCTGAGATGTCTGGTTGCTGGCGATGGGGTATTTTTTCCCTAAGCCTTGAGTAGAGAGATTGCTGCGAGGAATTTGCCCACCTTCAGCCCAGGCATCTGCGACGACATTCGCTCTCTTCAGTGATAAGGCTTCATTGTAGCTATCTTCACCGTAGTTATCGGTATGACCATCCATACGGGCATGTGTTAGCCCGGTAGAAGCCAGTTTCGCCGCCATGGTTTGGATCTGTTGCTGACTTTCCGGAAGTAGTTTGTAGTCATTTTTAGCAAACAGAATCGTGTCTGATAAGCCAAGTGACCAGTCACCGGCGGATTCAGTAAAACCATAAGACTGCATAGCAGCGACTTGCTCTGGGGTAAACTTGCCTTGTGGAGCCTGGCAACCTGCCAGTATCAGAGAAGAGAAAACCAGAGGTGCTACCAGTTGCTTTATCATGTAGATATTTCCTTGTTATTTCACCCGCGTTTCGGCGCGCTGGTGCTTGGCCTGATACATATTACGATCGGCCAGCTCTTGTAATTTTTCGGCAGAATCGTGTTCACGAGTCAGGGCGTATCCAATACTTAAGGTCATGCTGGCCTGATGACCGTTATGGAGATTGAATGGGCGATGAAAGGTTTGTGTGAGATCTGCACAGATGCGCTGCACTTCATATTCTGACAGTACGCCAGACAGAACCATGGCGAACTCGTCGCCTCCTATGCGGTATGACTGATGTCGTTTTCCGCTAAATTCCATTAACCGTATGGCTATCTCGATCAAGACCTGATCGCCCGTCGCGTGCCCCCATGTGTCATTGATATATTTGAAATTATCGCCATCAAGAAAAAGTAAAGCTGAGGTTTCTCGTGCAGCAGAATCACTCATTAACGTATTGATACAGTTGCGGAATGCAGCGCGGTTCGCCAGCCCGGTTAATGGGTCATGTAGCGCGGTACGTAGAAGCTGGGCATTTTTTGCCTGCAAACGGAGCTGCCACTCTTCCATTTCATCCAGCAAGCTATTGAAGTCGAGAGCAAAGCGGTGAAATTCTGCGATTCGTTCTTCCGAAACACGGCGGGAAAAATTGCGGTTGGAGCGCACATCATGAACGACGTCAGTGATGTTTTTTAGCGCTTCCACCAGTCCGTTATGCAAATGGCGGGTAAGGGTGATTGCAATGCCTGATGCCAGCAGAATGCAACCCGTCAGAACAGCCAGCGATAACCAGATAAAATGACTGATTGAGTTGTCGCGAGCAGTTAACTGTACTTCGCCAATGATTTTGCCATTATGGCGAATCGGCTGAATGACGGGAGCGGGGAAGAGCCAGTGGCTAATGAAATTACTGAATGTCTCGCCCGGAGCCTTACTGGTGTAATGCCAGGATGCCAGAATGTTTTGCTGGTTATCTCGCACTTCTGCGGTTGAAAATTGGCCCTGCTGACCCAGCGCGGCTAACGTTTCTGTGGCTGCCGGACCATCGGCAAAAACGACAGCAGCTTCCAGACTGTAAGTCATTGTCGCTGCGGTGAGTGCCAGGTTTTTTTGCGCGTATTGTTTCAGGGTCAGCACCGATGTCACGGAAAGCAGCAGCCAGATCAGCGTCATAGTGATAAATACGCTGGTCATGCTGATATTGCGTAATGCTCTTTTAAACGTGGGGCGCTTATTAAGAGAATTATCGTTACCCATCATTTTTCTTCCGTGCGAGCATTAAGACATCCGGGTTGACCTTTACACCACTACGCGATAAGGCATCCAGGTTTACGGCAAATCTGACATTATTATTGTTGATGATCAGGCAAAAGGCGCTGCCAATAATGCACTCGGTATTTTGTTCGGCTATTAATAATAACGCCTTAGACGGATATTCATCGATTAATTCTATCTGGAATGTCGGTGACTCGTTGCCAAAATAAAAGCCATCGCAGCTTGAAATCAGTGCCTCTTGTTTAGAGTTAATGATGATGGGGAGATAAGGCAAAGAAGTTGCGTTGTTCTCTTGTAGGGCTGCGCTAAAACGTGAAGATGAAAAAATACATAGCCTTGGTGGGCCAGTCAATGCAGGCCAGCGAGTGTAGCTGACGATACCGGAAACCATCAAACGTATATTTTTTGTAACGTCAGAAGCACCCTGAGCGAGTAATGGCGATCCTGCCAGGAGAAAGAGCAGTAGTAAAATCGGTCGGTGAGAAAAGCGCATTCAGGGATCCTCACCACCGTTGCTCGAAACGCATCGAAAATTTTCTTTAGGATGCTCATTAAAATATCATTATTTTATGCACTCGTCATCAAAACGAGAATTAAAATTCAAATAAGTTAAATCTTATGATTAATTTATTGATGAGGTTTAAATTAATTCAATCGTATCGTGCTGGCATTTTCATCGGCTCCTTTTTGCCATACTTCATGCAGTTGACTGGCATTTTCCACGGTGTCACAACTGGCGGGAAAGCTTTTACCAGATAGCCCTCTGGCGTAAGTAAAATCAGGCTGGCAGGTTTTCTTTTGTCCTTCGGCATATCCTTTAAGGTATACCACCCGATCTGTTGGTGAATCGTTAAATGTATCGTCGTCTTTTATGGCAACGCCTGATATAGCATCTTCCATACCAACGTCATACCAGTCGGTACTGGTCAAGGTTGGCGCGTGAGTATAAGGATCAATCTGGCAACCGCTAATCACTAAGGCCAACAGGGGACCGATAAATTTTTTCATCATTTTTTCTCCTTTTTCAAAGCATAGCGGATTGTTTTTGATAGTGGTGTAAATTTATTTTTACGAAATTAATTGTCTCAGAAGCATTAAAACTGCATGTGTAAACTATTATTTACGAAATTTGGATTGAAATCTTTACTTGTTGTGTTATCGTTACGTCATCCTCGTTGAGGATCAACTATCGCAAACGAGCATAAACAGGATCACCATCATGCAAAAAGACGCGCTGAATAACGTACACATTACCGATGAACAGGTTCTGATGACCCCGGAACAATTGAAGGCCGCTTTTCCATTAAGCCTGCAACAAGAAGCCAGGATTGCCGATTCGCGTAAAACCATTTCAGATATTATCGCCGGGCGCGATCCTCGTCTGCTGGTAGTGTGTGGTCCTTGTTCCATTCATGATCCTGAAACGGCTCTGGAATATGCTCGTCGATTTAAAGCTCTTGCCGAAGAGGTCAGCGATAACCTCTATCTGGTGATGCGCGTCTATTTTGAAAAACCCCGTACTACTGTCGGCTGGAAAGGGTTAATTAACGATCCACATATGGATGGCTCTTTTGACGTAGAAGCCGGGCTGCAAATTGCGCGTAAGTTGCTGCTTGAACTGGTGAACATGGGGCTGCCGTTGGCGACGGAGGCGTTAGATCCAAACAGCCCGCAATATCTTGGTGATCTGTTTAGCTGGTCTGCAATTGGTGCTCGCACCACAGAATCGCAAACACACCGTGAAATGGCATCTGGCCTGTCTATGCCGGTTGGTTTTAAAAACGGCACCGATGGCAGTCTGGCAACGGCAATTAACGCCATGCGAGCTGCCGCCCAGCCACACCGTTTTGTCGGTATTAACCAGGCAGGGCAGGTTGCGTTGCTACAAACGCAAGGTAATCCGGACGGACATGTGATCCTGCGCGGCGGCAAAGCACCGAATTATAGCCCTGCGGATATTGCGCAATGTGAAAAAGAGATGGAACAGGCGGGACTGCGTCCCTCACTGATGGTAGATTGCAGCCACGGTAATTCCAATAAAGATTATCGCCGCCAACCTGCGGTAGCAGAGTCCGTGGTTGCCCAAATCAAAGATGGCAATCGCTCAATTATTGGTCTGATGATCGAAAGTAATATCCACGAAGGCAATCAGTCTTCCGAGCAACCGCGCAGCGCAATGAAATACGGTGTATCCGTTACCGATGCCTGCATTAGCTGGGAAATGACAGATGCCTTGCTGCGTGAGATTCATCATGATCTCAACGGACAGTTGACGGCACGCGTGGCTTAAGAGGTTTATTATGGTTGCTGAGTTGACCGCATTACGCGATCAAATTGATGAAGTCGATAAAGAGCTGCTGAATTTATTAGCGAAGCGTCTGGAACTGGTTGCCGAAGTCGGTGAGGTGAAGAGCCGTTTTGGGTTGCCTATTTATGTTCCGGAGCGTGAGGCATCCATGCTGGCCTCGCGGCGCGCCGAGGCTGAAGCTCTCGGAGTGCCGCCGGATCTCATTGAAGACATCCTGCGTCGGGTGATGCGTGAATCTTACTCCAGCGAGAACGACAAAGGCTTTAAAACGCTTTGTCCTACGTTGCGCCCGGTGGTTATCGTCGGCGGTGGCGGTCAGATGGGGCGATTGTTCGAGAAGATGCTGACACTCTCGGGTTATCAGGTGCGGATCCTTGAACAACATGATTGGGAACGTGCGGCTGAGATTGTTGCCGATGCCGGAATGGTGATTGTTAGTGTGCCGATTCATGTTACTGAGCAGGTCATAGGAAAATTGCCGCGTTTACCGCAAGACTGTATTCTGGTTGATCTGGCATCGGTGAAAAATGGACCGTTGCAGGCCATGCTGGCGGCGCATGATGGTCCGGTGCTGGGGCTACACCCGATGTTCGGCCCGGACAGCGGTAGCCTGGCGAAACAGGTCGTTGTCTGGTGTGATGGCCGCCAGCCGGAAGCGTATCAATGGTTTCTGGAGCAAATTCAGGTCTGGGGCGCACGGTTACATCGCATTAGCGCCGTGGAGCACGATCAGAATATGGCGTTTATCCAGGCGTTGCGCCACTTTGCTACTTTTGCTTATGGCCTGCATCTGGCAGAAGAAAATGTTCAGCTTGAGCAACTTCTGGCGCTCTCTTCGCCCATTTATCGCCTTGAACTGGCGATGGTCGGGCGACTGTTTGCCCAGGATCCGCAGCTTTATGCCGACATCATCATGTCGTCAGAACGTAATCTGGCGCTGATCAAACGTTACTATAAACGTTTTGGCGAGGCGATTGAGTTGCTGGAGCAGGGCGATAAGCAGGCGTTTATTGACAGTTTCCGCAAGGTTGAGCACTGGTTCGGTGATTACGCGCAACGCTTCCAGAGTGAAAGCCGTGTGTTATTGCGTCAGGCAAACGACAACCGGCAGTAATAATTTTGTGCCGGGTGATACGTATCACATCCGGCACGGCTTCATCATGCAGGATCGACAGGCACCACATTCTCGCTTGGGTAACAGCCCAACACCTTCATCGAACGGGTGATTTCACCTAACTCTTTCAATGCTTTTTGCATTTCTGCTGATTCAAGGTTGGCCTGAATATCCAGATAAAACATCTCTTCCCACGGATTACCGTGAATCGGACGTGATTCCAGACGGGTCATGATCAGATTATGATTGCGCAGCACCAGCAGTGCTTCAACCAGTGCACCGGCTTGTTGTCCGGTGGCCATTAACAGCGTGGTTTTTGCCGGAACCTGGTCTGAAACGTTAATGGCTTTACGCGCCAGCACGACAAATCGGGTGAAGTTTTGTCGCTGATTTGCCTCAATGCGCTCCAACACCTGTAAGCCGTACAAAGTGCCGCCTGCCTCGCTCCCCAATGCAGCAACATGCGGTGATTTTGCCTGTGCAACCTTTTCCATCGCCGCGGACGTACTTTCGGTATATTCAATCTTCCAGTGCGGATAGCGATTAAGGAATTTACTGCATTGCTGGAATGGCTGCGGATGGCTGTAGACCGTGTTGATGGTGGATAAATCTGTAGTACCAGAAACCAGCAGGCAGTGGTCAATGGTCAGCGTCATCTCGCCAACAATCGATAAGCTGGTATGTTGCAGCAGATCGTAGACATCGTTAATGGCACCGGAGCTGGTATTTTCAATCGGTACGACGGCATAGTCGGCCTGACCTGTTTCCACCTGATTAAAAATATCAGCAAATTTGACACAACCACTTTCAATAAATTGCTCGAAGTGACGGGCAGCATACTGACGGGCGGCAAGGTGTGAGTAGGAACCTTTCGGGCCAAGAAAAGCAATGCGGGCAGAGTGCGGATTAATTTTATTGAGATGCTGCTGGAGCAGTGCCTGCTGGGTCAATACGGAATCTTCAATGATAAGCTGGAACAGACGGGTAATGTAGTGCGCATCCAGATGGTGCGTTTTACCGAGTGTAATCAGTTTTTCCAGTAAATCGCGTTCACGATCGATATCACGTACCGGGCGATGAGAGAGCAGTTTGGCTTTTCCCACCTCGACAGCAAGTTCGCGCCGCTCTGCCAGTAGCGCCAGTAATTTTTCATCCAGCGAGCTGATTTTCTCACGCAGCGCCAGTAACGGGTTTTCCGATGTCATAGTGTTGCCTTTTTTGTTATCAATAAAAAAGGCCCCCCGGTTTGGGAGGCCTTATTGTTCGTCTTCGCATTCTGTTTCACACGACGAAACGCCTCCCATTCAGGGGAAGGTAAAAAAGAATGCGAAGAAGAACAGAGTGTGTTTCATATTTGTTTCCTTAAGCGACTTCAGTACAGTACCCGCACTGTTTTCACGCTGTCAACAAAAAACGCGCCCGAAGGCGCGTTGGCGATACACTCAATATAAAGGACTACTCTTCTTCAACTTCTTCGACAAAGTTGGCGTCTTTCACCGATGTTGCGGCACGACGTGCTTCGCCTTTGTGCTGCAGTTTATTGAGCTGCCGTTCCAGCTTGTTGATCAATTCGTTAATTGCGGTGTACATATCTTCATGTTTACCACTGGCAACAAGAACGCCGTTAGGTGTATTGATAGTGGCGTCAGCAACGAACCCTTGTGGCTCTTTGGACAGAATGATATGTGGATTAATCAGATGTGTTTGCCATTTTTCCAGTTTGGCGAGACGGTCTTCGACATGTTGGCGGATGGCCGGAGTAATTTCCATTTGTTTACTGGTAATGTTCATTGTCATAAATTTTACCTCTTGTCTTCCCGTCTTGGTGAATTCAGCATACCGTTCCTGATGTCAAAATGTGTGATGGAAATCTCATAATTTTGTCACTTTTTGTCAACGAAGTTTTTTTGTGAGAAATCGCAGGAAGAAGTGTTTTTTTACTTGAGGAATGTCTCAAAGCGAGCCATATTTGATGAGATCGATCGCGACTAAATCGCTTCAGTTACACGCGTTACAGAATAAAAAAAACGGCAGCTCAAGGGCTGTAATGCCAGTCAGTTAAGCAACTGACTGGCTCTTTTTCGGGGCTGTGGGGTATTTCCAGGGCCTCTCCTTTACCACTCTCGGGAAGGCCCTTTCCCTTCTTGTCGGTAATTTCACTAGTTGTCCCATACTTGCAAGATCGCGCATCAGCTCCGGTATACGTCCCGGTGAAGCGCCCTGCAATGTCATCAGCATTCTCATCACCATTCCGCATGATTCTGAGAAACTCAGTTGATTCGGCCAGTAACCTTTCAGATGTTCCGCCATTTTAATCATCTGATATCTCACCAGATTATAAGCCAGTAAGACACCCCACAGCTCTTGCTCCACAAGCTCCGGCTTTTTACTTCTCAGCGTCAGCCTGCTCAGTTGCATCGTCTGTTTTATCTCCCTGTATCCCAGTTCGATTTCCCAGCGATGACTGTACAGATCCGCCATTTCTCCTCCGGGGAAGCGCATGGCGTCCGTCATCGACGTCAGCAGATGGCAGACTTTTCCTTTGCGCGTCACGGTCAGCAGGCGGGCTGTCACCTCATTTCCCAGTCCCGGCCACTTTTTTCGTGCCTGCGGGCTGGTTTTCAGCTTCACCAGATGATCGCCTTTACCCAGTTTTCTGATCTCTTCATATTGCGCTCCCTTTCTGAGAGGGATCATCCAGTGGCGGTGTTCTCCCGCCAGGCTCCAGGCATTTAACAGTCCCAGTGAGTAATAACCTTTATCCATTAACGTCAGGGTGTTATCGCCGGTTTGTTCTATAAGTTGCTCAGCAAGCTCATTTTCGCTGTTCTTCATCGTGCCGAAAGCTGCAGCCGTCAGCAGATGGCTGGTCAGTTCCATCTGGCAGACCATTTTGACCTGCGGGTAGAGCGCCGGGTTCCCGGCATGTGTCTGGCGGGGGAAGGCTGCATCGTTCTCTGGTGTATCCGGTGTGCGCCAGAACACACCATCGATGGCCAGCAGGGTCAGGCCGCACCAGTGCGGATGCGGCGTGGCGTTATGCCAGAGCTGCGCTGTTTTCGTGAACACGCGGCGGACAGCCTCACTTCCCAGGCGCTGGCGGGCCTGAATAACGGCACTGGGGGCAACGAAGGGGCGATTGCCCGGTAGCATGATGTCCAGGCGATTCACAATCTGGTGAAGAGGTTCTTTACGCTCAAGCGCCATGCCAACAATACACCAGACCATCATTTCGAGGGGAAGACGGCGCTTGCGTAGCGTTACAGTACCTGATTCAGCAAGGCAACGAGAGATGAGTTCGGGGTCGAGGTAATCCCCCAGAGAAGTCAGTGGGTTACGCAGAGAATCGTAACGGGATACCAGATCAAGGGCCTGTCCAATGTGCATAAAAAAATCCGGAAACGAGTGAGCGTTTCCGGATTTTTACACAGCCACTGGATCGGTCAACTGATCCTTAACTGATCGGCATTAGAGCTCAAGGGCTGCCGTTTTGTGTTTCAGAATTCTGTTATGTATTACTGCTGTTTGCGGCGATGATTTTCGCGACTTTTTCAGCTTGTGCATTCATCTGCATCTGACGGTAAGCATTTTCCATTAGTGGCAGAGCATCACGTGTAGCCTGAGTATCCGGGAAATCACGCAGCATGCCTTCTACACGGTTAACGACAGCAACCCATGCGCCGCGTTCTGTATAGTACTCGGCAACAGAGTATTCATATTTCGCCAGGCGATCTTTCAGGAACACCAGACGTTTGGTGGCATCGGTGGTGTACTGACTGTTCGGATAGCCGCGAACTAATTTGGAAAAGTCACTAAACGCAGCTCGAGCATGTTGAGGATCGCGATCGCTACGGTCAACGCCAAAGAATCCTTGTAGCGCACTGTCATCCAGTGCCATATTGGTCAGGCCACGCATATACATGACATAATCGATATTCGGATGGGTCGGGTTCAGGCGAATAAAACGATCGATGGCAGCCTGTGCTAACGGCAGATCGGCGTTTTTATAATAGGCGTAGATGAGATCCAACTGCACCTGCTGTGAATACGGACCAAACGGATAGCGATTATCTAACGCTTCCAGTTGCGTTATTGCCTGTCTCCAGTTACCGTCCTGCAGCTTTTGTTGTGCAGTCGCGTAAATTTCATTTGGCGGATTATCAGGTACTTCTTCCTTTGAACCCGAGCAACCCGCCAAAAACAGGCTTAATGTGGCGGCTGCCACCAGATATTTCATGCGCGTCATGACGTTTTGACTTTCCTCAAAATGTATTACGGGAGATTCTCTGTTCCTGCTCCCGGTTAAGACCAGCTACAATAGCACACTATATTAAACGGCAAAGCCGTAAAACCCCAACGATAAACGAAGAAGCAGTATATATGGCACAACGAGTACAACTCACTGCAACAGTGTCCGAAAACCAACTCGGTCAACGCTTAGATCAAGCTTTGGCCGAAATGTTCCCGGATTATTCACGTTCGCGGATAAAAGAATGGATCCTCGACCAGCGCGTGCTGGTTAACGGCAAAGTTTGTGATAAGCCGAAAGAAAAAGTATTGGGTGGCGAGCAGGTTGCCATCAACGCCGAAATTGAAGAAGAAGCGCGTTTTGAACCGCAGGATATCCCACTGGATATCGTCTATGAAGATGAAGACATCATTGTTATTAATAAACCGCGCGACCTGGTTGTACATCCTGGCGCGGGTAACCCTGATGGCACGGTGTTGAATGCGTTGCTTCATTACTATCCGCCAATTGCAGATGTTCCGCGTGCGGGCATTGTCCATCGTCTGGATAAAGACACGACGGGTTTGATGGTTGTGGCAAAAACGGTTCCAGCTCAGACGCGTTTGGTGGAGTCTCTGCAACGGCGTGAAATTACCCGTGAGTACGAAGCCGTAGCGATTGGTCATATGACTGCGGGTGGCACGGTGGACGAGCCAATCAGCCGCCATCCCACCAAACGCACCCATATGGCGGTGCATCCGATGGGCAAACCAGCGGTCACTCACTATCGCATCATGGAACACTTCCGTGTGCACACGCGTCTGCGGTTGCGTCTCGAAACAGGACGTACGCATCAGATCCGCGTGCATATGGCGCATATCACTCATCCGCTGGTGGGTGATCCGGTTTATGGTGGTCGCCCGCGTCCGCCGAAGGGGGCGTCGGAAGCGTTTATCTCCACGCTGCGTAAGTTTGATCGTCAGGCGCTTCACGCAACGATGCTACGTCTCTATCACCCGATTTCCGGTATCGAAATGGAATGGCACGCGCCTATCCCACAAGATATGGTTGAACTGATTGAGGTGATGCGCGCCGATTTCGAAGAGCATAAGGATGAAGTGGACTGGTTATGAGTAAGTTGATTGTCCCGCAGTGGCCGTTGCCAAAAGGTGTTGCGGCCTGTAGCTCTACCCGTATTGGCGGCGTTAGCTTACCGCCTTACGATTCTCTCAATCTGGGGGCCCATTGTGGTGATAACCCGGAACACGTTGAGGAGAATCGCAGGCGACTTTTTGCTGCGGGCAATTTGCCTTCAAAACCGGTGTGGCTTGAGCAGGTACATGGGAAAGATGTTCTAAGGCTTACTGGCGAACCTTATGCCTCTAAACGGGCGGATGCATCTTATAGCAACACACCTGGCACGGTTTGCGCTGTGATGACTGCCGACTGCCTGCCTGTGCTGTTTTGCAACCGTGCGGGAACGGAAGTCGCCGCTGCTCATGCTGGCTGGCGTGGACTTTGCGCTGGTGTGCTGGAGGAGACAGTTTCTTGTTTTGCTGATAAGCCAGAAAACATTCTTGCCTGGCTGGGACCTGCAATTGGTCCGCGCGCCTTTGAAGTGGGGCCGGAGGTTCGCGAGGCATTTATGGCAGTAGATGCCAAAGCGAGCGAGGCTTTCATTCAGCGTGGTGATAAATATCTGGCGGATATTTATCTGCTTGCCCGGCAGCGTCTGGCGAACGTCGGTGTTGAACAAATTTTCGGTGGTAATCGCTGTACATACACTGAAAATGAGACTTTCTTCTCTTATCGTCGCGACAAGTGCACGGGTCGTATGGCAAGTTTCATTTGGCTGATATAACCTAAAGAATCAAGACGATCCGGTACGCGTGATTTTCTTTTCACATTAATCTGGTCAATAACCTTGAATAATTGAGGGATGACCTCATTTAATCTCCAGTAGCAACTTTGATCCGTTATGGGAGGAGTTATGCGTCTGGATCGTCTTACTAACAAATTCCAGCTTGCTCTTGCCGATGCCCAATCACTTGCACTCGGGCACGACAACCAATTCATCGAACCACTTCATTTAATGAGCGCCCTGCTGAATCAGGAAGGGGGGTCGGTTAGTCCTTTATTAACATCCGCTGGCATTAATGCTGGCCAATTGCGCACAGATATCAATCAGGCATTAAATCGTTTACCGCAGGTTGAAGGTACAGGGGGCGATGTCCAGCCTTCACAGGATCTGGTGCGCGTTCTTAATCTTTGCGACAAGCTGGCGCAAAAACGTGGTGATAACTTTATCTCGTCAGAACTGTTTGTTCTGGCGGCACTTGAGTCTCGCGGCACGCTGGCCGACATCCTGAAAGCAGCAGGGGCGACCACCGCCAACATTACTCAAGCGATTGAACAAATGCGTGGAGGTGAAAGCGTGAATGATCAAGGAGCCGAAGACCAACGTCAGGCTTTGAAAAAATATACCATTGACCTTACCGAACGTGCCGAACAAGGTAAACTCGATCCGGTAATTGGTCGTGATGAAGAAATTCGTCGTACCATTCAGGTACTGCAACGCCGTACTAAAAATAACCCGGTACTGATCGGTGAACCTGGTGTCGGTAAAACCGCCATCGTTGAAGGTTTGGCGCAGCGTATTATCAATGGCGAAGTACCGGAAGGGCTGAAAGGCCGCCGCGTACTGGCGCTGGATATGGGCGCGCTGGTGGCTGGGGCGAAATATCGTGGTGAGTTTGAAGAACGTCTGAAAGGCGTGCTGAACGATCTGTCGAAACAGGAAGGCAACGTCATTCTGTTTATCGATGAGCTGCACACCATGGTGGGCGCAGGTAAAGCCGATGGCGCAATGGACGCCGGGAATATGCTGAAACCGGCACTGGCCCGTGGTGAACTGCACTGCGTGGGCGCGACCACCCTTGATGAATATCGCCAGTACATTGAAAAAGATGCGGCGCTGGAACGTCGTTTCCAGAAAGTGTTTGTTGCCGAGCCAACGGTGGAAGACACCATTGCTATTCTACGTGGCCTGAAAGAACGTTACGAGCTGCACCACCATGTGCAAATTACTGACCCGGCAATTGTTGCAGCGGCGACGTTGTCTCATCGCTACATTGCTGACCGTCAGTTGCCAGATAAAGCCATCGACCTGATCGATGAAGCGGCATCCAGTATCCGTATGCAGATTGACTCAAAACCGGAAGAGCTTGACCGACTCGATCGTCGAATTATCCAGCTTAAGCTGGAACAACAGGCGTTAATGAAAGAGTCTGATGAAGCCAGTAAAAAACGTCTGGATATGCTCAATGAAGAACTGAGTGACAAAGAACGCCAGTACTCTGAGTTAGAAGAGGAGTGGAAAGCAGAGAAAGCGTCACTCTCTGGCACCCAGACCATTAAAGCCGAACTGGAACAGGCGAAAATCGCCATTGAACAGGCGCGCCGTGTAGGTGATCTGGCGCGGATGTCCGAACTGCAATACGGCAAAATTCCGGAGCTCGAAAAACAACTGGAAGCGGCTACACAGCTCGAAGGCAAAACCATGCGTCTGTTGCGTAATAAAGTGACTGACGCAGAAATTGCTGAAGTGTTGGCGCGTTGGACGGGCATTCCTGTTTCTCGCATGATGGAAAGTGAGCGCGAAAAACTGCTGCGTATGGAGCAAGAACTGCACCATCGTGTTATTGGCCAAAACGAAGCCGTTGATGCGGTATCTAACGCCATTCGTCGTAGCCGTGCGGGGCTTGCGGATCCTAATCGCCCGATTGGTTCGTTCTTGTTCCTCGGTCCAACGGGTGTAGGTAAAACCGAACTCTGTAAGGCGCTGGCGAATTTTATGTTCGACAGTGACGAGGCGATGGTTCGTATCGATATGTCCGAGTTTATGGAGAAACACTCGGTGTCTCGTCTGGTTGGTGCACCTCCGGGATATGTGGGTTATGAAGAAGGTGGCTACCTGACTGAAGCGGTGCGTCGTCGTCCTTATTCCGTCATTCTGCTGGATGAAGTGGAAAAAGCGCATCCGGATGTATTCAACATTCTGTTGCAGGTTCTGGATGACGGACGTCTGACTGATGGGCAGGGGAGAACGGTCGATTTCCGTAATACGGTGGTCATTATGACCTCTAACCTCGGCTCCGATCTGATCCAGGAACGTTTCGGTGAACTGGATTATGCGCGCATGAAAGAGCTGGTGCTCGGCGTGGTTAGCCATAACTTCCGTCCGGAATTCATAAACCGTATCGATGAAGTTGTGGTCTTCCACCCGTTGGGTGAACAACATATCGCTTCGATTGCTCAGATCCAGTTGAAACGTCTGTACAAACGTCTGGAAGAACGTGGTTATGAAATCCACATTTCTGACGAGGCACTGAAACTGCTGAGCGAGAATGGTTACGATCCGGTTTATGGTGCACGTCCTCTGAAACGTGCTATCCAGCAACAGATCGAAAACCCGCTGGCGCAGCAAATACTGTCTGGTGAATTGGTTCCTGGCAAAGTCATTCGCCTGGAAGTTAATGAAGACCGCATTGTCGCCGTCCAGTAAATGATAAAACGAGTCCTTCGGGGCTCGTTTCTGTCTATAAGTTAGACGGAAAAGACCATGTTCGGGGTGTTTTGCCTGAAAATTGAGCGAACGATAAAGTTTTTATATTTTTCGCTTGTCAGGCCGGAATAACTCCCTATAATGCGCCACCACTGACACGGAACAACGGCAAATAAGCCGCCGGGTCAGCGGGGTTCTCCTGAGAACTTCGACAGAGAAAAGCGAAAAAATGCTTGACTCTGTAGCGGGAAAGCGTATTATGCACACCCCGCGCCGCTGAGAAAAAGCGAAGCGGCACTGCTCTTTAACAATTTATCAGACAATCTGTGTGGGCACTCGAAGATACGGATTCTTAACGTCGCAAGACGCTAAATGAATACCAAGTCTCAAGAGTGAACACGTAATTCATTACGAAGTTTAATTCTTTGAGCATCAAACTTTTAAATTGAAGAGTTTGATCATGGCTCAGATTGAACGCTGGCGGCAGGCCTAACACATGCAAGTCGAACGGTAACAGAAAGAAGCTTGCTTCTTTGCTGACGAGTGGCGGACGGGGGAGTAATGTCTGGGAAACTGCCCGATGGAGGGGGATAACTACTGGAAACGGTAGCTAATACCGCATAACGTCGCAAGACCAAAGAGGGGGACCTTCGGGCCTCTTGCCATCGGATGTGCCCAGATGGGATTAGCTAGTAGGCGGGGTAACGGCCCACCTAGGCGACGATCTCTAGCTGGTCTGAGAGGATGACCAGCCACACTGGAACTGAGACACGGTCCAGACTCCTACGGGAGGCAGCAGTGGGGAATATTGCACAATGGGCGCAAGCCTGATGCAGCCATGCCGCGTGTATGAAGAAGGCCTTCGGGTTGTAAAGTACTTTCAGCGGGGAGGAAGGGAGTAAAGTTAATACCTTTGCTCATTGACGTTACCCGCAGAAGAAGCACCGGCTAACTCCGTGCCAGCAGCCGCGGTAATACGGAGGGTGCAAGCGTTAATCGGAATTACTGGGCGTAAAGCGCACGCAGGCGGTTTGTTAAGTCAGATGTGAAATCCCCGGGCTCAACCTGGGAACTGCATCTGATACTGGCAAGCTTGAGTCTCGTAGAGGGGGGTAGAATTCCAGGTGTAGCGGTGAAATGCGTAGAGATCTGGAGGAATACCGGTGGCGAAGGCGGCCCCCTGGACGAAGACTGACGCTCAGGTGCGAAAGCGTGGGGAGCAAACAGGATTAGATACCCTGGTAGTCCACGCCGTAAACGATGTCGACTTGGAGGTTGTGCCCTTGAGGCGTGGCTTCCGGAGCTAACGCGTTAAGTCGACCGCCTGGGGAGTACGGCCGCAAGGTTAAAACTCAAATGAATTGACGGGGGCCCGCACAAGCGGTGGAGCATGTGGTTTAATTCGATGCAACGCGAAGAACCTTACCTGGTCTTGACATCCACAGAACATTCCAGAGATGGGATGGTGCCTTCGGGAACTGTGAGACAGGTGCTGCATGGCTGTCGTCAGCTCGTGTTGTGAAATGTTGGGTTAAGTCCCGCAACGAGCGCAACCCTTATCCTTTGTTGCCAGCGGTCCGGCCGGGAACTCAAAGGAGACTGCCAGTGATAAACTGGAGGAAGGTGGGGATGACGTCAAGTCATCATGGCCCTTACGACCAGGGCTACACACGTGCTACAATGGCGCATACAAAGAGAAGCGACCTCGCGAGAGCAAGCGGACCTCATAAAGTGCGTCGTAGTCCGGATTGGAGTCTGCAACTCGACTCCATGAAGTCGGAATCGCTAGTAATCGTGGATCAGAATGCCACGGTGAATACGTTCCCGGGCCTTGTACACACCGCCCGTCACACCATGGGAGTGGGTTGCAAAAGAAGTAGGTAGCTTAACCTTCGGGAGGGCGCTTACCACTTTGTGATTCATGACTGGGGTGAAGTCGTAACAAGGTAACCGTAGGGGAACCTGCGGTTGGATCACCTCCTTACCTTAAAGAAGCGTTCTTTGAAGTGCTCACACAGATTGTCTGATAGAAAGTGAAAAGCAAGGCGTCTTGCGAAGCAGACTGATACGTCCCCTTCGTCTAGAGGCCCAGGACACCGCCCTTTCACGGCGGTAACAGGGGTTCGAATCCCCTAGGGGACGCCACTTGCTGGTTTGTGAGTGAAAGTCGCCGGCCACTGTATCTCAAAACTCACTTACGAGTGATGTTTGAGATATTTGCTCTTTAAAAATCTGGATCAAGCTGAAAATTGAAACACTGAACAACGAAAGTTGTTCGTGAGTCTCTCAAATTTTCGCAACACGATGATGGTTCGTAAGAAACATCTTCGGGTTGTGAGGTTAAGCGACTAAGCGTACACGGTGGATGCCCTGGCAGTCAGAGGCGATGAAGGACGTGCTAATCTGCGATAAGCGTCGGTAAGGTGATATGAACCGTTATAACCGGCGATTTCCGAATGGGGAAACCCAGTGTGATCCGTCACACTATCATTAACTGAATCCATAGGTTAATGAGGCGAACCGGGGGAACTGAAACATCTAAGTACCCCGAGGAAAAGAAATCAACCGAGATTCCCCCAGTAGCGGCGAGCGAACGGGGAGGAGCCCAGAGCCTGAATCAGTATGTGTGTTAGTGGAAGCGTCTGGAAAGGCGTGCGATACAGGGTGACAGCCCCGTACACAAAAATGCACATGCTGTGAGCTCGATGAGTAGGGCGGGACACGTGGTATCCTGTCTGAATATGGGGGGACCATCCTCCAAGGCTAAATACTCCTGACTGACCGATAGTGAACCAGTACCGTGAGGGAAAGGCGAAAAGAACCCCGGCGAGGGGAGTGAAAAAGAACCTGAAACCGTGTACGTACAAGCAGTGGGAGCCTCTTTAATGGGGTGACTGCGTACCTTTTGTATAATGGGTCAGCGACTTATATTCTGTAGCAAGGTTAACCGAATAGGGGAGCCGAAGGGAAACCGAGTCTTAACTGGGCGTTAAGTTGCAGGGTATAGACCCGAAACCCGGTGATCTAGCCATGGGCAGGTTGAAGGTTGGGTAACACTAACTGGAGGACCGAACCGACTAATGTTGAAAAATTAGCGGATGACTTGTGGCTGGGGGGGAAAGGCCAATCAAACCGGGAGATAGCTGGTTCTCCCCGAAAGCTATTTAGGTAGCGCCTCGTGAATTCATCTCCGGGGGTAGAGCACTGTTTCGGCAAGGGGGTCATCCCGACTTACCAACCCGATGCAAACTGCGAATACCGGAGAATGTTATCACGGGAGACACACGGCGGGTGCTAACGTCCGTCGTGAAGAGGGAAACAACCCAGACCGCCAGCTAAGGTCCCAAAGTCATGGTTAAGTGGGAAACGATGTGGGAAGGCCCAGACAGCCAGGATGTTGGCTTAGAAGCAGCCATCATTTAAAGAAAGCGTAATAGCTCACTGGTCGAGTCGGCCTGCGCGGAAGATGTAACGGGGCTAAACCATGCACCGAAGCTGCGGCAGCGACACTATGTGTTGTTGGGTAGGGGAGCGTTCTGTAAGCCGTTGAAGGTGTGCTGTGAGGCATGCTGGAGGTATCAGAAGTGCGAATGCTGACATAAGTAACGATAAAGCGGGTGAAAAGCCCGCTCGCCGGAAGACCAAGGGTTCCTGTCCAACGTTAATCGGGGCAGGGTGAGTCGACCCCTAAGGCGAGGCCGAAAGGCGTAGTCGATGGGAAACAGGTTAATATTCCTGTACTTGGTGTTACTGCGAAGGGGGGACGGAGAAGGCTATGTTGGCCGGGCGACGGTTGTCCCGGTTTAAGCGTGTAGGCTGATTTTCCAGGCAAATCCGGAGAATCAAGGCTGAGGCGTGATGACGAGGCACTACGGTGCTGAAGCAACAAATGCCCTGCTTCCAGGAAAAGCCTCTAAGCATCAGGTAACATCAAATCGTACCCCAAACCGACACAGGTGGTCAGGTAGAGAATACCAAGGCGCTTGAGAGAACTCGGGTGAAGGAACTAGGCAAAATGGTGCCGTAACTTCGGGAGAAGGCACGCTGATATGTAGGTGAAGCGACTTGCTCGTGGAGCTGAAATCAGTCGAAGATACCAGCTGGCTGCAACTGTTTATTAAAAACACAGCACTGTGCAAACACGAAAGTGGACGTATACGGTGTGACGCCTGCCCGGTGCCGGAAGGTTAATTGATGGGGTCAGCCGCAAGGCGAAGCTCTTGATCGAAGCCCCGGTAAACGGCGGCCGTAACTATAACGGTCCTAAGGTAGCGAAATTCCTTGTCGGGTAAGTTCCGACCTGCACGAATGGCGTAATGATGGCCAGGCTGTCTCCACCCGAGACTCAGTGAAATTGAACTCGCTGTGAAGATGCAGTGTACCCGCGGCAAGACGGAAAGACCCCGTGAACCTTTACTATAGCTTGACACTGAACATTGAGCCTTGATGTGTAGGATAGGTGGGAGGCTTTGAAGTGTGGACGCCAGTCTGCATGGAGCCGACCTTGAAATACCACCCTTTAATGTTTGATGTTCTAACGTGGACCCGTGATCCGGGTTGAGGACAGTGTCTGGTGGGTAGTTTGACTGGGGCGGTCTCCTCCTAAAGAGTAACGGAGGAGCACGAAGGTTGGCTAATCCTGGTCGGACATCAGGAGGTTAGTGCAATGGCATAAGCCAGCTTGACTGCGAGCGTGACGGCGCGAGCAGGTGCGAAAGCAGGTCATAGTGATCCGGTGGTTCTGAATGGAAGGGCCATCGCTCAACGGATAAAAGGTACTCCGGGGATAACAGGCTGATACCGCCCAAGAGTTCATATCGACGGCGGTGTTTGGCACCTC
>NZ_KE137146.1:529563-678873 GCF_000408525.1 Escherichia sp. KTE96 | reverse complement strand
AAGTTTAATTCTTTGAGCGTCAAACTTTTAAATTGAAGAGTTTGATCATGGCTCAGATTGAACGCTGGCGGCAGGCCTAACACATGCAAGTCGAACGGTAACAGAAAGAAGCTTGCTTCTTTGCTGACGAGTGGCGGACGGGTGAGTAATGTCTGGGAAACTGCCCGATGGAGGGGGATAACTACTGGAAACGGTAGCTAATACCGCATAACGTCGCAAGACCAAAGAGGGGGACCTTCGGGCCTCTTGCCATCGGATGTGCCCAGATGGGATTAGCTAGTAGGCGGGGTAACGGCCCACCTAGGCGACGATCTCTAGCTGGTCTGAGAGGATGACCAGCCACACTGGAACTGAGACACGGTCCAGACTCCTACGGGAGGCAGCAGTGGGGAATATTGCACAATGGGCGCAAGCCTGATGCAGCCATGCCGCGTGTATGAAGAAGGCCTTCGGGTTGTAAAGTACTTTCAGCGGGGAGGAAGGGAGTAAAGTTAATACCTTTGCTCATTGACGTTACCCGCAGAAGAAGCACCGGCTAACTCCGTGCCAGCAGCCGCGGTAATACGGAGGGTGCAAGCGTTAATCGGAATTACTGGGCGTAAAGCGCACGCAGGCGGTTTGTTAAGTCAGATGTGAAATCCCCGGGCTCAACCTGGGAACTGCATCTGATACTGGCAAGCTTGAGTCTCGTAGAGGGGGGTAGAATTCCAGGTGTAGCGGTGAAATGCGTAGAGATCTGGAGGAATACCGGTGGCGAAGGCGGCCCCCTGGACGAAGACTGACGCTCAGGTGCGAAAGCGTGGGGAGCAAACAGGATTAGATACCCTGGTAGTCCACGCCGTAAACGATGTCGACTTGGAGGTTGTGCCCTTGAGGCGTGGCTTCCGGAGCTAACGCGTTAAGTCGACCGCCTGGGGAGTACGGCCGCAAGGTTAAAACTCAAATGAATTGACGGGGGCCCGCACAAGCGGTGGAGCATGTGGTTTAATTCGATGCAACGCGAAGAACCTTACCTGGTCTTGACATCCACAGAACATTCCAGAGATGGGATGGTGCCTTCGGGAACTGTGAGACAGGTGCTGCATGGCTGTCGTCAGCTCGTGTTGTGAAATGTTGGGTTAAGTCCCGCAACGAGCGCAACCCTTATCCTTTGTTGCCAGCGGTCCGGCCGGGAACTCAAAGGAGACTGCCAGTGATAAACTGGAGGAAGGTGGGGATGACGTCAAGTCATCATGGCCCTTACGACCAGGGCTACACACGTGCTACAATGGCGCATACAAAGAGAAGCGACCTCGCGAGAGCAAGCGGACCTCATAAAGTGCGTCGTAGTCCGGATTGGAGTCTGCAACTCGACTCCATGAAGTCGGAATCGCTAGTAATCGTGGATCAGAATGCCACGGTGAATACGTTCCCGGGCCTTGTACACACCGCCCGTCACACCATGGGAGTGGGTTGCAAAAGAAGTAGGTAGCTTAACCTTCGGGAGGGCGCTTACCACTTTGTGATTCATGACTGGGGTGAAGTCGTAACAAGGTAACCGTAGGGGAACCTGCGGTTGGATCACCTCCTTACCTTAAAGAACTGTTCTTTGAAGTGCTCACACAGATTGTCTGATAGAAAGTGAAAAGCAAGGCGTCTTGCGAAGCAGACTGATACGTCCCCTTCGTCTAGAGGCCCAGGACACCGCCCTTTCACGGCGGTAACAGGGGTTCGAATCCCCTAGGGGACGCCACTTGCTGGTTTGTGAGTGAAAGTCGCCGGCCACTGTATCTCAAAACTCACTTACGAGTGATGTTTGAGATATTTGCTCTTTAAAAATCTGGATCAAGCTGAAAATTGAAACACTGAACAACGAAAGTTGTTCGTGAGTCTCTCAAATTTTCGCAACACGATGATGGTTCGTAAGAAACATCTTCGGGTTGTGAGGTTAAGCGACTAAGCGTACACGGTGGATGCCCTGGCAGTCAGAGGCGATGAAGGACGTGCTAATCTGCGATAAGCGTCGGTAAGGTGATATGAACCGTTATAACCGGCGATTTCCGAATGGGGAAACCCAGTGTGATCCGTCACACTATCATTAACTGAATCCATAGGTTAATGAGGCGAACCGGGGGAACTGAAACATCTAAGTACCCCGAGGAAAAGAAATCAACCGAGATTCCCCCAGTAGCGGCGAGCGAACGGGGAGGAGCCCAGAGCCTGAATCAGTATGTGTGTTAGTGGAAGCGTCTGGAAAGGCGTGCGATACAGGGTGACAGCCCCGTACACAAAAATGCACATGCTGTGAGCTCGATGAGTAGGGCGGGACACGTGGTATCCTGTCTGAATATGGGGGGACCATCCTCCAAGGCTAAATACTCCTGACTGACCGATAGTGAACCAGTACCGTGAGGGAAAGGCGAAAAGAACCCCGGCGAGGGGAGTGAAAAAGAACCTGAAACCGTGTACGTACAAGCAGTGGGAGCCTCTTTAATGGGGTGACTGCGTACCTTTTGTATAATGGGTCAGCGACTTATATTCTGTAGCAAGGTTAACCGAATAGGGGAGCCGAAGGGAAACCGAGTCTTAACTGGGCGTTAAGTTGCAGGGTATAGACCCGAAACCCGGTGATCTAGCCATGGGCAGGTTGAAGGTTGGGTAACACTAACTGGAGGACCGAACCGACTAATGTTGAAAAATTAGCGGATGACTTGTGGCTGGGGGGGAAAGGCCAATCAAACCGGGAGATAGCTGGTTCTCCCCGAAAGCTATTTAGGTAGCGCCTCGTGAATTCATCTCCGGGGGTAGAGCACTGTTTCGGCAAGGGGGTCATCCCGACTTACCAACCCGATGCAAACTGCGAATACCGGAGAATGTTATCACGGGAGACACACGGCGGGTGCTAACGTCCGTCGTGAAGAGGGAAACAACCCAGACCGCCAGCTAAGGTCCCAAAGTCATGGTTAAGTGGGAAACGATGTGGGAAGGCCCAGACAGCCAGGATGTTGGCTTAGAAGCAGCCATCATTTAAAGAAAGCGTAATAGCTCACTGGTCGAGTCGGCCTGCGCGGAAGATGTAACGGGGCTAAACCATGCACCGAAGCTGCGGCAGCGACACTATGTGTTGTTGGGTAGGGGAGCGTTCTGTAAGCCGTTGAAGGTGTGCTGTGAGGCATGCTGGAGGTATCAGAAGTGCGAATGCTGACATAAGTAACGATAAAGCGGGTGAAAAGCCCGCTCGCCGGAAGACCAAGGGTTCCTGTCCAACGTTAATCGGGGCAGGGTGAGTCGACCCCTAAGGCGAGGCCGAAAGGCGTAGTCGATGGGAAACAGGTTAATATTCCTGTACTTGGTGTTACTGCGAAGGGGGGACGGAGAAGGCTATGTTGGCCGGGCGACGGTTGTCCCGGTTTAAGCGTGTAGGCTGATTTTCCAGGCAAATCCGGAGAATCAAGGCTGAGGCGTGATGACGAGGCACTACGGTGCTGAAGCAACAAATGCCCTGCTTCCAGGAAAAGCCTCTAAGCATCAGGTAACATCAAATCGTACCCCAAACCGACACAGGTGGTCAGGTAGAGAATACCAAGGCGCTTGAGAGAACTCGGGTGAAGGAACTAGGCAAAATGGTGCCGTAACTTCGGGAGAAGGCACGCTGATATGTAGGTGAAGCGACTTGCTCGTGGAGCTGAAATCAGTCGAAGATACCAGCTGGCTGCAACTGTTTATTAAAAACACAGCACTGTGCAAACACGAAAGTGGACGTATACGGTGTGACGCCTGCCCGGTGCCGGAAGGTTAATTGATGGGGTCAGCCGCAAGGCGAAGCTCTTGATCGAAGCCCCGGTAAACGGCGGCCGTAACTATAACGGTCCTAAGGTAGCGAAATTCCTTGTCGGGTAAGTTCCGACCTGCACGAATGGCGTAATGATGGCCAGGCTGTCTCCACCCGAGACTCAGTGAAATTGAACTCGCTGTGAAGATGCAGTGTACCCGCGGCAAGACGGAAAGACCCCGTGAACCTTTACTATAGCTTGACACTGAACATTGAGCCTTGATGTGTAGGATAGGTGGGAGGCTTTGAAGTGTGGACGCCAGTCTGCATGGAGCCGACCTTGAAATACCACCCTTTAATGTTTGATGTTCTAACGTTGACCCGTGATCCGGGTTGCGGACAGTGTCTGGTGGGTAGTTTGACTGGGGCGGTCTCCTCCTAAAGAGTAACGGAGGAGCACGAAGGTTGGCTAATCCTGGTCGGACATCAGGAGGTTAGTGCAATGGCATAAGCCAGCTTGACTGCGAGCGTGACGGCGCGAGCAGGTGCGAAAGCAGGTCATAGTGATCCGGTGGTTCTGAATGGAAGGGCCATCGCTCAACGGATAAAAGGTACTCCGGGGATAACAGGCTGATACCGCCCAAGAGTTCATATCGACGGCGGTGTTTGGCACCTCGATGTCGGCTCATCACATCCTGGGGCTGAAGTAGGTCCCAAGGGTATGGCTGTTCGCCATTTAAAGTGGTACGCGAGCTGGGTTTAGAACGTCGTGAGACAGTTCGGTCCCTATCTGCCGTGGGCGCTGGAGAACTGAGGGGGGCTGCTCCTAGTACGAGAGGACCGGAGTGGACGCATCACTGGTGTTCGGGTTGTCATGCCAATGGCACTGCCCGGTAGCTAAATGCGGAAGAGATAAGTGCTGAAAGCATCTAAGCACGAAACTTGCCCCGAGATGAGTTCTCCCTGAGACTTTAAGTCTCCTGAAGGAACGTTGAAGACGACGACGTTGATAGGCCGGGTGTGTAAGCGCAGCGATGCGTTGAGCTAACCGGTACTAATGAACCGTGAGGCTTAACCTTACAACGCCGAAGATGTTTTGGCGGATGAGAGAAGATTTTCAGCCTGATACAGATTAGATTAGCCGGCGATAAGCGGGTTGATAAACAGAATTTGCCTGGCGGAGATAGCGCGGTGGTCCCACCTGACCCCATGCCGAACTCAGAAGTGAAACGCCGTAGCGCCGATGGTAGTGTGGGGTCTCCCCATGCGAGAGTAGGGAACTGCCAGGCATCAAATAAAGCGAAAGGCCATCCGTAAGGATGGCCTTTTTGCGCTGGTGCGGAAAAATGCCGGATGCGATGCTGGCGAGCCTTATCTGTCCTGCGCAGGGTTACGGTAGGGGTCAGCAGCGCATTATTCCCCCCTATACGCCAGATTCAGTAGCGGATACGGTTTCCCCAACCTGTCCGCTTCCATACGATCGCCTCACCTGCAATCCATCCTTAATATCCGCAATAATTATTCTTCTGCTAACTAAATTCTCAGTTATGGTTGTGCAAGTAAAATAACAAATGTATAACATTTGTCTTACCAAAAAATAAATAACAACCGACAAAAGCATCGGATTATGGCAGGAGAAATAATGGCATGGCAGAAAGCACTGTAACGGCAGACGGCAAACTGACAAGTAGTGATACTCGTCGCCGCATTTGGGCAATTGTAGGGGCCTCATCAGGTAACCTGGTTGAGTGGTTCGATTTCTATGTCTACTCATTTTGTTCCCTCTATTTCGCCCACATCTTCTTCCCTTCAGATAACACAACCACTCAACTACTACAAACTGCCGGTATTTTTGCCGCAGGATTTCTGATGCGTCCAATAGGCGGCTGGTTATTTGGTCGTATTGCTGACAAACATGGCCGCAAGAAATCGATGCTGCTATCGGTATGTATGATGTGTTTTGGATCACTGGTCATAGCCTGCTTGCCAGGCTATGAAACAATTGGCACCTGGGCTCCGGCGTTGTTACTTCTCGCGCGTTTATTCCAGGGATTATCTGTAGGTGGAGAATATGGCACCAGCGCCACCTATATGAGTGAAGTTGCAGTAGAAGGACGCAAAGGGTTTTACGCTTCATTTCAGTATGTCACGTTGATAGGCGGGCAACTTCTGGCATTGTTGGTTGTGGTGGTTTTACAGCATACAATGGAAGATATCGCGCTTAGAGAGTGGGGGTGGCGTATTCCCTTTGCATTAGGCGCGGTGTTAGCCGTTGTGGCGTTATGGTTACGTCGTCAGTTGGATGAAACTTCGCAACAAGAAACGCGAGCTCTAAAAGAAGCGGGTTCAATGAAGGGATTATGGCGCAATCGCCGTGCATTCATCATGGTTCTCGGCTTTACGGCTGCGGGTTCTCTTTGTTTCTATACCTTCACCACCTATATGCAGAAGTATCTGGTGAATACTGCGGGTATGCACGCCAACGTAGCAAGCGGCATTATGACGGCGGCGCTGTTTGTATTTATGCTCATCCAGCCGATAATTGGAGCATTGTCGGATAAGATTGGCCGTCGGACTTCAATGTTATGTTTCGGCTCTCTGGCCGCTATTTTTACCGTCCCCATTCTTTCGGCATTGCAGAACGTCTCCTCACCTTATGCGGCTTTTGGTTTGGTGATGTGTGCCCTGCTGATTGTGAGTTTTTACACTTCAATTAGTGGGATCCTGAAGGCGGAAATGTTCCCGGCACAGGTTCGCGCATTAGGTGTTGGTCTGTCATATGCGGTCGCGAATGCCATATTTGGTGGCTCAGCGGAGTATGTGGCGTTGTCGCTAAAATCGATAGGAATGGAAACGGCATTCTTCTGGTATGTGACATTGATGGCCGTAGTCGCGTTTCTGGTTTCTTTGATGCTACATCATAAAGGGAAGGGGATGCGTCTTTAGTGATGAGCCATTTGCCAGACCGTATAACCGGTGGTGGCACCGGCTACGTCCCAGGCAAAATCTTTCCAGCTCCAGCCGCTCCCTTCGGGGCGGCTATCCCACAGCTCTTTTGACACGCCCAGACTTACAGAGAACATCAACCCGAACATGGCGCTGCGGTCGCGGCTCATCTCCCGATGCTGTGCATATTCATTTCCTGCCGCTGAAAGCATTGCCGAGGCGATAAAGTGTTGCGCTTTATCCTGTCCGCTCCAGCCATCGTTAGCCCTATGGCTGCAACCAGAAAGCAACAATAGCGAACAGGCAAAAAGAATACGCAACGTGGCCTCCAAAAAACAAACCCCGTACAGGACGGGGTTCAGATTACAGGATACGGCTAATTAATCGGTCGATACGGATACGACGCAAGCGACGGATAAGCTTGCGAACCTTCACCGGATAATCGGCAATACTTTGCAGATCGCGGTAGTGCTTAACGATAGTGGTATGCTCGCGGATCAGATCCAACTCTTTCTCACGCTGCGGCGCAAGCTCCAGTTGCGGATCGTGGATCAAAATGGCGTTTTCCAGATCCAGACGCCAGGCGCGAGGGTTCAGGTTATTACCGGTGATCAGCATCCACTTATCATCAACCCACATCCCTTTCAGGTGATAGGTATTGTCGTCATCTTTCCATAACCGGACCACTAACTGGTCAGTATTGACGTAATACTGCAAACGGCTCAGGAAACGACGCAGATTAATCTCGTAGAGATACGGCAGTGCGCCGATAATCTTGAAAGGTTCATCTTCCGGAATGTAGAAGTCATTTGCGGTTTTATCACCGACAATAATTTCGACTTTTTTCCCTTCGCGCAGCAATTGGATGATATTGCGCACGAGGATGGCCGGTAGGTTGAAGTATGGTGTGCAGATGGTCAGTTTTTGCTCGGCACACGGCATAAGATGGAAAATAGTCTTGTTCAACAGACTCGATTTTCCCAGACCCACTAATGGCGTTACGGAGAGTTGATCGTTATCGGCATCGCCCTGGAAATGATAAGCAGCATCACGCAACTCCTGGCGGAACAGGCGGATATCGTTTTTGATTTCCGGGCTTTTCGGACGGTGAATATCATCCAGACGGTTAACACCGCGACCATTCATAATATTCTGTGTAACCCATTCAAACATAATGTCTGACATTTTACGGTTACGGATCAGATGATAGCGGTCGTAGCGGTATTTATCATGCTGATGCAGGTAAACATCGTTCAGGCTGGCACCGCTATAAAGTACGCTATCGTCGATGATAAAGCCTTTAAAGTGCAGAACGCCCAGGGCTTCACGGGTATTGATCGGAACGCCATAAACCGGAACATCTACGCCCGGGTTTTCCTGCGCCATGCGGCAGTACCAGTCAGCATTGGTATTAGATGCCGTAGCGCCAATGCGCCCACGTTGTGCACGATGCCAGTCGACCAGCACCCGCACATCCAGTTCCGGACGCTGCCGTTTAGCCTCATACAACGCGCTCAGAATGCCTTTGCCACCGTCATCCTGCTCAAGATACAGGGCGACAATGCAAATGCGCTGCTTCGCGCTGGCTATTTTTTCCAGCAGTGTCTCCCGGAAGTCGGCGGGAGCGTAAAAAAAATCGACATCATCAACTGATTGAGAAATCTTGGGTAGTTGGGCAAGGTGTTGTTGATGTTTATTACGCTTAAATTTTGACAACATCACAGTGCATTTCTTCTCTGTTCATTGAAGGGTCCTCTGTGCAATGCAGACGACATAAGCGGGCAATAATAACACCAGTCCCGATTAAGTGGTCAACATTTCCAGTACCTTACTCATGATTCCTCGCGCTGGGCAAGATTTAGCATCAGCCCAACGATCCCCTCTTCGAGCTGGATATCGACGTTAAACCCGAGCTTGCGGGCCAGCGCCACCATGCCACGATTGTTTGGCATCGTAATACCATTCAGACGTTGCAGTCCGTGATCTCGCGTATAGGTAATCAACTTTTCCATTAAGCGTCGACCTAAGCCTAACCCTTTGAGATCCGAGCGCACCAGTACGGCAAATTCGGCATCAATGTTATCAGGATCGGAGATCGCCCGAGTGACGCCAAGGATCTCTTCTTTTTGATCAATACGCCGTACAGCCACAAACGCCATTTCCCGATCGTAGTCGATCTGCGTCATGTTAGCTAAATCTTCATGGGTGAATTCGTTGATCTCGCTAAAGTAACGGTAATAAAGATCTTCTTTGGTGACTCGCGAAATGAATTGCTGAAGTTGTGGCTCATCTTCCGGCAAGATCGGGCGGAACAAGCAACGTTCGCCGTTTTTTAATTCTACCCACTCTTCTAACTGATGTGGGTACGGGCGCACAGCAAGGCGGCTTTCGTTATCGCCTTCGAACGGTGCAATATCCACCGTGACATCCAGTGCGGTAAATTCACTGCCGGAAGCCAGTAAAGGGTGAATATCCAGCCGCTGAATTTCTGGGCAATCGACAATCAGGTTGGAAACCTGCACCAGTAACTGGCTTAAGCCCGCGATGTCGAGTGGACGCAGTGCGCTGCGTGCACGAATTTTTTTACTTTTGATTCCCTGAATGACCAGATAGCGAGCCAGATTCATGTTCAGCGGTGGCAGCGCCACGACAGCTTGATCTTCAGGACGCCACTCCACACCGCCCTCACCAAGCATGATCAACGGCCCGAAAACCGGATCGTGTTCCACGACTACACGCAGCTCCTGAGCGCCAGCACGATTAGCCATACTTTGCACCAACAGGCCGTGGATCCGTGCCTGCGGCCAGGCCATTTTTACCCGATCGAAAATAGCGTTCGCGGCTTGCTGGACTTCATTAGCCGTACGTAAATAGAGCATCACGCCCTGAACTTCCGATTTATGCGGAATATCCGGCGAGCGCAATTTCAGCGCCACCGGATAACCAATCTGTTCTGCAATATGCACAGCTTCGGTGCTGTCAGTGGCAATCCAGGTGGGAAGCGTGTTCATGCCATATGCTTGCAGGATTGGCTGAACCTCATGGGTATCGAGCGATGTCGCTCCTTCGGCAATGGCCTGCTGTAGCAGAATATGCGCTTCTGCGGTATTGGAGGTCAGATTGCTGGGTAACGCCGGTGTTTCGCGTAACTGCTTCTGGTTTCGACGGTACTCAACCATATGCATAAAAGCGGTGATAGTTCCTTCCGGTGTGCGATAGGTCGGAAGCCCGGCTTCACTGAATAAACGTCGCGCCTCTTGCGAGGAGTGTTCGCCGCACCAGTTAGTCAGCAGAGAGACATACTTGCTGCGAGGATGATGTTTTACTGCTTCAATTAATGCCTGTGCGCTTTCTGTGGCAGGCGCAGCGGCGCTGGGGGAATGGATAACCATCAGCGCATCAAAATCCTGGCTGTGGAGCAGAATATCCAGCGTTTTGACATAGTGCTCGCTGCTGGCGTCATCGCGTAGATCAAGCGGGTTAGAGATTGCTACATGTTCTGGCAGGGCATCGCGTAGTTTCTGGCAGGCCTCTTCACTTAACGTTGCCAGTTTACCATTGCGCGACCATAAGGCATCCAGCGCCAGTGCGGCAGGAGCAGCACCGTTGCTGATAATCATCAGCCGGTCGCCACGCAACGGACGCATGTGGCTAAGGGTTTCCACCGCCGAAAACAGTTCGTGGGTGTCCTGCACTCGCAACAAACCGGCACGCTGAATAGCTGCATCCCACGCCGGATCCATACCCGCTGTGGTGTTCAGCAATCTTTGCGCCGCCGGACTACGTCCGCTTTTAATCACCAGAATCGGCTTATTTCGCGAGGCACTACGGGCAGCCGACACAAAGCGTCGTGCGTCGCTTAATTGTTCGAGATAGAGCAAGATGGCGCTGGTTTTGCTGTCGCGTGCCAGGTAGTCGAGCAATTCATCAACGTCGATATCCAGGCTGTCACCGAGCGCAATAAAGTATGAAAACCCCATTTCACGCTGTTGCGCCCAGTCGAGGATGGTGTTGGAGACAGCAGCCGATTGTGAAATAAACGCCAGCTTGCCGCGCTTAATTGGCACTGGCGAAAAGCTGGCATTCAGCCCTTGCCAGGGAGCGAGTAATCCCAGACTGTTTGGTCCAAGCAGGCGCATGTTATGGCGCAGAGCGCAGGCGCGTAGGTCTTCGTGTTGTGATGTCGGTGAAGAAAGAATAATGCAGGTTTTACAGCCTTTCTCTCCAAGCTCTTCCAGAAGAGCAAGATTGCGGCTGGCATTAGTACATAGCACTGCGAGGTCAGGAGTAAAAGGTAAACTGGCGATGTCTGGCCATGCCAGCACGCCCTGTACCGCCTTCCAGGCTGGCGTCACCGGCAGCACCGGTCCGTTAAAGCCTCCAGCCAGCAGGTTACGCATCATCAGGTAACCTGCGCGATTGGGTTTCATCGACGCGCCAATTACCGCAATCGATTTTGGTCGCAGTAGTGCTTCCAGTCCTCGCTGACTCATACCGGTCTCCCGCAGAAGTGACCGAATGATTTTAAACGATTTCTAACTGTTCTGCTGTGATACTACCCAGATGTTGCGTTTTTCCTGCCAGATAGCGCGTTTTAAAGCGAGTGAAATGCTCGCCTAAGCCCGTTGCGGCTTTGGTGTCACCCGCCATATCTAAAAGTGCGATGGCTACCTCAGCGGTGCAATATTGGCCTTCACTCTGAGCTTCACGCAGGCGATAGGCAGACAAACGCGAAAGATCGACGGAAATGACGGGAAGATTATCCAGATACGGACTTTTACGAAACATCTTCCGCGCTTCCGGCCAGGTGCCATCGAGCATGATAAATAGCGGTGGCTTACCAGGAGGAGGCGTAAAGATCACTTCTCGTTGCTCATCCGCATATGAGGCAGGAAAAACCACCATTGGCTGGTAATACGGGTTTTGCACCAGATCCAGCAGTTCTTGCGATGGTTCGGTACGTGACCATTGAAACGCGACGGTATCTGGCAAGATATCGGCAATCAAACGTCCAGTATTGCTGGGTTTCATTGGCTCGGTGTCAAACATCAGCAAACAAAAGCGGCTTTTTGCTTCCGTTGGGGTGATGGTTGAACAGAGGCATAATTTCTCTGGCAAAAGGCAGCGTTGGCAACGACGAACGCGATTACCACGGGCAAGAAAAGGACGTGTTGCGCGCGCAATACGCTCGGCGCGTAACTGGAGAACAGCGTTTTCGGTCATAAGAGAGCGTCGAAAAAATGCCATTGTCGCAGAGGAGAAAACGGGGCACAAGATGCGCCCCGATAAGATTAAAGAGATTCGTTCAGCCAGCTATCAAACGGTGCTTTCGGCACTGCGCCGTTAAGCATGTCGACAACCTGACCATTTTTGAAAATCATGATCGTCGGAATACTGCGAATACCAAAGCGACTGCTTAATTCACGTTCAGCTTCGGTATTCACTTTTACAAAACGCACTTTACCGCTACGCTCTTGTGCAACATCTTCAAAAATCGGTGCGAAGTTACGGCAAGGGCCGCACCACGGTGCCCAGAAGTCGATCACCACAGGCAGATCGTCTTTCAGCAATTTGTCGAGTGTTTCACCGGTCGCATTAATCACCTCTCCGTCAAACAGGTCGTGACCGCAGCGTCCGCATTTTGCCGCATCGTCAATCCGTTCGTCGGGAATGCGGTTGATGGCCTGACAATGGGTACAAACGGTATTCATAACTAACCTCGGGATGAGTAAGGAGACTTATCGGCAACGACGCCGGTATGTTTCTAATATGTTACATATTATCGAGGGCATTGTTCCAGACAACAATCTGTTTTATTCAATGGGTATGATAGTCGCAGGCTTTGGAACGAAATCATGGCGAACCGCGCGCACTTCGGGTAATCTGCGCGCTTCGCGCAGCGCTGGTGGAGAAAAGCATGAACGATGAAATGAAAAGCAAAAGCGGCAAGGTCAAAGTGATGTATGTCCGCAGTGATGATGATTCTGATAAACGAACCCACAACCCGCGAACCGGGAAAGGGGGCGGGCGTCCAGGAAAATCTCGTGCCGACGGTGGCCGTCGCCCCGCCCGCGATGACAAACAGAGTCAGCCCCGTGACCGCAAGTGGGAAGAGTCGCCGTGGCGAACTGTTTCCCGCGCGCCGGGTGATGAGGCACCGGAAAAGGCCGATCACGGTGGCATCAGTGGTAAAAGTTTTATTGATCCGGAAGTGTTGCGTCGTCAGCGTGCGGAAGAAACCCGCGTCTACGGCGAAAACGCATGTCAGGCACTGTTCCAGAGCCGTCCGGAAGCGATTGTTCGCGCCTGGTTTATCCAGAGTGTAACGCCGCGTTTTAAAGAAGCATTGCGCTGGATGGCGGCAAACCGCAAAGCGTACCACGTGGTAGATGAAGCCGAGCTGGCAAAAGCGTCAGGCACGGAACATCACGGCGGCGTTTGCTTCCTGATCAAAAAGCGCAACGGCACAACCGTGCAGCAGTGGGTAAGCCAGGCAGGTGCACAGGATTGCGTACTGGCGTTGGAAAATGAATCTAACCCACATAATCTGGGCGGGATGATGCGTAGCTGTGCGCACTTCGGCGTGAAAGGTGTTGTTGTGCAGGATGCGGCGTTGCTGGAATCGGGTGCGGCTATCCGTACCGCAGAAGGTGGCGCAGAGCATGTGCAACCGATTACTGGCGACAACATTGTCAATGTGCTGGATGATTTCCGTCAGGCGGGTTACACCGTGGTGACCACTTCCAGCGAACAGGGCCAACCACTGTTCAAAACCAGTTTGCCAGCGAAAATGGTGTTGGTTTTGGGGCAGGAATATGAAGGGTTACCAGATGCTGCGCGTGATCCAAACGATCTGCGAGTGAAGATTGACGGTACTGGCAATGTTGCTGGTCTGAATATCTCTGTCGCAACGGGTGTTCTGCTTGGTGAATGGTGGCGTCAGAATAAAGCCTGATAAATCAGCCGGATGGCAGTTCTGCCATCCGGCATTTTCCCGCAAATTTACTCGCTCTCTGCCGGTAATACAGGTATCCAGTTAATCGGCTTCTCGCCACGTTGTTCCAGCCACTGATTTGCCAGTACAAAATGGTTACAGCCAAAGAATCCACGATGGGCCGATAACGGCGACGGATGCGGTGCTTTCAGTACGTGATGGCGTTGCTTATCTATAATTGCCCCTTTCTTTTGCGCATGCGACCCCCACAGTAAAAACACCACGCCTTCGCGATGCTGATTAATCAGGCTGATGACTTTATCGGTGAACGTCTCCCAGCCGAGGCTGGCGTGGGAATGCGCCTGACCTGCACGTACAGTCAATACGGTATTGAGCAGCAGCACGCCCTGGCGCGCCCAGCTTTCCAGGTAACCATGCGTCGGGCGGGTAAAGCCTGGGATGGTATTTTCCAGCTCTTTATACATATTCAGCAGTGACGGCGGTGTCGCAATACCGGGACGAACAGAAAATGCCAGACCATGTGCCTGTCCAGGTCCGTGGTAAGGATCCTGGCCGAGAATCACAACTTTGACATCGCTCAACTCAGTAAAACGGAAGGCATTAAAGACATCTTTTTGTGGCGGATAGATAGTGATGCCAGACTGCCGCTCACTGGCGACGGTCTGAAGGGTATTAAGAAAATAGGGTTGCTGCTTCTCTTCAGCCAGCACGTCATGCCAGGTTAATTCGTTAGCCATCTCGCTCTCCTGCGGATCTTCAATCCACCTAGCTTAACTGCTTCTTTCTACAGAACAAAATCAAGCTCGTTTTTTAGACACAATCGAGTGCAAAAAAATGTAAATTGGTAAAATTTCACACCCGCATAAGTTGATGTAAAACAATAAAATCTATTTGCGACCACGCTTACTGTGTGGTTTTTATTGATTTAAATCAAAGAATCAAGGGTGTTTGAGGAGTATATATACACTCAAGCAACAATGGTTTTACCAATTGGCCGCGACAGGCTGACAAATCAAATAATTTTGCCGGGGAGGCATCACATGATTACAGGTATCCAGATTACTAAAGCCGCTAATGACGATCTGCTGAACTCTTTCTGGCTGCTGGACAGCGAAAAAGGCGAAGCGCGTTGCATCGTTGCGAAAGCAGGTTTTGCAGAAGATGAAGTGGTTGCAGTAAGCAAACTGGGTGATATTGAATACCGTGAAGTTCCAGTAGAAGTTAAACCAGAAGTTCGCGTGGAAGGTGGTCAGCACCTGAACGTAAACGTTCTGCGTCGCGAAACTCTGGAAGATGCTGTTAAGCATCCGGAAAAATATCCGCAGTTGACTATCCGTGTATCCGGTTATGCAGTTCGCTTCAACTCTCTGACTCCGGAACAGCAGCGCGACGTTATCGCTCGTACCTTTACTGAAAGCCTGTAAGGCTTAAGTAGCAAGATATTACAGAAGCGGAAGAGGGTGACCTCTTCCGCTTTTTGTCTATAGATAACCATCAGTCAGGCTGGTGGTTATCTATAGACAAAAATAATGCCGGGATAAAACCCGGCATTATTTTTACTCTTCTGTCGTTTGCGGCGGCACGCCTGTTCCGCTTGGTTTGCGGCGCTTACCAATATTTTTGGTATCGCGGTGGCGTTTTTTCACCCGTGGCTTCTCTTTCTCTTTAGCCTTTTTCTTCTCGGCGCGTTTTGCCAGGACTTTCTTCGATGGTTTACCCGTCTGTTTCTCGCTTGGCGCACGCGTTTTCGGGCGTAACTCATCAATAACGCGAGCTTTAATCGGCTCTTCAATATAACGACTAACTTTGCCCAGCAGCAGATGGTCATGGGCTTCAACCAGTGAAATCGCGATCCCTTTACGACCGGCGCGAGCGGTACGCCCGATTCGGTGCAAATAGGTATCGCCACTGCGCGGCATATCGAAGTTAAAGACGTGGCTGACATCCGGAATGTCGATACCACGTGCGGCAACGTCGGTGGCAACCAGCACGTTTACGCGACCTTCAGTCAGACGCTTAATTGCTTCATTACGCTTGCCTTGTACCATCTCACCTTCGAGATAGCAGTTGTTGATGCCTGCTTCGCGCAACCAGTTTGCCAGTTCATGCACACGCTCACGCTTGCGCACAAATACGATTGAGCGAGTCGCTTCCGGCTGTTTTAACAGATGTACCAGCAACGCAGTTTTATGCTCAAGGTCATCGGCACGGTAATACCACTGATGAATCTTTTTGCGCTCACGGGTGGATGGATTAGCAGAAACTTCCACCGGATCCTCCAGCAGACGTTCGGCAAAATCCTGAATGGCATCGCCTTCCAGCGTAGCTGAGAAGAGCAGGGTTTGCTTACGCCAGCGAGTTTCGCCAGCAATATGTTCGATATCCTGGGCGAAGCCCATATCCAGCATACGGTCTGCTTCGTCAAGGATCAGTGTTTCAACCGCGCGGCAATCGAAGTTCTCTTCTTTTATGTATTGCAGCAGACGTCCGGTCGTGGCGACCACGATGTCCTGGTTTTCGCTGAACACTTCCGCGTGGTTCATATAGGCCACGCCGCCGGTGATGGTGGCAATATCCAGATGTGTATGTTTCGCCAGTTCACGGGCATGATCGGCCACCTGCATCGCCAGTTCGCGAGTTGGGGTGAGGATCAAAATACGCGGTGGACCGGATTTCTTACGCGGGAAATCGAGCAGGTGCTGCAACGCTGGCAGCAGATACGCCGCCGTTTTACCGGTGCCTGTCGGCGCAGAACCGAGTACATCACGGCCATCGAGCGCAGGCGGAATGGCGGCAGCCTGAATGGCGGTCGGGCGAGTGAAACCTTTATCCTGGAGGGCTTCCAGCAGGCTTTCGTCGAGTTCAAGTTCGGAAAAAGTCGTTACAGTCATGTTCTACCTCTGTGTGGGGCGCTGATTATAGACGTTACGGCTGCAATCTTCATCTGTTTGTATGGATATCGCTTCTCAGGTATTGTTCTTACCCGGTGCTATCGCCGTTTTTACAGCAAGGTTTTATTTTCATGTCACAGTCTACATCCGTGCTTCGTCGTAATGGATTTACTTTTAAACAGTTTTTTGTCGCGCACGATCGCTGTGCGATGAAAGTGGGAACGGATGGAATTTTACTGGGCGCATGGGCTCCTGTGGCAGGGGTAAAACGTTGCCTTGATATCGGCAGTGGTAGCGGGCTACTGGCGCTAATGCTGGCGCAACGAACTGATGACAGCGTGATGATTGATGCAGTTGAACTGGAAAGTGAGGCAGCGGCTCAGGCGCAGGAAAATATCGCGCAGTCCCCGTGGGCAGAGCGGATTAATATCCATACGGCGGATATTCAGCAGTGGATAACCCAGCAGGCCGCGCGTTTTGACTTAATTATCAGTAACCCGCCGTATTATCAGCAGGGGGTTGAGTGCGCGACGCCGCAACGGGAACAGGCGCGCTATACCACTACGTTGGATCACCAGACGTTGCTCACTTGTGCGGCAGAATGCATTACCGAAGAGGGCTTTTTCTGCGTGGTGCTGCCGGAGCAGATCGGTAATGGTTTTACTGAACTGGCATTAACCATGGGATGGCATTTACGTTTACGGACGGACGTGGCGGAAAACGAGGCTCGATTACCGCATCGGGTGCTACTGGCATTCTCCCCACTGGCGGGGGAATACTTTAGCGATCGGTTAGTGATTCGTGGGCCAGACCAGAACTATTCTGAAGCGTATACGGCGCTGACCCAGGCTTTTTATTTGTTTATGTAATGATGGCCAGGTGAGAGAATCGACGGACCGGAATGCGTGAGCAACTCCGGGTAGTCCAGCGTGTAATGCAAGCCCCGGCTCTCCTTGCGCATCATCGCGCAGCGAACAATTAACTCGGCAACCTGCACCAGATTACGCAGTTCCAGTAAATTATTCGACACCCGAAAGTGGGCATAATATTCGTCTATTTCCTGCTGCAACATATTGATCCGTCGCAGGGCACGCTCCAGGCGCTTTGTTGTGCGCACAATACCGACGTAATCCCACATAAACAGACGCAGCTCATGCCAGTTATGTTGGAGCACCACCAGCTCGTCAGGATCCTCAACGCGGCTTTCATCCCATGACGGCAAGCGGTTGACGCCACGTGCATAAGGCATCCGTCTTTCAATGTCTTCCGCCGCCGACCAGCCGTAGACCAGACATTCCAGCAATGAGTTAGAGGCCATTCGGTTAGCGCCATGTAATCCGGTGTAGCTCACTTCGCCAATCGCATACAGCCCATCAACATCAGTACGCCCATAGTCATCCACCATTACACCGCCGCAAGTATAGTGCGCAGCAGGTACTATCGGCACAGGCTCTTTAGTGAGATCAATACCCAGACCCTGCAACTTTTCATAAATCATCGGGAAATGCTGACAAATAAAATCCGCAGGCTTATGACTAATATCCAGGAACATACAATCCGCGCCGAGGCGTTTCATTTCATAGTCAATAGCGCGGGCAACAATATCGCGCGGAGCCAGTTCACCACGCTCATCAAAATCGGGCATAAAGCGTGTGCCGTCCGGGCGCTTCAAATAAGCGCCTTCGCCACGTAAAGCTTCCGTTAACAGGAAGTTCCGCGCCTGTGGATGATACAGCGCCGTTGGGTGGAACTGATTAAATTCGAGATTAGCAACCCGGCAACCGGCGCGCCAGGCCATGGCAATACCATCACCAGAGGAAATATCCGGATTGGTGGTGTACTGATAAACCTTCGATGCGCCGCCAGTTGCCAGCACCACAGCTTTCGCATGACAGGTTTCTACCGCTTCTTTATTGCGATTCCACACCCATGCTCCGACCACTCGTCGCGTCCCCGGCAGACCAATTTTGTCGGAAATAATCAGATCGACTGCGTTGCTGCGTTCCAGTACACGAATATTCGGATGACTCTGCGCCTTGCTCACCAGCGTAGTTTCTACTTCTTTACCAGTGGCGTCGGCGGCATGAAGAATACGGCGGTGGCTATGACCGCCTTCACGGGTCAGATGGTAACTTTCTTCCCCATTTGGTTGCACCTGGGTATCAAACAATACCCCTTGATCGATCAACCATTGCACACAGGAACGCGCATTGCTGGCAACAAACTTAACCGCATGGCTATCGCAAATTCCGGCACCGGCAACCAACGTATCTTCCACATGTGAATCGATACTGTCAGTTTCATCAAACACGGCAGCAATTCCGCCCTGGGCGTAAAACGTCGAGCCTTCAGTAACAGAGCCTTTGCTAAGAACGATGACATGATGCTTATCTGCCAGACGTAGTGCCAGTGAAAGCCCGGCAGCGCCACTACCGATAATCAACACATCACAAGAATATTCAGGGAAAGTATTCATTTTTGTTGTTTAATTTACTAAACACAGTCCGGTCAGCATAGCATCATGTTGTACAATTAAACACCTGCTATTTTAATGTTTGTTACAATGGCTAAACATATTGTTTCTGGGAGGCGGAAAAAAGGGAAGTTGCTCGTCGACGGAGGATTAGGTGGTGAAATAAAAAAGCCGTTGGGTTACTCTTCAGGCAGTTAAATGGGCATTTCTGCACAGATAATGCGTTATTCAGATTCTGTAGACTTATAATGATAGATAATGATCCGTCTACAGCATGACAAACAAAAACAGATGCGTTACGGAACTTTACAAAAACGAGACACTCTAATCTTTTGCTTGCTCAAATTGCAGCTAATGGAGTGGCGTTTCGACAGCGCGTGGAAATTTGGTTTGGGGAGACTTTACCTCGGATGAGCGAGCAGTTAACGGACCAGGTCCTGGTTGAACGGGTCCAGAAGGGAGATCAGAAAGCTTTTAACTTACTGGTAGTGCGCTATCAGCATAAAGTGGCGAGTCTGGTTTCCCGCTATGTGCCGTCGGGTGATGTTCCCGATGTGGTACAAGAAGCTTTTATTAAAGCCTATCGTGCGCTGGATTCGTTCCGGGGAGATAGTGCTTTTTATACATGGCTGTATCGGATTGCTGTAAATACGGCAAAAAATTACCTGGTTGCTCAGGGGCGTCGTCCACCTTCCAGCGATGTGGATGCCATTGAAGCAGAAAACTTCGAAAGTGGCGGCGCGCTGAAAGAAATTTCGAACCCTGAGAACTTAATGTTGTCAGAAGAACTGAGACAGATAGTTTTCCGAACTATTGAGTCCCTCCCGGAAGATTTACGCATGGCAATAACCTTGCGGGAGCTGGATGGTCTGAGCTATGAAGAGATAGCCGCTATCATGGATTGTCCGGTGGGTACGGTGCGTTCACGTATCTTCCGAGCGAGGGAAGCTATTGATAATAAAGTTCAACCGCTTATCAGGCGTTGACGATAGCGGGATACTGGATAAGGGTATTAGGCATGCAGAAAGAACAACTTTCCGCTTTAATGGATGGCGAAACGCTGGATAGTGAGCTGCTTAACGAACTGGCTCACAACCCGGAGATGCAGAAAACCTGGGAAAATTATCACTTAATCCGTGACTCTATGCGGGGTGATACTCCCGAGGTACTCCATTTCGATATCTCTTCACGCGTGATGGCCGCCATTGAAGAAGAGCCCGTTCGCCAACCGACGATATTGATCCCAGAGGCTCAGCCTGCGCCGCATCAATGGCAGAAAATGCCATTCTGGCAGAAAGTTCGTCCGTGGGCGGCACAGCTCACCCAAATGGGTGTAGCGGCATGCGTATCGCTTGCAGTTATCGTTGGCGTCCAGCACTATAATGGACAATCTGAAACGTCCCAGCAGCCCGAAACACCGGTATTTAATACTCTGCCGATGATGGGTAAAGCCAGTCCGGTAAGCCTGGGAGTACCTTCTGAAGCGACCGCGAACAATGGTCAACAGCAGCAGGTACAGGAGCAGCGTCGTCGCATTAATGCCATGTTGCAGGATTACGAATTGCAACGTCGACTCCACTCCGAACAGCTTCAGTTTGAGCAGGCACAGACACAGCAAGCCGCTGTACAGGTGCCAGGAATTCAAACTTTAGGAACGCAATCGCAGTAATGAAGCAACTTTGGTTTGCCATGTCATTAGTGACAGGTAGCCTGTTATTCTCTGCTAACGCCTCGGCCACTCCCGCGTCCGGGGCGTTATTACAGCAGATGAACCTGGCTAGCCAGTCACTGAATTACGAGCTGTCATTCATCAGCATCAATAAACAAGGTGTTGAGTCTCTGCGTTATCGACATGCACGCCTCGATAACCGTCCTCTTGCACAGTTGTTGCAAATGGATGGCCCGCGCCGGGAAGTGGTACAGCGCGGCAATGAAATCAGCTACTTTGAACCGGGTCTTGAACCGTTCACTCTTAATGGCGATTACATTGTTGATTCTCTGCCATCGCTCATCTATACCGATTTCAAACGCCTTTCTCCTTACTACGACTTTATCTCTGTGGGGCGCACCCGTATTGCTGACCGCTTATGTGAGGTAATCCGCGTGGTAGCCCGTGATGGCACACGCTACAGCTACATCGTGTGGATGGACACCGAATCGAAATTACCGATGCGGGTTGATCTCCTTGATCGCGATGGTGAGACACTGGAGCAATTCCGCGTGATCGCTTTCAACGTTAATCAGGATATCAGCAACAGTATGCAGACACTGGCGAAGGCAAACTTGCCGCCTCTGCTTTCTGTACCTGTTGGTGAGAAAGCCAAATTTAACTGGGCTCCAACCTGGTTGCCACAGGGCTTTAGCGAAGTTTCCAGCAGTCGACGTCCGTTACCGACGATGGATAACATGCCCATCGAATCACGTCTCTATTCCGACGGGTTGTTCAGCTTCTCGGTAAACGTTAACCGCGCTACGCCATCCAGTACCGATCAGATGTTGCGAACCGGACGCCGAACAGTCAGCACCAGCATACGCGACAACGCGGAAATCACCATTGTTGGTGAACTGCCACCGCAAACGGCGAAACGAATTGCCGAGAATATTAAGTTTGGGGCAGCGGAATGATCAAAGAGTGGGCTACGGTCGTCTCCTGGCAAAACGGGCAGGCGCTGGTCAGTTGCGATGTTAAAGCTTCATGCAGCAGTTGCGCTTCCCGCGCAGGTTGCGGCAGTCGCGTGTTGAATAAACTAGGCCCGCAAACCACACATACCATCGTCGTATCCTGTGATGAACCGTTAGTGCCGGGGCAGAAAGTTGAATTGGGAATCGCTGAAAGCAGCCTGCTTAGCTCCGCATTATTGGTTTATATGTCGCCGCTGGTGGGATTATTCCTTGTCGCTTCGTTATTTCAGCTACTCTTTGCTTCAGATATTGCAGCATTATGCGGAGCAATCCTCGGCGGCGTTGGTGGATTCCTTATTGCGCGAGGATACTCACGTAAGTTTGCCGCCCGAATAGAATGGCAACCGATCATCTTAAGTGTGGCATTGCCGCCTGGCCTTGTGCGATATGAAGCATCTTCGGAAGACGCGAGCCAGTGATTTCACTGGCTTTATTGTATTTTGCATAACAAATGCGAGGACGTTTCCAGATACCACAATCCATACGGTATGAACATTTCCTCGCCTCAATGTTGTAGTGTAGAATGCGGCGTTTCTATTAATACAGACGTTAAGCTCAGAACAGCGACTTCTAAAAGCCTGGTTAACCGGGCATTAAGGCACAATAATCATACTTTATGAAGAATATACGTAACTTTTCGATCATAGCTCACATTGACCACGGTAAATCGACGCTGTCTGACCGTATTATCCAGATCTGCGGTGGCCTGTCTGACCGTGAAATGGAGGCGCAGGTTCTCGATTCCATGGATCTTGAGCGTGAGCGTGGTATTACTATCAAAGCGCAGAGCGTGACGCTGGACTATAAAGCGTCCGATGGCGAAACCTATCAACTTAACTTTATCGACACCCCGGGTCACGTGGACTTCTCCTATGAAGTATCCCGTTCGCTGGCTGCTTGTGAAGGTGCATTGTTAGTGGTCGATGCAGGGCAGGGCGTAGAAGCGCAAACCCTGGCAAACTGCTACACCGCGATGGAAATGGACCTCGAGGTGGTGCCGGTACTTAACAAAATTGACTTACCAGCAGCCGATCCTGAACGCGTTGCGGAAGAAATCGAAGATATCGTCGGCATCGACGCTACCGACGCAGTGCGTTGCTCGGCAAAAACAGGTGTTGGTGTGCAGGATGTACTGGAACGTCTGGTGCGTGACATTCCGCCGCCGGAGGGAGATCCAGAAGGCCCATTGCAGGCACTGATTATCGACTCCTGGTTCGACAACTACCTGGGCGTTGTTTCACTTATCCGTATTAAAAACGGCACCCTGCGTAAGGGTGATAAAGTGAAAGTCATGAGTACCGGGCAGACTTATAACGCCGACCGCCTGGGTATTTTCACGCCGAAGCAAGTTGATCGTACTGAACTGAAATGTGGTGAAGTAGGTTGGTTGGTTTGTGCGATTAAAGATATTCACGGCGCACCAGTAGGCGATACCTTAACGCTGGCGCGTAATCCGGCAGAAAAAGCGCTGCCAGGCTTTAAGAAAGTTAAACCTCAGGTTTATGCCGGTCTGTTCCCGGTAAGTTCCGACGACTATGAAGCCTTCCGCGACGCGCTGGGCAAATTGAGTCTGAACGATGCCTCTCTGTTCTACGAGCCGGAAAGTTCTACAGCGCTGGGCTTTGGCTTCCGCTGCGGCTTCCTCGGCCTGCTGCATATGGAGATCATTCAGGAACGTCTGGAACGTGAATACGATCTTGACCTGATTACCACGGCACCGACAGTAGTGTATGAAGTAGAAACTACGGGGAAAGAAGTTATCTACGTCGACAGCCCGTCTAAGCTGCCAGCAGTGAATAACATCTACGAACTGCGTGAGCCGATCGCGGAATGTCACATGCTGCTGCCGCAGGCATATCTCGGTAACGTTATTACGCTGTGCGTAGAAAAACGTGGTGTACAGACCAATATGGTTTACCACGGTAATCAGGTGGCGCTGACGTACGAGATCCCGATGGCGGAAGTGGTGCTCGACTTCTTCGATCGCCTGAAATCTACCTCGCGTGGTTATGCGTCTCTGGATTACAACTTCAAACGCTTCCAGGCTTCCGACATGGTGCGTGTTGACGTTTTAATCAACGGTGAACGTGTCGATGCGCTGGCGTTGATCACCCACCGTGATAATTCGCAAAACCGTGGTCGCGAGCTGGTGGAGAAGATGAAAGATCTAATCCCACGCCAGCAGTTTGATATTGCCATTCAGGCAGCGATTGGTACGCACATTATCGCGCGTTCCACCGTGAAGCAGCTTCGTAAAAACGTACTGGCCAAATGTTATGGCGGCGATATCAGCCGTAAGAAAAAGCTGCTGCAGAAGCAGAAAGAAGGTAAGAAACGCATGAAGCAGATCGGTAACGTCGAGCTGCCGCAGGAAGCGTTCCTCGCCATTCTGCATGTCGGCAAAGACAACAAATAATCTTTAGGAGTTGGCATGGCGAATATGTTTGCCCTGATTCTGGTGATTGCCACACTGGTGACGGGCATTTTATGGTGCGTGGATAAATTCTTTTTCGCACCTAAACGGCGGGAACGTCAGGCAGCAGCGCAGGCGGCTGCTGGAGACTCACTGGATAAAGCTACGCTGAAAAAAGTTGCGCCAAAACCAGGTTGGCTGGAAACCGGTGCTTCTGTATTTCCGGTGCTGGCACTTGTGTTAATTGTGCGTTCATTTATTTATGAACCGTTCCAGATCCCGTCAGGTTCGATGATGCCGACTCTGTTAATCGGTGACTTCATTCTGGTGGAGAAATTTGCCTACGGTATTAAAGATCCTATCTACCAGAAAACGCTGATCGAAACCGGCCATCCGAAACGTGGTGATATTGTGGTCTTTAAATACCCGGAAGATCCAAAGCTTGATTACATCAAGCGTGCGGTTGGCTTACCGGGCGATAAAGTCACTTACGATCCGGTTGCGAAAGAGCTGACTATTCAACCTGGATGCAGTTCCGGTCAGGCGTGTGAAAACGCGCTACCGGTAACGTATTCCAACGTGGAGCCGAGCGATTTTGTTCAAACCTTCTCTCGTCGTAATGGTGGGGAAGCGACCAGCGGATTCTTTGAAGTGCCGAAAAACGAAACTAAAGAAAACGGTATTCGTCTTTCTGAACGTAAAGAGACACTGGGTGATGTTACACACCGCATCCTGACAGTACCTATCGCTCAGGACCAGGTAGGGATGTATTACCAGCAGCCAGGGCAACAACTGGCAACCTGGATTGTCCCGCCGGGCCAATACTTCATGATGGGTGACAACCGCGATAACAGCGCGGACAGTCGTTACTGGGGTTTTGTGCCAGAAGCTAACCTGGTGGGTCGGGCGACGGCTATCTGGATGAGTTTCGATAAACAGGAAGGCGAATGGCCAACTGGCGTTCGTTTAAGTCGCATCGGCGGCATTCACTAATTGTCGTTATCCGTTCACGTTGTCACTGTTATGGTGGCAACGTGAATTATTTATGAGATAAATCTCCCGTGGCTAACGACATCCCTTGTCGTTGTGTATAGAATATTCCCCCGAAGTTTCAGGTTGGCGCCTTCTGGTCGCCACGGCACACGAAACAGCGTTGGTCCCCATATACAGGTCAACTGAAACTGCTGAAAAGCTGTTAGCAGAACCCTGCATATCAGGTCTGTTTCGTGTGCTGAATTGTTGACGCATTTATTTATTGGTATCGCATGAACCCCATCGTAATTAATCGGCTTCAACGGAAGCTGGGCTACACTTTTAATCATCAGGAACTGCTGCAGCAGGCATTAACTCACCGCAGTGCCAGCAGTAAACATAACGAGCGTCTGGAATTTTTAGGCGACTCTATTCTAAGCTACGTTATCGCTAATGCGTTGTATCACCGTTTCCCGCGAGTGGATGAAGGGGATATGAGCCGGATGCGCGCCACGCTGGTACGCGGTAATACGCTGGCAGAACTGGCTCGTGAATTTGAGTTAGGCGAGTGCTTGCGTTTAGGGCCGGGTGAACTTAAAAGCGGTGGATTTCGTCGCGAGTCAATTCTTGCTGACACCGTTGAAGCATTAATTGGCGGCGTATTCCTCGACAGCGATATTCAGACTGTCGAGAAATTAATCCTTAACTGGTATCAAACTCGTCTGGACGAAATTAGTCCGGGCGATAAACAAAAAGATCCGAAAACGCGCTTGCAGGAATATTTGCAGGGGCGCCATCTGCCTCTGCCAACTTATCTGGTGGTCCAGGTACGTGGCGAAGCGCACGATCAGGAATTTACGATCCACTGCCAGGTTAGCGGCCTGAGCGAACCGGTGGTTGGCACAGGTTCAAGCCGTCGTAAGGCTGAACAGGCTGCCGCCGAACAGGCGTTGAAAAAACTGGAGCTGGAATGAGCATCGATAAAAGTTACTGCGGATTTATTGCCATCGTCGGACGTCCGAATGTTGGCAAATCCACATTGTTGAATAAACTATTAGGGCAGAAAATCTCCATCACCTCCCGCAAGGCGCAGACTACACGTCACCGTATTGTGGGTATCCATACTGAAGGTGCGTATCAGGCGATCTACGTTGATACCCCGGGCCTGCATATGGAAGAGAAGCGTGCCATTAACCGCTTGATGAACAAAGCGGCAAGCAGCTCCATTGGCGACGTTGAGCTGGTTATTTTTGTCGTTGAAGGCACCCGTTGGACGCCGGACGATGAAATGGTGCTCAACAAGCTGCGTGACGGTAAAGCGCCGGTGATTCTCGCGGTGAACAAAGTAGACAACGTGCAGGAGAAAGCCGATCTACTGCCGCACTTACAGTTTCTGGCAAGCCAAATGAATTTCCTCGATATCGTGCCAATCTCAGCCGAAACTGGGCTAAACGTCGACACTATCGCGGCAATTGTACGCAAACACCTTCCAGAAGCGACGCATCACTTCCCGGAAGATTACATTACCGATCGTTCGCAGCGGTTTATGGCCTCTGAAATCATTCGTGAAAAGCTGATGCGTTTCCTCGGTGCAGAACTGCCGTACTCTGTAACCGTGGAGATCGAACGTTTTGTCACCAATGAGCGCGGTGGTTATGACATCAACGGTTTGATTCTCGTTGAGCGTGAAGGGCAGAAGAAGATGGTAATTGGCAACAAAGGGGCCAAGATCAAAACCATCGGTATTGAAGCGCGTAAAGACATGCAAGAAATGTTCGAAGCGCCTGTCCACCTTGAGCTATGGGTGAAAGTGAAATCTGGTTGGGCCGACGATGAACGCGCACTGCGTAGTCTCGGTTACGTTGACGATCTCTAAGAGTTACACCGATGGAAGGCTGGCAGCGCGCATTCGTACTGCATAGTCGTCCCTGGAGCGAAACCAGCCTGATGCTGGACGTCTTCACGGAGGAATCGGGACGCGTGCGTCTGGTTGCTAAAGGCGCACGTTCAAAACGTTCTACCCTGAAAGGCGCATTGCAGCCTTTCACCCCCCTCTTGCTTCGTTTTGGCGGGCGCGGTGAAGTCAAAACGCTGCGCAGTGCTGAAGCCGTCTCGCTGGCACTGCCGCTAAGCGGTATCACGCTTTACAGCGGGCTTTACATCAACGAACTCCTCTCCCGCGTACTGGAATACGAAACACGCTTTTCGGAACTTTTTTTCGATTATTTGCATTGTATCCAGGCACTGGCAGGGATCACAGGTACGCCAGAACCGGCGTTGCGTCGTTTTGAACTGGCGCTCCTTGGGCATCTGGGTTATGGCGTCAATTTTACCCATTGCGCAGGTAGCGGTGAGCCGGTGGATGACAACATGACGTATCGTTACCGCGAAGAAAAAGGATTTATCGCCAGTGTGGTTATCGACAATAAAACCTTTACCGGACGGCAGTTGAAAGCGTTACATGCGCGGGAATTTCCTGACGCAGACACATTGCGCGCCGCGAAACGCTTTACCCGTATGGCCCTTAAGCCTTATCTTGGCGGTAAACCTTTAAAAAGCAGGGAACTGTTCCGGCAGTTTATACCTAAGCGGACAGTGAAAACATTTAATGACTGATGAGGATTGTCATGGCTGAATTACTGTTGGGCGTCAACATTGACCATATCGCAACGCTGCGCAATGCACGCGGTACTGCTTATCCGGACCCGGTTCAGGCCGCATTTATTGCCGAACAGGCGGGGGCGGACGGCATTACCGTGCATTTACGTGAAGATCGCCGCCACATTACAGACCGTGACGTGCGCATCCTCCGTCAGACGCTAGATACCCGCATGAATCTGGAGATGGCGGTAACTGAAGAGATGCTGGCGATTGCCGTTGAGACGAAGCCGCATTTCTGCTGTCTGGTGCCGGAAAAGCGTCAGGAAGTGACAACCGAAGGCGGCCTGGACGTCGCGGGTCAGCGTGACAAAATGCGCGATGCCTGCAGACGTCTGGCAGATGCCGGGATTCAGGTTTCTCTGTTTATCGACGCTGACGAAGAGCAGATCAAAGCTGCAGCAGAGGTGGGGGCACCATTTATCGAAATCCACACCGGTTGTTACGCTGATGCCAAAACGGACGCTGAACAGGCGCAAGAGCTGGCGCGAATCGAGAAAGCCGCGACCTTTGCCGCAAGCCTCGGTTTGAAAGTTAATGCTGGTCACGGTCTGACCTATCACAACGTGAAAGCTATTGCCGCTATCCCAGAGATGCACGAACTGAATATAGGTCATGCCATTATTGGTCGCGCAGTAATGACCGGACTGAAAGATGCCGTGGCAGAAATGAAACGCCTGATGCTGGAAGCGCGTGGCTAATGGCAATATTAGGTTTAGGCACGGATATCGTGGAGATCGCTCGCATAGAAGCGGTAATCGCGCGATCCGGTGATCGCCTGGCACGACGTGTATTAAGCGATAATGAATGGGAGATCTGGAAAACGCATCATCAGCCGGTGCGTTTTCTGGCAAAACGTTTTGCTGTGAAAGAGGCGGCGGCAAAAGCGTTTGGTACTGGGATCCGTAATGGCCTGGCATTTAATCAATTTGAAGTGTTTAACGATGAGCTCGGCAAGCCAAGACTACGGTTGTGGGGCGAGGCGTTAAAACTGGCAGAAAAGTTGGGCGTCGCACATATGCATGTAACGCTGGCAGATGAACGCCACTACGCTTGTGCCACGGTAATCATTGAAAGTTAAAAGCCCTTCCTGAATATCAAAAAAGTACCGTTCTTTTTAAAAAGTAAAACCCCCGAACAGGTAAGGAGCAGGGGGGTACTTTACTATTTTAATATTGTGCAGCACACGATTCCAACAGAAATGATTATGGAGCAGTTTAGTTGGTCTGTATAAGCAACTTGCAATTTCTGGCATAAAAATGCGAGCCGGGACGAAGAATTTAATATTGATGAGAAGATTAACGTGACCACTTTTTCATAAGTACATTAGAATTGGCGTCGTTATTGGAGATTTTGCTGTGTTCTACACTATATTACTGAATTCCCCCATTGAAACGAGTGGTGTCATCAAAGCTTGCGGCACTCGATTCCAGTAACTCGCACGTTCAGTTTTGGGGAGATGTAAGGGCTAATCTGAATGGCTGTATTCCTTGTTTAAGGAAAAACAAATGACGGATTGTCGATATACCTTATTAAACAGGGCATTAAAGTCGTCATTGCTATTTTACAGTTGATCCCTCTGTTCTTGTAACACCAGAAAACGTAATTAAGGCGCGTCGGGTGAACCCGCCGGGCGCGCCTTTAATAATGATAATTAAATGTCTGCGCAGATATTATGGGGTTTTATTTAATGAATGTGTTTATTAATGGCAACATAAAAATAAATATAATAATTTCGTTTTACAAGAGTAAATAATCAATATTCTGCTCCAGAAGCAAAATACTAAATTTTATCCGCGTGATGCATCAGCACAAACTTATCCCACAACTGTTCTTCCGTCTCGACATGCTCCGGATCTTTCACAATGGTATTGGGGATCGGACATACTTTCTGGCAGGTTGGCGTCTCGTAGTGACCTACGCATTCCGTACACTTATCGCTGTTAATCTCGTAGATGTGATCGCCCATTGAAATCGCCTCATTCGGGCATTCAGGTTCACACATATCACAATTGATGCATTTTTTAGTGATTAACAGCGCCATAAGGAAACTCTCAAAACAACACAAACCGGGCGGGCATTATACGCGCATTCTTTACTCAAACCAGTTTTTTCACCAGAGCCTCGCTGTGGCGAATGCGTTCTGGGGCTAACTCGAGATCTTGTTGTATCAGTGCAATAAATAGCAAATCCGTTAGCATTCCCTGAGCATGACATGCAGAGATCGAAGCACTGTTCGTCGCTTGTTCTTCGGCTATGGTATACAGGCAATGAGAAGCGCGCTGTTGCAGGGCATTGGGGGTGAAACCGGTGATGGCCAGCACTTTACCGCCCACTCGTAACATCTCATCTGCTGCCAGGTTTAACTCGCGCCGCACGCCCGTGTATGAGATGGCTAATAACAAATCGTCCGGCGATGAAGCCTGTACTGTAGCGAGTAACGCGTGCATATCACGCTCAGCGGCAGCATTAAAACCAATCTTCATCAGCTTCCAGGCAAAATTCTGCGCCACCAGGCCGGAAGCGCCAATGCCGGTCAGAATAATCCGCCGTGCAGAACGAAGCATCGCTACGCATTCATGTAGCTTCTCCTCACTATTGACGTTCAGTGTTGCGTACATGGCAGCAGTATTTTCTTTAATCAGTTTTTCGCCCACCAGCCGTAACGGATCATCACCACGAATTTGGTTATGAATGGGTACGGAGGGAGATTCCGGTTGGCTTGCCAGAGCTTCACTCAATGCCAGCTTTAAGGCCGGAAAACCTTTATAGCCGAGTTTTTGCGCGAACTTCACTACGCTGGACTGACTGACTCCGGCTTCGTTGGCCAGTTGTTGGGAGCTAAGGTGGCGGGCAGTGTCAGGTTGTAGCAGGAGATAGTCCGCCAGCTTTTTATCGCTCTGGGCAAGTCCCTGGTAACGCTGACGAATACGAAGTAAGCCGTTCATATCTTTCCTCGCGATGAATTAATGGCGACAACAGGCAATATGAGACACAAGCGAGCGAATATTATATTCCATCACAGTCAATTACCATGAATTAAAAATTCCAGTCAGCCATTATGCGATAGATTGATGCCGGAAAAGTGATGATCTATCTGTTAGGCTATGTAGTAGCAAAAATTAATCAGGATGTATCAGTCCAGAGGGGTATGGTTTGGCAACTCACGAGCGTCGTGTGGTGTTTTTTGACTTAGATGGAACATTGCATCAACAGGATATGTTTGGCTGTTTTCTGCGCTACTTACTGCGCCGCCAGCCGCAGAATGCGCTACTTGTTCTGCCGCTGTTGCCGATCATTGTCATTGCATTATTAATCAAGGGCCGAGCGGCACGCTGGCCGATGAGCCTGCTGCTATGGGGTTGTACCTTTGGTCATAGCGAAGCGCGTATACAGGCGTTGCAGGCCGATTTTGTGCATTGGTTTCGCGACAATGTTACAGTCTTTCCGCTAGTGCAGGAACGTCTGACCAGCTATCTGTTAAGTTCCGATGCCGACATTTGGTTGATTACCGGTTCCCCTCAGCCGTTGGTCGAAGCGGTTTATTTCGATACGCCCTGGTTACCACGCGTTAATCTTATCGCCAGTCAGATCCAGCGCGGCTATGGCGGCTGGGTGCTGACCATGCGCTGTCTCGGCCATGAAAAGGTCGCGCAACTGGAACGCAAAATCGGCACGCCGCTGCGACTTTACAGTGGCTATAGTGATAGTAACCAGGACAACCCGCTACTCTATTTCTGTCAGCATCGCTGGCGGGTAACGCCTCGCGGCGAACTCCAGCAACTGGAATAGAGTAACGCATAGCGTCCGTGTATAATGCGCCGCGCTTTTATAACCGGAGTTTTCTTTTTGTCTGAAGTCGAATTTAGTCACGAATACTGGATGCGTCATGCGCTGACGCTGGCGAAACGTGCCTGGGACGAGCGGGAAGTGCCGGTCGGCGCGGTATTGGTGCATAACAACCGGGTAATCGGTGAAGGCTGGAACCGACCTATTGGTCGCCATGATCCTACAGCTCATGCAGAAATCATGGCGCTGCGGCAGGGAGGGCTGGTGCTGCAAAACTATCGCCTGATCGACGCGACATTATATGTCACGCTGGAACCGTGCGTGATGTGCGCCGGAGCGATGATCCACAGCCGTATTGGTCGCGTGGTCTTTGGCGCGCGTGATGCGAAAACTGGCGCCGCCGGATCATTAATGGATGTACTTCACCACCCGGGCATGAATCATCGAGTGGAAATTACGGAAGGAATACTGGCGGATGAGTGCGCGGCGCTACTCAGCGATTTTTTCCGAATGCGCCGTCAGGAAATCAAAGCGCAGAAAAAAGCGCAATCCGCGACAGATTAATTTCGTTTCTCTTCACTTCCCTTCCTGGAAAACAGTAGAGAAGGGGAGTGCGTCAGATAATTAGATGACGACTGCGAAAGAAATGAGAGAAAGGGAAATTTTTCTTTACCCAATTCCGCTGGCGATACCGCCGGATAATCCTGAGCCAACTGCATCGCCGCTTCTGTTGCCTGCTTTTCTTTTTCTTGCAAGTAACCCACCAGGCTAATCTGGTACTTACGAATATTTTCTACATAAGCATAGGCTTCATGCCCACGTGCATAGCCGTAAGTCAGCTTGCTGTAATAGGGTTTCTGGCTAAGCAAAGGCAGACGTTGTTTAACATCGGCCCAGCTATCAGGATTACCTTTAGTTTTTGCCGTCAGGGCACGGGCATCCAGCATGTGTGCATAGCCCATATTATAGGCGGCGAGCGCAAACCAGATCCGCTCATTTTCTGGCACGCTTTCTGGCACTTTACTCATCATATTATGCAGGTAACGCGCGCCGCCGCTGATGCTTTGTTCGGCATCAGTACGGTCGGTAATGCCCAGGCTTTGCGCGGTATTTTTGGTTAACATCATCATGCCGCGCACGCCAGTCGGAGAAGTCGCCTGCGCGTCCCAGTGCGATTCCTGATAAGCTATCGCTGCCAGCAAACGCCAGTCAATTTCCTCGGCGTATTTCTCAAATAGCGGTTTTAACTGTGGCAGAACAGCATCAACGGCGCGTAAAAACGTGCGCGTATCGACATAATCAAAATCATTGCCATGCCCGAGATATTTCTCTTCAATACGCGCCAGTGTGCCGTCCTCATTCATTTCATTGAAGAAATCGAGCAGGGCAGCAGAAAGCGTATTATCGTTATCTAATTGACTAAACCAGGTCACGGGTTGTTCATCGGTAATATCCAGCGCCACGGCGAGTTCCGGGTGAACGCGCTGGAACAAGCTGATAGCGACAGAATCGGCAATGGTGTAATCCAGCTTACCTTCGATAACATCTTCCATTAACTCCGCAGACCCTTTTCTGTCGTCCACTTTCCAGCCTAATTCCGGGAACTTAGTCTCTTTCAGTTTTTGCAGATCATTAATGACAACATGCCCAGGTGCGACGGCCAACTTTTCCGCCGTCAGATTACCCAGCGTACGTGGTCGATACTGACCCACTTTATAGACCAGTTGTTGTGAAACGGAATAATAGGTTGGGCCGGGTTGATAATTTTTAACCCTTTCGCTGTTATAGACCAGCCCTGCAGCCAGCAGATCGGCATCACCGTTATCGAGATCGTCAAATAACTGGCTGATGTTCTGCCGCACGGTGACTTTCAGTTTAACGCCAAGATAGTCAGCAAACTGTTTGGCCAGTTCATAATCCAGCCCGAAGGGTTTGCCGTTGATTTCGTTCCAGGTGAGAGGTGTGTGAATAGTACTCACGCGCAACTCTCCCCGCGCTTGTATGGCGGCGATACGGTTGTCGGCTTTACCAAACCAGGGAATGGATGGCCAGAGAGCGACCGCGAGAAGCAGTGCCAGAATACCGATGAACAGATAATTAATCTTTAATTTTTTCAATTAGTTAATTCTCTGCGTCGTGCTTTTCCCTGCCTGAAAAATCGTAATAATGTAGAAAGGTTTCATCATAAATGAGCGGCATTTTGCGTAAACCCGCGCCAGTTGGCAACTTATTACAGATATTGGCGGCACGCGTTGCTAATCCACGGCGGCGATTTTATTTCCACGCAAACGGTTTCGTCAGCACGCCAGATTCTTTATAATGACGCCCGTTTCCCCCCTTTGGGTACACCGAAAGCTTAGAAGACGAGAGACTTATGATGGAAATTCTGCGTGGTTCGCCTGCACTGTCGGCATTCCGAATCAATAAACTGCTGGCACGTTTTCAGGCTGCCAGGCTCCAGGTTCACAACATTTACGCCGAGTATGTCCATTTTGCTGACCTCAATGCACCGTTAAACGATGATGAGCACGCGCAACTTGAACGCCTGCTGAAATATGGCCCGGCACTCGCCAGCCATGCCCCGCAAGGCAAACTACTGCTGGTGACTCCGCGTCCTGGCACCATCTCTCCCTGGTCTTCGAAAGCGACCGATATTGCCCATAACTGCGGGCTGCAACAGGTAAACCGTCTTGAACGTGGCGTTGCTTACTATGTTGAAGCCGGTACGCTGACTCACGAACAATGGCAGCAGATTACCGCTGAACTACACGACCGCATGATGGAAACGGTCTTTTTTGCGTTAGATGATGCAAAGCAGTTGTTTGCTCATCATCAACCGGCTCCGGTTACCAGCGTTGATTTGCTGGGACAGGGTCGTCAGGCCCTGATCGACGCTAACCTGCGTCTTGGTCTGGCATTGGCAGAAGATGAGATTGACTATCTGCAAGACGCTTTCACAAAGCTTGGTCGTAACCCGAACGACATCGAGCTTTATATGTTCGCCCAGGCGAACTCTGAGCACTGCCGTCACAAGATTTTTAACGCCGACTGGATTATCGACGGTGAACAACAGCCAAAATCGCTGTTCAAGATGATTAAAAACACCTTCGAAACCACACCAGATCACGTTCTCTCTGCATATAAAGATAACGCCGCCGTGATGGAAGGTTCCGAAGTAGGCCGCTATTTTGCCGACCATGAAACGGGGCGCTACGATTATCATCAGGAACCGGCTCACATCCTGATGAAAGTGGAAACCCACAACCACCCGACGGCAATTTCTCCGTGGCCGGGTGCGGCGACCGGTTCCGGTGGTGAAATCCGTGATGAAGGCGCAACCGGACGCGGCGCGAAGCCGAAAGCCGGCCTGGTTGGATTCTCCGTTTCCAACCTGCGTATTCCAGGCTTTGAACAGCCGTGGGAAGAAGATTTTGGTAAACCGGAACGTATTGTTACCGCACTGGACATTATGACCGAAGGCCCGCTGGGCGGCGCGGCGTTTAACAACGAATTTGGCCGTCCGGCACTGAACGGTTACTTCCGTACTTATGAAGAAAAAGTGAACAGCCACAATGGCGAAGAGCTGCGTGGTTATCACAAGCCGATCATGCTGGCGGGCGGGATCGGCAACATCCGCGCCGATCATGTGCAGAAAGGCGAAATCAACGTTGGTGCTAAGCTCGTCGTCCTCGGTGGTCCGGCAATGAACATCGGTCTTGGCGGCGGAGCAGCGTCTTCTATGGCTTCCGGTCAGTCTGATGCCGACCTCGATTTCGCTTCTGTACAGCGCGACAACCCCGAAATGGAACGTCGTTGCCAGGAAGTGATCGACCGCTGCTGGCAGTTGGGCGATGCAAACCCAATCCTGTTTATCCATGACGTTGGTGCAGGTGGTCTTTCTAACGCTATGCCGGAACTGGTGAGTGACGGCGGGCGTGGCGGTAAATTCGAATTGCGCGATATTCTTAGCGACGAACCGGGGATGAGTCCGCTGGAAATCTGGTGTAACGAATCCCAGGAACGCTACGTGCTGGCTGTTGCCGCCGATCAGTTGCCGTTGTTTGACGAACTGTGTAAGCGTGAACGCGCGCCATATGCGGTGATTGGTGAAGCAACCGAAGAACTGCATCTTTCTCTGCACGATAGTCATTTTGATAATCAGCCGATCGATCTGCCGCTGGACGTGTTGCTTGGTAAAACGCCGAAGATGACCCGCGATGTACAAACGCTGAAAGCGAAAGGCGACGCGCTGGTTCGTGAAGGGATTACTATTGCTGACGCGGTGAAACGCGTGCTGCATCTGCCGACCGTGGCAGAGAAAACCTTCCTCGTTACCATTGGCGACCGTAGCGTAACCGGCATGGTGGCGCGCGATCAGATGGTCGGTCCGTGGCAAATACCGGTAGCTAACTGTGCGGTTACTACCGCCAGCCTCGACAGCTACTACGGTGAAGCAATGGCAATTGGTGAACGTGCGCCGGTTGCGCTGCTGGATTTTGCCGCCTCTGCTCGTCTGGCGGTCGGTGAAGCGTTAACCAACATTGCTGCTACGCAGATTGGCGATATTAAACGCATCAAACTTTCCGCCAACTGGATGGCGGCGGCAGGTCACCCTGGTGAAGATGCGGGCCTGTATGAAGCAGTGAAAGCGGTGGGCGAAGAACTTTGTCCGGCGCTCGGCCTGACGATCCCGGTCGGTAAAGACTCTATGTCGATGAAAACCCGCTGGCAGGAAGGTAATGAAGAGCGCGAAATGACCTCCCCGCTGTCGCTGGTAATCTCTGCATTTGCCCGTGTGGAAGATGTGCGTCACACCATTACGCCGCAGCTTTCTACCGAAGATAACGCACTGCTGCTGATTGACCTCGGCAAAGGCAATAACGCGCTGGGCGCAACGGCGCTGGCGCAGGTATATCGTCAGCTTGGCGATATACCGGCAGATGTGCGCGATGTTGCTCAACTGAAAGGTTTCTACGACGCCATTCAGGCGCTGGTCGCCCAACGTAAGCTGCTCGCCTACCACGATCGTTCTGACGGTGGCCTGTTGGTGACGCTGGCGGAAATGGCGTTTGCCGGTCATTGCGGCATTGAAGCAGATATCGCAACTCTGGGTGAAGATCGCCTGGCCGCGTTGTTTAACGAAGAGCTGGGGGCGGTGATTCAGGTACGCGCTGCAGACCGTGAAGCCGTAGAAGGCGTACTGGCACAGCACGGACTTGCTGATTGTGTCCATTATGTCGGTCAGGCTGTTTCTGGTGACCGTTTTGTGATTACGGCCAACGGGCAGGCTGTATTCAGCGAAAGTCGCACCACGTTGCGTGTCTGGTGGGCAGAAACCACCTGGCAGATGCAGCGTCTGCGTGACAATCCGGAGTGTGCCGATCAGGAACACCAAGCGAAATATAACGATGCCGATCCGGGTCTGAATGTGAAATTGTCGTTCGATATCAACGAAGATGTGGCGGCACCGTTTATTGCCACTGGCGCGCGCCCGAAAGTTGCTGTGCTGCGTGAGCAGGGTGTGAACTCGCATGTTGAAATGGCGGCAGCGTTCCACCGTGCGGGCTTCGATGCTATCGACGTGCATATGAGCGACCTGCTGGCTGGACGCACTGGCCTGGAGGATTTCCACGCCCTGGTCGCGTGCGGTGGTTTCTCCTACGGTGACGTGCTGGGCGCAGGTGAAGGTTGGGCGAAGTCTATCCTGTTCAACGACCGTGTGCGCGATGAGTTTGCAACCTTCTTCCATCGTCCGCAAACGCTGGCGCTGGGGGTATGTAACGGTTGCCAGATGATGTCTAATCTGCGTGAATTGATCCCTGGTAGTGACCTGTGGCCACGTTTTGTGCGTAACACCTCCGATCGCTTTGAAGCGCGTTTCAGTCTGGTTGAAGTGACCCAAAGCCCGTCACTGCTGTTGCAGGGGATGGTAGGTTCACAGATGCCGATAGCTGTTTCTCACGGTGAAGGGCGCGTGGAAGTGCGTGACGCTGCGCATCTGGCGGCACTGGAAAGCAAAGGGCTGGTGGCGCTGCGCTATGTTGATAACTTTGGTAAAGTCACTGAAACTTACCCGGCTAACCCGAACGGTTCCCCGAACGGCATTACGGCGGTCACGACTGAAAGCGGTCGTGTCACCATCATGATGCCGCACCCGGAACGTGTTTTCCGCACTGTCAGCAACTCCTGGCACCCGGAAAACTGGGGTGAGGATAGCCCGTGGATGCGTATTTTCCGCAATGCGCGTAAGCAGTTGGGGTAAGACTGCGGGTATTTTACGCAACGCATTGGTTTTACAGGCCGGATAAGGCGTTTACGCCGCATCCGGCATTAAACACCAACCATTATCATATGCTCCCAACTCCGGGAGCTTTTTTGTGTCTGTAAATCACGACAATGGGTGGTTTACCGTGTCGCTTATTGGCGACATTTAACCTGTTGATTTTATTTAAGACTAATAATTTTATCTTTAACCGTCTCTTTTAGGCGACACAACGGCTGATTTATAGTCAAATCGTGAAGCACTCATAAACCTATCAAAACAACGTACAATCAGTACGTTATCAAACTATTTTGTTTATTGGCACAGTTAATGCATAATAGTAAACAGTGGCTCATTCACCCACTTATGTCAGCCCCTTCGGGACGTGCTACATAAAAACCGAATGACGCACAACAAGGTGCCTGCCGTCCAACTTCTGATATCAGCGTAGCTATATCAACCATCGGGCGAAACGTCGAGTTAGGCACCGCCTTATTCCACAACAAAGCCGGGTAATTCCCGGCTTTGTTGTATCTGAACAGCCCCTCGGTTAGCATCACGTTATTCGCGTCTGACGAGAGTAATGCCTTGAAACGCTGGCCCGTTTTTCCCCATTCATTACGACAACTGGTAACGCTGGCATTCCTGCTGATCCTGCTGCCCTTGTTAGTGTTGGCATGGCAAGCCTGGCAAAGCCTGAATGTACTTAGCGATCAGGCGGCGCTGGTCAACCGCACGACGCTTATCGATGCCCGGCGCAGTGAAGCGATGACCAACGCGGCGCTGGAGATGGAGCGTAGCTACCGTCAGTATTGCGTGTTGGACGATCCCACCCTGGCGAAGGTCTACCAAAGCCAGCGCAAGCGTTACAGCGAAATGCTCGACGCCCACGCAGGCGTGCTGCCGGACGATAAACTCTACCAGGCATTGCGTCAGGATTTGAACAATCTCGCCCAACTTCAGTGCAACAACAGCGGCCCCGATGCCGCCGCTGCTGCGCGTCTGGAAGCCTTCGCCAACGCGAATACTGAAATGGTACAGGCCACGCGCACCGTGGTGTTCTCTCGTGGGCAGCAACTGCAACGAGAAATTGCCGAACGTGGGCAATATTTCGGCTGGCAATCGCTGGTACTGTTTCTGGTAAGCCTGGTAATGGTGCTGCTTTTCACACGGATGATTATCGGTCCGGTAAAAAATATTGAACGGATGATCAACCGATTGGGGGAAGGGCGTTCTCTGGGGAATAGCGTTTCGTTCAGCGGCCCTCGTGAATTACGTTCGGTCGGGCAACGAATTATCTGGTTAAGCGAGCGCCTGTCATGGCTGGAATCTCAACGCCATCAGTTTTTAAGACATCTATCTCATGAATTAAAAACGCCGCTGGCGAGTATGCGCGAAGGTACTGAATTACTTGCTGATCAGGTTGTTGGGCCGCTCACGGCAGAGCAGAAAGAGGTGGTGAGCATTCTCGATAACAGCAGTCGCAATCTGCAAAAGCTGATCGAACAACTGCTTGATTACAACCGTAAACAGGCGGACGGCGCGGTGGCACTGGAGAACGTCGAGCTTGCACCACTGGTGGAGATGGTAGTTTCCGCTCACAGCTTGCCTGCACGGGCTAAAATGATGCATACCGACGTCGATCTGCAGGCAACAGTTTGCCAGGCAGAGCCAATGTTGTTGATGAGCGTGCTGGATAATCTTTACTCCAATGCGGTGCACTACGGGGCTGAATCCGGTAACATTTGCCTTCACAGCAGCTTACATGGTGCGCGGGTTTACATTGATGTCATCAATACAGGTACGCCCATTCCGCAAGAGGAACGCGCCATGATCTTCGAACCCTTTTTTCAGGGAAGTCACCAGCGAAAAGGGGCGGTGAAGGGCAGCGGTCTGGGATTAAGCATTGCCAGGGATTGTATTCGCCGTATGCAAGGGGAACTGTATCTGGTCGATGAGAGCGGGCAAGACGTTTGTTTCCGTATTGAATTGCCTGCGTCAAAAAACACGAAATAATGCTAAGAGCCTATCCCATTAGGCTATTTTATTTGCCAGTTTGGCCCCGGGCAGTGCTCGAAATCCTCACGTACTACGTGTACGCTCCGGTTTCTTCGCGCTGTCCATGTCCAAACTTCCTGCAACAATTACGCCCACTGGGAAAGGCTCTAAGTCTGGTGAATATGCGACACATTTTTCAACAAATTTTGCCCCGGCGGCTATGGCTGGCGGGGTTGCCTTGTCTGGCATTGCTGGGTTGTGTGCAGAGTTACAATAAACCAGCTCTTAATACGCCAGCAGAAGAAAAAATTCCGGTTTATCAACTGGCTGATTATCTTCCTACTGAATGTAGTGACATCTGGGCGCTGCAAGGGAAATCAACCGAAACTAACCCGCTTTACTGGCTACGGGCGATGGATTGTGCCAACCGCTTAATGCCAGCGCAATCGCGTCAGGAAGCCCGCAAGTATGGCGACGGTAGCTGGCAAAATACCTTTAAACAGGGAATTTTGCTGGCCGACGCTAAAATTACGCCTTTTGAGCGCCGCCAGTTAGTTGCGCGCATTGACGCGTTAAGTACCGAGATCCCGGCGCAGGTTCGCCCGCTGTATCAGCTCTGGCGCGATGGTCAGGCGTTACAATTGCAACTGGCGGAAGAGCGTCAACGCTACAGTAAACTCCAGCAGTCCAGCGATAGCGAGCTGGATGCTTTGCGCCAGCAACATCACGTTCTACAGCAGCAACTGGAACTTACCACCCGTAAACTGGAAAATCTGACCGATATTGAACGTCAGCTCTCGACCCGTAAACCTGCCGGAAATTTCGCGCCGGACGCGACGCACGAGAGTGAAAAGCCCGCGCCATCTACCAATGAGGTCACCCCTGATGAGCCATAAACCTGCGCATTTATTATTGGTCGATGATGATCCCGGATTGTTGAAATTACTTGGTCTGCGCCTGACCAGCGAAGGCTACAGCGTGGTCACGGCGGAAAGTGGCGCTGAAGGGTTGCGGGTACTGAATCGCGAAAAAATAGATTTAGTCATCAGCGACCTGCGGATGGATGAAATGGACGGTATGCAACTGTTTGCCGAAATCCAGAAAGTGCAGCCGGGGATGCCGGTTATCATCCTCACCGCGCATGGTTCCATTCCCGATGCCGTTTCCGCGACACAGCAAGGCGTGTTTAGTTTCCTCACCAAACCCGTCGATAAAGACGCGTTGTATCAGGCAATTGACGATGCGCTGGAGCAATCCGCGCCAGCCACCGACGGACGCTGGAGCGAGGCTATTGTCACCCGCAGTCCGCTGATGCTGCGTTTGCTGGAACAGGCGAGGCTGGTAGCGCAGTCTGACGTTAGTGTGCTGATTAACGGCCAGAGCGGCACGGGGAAAGAGATTTTCGCCCAGGCGATCCACAACGCCAGCCCACGCAACAACAAACCGTTTATTGCCATTAACTGTGGCGCATTGCCTGAACAGTTGCTGGAGTCAGAACTGTTTGGTCATGCACGCGGCGCGTTTACTGGTGCCGTCAGCAATCGCGAAGGTTTATTCCAGGCGGCGGAAGGCGGTACGCTGTTTCTCGATGAGATTGGCGATATGCCCGCGCCGTTACAGGTAAAATTGCTGCGCGTGTTGCAGGAGCGCAAAGTCCGTCCGCTGGGCAGCAACCGCGATATTGATATCGACGTGCGGATTATTTCCGCCACTCATCGCGACCTGCCAAAAGCGATGGCGCGAGGTGAGTTCCGCGAAGATCTCTATTACCGCCTCAACGTTGTTAGTCTGAAGATCCCCGCACTGGCGGAACGCACGGAAGATATTCCGTTGTTAGCAAACCATTTATTGCGTCAGGCGGCAGAGCGACATAAACCGTTTGTCCGTGCGTTCTCCACCGATGCGATGAAGCGCCTGATGACCGCCACCTGGCCGGGCAATGTGCGCCAGTTGGTGAATGTGATTGAACAGTGCGTGGCGCTGACGTCATCTCCGGTGATTAGTGATGCGCTGGTGGAGCAGGCGCTGGAAGGAGAAAACACGGCGCTACCCACCTTTGTTGAGGCGCGTAATCAGTTTGAACTCAACTACTTGCGCAAGCTGCTGCAAATCACCAAAGGCAATGTCACCCACGCGGCGAGAATGGCGGGGCGCAACCGGACAGAATTTTATAAACTGCTTTCCCGACACGAACTGGATGCAAACGATTTCAAGGAATGAATTGGCGTAATGTGTTACGTTTAGCAGATCAAAAGACAGGCGACCTTTTCAAGGAATAGCATGAAAAAGATTGATGCGATTATTAAACCCTTCAAGCTGGACGATGTCCGCGAAGCACTGGCTGAAGTCGGCATTACCGGTATGACGGTAACCGAAGTGAAAGGTTTTGGCCGCCAGAAAGGCCATACCGAGCTGTATCGCGGCGCGGAGTATATGGTGGATTTTCTGCCGAAGGTGAAAATTGAGATCGTCGTACCCGACGACATTGTGGATACCTGTGTAGACACCATTATTCGCACAGCGCAAACCGGTAAAATTGGTGACGGTAAAATCTTCGTCTTTGACGTGGCACGGGTCATTCGTATCCGTACCGGTGAAGAGGACGACGCGGCAATTTAAACCGCGTCGGGGTTGCCGGATGTCTCCATCCGGCAATATCAAATCACAGCACCTTATGTGGGCCAAAGCATTCGTAATGAATGTTTTCCTGCTTCACGCCCAGATCCACTAACTGTTTTGCGGCAAACTGCATGAAGCCAACCGGGCCGCAGAGATAGAACTGCATTGTCGGATTGCTGAACGCACCTTCGAGTTTGCTCAGATCCATCAGACCTTCGCTATCAAACTGACCTTTCGCGCGATCGGCTTCACTTGGCTGACGATACCAGGTATGCGCGGTAAAGCGCGGCAGCGATTGCCCCAGTTCCTTAACTTCATCGGCAAAGGCGTGAACATCGCCATTTTCTGCAGCATGGAACCAGTTCACCTGGGCGCTATGGCCTGTTTTTGCCAACGTGTCGAGCATCGCCAGCATTGGCGTCTGACCGACACCCGCAGAGATTAAGGTCACTGGCGTGTCATTCGCTACATCCATAAAGAAATCACCAGCCGGAGCCACCAGCTTAACGACATCGCCAACGTTAGCGTGATTGTGCAGCCAGTTGGATACCTGTCCGCCATCTTCGCGTTTCACTGCAATACGATAGCCTTTGCCATCCGGTTTACGGGTCAAAGAGTACTGACGAATTTCCTGATGCGGGAAACCTTCCGGCTTCAGCCAAATGCCGAGATATTGTCCCGGACGGTATTCTGCCACTGCGCCACCGTCGACCGGTTCCAGTTCGAAACTGGTGATCAATGCGCTGCGTGGTGTTTTAGCCACAATGCGGAAATCGCGCGTACCTTCCCAGCCACCGGCTTTGCTGGCGTTTTCGTTATAAATTTCTGCTTCGCGATTGATAAACACATTTGCCAGTACGCCATACGCTTTGCCCCATGCGTCCAGCACTTCCTGACCCGGGCTGAACATTTCGTCGAGGGTGGCCAGCAGGTGTTCGCCTACGATGTTGTACTGCTCCGGTTTGATCTGGAAGCTGGTGTGTTTCTGCGCGATTTTCTCCACTGCTGGCAGCAGCGCAGGCAGGTTTTCAATATTACTGGCGTAGGCGGCAATGGCGTTAAACAGGGCTTCACGTTGATCGCCATTACGCTGGTTACTCATATTGAAAATGTCTTTGAGTTCTGGGTTATGAGTAAACATACGGTCGTAGAAATGGGCGGTTAATTTCGGCCCTGTTTCCACCAGCAAAGGGATAGTGGCTTTTACTGTAGCGATGGTTTGAGCGTCAAGCATAGAGTCTTCCTTTTTTTGCATCTTAATTGATGTATCTCAAATGCATCTTATAAAAAATAACCCTGTCCTGTAAATGGTTCCTTGGTGTTTTTCATTAGGAATGTGATGAAGTGAAAAATTTGCATCACAAACCTGAAAAGAAATCCGTTTCCGGGAGTAAGTCCTTTATTCACCAAAGCCTTGACGTGCTTGAAGGTAATCGTTTGCGTAAATTCCTTTGTCAAGACCTGTTATCGCAGAATGATTCGGTTATACTGTTCGCCGTTGTCCATCAGGACCGCCAAAATTAGGCGAAAAAATTTTATTGTTAGCTGAGTCAGGAGATGCGGATGTTAAAGCGTGAAATGAACATTGCCGATTATGATGCCGAACTGTGGCAGGCTATGGAGCAGGAAAAAGTACGTCAGGAAGAGCACATCGAACTGATCGCCTCCGAAAACTACACCAGCCCGCGCGTAATGCAAGCACAGGGCTCTCAGCTAACCAACAAATATGCTGAAGGTTATCCGGGTAAACGTTACTACGGCGGTTGCGAGTATGTTGATATCGTCGAACAACTGGCGATTGATCGCGCGAAAGAGCTGTTCGGCGCTGACTACGCTAACGTTCAGCCGCACTCCGGTTCCCAGGCTAACTTTGCGGTCTACACCGCGCTGCTGGAACCAGGCGATACCGTTCTGGGTATGAACCTGGCACACGGCGGTCACCTGACTCACGGTTCTCCGGTTAACTTCTCCGGTAAACTGTACAACATCGTTCCTTACGGTATCGATGCAACAGGTCATATCGACTACGCAGATCTGGAAAAACAAGCGAAAGAACACAAACCGAAAATGATCATCGGCGGCTTCTCAGCATATTCCGGCGTGGTTGACTGGGCGAAAATGCGTGAAATCGCTGACAGCATCGGTGCTTACTTGTTCGTTGATATGGCGCACGTTGCGGGCCTGGTTGCTGCTGGCGTCTATCCGAACCCGGTTCCTCATGCTCACGTTGTCACTACTACCACTCACAAAACCCTGGCGGGTCCGCGCGGCGGCCTGATCCTGGCGAAAGGTGGTAGCGAAGAACTGTACAAAAAACTGAACTCTGCAGTCTTTCCGGGTGGGCAGGGCGGTCCGCTGATGCACGTAATCGCCGGTAAAGCAGTAGCGCTGAAAGAAGCGATGGAGCCGGAGTTCAAAACTTACCAGCAGCAGGTCGCGAAAAACGCCAAAGCGATGGTAGAAGTGTTCCTCGAGCGCGGCTACAAAGTGGTTTCCGGCGGTACTGATAACCACCTGTTCCTGGTTGATCTGGTTGATAAAAACCTGACCGGTAAAGAAGCTGACGCCGCTCTGGGCCGTGCTAACATCACCGTGAACAAAAACAGCGTACCGAACGATCCGAAGAGCCCGTTTGTGACCTCCGGTATTCGTGTGGGTACTCCGGCGATTACCCGTCGCGGCTTTAAAGAAGCAGAAGCGAAAGAACTGGCTGGCTGGATGTGTGACGTGCTGGACAGCATCAATGATGAAGCGGTTATCGAGCGCATCAAAGGTAAAGTTCTCGACATCTGCGCTCGCTACCCGGTTTACGCATAAGCGAAACGGTGGTTTGCTGACAATGTGCTCGTTGTTCATGCCGGATGCGGCATGAACGCCTTATCCGGCCTACAAAACTTTGCAAATTCAATACATTGCAATATCCGTGTAGGCCTGATAAGCGTAGCGCATCAGGCAATCTTACGTTTGTGATCATCGCGAGGCTTCCTTCGGGAAGCCTTGTTACGTTATCGCGGCATTAAATTTGCCGTAACTGCGCTTCAACATACAAATAGCCAATCCCCAGCACCTGTTGCGCGCGGCTTAATTGCCCGAAGCCAATTTGCGTCGCTTTCACGCCAGGCCCTTCATCGCGGTCGAACGGATTAAACCCTGTCTGGCGAATAATGGTATTAAGCCAGTTCTCGCCAAAGGCGCAGCTACGACCATACAGCCAAATCTGATTAATATTGAGGATGTTGAGGAAGTTATACAGACTTAAACCAATGGCGTTAGCACTGCGGTCAACCCAACTGGTGACCCACGGTTCTCCACTTTGCCAGGCAGCGATTAATTGCGCGGTAGTCAGTTTTTCGGGATCAAGTTGAGTATTGTCCGGCTGTGATTTTAGCCATACCCGCGCCTGCTTTTTTAATGCGCTTAACGAGGCGACGGTTTCCAGGCAGCCGTAACGTCCACAATCGCAGGCGACGCCATCGGGGTTAACGATGGTGTGACCAATCTGTCCGCTGCCATACAAACTGCCGCGATAAATTTGCTCGTTAATCACGAACGACGAGCCAATGCCGTAATCAACGTTGATCACGCAGAAATCACGCCCCTGCGAATTTTTTTGCCATTTCTCCGCCAGCGCCAGCATCACGCAGTCATTATCGACCATTACCCGAATGCCGAGCTTCTCTTCCAGCAGATATTTCACCTCAACCGGCGCTGTCCACGGCGCTTGCGGCATGGTTTGCGATACGCCGGTGACCGGATCAACCTGGCCGTGAATTGCCAGCGCCAGATTGATAGTGCGCTCTGGCCACAGTTTGCGATGGCGATGCCAGCATTTTTCGATCTCCGCCAATAGCGCCTGCGGTGTCGGAGCGTCAATCTGAAAGCGTTCAAATTCACCTTTCGGACTTAAACAGGCATTAGCGACCTGACACTCAATGCTGGTGGGCGTAACGTTCAGACACAGCGTCCAGGCACCCTCCGGTGCAATGAGCCATGTGCCGCTGCTATGCCCGCGCGTCTGGCTTTCATCGTCGATATTCACCACCCGCTTTTCGTTTTCCAGCTCCTGCAAAATATTACTGACTGCCGGAATCGAAATTTGCGCCAGTCGGGCCAGCGTCGATTTATTGGCACGTTTTTGCCGGTACAGCAGTTCCAGAATCACGCATTTGTTATGGTGGCGGATCTGTTGATTGTTAATGCAGGCTCTCATCTTCACTAAACCTTGTTTAGTTAATTGCGTGATTATTCCGCGAAAACATTGCCAGATTGTTCAATACACTGCCACAAATCTTTTAATTCAGTATGTCTTGTTAATATTGAGGGCACCATGACTCCAGTAAAAGTGTGGCAAGAGCGCGTTGAGATCCCGACCTATGAAACCGGGCCGCAGGATATACATCCCATGTTTCTGGAAAATCGCGTTTATCAGGGATCGTCCGGCGCGGTTTATCCCTATGGCGTGACGGATACGCTGAGCGAGCAGAAAACCCTGAAATCGTGGCAGGCGGTATGGCTGGAAAACGACTACATCAAAGTGATGATCCTGCCGGAACTGGGCGGTCGTGTGCATCGCGCGTGGGATAAAGTAAAACAGCGCGATTTTGTCTATCACAATGAGGTGATAAAACCGGCGCTGGTAGGGCTGCTGGGGCCGTGGATCTCGGGCGGGATTGAGTTTAACTGGCCGCAACACCATCGCCCGACCACCTTTATGCCCGTTGATTTCGCCATCGAAGCACATGAAGATGGCGCACAGACAGTATGGGCTGGCGAAACGGAACCGATGCACGGTTTACAGGTGATGACCGGTTTCACGCTGCGCCCTGACCGTGCCGCACTGGAAATCGCCAGCCGCGTCTATAACGGCAATGCTACGCCGCGTCATTTTTTGTGGTGGGCCAATCCGGCGGTGAAAGGTGGTGAAGGGCATCAGAGTGTTTTCCCACCGGATGTGACTGCGGTATTCGATCATGGCAAACGGGCCGTTTCAGCTTTCCCCATTGCCACCGGAACCTATTACAAAGTGGACTACTCCGCCGGAGTGGACATTTCTCGTTATAAAAATGTACCCGTTCCAACATCATATATGGCCGAAAAATCACAGTACGATTTTGTTGGCGCGTGGTGTCACGATGAAGATGGCGGTTTGCTTCACGTTGCCAACCACCATATTGCACCAGGTAAAAAACAGTGGAGCTGGGGACACAGTGAATTTGGTCAGGCGTGGGATAAGAGCCTGACCGACAATAACGGCCCGTATATCGAACTGATGACTGGCATTTTTGCTGACAACCAGCCCGATTTTACCTGGCTTGATGCTTACGAAGAGAAGCGTTTCGAGCAGTATTTCCTGCCTTATCATTCTCTGGGCATGGTGCAAAACGCCTCCCGCGACGCGGTGATTAAATTAGAGCGTAGCGAGCGGGGGATTGAGTGGGGGCTGTATGCCATCTCCCCGTTGAGTGGATATCGTCTGGCGATCCGCGAAATCGGCAAATGCAACGTGTTACTTGACGATGCCGTAGCCCTGACACCAGCGACCGCCATCCAGGGCGTGTTACACGGTATTGATCCGGGCAGATTGACTATCGAACTTTCCGATGCTGACGGCAATATTGTACTGAGTTATCAGGAACATCAGCCGCAAGAGCTACCGTTGCCGGACGTTGCTAAAGCGCCACTGGCAGCACAAGACATTACCAGTACAGATAAAGCCTGGTTTGTCGGTCAGCATCTGGAGCAATACCATCACGCCAGCCGTTCGCCGTTCGATTACTACCTGCGCGGCGTGGCGTTGGATCCGCTCGATTATCGCTGCAACCTGGCCCTGGCGATGCTGGAATATAACCGCGCAGATTTCCCGCAAGCGGTGGCATATGCCAGTCAGGCGCTAAAACGCGCACATGCACTGAATAAAAACCCGCAGTGCGGACAGGCAAGTTTGATTCGCGCCAGTGCTTACGAACGTCAGGGGCAATATCAACAAGCTGAAGAGGATTTCTGGCGTGCAGTCTGGAGCGGCAACAGTAAAGCGGGCGGCTATTACGGTCTGGCACGACTGGCGGCGCGTAATGGCAACTTCGAGGCAGGGCTGGATTTTTGCCAACAAAGCCTGCGCGCCTGCCCAACTAATCAGGAAGTGCTTTGCCTGCATAATCTGCTGCTGGTATTAAGCGGCCGTCAGGATAATGCGCGTTTACAGCGCGAGAAACTGCTGCGCGATTATCCGCTGAACGCCACCCTGTGGTGGTTGAACTGGTTCGATGGTCGTTCTGAATCTGCCTTCACGCAGTGGCGAGGTCTGTGTCAGGGGCGCGACGTGAACGCCCTGATGACTGCCGGGCAGTTGATTAACTGGGGAATGCCCGCCCTGGCGGCAGAGATGCTGAACGCACTGGACTGCCAACGCACGTTGCCGCTTTATCTGCAAGCGAGCTTATTGCCGAAAGCTGATCGTGGCGAACTGGTGACAAAAGCCATTGATGTCTTTCCGCAGTTTGTCCGTTTCCCGAATACGCTGGAGGAAGTGGCGGCACTGGAGAGCATTGAAGAGTGTTGGTTCGCCCGTCATTTACTGGCCTGCTTCTACTACAACAAGCGTTGCTACGACAAAGCCATTGCCTTATGGCAGCGTTGCGTAGAGATGTCGCCGGAGTTTGCCGACGGCTGGCGCGGGTTGGCGATCCATGCGTGGAATAAGCAGCACGATGATGAACTGGCCGCGCGTTATCTTGATAATGCTTATCAGCTTGCGCCACAGGATGCACGTCTGCTTTTCGAACGCGATTTGTTGGATAAGTTAACCGGATCTTCGCCGGAGAAACGACTGGCACGTCTGGAAAATAATCTGGAAATTGCCCTGAAACGCGACGACATGACCGCAGAACTGCTCAATTTGTGGCATCTCACCGGTCAGGCAGACAAAGCGGCGGACATTCTCGCCACGCGCAAATTCCATCCGTGGGAAGGCGGGGAAGGGAAAGTTACCTGCCAGTTTATCCTCAACCAGTTGTTACGCGCCTGGCAACACCTTGATGCCAGACAGCCGCAGCAGGCAAGCGAACTGCTTCATGCCGCGCTGCATTATCCGGAGAATTTAAGCGAAGGTCGTTTACCTGGGCAGACTGATAACGACATCTGGTTCTGGCAGGCAGTATGCGCGAAAACGCAGGGCGATGAAGCTGAGGCGACGCGCTGCTTACGAATGGCGGCGACCGGCGATCGCACCATTAACATCCACAGTTATTACAACGATCAGCCGGTCGATTATCTCTTCTGGCAAGGGATGGCACTGCGATTGCTGGGCGAACAACAAACGGCACAGCAACTGTTCAGTGAAATGAAACAGTGGGCGCAACAGATGGCGAAAACCAGTATCGAAGCGGATTTCTTTGCTGTTTCACAACCGGACTTGTTGTCGCTGTATGGCGATTTACAACAGCAGCATAAAGAAAAATGCCTGATGGTGTCGATGCTGGCGGCTGCGGGATTAGGGGAGATTGCGCAATATGAATCTGTGCGCGCTGAACTGACGGCGATTAATCCGGCCTGGCCGAAAGCGGCATTATTCACCACCGTGATGCCTTTTATTTTTAACTACGTTCACTAAACCCTATTAACTGTAATATTTGAGCGGCATGCGCTGCCGCTCATCACTAAATAATTAAAATAAGCCGTTGTAAATAAAAACCCTACAGGAGGCACTATGCCTGAAAAAATGAGAGCAACCCGTAATATAATTTTAATAGCTACGCTTTTGGGTAGCGCACTATTCGCCAGGGCTGCGGAAAAAGAAATGACCATTGGCGCAATATATCTTGATACTCAGGGATATTACGCCGGTGTACGTCAGGGTGTTCAGGATGCGGCAAAAGATTCCTCAGTACAGGTACAGTTAATAGAAACCAACGCACAGGGGGATATTTCAAAAGAAAGTACTTTTGTTGATACCCTCGTGGCGCGTAATGTTGATGCCATTATTTTGTCGGCAGTGTCTGAAAATGGCAGTAGCCGCACCGTTCGACGCGCCAGTGAGGCGGGTATTCCAGTGATTTGCTACAACACCTGTATTAATCAGAAAGGGGTCGATAAATATGTCTCGGCGTATCTGGTGGGCGATCCTCTGGAATTCGGTAAAAAACTGGGTAATGCCGCCGCCGATTATTTTATTGCCAACAAAATTGAACAACCAAAAATTGCCGTCATAAATTGCGAAGCTTTTGAAGTTTGTGTGCAGCGGCGTAAAGGGTTTGAAGAAGTATTAAAAGCCCGTGTTCCCGGAGCGCAAATTGTCGCGAATCAGGAAGGTACTGTTTTAGATAAAGCGATTTCTGTCGGTGAAAAACTGATTATCTCCACGCCGGATCTCAACGCCATTATGGGGGAATCGGGCGGCGCGACACTCGGCGCAGTTAAAGCAGTACGTAATCAAAATCAGGCCGGGAAAATTGCCGTTTTTGGTTCAGATATGACGACTGAAATTGCCCAGGAACTGGAAAACAACCAGGTGCTGAAAGCGGTAGTGGATATTTCCGGTAAGAAAATGGGTAACGCTGTTTTTGCGCAAACATTGAAGGTTATCGATAAAAAAGCCGACGGTGAAAAAGTGATTCAGGTGCCTATCGATCTCTATACCAAAACGGAAGACGGTAAGCAGTGGCTGGCAACGCATGTTGATGGTCTGCCCTAATAGCTGATTCGCAGAGGTCCCTATGTTCACGGCAACAGAGGCAGTCCCGGTAGCAAAAGTGGTGGCAGGAAATAAGCGTTATCCCGGCGTCGTTGCGCTGGATAACGTTAATTTCACGCTCAATAAAGGCGAAGTTCGCGCGCTGTTAGGTAAAAACGGCGCGGGCAAATCGACCCTCATTCGAATGCTCACCGGCAGCGAACGCCCGGACAGCGGCGATATCTGGATTGGCGAGACGCGGCTGGAAGGTGACGAAGCTACGCTGACTCGCCGTGCCGCTGAACTGGGGGTACGCGCGGTTTATCAGGAGTTAAGTCTGGTGGAGGGGCTGACGGTGGCGGAAAACCTCTGCCTTGGTCAATGGCCACGCCGCAACAGCATGATTGATTACCCGCAAATGGCGCAGGATGCCCAATGTTGCTTACAGGCGCTGGGTGTCGACGTTAGCCCTGAACAACTTGTTTCGACGCTAAGTCCGGCGCAAAAGCAACTGGTGGAAATTGCGCGGGTGATGAAGGGCGAGCCGCGCGTGGTCATTCTTGATGAACCCACCAGTTCGCTTGCCAGTGCGGAAGTTGAACTGGTGATCAGCGCCGTGAAAAAGATGTCGGCACTGGGCGTGGCGGTGATTTATGTCAGCCACCGGATGGAAGAAATCCGCCGTATCGCTTCCTGCGCCACCGTCATGCGCGATGGTCAGGTGGCGGGCGATGTGATGCTCGAAAACACCTCTACCCGTCATATTGTGTCGCTGATGCTTGGACGCGATCACGTTGATATTGCGCCGGTTGCCGCCCAGGAAATTGCTGACCAGATCGTGCTGGATGTTCGTGCGTTACGCCACAGACCAAAACTTGCGGAGATCAATTTTTCACTGCGTCGTGGTGAAGTGCTCGGTATTGCTGGCCTGCTGGGAGCCGGGCGCAGTGAATTGCTGAAAGCGATTGTTGGACTGGAAGCGTTTGAGCAGGGCGAAATTGTTATCAACGGCGAGAAAATCACGCGCCCGGATTACGGCGACATGTTGAAACGCGGCATCGGCTATACCCCGGAAAATCGCAAAGAAGCGGGGATCATTCCCTGGCTGGGCGTTGACGAAAATACAGTGCTGACCAACCGGCAAAAAATCAGCGCTAACGGCGTGCTGCAATGGTCCACCATCCGCCGCCTGACCGAAGAGGTGATGCAACGGATGACAGTCAAGGCTGCCAGTAGCGAAACGCCGATTGGTACGCTTTCCGGCGGTAATCAGCAAAAAGTGGTGATCGGTCGTTGGGTCTATGCCGCCAGCCAGATTCTGTTGCTCGACGAGCCAACGCGCGGCGTCGATATCGAAGCCAAGCAGCAGATTTACCGTATTGTCCGCGAGCTGGCCGCCGAAGGAAAAAGCGTGGTGTTTATCTCCAGTGAAGTGGAAGAGTTGCCGCTGGTGTGCGACCGCATCCTGTTGTTACAGCACGGCACGTTCTCGCAGGAGTTTCACTCGCCGGTCAATGTGGATGAGCTGATGTCCGCCATTCTGTCTGTGCACTGATGAATTTTACCGAGGAACCTGAAGATGTCTGCTTCGTCATTACCATTGCCGCAGGGCAAGAGCGTCTCGCTCAAACAATTTGTCAGTCGCCACATTAATGAGATCGGTTTGCTGGTGGTGATAGCCATTCTATATCTGGTCTTCTCCCTGAACGCGCCAGGCTTTATCTCATTAAATAACCAGATGAACGTGCTACGCGATGCCGCCACCATCGGTATTGCCGCCTGGGCGATGACGCTGATTATTATCTCCGGTGAAATTGATGTCAGCGTTGGGCCAATGGTGGCTTTTGTCTCGGTGTGCCTGGCATTTTTACTGCAATTTGAGGTTCCTCTGGCGGTGGCGTGTTTGTTGGTGTTGCTGTTAGGCGCGCTGATGGGAACGCTCGCCGGGGTGTTACGTGGCGTGTTTAACGTGCCAAGTTTTGTGGCCACGCTGGGGTTGTGGAGCGCCCTGCGCGGTATGGGGCTGTTTATGACTAACGCCCTGCCTGTGCCGATTGACGAAAACGAGGTACTGGACTGGCTGGGTGGGCAATTTCTCGGCGTGCCGGTATCCGCGCTGATCATGATGGTGTTGTTTGCGCTGTTTGTGTTCATCAGCCGTAAAACTGCCTTCGGGCGTTCGGTTTTTGCTGTGGGCGGTAATGCCACGGCGGCGCAGTTGTGCGGGATTAACGTCCGGCGAGTACGCATTCTTATTTTTACCCTTTCAGGATTATTAGCGGCGGTGACCGGCATTTTACTGGCGGCGCGCCTCGGTTCTGGTAACGCAGGCGCGGCAAACGGTCTGGAGTTTGACGTGATCGCAGCCGTGGTAGTTGGTGGTACGGCGCTTTCCGGCGGTCGCGGCTCCCTGTTCGGTACGCTGCTTGGCGTTCTGGTCATTACGCTAATCGGTAACGGTCTGGTGCTGCTCGGAATTAACTCCTTTTTCCAGCAGGTGGTTCGCGGCGTCATCATCGTGGTGGCGGTACTGGCGAATATCTTGCTGACTCAGCGAAGCAGTAAAGCGAAACGCTAAATATTAACGCCCCTGGCGCGGGTGCGGCAGGGATGAAAATTAATCGTATTGTTAATGAGGGACTTATGAAAACGATGCTGGCAGCTTACTTACCAGGAAATTCGACCGTTGATCTAGGGGAAGTTGCGGTGCCGACGCCGGGGATTAACCAGGTACTGATCAAAATGAAATCCTCCGGGATTTGCGGAAGCGATGTCCACTATATCTATCATCAACACCGCGCCACGGCGGCGGCGCCCGATAAACCGTTGTATCAGGGATTTATCAACGGTCATGAACCGTGCGGGCAGATTGTGGCTATGGGGCAAGGCTGTCGCCATTTTAAAGAGGGTGACCGCGTGCTGGTGTATCACATTTCCGGCTGTGGTTTTTGCCAGAACTGTCGTCGTGGTTTTCCTATCTCCTGTACCGGTAAAGGAAAAGCGGCTTACGGCTGGCAGCGTGACGGCGGTCATGCCGAATATCTGCTGGCGGAAGAAAAAGATCTGATCCTCCTGCCAGACGCACTGAGCTACGAAGATGGAGCGTTTATCAGTTGCGGCGTTGGCACGGCGTATGAAGGGATTTTGCGCGGCGAAGTCTCCGGCAGCGATAACGTGCTGGTGGTCGGTCTGGGGCCGGTCGGGATGATGGCGATGATGCTGGCGAAAGGTCGCGGTGCGAAACGGATCATCGGCGTTGATATGTTGCCGGAACGTCTGGCGATGGCGAAACAGTTAGGTGTGATGGATCACGGTTATTTAGCAACCACTGAAGGTCTGCCGCAGATAATTGCCGAGCTCACCCACGGCGGCGCGGATGTTGCGCTCGATTGTTCCGGTAATGCTGCGGGGCGCTTGCTGGCATTGCAATCCACCGCCGACTGGGGACGCGTGGTTTACATCGGGGAAACTGGAAAAGTGGAGTTCGAGGTCAGCGCCGATCTGATGCATCATCAACGGCGGATTATTGGCTCCTGGGTGACCAGCCTGTTCCATATGGAAAAATGCGCTCACGATCTGACGGACTGGAAACTGTGGCCGCGTAACGCCATTACCCACCGCTTCTCACTGGAACAGGCGGGTGAGGCGTATGCGCTGATGGCAAGTGGCAAATGTGGGAAAGTCGTGATTAATTTCCCGGATTAAGGAGTTAGCGGATGACCATCTATACCTTATTTCATGGGGCGCTAAAGCTGGATATCTCTGACCAGGGCGGAGTCATAGAAGGCTTCTGGCACGACACGACGGCGTTGCTACGTCCGGGTAAAAAAAACGGTGTGGCAACCGATGCCTCCTGTTTTCCGCTGGTGCCGTTTGCTAACCGGGTGAGCGGCAACCGCTTTGTCTGGCAAGGGCGTGAGTATCCGCTACATCCTAACGTTGAATGGGACGCGCATTATCTGCACGGCGATGGCTGGCTGGGCCAGTGGCAATGTGTAACGCGCAGCGATGATAGTTTATGTCTGGAGTATGAACATCGCGGTGGCGTTTATCATTATCGGGTAAGTCAGACGTTTCATTTAACGGCAGATGCGCTGACGGTCACGCTCTCTGTCACCAATGAAGGTGCAGAGACGCTGCCGTTTGGTACGGGCTGGCATCCTTATTTTCCGTTGTCGTCGCAAACGCGGATTCAGGCGCAGGCGAGCGGTTACTGGCTGGAGCGGGAACAGTGGCTGGCGGGGGCGTTTTGCGCGCAGTTACCGCTGGAGCTGGATTTCAATCAGCTCGCGCCGTTGCCGCGTCAGTGGGTGAACAATGGTTTTTCCGGATGGAATGGTCAGGCACGCATTGAGCAGCCACAGCAGGGTTACGCCATCACTATGGAAACGACGCCGCCCGCACCGTGTTATTTCATCTTTGTTTCGGACCCGACGTTTGATAAAGGGTATGCGTTTGATTTCTTCTGCCTGGAGCCGATGAGTCATGCGCCGGATGACCATCATCGTCCCGAAGGCGGAGATCTCATTGCGCTTGCACCGGGGGAGTCAACAACCTTAGAGATGTCGTTGCGGGTTGAGTTGCTGTAATTTATAAAATGCCGGATGCACAGGCCTACAATGGGTGCCGGAGCGGTAGGCCGGATAAGGCGTTCACGCCGCATCCGGCATGTTTTTAACGCCGATCGAGAGAAATCGCCCCCGGTCCGGTAATCGCCAGCAGCAGGAATGCGCCTGCAATACTGACATTTTTCCAGAAATTAATCATATTTGGCCCGACCGCATCCCCCGTCATATCCCAGTAATGATGGCCAATCACCGCTGTACCCAGCGTGTAGAAAATAAACAGCACCGCCAGCGGACGAGTGAAAAAACCAAGCACGATTAATATCGCGGCAGGCACTTCCATAACTACCGCAATAATTGCCGCCAGCATCGGCATTGGTGCGCCCAGCGAGGCCATATATTGGACCGTACCGTCAAAGCCCATCATTTTGGGAAAACCAAAAATAATGAAAATTAAGATGATGGCAATACGGGCAATTAATAACAAAACGGGGCGGGCTGCGCCAAAATCAAAATAACGTAGTGTGTTCATAACCAATTCCTTTGCAAAAAGATGTGATTTAAACGTAATACACACTCTGGCACCTCGCCACGCCCCAGGCGTTGAGATATTCGCTAATTATCCTGGTTTGCTATAACGGCATAGCGCAGGTCGCTGACAATGTGCTTGCTGCTTCATGCCGGGAAGCTCGCTCGAATATTCTTATTTTCCAACTTGCAACAACATTCGATTAACTCCAGACTAACGCCTCCTGACGGGAGGGACTCATGGTTTTGCAATCCACGCGCTGGCTGGCGCTCGGTTATTTCACGTACTTTTTTAGCTACGGCATTTTTCTACCTTTCTGGAGCGTCTGGCTTGAGGGGATTGGCTTAACGCCAGAAACCATCGGTCTGTTGTTAGGGGCCGGTCTGGTTGCCCGTTTTCTCGGTAGTTTGATAATCGCGCCCCGCGTCAGCGATCCTTCTCGTCTGATTTCCGCGCTGCGGGTGCTGGCGTTGCTGACGCTGCTGTTTGCCGTCGCCTTCTGGGCTGGCGCGCATGTCGCGTGGCTGATGGTGGTAATGGTCGGTTTTAACCTCTTTTTCTCACCGTTGGTGCCGTTGACTGACGCGCTGGCGAATACCTGGCAAAAGCAGTTTCCGCTTGATTACGGCAAAGTGCGGCTGTGGGGCTCGGTGGCATTTGTCATTGGTTCGGCGCTGACGGGCAAACTGGTCACTGTGTTTGATTATCGGGTGATCCTCGCGATGTTGACGCTGGGCGTGGCATCCATGCTACTTGGTTTTCTCATTCGCCCGACCATTCAACCACAAGGGGTAAGCCGCCAGCAGGAGAGCACGGGATGGCCGGCCTGGCTGGCGCTGGTTCGCCAGAACTGGCGCTTTCTGGCTTGTGTTTGTCTATTGCAGGGAGCGCACGCGGCGTATTACGGTTTTAGCGCCATTTACTGGCAGGCAGCGGGTTACTCGGCTTCGGCGGTGGGCTATTTGTGGTCACTTGGGGTGGTGGCGGAAGTGCTCATCTTTGCGCTGAGTAACAAACTTTTCCGTCGCTGTAGCGCTCGCGATATGTTGTTGATCTCAGCGATTTGCGGAGTGGCGCGTTGGAGCATTATGGGGGCAACCACTGAGTTACCGTGGTTGATATTGGTGCAGATCCTGCATTGCGGCACTTTTACCGTGTGCCACCTGGCCGCCATGCGCTATATCGCCGCTCGTCAGGGTAGTGAGGTGATCCGTTTGCAGGCGGTTTACTCTGCCGTCGCGATGGGCGGCAGTATCGCTATCATGACCGTCTTCGCCGGATTCTTGTATCAATATCTGGGGCACGGCGTGTTCTGGGTGATGGCATTGGTGGCGCTTCCGGCAATGTTTCTGCGCCCAAAAGTGGTTCCCTCATGCTGATTATTCCAGCATTTTACGGATCTGCTCCTGTTGGTGTGCGGTCAGGGTCTGATTCGTATGAATCAGCGGCGGCGAAAAGAGCGGTAACGGGATGGTATAAGGTGCAATAATCAGCACAGCGTTTCTCGGTGCGCCATTTCGTAAAAAGGCCTTCACCGATATATGTTTAATATTGAGCGGCAGTAGCGTAATTTCGCGCAATTGTTGCTCAATACTTGCTTCTCTTTCACTGTCATTGTCCGTCAGTAAAACAATCTGTTTTTCGTTAACTTCATTTGCTTGCATCAGCCATGCGCCGAAAATCACCGCCACCAGACCACTTTCCTCATCGGAAAAACGGACATTGTATTCACTTTCAAACCCGGCCAGCGCCGCGCGGGTTGTACGAACCAGGCGTGGGTAAAGTCGGCTGAACTCTTCTGGCAAGGTGTTATCAATACCGATGGCAAACAAACTGCGGCGTAATGCCTGAGCGAGATGAGTATAAAGCTGATCGCATAACCCCTGTTCATCATAGAAACGGACATTTCCCAGCTCACGAAAATGTTGTACCAGACGGACAATAGCCTGACGCAATTGCCGATCGCGCTGATGGGTATCCTGCAGCGGATTGGGCACCCGCAACATGGAAAAGAGCAATGCCATAAACAACGCTTCATCTGGTGGTACAGGCTGGCGCGCCCGGCGTTGCCAGTGGCGGCCAATTTCTTGTGCTATCTGAAATTCAAGGCAGGATTCAGCCCATCGACGTTGCTGTGGGTTAAATTGTGGCGTGATCCCGGCATGATGTTGTAGCAGGCAATATTGCAGATACAGGCATAGAAAATGAATATCACGAGCTTCAAAGCATTTTTGCAATCGTCGCGAACACAGATTAACTAAAGCTTGTAGGTTGGTATCGTCGTAAAAGTTGCGAGCAATCCCCCGACGCTTCAATTCTCCCTTTATGGCAGGGGCGAAACGACCGGTGATAAATGACGGGCATAAACGGAAACCGCGTCGTAGCCAGTGAAATAAACATAAACGTTGATTAAGTACTGTACCTTCAATCCGGTAGCTACCGTCATAACCAGTAGTGAGCGTGAGTTGATGATAGCGCAGGATCTCCCGTCCTGTTTCGCTGATATCAAAACTGGCAATATCATCATCCACACCATTAAGCTCGCTAAACGTTGCCGTGGTGGCGGTCAACCCCGGCTGAAATAGCGTTAACAAGATCTGGCAGCGGCGCTGGGGAGCAGAAAGGGCAGATGGTGGAGCAAGTGTAGACATCATCTGTTGATCTCCCATAAGCATAATTGATAAGGATAGCTAAAGTTTGCTTAGGGAAATGGTGAATGGAACGCTATTTATCAGAAATGCGGGCAGGCGTCACAGAATTTTTATCGATATAAACAGCAATGGCCAGTTGAATGCCATGTCTTAAGGTGATTTCATGCTGTTTTATCGGGTTTTAATCTTAAGGTTAATTCTACGGGCTCAACGTATTGAGGATAAAATCTACCGCTTGTTCGCGATAAACATCACCATGACGATCGGAAAAAGCGTCAATGTGTTCGCCATCGGGGATCAGAATCAGCCGTTTTGGCTCTTTCGCCAGAGCATATAACTTTTCACTGTGCTGCCAGGGGATAACGTGATCGGCTTTGCCGTGAATCAGTAAAAGCGGAATGGGGCTGACGCTGGCAATGTAATTTTCACCGCTGTAACTTTCATCAAGTAAGTAACCACTGCCGGGGATCATCTGGTTGGCGATGGTTGAGTAAGAGGCAAATGTGGAGTCGAGGATCACCGCGCGGATGCCCTCACGATTGCCCTGACCAATAACATCAAGAATATTCGCACCGCCAATACTCTGACCAAACAGTACCAGTCGCTGCGGGTTTACATCACTGCGATGGCGCACCACGTTGATGGCGCTCAGTGTATCGTCCAGTAATCCGGCTTGCGAAGGCGTTCCTTTAGACTTACCAAACCCACGATAATCAAACATAAACACGTTGAAATTGCGTTCGGGTAACCAACTGACCAGTGGCCAATGTGCAGACATATTTCCGGCATTGCCATGAGCATGGATCACCGTAGCGATGGCGTTTTCAGCGGGGCCAGTCGATGACGGAATAAACCAGCCTTGCAGGCGTGTGCCATCTTCAGCGGTAAACTCTACGGATTCTGCTGACCAGGGGTCAGGGCCATAAATTTTGTTATCAGGATAATAGAAAAAATTGATAGCGACGCGCGGCACTAAATAAACGCAGACGGCAACAACAAAGAGAATAAACAGAATCTTGAAAACGCGCTTGTTTACTGGCAGGACCATAACCTTTCCTTGCGACTTTTTTGTAATCCATTAATCGGGGAAAGATGGTGGGAGAGCGGTGAGGGAAAGTAAAGCGGCGAGAAAGTATTTCGGAATAGCGCCTGAAAGGCGAGGGCGGGTGAGAGAAATCACCCGCCAGAGAAATTAACGCTTCAGTGCGTCGCTTAACTCGTCACGCATGTTTGACAGCATGGCTTTTACTACGCGTGGGTTACCCGCAACGATGTTACCGGTCAGTATATAGTTATGACCACCAGTGAAGTCGCTGACGATACCACCAGCTTCACGAACCAGCAGTTCGCCTGCGGCGAAGTCCCACGGACGCAGACCGATTTCAAAGAAACCGTCAACGCGACCAGCAGCGACATAAGCCAGATCCAGTGCCGCAGAACCAGTACGACGGAAGTCAGCACATTCGTTGAACAGTTTGCCGACGATGTTAATGTAGGTGGTGGCGTACTGTTTTGCTTTGAACGGGAAGCCAGTTGCCAGAATAGTACCGTCGAGATCGCGAGCAGTGCTGCCACGCAGACGGTAGCCGTTCAGTTGTGCGCCCTGACCGCGAGTCGCGGTGAACAGTTCGTTACGCATAGGATCGTAAACCACAGCAACTTCGGTGCGGCCTTTGATGCGAACAGCGATAGATACCGCGAAATGCGGCAGACGTTTGATAAAGTTGGTGGTGCCATCCAGTGGATCGATAACCCATTGAACATCCTGATCAGTACCTTCAAGTTCACCGCTTTCTTCGGTGATGATGGTGTGCTGCGGGTAAGATTTACGAATCGTGTCGATAATCACCGCTTCGGCAGCTTTATCTACGTTGGTCACGAAATCGTTGCTGCCTTTCTGGCTCGCTTCTACAGCGTCCGGGGTTTCATAGTTTTTGGCAATTAAATTACCCGCCTTGCGCGCTGCGCGCACGGCGATGTTCAGCATCGGATGCATCGGTCTCTCTCACTGGATGTTAAAGAACGGGAAAACGGCGCAGAGTATAGCAGCGAGATCGGCATCTGTCTTCGTTTTATGATAAGATGCGCGAATAATCTTTAGACGAAGAAAGACAATGCTGCAAAATATTCGAATTGTGCTGGTGGAGACGTCACACACCGGCAATATGGGTTCTGTTGCCCGAGCCATGAAAACAATGGGATTAACCAATCTGTGGCTGGTTAATCCTCTGGTGAAACCTGACTCCCAGGCGATCGCGTTGGCAGCGGGAGCCAGTGATGTGATTGGTAATGCGCAGATTGTCGATACACTCGACGAAGCGTTGGCTGGTTGTAGCCTGGTCGTTGGCACCAGCGCGCGTTCCCGTACGCTGCCGTGGCCGATGCTCGACCCGCGCGAATGCGGTTTGAAAAGCGTCGCTGAAGCGGCAAACACGCCGGTGGCGCTGGTCTTTGGTCGCGAGCGCGTCGGCTTGACCAATGAAGAGCTGCAGAAATGCCATTATCATGTCGCGATTGCCGCGAACCCGGAATACAGCTCGCTGAACCTGGCGATGGCAGTACAGGTTATCGCCTATGAAGTGCGTATGGCCTGGCTGGCGACCCAGGAAAACGGCGAGCAGGTTGAGCATGCAGAGACGCCGTATCCGCTGGTGGATGATCTGGAACGTTTTTACGGTCATCTGGAGCAAACGTTGCTGGCAACCGGTTTTATTCGTGAAAACCATCCGGGGCAGGTGATGAATAAATTGCGTCGTCTGTTTACGCGTGCGCGCCCGGAAAGTCAGGAGTTGAATATCCTGCGTGGGATTCTGGCTTCTATTGAGCAGCAGAATAAAGGCAATAAGGCCGAATAACAGTCATTGCCTGATGCGACGCTTAACGCGTCTTATCAGGCTTACAAGTGCACGGAACCGTAGGTCGGATAAGGCGTTTACGCCGCATCCGACAGTCATTGCCTGATGCGACGCTTAACGCGTCTTATCAGGCTTACAAGTGCGCGGAACCGTAGGTCGGATAAGGCGTTTACGCCGCATCCGACAACAGGTACAAATGCCACGATAAGAAAATGGCACTGAAGGCTAAATACCTGACTAAATCAGTCAAGTAAATAGTTGACCAATTTACTCGGGAATGTCAGACTTGACCCTGCTATGCAATACCCCCACTTTTACAATAAAAAACCCCGGGCAGGGGCGAGTTTGAGGTGAAGTAAGACATGAGACTGACATCTAAAGGGCGCTATGCCGTGACCGCAATGCTGGACGTTGCGCTCAACTCCGAAGCAGGCCCGGTTCCGTTGGCTGATATTTCTGAACGTCAGGGAATTTCCCTTTCTTATCTGGAACAACTGTTTTCCCGTCTGCGTAAAAATGGTCTGGTTTCCAGCGTACGTGGACCTGGCGGTGGTTATCTGTTGGGCAAAGATGCCAGCAGCATCGCCGTTGGCGAAGTGATTAGCGCCGTTGACGAATCTGTAGATGCCACCCGTTGTCAGGGTAAAGGCGGCTGCCAGGGCGGCGATAAATGCCTGACCCACGCGCTGTGGCGTGATTTGAGCGACCGTCTCACCGGTTTTCTCAACAACATTACTTTAGGCGAACTGGTCAATAACCAGGAAGTGCTGGATGTGTCTGGTCGTCAACATACTCACGACGCGCCACGTACCCGCACACAAGACGCGATCGACGTTAAGTTACGCGCTTAATAAAAAGAATTCAGAGTCAGGCCGGAGTGTTTATCACTTCGTAAACACGGTCGTACATCCAGCCGGTAGCCTGATTCCTTGCATTGAGTGATGTACGGAGTTTATAGAGCAATGAAATTACCGATTTATCTCGATTACTCCGCAACCACGCCGGTGGACCCGCGTGTTGCCGAGAAAATGATGCAGTTTATGACGATGGACGGAACCTTTGGTAACCCGGCCTCCCGTTCTCACCGTTTCGGCTGGCAGGCTGAAGAAGCAGTAGATATCGCCCGTAATCAGATTGCCGATCTGGTCGGTGCTGACCCGCGTGAAATCGTCTTTACCTCTGGCGCCACCGAATCTGACAACCTGGCAATTAAAGGTGCAGCCAACTTTTATCAGAAAAAAGGCAAGCACATCATCACCAGCAAAACCGAACACAAAGCGGTACTGGACACCTGCCGTCAGCTTGAGCGTGAAGGTTTTGAAGTCACCTACCTGGCGCCGCAGCGTAACGGAATTATCGATCTGAAAGAACTCGAAGCGGCGATGCGTGATGACACCATCCTCGTTTCTATCATGCACGTGAATAACGAAATCGGCGTGGTACAGGATATTGCGGCTATCGGTGAAATGTGCCGTGCCCGCGGCATTATCTATCACGTTGATGCAACCCAGAGCGTGGGTAAACTGCCTATCGACCTGAGCCAGTTGAAAGTTGACCTGATGTCTTTCTCCGGTCACAAAATCTACGGTCCGAAAGGTATTGGCGCGCTGTATGTGCGTCGTAAACCACGCGTGCGCATTGAAGCGCAAATGCACGGCGGCGGTCACGAGCGCGGTATGCGTTCCGGTACACTGCCGGTTCACCAGATCGTGGGTATGGGCGAAGCCTATCGCATCGCAAAAGAAGAGATGGCGACCGAGATGGAACGTCTGCGCGGCCTGCGTAACCGTCTGTGGAACGGCATCAAAGATATCGAAGAAGTTTACCTGAACGGTGACCTGGAACACGGTGCGCCGAACATTCTCAACGTCAGCTTTAACTACGTTGAAGGTGAGTCGCTGATTATGGCGCTGAAAGACCTCGCGGTTTCTTCAGGTTCCGCCTGTACGTCGGCAAGTCTCGAACCGTCCTACGTGCTGCGCGCGCTGGGGCTGAACGACGAGTTGGCACATAGCTCTATCCGTTTCTCTTTAGGTCGTTTTACTACTGAAGAAGAGATCGACTACACCATCGAGTTAGTTCGTAAATCCATCGGTCGTCTGCGTGACCTTTCTCCGCTGTGGGAAATGTACAAGCAGGGCGTGGATCTGAACAGCATCGAATGGGCTCATCATTAATCGGTATCGGAATCAGGAGAATTTATAATGGCTTACAGCGAAAAAGTTATCGACCATTACGAGAATCCGCGTAACGTGGGTTCCTTCGACAACAACGACGAAAACGTGGGCAGCGGCATGGTGGGTGCACCAGCCTGTGGCGACGTGATGAAGTTGCAGATTAAAGTCAACGATGAAGGTATCATTGAAGACGCGCGTTTTAAAACTTACGGCTGCGGTTCCGCTATCGCTTCCAGTTCTCTGGTGACCGAATGGGTGAAAGGGAAATCTCTCGACGAAGCACAGGCGATCAAAAACACCGATATTGCTGAAGAACTTGAACTGCCACCGGTGAAAATTCACTGTTCTATTCTGGCAGAAGACGCGATCAAAGCCGCCATTGCGGACTATAAAAGCAAACGTGAAGCAAAATAAGAGTTGAGGTTTGGTTATGTCGATTACACTGAGCGACAGTGCAGCAGCGCGAGTAAATACCTTTCTGGCTAACCGCGGTAAAGGGTTTGGCCTGCGTCTGGGTGTGAGAACCTCTGGGTGTTCAGGTATGGCGTATGTACTGGAATTTGTTGACGAACCGACGCCGGAAGACATCGTGTTTGAAGACAAAGGCGTGAAAGTCGTGGTCGATGGCAAAAGCCTGCAATTTCTGGACGGTACGCAACTGGACTTCGTAAAAGAAGGCCTGAACGAAGGGTTTAAATTCACCAACCCGAACGTAAAAGATGAATGTGGTTGCGGCGAAAGCTTCCACGTCTGATGCGCATACCGATAACCCCACCGTGGTCGCCTGCGCGTGGGGTTTGTTTTACCTGATTCGCCGTCATTGCGGCGGATCTCAGCCCTGAGAATGTTATGGATTACTTCACCCTCTTTGGCTTGCCTGCCCGTTATCAACTCGATACCCAGGCATTGAGCCTGCGTTTTCAGGATCTACAACGTCAGTATCATCCTGATAAATTCGCCAGCGGAAGCCAGGCGGAACAACTCGCCGCCGTCCAGCAATCCGCAACCATTAACCAGGCATGGCAAACGCTGCGTCATCCATTGATGCGGGCAGAATACCTGCTTTCGCTGCACGGTTTTGATCTTGCCAGCGAGCAGCATACAGTGCGCGACACCGCGTTCCTGATGGAACAACTGGAGCTGCGCGAGGAGCTGGACGAGATCGAACAGGCGAAAGACGAAGCGCGGCTGGAAAGCTTTATCAAACGCGTCAAAAAGATGTTTGATACCCGCCATCAGTTGATGGTTGAACAGTTAGACAACGAGGCGTGGGACGCGGCGGCGGATACCGTGCGTAAGCTGCGTTTTCTCGATAAACTGCGAAGCAGTGCCGAACAACTCGAAGAAAAACTGCTCGATTTTTAATTTCTGGAAGCTAAACATGGCCTTATTACAAATTAGTGAACCTGGTTTGAGTGCTGCGCCGCATCAGCGTCGTCTGGCGGCCGGTATTGACCTGGGCACAACCAACTCGCTGGTGGCGACAGTACGCAGCGGTCAGGCCGAAACGTTAGCCGACCATGAAGGCCGTCACCTGCTGCCGTCTGTTGTTCACTATCAACAGCAAGGGCATTCGGTGGGGTATGACGCGCGTACTAATGCAGCGCTTGACACAGCCAACACCATTAGTTCTGTTAAACGCCTGATGGGGCGCTCGCTGGCTGATATCCAGCAACGCTATCCGCATTTGCCTTATCAATTCCAGGCCAGCGAGAATGGTCTGCCGATGATTGAAACGGCGGCGGGACTGCTGAACCCGGTGCGCGTTTCTGCGGACATCCTCAAAGCACTGGCAGCACGGGCAACTGAAGCCCTGGCTGGCGAGCTGGATGGTGTGGTTATCACCGTTCCGGCGTACTTTGACGATGCCCAGCGTCAGGGCACCAAAGACGCAGCGCGTCTGGCTGGCCTGCATGTCCTGCGCTTGCTCAACGAACCGACCGCTGCGGCTATCGCCTACGGGCTGGATTCCGGTCAGGAAGGTGTGATTGCCGTTTATGACCTCGGCGGCGGGACTTTTGATATTTCCATTCTACGTTTAAGTCGCGGCGTGTTTGAAGTGCTGGCGACCGGCGGTGATTCTGCGCTCGGTGGTGATGACTTCGACCATCTGCTGGCGGATTACATTCGCGAGCAGGCGGGCATTCCTGACCGTAGCGATAACCGCGTTCAGCGTGAACTGCTGGATGCCGCCATTGCGGCCAAAATCGCTCTGAGCGATGCCGATTCCGTGACTGTTAATGTTGCGGGCTGGCAGGGCGAAATCAGCCGTCAACAATTCAACGAACTGATCGCACCACTGGTTAAACGAACCTTACTGGCCTGTCGTCGCGCGCTGAAAGACGCGGGCGTTGAGGCTGATGAAGTTCTGGAAGTGGTGATGGTTGGCGGTTCTACCCGTGTGCCGTTGGTGCGTGAACGGGTGGGCGAATTTTTCGGTCGTCCGCCACTGACCTCCATCGACCCGGATAAAGTTGTCGCCATTGGCGCGGCGATTCAGGCTGATATTCTGGTGGGTAACAAGCCGGACAGTGAAATGCTGCTGCTCGACGTGATCCCCCTGTCGCTGGGCCTTGAGACTATGGGCGGCCTGGTGGAGAAAGTGATCCCACGTAATACCACCATTCCGGTGGCCCGCGCCCAGGATTTCACCACCTTTAAAGATGGTCAGACGGCAATGTCTATCCATGTTATGCAGGGTGAGCGTGAACTGGTGCAGGATTGCCGCTCGTTGGCACGTTTTGCGCTGCGTGGGATCCCGGCGTTACCGGCTGGCGGTGCGCATATTCGCGTAACGTTCCAGGTCGATGCCGACGGTCTTTTAAGTGTGACGGCGATGGAGAAATCCACCGGCGTTGAGGCGTCTATTCAGGTCAAACCTTCTTATGGTCTGACCGACAGCGAAATCGCCTCAATGATTAAAGACTCAATGAGCTATGCCGAGCAGGACGTAAAAGCCCGTATGCTGGCTGAACAAAAAGTCGAAGCGGCGCGCGTACTGGAAAGTCTGAACGGCGCGCTGGCTGCGGATGCCGCGCTGTTAAGCACCGCAGAACGTCAGGTCATCGACGATGCCGCTGCTCACCTGAGTGAAGTAGCGCAGGGCGATGATGTTGACGCCATCGAACAAGCGATTAAAAACGTAGACAAACAAACCCAGGATTTCGCCGCTCGCCGCATGGACCAGTCGGTTCGTCGTGCGCTGAAAGGCCATTCCGTGGACGAGGTTTAATATGCCAAAGATTGTTATTTTGCCTCATCAGGATCTCTGCCCTGATGGTGCTGTTCTGGAAGCTAAGAGCGGTGAAACCATTCTCGACGCTGCGCTGCGTAACGGCATCGAGATTGAACACGCCTGTGAAAAATCCTGCGCTTGCACCACCTGCCACTGTATCGTTCGTGAAGGTTTTGACTCGTTGCCGGAAAGCTCTGAGCAGGAAGACGACATGCTGGACAAAGCCTGGGGGCTGGAGCCGGAAAGCCGTTTAAGCTGCCAGGCGCGCGTCACCGATGAAGATTTAGTGGTCGAAATTCCGCGTTACACTATCAACCATGCGCGTGAGCATTAACAGAGGTTAGTATGGGACTTAAGTGGACCGATAGCCGCGAAATTGGCGAAGCACTGTACGATGCGTATCCCGATCTCGACCCGAAAACGGTTCGATTCACCGATATGCATCAGTGGATTTGCGATCTGGAAGATTTCGACGACGACCCGCAGGCATCTAACGAGAAAATCCTCGAAGCGATTTTGTTAGTCTGGCTGGACGAAGCTGAGTGAATAAACGGGCTGCCTGGGGGTAGCCCGTTTTGCTGTTAAACAAATAAGGATAACTAAAATGACAGAAGCGATGAAAATTACCCTTTCTTCCCAACCTGCTGATGCGCGTTGGGGAGAAAAAGCGACTTACAGCATTAATAATGATGGCATTACCCTGCACCTGACCGGGGCTGACGATTTGGGGCTGATCCAGCGTGCGGCGCGCAAGATTGACGGTCTGGGCATTAAGCATGTTCAGTTAAGTGGTGAAGGCTGGGATGTGGATCGTTGCTGGGCGTTCTGGCAGGGTTACAAAGCGCCTAAAGGTACGCGTAAAGTCGAGTGGCCGGAGTTGGACGATGCACAACGCCAGGAACTGGATAACCGCCTGATGATCATCGACTGGGTGCGTGACACCATCAACGCACCGGCTGAAGAACTGGGGCCATCACAACTGGCGCAGCGTGCTGTTGATCTGATCAGCAACGTTGCGGGCGATCGAGTGACTTACCGGATCACTAAAGGCGAAGATCTGCGCGAGCAGGGTTATATGGGGCTGCACACCGTTGGACGCGGATCAGAACGTTCCCCGGTATTGCTGGCGCTGGACTATAACCCAACGGGCGATAAAGAAGCGCCGGTATACGCTTGCCTGGTAGGCAAAGGCATCACCTTTGATTCCGGCGGTTACAGTATCAAACAGACCGCGTTTATGGACTCGATGAAGTCCGATATGGGCGGTGCTGCAACGGTTACCGGAGCGCTGGCATTTGCTATTACGCGCGGTCTGAATAAACGCGTGAAACTGTTCCTCTGCTGTGCGGATAACCTGATCAGCGGCAACGCGTTCAAACTGGGCGATATCATCACCTATCGCAACGGTAAAAAAGTCGAAGTGATGAACACCGATGCGGAAGGGCGACTGGTGCTGGCAGATGGCCTGATTGATGCCAGCGCGCAGAAACCGGAACTGATTATTGATGCTGCGACCCTGACCGGAGCGGCGAAAACCGCGCTGGGTAATGATTATCACGCACTGTTCAGTTTTGACGATGCGCTGGCAGGGCGTTTGCTGACGAGTGCCGCGCAGGAGAATGAACCATTCTGGCGTCTGCCACTGGCGGAGTTCCATCGTAACCAGTTACCGTCAAACTTTGCCGAACTTAACAATACCGGAAGCGCGGCTTATCCGGCAGGGGCGAGTACGGCTGCGGGCTTCCTGTCGCACTTTGTTGATAACTATCAGCAAGGTTGGCTGCACATTGACTGCTCAGCGACTTACCGTAAAGCGCCGGTTGAGCAGTGGTCTGCGGGCGCGACCGGGCTGGGTGTGCGCACGATTGCCAATCTGTTAACTGCGTAATCTTTTATGCCGGATGCGGTTCAAGCCACATCCGGTTTTTTTATCAGACCGTTGGCAAAGTGCATTTGTTCATGCTGGATGCGGCGTAAACGCCTTATCCAGCCTACAAAGTATTGCAAATTCAACAAATTGCGATTCACTTGTAGGCCTGATAAGCGTAGCGCATCAGGCACTTGCGCCCAGAACGTTGAATGAATTGTGGTTCTTATGTCCGAAACAAAAAATGAACTTGAAGACCTGCTGGAAAAAGCAGCAACCGAACCGGCACACCGTCCGGCCTTTTTCCGTACTCTACTGGAATCCACTGTCTGGGTGCCGGGTACAGCGGCGCAGGGCGAGGCAGTAGCTGAAGATAGTGCACTTGATTTACAGCACTGGGAAAAAGAAGATGGCACCAGCGTCATTCCTTTTTTCACCTCGTTAGAAGCACTTCAACAGGCGGTTGAAGACGAACAAGCATTTGTCGTGATGCCCGTTCGCACGCTGTTTGAGATGACCCTTGGTGAAACGCTCTTCCTTAATGCAAAACTGCCCACCGGCAAAGAGTTTATGCCGCGTGAAATCAGTTTGCTGATCGGTGAAGAGGGAAACCCACTGAGCAGTCAGGAAGTGCTGGAAGGTGGCGAGTCGCTGATATTATCGGAAGTCGCAGAGCCGCCAACACAAATGATTGATTCGCTCACCACCTTATTTAAAACCATTAAGCCGGTGAAGCGCGCTTTTATTTGTTCAATTAAAGAAAGCGAAGAGGCACAACCTAATTTGCTTATTGGTATTGAAGCAGATGGCGATATCGAAGAAATTATTCAGGCGGCGGGAAGTGTGGCGACCGATACGTTTCCGGGCGATGAACCTATCGATATTTGTCAGGTGAAAAAAGGGGAAAAAGGAATTAGCCACTTTATTACCGAACATATTGCGCCATTCTATGAACGTCGCTGGGGTGGATTCCTGCGTGATTTTAAACAGAATCGGATAATATAAAATATGCCGCCTCAAAGGGCGGCATTCGGGCTTACTTGCTGCGCTGAAGGTTGTTAGCCACCAGTAAATTATTACCAGAGAAACTCCGGTTATTATTTACCTGGGAAAACAGCGCACCAGAAACAATAAGTACGATACAAAAGCACCGTATCTTCATTGTGCGATCCATGCGAAGACCGCATCACGACAGCACCACTGGCGATATTGCCGCGATAGCAAGCGCTGTGAAGCACCTGCGTTGCTTATGCAACACAAGTCAATCTGCTGGAAAGGCCGCGAACCAGACCAGCAATAAAAAGCTTATATCACTGGCTCAACCGGCAAATCTGCCCGTGCCCCCCATTCACTCCATGCACCGTCGTACAGTTTTATGTTTGGCACATCCAGCGTAGCGAGTGCCAGCAACACGACGGCTGCCGTTACGCCAGAACCGCAACTGACAATAATCGGTTTGTCATAGCTGACGCCGCGTCCAAAAAATATTGTATCCAGTTCATCGGTCGTCTTCAGTTCGCCTTCGCGCACCAACTCCGTCCACGGAACATTCAGCGCGCCGGGAATATGCCCACGACGTAAACCTGGGCGAGGTTCATCAACTTCAGCATTAAAACGCGCTGCCGGTCGGGCATCAATAATTTGCGCCGTTTTTTCATGGCTTGCCAATAACACATCGGTCACTTTCACCACGGCTTCCAGGTTAAACGCGGTGTTAAACTCCCCTTCCGGCAATACCACCGCGCCCTCTTCTAACAGAAGACCATCGCGCTGCCAGCCCGCCAGTCCACCGCCCAGAATCGACACTTTCTCCACGCCAAAAGTGCGCAGCATCCACCATGCGCGCGGTGCAGAGAAAAGGTTACCTTCATCATAGACAATCAGATGTTTGTCCTGATTAACGCCCAGTTCACGCATTGCCACTGCGAATGTTTCCGGGCGTGGCAGCATGTGCGGAAGCGGGGAAGTGTGATCGGAAAGTGCTTCGATATCGAAAAATACTGCGCCGGGGATATGTCCATTGAGATATTCCTGGGCAATGTCACGATCTTCCTGTCCGGGCGGTGCCATACGGGCATCAATAATCTGAATTTCCGGATCATCTATATGTTCAGCGAGCCAGTCGGCTCCTACAAACCATGTCGTGGACATAGGCATCTCCATTTTTGCCGGGGTTAAGCTAAATTGTCGGATGTTTGCCGAAAAGCGACAAGCAAAAGAGACTGATTTGGCTGTCTGAGCCACATTTCTCACTAAAATTCGGATTCTGTAGGCGTGATAGTGAATTACATAACGTCATTTCTCACGCATAATAATTATTCGATGTTGCTAACGGGCCATTGTGGCAGGGATGAGAGATGAAAAAGTTACGCATAGCCGCCTGCATGTTAATGCTGGCGCTGGCAGGGTGCGACAACAACGATAACGCGCCAATAGAGGTGAAAAAAGACGCGTCCTCAGAAGTTGCTAAAGACACATCGTCGGGAAATACGAATTCTGCAAAAACCTCCGCGGTGGAGCGACAAAAACTGGCACAACAGAGTGCCGGTAAAGCACTGACATTGCTGGATCTCTCTGAAGTACAACTCGATGGCGCAGCCACGCTGGTGCTGACTTTCTCCATCCCCCTCGACCCGGATCAGGATTTCTCGCGTGTTATCCATGTCGTCGATAAAAAGAGCGGCAAAGTGGATGGTGCCTGGGAGCTATCAGATAATCTCAAAGAGCTACGCTTGCGCCACCTTGAACCTAAACGTGATTTGATCGTCACTATTGGCAAGGAGGTCAAAGCTCTCAATAACGCAACCTTCAGTAAAAATTACGAAAAAACGATTTCTACCCGCGATATCCAACCCAGCGTCGGTTTTGCCAGCCGTGGTTCGCTGCTGCCCGGGAAAGTCGTTGAAGGGCTGCCGGTAATGGCGCTCAACGTTAACAATGTCGATGTTAACTTCTTCCGTGTGAAGCCTGAATCTCTGCCTGCTTTCATTAGCCAGTGGGAATACCGTAATTCGCTGGCGAACTGGCAATCGGACAAACTATTGCAGATGGCTGATTTGGTCTACACCGGGCGTTTTGATCTCAATCCTGCGCGTAACACCCGTGAAAAATTATTGCTGCCGCTGGGCGATATCAAGCCGCTTCAGCAGGCGGGCGTGTATCTGGCGGTGATGAATCAGGCCGGACGTTACGATTACAGTAATCCGGCTACGTTGTTTACGTTAAGTGATATTGGCGTATCGGCCCACCGTTATCACAATCGTCTGGATATCTTTACCCAAAGCCTGGAAAACGGCGCGGCTCAGCAAGGAATTGAAGTCTCGCTATTAAATGAGGAAGGGCAGACGCTGACTCAGGCGACCAGTGATGCACAGGGCCATGTGCAACTGGAAAATGACAAAAACGCGGCACTGCTGCTGGCGCGTAAAGACGGTCAGACAACGTTGCTTGATTTAAAACTTCCGGCGCTGGACTTAGCGGAATTTAACATTGCAGGCGCGCCAGGCTACAGCAAGCCGTTCTTTATGTTTGGCCCGCGCGATCTTTATCGCCCTGGCGAAACGGTAATTCTCAATGGGTTATTGCGGGATGCGGACGGTAAAATGTTACCGGATCAACCTGTCAAACTGGACGTGATTAAACCCGACGGGCAGGTTCTTAGGAGCGTCGTTAGTCAGCCGCAAAATGGCCTCTATCACTTTACCTGGCCACTCGATAGCAGTGCGCCAACAGGCATGTGGCATATCCGCGCTAACACGGGCGATAACCAGTATCGAATGTGGGATTTCCACGTCGAAGATTTCATGCCTGAGCGTATGGCGCTGAATCTGAGTGGCGAGAAAACGCCGTTAACGCCGAAAGATGAGGTGAAATTCTCTGTGGTGGGTTACTACCTGTACGGAGCGCCTGCTAACGGTAATACCTTGCAGGGGCAGCTTTTCCTGCGGCCACTGCGTGAAGCGGTTGCTGCATTACCCGGTTTCGAATTTGGTGATATTGCTGCCGAAAACCTTTCCCGATCATTGGATGAAGTCCAGTTGACGCTGGATGATAAAGGGCGCGGCGAAGTTTCTACAGAAAGTCAGTGGAAAGAAACACATTCTCCATTGCAGGTTATTTTCCAAGGGAGTTTACTGGAATCCGGCGGCCGCCCGGTGACGCGCCGTGTTGAACAGGCTATCTGGCCTGCGGATGCGTTGCCAGGGATCCGCCCGCAGTTCTCGTCAAAATCGGTTTACGATTACCGCACTGACAGCACGGTAAAACAGCCCATTGTTGATGAAGAGAGTAACGCTGCTTTTGATATCGTTTATAGCGATGCACAGGGCGTGAAAAAAGCCGTGTCGGGCTTGCAGGTGAGACTGATTCGTGAACGTCGTGATTACTACTGGAACTGGTCGGAAGATGAAGGCTGGCGGTCGCAGTTTGATCAAAAAGATCTGATCGAAAATGAGCAAACACTGGATCTGCAAGCGGGTGAAACCGGCAAAGTGAGTTTCCCGGTAGAGTGGGGCGCTTATCGTCTGGAAGTCAAAGCGCCGAATGAAGCGGTCAGTAGCGTGCGTTTTTGGGCCGGATATAGCTGGCAGGATAATAGCGACGGTAGCGGTGCGGTACGACCAGACCGTGTCACGATGAAACTGGATAAAGCCAGTTATCGACCTGGCGATACGATCAAGTTGCATATTGCTGCGCCAACGGCGGGTAAAGGCTACGCGATGGTCGAGTCCAGTGAAGGGCCGCTGTGGTGGCAAGAGATTGATGTCCCGGCACAAGGGCTGGATTTGACGATTCCGGTCGATAAAACCTGGAATCGACATGACCTCTATTTAAGTACGCTGGTGGTTCGTCCGGGAGATAAATCTCGTTCCGCGACGCCAAAACGTGCGGTTGGCGTGTTGCATTTGCCGCTTGGCGATGAAAACCGTCGCCTCGATCTGGCGTTGGAAACACCAACAAAAATGCGCCCCAATCAGCCATTAACCGTGAAAATCAAAGCCAGCAATAAAAATGGTGAGATGCCAAAACAGGTGAATGTGCTGGTGTCGGCCGTTGATAGTGGTGTGCTGAATATCACTGATTACGTTACACCAGATCCGTGGCAGGCATTCTTTGGTCAGAAACGTTATGGTGCTGATATTTACGATATTTACGGTCAGGTTATTGAAGGTCAGGGACGTCTGGCAGCGCTGCGCTTTGGTGGCGATGGCGATGAGCTGAAACGCGGGGGTAAACCGCCCGTGAACCACGTCAATATTGTTGCGCAACAGGCACAGCCGGTAACGCTCAACGAACAGGGGGAAGGCACGGTTACGCTACCCATTGGCGATTTTAATGGTGAGCTACGAGTCATGGCGCAGGCCTGGACAGCGGATGATTTCGGCAGTAGCGAAAGTAAAGTGGTTGTTGCCGCACCGGTGATAGCGGAACTGAATATGCCACGCTTTATGGCCAGCGGCGATACCTCGCGTCTGACGCTGGATATCACTAATCTTACCGATAAACCGCAAAAACTGAACGTTGCTCTGACCGCCAGCGGTTTGCTTGAACTGGTGAGTAACTCGCCCGCAGGCGTTGAATTAGCGCCAGGCGTGCGAACTACGCTGTTTATCCCGGTACGCGCACTGGCGGGCTATGGAGATGGCGAAATTCGGGCCACCATTAGCGGGTTAGTGTTACCGGGTGAAACCGTTGCCGATCAGCATAAGCAGTGGAAAATTGGCGTCCGTCCGGCATTCCCGGCACAAACGGTCAATTATGGTACGGCGTTGCAGCCTGGTGAAACATGGGCGATGCCAACTGATGGATTGCAAAACTTCTCGCCTGTTACGCTGGAAGGACAGTTGTTGTTGAGCGGCAAACCACCGCTGAACATTGCTCGTTATATTAAAGAGTTAAAAGCGTATCCTTACGGATGTCTGGAGCAAACCACCAGCGGCCTGTTCCCGTCACTTTATACCAACGCTGCCCAGCTACAGGCATTGGGTATCAAAGGCGACAGTGATGATAAACGCCGTGCGGCAGTCGATATTGGCATTTCGCGTTTGCTGCAAATGCAACGTGATAACGGCGGCTTTGCGCTGTGGGATAAAAACGGTGACGAAGAGTACTGGCTGACTGCCTACGTGATGGATTTTCTGGTTCGCGCAGGTGAGCAGGGTTACAGCGTGCCGACAGAAGCCATTAACCGGGGAAATGAGCGTCTGCTGCGCTATTTACAAGATCCGGGCATGATGTCGATTCCGTATGCGGATAACCTCAAAGCCAGCAAGTTTGCCATACAGTCTTATGCTGCGCTGGTACTGGCACGGCAGCAAAAAGCACCGCTGGGTGCACTGCGTGAAATCTGGGAGCGTCGTGCAGATGCTGCTTCGGGTTTGCCACTGTTGCAACTTGGCGTTGCGCTGAAAACGATGGGCGATGCGACGCGTGGTGAAGAAGCGATTGCACTGGCGCTGAAAACGCCGCGCAATGATGAGCGGAAATGGCTGGGCGATTACGGTAGCCCACTGCGCGACAACGCGTTGATGCTCTCCTTGCTGGAAGAGAACAAACTGTTGCCAGATGATCAGAACACCTTATTGAACACGCTTTCGCAGCAGGCGTTTGGTGAACGTTGGCTATCAACTCAGGAAAGTAACGCGTTGTTCCTGGCTGCCCGTGCGATTCAGGATTTACCAGGCAAATGGCAGGCGCAAACGTCTTTCTCTGCCGCACCGCTGACAGGCGAGAAAGCGCAAAACAGCAATCTGAATAGCGATCAACTTGCAACTTTGCAGGTAACCAACAGTGGCGACCAACCGCTATGGCTGCGTGTGGATGCCAGCGGTTATCCGCAGTCCGCACCGCTTCCAGCGAATAATGTTCTGCAAATTGAGCGCCATATATTAGGTACTGATGGTAAGAGCAAGTCTCTGGACTCGTTACGTAGTGGCGATCTGGTGCTGGTCTGGTTGCAGGTAAAAGCCAGTAACAGCGTGCCGGATGCGCTGGTGGTTGATTTGTTGCCAGCGGGTCTGGAACTGGAAAACCAGAACCTGGCGAACGGCAGCGCCAGTCTGGAACAAAGTGGTGGCGAAGTGCAAAACTTGCTCAATCAAATGCAGCAAGCGAGCATTAAGCACATTGAGTTCCGTGACGATCGCTTTGTGGCCGCGGTTGCCGTTGATGAATATCAACCGGTAACGCTGGTATATCTGGCGCGGGCGGTAACGCCGGGAACGTATCAGATGCCGCAGCCGATGGTGGAATCGATGTATGTTCCCCAATGGCGGGCGACGGGTGCGACTGAAGATTTGCTGATTGTCAGACCGTAAATGCCTCGTCTGTTAACAAAACGCGGCTGCTGGATAACGCTGGCAGCCGCGCCTTTTATCATCATTCTGGCGGCGTGGGGAGCAGATAAACTCTGGCCTCTGCCGCTACATGAAGTCAATCCCGCACGCGTGGTTGTGGCGCAGGACGGTACGCCACTGTGGCGCTTTGCTGATGCAGATGGTATCTGGCGTTATCCGGTAGCAATCGAAGATGTTTCTCCACGTTATATTGAAGCACTGATTAATTACGAAGATCGCTGGTTCTGGAAGCATCCGGGCGTAAACCCGTTCTCGGTGGCGCGCGCAGCCTGGCAGGATCTGACTTCTGGTCGGGTTATCTCTGGCGGTAGCACGCTCACCATGCAAGTGGCGCGTCTGCTTGATCCTCACCCCAAAACGTTTGGCGGCAAAATTCGTCAGCTCTGGCGCGCGTTTCAACTGGAGTGGCATCTGTCTAAACGTGAAATTCTGACTTTGTATCTTAATCGCGCCCCGTTTGGCGGTACGTTGCAGGGAGTTGGGGCAGCAAGCTGGGCTTATCTTGGGAAATCGCCTGCAAATTTAAGCTATTCCGAGGCAGCAATGCTGGCGGTATTACCGCAAGCACCCAGTCGGCTGCGCCCGGATCGCTGGCCGGAGCGTGCCGAGGCTGCGCGTAATAAAGTGCTCAAACGGATGGCAGTGCAAGGTGTATGGTCCCGTGAGCAGGTAAAAGAGTCAATCGAAGAACCTGTCTGGCTGGCACCCAGACAGATGCCAAAACTGGCACCGCTGTTTTCGCGGATGATGCTCGGTAAAAGTAAAAGCGACAAAATCGTTACTACACTGGATGCAGGCCTTCAGCGGCGTCTGGAAGAACTGGCGCTAAACTGGAAAGGACGATTGCCGCCGCGCAGTTCACTGGCGATGATCGTGGTTGATCATACTGATATGCGTGTTCGCGGCTGGGTAGGATCGGTTGATCTCAATGATGATTCACGCTTTGGTCATGTCGATATGGTTAATGCGATCCGATCGCCGGGATCGGTGCTTAAACCGTTTGTCTATGGTCTGGCGCTGGATGAGGGATTGATCCATCCGGCATCGTTGTTGCAGGACGTCCCCCGACGCACCGGCGATTATCGACCAGGTAACTTTGATAGCGGATTTCATGGCCCGATCAGCATGAGCGAGGCGCTGGTGCGCTCGCTGAACTTACCCGCCGTGCAGGTGCTGGAAGCCTATGGTCCGAAACGGTTTGCGGCAAAGCTGCGTAACATCGGGTTACCGCTGTTTCTGCCCAACGGTGCTGCGCCGAATCTGTCGCTCATTCTCGGTGGCGCAGGTGCAAAACTGGAAGATATGGCAGCAGCGTATACCGCTTTTGCTCGCCGCGGTAAGGCAGGTAAATTGCGCTTACAGCCTGACGACCCCCTGCTTGAACGCCCCTTAATGTCGCCGGGGGCTGCGTGGATCATCCGCCGGATCATGGCTGATGAAGCGCAACCCTTGCCGGATGGCGCTTTGCCGCGCGTCGTACCACTGGCATGGAAAACTGGCACCAGTTATGGCTATCGAGATGCATGGGCGATAGGTATAAATGCTCGCTATATCATCGGTATCTGGACCGGCAGGCCGGACGGTACGCCTGTTGTTGGTCAGTTTGGCTTTGCCAGCGCCGTACCGCTGTTGAATCAGGTCAATAATATCTTACTGTCGCGCAGTGCAAATCTGCCAGAAGACCCACGTCCGAACTCTGTAAGCCGTGGTGTTATCTGCTGGCCGGGCGGGCAGTCTTTGCCGGAAGGTGACAGTAACTGTCGGCGTCGCCTGGCAACCTGGTTACTGGATGGAAGCCAGCCGCCAACTCTGTTACTGCCGGAGCAGGAAGGGATTAATGGCATACGTTTCCCTATCTGGCTGGATGAAAATGGCAAACGAGTCGCCGCCGATTGTCCACAGGCGCGACAAGAAATGATAAATGTCTGGCCGCTACCGCTGGAACCCTGGCTGCCTGCTCCGGAACGCCGGGCTGCGCGTTTGCCTCCGGCATCGACAATGTGCCCGCCATACGGTCGCGATGCCCAACTCCCGTTGCAACTAACAGGAGTACGTGATGGCACCATTATTAAGCGATTACCTGGCGCTGCTGATGCTTCTTTGCCTGTGCAAACCAGTGGTGGCGCAGGTGAACGCTGGTGGTTTCTTAATGGTGAGCCGTTAACTGAACGTGGGCGTAACGTTACGCTGCGTTTGAGTGAAAAAGGCGATTATCAATTACTGGTGATGGATGAAATGGGGCAAGTAGCGACGGTGAGATTTTCCATGCAGTAGTCTGTTTCACGACGGTTTGTTGCTTAAGCTCGGTTTATTTTAAAAAAATGTTACCTTCATCAATAGTCAACGGCCTTGTTGCTCATTATAATCCGCGCCATCTCGTACGCTGGTACAGACAACAACAGAACAATTTACAGAGGTAAAAATGGCTATTGAACGTACTTTTTCCATCATCAAACCGAACGCGGTAGCAAAAAACGTCATTGGTAGTATCTTTGCGCGCTTCGAAGCTGCAGGGTTCAAAATTGTCGGCACTAAAATGCTGCACCTGACCGTTGAACAGGCTCGTGGTTTTTATGCTGAACACGATGGAAAACCGTTCTTTGATGGTCTGGTTGAGTTCATGACCTCTGGCCCGATCGTGGTTTCTGTGCTGGAAGGCGAAAATGCGGTTCAGCGTCACCGCGATCTGCTCGGCGCAACCAACCCGGCAAATGCGCTGGCGGGTACTCTGCGTGCTGATTACGCTGACAGCCTGACTGAAAACGGCACCCACGGTTCTGATTCCGTAGAATCTGCCGCTCGCGAAATCGCTTATTTCTTCGGTGAAGGCGAAGTGTGTCCGCGCACGCGTTAATAATTTCGTAAATGCCGCGTGCAAACGTGGCATCCGTGCGCCAGAATTTGTACAATGCAGCGCCCCCGGACGAGCAGCCGCTCACCGGGGCGTTTCTTTTTTCAACCCTCCAGGGGCCATAACGTGTAATAACGAGGCCGGAATAGCATATGTCTGAACAATTAGTCACACCTGAAAACGTCACCACGAAAGATGGGAAAATCAACCTGCTGGATCTCAACCGTCAGCAGATGCGGGAGTTTTTTAAAGAGTTAGGTGAAAAACCCTTCCGCGCCGATCAGGTGATGAAGTGGATGTATCATTATTGCTGCGACAACTTTGATGAGATGACCGACATCAACAAAGTGTTGCGCGGCAAGCTGAAAGAGGTGGCGGAAATCCGCGCACCGGAAGTGGTTGAAGAACAGCGCTCATCTGACGGCACCATTAAATGGGCGATTGCCGTGGGCGATCAGCGCGTCGAAACGGTGTATATCCCGGAAGATGACCGAGCCACACTTTGTGTCTCTTCGCAGGTAGGGTGTGCGCTGGAGTGTAAATTCTGTTCCACCGCCCAGCAGGGCTTTAACCGTAACCTGCGGGTGTCGGAAATTATCGGCCAGGTGTGGCGGGCGGCGAAAATCGTCGGCGCAGCAAAAATCACCGGTCAGCGCCCAATCACTAACGTTGTTATGATGGGCATGGGCGAGCCGCTGCTTAACCTGAACAATGTGGTTCCGGCGATGGAAATCATGCTCGATGACTTTGGCTTTGGCCTGTCTAAACGCCGCGTGACGCTCTCTACTTCGGGCGTGGTTCCGGCGCTGGATAAACTGGGCGATATGATTGACGTTGCACTGGCAATCTCTCTGCATGCACCAAATGATGAAATTCGTGACGAAATTGTACCGATCAATAAAAAGTACAATATCGAAACTTTCCTTGCTGCGGTGCGCCGTTATCTGGAGAAATCCAACGCTAACCAGGGCCGTGTTACTATCGAGTACGTGATGCTCGACCACGTTAATGACGGTACTGAACACGCGCACCAACTGGCGGAGCTGCTGAAAGATACGCCGTGTAAGATCAACCTGATTCCGTGGAACCCGTTCCCGGGTGCGCCGTATGGTCGTAGCTCGAACAGCCGTATCGATCGCTTCTCAAAAGTGCTGATGAGCTACGGTTTCACCACCATTGTGCGTAAAACCCGTGGTGATGATATCGACGCCGCTTGTGGCCAGTTAGCGGGAGATGTCATCGACCGTACTAAACGTACTCTGCGTAAACGGATGCAGGGTGAAACCATCGACATTAAAACGGTCTGATAGCCATTACGCCACGGTTACTTTATGTACCGTGGCGTAATGTTTTATGAATGTCGCATTAAGTTGCAATTGTCTGATCAATATTAACGGTGCGTTTTTGCTGACTTTAAGGCAGTATGTAACGATGCAACAGTAAGTTAGCTTTGATTCACGTGGGCTTTGTCACGAGCACACAGACAGTCTTATACTGTATGATAAAGGTTAACCTTACAGATGTTTCGCGGTGTGGGTGGGCGTGATGGTTCACCGGCATCCCAATTCTCATTTAAACGTACCTGCAGCGAATGAATACTGAAGCCACGCACGACCAAAATGAAGCACTTACCACCGGCGCTCGCTTGCGTAATGCCCGTGAACAAATTGGACTTAGCCAGCAAGCCGTTGCCGAACGACTTTGTTTGAAGGTTTCCACGGTACGCGACATTGAAGAAGATAAGGCACCAGCCGATCTTGCTTCAACATTCTTGCGCGGGTATATCCGCTCTTATGCGCGTCTGGTCCATATTCCAGAAGAAGAACTGCTGCCAGGGCTGGAAAAGCAGGCACCTCTGCGGGCCGCAAAAGTTGCGCCGATGCAGAGTTTCTCCCTCGGGAAGCGACGTAAAAAACGCGATGGCTGGTTGATGACCTTTACCTGGCTGGTTCTGTTTGTAGTGATTGGCCTGAGCGGTGCCTGGTGGTGGCAGGATCACAAAGCCCAGCAGGAAGAGATCACCACGATGGCTGATCAATCTACCGCGGAATTGAATAATAACCAGAGCCAGAGTGTACCGTTAGATACGGCTACTGATCAGAACAGTACCACTACGTCGCCATCGGCGGCGGAGACCACCGTTACGAACACGCAAGCGCCAGCCGTGACGACGCCAGTTCCTGCTGTAGATCCACAGCAGAACGCGGTTGTTCCTCCTTCGCAGGCGAATGTTGATACTGCGGCCACTACTACACCGGCGGCTCCGGTTGCAACAACGACGCCAGATGCCGCAGCACCATTGCCAACCGATCAGGCTGCTGTAACAACGCCAGCGGCTGATCCTAATGCACTGGTCATGAACTTTACCGCCGATTGCTGGCTGGAAGTTACCGATGCTACCGGTAAAAAACTGTTCAGCGGGATGCAACGTAAAGGCGGTAATTTGAATTTAGCCGGTCAGGCACCGTATAAACTAAAAATTGGTGCGCCAGCCGCAGTGCAGATCCAGTATCAAGGGAAACCTGTCGATCTGAGTCGTTTTATCAGAACTAACCAGGTTGCGCGTCTGACCCTAAATGCCGAACAATCACCGGCGCAGTAACAGACGGGTAACGCGGGAGATTTTTCATGCATAACCAGGCTCCAATTCAACGTAGAAAATCAACACGTATTTACGTTGGGAATGTGCCGATTGGCGATGGTGCTCCCATCGCCGTACAGTCCATGACTAATACGCGCACGACGGATGTCGAAGCGACGGTCAATCAAATCAAGGCGCTGGAACGTGTCGGTGCCGATATCGTTCGCGTCTCTGTACCGACGATGGACGCTGCAGAAGCGTTCAAACTTATCAAGCAGCAGGTTAATGTGCCGCTGGTGGCCGACATCCACTTCGACTATCGCATTGCGCTGAAAGTGGCGGAATATGGCGTTGATTGCTTGCGCATTAACCCTGGTAATATCGGCAATGAAGAGCGTATTCGCATGGTGGTTGACTGCGCGCGCGATAAAAACATTCCGATTCGTATTGGCGTTAACGCCGGATCGTTGGAAAAAGATCTGCAAGAAAAATATGGCGAACCGACGCCGCAGGCGCTGCTGGAATCCGCTATGCGTCATGTTGATCATCTCGATCGCCTGAACTTTGATCAGTTCAAAGTCAGCGTGAAAGCGTCTGACGTCTTCCTGGCCGTGGAGTCTTACCGTCTGTTGGCAAAACAGATCGATCAGCCGTTGCATCTGGGTATTACCGAAGCCGGTGGCGCACGTAGCGGGGCAGTGAAATCCGCTATTGGTTTAGGTCTGCTGTTGTCGGAAGGCATTGGCGATACGCTGCGCGTATCACTGGCGGCAGATCCGGTTGAAGAGATCAAAGTCGGTTTTGATATTTTGAAATCGCTGCGGATCCGTTCGCGCGGGATCAACTTCATTGCCTGTCCGACCTGTTCTCGTCAGGAATTCGACGTTATTGGTACGGTCAACGCGCTGGAGCAGCGTCTGGAAGATATCATCACCCCGATGGACGTTTCTATCATCGGCTGTGTGGTGAACGGTCCTGGCGAGGCGTTGGTTTCCACGCTTGGCGTCACGGGCGGCAACAAGAAAAGCGGCCTCTATGAAGATGGCGTGCGCAAAGACCGTCTGGACAACAACGACATGATCGACCAGTTGGAAGCACGCATTCGTGCAAAAGCCAGCCAACTGGACGAAGCGCGTCGAATTGACGTTCAGCAGGTTGAAAAATAATAACGTGATGGGAAGCGTCTCGCTTCCCGTGTATGATTGAACCCGCATGGCTCCCGAAATATTGAGGGAAGCGTTGAGGGTTCATTTTTATATTCAGAAAGAGAATAAACGTGGCAAAAAACATTCAAGCCATTCGCGGCATGAACGATTACCTGCCTGGCGAAACGGCCATCTGGCAGCGCATTGAAGGCACACTGAAAAACGTGCTCGGCAGCTACGGTTACAGTGAAATCCGCTTGCCGATTGTAGAGCAGACCCCGCTATTCAAACGTGCGATTGGTGAAGTCACCGACGTGGTTGAAAAAGAGATGTACACCTTTGAGGATCGCAATGGCGACAGCCTGACTTTGCGCCCTGAAGGGACGGCGGGCTGTGTACGCGCCGGCATCGAGCATGGTCTTCTGTACAATCAGGAACAGCGTCTGTGGTATATCGGGCCAATGTTCCGTCACGAGCGTCCGCAAAAAGGGCGTTATCGTCAGTTCCATCAGTTGGGCTGCGAAGTCTTCGGTCTGCAAGGCCCGGATATCGACGCCGAACTGATTATGCTCACCGCCCGCTGGTGGCGCGCGCTGGGTATCTCTGAACACGTTACCCTCGAGCTGAACTCAATTGGTTCGCTGGAAGCGCGTGCCAATTACCGCGATGCGCTGGTTGCTTTCCTCGAACAGCATAAAGAAAAGCTGGACGAAGACTGCAAACGCCGCATGTATACCAACCCGCTGCGCGTGCTGGACTCCAAGAATCCGGAAGTGCAGGCGCTACTTAACGATGCTCCGGCGTTGGGCGATTATCTGGACGAAGAGTCTCGCGAGCACTTTGCTGGTCTTTGCAAACTGCTGGAGAGCGCAGGTATCGCCTACACCGTAAATCAGCGTCTGGTTCGTGGTCTGGATTACTACAACCGTACCGTTTTCGAGTGGGTGACTAACAGTCTTGGTTCTCAGGGCACAGTGTGCGCAGGCGGTCGTTATGACGGTCTGGTGGAACAACTGGGCGGACGCGCAACACCGGCAGTGGGTTTTGCAATGGGCCTCGAACGTCTTGTGTTGTTAGTTCAGGCAGTTAATCCGGAATTTAAAGCCGATCCTGTTGTCGATATATACCTGGTGGCCTCAGGTGCTGATACTCAATCTGCGGCTATGGCATTAGCTGAGCGTCTGCGTGATGAATTACCTGGCGTGAAATTGATGACCAACCACGGCGGCGGCAACTTTAAGAAACAGTTTGCCCGTGCTGATAAATGGGGCGCATGTGTTGCTGTGGTGCTGGGTGAGTCCGAAGTGGCCAACGGCACGGCAGTGGTGAAGGATTTGCGCTCTGGTGAGCAAACGGCAGTTGCGCAGGATAGCGTGGCCGCGCATTTGCGCACGTTACTGGGTTAAGGAAGGAGAAGGACAGCGTGGAAATTTACGAGAACGAAAACGACCAGGTTGAAGCAGTTAAACGCTTTTTTGCTGAAAATGGCAAAGCACTGGCTGTTGGGGTGATTTTAGGTGTTGGCGCACTGATTGGCTGGCGCTACTGGAACAGCCATCAGGTTGAGTCCTCACGATCCACTTCTCTTGCTTATCAAAATGCGGTTACCGCAGTGAGCGAAGGCAAACCGGGCAGCATCCCGGCGGCGGAAAAATTCGCTGCTGAAAATAAAAATACTTATGGCGCGCTGGCTTCTTTGGAACTTGCGCAGCAATTTGTTGACAAAAATGAACTAGAGAAAGCTGCCACCCAATTACAACAAGGGTTGGCGGACACGAGCGATGAAAATCTCAAAGCCGTGATAAATCTGCGTCTTGCCCGAGTTCAGGTGCAGCTCAAGCAGGCTGATGCCGCGCTGAAAACCCTCGATACCATTAAAGGTGAAGGTTGGGCTGCTATTGTTGCTGACCTGCGTGGTGAAGCATTGCTGAGCAAAGGTGATAAGCAAGGTGCGCGTAGTGCGTGGGAAACAGGCGTGAAAAGCGATGTTACCCCGGCACTGAGTGAAATGATGCAGATGAAAATTAATAATTTGTCCATCTGAGAGGGACCCGATGCAATTGCGTAAATTACTGCTGCCAGGAATGCTTTCCGTTACCCTTTTAAGCGGCTGTTCGCTGTTTAACAGTGAAGAAGATGTGGTGAAGATGTCCCCATTACCGACCGTTGAAAACCAGTTTACGCCGACCACGGCGTGGAGCACTTCCGTTGGTAGCGGCATTGGTAACTTCTACTCTAATCTTCATCCGGCATTGGCGGATAACGTTGTCTATGCTGCCGATCGCGCTGGTTTGGTTAAAGCGATGAATGCGGATGACGGCAAAGAAATCTGGTCTGTCAGTCTGGCCGAGAAAGATGGCTGGTTATCTAAAGAGCCTGCGTTACTTTCCGGCGGCGTGACCGTCGCGGGTGGTCATGTCTATATTGGCAGCGAAAAAGCGCAGGTTTACGCGCTGAACACCAGCGATGGTACTGTTGCATGGCAAACCAAAGTAGCGGGTGAAGCACTTTCTCGTCCGGTAGTCAGTGACGGTCTGGTTTTGATTCACACCAGCAACGGTCAGTTGCAGGCGTTGAACGAAGCTGACGGCGCTGTTAAATGGACAGTTAACCTCGATATGCCTTCGCTCTCTCTGCGTGGCGAGTCTGCGCCAGCAACTGCATTTGGTGCGGCAGTGGTCGGTGGTGATAATGGTCGCGTCAGTGCTGTGTTGATGCAGCAGGGACAGATGATTTGGCAGCAGCGTATCTCCCAGGCGACCGGTTCTACCGAAATCGACCGTTTGAGCGATGTTGATACTACGCCGGTTGTGGTGAACGGTGTTGTTTTCGCGCTGGCCTATAATGGTAACCTGACGGCGCTTGATTTGCGCAGTGGTCAGATTATGTGGAAACGCGAGTTGGGTTCGGTGAATGATTTCATCGTCGACGGCAACCGCATCTATCTGGTCGATCAAAATGACCGGGTGATGGCGCTGACCATCGACGGTGGCGTTACACTGTGGACTCAAAGCGATCTGCTGCATCGCCTGCTGACGTCCCCGGTGCTGTATAATGGCAATCTGGTGGTGGGTGACAGCGAAGGTTATCTGCACTGGATTAACGTTGAAGATGGCCGTTTCGTTGCCCAGCAAAAAGTTGATAGCTCCGGTTTCCAGACTGACCCGGTTGCCGCTGATGGCAAACTGCTGATCCAGGCAAAAGACGGGACCGTGTATTCCATTACACGTTAATCGTCTCTGTCGTTCACTTTGAAAACGGCTCCTGGACAGGGGCCGTTTTCCTGTTTTTAACAACGACGCGAAAATTGCGGGCGTTGTCTGATGATTTATAAAAATGAGGCTTTAAACATGGTACCTGTGGTCGCGCTTGTCGGGCGCCCTAACGTAGGAAAATCCACGTTATTTAACCGTCTAACTCGCACCCGAGATGCGCTGGTTGCGGATTTCCCGGGTCTGACTCGTGACCGTAAGTACGGTCGTGCGGAAATTGAAGGCCGCGAGTTTATCTGTATTGATACCGGCGGGATTGACGGCACAGAAGACGGTGTAGAAACCCGCATGGCGGAACAATCGCTGCTGGCGATTGAAGAGGCGGATGTGGTGCTGTTTATGGTGGATGCACGCGCGGGTCTGATGCCAGCGGATGAAGCCATTGCCAAACATCTGCGTTCCCGCGAAAAGCCAACCTTCCTGGTGGCGAATAAAACCGACGGACTGGATCCGGATCAAGCAATCGTTGATTTTTATTCACTTGGTTTAGGTGAAATCTACCCGATTGCCGCTTCGCATGGTCGTGGTGTTTTGAGTCTGCTTGAGCATGTTCTGCTGCCGTGGATGGAAGATATCGCGCCGCAAGAAGAAGTGGATGAAGACGCGGAATATTGGGCGCAATTTGAAGCGCAAGAGAATGGCGAGGAAGAAGAAGAGGAAGACGACTTCGATCCGCAAAGTCTGCCGATCAAACTGGCGATAGTGGGTCGTCCGAACGTGGGTAAGTCTACACTCACTAACCGTATTCTCGGTGAAGAGCGCGTGGTGGTTTACGACATGCCCGGGACTACGCGCGACAGCATCTACATTCCAATGGAACGTGATGGACGTGAGTATGTACTCATTGACACAGCAGGCGTACGTAAACGTGGCAAAATTACCGATGCGGTAGAGAAGTTCTCGGTAATCAAAACGTTGCAGGCAATTGAAGATGCCAACGTTGTGATGCTGGTGATTGATGCACGCGAAGGTATTTCCGATCAGGATCTCTCCCTGCTGGGCTTTATTCTCAATAGTGGGCGCTCACTTGTGATTGTGGTGAACAAGTGGGATGGCCTGAGCCAGGAAGTGAAGGAGCAGGTGAAAGAGACGCTGGACTTCCGTCTGGGCTTTATCGATTTTGCTCGCGTGCACTTTATCTCTGCGTTGCATGGTAGCGGGGTTGGCAATCTGTTTGAATCAGTGCGTGAAGCGTATGACAGCTCTACCCGTCGCGTAGGCACGTCTATGCTGACGCGTATCATGACTATGGCTGTTGAAGACCACCAGCCGCCGCTGGTTCGCGGTCGTCGCGTGAAGCTGAAATATGCCCACGCCGGTGGTTACAACCCGCCGATTGTGGTAATCCACGGCAACCAGGTAAAAGACCTGCCGGATTCCTATAAGCGTTATCTGATGAATTACTTCCGCAAATCTCTGGATGTGATGGGTACGCCGATTCGTATTCAGTTCAAAGAAGGGGAAAACCCGTATGCGAACAAGCGTAACACCCTGACGCCGACCCAGATGCGTAAGCGCAAGCGTCTGATGAAGCACATCAAAAAAAATAAGTAATAGTAGGTAAGTACTTATCTATAGTTTCCCTCTCGTAAGTAGGGGGAAACTTATCGAAGGAGTTTATATGGAACTCAACTGCCCAATCTGTCAGAAACCTCTCGAGCGTAATGGTGACATCGCTCATTGTGAAACCTGTGACAAAAATTTCTCTCTCCAGGCATTGTGCCCTGATTGCCATCAGCCTTTGCAGGTACTCAAAGCCTGCGGTGCGGTAGATTACTTCTGTCAGAATGGTCACGGGCTTATTTCCCGCAAACGTGTTGAGTTTGTCCTTCCTGAATATTAAGTTTTATTTAAAATCTATATTCACACTATAAAAATTAGATTTATCAGTGTCTGGTCGATAAACAGATCGGTTAGACTATTTTAATTAAAATTGTATTTATATTTGCTTGAGTGATTTTTCCTTTATGTGTGGAATATACTGCCTGTCATTATTAATTTTTTGTATTGATATATTATTCAGGGATGGTGCATTGGGGGCGCTGTATTGTAATGATGCTGATCTCTGGTGCAGCCATTGCCGCACCGGAGACAAACATTAAACAAAATAACGACCCATAGCTCGAGTTCGGCAGCGAAGCGACCCGACAAGAAGCACAGAATAATAAAGGAACTTCATTTAAAGAACGCAGTGCCGATTACATCACCAACTCTGCAACACAAGGGTTTGAAAAACACATCGACCTCTGTTGAAAACAGAATTACCTTCTGGTGCAGTTGTTGTGGTGGCACCAAATGTCGCCAACGAAACCTGGGCGTTGGGACACTGAGTTGATTCAGGCAAATGTGATATAGCAAAACAGTGTGGAAGTATGAGTAATACGGCAGGGTACATTCAGTGATGCCCGGATTATATCTGGTGTTGGCATGGTGATATTGCCGGATGCGATACTGGCGCATCTTATCCGGCCTACGGATTAGCCGCTTTTTTACGTGGTTTGCGGGTTTTCATAACTGAACTGACTTCGCTGACCACCACGCCATCACCTAACCGCGTGGTCAACGTATCGCCCGCTTTGACCTGCTTAACCTGTTTCAGCACTGTGCCATCGGCGGCGCTGGTTACGCTATATCCACGCGCCAGTGTTGACAGCGGGCTCACGGCTTCCAGGTGTGTTACTGCATTACCAAAACGTTCACGTGTTACGCTAAGTTGTGCGTGTAACACTTCCGCCAGACGATATTCCAGTTGCTGAATCCGCGTTTGCGCGCGATGAATACGTGACTGCGGATTTTGCTGGGTTAGTCGCTGTGTTAATCGCTGCTGTTGCTGTCCGACACGTTTTAGTTGATTTTCCAGTGCAAAGCTCATCCGCTTTTGTAGACGTTCGAGAGTGGTTTGCTGACGCGCCAGCCGTAGCTGTGGGTGCTGCTGCTGTAATCGATGATGAATCTGTGTAAAACGCCGGGTGCGATTGGCGAGATAATAATCCATCGCCATCTCCAGTCGCTGACGGGCAGATTGCACCTGACGGAGTAATTCTTGCTGATTACGGCTCACCACTTCGGCGGCAGCCGATGGTGTGGGTGCTCGTAAATCGGCAACAAAATCGGCAATGGTCACATCAGTTTCATGTCCAACGGCGCTGACAACCGGAATGTGACTGGCAAAAATCGCCCGCGCTACGCGTTCGTCGTTAAAACTCCATAAATCTTCCAGCGACCCGCCGCCGCGCCCGACAATCAATACGTCGCACTCGTTGCGCTTATTCGCCAGTTCAATGGCGCGAACAATTTGCCCAGGCGCATCATCACCCTGTACGGCGGTAGGATAGATGATCACGGGTAGAGACGGATCGCGGCGTTTAAGCACATGCAAAATATCGTGCAACGCGGCACCGGTTTTTGAGGTGATGACACCTACACAGTGCGCGGGGGAGGGGAGCGGCTTCTTAAACTGTTGATCGAACAAACCTTCAGCCTGCAATTTCGCTTTTAGCTGTTCATACTTCTGTTGCAACAAGCCTTCACCGGCGGGCTGCATACTTTCAACGATTATCTGATAGTCACCACGCGGCTCATACAGCGTAATATTGGCGCGAACCAGCACCTGTTGCCCGTGCTGTGGGCGAAAGGCTACCCGGCGGTTGCTGTTACGGAACATTGCGCAGCGCACCTGGGCGGTATCGTCTTTGAGCGTAAAATACCAGTGACCGGAAGCCGGTTGCGTGAAGTTAGATATTTCACCGCTGATCCATACCAGTCCCATCTCATGCTCAAGCAGCAGACGAACCGTTTGATTCAGGCGACTAACGGTAAAAATTGCAGGGGATTGAGAAGGTAACATGTGAGCGAGATCAAATTCTAAATCAGCAAGTTATTCAGTCGATAGTAACCCGCCAGCAGGGGATAGCAAGCATTTTTTGCAAAAAGGGGTAGATGCAATCGGTTACGCTCTGTATAATGCCGCGGCAATATTTATTAACCACTCTGGTCGAGATATTGCCCATGCTACGTATCGCTAAAGAAGCTCTGACGTTTGACGACGTTCTCCTCGTTCCTGCTCATTCTACCGTCCTGCCGAATACCGCTGACCTCAGCACTCAACTGACGAAAACTATTCGTCTGAACATCCCTATGCTTTCCGCAGCAATGGATACCGTAACGGAAGCGCGCCTGGCTATTGCCCTGGCTCAGGAAGGCGGTATTGGCTTTATCCACAAAAACATGTCCATTGAACGCCAGGCGGAAGAAGTTCGCCGCGTGAAAAAACACGAGTCTGGCGTGGTGACTGACCCGCAGACTGTTCTGCCAACCACGACTCTGCGCGAGGTGAAAGAACTGACCGAGCGTAACGGTTTTGCTGGCTACCCGGTAGTAACCGAAGAAAACGAACTGGTTGGTATCATCACCGGTCGTGACGTGCGTTTTGTGACCGACCTGAATCAGCCGGTTAGCGTTTACATGACGCCGAAAGAGCGTTTGGTGACCGTGCGTGAAGGCGAAGCCCGTGAAGTTGTGCTGACCAAAATGCACGAAAAACGCGTTGAGAAAGCGCTGGTGGTTGATGATGAATTCCACCTGATTGGCATGATCACCGTGAAAGATTTCCAGAAAGCGGAGCGTAAACCGAACGCCTGTAAAGACGAGCAAGGCCGTCTGCGTGTTGGTGCGGCGGTTGGTGCTGGCGCAGGTAACGAAGAGCGTGTTGATGCGCTGGTGGCCGCTGGTGTTGACGTTCTGCTGATCGACTCCTCTCACGGTCACTCTGAAGGTGTTCTGCAACGTATTCGCGAAACCCGAGCCAAATACCCGGATCTGCAAATCATCGGCGGTAACGTCGCCACTGCTGCAGGCGCTCGTGCGCTGGCGGAAGCCGGTTGTAGCGCGGTTAAAGTTGGTATCGGCCCTGGTTCTATTTGTACCACCCGTATCGTCACTGGCGTAGGTGTTCCGCAGATCACCGCCGTTGCTGACGCAGTAGAAGCCCTGGAAGGCACCGGTATTCCAGTTATCGCTGACGGTGGTATTCGCTTCTCCGGCGATATCGCTAAAGCTATCGCTGCTGGCGCAAGCGCGGTGATGGTAGGCTCCATGCTGGCAGGTACGGAAGAATCTCCGGGTGAAATCGAACTCTACCAGGGCCGTTCTTATAAATCTTACCGTGGTATGGGCTCTCTGGGCGCGATGTCCAAAGGTTCTTCTGACCGTTACTTCCAGAGCGACAACGCCGCTGACAAACTGGTGCCAGAAGGCATCGAAGGCCGTGTGGCTTACAAAGGTCGCCTGAAAGAGATCATCCACCAGCAGATGGGCGGTCTGCGCTCCTGTATGGGCCTGACCGGCTGTGGTACTATCGACGAACTGCGTACTAAAGCGGAGTTTGTACGTATCAGCGGTGCTGGCATTCAGGAAAGCCACGTTCATGACGTGACCATCACCAAAGAGTCCCCGAACTACCGTATGGGCTCCTGATTCTCTTCGCCCGACTTCATGTCGGGCGATTTATATTATCTGTTTCACTTGCCTCGGAATAAGCGTCAATGACGGAAAACATTCATAAGCATCGCATCCTCATTCTGGACTTCGGTTCACAGTACACCCAACTGGTTGCGCGCCGCGTGCGTGAGCTGGGCGTTTACTGTGAACTGTGGGCATGGGATGTGACAGAAGCACAAATTCGTGACTTCAACCCAAGCGGCATTATTCTTTCCGGCGGCCCGGAAAGCACCACCGAAGAAAACAGCCCGCGAGCGCCGCAGTATGTCTTTGAAGCAGGCGTACCGGTATTCGGCGTTTGCTATGGTATGCAGACCATGGCGATGCAGTTAGGTGGCCATGTTGAAGCCTCTAACGAGCGTGAGTTTGGTTATGCACAGGTTGAAGTACAAACTGATAGCGCGCTCATTCGTGGCATCGAAGATGCGTTAAGTGCAGACGGCAAACCGCTGCTTGACGTGTGGATGAGCCACGGCGATAAGGTAACTGCAATTCCTGAGGGTTTCGTTACCGTAGCCAGCACCGAAAGTTGCCCGTTTGCCATAATGGCTAACGAAGAAAAACGTTTCTATGGCGTACAGTTCCACCCGGAAGTGACTCACACCCGTCAGGGGATGCGTATGCTGGAGCGTTTTGTGCGCGATATTTGCCAGTGTGAAGCACTGTGGACACCAGCAAAAATTATCGATGACGCCGTAGCCCGCATTCGCGAGCAGGTGGGCGATGATAAAGTGATCCTTGGCCTCTCTGGTGGCGTGGACTCTTCTGTTACTGCGATGCTTCTGCACCGTGCTATCGGTAAAAACCTGACCTGTGTATTCGTCGACAACGGCCTGCTGCGTCTGAATGAAGCTGAACAGGTAATGGATATGTTTGGTGATCGCTTCGGCCTGAACATCATTCACGTTCCGGCAGAAGAGCGTTTCCTGGCTGCGCTGGCGGGTGAAAACGATCCGGAAGCTAAACGTAAAATCATCGGTCGCGTCTTCGTTGAAGTATTCGATGAAGAAGCGCTGAAACTGGAAGATGTAAAGTGGCTGGCGCAGGGGACTATCTACCCTGACGTTATTGAATCCGCCGCTTCTGCGACGGGTAAAGCGCACGTTATCAAATCTCACCACAACGTAGGCGGCCTGCCGAAAGAGATGAAGATGGGCCTGGTTGAACCGCTGAAAGAGCTGTTCAAAGACGAAGTGCGTAAGATTGGTCTGGAGCTGGGTCTGCCGTACGACATGCTGTACCGCCACCCGTTCCCGGGGCCTGGCCTTGGCGTTCGCGTGCTGGGTGAAGTGAAGAAAGAGTACTGCGACCTGCTGCGCCGTGCGGATGCCATCTTCATTGAAGAGCTGCGTAAAGCTGATCTGTACGACAAAGTCAGCCAGGCATTCACTGTCTTCCTGCCAGTACGCTCCGTAGGCGTAATGGGCGATGGTCGTAAATATGACTGGGTTGTCTCTCTGCGTGCTGTCGAAACCATCGACTTTATGACCGCACACTGGGCGCACCTGCCGTATGATTTCTTAGGGCGCGTTTCCAACCGTATTATCAATGAAGTGAATGGTATTTCCCGCGTGGTGTATGACATCAGCGGTAAGCCGCCAGCTACTATTGAGTGGGAATAAACCCGAACACTAAATGCTGAGGTTTTCTATTCGTACGAGGCTTCAGCATATTTTGGTAACAAAACCCTCTGTTCATCCACTGGAGGGTTTTTTATGCAATTAAAAAGCCCATAATCCTCACGAATTACAGGCCTGGTAGTGGAAAGACGATTAATTAAACCAACTGTCTGATTTATTCTCTTCTGCTTTACCCACGCTTTTCATCAAATCACGACCACCTTCAGTCATATTCCTGTTAGCGTCAGCTTCAGATTGTACAACATCGGTTTGCGCTGCTTTGTGTTTCAGTTCCTGATCGATAAATTCGTTCTCACGCTTAACGCGCGCTTCTTCTTTTGCCAGCGCCAGTTTTTGCTTCTGAATCTCTAAGTTGCGCAGCTCATCTTCATAACTTTGATCGCGCTTTTTATCCGCAGTGAATTCGGCGTCCCGTTTATCCTGGCGAGCTTTTTTATCCGCTGCTGCTGCTGCCGCTCTTTTATTCGCTGCGGCCTGAGCGTTTGCGCGCCGTTGCTTCTCTTGCTGGATTTCCCTGTTGCGCTCCGCAACCCATTCGTCATGCTGCCTTTGTTCTTCATTTTTGCCTTGCTGTTCAGCTTCTGCGACCGCAGAGAGTTGATCCTGTAATGAAGAGGCGAAAGCCGGGCTACTAACAGCAGCTAATATGGCGGCGCAAAGAAAAACTTTCTTCATGAGTCCTCCTGATAGTTAGCTCTTTTCAGGACATTTTGTATTTGGCTGAATACGCGTTTCGTTATAAGTGGTGGTAATAACAACGGCTAAACCCGTTGTGAACTGGCATTCTTTACCCACCTGGGTGGAGGTGTACACTTTGGTGCCTTCCTTATAAGTTAAAGAGACACCTTCCACTAAGGTTTTATCATTCACCATAGTACCCGCTGCCGCGCCTACAGCTCCGCCACCAACTGCACCAGCCGTTGTTCCGGAGTTACTACCAGATCCAACGTTATGGCCGATAACGCCGCCTGCGACAGCGCCAATAAGTGCGCCAAAGGCTTGCGCATTCCGTTTATTTTGTGAGTTATCTACGGCAACTTTTGCGGGAAGAATGGAGATAATATTAACGGTTTTAGTTTCTTGCTTTGTATTCAGTTGATCGGTTTGATAGACATCGGCGGCATGGTCGTCAGCATTTGACTGGCATCCTGCCAGGGTGAATGACGCTAAAATTGCCACAGGCAGAAAACATTTTTTAAATTTCATCACTATTCCTTGTTGTACACATTACGAAAAATAAGACATTTAAGATCATCAAAAGAAGAAAGTAAATGTATTGCGGATAAAGGAATAGATTTAATTTATTAAAATTCACCAGAATAATAAATTAATAAAAAATATAATTGAAATATATATATTAATTTAATGTTTATTCCGTCCTTAGGCAAGATGATCGTCAGTCAGGGCAAAGAGGCGAGATTTAAGGTGAAAGAATGCTTGCCGCTTTGATAACAACAAAGAGCAACAGCATCTGACAACATTGAGCCGTCTTGTTCAGGAAGGATGACGAAGGTAACCGCTAACGTTGTACCGATGATTCGATAGAGAGTGTGGATTGTTGAGCTTCTTTTTTGCTCTGATGATGCTGCCAGGCACTGACGGACGAGTAGATAAAGCGGCCAAAGAAGAAGATAAAGCTAATGAGTAGTACGATACGGGTCATACGACTGTTAAATCGGTGTCGTTTTCGCATACTGGTTGCCTGACTCACAAAAGGTTCCTTGAAGTATGTCCCACTCAGGAGACGGTACTTACATTAAGGCACATCAGGAAAAAATGGTCAATTCTTCGTTATGTAAAAAAGCGTCAGTGGATACATATTTTAATGTTATGGAAATTAATTTAATTATTTACAGTGCTGATGTAATAATGATGAATTAACATAATAAACGTAATAATTCATTAATCAGGGTTATTTTGTTTGATATATATCAATTGGAACTTTCATATGACACTTAGAATCAATGTCCTCTATAGCGATGAGTAATCATCTTTCGAAGTCAGGTGGGATGCCTGTCTGAATACACCCCTTCAGGATGTGGGGGATTCTGCTGAGCATCTATGAAACTGAATGCAACTTATATAAAAATACGTGATAAATGGTGGGGGCTTCCGCTGATCCTGCCTTCTTTAATTTTACCTGTTTTCGCACAAATAAATACTTTCGCGCATATTTCCTCTGGTGAAGTATTTCTCTTTTATCTGCCCCTGGCTCTGATGATCAGCATGATGATGTTTTTTGGCTGGGCAGCATTACCGGGTATAGCATTAGGCATTTTTGTTCGTAAGTATGCGGAGCTTGGCCTTTACGAAACGCTTTCGTTAACGGCTAATTTTATTATCATTATTATTATTTGTTGGGGCGGTTACAGGGTCTTTACTCCCCGGCGTAACAACGTTTCACATGGCGATACCCGCTTAATTTCCCAGCGAATTTTTTGGCAGATTTTTTTTCCTGCAACGTTGTTCCTGGTGCTTTTCCAGTTTGCGGCGTTTGTAGGATTACTGGCGAGCAAAGAAAATCTGGTAGGCGTCATGCCTTTTAACCTTGGAACCTTAATCAATTATCAGGCCCTGCTGGTCGGTAATCTTATCGGTGTCCCGCTGTGCTATTTCATCATTCGGGTGGTGCGAAATCCACTTTATTTACGTAGCTATTATTCGCAGTTAAAACAGCAGGTTGACAGAAAAGTGACCAAAAAAGAATTTGCGATCTGGTTACTGGCTTTAGGTACGTTGCTGTTGCTGTTATGTATGCCGTTAAATGAAAAAAGCACAATTTTTAGCACCAACTATACGTTATCGTTATTGTTGCCGCTGATGATGTGGGGAGCAATGCGCTACGGCTATAAGTTTATATCGCTGCTCTGGGCGGTAGTGCTGATGATCAGTATTCACAGCTATCAGAATTACATTCCCCTTTATCCAGGATATACCACGCAACTGACCATAACTTCCTCCAGTTATTTAGTTTTTTCTTTTATTGTCAATTATATGGCTGTACTGGCAACCCGTCAGCGAGCGGTGGTCAGACGCATTCAACGGCTTGCCTATGTGGACCCGGTTGTTCATCTGCCAAATATTCGCGCCCTGAACCGCGCGCTGCGCGATGCACCCTGGTCCGTGCTATGTTATTTACGCATCCCAGGCATGGAAATGCTGGTAAAGAACTATGGCATCATGCTACGCATTCAATATAAACAAAAAATTTCACACTGGCTGACATCATTGCTGGAGCCGGGCGAATCTGTTTATCAGCTTTCCGGCAACGACCTTGCGTTACGATTGAATACAGAATCACACCAGGAGCGCATTACCGCGCTGGATAACCATCTGAAGCAGTTTCGTTTCTTTTGGGATGGAATGCCGTTACAACCTCAGATTGGCGTTAGTTATTGCTATGTCCGCTCACCGGTTAATCATATATACCTGCTGCTCGGGGAGTTAAATACGGTTGCCGAACTTTCCATCGTGACCAATACCCCGGAAAATATGCAACGTCGTGGGGCAATGTATTTACAACGGGAATTAAAAGACAAAGTGGCGATGATGAATCGGCTACAGCAGGCGCTTGAGCATAACCAGTTTTGCCTGATGGCCCAGCCGATTACTGGGGTGCGTGGTGATGTCTATCATGAAATTCTGCTGCGCATGAAAGGAGAGAACGATGAACTCATCAATCCTGACAATTTCTTACCGGTTGCGCATGAATTTGGCTTATCGTCCAGCATCGACATGTGGGTCATCGAACATACACTGCAATTTATGGCGGAAAATAGAGAAAAAATGCCTGCCCGCCGATTTGCTATTAACCTGTCGCCAACTTCCGTTTGTCAGGCGCATTTTCCTTTGAACGTCAGTCATTTTTTAGCTAAATATCAAATAGAAGCGTGGCAGCTTATTTTTGAGGTAACAGAAAGTAATATCCTGACCAATGTTAAACAGGCACAGAATACGTTGCAGCATCTTCAGGAGTTAGGATGCCAAATTGCAATTGATGATTTTGGCACCGGCTATGCCAGTTATGCGCGGCTAAAAAATGTGAATGCCAATTTATTAAAAATTGATGGCAGCTTCATACGCAATATTGTCTCGAATAGTCTGGATTACCAGATAGTGGCGTCAATTTGTCATCTGGCGCGAATGAAGAAAATGCAAGTGGTTGCGGAATATGTTGAAAATGAAGAGATTCGCCAGGCGGTTCATTCTTTGGGTATTGATTACCTGCAAGGCTTTTTGATTGGTGAACCGCAACTGTTAGTGGATATGCTGGATGAAAGAGAACCTGTCCGGGAAAGCGCGTAATTTATTGGGGCCGACATAACATGTTGGCCCGTTTTCATTTCATCTTAAGCCGCGATTTCAGGCGTGCTTTCTTCTTCAATTTTTAACCGCCAGCCAGCCACGCCTTCCCAGTATTCTTGCTCTTTTTCCAGATCAAGCAGAACCAGCGCGTTCTGGCTAAACCAGTCATGCGGAAAACGCAGAGTCCAGTGGCTGTCATCGGTAATCAGCGTTAATGTCGGTGGGGTAGTGGTTGCCTGACGTTGGTTGTTTAGCAATACGCCAAGGCGCAATAGCTGGATTAAGGGCAGAAACTGCTTCTTCTTAAACAGCGTAAAGCGCGGCAGATCGTCGAGCTTAATCGCTTTACGGTGATAGCGTACCAGCGTCGCCATCATCAATTGTTGTTCCTGATTAAAACCCGGTAAGTCGCTGTTTTGCAGGATATAGGCCGAATGGCGATGCAATCCGCTATGGTTGATATTTAACCCGACCTCATGCAGCATGGCGGCCCAGCGTAGCAAGGCTTCCAGTTGCGGATGCGCCAGCTTCGGTTGTTGTTCCCGCCACTGTTCGTACATCTGCATGGTGGTTTCCAGCACCCGCCGTGCCTGTTCACTGTCAATGTGATACTGGTTGGCGAGGCTGCTGGCGGTACGACTACGTACATCCTGATGGCGAAAACGGCCTTCCATTTCATAAAGTACGCCTTCGCGTAGCGCACCGTCAGAAAGCCGCAGTTCACGGATAGCTAAGGCATCAAACACACCGCATAAAATTGCCAGTCCAGGGACAAATACGGTTTTCCGTTCTTCGGAAAGGCCCGGTAAACTAAGCGATGCAAAATTACGATGGCGTAAAACTTCTTTCACCAGTTTTTCGAGACGTTCCGGGGTAATAATCCCGTCTTTCTCGCCCATTTCCATCAACACTTCATGGGCGGCTTTAATGGTGCCGGAAGCGCCCATTGCCACGTTCCAGCCCTGAATCCGGAATTGCCAGGTTAAGGTTTCCAGTTTTTGCGCCGCTGCCATGCGTGCGCGCTGAAAATTCTCTTTATTGATGACGCCACCCTGGAAATAAAGCTGGGCAAAGCTGACGCAACCCATTCGGCGGCTTTCCACGAGAATGGGTTCAAAATTTTCGCCAATCACCAGTTCCGTTGAGCCGCCGCCAATATCAATAACCAGCTTGCGGCCTTTTTCCGGTTGGGTATGCTCCACGCCCATAAAAATCAGACGTGCTTCTTCATTACCGGAGATAATTTCAATCGGGTAGGGGATAACCTTTTCTGCTCGCTTCAGAAAGTCAGTGGCATTCAGCGCCTGACGTAGCGTATGGGTCCCAACAATACAGACGCTGGAAGGAGAAAATCCTTGCAGGCGTTCGGCAAACAGCGACAGGCAGTTTAAGCCGCGCGTCATTGCTTCTTCACTCAACATATTATCTGGCCCCAGACCGTCCGCCAGATGCACACGCTGTTTCAGGCGACCAATAATCTGCATTGCGCCATCCACCACACGGGCAATGACCATGTGGAAACTGTTTGAACCAAGGTCGACCGCAGCAAACTCCTGTGGACGAGGGGATTTGTCGTGTATTGGCATAGGGTTATTCAGATTGTTCGAGTGATTTGATGTAGTCGTAAATCGCCAACTGCGCCCGTACTTTGCGGCGGTTACCGCGGGGAACGTAGCGATTACTGAGTTCTTTATCGATATAACGCGCTTTGACTGTATCGCTGAACAGAATTTCGATGATGTCCAGTACCCGCTGCTTCAGCCGTGGGTCGAGCAGTGGCGTTGCCACTTCAATACGATAATCAATATTGCGTGTCATCCAGTCGGCGGAGGACAGGTAAACCTTTTTATCGCCGCCATTTTCAAAAATATAAACCCGGTCGTGTTCCAGGTAACGATCGACAATGCTGATAGCACGGATGTTATCGCTAATGCCTTCCAGATTAGGGATCAGTGAACACATCCCGCGCACCAGCAGATTCACCGGCACGCCGGAGCTGGAGGCCGCATACAGACGATCAACCAGACCTTTATCGACCAGGTTATTCAATTTCAGGGTAATACCGCTGGGTAGCCCTTGTTGAGCGTTGGCGATCTCGCGGTCTACCATTTCATACAGCAGGCGACGAGAGTTTTGCGGTGACACCATTAAATAATCGAATGTCACGGGACGGTATGGATTTTCAATAAAATTGAACACTCGCCGTACTTCGTTGGTGATACGCGCATCGGCAGTCAGCAGCGAGTAGTCGGTATAAAGGCGCGCCGTTTTTTCGTTAAAGTTCCCGGTTCCGATATGCGCATAACGCACAACTTCGCCGTTTTCTTTACGCGAAATCAGGAATAATTTGGCGTGAATCTTCAGCCCCGGGGCAGAGAAGATCACATGTACTCCCGCTTCGGTAAGTCGCTTCGCCCAATGAATGTTAGCTTCTTCGTCGAAACGTGCCTGTAACTCAACCACCACGGTGACTTTCTTACCGTTGTGCGCGGCGTGGATCATCGAGTCGATGATGCGCGAATCTTTCGCCACGCGGTAAATGTTAATTTTAATCGCCAGTACGCTTGGGTCGAACGAGGCCTGGCGTAGCAGTTCCAGCACGTGCTCAAAAGTGTGATAAGGATAATAGAGCAGCACATCGTGTTCGCGAATGGCGTCAAAACCGTTGCGGAACTGGGCTTTATCAAACCATATATGACGTAAACGCGGCAGTGGTTTGTTCACCAGATTGGCTTTGCCGACATTGGGGAAATTAATAAAGTCTTTAAAATTGTGATAACGGCCGCCGGGTACGATGGAGTCGTAGCGGGAGATGGTCAGTTTCTCACGCAACACTTCAACCAGCGCACTGGGCATATCGCGTTGATAAACAAAACGTACCGGTTCTGCGGTTAAGCGCTGCTTCAGGCTGGAAGACATCAACTCCATCAGGCTGGCTTCCATCTCGTGCACTAAATCGTATTCGGCATCGCGGGTCATCTTCATCGAATAGGCATTCAGCGCGTCGTAATCAAAGAAGCCTTTGAAAATATCATCAAGGCAGTAACGCAGGATGTTATCCAACAGAATCATTGGCTTGCGTCGACGCGGTGCTTCCGGCGGTAAATTTACAAAGCGCGGCACTTTATCTGATGGGATCTCCAGCAGCGCGTAACGGATGGTATCGCCACGGATAATTTCCACTGCCAGATAGGTGTAATCATCTTTCAGGAACTGCACTAAATCAGTGTCAGCATTGATTAAAATCGGCGTAATGTGCTGACGCAGATACTGCTTAAAGTAATGACGCAGCCAGTTTTGTTGATTGACGGAGAGCTGGCGTTCATTAATCAGGAAGATCTGGTTACGCGCCATCTCCAGCAGCAGTTCGTTGTAGAGACCGTCGAATTCCTGATCGGCTTTCAGCACGCGGGACTGAATTTTGCCCAGTAAATGGCGGGAATGAGAGTTAGAACCTTGTTCTTCGCTAATAATGATGCGTCGCTTCAGTTCAGCGAAGCGGACTTTATAGAACTCATCAAGGTTATTGGAATAGATCCCAAGGAAACGCATCCTTTCAATCAGCGGGTTAGATTTGTCCGCCGCTTCCTGAAGCACGCGTTCATTGAACGATAACCAACTGAGCTCTTTTTCGATGTATAGCTTTTCCTGACCCATTACCACTTTTACTCCGTTTTATTCACGGGACACTGCCTGGATATTATGGCGAGCAATATTGGCAGATGTCCAACTATGCCAGAAAAGGGGGAAAAAAACTGCTGGAGCTTGCGATTTACAAGGGAATTGAAAAGCGCCAACGGTAGAGCTGACGCTTTAACTACGGGGGCATTACTCGTCGGCGGCGTAACCCTGCGGCGGCAGGCGTTGACCATCCAGCCACGCGGCGTTTTCGTGCATCTTCAGACGCCCATCGGCAAACCAGCTAATTACCAGTGGGTAAATAGCGTGTTCCTGGGTTTGCACGCGGGCGATGATTTCATCTTCCGTATCACCTGCAAATACCGGGACTTTTGCCTGTAAAACAACCGGTCCGCCGTCCAGTTCATCGGTGACGAAATGCACCGATGTGCCGTGTTCCTCATCACCATTTTCCAGCGCCTGGCGATGGGTATGCAAACCGGGATATTTTGGTAGTAGGGAAGGGTGGATGTTCAACAAACGCCCGGTGTAGTGAGAAACAAACGTCGGGCTGAGAATGCGCATAAAACCGGCCAGCACGACCACGTCGGGTGCGTACATGTCGATTTCGTGAATCAACTCCCGGTCATAGGCTTCACGGCTGTCAAACGCGCTGGCGATGAGCGTATGTGTTGCAATACCGGCTTTGCGGGCGCGTTCAAGGCCGAACGCGTCGGCCTTATTGCTGAAAACTGCCCGTAGGGTGCCTTTAATTTTGTTGGTTTTGCAGGCGTCAATAATTGCCTGCAAATTACTTCCGTTGCCGGAAATAAGCACCACAATATTCATTATTCGATAACCACGCGTTGTTCGGAATCAGAGGCTTTGATGATACCGATTTTCCACGCGTTTTCACCGTTGTCATTGAGCAGGGCGAGAGCTTTGTCCACTTCCGGAGCCGGCAGGGCGATAATCATCCCGACGCCGCAGTTGAAGGTGCGATACATTTCATGGCGGCTGACATTGCCTGCCGTTTGCAGCCAGTTGAATACTTCCGGCCATTGCCAGGAGGATTCATCAATCACTGCCTGGGTATTTTCCGGCAATACGCGCGGAATATTTTCCCAAAAGCCGCCACCGGTCAGATGCGCAATGGCGTGCACATCCACTTTTTCGATCAACTCCAGTACCGATTTCACATAAATACGGGTTGGGGCCAGCAGATGATCGGCTAATGGTTTGCCGTCGAGTTCAGTGGTTTGCGGATCGCAGCCACTGACTTCAAGAATTTTGCGTACCAGCGAATAGCCGTTCGAGTGCGGGCCGCTGGAGCCGAGAGCAATCAGCACATCGCCGTCGCTGACTTTCGAACCGTCGATGATTTCTGATTTTTCTACCACCCCAACACAGAAACCAGCTACGTCATAATCTTCGCCGTGATACATCCCCGGCATCTCTGCCGTTTCGCCACCCACTAGCGAGCAGCCCGATTGCAGACACCCTTCCGCGATGCCGCTGATCACCGATGAGGCAGTATCAACATCCAGTTTTCCGGTTGCGTAATAGTCGAGGAAAAACAGCGGTTCAGCGCCTTGCACCACCAGGTCGTTAACGCACATGGCGACCAGATCGATACCGATAGTGTCGTGACGTTTTAAGTCCATCGCCAGACGCAGCTTGGTGCCTACGCCGTCAGTGCCGGAAACCAACACGGGTTCGCGATATTTTTGCGGCAGCGCACACAACGCACCGAAGCCGCCCAGACCGCCCATCACTTCCGGGCGACGCGTTTTCTTCACTACGCCTTTGATTCTTCCAACCAGAGCATTACCCGCGTCAATATCAACACCGGCATCTTTGTAGCTAAGAGAGGTTTTATCGGTCACTGCTTGGGTCCCCACGCGTTACTTGCGGTAGAAAAATAAAATTCGGCGCAATTCTAACAGGGAAAGCAAACGTTTGCGAGACTGCTTTACACAACCTTTTTTCCCCCCTTTTTGCTGAGCGAGAGGTGAAAAAATACGCGTGCAGAGGCAACGAATGATTTATTGCCAGGATAATTATCTTTTTTAACTATTTGAATGTTAAATGTATTTATCTAAATTTTCTATGGGTTTGACTAAAATCAACGAAAATAATATTGCCGCCTTGAAGAAAGGCGGTATAATCCGTCGATTTTTTTTGTGGCTGCCCCTCAAAGGAGAAAGAGTATGAAGATCGTGGAAGTCAAACACCCACTCGTCAAACACAAGCTGGGACTGATGCGTGAGCAAGATATCAGCACCAAGCGCTTTCGCGAACTCGCTTCCGAAGTGGGTAGCCTGCTGACTTACGAAGCGACCGCTGACCTCGAAACTGAAAAAGTAACCATCGAAGGCTGGAACGGCCCGGTGGAAATCGACCAAATTAAAGGTAAAAAAATTACCGTAGTGCCGATTCTGCGTGCCGGTCTGGGGATGATGGACGGCGTTCTGGAAAACGTTCCGAGTGCGCGTATCAGCGTAGTCGGTATGTACCGTAATGAAGAAACACTGGAGCCGGTGCCGTACTTCCAGAAACTGGTGTCTAACATCGATGAGCGTATGGCGCTGATCGTTGACCCAATGCTGGCAACCGGTGGTTCAGTTATCGCCACCATTGACCTACTGAAAAAAGCAGGTTGCAGCAGCATTAAAGTGTTGGTGCTGGTGGCAGCTCCAGAAGGCATCGCTGCGCTGGAAAAAGCGCACCCGGACGTTGAACTTTATACCGCATCGATTGACCAGGGGCTGAATGAGCACGGATACATTATTCCGGGTCTCGGTGATGCCGGTGACAAAATCTTTGGTACAAAATAAAGAATAAAAATAATTAAAGCCGACTTTAAGAGTCGGCTTTTTTTTGAGTAAAGCGCCTATAACACATAATACAGAGGAATATACTATGACGCGCCGTGCTATCGGGGTGAGTGAAAGACCGCCACTTTTACAGACAATCCCGCTTAGTTTGCAACATTTGTTCGCCATGTTTGGTGCAACCGTCCTGGTGCCCGTCTTATTTCATATTAACCCGGCGACCGTACTGTTATTTAACGGTATCGGAACGCTACTGTATCTCTTCATCTGTAAAGGTAAAATCCCGGCTTATCTCGGCTCCAGCTTTGCCTTTATTTCTCCAGTATTGTTACTGCTGCCGTTGGGTTATGAAGTCGCGTTGGGCGGCTTTATTATGTGCGGCGTGCTGTTCTGCCTGGTTTCTTTTATTGTGAAGAAAGCGGGAACCGGCTGGCTGGACGTCCTGTTTCCGCCCGCAGCAATGGGCGCGATCGTTGCCGTCATCGGTCTGGAGCTGGCAGGCGTAGCTGCCGGTATGGCTGGCTTACTCCCGGCTGAAGGGCAAACGCCAGATTCCAAAACCGTCATCATTTCTATTACCACCCTGGCAGTCACGGTTTTAGGTTCCGTGCTGTTCCGTGGTTTCCTGGCTATTATCCCGATTTTGATTGGCGTGCTGGTGGGTTATGCGCTCTCCTTTGCGATGGAGATCGTCGATACCACACCGATTATTAACGCTCACTGGTTTGCACTGCCAACCCTTTATACACCGCGCTTCGAGTGGTTTGCTATTCTGACTATTCTGCCAGCGGCGCTGGTGGTGATTGCCGAACACGTGGGGCATCTGGTCGTAACGGCTAACATTGTGAAGAAAGATCTGCTGCGCGATCCGGGCCTGCATCGTTCGATGTTCGCTAACGGTCTGTCGACCGTGATCTCCGGTTTCTTTGGTTCCACACCAAACACCACCTACGGGGAAAACATCGGTGTTATGGCGATCACCCGCGTATACAGTACATGGGTAATCGGCGGCGCGGCGATTTTCGCCATCCTGCTTTCCTGCGTTGGTAAACTGGCTGCCGCTATCCAGATGATCCCTCTGCCGGTGATGGGCGGCGTTTCACTGCTGCTTTACGGCGTGATTGGTGCTTCTGGTATTCGTGTGCTGATTGAATCGAAAGTGGATTACAACAAAGCTCAGAACCTGATCCTGACTTCTGTTATTTTGATCATCGGCGTCAGTGGCGCGAAGGTAAACATCGGCGCGGCGGAGCTGAAAGGCATGGCGCTGGCGACTATCGTCGGTATCGGCTTAAGCCTGATCTTCAAACTGATTAGCGTGCTGCGCCCTGAAGAAGTGGTGCTGGACGCAGAAGACGCGGATATAACAGATAAATAATGTACAGACCGGGCAGTGTTGCTGCCCGGTTCAAACATAATGGAATTCTGTGGTAAACTTCTCGCGATTTTGTGGAATCCCTGGTTGAGGTATCTCTGAACACACCGGCACAGCTCTCTTTGCCACTTTATCTTCCTGACGACGAAACCTTTGCAAGTTTCTGGCCGGGGGATAACTCCTCTCTACTGGCCGCGCTGCAAAATGTGCTGCGTCAGGAACATAGCGGTTACATTTATCTCTGGGCACGCGAAGGCGCGGGGCGCAGCCATCTGCTGCACGCGGCTTGCGCGGAATTGTCGCAGCGTGGCGATGCGGTGGGTTATGTCCCGCTGGATAAACGCACCTGGTTTGTCCCGGAAGTGCTCGACGGTATGGAGCATTTGTCGCTGGTCTGCATCGACAATATTGAGTGTATTGCTGGCGATGAGTTGTGGGAGATGGCGATTTTCGATCTCTACAATCGGATTCTGGAGTCGGGCAAAACGCGGTTGTTGATCACCGGCGATCGCCCTCCGCGCCAGTTGAATCTGGGATTACCTGATCTCGCGTCTCGTCTCGACTGGGGGCAGATCTACAAATTGCAGCCGCTTTCTGATGAAGATAAGTTGCAGGCGCTACAGTTACGTGCTCGTTTGCGTGGTTTTGAACTGCCGGAAGATGTGGGGCGTTTCTTGCTGAAGCGACTCGACAGAGAGATGCGCACGCTATTTATGACGTTGGATCAGTTGGATCGCGCGTCTATTACCGCGCAACGTAAGTTGACCATTCCGTTTGTGAAAGAGATTTTGAAGCTGTAAACGGGACGTTTATTGTCGGATGCGGCGCGAGCGCCTTATCCGACCTACTCGAATCAAGTTCATTGTATTTGTAGGCCGGATAAGACTCGTCAAGCGTCGCATCCGGCAATATGCCTTAGCTACCGAAGGGGTACATCTTAACCCACGATTTCCAGTACCTGCTCCGGCGGACGACCAATGCGCGCTTTGCCATTCGCGACCACAATCGGGCGTTCCATCAGCTTCGGATTCTCCACCATCGCCTGAATCAGCGCCTCTTCGCTAAGCGAACTGTCAGCCAGATTCAGCTCTTTATAAAGATCCTCTTTCTGGCGCATTAATTCACGGGCGCTGTTCATCCCCAGCATGTTCAGCAAATCACGCAGCGTTGCCGCATCAGCGGGGGTTTCAAGGTAGAGCACTACTTCAGGCTCTACGCCGTTTTCTTTCAGCAAGTTCAGCGTTTCACGGCTCTTTGAACAGCGCGGGTTATGGTAGATTTTTACCTGTTTGGTCATTGTTCTTCCTTTAATGCGAATTACATCTTGGTATAAGGCTTAAAGCGTTCCTGCAACTGGCGCAACTGGTCAATACGCGCATCATAGCGGGCCTGTTGCAGACTGCCTAATTTCACCTGCGAACTGGCGCTACTCAATAAGGAAATGGCCTGATCGAGTCGCCCGGCGAGCGCATAACCTTCTGCTCGCGCAGCCAGTTCCTGATCGCGATTATTTAGCGCGGCCTCCGCCTGTGCCAGTAAATCCCAGCCATTAATGTCATCTTTATTATTAAAGGTGTAGCGATTCAGAATATTGGCCGCTTCCTGTGGTTGACCATCTTGCAAATAAGCATTCGCCAGGTTGAGCTGCAACACCGGATTGGTGCGTAAATCTCGAGCATTTTTCAGCCGATTGATCGCGTCATTGGCTTTGTTTTGCCCAAGGTCGATATCGGTTGCCAGATCGAGAAACCATGCATTCGTTGGTTCTGCCGTCAGTAATGGCTGAAGCGTTTTCCGCGCCTCGTCGTATTTATTGGCTTCCATCGCCTGCAAAGCACGACCATACTGCGCCGCGCGCTGCTGGCGAACGTTACCTTTCGCCCATTCATCCAGTAAATCGCTGGTGAGCTGGTTACGCCCGGAATTGTACATCTCCAGTGTGCGAGCTTTCGCCAGATAGAAATCTTCTGACGATTGCACCACCATCGGGCGCATCTGATTAGCACGGTTACGGGCATCTGCCAGACGGCTTTCCGGTAACGGGTGCGTCAGCAAAATTTCTGGCGGACGCGAAGAGTAGCGCGCCTGATCGAGCAATTTTTCGAGGAAAGTCGGCATCGCCTGCGGATCGAACCCCGAGCGTTGCAGCACCTGGATACCAATACGGTCTGCTTCCTGTTCGTTTTGCTGAGTGAAACTGATCATCCCCTGGCGTGTTCCCGCCAGCGTACCGGTCAGCGCCGCCATCCCCGCCTGCGGGCTGGCCATCGCCAGTAAAATAGAACCTAGCGCGCCAACCCAGGTCAGTGGTGCGCTACGCTGCTGATCTTCCATCGCTCGCGCCAGGTGACGTTGGGTGACGTGGGAGATTTCGTGCGCCATAACCGAAGCCAACTGGCTTTCGTTATCGGAATAACGGAACAGGGCAGAGTGCAGCACCACGTTGCCGCCAAAGAAAGCAAAGGCGTTAATTTCGTCGTTATTGATCAGAAAGAAATGGAACGGCGTCTTCACTGAGTTGGCATGTGAAACCAGGCGCATCCCCAACGAATTAATATATTGTGTTAACAGTGGGTCATTAATTAATGGTGCGCTACCGCGTAGCTGGCGAACGTAATAGTCGCCCATCTGCATTTCCTGACCAATGGAAAGCGTGCTTCCCGCGGAGGTTCCCATATCCGGCAAGGTGTCTGTGCTGTCGGCAAACGCCGGGGCTACCTGACCGATGGTCATGGCAGCAATGAGGGTAGCAACCAGGTTTTTTTTCAACTGCCTGAACATAACCTCTGTCCTGTATTTCTGGAGATAGTCATTTGACCGATACTGTGAAATATCGTTCCCACCGCACTGCCTTTGAGTGTAACGACGAAGATTAGCCCACTCAAATGGCTTTTCAGTTTCCTTAATCCGTCATAAAAAGCGAAGTCTTTTTTGTGACATTTCGATACAATTGCGGATCGCAATCCCGCTCTTGAGGTTCAGGGAAGGTCTTTATGCTCGAAATGTTGATGCAATGGTATCGCCGCCGTTTTAGCGACCCGGAAGCGATTGCCTTGCTGGTTATTTTAGTTGCCGGTTTTGGCATTATCTTTTTCTTTAGTGGCCTACTCGCGCCGTTGCTGGTGGCTATTGTGCTGGCCTATTTGCTGGAATGGCCGACCGTCCGCCTACAATCTATTGGCTGTTCCCGCCGTTGGGCGACGTCGATTGTGCTGGTTCTGTTTGTTGGCATCCTGCTACTGATGGCATTCGTGGTACTGCCTATTGCCTGGCAGCAGGGTATTTACTTAATCCGCGATATGCCGGGGATGCTCAATAAACTTTCCGATTTTGCCGCCACGTTGCCGCGACGTTATCCGGCGTTGATGGATGCGGGCATCATTGATGCGATGGCCGACAACATGCGCAGTCGGATGCTCACAATGGGCGATTCGGTGGTGAAAATCTCTCTCGCCTCGCTGGTGGGATTGCTGACCATTGCCGTCTATCTGGTGCTGGTGCCGCTGATGGTCTTCTTCCTGCTAAAAGACAAAGAGCAAATGCTGAATGCCGTTCGTCGGGTGCTACCACGTAACCGTGGGCTGGCAGGTCAGGTCTGGAAGGAAATGAACCAGCAAATCACCAACTACATTCGCGGTAAAGTGCTGGAGATGATCGTGGTGGGGATAGCCACCTGGCTGGGTTTTTTACTCTTCGGGCTGAACTATTCACTACTGTTGGCGGTACTGGTCGGCTTCTCGGTGCTTATCCCGTACATCGGTGCTTTTGTGGTGACTATTCCCGTAGTGGGGGTGGCGCTATTCCAGTTTGGAGCAGGCACTGAATTCTGGAGTTGCTTTGCGGTGTATCTGATTATCCAGGCGCTGGACGGTAACCTGTTAGTTCCCGTGTTGTTCTCCGAGGCGGTCAACCTGCATCCGCTGGTGATTATTTTATCGGTGGTGATCTTCGGTGGGCTGTGGGGATTCTGGGGCGTATTCTTCGCCATTCCTCTGGCGACACTAATTAAAGCGGTGATTCATGCCTGGCCCGATGGCCAAATCGCACAAGATTAACCTTCATTCCGGAATGTGAGATGTGCTGGCCGCAAGCGCAGCCAGCACGGAATGGAGCAAAGTAATCAGGCGTGTTCTTTCAGCCAGTTAATCACTACGTCGTGGTGATTGCTGGTTTTGAAATCGTCAAATACATGTTCGATTTTGCCGTCAGCGTCGATCAGGAAGCTGATGCGGTGAATACCATCGTAGGTTTTGCCCATGAAGGACTTCTCTCCCCAGACGCCGAATTGCTCGCACACCTGGTGATCCTCATCAGACAGAAGCGTAAAGTTGAGCAGCTCTTTTTCCGCGAAACGGAAGAGTTTTTCGGGTTTATCAGTGCTGATACCCAGCACATCAACACCGGCTTTTTTCAACTCATCCATGTTATCGCGTAAGCCGCAGGCCTGTACGGTACAGCCGGGGGTCATGGCTTTCGGGTAGAAATAAACCAGAACACGCTGTCCCTGGAAGTCGGCCAAATTAACTTGCTCTCCGTCTTGATCCGGCAAGCTAAATTTCGGTGCGATGTCACCGGCTTTCAGTGGATTCATTACTTAACTCCATCCTGTTCATCATGTTGGGAATAATTGACGACGCTAATACTGCCTTGCGCATTGAGTTCTGTACATAGTGCTTTGAAGGCTTGTTCAATATTTGCTGAATCCGCAGACGCCGGGCTGTGGGCTGTGATCTGAATATGTAGTTGTGCAGCGCGTTCATTTTCAGCAGGTTGCGTGCGAGACACCAGCTCCGCAATGTTCATATGGTGCGCGTCAAAAAGTGCGGTAAAGCGTTCAATTAAATGTGGTGAGTCTGCTACATCGACCTGAACCCAGACAGATGCTGGCATCGGCGGACGCGGACGAGCCGTCGTTCGCTTCATCACGATTAACAGATCCAGCTCGGCACCTTTCAACGGTAACGTTGATTCGATCAAGGTGATTGCGTTCCATGAACCGGAAAGCAGCATGATAAAAGTGAACTCTTCTCCCAGCATCGCCAGGCGACTGTCTTCAATATTACAGCCGCAACTACTGACATGACGGGTGATAGTGTTCACAATTCCGGGGCGATCGGCACCCAGAGCAGTAATCACCAGATAATGTTGCGATGACAGTGTCAAACCGGTTATTCCTTCAAGGGGGAGAGTAGCTCTTAAGGAAAGCATAAAAAAAACATGCATACAACAATCAGAACGGTTCTGTCTGCTTGCTTTTAATGCCATACCAAACGTACCATTGAGACACTTGTTTGCACAGAGGATGGCCCATGTTCACGGGAAGTATTGTCGCGATTGTTACTCCGATGGATGAAAAAGGTAATGTCTGTCGGGCTAGCTTAAAAAAACTGATTGATTATCATGTCGCCAGCGGTACTTCGGCGATTGTTTCTGTTGGCACCACTGGCGAGTCCGCTACCCTGAATCATGACGAACATGTTGATGTGGTGATGATGACGCTGGAACTGGCTGACGGGCGTATTCCGGTGATTGCCGGAACCGGCGCTAATGCTACTGCGGAAGCCATTAACCTGACACAGCGTTTCAATGACACTGGCATCGTTGGCTGCCTGACGGTAACCCCTTATTACAACCGCCCATCGCAGGAAGGTCTGTATCAGCATTTCAAAGCCATCGCTGAACATACTGACCTGCCGCAAATTCTGTATAATGTGCCGTCCCGCACTGGCTGCGATCTGCTACCAGAAACGGTCGGCCGCCTGGCGAAAGTAAAAAATATTATCGGAATCAAAGAGGCAACAGGGAACTTAACACGTGTTAACCAGATCAAAGAGCTGGTTTCAGACGATTTTGTTCTGCTGAGCGGTGATGATGCGAGCGCGCTGGACTTCATGCAATTAGGTGGTCATGGCGTTATTTCCGTTACGGCTAACGTTGCTGCGCGTGATATGGCTCAGATGTGCAAACTGGCGGCAGAAGGGTATTTTGCCGAGGCACGCCTTATTAATCAGCGTCTGATGCCATTACACAACAAACTATTTGTCGAACCCAATCCAATCCCGGTGAAATGGGCATGTAAGGAACTGGGTCTTGTGGCGACCGATACGCTGCGCCTGCCAATGACGCCAATCACCGACAATGGTCGTGAGACGGTCAGAGCGGCGCTTAAGCATGCCGGTTTGCTGTAAAGTTTAGGGAGATTTGATGGCTTACTCTGTTCAAAAGTCGCGCCTGGCGAAGGTTGCGGGTGTTTCGCTTGTTTTATTACTCGCTGCCTGTAGTTCTGACTCACGCTATAAGCGTCAGGTAAGTGGTGATGAAGCCTACCTGGAAGCAGCACCGCTTGCGGAGCTTCATGCCCCGGCAGGCATGATTTTGCCGGTGACCTCCGGTGATTATGCAATCCCGGTGACCAACGGTAGCGGTGCTGTCGGTAAGGCACTGGATATTCGTCCACCAGCCCAGCCGCTGGCGCTGGTATCTGGCGCACGTACCCAGTTCACGGGCGATACCGCTTCACTGCTGGTAGAAAATGGTCGTGGCAATACTCTGTGGCCGCAGGTGGTTAGCGTGCTGCAGGCGAAAAACTACACCATAACCCAACGCGATGATGCCGGTCAGACGCTGACCACCGATTGGGTGCAATGGAACCGTCTGGACGAAGACGAACAGTATCGCGGCCGTTATCAGATCTCTGTTAAACCACAGGGTTATCAGCAGGCGGTAACGGTGAAACTGCTGAACCTGGAGCAGGCGGGCAAACCGGTTGCAGACGCGGCTTCCATGCAGCGTTACAGCGCGGAGATGATGAACGTCATTTCCGCTGGCCTGGATAAATCCGTCACTGACGCGGCGAATGCAGCGCAAAATCGTGCTTCCACCACCATGGACGTACAAAGTGCTGCTGACGACACCGGTTTACCAATGCTGGTTGTTCGCGGGCCGTTCAACGTGGTTTGGCAACGTCTGCCAGCGGCGCTGGAAAAAGTGGGCATGAAAGTGACCGACAGCACCCGTTCGCAGGGCAGCATGGCCGTGACCTATAAGCCGCTGTCTGACAGCGACTGGCAGGAACTGGGCGCTCGCGATCCAGGCCTGGCATCCGGCGACTATAAACTGCAGGTCGGTGATTTAGATAACCGCAGCAGCTTACAGTTCATCGATCCGAAAGGTCATACGCTGACTCAAAGCCAAAACGACGCACTGGTATCTGTCTTCCAGGCTGCGTTTAGCAAGTAAAAATACAGGGCTGGAATCATCCGGCCCTTTTTTCTGATATGATACGCAAACGTGTGCGTCGACAGAAAAACGCAATTTTAGCGTTAATTCGCACGAAATTTGTTTGTCGGACACAGGTCGGATAAGGCGTTCACACCGCATCCGACAAAACATCTGGCACACCAGACAGCAAAAGATTTTAAAACGTTAATTCACACCCAGGAGTGATAAAGATGCAAAAGCAAGCTGAGTTGTATCGTGGTAAAGCGAAAACCGTATACAGCACGGAAAACCCGGATCTGTTGGTGCTCGAATTCCGCAATGATACGTCAGCAGGTGATGGCGCGCGCATTGAGCAGTTTGATCGCAAAGGTATGGTGAACAACAAGTTCAACTACTTCATTATGAGCAAACTGGCTGAAGCGGGTATCCCGACTCAAATGGAGCGTCTGCTCTCTGATACTGAATGTCTGGTGAAAAAGCTGGATATGGTGCCGGTTGAGTGTGTCGTACGTAACCGCGCCGCTGGCTCTCTGGTGAAACGTCTTGGAATCGAAGAAGGTATTGAGCTTAACCCGCCGCTGTTCGATCTGTTCCTGAAAAACGATGCAATGCACGACCCGATGGTTAACGAATCTTACTGCGAAACCTTTGGCTGGGTAAGCAAAGAGAACCTGGCGCGTATGAAAGAGTTGACCTACAAAGCGAACGACGTGCTGAAAAAACTGTTCGACGATGCCGGTCTGATTCTGGTCGATTTCAAGCTGGAGTTTGGTCTGTACAAAGGTGAAGTGGTACTGGGCGATGAGTTCTCCCCTGATGGCAGCCGCCTGTGGGACAAAGAAACGCTGGAGAAAATGGACAAAGACCGTTTCCGCCAGAGCCTCGGTGGCGTGATCGAAGCCTATGAAGCCGTCGCCCGCCGCCTGGGTGTAGAGCTGGACTGATTTTTTCGCTCATCATCTTGCCGTGCTGTTGGCACGGCAAGACAACCGCTTTTGTAAGACGTGAATTGAACGCTCATTCCTCCATCATTTCCTCCTGTTTTCCTGTGGTAATCTTCCTCTGAACCACCTACGATCATCACTATAATGAATATATTGTTGAGGTATCTATGCGCTGGCAAGGGCGTCGTGAAAGTGACAATGTTGAAGACAGGCGAAACAGTTCTGGTGGTCCGTCAATGGGCGGTCCCGGTTTTCGCCTGCCAAGCGGTAAAGGTGGGCTGATTTTACTGGTAGTGGTGCTGGTCGCTGGCTACTATGGTGTTGATTTAACCGGGCTGATGACTGGACAACCTGTTTCTCAGCAGCAATCAACGCGTTCAATTAGCCCAAATGAAGACGAAGCGGCAAAATTTACCTCGGTGATTCTGGCTACCACAGAAGATACCTGGGGGCAGCAATTTGAGAAGATGGGGAAGACTTATCAGCAACCGAAGCTGGTGATGTATCGCGGGATGACGCGCACCGGTTGCGGAGCCGGGCAGTCCATTATGGGGCCGTTCTATTGCCCGGCGGATGGCACGGTCTATATCGATCTCTCCTTCTATGATGACATGAAAGACAAGCTGGGCGCGGATGGCGATTTTGCCCAAGGGTATGTTATCGCCCATGAAGTCGGTCATCATGTACAGAAACTGTTAGGTATCGAGCCGAAAGTCCGTCAACTGCAACAAAATGCGACGCAGGCGGAAGTAAACCGCTTATCTGTGCGTATGGAACTTCAAGCCGACTGCTTTGCCGGTGTCTGGGGACATAGTATGCAGCAGCAAGGCGTTCTGGAAACTGGCGATCTGGAAGAGGCTCTGAATGCGGCGCAAGCTATTGGCGATGACCGCTTACAACAGCAAAGTCAGGGGCAGGTGGTGCCGGACAGCTTTACTCATGGTACTTCTCAACAACGCTATAGCTGGTTTAAACGTGGTTTCGATAGTGGCGATCCGGCACAATGCAATACTTTCGGTAAAAGTATTTAACTCTCGGGGCAGGGATGGCTGAACTGACTGCGCTACACACATTAACAGCGCAAATGAAACGCGAAGGGATTCGCCGCTTGTTGGTGTTGAGCGGGGAAGAGGGCTGGTGCTGTGAACATGCACTGAAATTGCGTGACATATTACCCGGTGACTGGTTGTGGGTTTCGCCGCAGCCAACTACTGAAAACCACTGTACGCCATCGGCGCTACAAACTTTGCTGGGGCGCGAGTTCTGTCATGCCGTATTTGACGCCCACCAGGGCTTTGATGCTGCAGCATTTGCGGCGCTTAGTGGGACACTGAAAGCGGGAAGTTGGTTGGTTTTGTTGCTTCCTGTATGGGAAGAATGGGAAAACCATCCCGATGCCGATTCTCTGCGCTGGAGTGATTGCTCCAGTCCCATTGCTACTCCACATTTTGTCCAACATCTCAAATGCGTCCTTACGACGGAGAACGATGCTATTCTCTGGCGACAAAACCAGCCGCTAACGTTGGCTGACTTTGTTCCCCGTACTGACTGGCAACCCGCTACTGGCGCACCACAGCCGGAACAGCAACAGATACTACAGCAGCTTCTGACCATGCCGCCTGGTGTGGCCGCGGTAACTGCTGCGCGCGGGCGCGGTAAGTCGGCACTGGCGGGGCAACTCATTTCCCGTATCGCAGGTCGTGCGATTGTTACTGCGCCTGCGAAAGCCGCAACGGATGTGCTGGCACAGTTTGCGGGCGAGAAGTATCGCTTTGTGGCACCAGATGTATTATTAGCCAGCAATGAGAAAGCCGACTGGCTGGTGGTCGATGAAGCCGCAGCCATTCCCGCACCGTTACTGCATCAACTGGTATCGCGTTTTCCGCGTACTTTGTTAACCACTACGGTGCAGGGCTATGAAGGCACCGGGCGCGGATTTTTGCTGAAATTTTGCGCTCGTTTTCCGCATCTGCAACGTTTTGAATTGCAACAACCGATCCGTTGGGCGCTGGGGTGTCCACTGGAAAAAGTGGTCAGCGAGGCACTGGTTTTTGACGATGAAAATTTCACGCACGCACCACAAGGCGAGATCACCATTTCTCCATTTGAACAGATATTATGGCGCAGTGAGCCGGAAACACCGTTAAAGGTTTATCAATTATTGTCTGGTGCGCACTACCGGACGTCGCCACTGGATTTACGGCGGATGATGGACGCACCCGGGCAACATTTCCTACAGGCGACTTGCGAAAACGAGATCGCCGGGGCGCTATGGTTGGTGGATGAAGGCGGATTATCTGAACAACTCAGTCAGGCGGTCTGGGCCGGTTTTCGTCGTCCGCGGGGAAATCTGGTGGCTCAATCGCTGGCAGCGCACGGCAGCAATCCACTGGCGGCGACATTACGCGGGCGGCGTGTCAGTCGGATAGCCGTTCATCCGGCGCGTCAACGGGAAGGCATAGGACAACAGCTTATTGTCAGCGCCCTGAAATATACGTATGACCTCGATTATCTTTCTGTGAGTTTTGGTTACACCGATGAATTATGGCGCTTCTGGCAACGATGTGGTTTTGTGCTGGTGCGGATAGGTAACCATCGCGAAGCCAGCAGCGGCTGTTATACGGCGATAGCGCTGTTACCTGTTAGCGAAGCGGGGAAACAACTGGCGGAGCGTGAGCATGACCGTTTACGCCGCGATGCGCAAATTCTCGCGCAGTGGAATGGCGAAACTATTCCGGTTGATCGGCTAAACGACACCGTGCTTTCTGACGACGACTGGCTTGAACTGGCTGGTTTTGCTTTCGCTCATCGTCCGCTTTTAACGTCGTTAGGTTGTTTAACGCGTCTGCTACAAACCAGTGAACTGGCGTTACCGGCGCTGCGTGGACGCTTGCAGAAAAGCGTCAGCGACGCGCGGTTATGTACCACACTTAAACTTTCAGGCCGTAAGGCATTGCTGTCCCGCCAACGCGAAGAAGCCGTGCAGGCGCTATTGGCACTTGATGATGTTCGCACTGAACGCCTGCGCGATGGCATAACGCAATGGCAATTTTTTCACTGACTCCTTCAATTTTCTCTCATGGTCATTGTGAGTCAGCGGCGTAAAATTACTGACATCAGTTAAGGAGTTCGCCATGAAACATGACCATTTTGTTGTTCAAAGTCCGGACAAACCAGCGCAACAGTTGTTACTGCTTTTCCACGGTGTTGGGGATAATCCAGTGGCGATGGGGGAAATCGGCAGTTGGTTTGCGCCGCTGTTTCCGGATGCGCTGGTGGTGAGTGTCGGCGGCGCGGAGCCGAGTGGTAATCCGGCAGGGCGTCAATGGTTTTCGGTGCAGGGTATAACGGAAGAAAATCGCCAGGCGCGGGTAGATGCCATCATGCCGACGTTTATTGAGACGGTACGCTACTGGCAGAAACAGAGCGGAGTAGGGGCTAACGCCACGGCGCTGATCGGTTTCTCACAAGGGGCGATTATGGCACTGGAGAGCATTAAGGCCGAACCGGGTCTTGCCTCACGCGTAATAGCCTTTAACGGGCGTTATGCCAGCCTGCCGGAAAGCGCATCTACTGCCACGACAATTCACTTGATTCACGGTGGTGAAGATCCGGTTATCGATCTGGCACATGCGGTTGCGGCACAAGAAGCGTTAATTAACGCTGGTGGTGATGTCACGCTGGATATCGTGGAAGATTTGGGGCATGCGATCGATAATCGCAGTATGCAATTTGCCCTGGATCACTTGCGTTATACCATTCCGAAACATTACTTCGACGAAGCGTTAAGCGGCGGTAAGCCCGGCGATAATGATGTGATTGAAATGATGTGAAAAACAGGTGCCAGGTGCGTAGGCCGGATAAGGCGTTTACGCCGCATCCGGCTATGGTGCCTGATGCGACGCTGAGGCGTCTTATCAGGCCTACGGTTGAAGGCCAGACATTGTCCGGCTCCTCCAGCTTACTTCTTCGGTTGATCCTTCTTCGGCCAGTCGTCGTCATCGTCCCACTTATCGTTGAAATCACGATGCGGGGGAAGCTCCGGCTTGTTGGCGAGAAATTTCTTATGGTCGATGCGCTTGAGATCTTTGATCACATTCAGCAGAACGCCCACCAAAAAGACAATCACCAGAATCCACCAATATTTAGCCAGCCAGTCCATGCTTATTTCCTCTTGCAGAACTACTCATCAGGCGACGAGCTGTTCCATGATACGTTGATACATACGGGCAAGTAGCTGCAGGTCGGCAGCATTGACGCATTCATTAATTTTATGAATGGTGGCATTGACCGGCCCGAGTTCCACCACCTGCGCCCCCATGCGGGCAATAAAGCGCCCATCGGACGTTCCGCCTGTGGTCAGTAGCTGCGGTTTAATTTCATTATAGTGCTCAACAGCGTTGACTACCGCATCGACCAGTTTACCGCGCGCGGTCAAAAATGGCTGTCCGGAAAGCCACCAGTCAACGGTGTAGCGTAGCTGATATTTTTCCAGTAACGCATGAACCTGCGCTTTGATCATTTCGTCTGTCAGTTCAGTACTGAAACGAAAGTTAAACTGTATAAACAGCTCACCCGGAATGACGTTATTACTGCCAGTACCCGCCTGAATATTGGCTACCTGCATACTGGTTGCCGGGAAAAATTCATTACCCTTATCCCACTCGATAGCCACTAACTCATTGAGGAAAGGTGCTGCGCGATGCACGGGGTTATCTGCAAGGTGTGGGTAGGCTACGTGTCCCTGCACGCCATGAATAGTAAGGTTACAGGTCAACGAGCCGCGACGGCCATTTTTCACTACATCACCGACAACTTCGATACTCGACGGTTCGCCAACCAGGCAGTAATCCAGCCGTTCACGACGCGCCATTAAGGTTTCAACCACTTTGACCGTGCCGTTGTGGGCGCTGGCCTCTTCGTCTGAGGTGATCAGAAACGCCAGTCGACCTTTATGGTTGGGATGTTGCGCGACAAAGCGTTCTGCCGCCACGACCATCGCCGCCAACGACCCTTTCATATCTGCCGCGCCGCGCCCGAATAACATACCATCACGAATGGTCGGTTCAAATGGTGGGTTGATCCAACGGTCGGCATCGCCAGGCGGTACAACGTCGGTATGTCCGGCAAAGGCTAACGTTTCTCCCTGTCCACGCCACGCCCAGAAATTCTGCGTATCCGCAAAGTCCATGCGTTCGACGGTAAAACCGATCGCCTGTAAACGTTCGATCATAATTGCCTGACACCCTGCGTCATCAGGACTTAAGGATGGGCGGCGAATAAGCTGCTGTGTCAGCTCAATAACCGGACACGACATAGACTACACCTCATGGAAAAATTGCTGATAACTGGATTCACTGAAACCCAGCAGCATAGGCTTCCCGGGCGCGCAGAGCAATGGGCGTTTGATAATTGCAGGCATTTCAGTCATTAATGCCGCAGCAGACGCCGCATCGGTGATTTTATTGCGAGTGATTTCGTCCAGTTTACGCCAGGTGGTGCCACGGGTGTTGAGTAACGCTTCCCAGCCTAATTCGTTGATAAATGAGTTCAGCAATTCACTGTCCAGACCATCAACACGGTAATCGTGAAAGCGAAAGTCAATGCTATTGGTTTCCAGCCAACGGCGGGCTTTTTTAATGGTGTCACAGTTTTTGATGCCGTAAAGGGTAACCATAATGAATCCTTTTGCGATTATTAAGAATAAATAATCATTTAACGGGCAATACATTTCCCCTGCAAATGATTGTCAGAGAATATAACATTATTAAGGTATTTCACTTAACAACTATTAAATAATTGTGAGCAGTTTGAACGCAATTATTAAGAATATTCCCCTAGGTATCTGTCTGTATTTCAAGCAGAATTGATTCAGTATTAGAATCCGTATGAATATGTTGAAATGTTGCTTTGCATCACATAAAAATCCCTGTCTCAGGGCCATAGTATTTACATAGGTTTTGCCCCGGAGGTAGTAATCACAGCAATCGAATAAATTAGCTTCACCACGGTATATTGTTTCCGTAGAATACCCATAATTATAAGAGAGGTTGTTATGATTGAACGTGAACTGGGGAACTGGAAAGACTTTATCGAAGTTATGCTTCGTAAGTAATTACCAGGACAAAAGGTAAAATGAAAGAACCTGATGAACAGGTTCTTTATCAGAAAGTTGAAAAAGGCGACACGTTGGCATGTCGCCTTTTTTATTGTTTATTCCGGCCGGGGTTTCAGCGGGAAGCGGCGACGTACCAGCACAAAGAATAGCGGTACGAAGTAAATTGCCAGAATGGTAGCGGAAATCATCCCCCCCATTACGCCAGTACCAACCGCATGTTGTCCGCCGGAGCCAGCACCGCTGCTGACTGCCATCGGCAGTACGCCGAAGACAAACGCCAGCGAGGTCATTAAAATCGGGCGTAAACGCTGGCGGCAGGCATAAAGCGTTGCTTCAAAAAGGTCGTGGCCTTTTTGATTCATCTCGTTAGCGAACTCGACAATCAGAATGGCGTTTTTCGCTGATAAACCAATGACCGTTAACAGTCCCACCTGGAAATAAACATCGTTTTCCAGCCCACGCATCCAGGTTGCCAGCAGCGCGCCGATAACCCCCAATGGCACGACCAGCATCACCGAGAACGGCACCGACCAGCTTTCGTACAGTGCTGCCAGACACAGGAACACGACCAGCAATGAAATCGCATACAGCGCCGGAGCCTGCGCGCCGGAAAGCCGTTCCTGATACGACATTGCCGTCCACTCCAGACCGAAGCCGTTCGGCAATTGCTGAACTAACGATTCCATAATATCCATTGCAGTACCGGTACTGACGCCCGGCGCAGCTTCCCCGACAATCTCTACCGCGGAATAACCGTTATAGCGTTCCTGACGCGGCGAACCTGTTTCCCAGCGGGAGGTCGCGAAGGCAGAGAAAGGCACCATGCCGCCGTCTTTGTTACGCACATACCACAGATTGATGTCATCTGGCAGCATGCGATACGGCGCGGCAGCCTGCACATAGACTTTCTTCACGCGACCGCGATCCATAAAGTCATTTACATAGCTCGAACCCCACGCGGTTTGCAGCGTGTCGTTAATATCGTCAATGGCAACGCCCAGCGCCTGGGCTTTACGTTGGTCGATATCAATCTGCAACTGCGGACTGTCATCAAGACCATTATGGCGCACACGGGTTAATTCCGGGTTTTCTGCCGCCAGCGCCAGTAACTGGTTACGTGCTGCCATTAGCGCATCGTGACCCGCCCCGGCGTGGTCCTGCAACTCCATATCAAAACCCGCAGAACTGCCAAGACCGCTAATTGCTGGCGGGCTGCTGGCAATAACTCGGGCTTCTTTAATCTTATTAAATTCTTTCGTTGCACGTTCGATAATGGCAAACGAGGTGCCGGTTTTACTGTCGCGTTCGCTCCAGTCTTTCAGGCGGATAAACATCCGCGCCACGTTTTGGCCGTTGCCGCCAGGGCCAGAACCGACCGTGGCAAACACCGACGTGATGTTGTCTTTCTCATGAGTGAAGTAATACTTCTCGATCTGTTCCACCACTTTCAGGGTTTGTTGCTGGGTCGAGCCGCTGGGCAACTGCACCGAGGTGGTGAACATACCACGGTCTTCCAGTGGCAGGAACGACGTTGGCAGACGCAGGAACAGAAACACCATGCCGCCAAGTAGCAGGACATAAATCACAATCCAGCGCAGGCTGCGGTGGAGAATTTTCGCCACCCCTTTTTCGTAGCGTTCGGCGTTGCGGTTGAACATCTGGTTAAACCAGGCAAAAAAGCCTTTCTGCCCGTGATGCTCACCTTTTTTCAGTGGCTTAAGTAGCGTGGCGCACAGTGCCGGAGTGAGAATCATCGCCACCAGTACCGACAGCACCATCGCCGCAACAATAGTGATGGAGAACTGGCGATAGATAGCCCCGGTGGTGCCGCCGAAGAAGGCCATTGGCACAAAAACAGCCGAAAGCACCATCGCAATCCCGACCAGCGCGCCCTGGATCTGACTCATCGATTTCCGCGTCGCCTCGCGGGGCGAAAGTCCGTCTTCGCTCATAATACGTTCGACGTTTTCCACCACCACGATGGCGTCATCCACCAGCAGGCCGATCGCCAGCACCATCGCGAACATGGTTAAGGTGTTGACGCTGTAACCGAAGGCGTAAAGCACGGAGAAGGTTCCCATCAACACTACCGGTACGGCGATAGTCGGAATCAGCGTGGCACGGAAGTTTTGCAGGAACAGGTACATGACGAGGAAAACCAGTGCGATAGCTTCCAGCAGAGTTTTCACCACGTCTTCAATGGAGGCCTTAACAAACGAGGTGGTTTCATATGCCACCTTGTACTCCAGTCCGGGGGGGAAATACTGCGCCAGTTCATCCAGACGGTTGAGCACCAGCTCCGCCGTTGCCATTTCGTTCGCGCCGGAGGCCAGTTTTACTCCCAGACCCGAGGCTGGCTTACCATTAAAGCGGCTAAGATAATCATATTTCTCCGCTCCCATTTCGACGGTGGCGACATCGCCCAGCCTTACTTCTGAACCGTCCTGATTCACCCGCAAGGTGATATCACGGAACTGTTCAGGCGTTTGCAACAGCGACTGAGCGTTAATGGTGGCATTTAGCGCCTGTTTATCAACAGAAGGTGTTCCGCCAAGTTGCCCAACCGCAATCTGCGCATTCTGCGACTCAATGGCATCAGTGACATCTTTGGCGGTCATCTGGAAACTGTTCAGTTTTGCCGGATCAAGCCAGATACGCATCGAATACTGCGAACCGTAAGCGTCAATATCACCAACGCCATTAACACGGCTTAACGGATCCTGAATATTACTGGCAACATAATCGGCAATATCCTGTTTATCCATTGAACCATCAGTAGAGACGAAGGCAATGGTCAGAATGTTGGTATCGCCGGTTTTACGTACCGTTACGCCCTGATTTTGCACCGCCTGGGGGAGTTTACGCATGGCTGATTGCAACTGGTTTTGCACCTGTTGCACTGCTTCGTCCGGGTCTGTGCCTGCTTTAAAACTGAGCGTCACCGACGCCTGGCCGGTGCCGCTGCTTTGTGACGACATATACATCAGGTTATCGAGGCCAGTCATATTCTGCTCAATAACCTGGGTCACGGTGTTTTCCAGCGTCTGGGCCGACGCGCCAGGATAGTTAGCCGTTACTCGCACATTAGGGGGGGCGAGATCCGGGTATTGTTCAACAGGTAATGAAAAAATCGCCAGGGTTCCTGTCAGACACAACAGGATTGCCAGTACCCAGGCAAAAATGGGGCGATCAATAAAGAAATTCGCCATTAAAAGAGGACCTCGTGTTTCTGCGTATCGTTATGGGCATACCTTGCTTCACTGTAGCGGCAAGGTACGAGCCAATCGTGGAGAAAAAAAGGAGATAATGTAAATTATCAGCACTCGGTAGCAAAGTTTGCATAAGCGTAAAGTAACGGCAGCTATCTCTTTCCATTGCGGTGCATGAACGGAATGTTTTTCTAATTTGTTGAATTTTTGATAAAAAATACAGCGATTTTTTATTTTGATATCGCAAGGAAGAGCATCATTCGAACCCTGTCAGCGAAAACTCACCTTTACAAATGTAAAGCCGCAGCAGGATGTTAACAAAATTTCTTCTTAACGGAATCGTTGCCCGGCATCGTTTTTCCCGGAGAGCTTGCAAAAAGCGGATATTTCGTTTGTCTGGTTCCATATCAATAAGCGAGGAAACTGCTCGTTTTTGCTGACGCTCATCAACATACTAAACACTATTTTATGACTTCTGCTAATAATCATATGAATATATAGAGATATTAAATCGATGTCATGTATGATTCTTGTATTTTGTTCGTGTGGAATTATTTTTGATATCTATTGTTTTATACGAATATGACTTGCTCTCTATCTTATTAATTAACGTCGGGTATCTTTTTCCTCTATGGTTCTTAAAATGAGAAGACCATTTTTTTGGTTGAAAATCATATGCTAAGTGATGTGGTAAATATTCTTAGCTTTCTGAGAAAGTATTTTAATCATCTTGGTAGGTACACCGTGAACTATTCTTCATATGGATCGATCTGTTTTATAGATCGATTTTCATTTATCGATCTATAAAAACTATATGACTTTATTTAAATAAACTGTCACTATTTTTAATATCTATTTCATGGAGGGTGTGTCGCTCCGGATGAACTATTGTCAATAAAATATATTGGCATGGTTTGCAATGGTTTTTTATTAACTTTTGCATTACATGTGTTTATGTTTATTTAGTGTAATTAATTGATTTTATTGATATTTTTTTATTGATGCGAAACGTTTTAAAGACTGTTTGGGCACCTTGTTTCAGGCAGGCTAACAGTAGTCCACTATTAACTAGTGAACGGTAGATGAAGATGTAATATGGAAGTGATTAATCACTAACTTGTCGATAATAATGATTTTACGTTGTTGGTTAAATATCAGCAACGGTGGCGTGTTATCGCCAAAAATAAAAAAACTTTACTCTGATGAATGTTTTTGGATGTTTTTCAATACTTGTTATGGGTAAGGGGGGTATTGCGCCAAATTTTATTAAATTATATTGCGCGCAATATGTGTTTATTACCAGAGCATTGGGATAAAAAGTTCTCTGTTGTGAAAATCATAATCGGTGAGTTTGTTTCTTTCCTCAAAATAAGGCGCTTTATTGAACTTTAATTAAAAAGGAATTTTACAGTGAGTAATGATGATACCCTTGTAGGTACTAAAGCGTTGCAGCAATCTTTTGCTAATGCGCCTTATGTTCCCACTCAAAAATCCCTGCACGGCATTCGCTACGATTTCAACGATGGTGCGCGCATCAAACTCCCTCCGGGTAACTGGCTGGTTAATTTAATCGACGACGCTTCCGGCAATGTTTTATTTACCTGTCAGTCCAGTGAAGGCTGGGTATTGAGCGGTAAAAAGTACTTTGTTGATTTTCGTATTCAGGTTTTTAAGGCGGATGAATCCACGCCGGTGCTGGATGTCGAGCAGGATCTGCGAGACAAGTCTGTCATTATTCATTTCCCCACCGGAACGTTAGGCGATCTCCTTGGCTGGTTTCCATATGCCGAACGTTTTCGCCAGCAGCATCAGTGTCAACTGGAGTGCGTGATGGGAGCAGAAATTATCGAACTGCTCCACGAACAGTACCCTGAAATACAGTTCTCCACCCGCGAAACCATTAAAACCCATAACCCCTACGCCAGCTACCGCATAGGGTTGTACTTCGAAGGTAACGACACCCATCAGCCGCTGGATTTCCGTCAGGTCGGTTTTACCCGCATTGCAGGCTATATCCTCGGTGTCCCGCCGCAAGAAGAACCTCCCCGGCTGAAGCTCGACGCATCGCGCGTCATTGATGACCCCTACGTTTGTATCGCCACCCAGTCCTCTTGCCAGGCGAAATACTGGAACAATGGTTATGGCTGGTCGGAGGTGGTGGCAGAGCTGAAAACGTTGGGCTATCGGGTGCTGTGTATTGATAAGGAAGCACACTACGGCTCTGGTTTTGTCTGGAATCACATTCCCCACGGGGCGGAGGATTTTACCGGTGCGCTGCCGTTACAACAGCGGGTAGATCTCCTGCGCCACGCGGACTTTTTTGTCGGTCTGAGCAGTGGCCTGAGTTGGCTGGCGTGGGGGTGTCACATCCCGGTGGTGTTGATTAGTGGTTTTACCGATCCGCAAAGCGAGTTCTATACCCCGTGGCGGGTATTCAACTCACACGGCTGCCACGGCTGCTGGGATGACGTAAGCATCGATTTTGACCAGGAAGATTTTTTGTGGTGTCCGCGGCACAAGGGCACTGACCGACAGTACGAATGCTCTCGACTCATAACTGGTCAGCAAGTTAACCGCATTATCCGCCAGCTTCATCAAACCCTAAGCGACGAACGCGCCGCCCTTAGCCTAAAGGACTAATTCATGAATAAAACCCATAACATTGTCTGGAGTGTGGCACGAAATATGTATGTCGTCGCCTCCGAATTTTCGCGTGGCGACAGCCGGATGAAAACGCAGGTGAAGACGGTGGCGACAATGGTATTGTTGGCGTTAAGCCCGCTTGATGCGCAAGCGGTGTTTACGCCAGACGTGACGGATGAAACGGTCGCGGGGGAGGCAGGGGAAAAAGGCTCGCAGCATAACACCTATGTTAACGGTAGCCTCCTGGTTGTTGGAACGGGTAATACTCTGGGGAGCGGCGGCGGGCTGGAGCTGGCGTCAGGCGCGACCTTTGACCTGAATGGTATGAGCCAGAGTTTCGATTATCTGTACAGCGATGTCGGCAGCACGCTGAACCTTGATGGCGGCGAGCTGACTCTCGGACGCGACAGCGGCTACAGTTCCAGAATATCGGGGATAGTTACCGGCAGTGGTTTGCTGGATATCTATGGTTCACTGGATATTTATGAGGAAAGCGATCTCAGCGGGCTGAGTGCGACAATCGATATCGAGCAGAATGCTGAGGTACATACCTGGAATGCGGCTCTCGGCACCGGGAGCATTGTGGTTGACGGCGTGTTATACATGGATGCATCCGCCGGCGATCTGAGTAACAACCTCAGCGGCAGTGGCGATATCTGGGCGATAAGCGCGCTCACCATCAGCGGCGAAAACGGCGATTTTGGCGGCACCTGGACCATCGACAGGGACAGCAGCCTTACCGTGGCGGATGTCCCGGTGTTGGGTACAGGTAATGTTGTTGATGGCGGCACTCTGTATCTCGGTGGCACTGAAGACTGGGCGCTGAACAGCGGCAACGTGATTAGTGACTACTACAACTACGACGGCGAGCAACACGTCGAGATAAACGCGGGTAAAGTGGTGAAACAGGACGCTAATATCATCACCATTGCGCACGCCAACACTTACAGCGGCGGCACGCTAATTGCCGAAGGCACGCTGAATGCCAGTGACGTTGGTGCGCTGGGGATGGGCGACGTGGATAACTACGCCATGCTGAACCTGAATGCGGCGGGAGAATACGTGCTGGCGAACCTGACGACATTTAGCGGCGGCACCACCACGCTGGCGGCGGGTTCAACGCTTAACACCGGCGTATTCACCCAGCAGGATGGCAGCGTTCTGAATATCAACCTTGGGGAAGACGCCAGTAGCCCAATCATCACCGCCGACAGCGCCTCGCTGGACGGTACGCTGAATATTACTGGGGTGGGTAATATTCAGGAGCCGCTCAGCCATGATCCCTACACCTTCACGCTGATCGACACCGATGGCACCATCAACGGCGACTTTGACGACCTGACCATCGCCGGAATGAAGACGAGAGCGATCGACTTCCTGACGGTCGCGGGTCGTATTAACCCCACGGATAACTCGCAGTACGAGCTCGCCACCTCGCTGTCCTGGTACGCAGATGAAAACAGTGCGGTCACAGATGCTCACGGAACCTTCACCCTGAGCGATCCCGATGGCAGCTTTACGCTGAACACCATACTGGCCGATGTTGCCCCGAACGACGCCACTCGCTGGGATGGTTCAACGCTGACCAAAGCGGGTGACGGCACGCTTATCCTGAAGGCGGCGAATACTTACAGCGGCAACACGCTCGTTAACGGTGGCACCCTGATTGCCGGAGTCGATAACTCGCTGGGTGAAGGGGGGGGGCTGGAGCTGGAATCTGGCTCCACCTTTGACCTGGATGGCATGAGCCAGAACCTTGAGTACGTATATGGCGATGTCGGGAGCACGCTGGATCTGGACGGAGGTAAATTGACTCTGGGAGGCGACAGCTATATGACCTCCTGGTTTAACGGCATCGTGACCGGCGGCGGCCTGCTGGATGTGTACGGCGATCTTATTATCGGGCAGACGAGCGATCTCAGCGGACTGAGTGCGACTATCGACATTGAGCAGTATGCCGTGGTGGAGGCTCAAACCCTGGAACTTGGCAGTGGGCGTATTGTGGCTGATGGCCTGCTGCTCATTGAATCCGCATCCGGTACTCTGGATAACAACATCAGCGGCAGCGGCGATGTCTGGAGCACAGGCGATACCACCCTCAGCGGTGACAATAGCGGGTTTAGCGGCTCCTGGACCCTCCGTAATTATGCCAGTTTCCGGGTGGCTGATGCTTCCGCGCTTGGCACGGGTAATGTCGTTGATGGCGGAACCCTGTATCTCGGCGGCACTGAAGACTGGGCGCTGAACAGCGGCAACGTGATTAGCGACTACTACAACTACGACGGCGAGCAACTCGTCGAGATGAACGCGGGTAAAGTGGTGAAACAGGGCGCTAACGCCATCACCATTGCGCATGCCAACACTTACAGCGGCGGCACGCTGATTGCCGAAGGCACGCTGAATGCCAGTGACGTTGGTGCGCTGGGGATGGGCGACGTAGATAACTACGCCATGCTGAATCTGAATGCGGCGGGAGAATATGTACTGGCGAACCTGACGACGTTTAGCGGCGGCACCACCTCGCTGGCGGCGAGCGCAACGCTCAGTACGACCGTGCTTGACCAGCAGGAGGGCAGCGTGCTGAGCATTGATTTAGGCGCGGATGCCAGTAGCCCAATCATTACCGCCGACAGCGTCAGCCTGAACGGCACGCTGAATATCACCGGGATTGGCAATATTCAGGATCCGCTTACCCATGCCCCTTACGCCTTCACGCTGATCGATGCCGACAGCGCCATTAGTGGGGACTTTGACGACCTGACCGTCGCCGGAATCGAAGCCAAAGAAACGGATTTCCTGACGGTTGACAGTCGTGTAGTACCCGCCGATAACTCGCAATACGAACTGACGGCGTCACTCTCCTGGTATGCGGATGAAAATAATGCGGCGACGGATGCGCACGGCATCTTTACCCTCAGCGATCCCGATGGCAGCTTTACGCTGAATACGGTGCTGGCGGATGTCGACCCGAACAGCGTGACTGGCTGGGATGGCAAAACGCTGACCAAAGCGGGTGACGGCACGTTGATCCTGAACACTGCTAACACTTACAGCGGTGAAACTCGCGTCACCGAAGGCACATTGTGGCTGACGGATACCGGAGTAATTGGCGTGCCGGATGCGTCTGGCCAGGGGGCTGTAAATGTTGACTCTGGTGCCACTTTCGGCGGCAGCGGCGTAGTGAACGGCGATGTCTACAACAGTGGCAAGATTGCTATGAGCCATGAAGGCGAAACGGGCAACACACTAACCATCAACGGTAACTACACTGGCGACAACGGTAATCTGTATTTCAACACGCAACTGGGCGACGACAGTTCACCAACCGATAAACTGGTCATCTCCGGTGATACTTCGGGTAACACGACGGTCTATGTTGCTAACGTCAATGGTAAAGGCGCACAGACGAAAAATGGTATTGAAGTGATCGATGTCGGCGGCCAGTCAGAAGGTGCCTTTACCCAGGGTAACCAGGTGCAGATTGGGCTGTATGAATACCGTCTGTATGAAGATGAAGGCGACTGGTATTTACGCTCACAATCCACCGTTCCACCGGAACCGGATGATAGTGGCGATGTCCCGGTAACGCCGCAATATCGCCCTGATATCGGCGCTTACCTCGGTAACCAGTGGATGGTGCGTAACCTGCAAATGCAGACGTTGTACGATCGCGAAGGTAGTCAGTACCATAATGAAGATGGCAGTGTCTGGATGCGTTTCAAGGCGGGTAATGCCGGGTCGCAGGCGGCTGACGGCAATGTTGATATCAACAACAACTATTCGCAGTTTCAGTTGGGCGGCGATATCCTAGCGTGGGATAACGACAGGCAGAGTCTGAAAGTCGGCGTGATGGCCAGTTACATCAACGCAGACACCGACAGCGAGGGTAATCGTGGCGCGGACGGCAGTCGGTTCAGCGCGACAGGTAATGTTGATGGCTACAATCTCGGAGTATATGCGACCTGGTTTGCTGATGCGCAAAACCATCAAGGGTTTTATGTCGATAGCTGGTATCAGTATGGCTTCTACAACAACAGCGTGAGTAACGGTGACGTAGGTTCTGAGGGTTATGACTCCACGGCACATGCCATCTCGCTGGAGACGGGCTACCGCCACGATATTGCGCTGAGTAACCAGAATACAGTGAGCCTGATACCACAGGCGCAGGCGACCTGGCAGAAGTATGATGCTGACAGCGTTATCGACAATAACGGCACTCGTATTGACGATCAGGATAGTGATAGCTGGACCACCCGTCTGGGGCTGCGTGTGGATGGTAAATTGCACAGGAACGCAACATCCATGATCCAACCATTTGCCGAAGTGAACTGGTTGTACACTAGCGGTGATGTTTCAGTTTCGTTCGATGGCGCGGAGATGAAACAGGATAGCCCGACTAACCGGGCGCAGGCGAAAGTAGGGATTCAGGTGAACCAGGACTGCCAGTGGAGTATTACTGGCCAGGTTGTTGGTGAGACAGGAAGCCATAACTATAACGATCTTAATGGCAGTCTGAACCTGCGTTACAGTTGGTAAAATACAGAGGGCTTACCCGGTGTTGTTTCGCCGCCGGGTAAGTAAATGTATCAGGCTTATATCAGTCGTAGAGCCTTATTTAAAGTCGGCTTATTTCGAGCATGGATGTCAAATAAGCTGGCTTTCCTCACCCTCCGCAGAGCGAAAGCTAATACTCACTAACGTGCCACCGCCAGAAGGTTGCGAAAAAGTCAGCGTACCACCCAGCCGTTCTGCACGCTCGCGCATGATATTCAGACCATAATGACCTTCGGGTTCTTTCGGTTCACCGATGCCGATACCGTTATCACGGATATAGACCGTGTGATTGCCGTCCGGCGCGGTGACGCAACTGACGGCAATTTCGCTGGCGTTGGCGTGCTTCATCGCATTCAGCACCGCCTCGCGAATAATTTGCAACAAATGCACTTGCATTTGTGCATCCAGCGCCAGGGTTGGCAGACGGCAGTCGAGCGTCAGTCTGGCACTGGTTTGGTTTTGCAACGCATCCAGCATTTCACGCAGCGCAGAGGGGAGATCCGCCTGCTGGAGTGTCAGACGGAAAGTGGTCAACAGCTCGCGCAACTGCCGATAAGCATCATTCAACGCCTGGGAAAAATCGGCCATGATACTTTGTGCGGTGGCGTTATTTTCCGGTATCGAACGCTTCAGTAATGTCAACTGGATACGTAAGTAAGAAAGCACCTGTGCCAGCGAGTCGTGCAACTCGCGGGCGATGGTTGCGCGTTCTTCCATCAACAGCAACTGCTGAAAATGCTTCTGCGCCTGATTAAAGTACAAACCACGACCCAGCATCGACGAAACGCTGTTAAGCAGCGGTTCTGACGCTGACACGTTACTATTTTGCCAGTGTAGTTCGCCATACACTGTCTCTTGCATGGTCACCGGCAAAATTTGCATCGGCAGTTCAGGGTTTGGCTTTCCTTCGCTAATCCGCCAGTTTTCACCAACGTTAAGCTCCAGGTAATCAGCCGCTTCATTGTCGCGAACAATCTGCAAAATATGACGGAAACAATGTACATCAATCTGGCTGGTATTTAGCGCCTGCGAGCATTGGTACAGCACTTCCAGACGGCGCTTCGCTTCGTGGAGATCGCGGGTTTTTTCTTCTACTGACGCCTCCAGCGAGCGGTACAACTTATGCAGCTCGCTCGACATCTGGTTAAAGGTTTTTGCAAGCAGCCCCAGTTCATTCGGCAGGCTGGTATCCAGTGGCGGTGAGTCGAACTGCCCGTGTTCAATACGCTGACTGGCGGTCACCAGATGATTCAGAGGGGCAACCACCTGATGGCGTATGCGGCGCAGAGTAAAAAAGACCAGCGTGAAAATACCGATGCCGCCAGCCAGAGAAATCGCCACCACCAGCAGCATTTTGCGTTCAGCGTAGTGCTGCAAAGCCAGCACGAACAGGTCTATCTGATTGACATAACTATTGATATTAGCCTGATACCACGGCAAATCGCCGTTAATGAGCCGGTTATTCATCTCCAGCCAGTTGGCATTTAAATGCGCATAGCGAGTTTTTACCGCTTCTGGCACATACCAGACGTTGAGATTGGTTAATACCGGTGAATGCAGTGCCTGCTGGAACAGTTGGCGATGCGCATTGAGCTGCGGGCTGCCGCGTTGCAGATCGTAACCCAAACGATAACTTTGCATACGTAGCGATCCGGCAATATTGATCGCTTCGGCATCGCGCAAACTGCTCGCCAAAGTTAGCAGAGCAATACCAGTGGAAAGGATCGACAGCAGCACAATGTAAAAAAAGGCCCGGGCCAGACTGGCCGAGACGGGTCGTTTGACAATCACACGCGTCTTCTCCACATAAAATAATTAATGTTTCAGGTCGCTGAAACGCAATTTAATAAGCGATGAGATTATTTGATCTGCCACAGTTTATAGCGAAATAGTTACTTGTCCTGGGCAAATGAATATTGCCGATTCCCCTGTAAGTCGGGTAATAACAACACTCATATAAAGAATAAGGTTTTTACAACCAAAAAAGAAGGTCGTTATGAATCGTTTTATTATGGCCAACAGTCAGCAATGTCTGGGTTGTCATGCTTGTGAAATCGCCTGTGTCATGGCTCACAATGATGAACAACATGTCTTGAGCCAACACCATTTTCACCCCCGAATTACGGTTATTAAACATCAGCAACAGCGTAGTGCGGTAACCTGCCATCACTGCGAAGATGCGCCCTGTGCCCGTAGCTGCCCCAATGGCGCGATCAGCCATGTTGATGACAGTATTCAGGTCAATCAACAAAAGTGCATTGGCTGTAAATCCTGCGTGGTGGCCTGTCCGTTTGGCACCATGCAAATCGTCCTGACCCCCGTCGCTGCGGGTAAAGTGAAAGCTACAGCGCATAAATGCGACCTGTGCGCAGGGCGAGAAAACGGCCCCGCCTGTGTCGAAAACTGCCCGGCGGATGCGTTGCAACTGGTCACCGACTCCACATTATCCGGCATGGCGAAATCCCGCCGCTTACGCACCGCTCGTCAGGAACATCAACCCTGGCATGCCAGTACAACGGCACAAGAAATGCCGGTGATGAGTAAAGTTGAGCAAATGCAGGCAACGCCCGCGCGCGGCGAGCCGGATAAACTGGCAATTGAAGCGCGTAAAACTGGCTTTGATGAGATTTATCTACCGTTTCGTGCCGATCAGGCGCAGCGAGAAGCCTCGCGCTGCCTGAAGTGCGGTGAACACAGCGTCTGTGAATGGACTTGCCCGCTGCATAACCATATTCCACAGTGGATTGAACTGGTGAAAGCCGGAAACATCGACGCAGCGGTCGAGCTTTCTCACCAGACCAACACCCTGCCAGAAATTACCGGGCGTGTCTGCCCGCAAGACCGCCTGTGTGAAGGTGCTTGCACCATTCGCGATGAACACGGCGCGGTAACCATCGGCAACATTGAACGCTACATTTCGGATCAGGCGCTGGCGAAAGGCTGGCGGCCTGACTTAAGCCACGTCACCAAAGTCGACAAGCGGGTGGCGATTATCGGCGCGGGGCCGGCGGGGCTGGCTTGTGCGGATGTCCTGACGCGTAACGGTGTTGAGGTGACGGTGTACGATCGCCATCCGGAAATCGGCGGCCTGCTCACCTTTGGCATTCCTTCTTTTAAACTGGATAAATCTCTGCTGGCGCGTCGTCGGGAAATCTTCAGCGCGATGGGAATTCACTTCGAACTCAATTGTGAAGTGGGCAAAGATGTCTCTTTGGATGCGTTGCTGGAACAGTATGATGCGGTCTTCGTTGGCGTAGGTACTTACCGTTCCATGAAAGCGGGCTTACCCAATGAAGATGCGCCGGGCGTTTATGACGCTCTGCCGTTCCTCATTGCTAACACCAAACAGGTGATGGGGCTTGAAGAATTACCGGAAGAGCCGTTTATCAATACCGCCGGACTAAATGTCGTGGTACTGGGCGGTGGCGACACCGCAATGGACTGTGTGCGCACCGCGTTGCGTCACGGCGCGAGTAACGTCACCTGTGCCTATCGTCGTGACGAAGCTAACATGCCTGGCTCGAAAAAAGAGGTGAAAAACGCCCGCGAAGAGGGAGCGAACTTCGAATTTAACGTCCAGCCGGTGGCGCTTGAGCTGAATGAACAAGGTCACGTTTGCGGAATTCGTTTCCTGCGCACGCGTCTTGGTGAAGCGGATGCACAAGGACGTCGACGTCCGGTGCCGGTTGAAGGCAGTGAATTTGTCATGCCAGCCGACGCGGTGATTATGGCGTTTGGTTTTAACCCGCACGGGATGCCGTGGCTGGAGTCGCACGGTGTCAATGTGGATAAATGGGGCCGTATTGTGGCGGACGTTGAAAGCCAGTACCGTTACCAGACGACGAACCCGAAAATCTTCGCCGGTGGCGACGCCGTGCGTGGTGCGGATCTGGTGGTTACCGCAATGGCGGAAGGGCGTCATGCGGCGCAGGGAATTATTGACTGGCTGGGGGTAAAATCAGTCAAATCTCACTAATTTCATACACAGACAAACCCGACTTCACAGCGTAAGATAACAGTTCATTTCGCGCTGTGGAGTCGGTATGACGCAACAAATCACCCTCATCAAAGACAAAATTCTCTCCGATAACTATTTCACCCTGCACAACATTACTTATGATCTTACGCGCAAAGATGGCGAAGTGATCCGCCATAAACGTGAGGTTTATGATCGCGGTAATGGCGCGACGATCCTTCTGTACAACGCGAAGAAAAAGACCGTGGTGCTGATTCGTCAGTTCCGCGTTGCCACCTGGGTTAATGGCAATGAAAGTGGGCAGTTGATTGAAACCTGTGCTGGGCTGCTGGATAACGATGAACCGGAAGTCTGTATTCGCAAAGAAGCGATTGAAGAGACGGGTTATGAAGTTGGCGAAGTACGCAAATTATTTGAACTGTATATGTCGCCTGGCGGTGTAACCGAGTTAATCCACTTTTTTATCGCGGAATACAGTGACAGTCAGCGCGCTAACGCGGGTGGCGGCGTAGAAGATGAAGATATTGAAGTGCTCGAGCTGCCGTTCAGCCAGGCGCTGGAGATGATCAAAACTGGCGAGATACGTGACGGTAAGACGGTGTTATTGCTTAACTATTTGCAAGCGTCACATTTAATGGACTGAAAAGTAACAATAATATTTCGCTGATTATTATTGGCTCAATCCGATAAATCCGATTGAGCCGCGCTATCTGCGCAACGAAGATACGACTTGTGCTGTTTGTTTGAACTTCTGGGGTCGTACCGTCCATGCGCTATCGCATTTTCCTTCTCATGTTTATCGCTTTGTTGCCGACGTCTTTAGCGTGGGCAGCACCAGCGCAACGGACGTTTTCCGACTGGCAGGTCACTTGTAATAATCAAAATTTCTGCGTAGCGCGCAACACAGGCGATCACAATGGGTTGGTGATGACTCTTAGCCGCAGTGCCGGGGCGCATACCGACGCCGTTTTACGTATTGAGCGTGGTGGTTTGAAATCACCGGATGCGTTGGAAGAGGAGATAGCGCCACGACTACTATTAGATGGCAAGCCGCTGGCATTAATAGGAGATAAGTGGCGAATTTCGCCGTGGTTATTAGTGACCGATGATACGGCGACCATCACCGCGTTTTTAAAGAGGGTTCAGGATGGGAAGGCAATCACCTTACGTGACGGCGAGCAGACCATTTCTTTGAGCGGTTTAAAAGCGGCGTTGATATTTATTGATGCCCAACAAAAGCGCGTTGGTAGTGAAACCGCGTGGATCAAGAAAGGGGATGAGCCGCCGCTTAGCGTGCCGCCTGCGCCTGCACTGAAAGAGGTCGCAGTAGTGAATCCAACGCCAACGCCACTCTCACTTGAAGAACGTAACGATTTGCTGGATTACGGTAACTGGCGGATGAAGGGGCTGCGTTGTTCGCTTGACCCGTTGCGTCGTGAAGTGAGCATCACGGCGCTGACCGACGACAAGGCATTAATGATGATTGGCTGTGAGGCTGGCGCGTATAACACCATTGATCTGGCGTGGATCGTTTCGCGTAAAAAACCGCTGGCATCGCGCCCGGTAAGGTTGCGCTTACCGTTCAACAACGGTCAGGAGACGAATGAACTGGAGTTGATGAACGCGACATTTGATGAAAAGTCGCGTGAACTGGTGACGTTAGCGAAAGGGCGTGGGTTAAGCGATTGTGGTATCCAGACTCGCTGGCGTTTTGACGGCCAGCGCTTTCGTCTGGTGCGTTACGCCGCAGAGCCAACCTGCGATAACTGGCATGGACCAGACGCCTGGCCCACGTTGTGGATCACCCGTTAAACATCATGGCGGGAACATGTAAGCCTGATAAGACGCGCCAGGCCGGATAAGACGCGGTAGGCCGGATAAGACGCGTCAGCGTCGCATCCGGCAATCAGCATCAGACGCCTTTTACCCCAAGCACCTTATGCGCTTTTGCCACAATATTCTCGGCAGTAAAGCCAAAGAACGGGAACAGTTTATCCGCCGGAGCAGATTCGCCATAACCCGTCATTCCGACAATCGCCCCTTTCAGACCGACATATTTGTACCAGTAATCGGCAATACCTGCTTCTACCGCTACGCGGGCAGAAACGTTTGAGGGCAGCACCGACTCACGATATTCCTCATCCTGGGCGTCAAAAATATCCGTCGAGGGTAAGGAAACCACGCGCACATTGCGTCCTTCGCCCGCCAGTTTCTCTGCCGCTTGCAGGGTAATCTCCATCTCTGAACCGGTAGCAATCAAGATAATATCCGGCTTGCCGCCGCTGTCTTTCAACACATAACCGCCACGAGCAATCTCTTTCACCTGCTCCGGAGTGCGTTCCACCTGGGCCAGATTTTGTCTGGAGAGGATCAGCGCCGTCGGTCCGTTATGGCGCTCAACCGCCAGTTTCCAGCCCACCGCCGCTTCTACCTGATCGCACGGTCGCCAGGTGCTGAAATTCGGCGTTAAGCGCAAACTGGCCAGTTGCTCAACCGCCTGGTGCGTCGGGCCATCTTCCCCCAGACCAATCGAGTCATGGGTATAAACCATAATCTGCCGCGCTTTCATCAGTGCCGCCATACGCGCGGCGTTGCGGGCATATTCAACAAACATCAGGAACGTTGCGGTATACGGTACAAATCCACCGTGGTGCGCGATGCCGTTGGCGATAGCGGTCATACCAAATTCACGCACCCCGTAGTGAATATAATTCCCTGCTGGATCTTCCTTCAGCGACACAGAACCTTTCCAGATGGTGAGGTTGCTGGGAGCCAGATCCGCTGAACCACCAAGCAGCTCCGGCAGCATTGGGCCGTAAGCGTTAAGCGTATTTTGCGAGGCTTTGCGGGTCGCGATTTTCGCCGGATTCGCCTGCAACTCATTGATATATTTCTGAGTCGTTTTCTCCCAGTCTTTCGGCAAACCGCCACTCATCCGGCGGGTAAACTCTTCTGCCAGTTGTGGATGGGCTTTTTTATACGCGGCAAACTTCTCATTCCAGCTCTGCTGCGCTTTTTCGCCTTTTTCGCGGGCATCCCAGGCGTGGTAAATTTCTTTGGGGATCTCAAAGGGTGGATGATGCCAGCCCAGTTTTTGCCGTGCCAGCGCCACTTCTTCTTCACCCAGTGGGGCGCCGTGCGCCTCTTCTTTACCCGCTTTATTAGGCGAGCCAAAGCCAATCACCGTGCGGCAGATAATCAGCGACGGCTTATCTTTCACGCTTTGTGCTTCGAGAATAGCTTCCTTCACCGCTTGCGGATCGTGACCGTCGATTTCGTGGACAACATGCCAGTGATAGGCTTCAAAGCGTTTTGCCGTATCGTCGGTAAACCAGCCTTCAGTTTCACCATCAATCGAAATCCCGTTGTGATCGTAAAAACCAATCAGCTTACCGAGTCCCAGCGTTCCCGCCAGTGAACAGACCTCATGGGAGATACCTTCCATCAGGCAACCATCACCCATAAACACATAAGTGAAGTGATCGACAATCTCATGATCCGGCTGGTTAAACTGCGCCGCCAGCGTGCGTTCTGCTATCGCCAGTCCGACTGCGTTCGCCAGCCCCTGACCCAGCGGCCCAGTGGTGGTTTCCACACCCGGCGTATAGCCAATCTCCGGGTGACCTGGTGTTTTTGAATGTAGCTGACGGAAGTTCTTCAGCTCTTCCAGCGGCAGGTCATAACCGGTCAGATGCAGCAAACTGTAGAGCAGCATCGATGCGTGACCGTTAGAGAGAATAAAGCGGTCGCGATCATACCAGGTCGGGTCGGTGGGGTTATGTTTAAGAAAATCGTTCCACAGCACTTCGGCAATATCGGCCATGCCCATCGGCGCGCCGGGATGACCAGAATTGGCTTTTTGCACCGCATCCATACTGAGCGCGCGAATCGCATTGGCAAGGTCTTTTCGGGACATAGAACACTCCGTGGCTGGTTTACAGTTTGGCGGCAAGAAGATCTTCCAGTTTGCGTTGATCGACAGCGAACAGGCGGATGCCTTCAGACAGTTTTTCTACCGCCATCGCATCCTGATTGTGTTCCCAACGAAATTCCGCTTCGCTCATAGGGGTAGGGCGCGGGAAATGCTGAGAAGGCGGGATTAATTTACGTACCACCGGCGAGACTTTTTCCTGCAACTCTTTCAGCAAGTTCGGCGCGATGGTCAGACGGTCACAACCGGTTAAAGCGAGGATTTGCTCGGTACGGCGGAAACTTGCGCCCATCACGATGGTTTCGTAACGGTGCTGTTTATAGTAGTCGTAGATATTGCGTACTGATTTGACGCCCGGATCTTCTTCTACCACATATGGGTCCATTGGTTTGCGCGCCTGATACCAGTCATAAATACGGCCCACAAACGGTGAAATCAGAAAAACGCCTGCTTCTGCGCAGGCTCGTGCCTGAGCAAAGGAAAACAGCAGCGTCAGATTGCAATTAATACCTTCTTTTTCCAGCTCTTCTGCCGCGCGAATTCCTTCCCATGTCGAAGCCAACTTGATCAGAATGCGTGACTTCTCAACGCCCTGCTGCTGGTACAAATCCACCAGATGGCGCGCTTTCTCAATACTCTTTTCTTTATCAAAAGAGAGGCGTGCATCAACTTCTGTCGACACACGACCGGGTACGATTTTGAGAATTTCTGTACCGAAATTGACCGCCAGTTTGTCACAGGCCGCGACGACTTGTTGTTCCTGGGTTTGACCGTTTTTTTTACCCCAGGCAATAGCATCGTCTATTAAATGCTCATATTGTGATAATCCGGCAGCCTTGAGTAACAGCGAAGGATTGGTGGTGGCATCCTGAGGATGGTAGTGACGAATGGACTCAATATCGCCACTGTCTGCCACGACCGTGGTGAACTGTTTGATGCCGTCTAACTCGTTCATAGGAAATACTCCTTGAAAAGTAAAGTGTTAGATGAGTGCGTTAATTCACACTTCTGACAAATTTCGCGAAACGCATCAAAAAAGCATAGCAGACAGGCATGGTATTGCTGGATTAAGCAGGTAACATCAGTGTTATAGGATTATTACCGAAACATTATTTTGATGTGGAGAGTTTGGACTTGCTCAAAGTCTGAAAGCTCCGGCAAGGTGATAATGTGCGCCACGTTGTGGGCGAAGGCAGCAACCCACACATTTTTGTGAACGTTACGTGAAAGGAACAACCAAATGGATGACCAGTTAAAACAAAGTGCACTTGATTTCCATGAATTTCCAGTCCCAGGGAAAATCCAGGTTTCTCCGACCAAACCTCTGGCAACGCAGCGTGATCTGGCGCTGGCCTATTCGCCTGGCGTCGCCGCGCCTTGTCTTGAAATCGAAAAAGATCCGTTAAAAGCCTACAAATATACAGCGCGCGGTAACCTGGTGGCGGTGATCTCTAACGGTACGGCAGTGCTGGGGCTCGGTAACATTGGAGCACTGGCAGGCAAACCGGTAATGGAAGGCAAGGGCGTTCTGTTTAAGAAATTCGCCGGGATAGATGTGTTTGACATCGAAGTTGATGAGCTGGACCCGGATAAATTTATTGAAGTGGTCGCCGCACTCGAACCGACGTTCGGTGGTATCAACCTTGAAGACATTAAAGCGCCAGAATGTTTCTACATTGAGCAGAAACTGCGCCAGCGAATGAACATTCCGGTATTCCATGACGACCAGCACGGTACGGCAATCATCAGCACCGCCGCCATCCTCAACGGCTTGCGCGTGGTGGAGAAAAATATCTCCGACGTAAGGATGGTGGTTTCTGGCGCAGGTGCAGCGGCAATCGCCTGTATGAACCTGCTGGTGGCGCTGGGTCTGCAAAAACACAACATCGTAGTTTGCGACTCAAAAGGCGTTATCTATCAGGGGCGCGAGCCGAACATGGCGGAAACCAAAGCGGCATATGCAGTTGTGGATGACGGCAAACGTACCCTCGACGATGTGATTGAAGGCGCGGATATTTTCCTCGGCTGTTCCGGCCCGAAAGTGCTGACCCAGGAGATGGTGAAGAAAATGGCTCGCGCGCCGATGATTCTGGCGCTGGCGAACCCGGAACCGGAAATTCTGCCGCCGCTGGCGAAAGAAGTGCGTCCGGACGCCATCATCTGTACCGGTCGTTCCGACTATCCGAACCAGGTCAACAACGTGCTTTGCTTCCCGTTCATCTTCCGTGGCGCGTTGGACGTTGGCGCAACGGCCATCAACGAAGAGATGAAACTGGCAGCGGTACGCGCAATTGCTGAACTGGCTCATGCGGAACAGAGCGAAGTGGTTGCTTCTGCCTATGGCGATCAGGATCTGAGCTTTGGCCCGGAATACATTATTCCTAAACCGTTCGATCCACGTCTGATCGTCAAGATCGCGCCAGCGGTGGCAAAAGCGGCAATGGAGTCCGGTGTGGCGACGCGCCCGATTGCTGACTTTGACGCCTACATCGACAAGTTGACCGAGTTCGTTTACAAAACCAACCTGTTTATGAAGCCGATTTTCTCCCAGGCTCGCAAAGCGCCGAAGCGCGTTGTCCTGCCTGAAGGGGAAGAGGCGCGCGTTCTGCACGCGACTCAGGAACTGGTAACGCTGGGACTGGCAAAACCAATTCTTATTGGTCGTCCAAATGTGATCGAAATGCGCATTCAGAAACTGGGTTTGCAGATCAAAGCGGGCGTTGATTTTGAGATCGTCAATAACGAATCCGATCCGCGCTTTAAAGAGTACTGGAGCGAATACTTCCAGATCATGAAGCGTCGTGGTGTAACTCAGGAACAGGCGCAGCGTGCTCTGATCAGCAACCCGACTGTGATCGGCGCGATCATGGTTCAGCGTGGCGAAGCCGATGCAATGATCTGCGGTACGGTGGGCGAATATCACGAACACTTCAGCGTGGTGAAAAATGTGTTTGGCTATCGCGATGGTGTTCACACCGCTGGCGCAATGAACGCGCTGCTGCTGCCGAGTGGTAACACCTTTATTGCTGATACTTACGTCAATAATGAGCCAGATGCAGAAGAGCTGGCGGAGATCACCTTGATGGCGGCAGAAACGGTCCGTCGTTTCGGTATTGAGCCGCGCGTTGCTCTGCTGTCGCATTCCAACTTCGGCTCTTCTGACTGCCCGTCGTCAAGCAAGATGCGTAAAGCGCTGGAGCTGGTGAGAGAACGTGCTCCTGAACTGATGATTGATGGTGAAATGCATGGTGACGCGGCGCTGGTAGAAGCGATTCGCAACGACCGTATGCCGGACAGCCCTTTGAAAGGTTCCGCCAATATTCTGGTGATGCCGAACATGGAAGCCGCCCGCATTAGTTACAACTTGTTGCGCGTTTCCAGCTCGGAAGGTGTGACGGTCGGCCCGGTGCTGATGGGCGTGGCAAAACCGGTTCACGTATTAACGCCAATCGCGTCAGTGCGTCGTATCGTTAACATGGTGGCGCTGGCCGTGGTTGAAGCGCAAACTCAACCGCTGTAATTCTTAATGTTAAATCACGCTTACCCTGAATTATTCGGGGTAAGCGATTTACCGCAATATATCAGAAGGGATTATTACTGGTTTTTCGAATAATAAAGTACGCCATATAAAAATAAATCAATTATCAATTTAATTATATTCATGTGCTGCACGTGAAAATTTATGCATTACATAAAATATCTCCCCATTCTTAGTGATCTACCTCACCTTTCAAACTCGCTTGCCGAATTTTGTTATTTACTCTGACGAAAAATTGTCACGATAGCCGCAAGTTTTTCACAGGCGGCGACTCATGAATAAAGAACGCATCATTCAGGAATTTGTGCCCGGGAAACAGGTCACGCTGGCACATCTCATTGCGCACCCTGGCGAGGAACTGGCGAAGAAAATCGGTGTTCCGGATGCAGGTGCAATCGGCATTATGACGCTAACTCCCGGAGAAACGGCGATGATTGCCGGTGATTTAGCATTGAAAGCCGCCGACGTACACATTGGTTTTCTCGACCGCTTCAGTGGTGCTCTGGTGATTTATGGCTCGGTGGGCGCAGTGGAAGAAGCTTTATTACAAACCGTTAGCGGTTTAGGGCGCTTATTAAATTATACGCTGTGTGAAATGACGAAAAGTTAATACGAGGCATTCATGAAACGAATCGCGTTTGTGGGGGCCGTCGGGGCAGGAAAAACAACGCTTTTTAATGCTTTGCAGGGGAATTACGCTCTCGCCAGAAAAACGCAGGCTGTGGAATTTAATGATAAGGGTGATATTGATACTCCAGGTGAATATTTTAGCCATCCCCGCCTGTATCACGCCTTAATTACCACGCTACAGGATGTGGACATGCTGATCTATGTCCACGGCGCGAATGACCCGGAAAGCCGATTACCTGTCGGGTTGCTGGATATTGGCGTTATTAAACGGCAAATCGCCGTCATCAGTAAAACGGACATGCCAGATGCTGACATCGCCGCTACGCGACAGCTATTGCTTGAGACGGGCTTCGAAGATCCGATTTTCGCGCTAAACAGCCACGACCCGCAAAGCGTGCAGCAACTGGTGGATTATCTGGCATCTCTCACCGAACAGGAGGAAGCAGGTGAAAAAACTCATCACAGCGAATGATATTCGTGAAGCACATTCACGCGGCGAACAGGCAATGTCCGTGGTTCTGCGTGCCAGCATTATTACCCCGGAAGCGCGAGAAGTGGCGGCCCTGCTGGGGGTTACCATCATCGAGTGCGATGAATCGACGCCGGTAACGGCATCCGTTCCCGCCAGCGCGCCAGCCGATAAAACCGAAAACCAGCGCATCCGCGAAACCATCATCGCCCAGTTACCGGAAGGCCAGTTTACCGAAAGCCTGGTCGCGCAACTGATGGAAAAAGTGATGAAGGAAAAACAGTCGCTGGAGCAGGGCGCGATGCAGCCGAGCTTTAAATCGATAACCGGCAAAGGCGGCATCAAAGTGATTGATGGCGGCAGCGTGAAATTTGGTCGTTTCGATGGCGCACAACCGCACTGCGTGGGCTTGACTGATCTCGTGACCGGAGACGACGGCAGCAGCATGGCCGCCGGTTTTATGCAGTGGGAGAACGCCTTCTTCCCGTGGACCCTGAACTACGACGAAATCGACATGGTACTGGAAGGGGAACTGCATGTTCGCCACGAAGGCGAAACCATGATCGCCAAAGCGGGCGATGTGATGTTTATCCCGAAAGGTTCCAGCATCGAATTTGGTACGACATCCAGCGTGAAGTTCCTGTATGTCGCCTGGCCGGCGAACTGGCAATCCCTATGAAAGATTTCATCACCGAAGCATGGCTAAGAGCAAACCATACGCTCAGCGAAGGCGCAGAGATCCATCTTCCTGCGGACAGTCGCCTGACGCCCTCTGCCCGGGAGTTGCTGGAAAGCCGCCATCTGCGCATCAAGTTTATTGATGAGCAGGGGAGTTTGTTTGTTGACGATGAACTGCAGCAGCCGCAGCGTGTTCACGGGTTGACCAGTAGCGATGAATATCCGCAAGCGTGCTGCGAACTGTGTCGCCAGCCGGTGGCAAAAAAGCCTGACACGCTGACTCACCTGTCGGCGGAAAAAATGGTCGCTAAAAGCGATCCGCGCCTGGGTTTTCGCGCTGTCCTCGACAGCACCATTGCGCTGACAGTTTGGCTGCAAATTGAACTGGCGGAACCGTGGCAGCCGTGGCTGGCGGATATCCGTTCGCGTCTTGGCAACATTATGCGTGCCGATGCGTTGGGGGAACCGCTGGCCGATCAGGCGATTGTCGGGTTTTCTGACGAAGAGCTGCATCGGCTTTCTCACCAGCCGCTGCGTTATCTCGACCACGATCATCTGGTGCCGGAAGCCAGCCACGGACGCGATGCGGCGTTGCTGAACCTGCTGCGAACCAAAGTGCGGGAAACCGAAACCGTCGCGGCGCAGGTGTTTATTACCCGCAGTTTTAACGTACTGCGTCCGGACATCTTGCAGGCGCTGAACCGCCTTTCCAGCACGGTTTACGTGATGATGATTTTGAGCGTAACGAAGCAGCCGCTAACGGTGAAACAGATCCAACAACGACTGGGGGAAACGCAATGATTATTGAACGTTGTCGTGAACTGGCGTTGCGAGCGCCCGCCAGAGTGGTTTTTCCGGATGCGTTAGACCAGCGTGTGCTGAAAGCTGCGCAATATCTGCATCAGCAAGGCCTGGCGACGCCCATTCTGGTCGCCAGTCCGTTTGAACTTCGCCAGTTTGCGTTCACTCATGGTGTGGCGATGGATGGACTACAGGCCATTGATCCGCATGGCAACCTCGCAATGCGGGAAGAATTTGCCCAGCGCTGGCTGACCCGTGCGGGAGAAAAAACGCCGCCGGATGCGCTGGAAAAACTCACCGACCCGTTGATGTTCGCCGCCGCGATGGTTAGCGCCGGTAAAGCGGATGTCTGTATCGCGGGCAATCTCTCTTCCACGGCGAATGTGTTGCGTGCCGGATTACGCATTATTGGTTTGCAACCTGACTGTAAAACGCTCTCCTCCATTTTCCTGATGTTGCCGCAGTACAGCGGCCCGGCGTTGGGTTTTGCCGATTGCAGCGTAGTGCCGCAACCAACGGCGGCGCAACTGGCTGATATCGCGCTTGCCAGCGCCGAAACATGGCGGGCTATCACCGGAGAAGAGCCGCGCGTGGCGATGCTGTCATTTTCCAGCAACGGCAGCGCCCGCCACCCCTGCGTTGCTAACGTTCAGCAGGCGACAGAAATAATCCGTGAACGCGCGCCACAACTGGTAGTGGATGGCGAGTTGCAGTTTGACGCCGCCTTTGTGCCGGAAGTGGCAGCGCAAAAAGCGCCTGCCAGCCCGCTTCAGGGCAACGCCAATGTGATGGTTTTTCCGTCGCTAGAGGCGGGAAATATTGGCTACAAAATCGCACAACGACTTGGCGGATATCGTGCCGTCGGGCCATTGATGCAAGGACTTGCCGCGCCGATGCACGATCTCTCGCGTGGTTGTAGCGTGCAGGAAATTATCGAGCTGGCGCTGGTGGCCGCCGTACCGCGTCAGACAAAAGTGAACCGCGAAAGCAGTTTACCCACACTGGTTGAATGAACGGTCCCGTTCTGGACCCCTATAAAGAGGAAAACACAATGGAAGCATTAGGAATGATCGAAACCCGGGGCCTGGTTGCACTGATTGAGGCTTCTGATGCGATGGTGAAAGCCGCGCGCGTCAAACTGGTTGGTGTTAAGCAGATTGGTGGCGGTCTGGTGACTGCAATGGTTCGCGGTGATGTTGCTGCCTGTAAAGCCGCGACCGATGCCGGTGCCGCAGCGGCACAGCGTATTGGCGAGCTGGTATCCGTACACGTTATCCCGCGTCCGCACGGCGACCTGGAAGAAGTCTTCCCGATCGGCCTGAAAGGCGACAGCAGCAACCTGTAATCACCCTGTGTGACGTCGATTCGGGCGTCACGCTCTCTCCTTGTTCATTTTACCTTCTGCGGAGGGTAGGGGGAGCTTTTACCTGAAATACGCCACGGAGGCGGGTATGAAACTGGCTGTCGTCACTGGGCAAATTGTTTGCACCGTGCGCCACCACGGACTGGCGCATGACAAATTGCTGATGGTGGAAATGATTGATCCACAGGGAAATCCCGATGGGCAGTGTGCCGTCGCTATCGACAATATTGGCGCAGGAACCGGAGAGTGGGTGTTGCTGGTGAGTGGCAGTTCCGCCCGCCAGGCGCATAAAAGCGAAACATCGCCGGTCGACTTGTGCGTGATTGGCATTGTCGATGAGGTGGTGTCTGGCGGTCAGGTCATTTTCCACAAATAAGGCAGAACATCATGAATCAACAGGATATTGAACAGGTGGTGAAAGCGGTGCTGCTGAAAATGCAAAGCAGTGATACACCGCCCGCCGCCGTTCATGAGATGGGCGTTTTTGCTTCCCTGGATGACGCCGTTGCGGCTGCTAAAGTGGCGCAACCTGAGTTAAAAAGTGTGGCGATGCGCCAGTTAGCCATTGCTGCTATTCGTGAAGCAGGTGAAAAGCACGCCAGAGATTTAGCGGAACTTGCCGTTAGTGAAACCGGCATGGGTCGCGTTGAAGATAAATTTGCCAAAAACGTCGCTCAGGCGCGCGGTACGCCGGGTGTTGAATGCCTTTCTCCGCAGGTGCTGACCGGTGATAACGGCCTGACCTTGATTGAAAACGCACCCTGGGGCGTGGTGGCTTCGGTGACACCGTCAACCAATCCGGCGGCAACTGTAATTAATAACGCCATCAGCCTGATCGCCGCGGGCAACAGCGTCATTTTCGCCCCACATCCGGCGGCGAAAAAAGTCTCTCAGCGGGCGATTACGTTACTCAACCAGGCGATTGTCGCCGCAGGCGGGCCAGAAAATTTACTGGTTACCGTGGCAAATCCGGATATCGAAACCGCGCAACGCTTGTTCAGGTTTCCGGGCATTGGCCTTTTGGTGGTGACAGGTGGCGAAGCGGTAGTGGAAGCAGCGCGCAAACACACCAATAAACGCCTGATTGCCGCAGGTGCCGGTAATCCGCCGGTGGTGGTGGATGAAACCGCCGACCTCGCCCGTGCCGCGCAGTCCATCGTCAAAGGCGCTTCTTTCGATAACAACATCATTTGTGCCGATGAAAAGGTACTGATTGTCGTTGATAGCGTAGCCGATGAACTGATGCGCCTGATGGAAGGCCAGCACGCGGTGAAACTGACCGCAGAGCAGGCACAGCAACTGCAATCTGTGTTGCTGAAAAATATCGACGAGCGCGGAAAAGGCACCGTCAGCCGTGACTGGGTAGGTCGTGATGCGGCGAAAATCGCGGCAGCAATTGGCCTGAACGTCCCGCAAGAAACGCGTTTGCTGTTTGTGGAAACCACAGCAGAACATCCCTTTGCCGTTACCGAGCTGATGATGCCGGTGTTGCCTGTCGTGCGCGTCACCAACGTGGCGGATGCCATTGCGCTGGCGGTGAAACTGGAAGGTGGTTGCCACCACACGGCGGCAATGCACTCGCGCAATATCGACAACATGAACCAGATGGCAAACGCCATTGATACCAGCATTTTCGTCAAGAACGGGCCGTGCATTGCCGGGCTGGGGCTGGGCGGAGAAGGCTGGACCACGATGACCATCACCACGCCAACCGGTGAAGGGGTAACCAGCGCGCGGACGTTTGTTCGTCTGCGCCGCTGTGTATTAGTCGATGCGTTTCGCATTGTTTAAGGAGTAACAGATGGCGCACGACGAACAATGGCTCACCCCACGTCTGCAAACAGCGGCAACGTTGTGTAACCAGACGCCAGCGGCGACGGAATCTCCGCTGTGGTTGGGGGTGGATCTGGGCACCTGCGATGTGGTGTCGATGGTCGTCGACTGCGACGGTCAGCCGGTGGCGGTATGCCTCGACTGGGCCGATGTGGTCCGCGACGGCATCGTCTGGGATTTCTTCGGCGCAGTCACCATTGTTCGTCGCCATCTTGACACCCTTGAGCAGCAATTGGGTCGCCGTTTTAGTCATGCGGCGACGTCATTTCCCCCGGGGACGGATGCGCGTATTTCCATCAACGTGCTGGAATCTGCCGGACTGGAAGTGAGTCATGTGCTGGATGAGCCAACGGTGGTGGCAGACCTGCTGCAACTGGACAACGCTGGCGTAGTGGATATCGGCGGTGGCACCACCGGTATTGCCATTGTGAAACAGGGCAAAGTGACTTACTCGGCAGATGAAGCGACTGGTGGACATCATATCTCTCTGACCCTCGCCGGAAATCGTCGCATTCCGCTGGAAGAGGCGGAGCATTACAAGCGCGGTCACGGCAAAGAAATTTGGCCTGCGGTGAAGCCGGTATACGAAAAAATGGCGGACATTGTCGCCCGACATATCGCAGGGCAGGGCATTACTGATTTATGGCTGGCGGGTGGTTCCTGTATGCAATCGGGCGTGGCGGAACTGTTTCGCAAACAATTCCCGGCATTACAGGTGCATTTACCGCAGCACAGTTTGTTTATGACCCCGCTGGCGATAGCCAGTAGCGGGCGAGAGAAAGCGGAGGGGATCTATGCAAAATGAATTGCAAACGGCGCTCTTTCAGGCATTCGATACCCTGAATCTGCAACGGGTAAAAACATTTAGCGTTCCGCCAGTGACGCTCAGCGGTCTGGGCGCGGTGAGCGGTTGTGGACAACAAGCGCAAACCCGTGGCCTGAAACATCTGTTTGTAATGGCAGACAGCTTTTTACATCAGGCGGGGATGACCGCTGGCCTTATGCGTAGTCTGGCCGTCAAAGGAATTGCCATCACGCTCTGGCCGTGTCCGGTGGGCGAACCGTGTATTACTGACGTTTGTGCGGCTGTGGCGCAACTGCGTGAATCGGGTTGCGATGGGGTGATCGCGTTTGGCGGTGGCTCGGTGCTGGATGCGGCGAAAGCCGTTGCGTTGCTGGTGACGAACCCCGATAGCACACTGGCCGGGATGTCAGAAAACAGCGTTCTGCAATCACGCCTGCCGCTGATTGCCATTCCAACGACTGCCGGAACCGGCTCTGAAACCACTAACGTGACGGTGATTATCGACGCAGTGAGCGGGCGCAAGCAGGTATTAGCACATGCTTCGCTGATGCCGGATGTCGCCATTCTCGACGCCGCGCTGACCGAAGGCGTGCCGTCGCATGTCACGGCGATGACCGGTATCGACGCGTTAACTCATGCCATTGAAGCGTACAGCGCGCTGAACGCCACACCGTTTACCGACAGTCTGGCGATTGGCGCAATCGCGATGATCGGTAAATCGTTGCCGAAAGCGGTGGGCTACGGGCATGACCTTGCTGCGCGCGAGAGCATGTTGCTGGCTTCATGTATGGCCGGAATGGCGTTTTCCAGCGCGGGGCTTGGGTTGTGTCACGCGATGGCGCATCAGTCGGGTGCGGCGCTGCATATTCCGCACGGTCTGGCGAACGCCATGTTGCTGCCAACGGTGATGGAGTTTAACCGAATGGTTTGTCGTGAACGCTTTAGCCAGGTTGGTCGGGCGCTGCGAACTAAAAAATCGGACGATCGTGACGCTATTAACGCGGTAAGTGAGCTGATTGTGGAAGTTGGGATTGGTAAACGGCTGGGCGATGTTGGTGCGACATCTGCGCATTACGATGCATGGGCGCAGGCCGCGCAGGAAGATATTTGTCTGCGTAGCAACCCGCGTACCGCCAGCCTGGAGCAGATTGTCAGCCTGTACGCAG
>NZ_KE137146.1:305890-528359 GCF_000408525.1 Escherichia sp. KTE96 | reverse complement strand
AGGGCGGATAAGGCGTTCACGCCGCATCCGCCAATAAATAATAACTAACAGGGAGTAAAGGCGATGGGAATTAATGAAATCATCATGTACATCATGATGTTCTTTATGCTGATAGCTGCCGTAGACAGGGTTCTGTCGCAGTTCGGCGGTTCAGCGCGTTTCCTCGGTAAATTCGGTAAAAGCATTGAGGGATCGGGCGGCCAGTTTGAAGAAGGCTTTATGGCAATGGGCGCTCTGGGTCTGGCGATGGTCGGTATGACCGCGCTTGCGCCTGTACTGGCACACGTACTTGGGCCGGTAATCATCCCGGTTTACGAAATGCTCGGCGCAAACCCGTCAATGTTCGCCGGAACACTGCTGGCGTGCGATATGGGCGGCTTCTTCCTCGCCAAAGAACTGGCGGGCGGCGATGTGGCAGCGTGGCTATACTCTGGGTTAATTCTCGGGTCGATGATGGGGCCAACGATTGTGTTTTCCATTCCGGTGGCGCTTGGCATCATCGAACCGTCTGACCGCCGTTATCTCGCACTCGGCGTGCTGGCCGGTATTGTGACCATTCCGATTGGTTGTATCGCCGGTGGTCTGGTGGCGATGTATTCCGGTGTGCAGATCAACGGCCAGCCGGTGGAATTTACCTTCGCGCTGATCCTGATGAATATGATCCCAGTGATCATTGTCGCGATTCTGGTGGCGCTGGGGCTGAAATTCATCCCGGAAAAAATGATCAACGGTTTCCAGATCTTCGCCAAATTTCTCGTGGCATTAATCACCATCGGTCTTGCCGCTGCGGTGGTGAAATTCCTGCTTGGCTGGGAACTGATCCCCGGTCTTGATCCCATCTTTATGTCTCCTGGCGACAAACCCGGCGAAGTGATGCGCGCCATTGAAGTGATCGGATCGATTTCCTGCGTTCTGTTGGGGGCGTACCCGATGGTGCTGCTGCTGACCCGCTGGTTTGAAAAACCGCTGATGAGTGTCGGTAAGTTGCTGAATATAAACAATATTGCGGCGGCGGGTATGGTGGCGACGCTTGCCAACAATATCCCGATGTTCGGCATGATGAAGCAGATGGATACCCGCGGCAAAGTGATCAACTGTGCCTTCGCCGTTTCCGCTGCCTTTGCCCTGGGCGACCACTTAGGTTTCGCCGCTGCCAACATGAACGCCATGATCTTCCCGATGATTGTCGGCAAGCTGATCGGCGGTGTTACGGCGATTGGCGTGGCGATGATGCTGGTGCCAAAAGAAGATGCGACCACGGCTAAAACCGAAGCGGAGGCGCAATCGTGAACACTCGCCAGCTACTGAGCGTCGGTATCGATATCGGCACCACCACCACCCAGGTGATCTTCTCCCACCTGGAACTGGTTAACCGTGCGGCAGTGTCGCAGGTGCCGCGTTACGAATTCATCAAACGCGAAATTAGCTGGCAAAGCCCGGTGTTCTTTACCCCTGTCGACAAACAGGGCGGATTAAAAGAAGCGGAACTGAAAACTTTAATCCTTGAGCAATATCAGGCTGCGGGCATTGCACCGGAGAGCGTCGATTCCGGTGCCATTATTATCACCGGCGAAAGCGCGAAAACCCGCAATGCCCGTCCGGCGGTGATGACGCTCTCTCAATCGCTGGGCGATTTTGTCGTCGCCAGTGCCGGACCGCATCTCGAATCGGTGATTGCCGGGCACGGTGCCGGAGCGCAAACACTCTCTGAACAACGGTTATGTCGGGTGCTGAATATCGATATCGGTGGCGGCACGGCGAACTACGCCCTGTTCGATGCCGGAAAAATCAGTGGAACTGCCTGCCTCAACGTCGGCGGTCGGCTGCTGGAAACCGACTGCCAGGGGCGCGTGATTTACGCTCATAAACCGGGGCAGATGATTGTGGATGAGTGCTTCGGCACAGGCACTGACGCCCGTTTACTGACCGGTGCGCAGTTGGTGCAGGTTACCCGGCGGATGGCGGAACTGATTGTCGAAGTGATTGAAGGAACGCTCTCGCCGCTCGCGCAGGCATTGATGCAAACCGGTTTGCTGCCCGCAGGCGTTACGCCCGAAATCATTACTCTTTCTGGCGGCGTGGGCGAATGTTATCGCCATCAGCCCGCTGACCCGTTCTGTTTTGCCGATATTGGGCCGCTGCTGGCAACAGCGCTGCATGACCATCCGCGCCTGCGTGAGATGCGCGTGCAGTTTCCGGCGCAAACCGTGCGCGCCACGGTGATTGGCGCGGGTGCGCATACCCTTTCGCTCTCTGGCAGCACTATCTGGCTGGAGGGCGTGCAACTGCCGCTGCGCAATTTGCCGGTGGCGATCCCGATTGATGAAACGGATCTGGTGAATGGCTGGCAACAGGCGCTGATTCAGCTCGATCTTGATCCCAACTCTGACGCGTACGTGCTGGCGCTTCCCGCCGGGCTTCCCGTGCGTTACGCCGCGGTACTGACGGTCATCAACGCGCTGGTCGATTTCGTCGCGCGTTTTCCGAATCCGCATCCCCTGCTGGTGGTGGCCGGGCAGGACTTTGGTAAAGCTCTGGGCATGTTGTTGCGCCCACAGCTACAACAACTCCCGTTGGCAGTCATTGACGAAGTGATTGTTCGCGCGGGGGACTATATCGACATTGGTACGCCTCTTTTTGGCGGATCGGTTGTGCCGGTGACGGTGAAATCACTCGCATTTCCTTCCTGAGGGAACGACTTATGAAACTAAAGACCACATTGTTTGGCAATGTTTATCAATTCAAGGATGTAAAAGAGGTGCTGGCGAAGGCCAACGAACTGCGTTCGGGGGATGTGCTGGCGGGGGTTGCGGCAACAAGCTCGCAGGAGCGGGTAGCGGCAAAGCAGGTGTTGTCGGAAATGACCGTGGCGGATATCCGCAATAACCCGGTGATTGCCTATGAAGAAGACTGCGTGACGCGGCTGATTCAGGATGACGTTAACGAAACGGCCTACAACCAGATTAAAAACTGGAGCATCAGCGAGCTGCGTGAGTACGTCCTGAGCGACGAAACCAGCGTTGATGATATTGCCTTTACCCGTAAAGGGCTGACCTCGGAAGTGGTCGCGGCAGTGGCGAAGATTTGCTCTAACGCGGATCTGATCTACGGCGCAAAGAAAATGCCGATTATCAAAAAGGCCAATACCACCATCGGTATTCCAGGCACTTTCAGCGCCCGTTTGCAGCCAAACGATACCCGTGATGACGTACAAAGTATCGCCGCGCAAATCTATGAAGGGCTTTCCTTCGGGGTAGGCGATGCGGTGATCGGCGTCAACCCGGTGACGGACGATGTGGAAAACTTAAGCCGCGTGCTGGACACCATCTACGGGGTGATCGACAAATTCAACATTCCGACTCAGGGCTGCGTGCTGGCGCACGTCACCACCCAGATTGAAGCGATTCGTCGCGGCGCACCGGGCGGGCTGATTTTCCAGAGTATTTGTGGCAGCGAGAAAGGGCTGAAAGAGTTCGGCGTGGAACTGGCAATGCTGGACGAAGCCCGCGCAGTGGGCGCAGAGTTCAACCGTATCGCCGGGGAAAACTGCCTCTACTTCGAAACCGGACAAGGTTCTGCACTCTCCGCTGGTGCCAACTTCGGTGCAGATCAGGTGACGATGGAAGCGCGTAACTACGGGCTGGCGCGTCATTACGATCCGTTTATCGTCAACACCGTGGTCGGTTTTATTGGGCCGGAGTATCTCTACAACGACCGGCAGATTATCCGTGCGGGCTTAGAAGATCACTTTATGGGCAAGCTGAGCGGCATTTCTATGGGCTGTGACTGCTGCTACACCAACCACGCTGACGCTGACCAGAACCTCAACGAAAACCTGATGATCCTGCTCGCTACCGCAGGCTGCAACTACATCATGGGGATGCCACTGGGTGACGACATCATGCTCAACTACCAGACCACGGCGTTCCATGACACCGCTACTGTGCGTCAGTTACTGAATCTGCGTCCGTCACCGGAGTTTGAACGCTGGCTGGAAAGCATGGGCATTATGGCAAACGGTCGCCTGACCAAACGGGCGGGCGATCCGTCACTGTTCTTCTGATGACGCGGAGATAACACATCATGGATCAAAAACAGATTGAAGAAATTGTACGCAGCGTGATGGCGTCAATGGGACAAGCGGCCGCCGCGCCGTCAGAAGCAAAATGCGCCACCACAACCTGTGCAACACCGGTGACCTCGGAAAGCTGCGAGCTGGATTTAGGTTCTGCTGAAGCGAAGGCGTGGATTGGCGTTGAAAATCCGCATCGCGCAGACGTATTAACCGAACTGCGCCGCAGCACCGTGGCCCGCGTCTGTACCGGTCGTGCCGGTCCGCGTCCGCGTACCCAGGCGCTGTTGCGTTTCCTGGCCGACCACTCGCGCTCTAAAGATACGGTGCTGAAAGAGGTGCCGGAAGAGTGGGTGAAAGCGCAGGGGCTGCTGGAAGTACGTTCTGAAATTAGCGACAAAAACCTTTATCTGACGCGCCCGGATCTGGGACGTCGTCTGTGTGCGGAAGCCGTCGAGGCTTTGAAAGCGCAATGTGTCGCCAATCCTGACGTGCAGGTCGTTGTCTCCGATGGTCTGTCTACGGATGCCATCACTGTGAACTACGAAGAAATTCTGCCGCCGCTGATGGCGGGCTTGCAACATGCGGGGCTGAAAGTCGGCACGCCGTTTTTTGTGCGTTATGGTCGCGTGAAAATTGAAGACCAGATTGGCGAGCTTCTTGGCGCGAAAGTGGTGATCCTGCTGGTGGGCGAACGTCCGGGGTTAGGGCAGTCAGAGAGCCTCTCCTGCTACGCCGTTTACTCACCGCGTATGGCAACTACCGTGGAGGCCGATCGCACCTGTATCTCTAACATTCACCAGGGCGGCACGCCGCCGGTTGAAGCCGCAGCCGTCATTGTGGATTTGGCGAAACGTATGCTGGAGCAGAAAGCATCCGGCATCAACATGACCCGATAAGGAGGCATCATGCCAGCTTTAGATTTGATTCGACCGTCGGTCACTGCCATGCGGGTGATTGCCTCCGTTAACGCTGATTTTGCGCGTGAACTGAAATTGCTGCCGCATATTCGTAGCCTCGGGCTGATTTCCGCCGATTCTGATGATGTCACCTACATTGCGGCTGATGAAGCGACAAAACAGGCGATGGTTGAAGTGGTGTATGGTCGCTCGCTGTATGCCGGCGCGGCGCACGGCCCGTCACCGACTGCCGGTGAAGTATTGATTATGCTCGGCGGGCCAAACCCGGCGGAAGTGCGTGCCGGTCTGGATGCGATGGTCGCGCATATTGAAAACGGCGTGGCGTTCCAGTGGGCGAACGATAAGCAAGATACGGCATTCCTCGCTCATGTGGTTTCGCGTACCGGTTCTTATCTCTCTTCCACTGCAGGCATTACGCTCGGTGATCCGATGGCGTATCTGGTGGCACCGCCGCTGGAAGCGACCTACGGCATTGATGCTGCGTTGAAATCTGCTGATGTGCAACTGGTGACTTATGTTCCGCCACCGTCAGAAACCAACTATTCAGCGGCATTTTTGACCGGTAGCCAGGCAGCGTGTAAAGCGGCCTGTAACGCCTTTACTGATGCAGTGCTGGAAATCGCGCGTAATCCAATCCAACGTGCGTAACGGAGGTTGCCGATGAACAATGCACTGGGTTTGTTGGAAGTTGACGGCATGGTCGCCGCAATCGATGCGGCAGATGCCATGCTGAAAGCGGCAAACGTGCGTCTGCTCAGTCATGAAGTGCTTGACCCCGGTCGCTTAACGCTGGTGGTGGAAGGCGATCTGGCGGCGTGTCGTGCAGCGCTGGATGCCGGTTATGCCGCCGCAATGCGTACCGGGCGAGTTATCAGCCGCAAGGAAATTGGTCGACCTGATGATGACACCCAGTGGCTGGTTGCTGGCTTTAACCGACAGCTAAAGCAACCTGGCGCGCCAGCGATCGTCACGGAATCTGCCGACGAGTTGTTGGCGTTGTTAACATCAGTACGTCAGGGAATGACGGTCGGAGAAGTTGCCGCCCACTTTGGCTGGCCGCTGGAAAAAGCCAGAAATGCGCTCGAACAGCTCTTTTCTGCCGGGACGTTGCGTAAACGCAGTAGTCGTTATCGTCTCAAGCCCCATTAACCTGTCGGAGGTGCCGGGTGTCATATAACACCCGGCATTAACATCATGAAAAAGACCCGTACAGCCAACTTGCACCATCTTTATCATGAACCCTTACCCGAAAATCTGAGGCTCACGCCGAAGGTTGAAGTGGATAATGTTCATCAACAACAGACAACAGATGTCTATGAACATGCTTTGACAATTACCGCCTGGCAGCAGATTTATGATCAACTGCATCCGGGAAAGTTTCATGGTGAATTTACGGAAATCCTGCTTGATGATATTCAGGTTTTCCGTGAATACACCGGTCTGGCGCTGCGCCAGTCGTGTCTGGTCTGGCCGAACTCATTCTGGTTTGGTATTCCGGCGACGCGCGGTGAACAGGGATTTATCGGTTCGCAATGTCTGGGAAGCGCAGAAATAGCTACGCGGCCTGGCGGCACTGAGTTTGAATTAAGTACGCCGGACGATTACACCATTCTTGGCGTGGTGATCTCGGAAGATGTCATTTCCCGTCACGCAAACTTTCTGCATAACCCGGAAAGGGTGCTGCATATGTTGCGTAATCAGTCGGCGCTGGAAGTGAAGGAGCAGCATAAAGCCGCACTGTGGGGCTTTGTTCAACAGGCGCTGGCGACGTTTTGCGAGAACCCGGAGAACTTACATCAATCCGCTGTGCGTAAAGTGCTTGGCGATAACTTGTTGTTGGCGATGGGAGTGATGCTGGAAGAAGCGCAGCCAATGGTGACGGCGGAAAGCATCAGTCATCAGGGCTATCGACGATTGCTTTCCCGCGCCCGCGAATATGTGCTGGAGAATATGTCCGAACCGGTAACGGTGCTGGACTTGTGCAATCAACTGCACGTCAGTCGCCGCACCTTACAAAACGCATTTCACACTATTTTGGGCATTGGCCCGAACGCGTGGCTGAAACGCATTCGCCTGAACGCCGTGCGCCGCGAGCTGATAAGCCCGTGGTCGCAAAGTCTGACGGTAAAAGACGCCGCCATGCAGTGGGGATTCTGGCATCTTGGGCAATTTGCGACGGATTATCAGCAACTGTTTGCCGAGAAGCCATCACTGACGCTGCATCAGCGGATGCAGGAGTTAGGGTGATGAAATTACACCCAATCCCTGACCTGAATAAATTCACTCAACGCCGCCTCCGGGCTGCTTTCTTCCGGTTGATAATCGTACTCCCAGCGTACCAGTGGCGGCATTGACATCAGGATTGATTCGGTGCGCCCGCCGGTTTGTAAGCCAAACAGCGTACCGCGATCCCAGACCAGGTTGAATTCGACATAACGACCGCGACGGTAGAGTTGGAAATTGCGCTCGCGCTCGCCATATGTCATTGCTTTACGTCGCTCAACAATCGGCAAGTATGCGTCGGCGTAACCTTTGCCTACCGCCTGCATAAAGGCGAAGCAGTGGTCGAAGTCTGGCGTGTTCAGGTCATCAAAGAACAGCCCGCCAATGCCGCGCTGTTCATTGCGATGTTTAAGGTAGAAGTATTCGTCGCACCACTTTTTGTAGCGTGGATAAACATCTTCGCCAAATGGCAGGCACAGGTCGCGGGCGGTGCGGTGCCAGTGAATGGCGTCTTCTTCAAAGCCATAGAAAGGGGTTAAGTCAAAACCACCGCCAAACCACCAGACGGGATCGACACCCGGTTTTTCGGCAATAAAAAAGCGCACATTGGCGTGGCTGGTGGGAACATACGGATTATGCGGATGCACTACCAGCGATACACCCATCGCCTCGAAACTGCGCCCGGCAAGTTCCGGGCGATGAGCAGTGGCAGAAGCGGGCATCGCGTCGCCGTGGATGTGAGAAAAGTTGACGCCCGCCTGTTCGAAAACACCACCATTACGCAACACCCGGCTACGCCCGCCGCCACCAGCTTCGCGCTGCCAGCTATCTTCGGCAAACTGTGTGCCATCTACGGCGCTCAGTTGCTGGCAAATTGTATCCTGAAGGTTGAGCAGGAACTGTTTAACCTGGTGTGCGTCGGGCTTCATAACTTACCGTTTTTTCGAGTGTGCTTTCTGGTTGTCAAACCAATGGAAATAACTGATCACGCCTTCGGCAATGGCAGAGGCGATTTTCTGACGAAACGCCGCCGTGCCTAACAGTCGCTCTTCTTCCGGGTTGGTGATAAATGAGGTTTCCACCAGCACCGAAGGAATCGACGGTGATTTCAACACCACAAACGCGGCTTGTTCGGTGTTGCGGCTGTGCAGCTTATGCACTGGTTTAATCTTCTTCAGAATATGCGAGCCAAGCGTCAGGCTGTTTTTAATGGTATCTGTTTGCACCAGATCAAACAGCACTTGCTGCAATAGATGATCCCTGTCAGTCGCTTTTTTCCCGGCGACTTCATCAGCGCGGTTTTCGCGTTCCGACAAATATTTTGCCATCGCACTACTCGCGCCACGGTTGGAGAGGGCAAAGACCGATGCCCCCGCGGCTTTCGGGTTGGTGAAGCCGTCGGCGTGAATTGACATAAACAGATCTGCGCCATGCTTATGGGCGATTTCAACGCGATCGTACAGTGGAATAAACGTATCGCCAGAACGCGTTAAACGCGCATCAATGCCATGATTGCGCAAAATAGAACGGACATTTTTGGCGATTGCCAGCACCACGTGTTTTTCTTTTGATCCGTTGCGACCAATCGCACCGGTATCAATCCCGCCGTGACCTGGATCGAGAACGACTACCCGTTTGCCTCCGGCTTTTTTGGCTTTCGGCTTACTGTGTCCGTTACTGGTTTTTAAAGGTTCTTCTTTGGCGATGGCTTGCGACATTCCTGACAACGTCAGGGCAGCCAATCCGGCTTTCAGCACCTGGCGGCGCGAAGTGAGTGTTTTTAGTGGTTTAAAAGTGCTCATACGGCCTGAGTTGTAATAATAAAGTTCCAGATGTTATATCGTATCGCGTAATCCGTTACGACGGTTTGCTGGTGAGAATTGTTTTACTTTTCATTTCAATAAATGACAACGCGTCATTATGCCACTTTTTCAACCGATTTTCGTCAGATATTGGCTAATTCGGTCGTTCACGCCATAATCACCCTTTTAACCCCCAAAAAGGTAACTCATACCATGGAGATACGCGTATTTCGCCAGGCAGATTTCGAAGAGGTCATCACCCTTTGGGAGCGTTGCGACTTGCTGCGTCCGTGGAACGATCCGGAAATGGACATCGAGCGCAAGATGAACCATGACGTCAGTTTGTTCCTGGTCGCGGAAGTTAACGGCGAAGTAGTGGGAACGGTGATGGGCGGTTATGACGGGCATCGCGGGTCTGCTTATTATCTTGGCGTGCATCCGGAGTTTCGCGGGCGTGGAATTGCCAATGCATTGCTTAATCGGCTGGAGAAAAAGCTTATTGCTCGCGGCTGTCCGAAAATTCAGATCAATGTACCGGAAGACAACGATATGGTACTCGGAATGTACGAACGCCTGGGATATGAACACGCCGATGTGCTGAGTCTGGGTAAGCGTTTGATTGAAGATGAAGAGTACTGAGTTTCATCCTGTCCATTATGATGTGCACGGACGCCTGCGTTTACCCTTCCTCTTCTGGTTTGTGCTATTGCTTCAGGCGCGAACCTGGGTGCTGTTTGTCATTGCCGGTGCGTCGCGCGAGCAGGGCACTGCGCTGCTGAATCTGTTTTATCCCGATCACGATAATTTCTGGCTGGGGTTGATACCGGGCATTCCGGCGGTGCTGGCATTCTTACTGAGTGGTCGGCGGGATACGTTTCCCCGTATCTGGCACGTGCTCTATTTTCTGTTGCTGTTGGCGCAGCTCGTTTTGCTTTGTTGGCAACCGTGGCTGTGGCTAAATGGTGAATCCGTCAGCGGTATCGGTCTGGCGCTGGTTATCGCGGATATTGTGGCGTTAATCTGGCTGTTGACCAATCGACGTTTACGCGCTTGTTTTGTGGAAGGAAAAGAATAACGGCACTTTTTTGCAAATTCGCACTCCAAGCAACGTTATTGAATAACCAAAGGAAGTGACATGAAATCGCTGCGTTTAATGTTATGCGCTATGCCGTTGATGCTGACCGGCTGTTCCACCATGTCGTCAGTTAACTGGTCTGCCGCTAATCCGTGGAACTGGTTTGGTTCGTCCACTAAAGTGAGCGAGCAAGGCGTTGGCAAATTAACGGCGTCCACGCCACTACAAGAACAAGCCATTGCCGATGCGCTTGATGGTGATTATCGGCTGCGCAGCGGAATGAAAACCGCGAACGGTAATGTGGTGCGCTTTTTTGAAGTGATGAAGGGCGACAGCGTGGCGATGGTTATCAACAGTGATCAAGGTACAATCAGCCGCATTGATGTCTCAGATAGCGATATTCCTGCTGACACGGGGGTTAAAATCGGTACACCGTTTAGTGACCTTTACAGCAAAGCATTTGGCAATTGCAAAAAAGCAGACGGTGATGATAATCGTGCCGTCGAATGTAAAGCCGAAGGCAGTCAACATATTAGCTACCAGTTTAGCGGTGAGTGGAGTGGTCCTGAAGGGTTAATGCCTTCTGACGATACCCTAAAAAACTGGAAAGTCAGTAAAATCATCTGGCGGCGTTAATTTGCGTCTGAACAAACCGTCGCCACAAAAAACACGTAAAATAGCGCTCAACAATGCCACGGATTGCGTGGCATTCTTATTTCAGGAGGAACAATGTCTCAGGTTCAGAGTGGCATTTTGCCAGAACATTGCCGCGCGGCGATTTGGATCGAAGCCAACGTAAAAGGGGAAGTTGATGCCCTGCGTGCGGCCAGTAAAAACTTTGCCGATAAACTGGCAACCTTTGAAGCAAAATACCCGGACGCGCATCTTGGCGCGGTTGTCGCCTTTGGCAACAACACCTGGCGTGCTCTGAGCGGCGGCGTGGGAGCCGAAGAGCTAAAAGATTTTCCGGGTTACGGAAAAGGTCTTGCGCCGACGACCCAGTTCGATGTGTTAATCCACATTCTTTCTCTGCGTCACGACGTAAACTTCTCCGTGGCCCAGGCGGCGATGGAAGCCTTTGGCGGCTGCATTGAGGTAAAAGAAGAGATCCACGGCTTCCGTTGGGTGGAAGAGCGTGACCTGAGCGGCTTTGTTGACGGCACGGAAAATCCGGCGGGTGAAGAGACGCGTCGCGAAGTGGCGGTCATCAAAGACGGTGTGGATGCGGGCGGCAGCTATGTGTTTGTGCAGCGCTGGGAACACAACCTGAAGCAACTCAACCGTATGAGCGTTCACGATCAGGAAATGATGATCGGCCGTACTAAAGAAGCCAACGAAGAGATCGATGGCGATGAGCGTCCGGAAACTTCTCACCTGACCCGTGTTGATCTGAAAGAAGATGGCAAAGGCCTGAAGATTGTTCGCCAGAGCCTGCCATATGGCACCGCCAGCGGCACGCACGGCCTGTACTTCTGCGCTTACTGCGCACGTTTGCATAACATTGAGCAGCAGTTGCTGAGTATGTTTGGCGATACTGATGGCAAACGTGACGCAATGTTACGTTTTACCAAACCAGTCACTGGCGGCTATTACTTTGCACCGTCGCTGGACAAACTGATGGCGCTGTAAGTTTTACTCACGCACTTGTAGCGTCTTGCCGGATGCGGCGTAAATGCTTAATCCGGCGTGTAAGATCGTTCAAACTTAATAAATTGCAGTCAACCTGTAGGCCCGATAAGCGTAGCGCATCGGGCTGTTTTGTCTCTAAGCTACTGCTTAGTCCAGATTGACGTTATGGCAGCCAAAGAGCGTGGTGTAAACAGCACGGCACAACTGAGCGGATCACTGCTCAGGTGTATGAACAGCCAGGAGATGTCTTCAAATTTGTCATGGGTTATTCCCTGTCTAAAACCTGACGAATAAAGCCATTGTATTGATCCAGTTGTTTTTTCGCTTCTGCGGCATCGAGATTTTTCAGCACCATCACAATGGCCGTTTTGCAGTGACGGTCGCAGGCAATCAATGCCGCTTCCGCTTGTTCCTCGCTACATCCGGTCGCGTTTTTGACGATATTGACCTGGCGCACGTGCAATTTTTCGTTGGTGGCGACCACATCGACCATCAGGTTACCAAACACTTTGCCTGACTTAATCATCAGCCCGGTGGAGAGCATGTTGAGCACCAGTTTCTGCGCCGTACCTGCTTTCATCCGCGAAGAACCGGTAACCACTTCAGCCCCGACGACTGGCGTAATAGCAAACTCTGCGGTGGTGGAAACCGCGCTTCCCGGATTACAGGAAATACCGACCGTACGGCAACCCAACTGGCGCGCGTATTCCAACCCGGCAATCACATATGGCGTGCGTCCACTGGCGGCAATACCAACCACCACATCCTGCGCCGTTAAAGTAATATTTTTCAGATCGTTGATGCCGCCTTCCCGGCTGTCTTCCGCGCCTTCCACTGCGTGCTGGATGGCATATTCGCCGCCAGCAATCAAACCAACGACCAGACCTGGTTTCACGCCGTAAGTGGGGGGGCACTCGCTGGCATCGAGAATACCCAGACGACCGGAAGTTCCCGCGCCGAGATAAATCAGACGACCGCCGCCGCTCACCTGGGTGTGGATAACATCAATCGCCGCTGCGATATCCGGTAGTACGCGCTCAACGGCGAGCGGTACGGTTTTATCTTCTTCGTTAATGATCCGACACATTTCCAGCGTCGATACGCGGTCAATTTCAGCAGAGGCATTGTTGGAGCCTTCAGTAATCATCTTTTCAAGTTGCATAGGCAATCACCTTAAATATTTGTCTTCAAATAATTTCATTTGGCGTGAATCATATCTCCCTGCCTGATTATGTACAGCAGTGAATTCGCGCAATGGCTGAGTTGTGGTTATGGGTGATTTTACTTAAGATTTCCCTGAATTTAGATCCACTCCTCAGCATTGATCTGTCATTCAGGTATGGTAGGGACAATAGGGCGTAATGCTCTGTATTCAAAAGGAGAAACTTGAAATGGGTAAACTCACGGGCAAGACAGCACTGATTACGGGCGCATCGCAAGGTATTGGCGAAGGTATTGCCAGAACCTTTGCGCGTCATGGCGCAAACCTAATCTTGCTGGATATCTCCCCTGAGATTGAAAAGCTGGCAGACGAGCTGTGTGGTCGCGGTCATCGCTGTACGGCGGTAATTGCCGATGTACGCGACCCGGCGTCGGTTACGGCAGCGATCAAGCGCGCGAAGGAAAAAGAAGGGCGCATTGATATTCTGGTGAATAACGCAGGTGTTTGCCGTCTGGGTAGTTTTCTGGAAATGAGCGATGACGATCGCGATTTCCATATTGATATCAATATCAAAGGCGTGTGGAACGTCACGAAGGCAGTCCTACCGGAGATGATTGCCCGCAAAGATGGTCGCATTGTGATGATGTCTTCGGTCACTGGCGATATGGTGGCCGATCCGGGCGAAACGGCGTATGCCTTGTCGAAAGCGGCGATTGTTGGCCTGACCAAATCGCTGGCAGTGGAGTATGCTCAGTCGGGGATTCGCGTTAACGCAATCTGCCCTGGTTACGTGCGCACGCCAATGGCGGAAAACATCGCTCGCCAGTCGAATCCGCAAGATCCGGAATCAGTACTGACTGAAATGGCGAAAGCAATTCCGCTGCGTCGCCTCGCTGATCCGCTGGAAGTAGGCGAGCTGGCAGCCTTCCTGGCGTCGGATGAGTCCAGCTATTTAACGGGTACACAGAATGTGATCGATGGCGGCAGCACACTGCCAGAGACGGTCAGCGTCGGCATCTGATTCACCTCTGTTTCCTCCCTGCATCAGTGGGGAGGATTTCGCCTTATTCTCTTTTTAACTTCCAAATCACCAAACGGTATATAAAACCGTTACTCCTTTCACGCCCGTTATAAATATGATGGCTATTAGAAAGTCATTAAATATATAAGGGTGCGCAATGGCCGTTAACTTACTGAAAAAGAACTCTCTCGCGCTGGTCGCTTCTCTGCTGCTGGCTGGCCACGTGCAGGCAACGGAACTGCTGAACAGTTCTTATGACGTCTCCCGCGAGCTGTTTGCTGCCCTGAATCCGCCGTTTGAGCAACAATGGGCAAAAGATAACGGCGGTGACAAACTGACGATAAAACAATCTCATGCCGGGTCATCAAAACAGGCGCTGGCGATTTTGCAGGGCTTAAAAGCCGATGTTGTAACTTATAACCAGGTGACCGACGTGCAGATCCTGCACGACAAAGGCAAGCTGATCCCGGCGGACTGGCAGTCGCGCCTGCCGAATAACAGCTCGCCGTTCTACTCCACGATGGGTTTCCTGGTGCGTAAGGGCAACCCGAAGAATATCCACGACTGGAACGATCTGGTGCGTTCCGACGTGAAGCTGATTTTCCCGAATCCGAAAACCTCCGGTAACGCGCGTTATACCTACTTAGCAGCGTGGGGCGCAGCCGATAAAGCGGACGGCGGCGATAAAGCCAAAACCGAACAGTTTATGACCCAGTTCCTGAAAAACGTTGAAGTCTTCGATACCGGCGGTCGTGGCGCGACCACAACCTTTGCCGAGCGTGGCCTGGGCGACGTGCTGATAAGTTTTGAGTCGGAAGTGAACAACATCCGCAAACAGTATGAAGCGCAGGGTTTTGAAGTGGTGATTCCGAAAACCAATATTCTGGCGGAATTCCCGGTGGCATGGGTGGATAAAAACGTGCAGGCCAACGGTACGGAAAAAGCCGCAAAAGCTTATCTGAACTGGCTCTACAGCCCGCAGGCGCAAACCATCATCACCGACTATTACTACCGCGTGAATAACCCGGAAGTCATGGACAAGCTGAAAGATAAATTCCCGCAGACCGAACTGTTCCGCGTGGAAGATAAGTTTGGCTCCTGGCCAGAAGTGATGAAAACCCACTTTACCAGCGGCGGTGAGTTAGACAAGCTGTTGGCTGCGGGGCGTAACTGATGTTTGCAGTTTCTTCAAGACGCGTGCTGCCGGGCTTTACCTTAAGCCTTGGCACCAGTCTGTTGTTTGTGTGCCTGATATTGTTACTGCCGCTTTCCGCGCTGGTGATGCAGCTTTCTGAGATGAGCTGGGCGCAGTACTGGGAGGTGATCACCAATCCGCAGGTGGTCGCGGCCTACAAAGTGACGCTGCTGTCAGCGTTTGTGGCATCGATTTTTAACGGCGTTTTCGGTCTGTTAATGGCGTGGATCTTAACCCGCTATCGCTTTCCGGGGCGCACGCTGCTTGATGCGCTGATGGATTTACCCTTCGCGCTACCGACAGCGGTCGCGGGTTTAACCCTGGCGTCGCTCTTTTCCGTGAACGGTTTTTACGGCGAATGGCTGGCGAAGTTTGATATCAAAGTGACCTATACCTGGCTGGGGATCGCGGTGGCGATGGCCTTTACCAGCATTCCGTTTGTGGTGCGAACCGTGCAGCCGGTACTGGAAGAATTAGGGCCGGAATACGAAGAAGCGGCAGAAACGCTCGGCGCAACACGTTTACAGAGTTTCCGCAAAGTGGTGCTGCCGGAGCTTTCTCCGGCGCTGGTGGCGGGCGTGGCGCTGTCGTTTACCCGTAGTCTTGGTGAGTTTGGCGCGGTGATATTTATCGCCGGGAACATCGCCTGGAAGACGGAAGTAACGTCGCTGATGATTTTTGTTCGCTTACAGGAATTTGATTACCCGGCGGCGAGCGCGATTGCTTCGGTGATCCTCGCAGCATCGCTGTTGCTGCTGTTTTCTATTAACACTCTGCAAAGTCGCTTCGGTCGGCGTGTGGTAGGTCATTAATGGCGGAAGTTACACAGTTGAAGCGTTATGACGCGCGCCCGATTAACTGGGGCAAATGGTTTTTGATTGGCACCGGGATGCTGGTGTCGGCGTTCATCCTGCTGGTGCCGATGATTTACATCTTTGTGCAGGCATTCAGCAAGGGGATCATGCCGGTATTACAGAACCTGGCAGACCCGGACATGCTGCACGCCATCTGGCTGACGGTGATGATTGCGCTGATTGCTGTGCCGGTGAACCTGGTGTTCGGCATCCTGTTGGCCTGGCTGGTGACGCGTTTTGATTTTCCGGGGCGTCAGTTGCTGCTGACGCTGCTGGATATTCCGTTTGCGGTGTCGCCGGTAGTCGCCGGTCTGGTGTATCTGCTGTTCTACGGCTCCAACGGCCCGCTGGGCGGCTGGCTTGACGAACATAATCTGCAAATTATGTTCTCCTGGCCGGGAATGGTGCTGGTGACTATCTTCGTGACGTGTCCGTTTGTGGTGCGTGAACTGGTGCCGGTGATGTTAAGTCAGGGCAGCCAGGAAGACGAAGCGGCGATTTTGCTTGGCGCGTCTGGCTGGCAGATGTTTCGCCGCGTTACGTTGCCGAACATCCGCTGGGCGCTGCTGTATGGTGTGGTGCTGACTAACGCCCGCGCGATTGGCGAGTTTGGTGCGGTATCGGTGGTTTCCGGCTCGATTCGCGGCGAAACCCTGTCGTTGCCATTACAGATTGAATTGCTGGAGCAGGACTACAATACCGTCGGCTCCTTTACCGCCGCCGCGCTGTTGACGCTGATGGCGATTATCACCCTGTTTTTAAAGAGTATGTTGCAGTGGCGTCTGGAGAGTCAGGAAAAACGCGCGCAGCAGGAGGTACATCATGAGCATTGAGATTGCCAGGATTAAGAAGTCATTTGGTCGCACCCAGGTGTTGAACGATATCTCACTGGATATTCCTTCTGGTCAGATGGTCGCGTTACTGGGGCCGTCCGGCTCCGGGAAAACCACGCTGCTGAGGATTATCGCCGGGCTGGAGCATCAAACCAGCGGGCATATTCGCTTCCACGGCACCGACGTCAGCCGCCTGCACGCGCGCGATCGTAAAGTGGGATTTGTGTTCCAGCATTACGCGCTGTTCCGCCATATGACGGTGTTCGACAACATCGCCTTTGGCCTGACGGTGCTGCCGCGTCGAGAGCGCCCAAATGCGGCGGCGATCAAAGCGAAAGTCACCCAGTTACTGGAGATGGTGCAGCTTGCTCATCTGGCAGATCGTTATCCGGCGCAGCTTTCTGGTGGTCAGAAACAGCGTGTGGCGCTGGCGCGTGCGCTTGCCGTGGAACCGCAAATTCTGTTGCTTGATGAACCGTTTGGCGCGCTGGATGCGCAGGTGCGTAAAGAACTGCGTCGCTGGCTGCGTCAGCTTCACGAAGAGTTGAAATTTACCAGTGTGTTCGTCACTCACGATCAGGAAGAGGCGACTGAAGTTGCCGATCGTGTGGTCGTGATGAGCCAGGGCAATATCGAGCAGGCGGATGCGCCGGATCAGGTCTGGCGTGAACCGGCGACCCGCTTTGTGCTCGAATTTATGGGCGAAGTGAACCGCTTACAGGGAATTATTCGCGGCGGGCAGTTCCACGTTGGCGCGCATCGCTGGCCGCTGGGGTATACGCCTGCATATCAGGGGCCGGTGGATCTCTTCCTGCGTCCGTGGGAAGTGGATATCAGTCGCCGCACCAGCCTCGATTCGCCGCTGCCGGTACAGGTACTGGAAGCCAGTCCGAAAGGACACTACACCCAATTAGTCGTACAACCGCTGGGGTGGTACAACGAACCGCTGACAGTTGTGATGCATGGCGATGACGCCCCGCAACGCGGTGAGCGTTTATTCGTTGGCCTGCAACATGCGCGGTTGTACAACGGCGATCAGCGTATTGAAACCCGCGATGAGGAGCTTGCTCTCGCACAAAGCGCCTGATAGGTTGAGTAAATGTTAAACGCCCGGAGGCGCATCCCGCGATCCGGGCTTTTTAATGGCAAGGTTTATAACCTGTAGGCCTGATAAGACGCGCAAGCGTCGCATCAGGCAACACCACGTATGGACAGAGATCGTGAGTACATTAGAACAAACAATTGGCAATACGCCTCTGGTGAAGTTGCAGCGAATGGGGCCGGATAACGGCAGTGAAGTGTGGTTAAAACTGGAAGGGAATAACCCTGCGGGTTCGGTGAAAGACCGCGCGGCATTATCAATGATTGTCGAGGCGGAAAAGCGTGGGGAAATTAAACCCGGTGATGTGTTAATCGAAGCCACCAGTGGTAACACAGGCATTGCGCTGGCAATGATCGCCGCGCTAAAAGGCTATCGCATGAAATTGCTGATGCCCGACAACATGAGCCAGGAACGTCGCGCGGCGATGCGTGCCTACGGTGCGGAACTGATTCTTGTCACTAAAGAGCAGGGCATGGAAGGCGCACGCGATCTGGCGCTGGAGATGGCGAATCGTGGTGAAGGCAAGCTGCTCGACCAGTTCAATAACCCCGATAATCCTTATGCGCATTACACCACTACCGGGCCGGAAATCTGGCAGCAAACCGGCGGTCGCATTACGCATTTTGTCTCCAGCATGGGGACGACTGGCACCATCACCGGCGTGTCACGGTTTATGCGCGAACAATCCAAACCGGTAACGATTGTTGGCCTGCAGCCGGAAGAGGGTAGCAGCATTCCGGGGATTCGCCGCTGGCCAGCGGAATATCTGCCGGGCATCTTTAACGCTTCTCTGGTGGACGAGTTACTGGATATTCACCAGCGCGACGCGGAAAACACCATGCGCGAACTGGCCGTGCGGGAAGGGATTTTCTGCGGCGTCAGCTCCGGCGGCGCGGTTGCCGGTGCGATACGCGTGGCAAAAGCCAACCCTGGCGCAGTGGTGGTAGCGATCATCTGCGATCGTGGCGATCGCTACCTTTCCACCGGGGTGTTTGGCGAAGAACACTTTAGCCAGGGGGCGGGGATTTAAGGATTAATAGCATTGGAGGCTGATGACAAACGCAAAACAGCCTGATGCGCTACGTTTATCAGGCCTACAAGGTTCCTGTAATATATTGCATTAGCAATATTTTGTAGGCCGGATAAGGCGTTTACGCCGCATCCGGCATAAACAAAGTGCACTTTGTCAATAATCTGATTTGTCGGCAGTTGTTGCTGCCGACAAATGCCATAGTTGACAGCTAAACTATCCCCTTCGTAATCTATCCACCAAAATTTACTCGATTTTTCATCGTTATAAATAAAGCATTTTTTCATGTTACCTCCTGTAAATGCCTTGCTAAAGCGGATTAATTCCCTTCCTCAGGCACTGTTTTATCCGTCTGCGCAATCAGCGCATGTAAAAAAGGTTGCGCATTTTCATCGCTCTTACCGGGCATCTTCACGATGTAAGGCTTCCCGGTAATGGATGACGACGAAGCAACCTTATCAATGAATTGCTCGGCAGTATCAATGCGGTTACGGGTATTACCCAGCTTCAAGCGCAGATGAGAAACTGCTTCATCACAAGTATGTTGATCGCCATTGCGTATGAATATCAAATCCTTATGCTGCGCTAATCCCTCCAGCATGGCGTTAATTCTGACTTCTTCATGGGCAGTTAACTTCGCGTAAGCGGGGAGTGCCATCAGCAGTGTGATGACCAGACAAATGATTTTCTTCACTGAATTGCCTTATCCTTGTGTTGTATTAGCCGATTTGACTGCCAGAATCAGGTAAAGTTTCGGTTGGGGTACGATGAGGATCATCGGCAAGGAGAAATTATTAAATGAGTAGTTTGTTGTTGTTTAACGATAAGAGCAGGGCGTTGCAGGCGGATATCGTCGCCGTGCAGTCGCAGGTGGTGTATGGCAGCGTAGGCAACAGCATTGCCGTGCCTGCCATTAAACAGAACGGCCTGAATGTCTTTGCCGTACCGACCGTGTTGCTGAGTAATACGCCGCATTATGACACGTTCTACGGTGGTGCGATTCCGGACGAGTGGTTTAGCGGTTATTTGCGCGCACTGAAAGAGCGTGATGCGCTGCGTAAGTTACGTGCGGTGACTACGGGCTATATGGGGACAGCGTCACAAATTAGAATCCTTGCCGAATGGCTGACAGTCTTACGCGAAGAGCATCCTGACTTGCTGATTATGGTCGATCCGGTGATTGGCGATATTGATAGTGGTATTTACGTCAAACCTGACCTTCCCGATGCGTATCGGCAATATTTACTGCCACTGGCGCAGGGGATTACGCCAAATATATTTGAGCTGGAAATCCTGACCGGTAAAAACTGCCGCGATCTCGACAGCGCCATTGCTGCTGCAAAAAGCCTGCTTTCAGAGACATTAAAATGGGTGGTTATTACCAGCGCTTCCGGCAATGAAGACAATCAGGATATGCAGGTGGTGGTGGTCAGTGCCGATAGCGTGAATGTCATTTCCCACTCTCGGGTAAAAACGGATCTTAAAGGTACTGGCGATCTGTTTTGCGCTCAACTTATCAGTGGATTACTGAAAGGGAAGGCGTTAACCGACGCAGTGCACAGCGCAGGTTTACGCGTGCTGGAGGTGATGTGTTATACCCAGCAGCATGAAAGCGATGAATTGATTTTGCCGCCGCTGGCGGAAGCATAAAAAAATGGCGCCCACGGGCGCCATTTTTCACTGTGGCAAGAATTACTTCTTGATGCGGATAACCGGGGTTTCACCCACAGTCACGCTACCGGACAGTTTGATCAGTTCTTTGATTTCGTCCATGTTGGAGATAACAACCGGAGTCAGGGTTGACTTGGCTTTCTCTTCCAGCAGCGGCAGATCGAATTCAATAACAGTATCGCCAACTTTTACGCGCTGACCTTCTTCAGCAATACGCTTGAAGCCTTCGCCTTTCAGTTCAACGGTGTCGATACCGAAGTGGACGAACAACTCAACGCCGCTATCAGATTCGATAGAGAACGCGTGGTTGGTTTCAAAGATTTTACCAATGGTGCCGTCAACCGGAGCTACCATTTTGTTGCCAGTTGGTTTGATAGCAATACCATCACCAACGATTTTTTCCGCAAAAACGACATCCGGCACGTCTTCGATATTGACGATCTCGCCAGAGAGCGGAGCAATGATCTCAATAGTTCCGGTATCTTTTTTGTCATCAGAAACCAGAGATTTCAGTTTATCGAACAAACCCATGATCTTCTCCTAAGCAGTAAATTGGGCCGCATCTCGTGGATTAGCAGATTGTTTTTTCTTCAATGAACTTGTTAACCAGCGTCATTAACTCGTCCGTTGTCGGTTGAGCAAGAGCCTGCTCTGCTAACACCTTCGCATCTTCGAAGTTCGTGTTACGGATAATCTTCTTAATGCGCGGGATAGAAATGGCGCTCATAGAGAATTCGTCCAGACCCATCCCCAGCAACAGAAGTGTAGCACGTTCATCGCCAGCAAGCTCACCACACATGCCAGTCCATTTGCCTTCAGCATGAGAAGCATCAATAACTTGCTTGATCAAGTTCAGCACGGACGGTGACATTGGCTGGTAAAGGTGTGAAATCATATCATTACCACGGTCAACTGCCAGAGTGTACTGCGTTAAATCATTGGTGCCGATACTAAAGAAATCAACTTCTTTGGCTAAATGACGCGCAATTGTTGCGGCAGCCGGTGTTTCCACCATCACGCCAATTTCAATTGATTCGTCAAACGCTTTACCTTCGTCGCGCAGTTCCTGTTTGTAGATTTCAATCTCTTTGCGCAGTGCGCGTACTTCTTCAACAGAGATGATCATCGGGAACATGATGCGCAATTTGCCGAAAGCAGAGGCACGCAGGATAGCGCGGAGCTGATCGCGCAGAATCTCTTTACGATCCATCGCGATACGGATAGCACGCCAGCCGAGGAACGGGTTCTCTTCTTTCGGGAAGTTCATGTACGGCAGCTCTTTGTCGCCGCCAATGTCCATGGTACGAACAATAACCGCCTGTGAGCCACACGCTTCAGCCACAGCTTTGTAGGCCGCGAACTGTTCTTCTTCAGTCGGCAGCGCGTCGCGGTCCATGAACAGGAATTCGGTGCGATACAGACCAACGCCTTCAGCGCCATTACGTTCTGCACCTTCAACGTCACGAACAGTACCGATGTTAGCGCACACTTCTACCTGGTGACCGTCCAGCGTAATGGCTGGCAGATCTTTCAGCTTAGCAAGCTCTGCTTTTTCAGAAGCTACTTGCTCCTGAACAGCGCGCAATTTATCGATAACTTCGTTGGTTGGATTGACGTAAACCTGATTATTTACGGCATCCAGAATCAGATAGTCGTCATTTTTCACCTGAGAGGTGACGCTACCAGTACCCACAATGGCTGGCAGTTCCAGAGAGCGTGCCATGATTGAGGTGTGGGAAGTACGGCCACCCGCGTCGGTGATGAAACCCAGTACCTTCTTCAGGTTCAACTGTGCGGTTTCGGACGGCGTCAGGTCAGCGGCAACCAGAATGACTTCATCCTGAATCGCGCTCAGGTCGATAATCTTCAGACCCAGGATGTTGCGCAGCAGGCGCTTACCGATATCACGCACGTCAGCCGCACGTTCTTTCAGGTATTCATCATCCAGTTCTTCCAGGGCAGAAGCCTGACCTTCAATAACTTCATGAGCAGCAGCGTCAGCCGTCATGTGCTTATCTTTAATCAGGGCTATGATTTCCTGCTCCAGCTCCTCATCTTCGAGTAGCATGATATGCCCTTCAAAGATGGCTTCTTTTTCTTCACCGAACGTTTCACCAGCTTTCGTTTTGATCGTTTCAAGCTGGGCTGATGCCTTGGCACGACCGCTCAGAAAACGTTCAACTTCCTGATCAACCTGGTCGGCAGAAATTTTTTTCCGGTCAATGACGATTTCGTCTTCTTTCAGAAGCAGAGCTTTACCGAAAGCGATACCCGGGGATGCTAAAATGCCTGAAATCATAACCCTACCTTACTTGTGACTGATTTTTAAAAGAACCCGGGAAATTACTCGAGTTCCGCCATCAGTTTAACCAGATGTTCAACCGCTTTCTGTTCGTCTTCGCCTTCAGCGGAGATAGTCACAACGGTCCCTTGAGTCAGGCCCAGAGTCTGCAGTTTAAACAGGCTTTTTGCGCTGGCGCTTTTGCCGTTGGAAGTCACAGTAATTTCAGAAGTGAAGCCCTTAGCTTCTTTTACAAACTGGGCAGCAGGGCGGGTGTGCAGACCGTTCGGAGCGGTAATGGTAACTTCTTGCTGGAACATTGTATTTCCCCAACTTATAGGTTTAGTGTTGTGGAACTAAAGTCTAGCCTGGCGGTTTGACTTTAGCCTGTATTGTTAGCGCCAGTTTTAACAGACGCGACGCACGAAGTGTTCTATGCAGTCCATTGCTGGCGGATGTTGGCCGCTGACGTTTCGTTCATCATTAAACATTATGCCGCTAAAGGAAGAATTGAACCAAATCATAAAATCGATTCAGCTAAGGCTTTTCCTGTAACGATTAATTTCGCGCATCAAAATAATTAGTCAGGTTAAATACCAGTTCCGACAGGCTGAATCAATGCCAGGAGGGGCGAAAATTTGAAGTAGGCCACAAAAAAGCACCTAAAAAGGTGCTTTTTTACGCATTTCTAACAACCTGGCATTACTGTTGCAATTCTTTCTCGGTAAAGAGATCGGCAAATAATGCAGTGCTTAAATAACGTTCACCCGATGATGGCAGAATAACCACAATATTCTTATTGGTAAAGCTTTCATCTTCTTGCAGCTTCAATGCAGCGGCAACCGCCGCGCCAGAAGAGATCCCAGCAAGAATGCCTTCTTCTTCCATCAGACGACGTGCGGTAGAGATAGCTTCTTCATTGGTGATGCCAATAACTTTATCGACCAGTTTAAGATCAAGGTTAGCCGGGATAAAGCCAGCACCTATGCCCTGGATTTTATGCGGGCCGGGTTTGATTTCTTCACCTGCCAGCGCCTGGGCGATAACGGGAGAGTCGGTTGGCTCAACGGCGACAGAGATGAGATCAGTCTTGCCTTTGGTGCCTTTAATGTAGCGGCTGACGCCGGTCAGCGTACCGCCAGTACCGACACCAGCAATAAATACATCAACCTGACCATCGGTATCTTCCCAGATCTCCGGACCGGTGGTTTTTTCATGAATTTCTGGATTCGCCGGGTTGCTGAATTGTTGCAGCAGCAGATATTTTTCTGGGGTGCTGGCGACAATTTCTTCTGCTTTTTGAATTGCGCCTTTCATGCCTTTCGCGCCTTCGGTCAACACCAGGTTTGCGCCCAGAGCTTTCAGCAGTTTGCGGCGTTCAATACTCATGGTTTCTGGCATGGTCAGGGTGAGTTTGTAACCGCGAGCGGCAGCCACATAAGCCAGAGCAATACCTGTGTTGCCGCTGGTTGGTTCAACCAATTCAACGCCGGGTTTCAGTACGCCGCGTTTTTCGGCATCCCAAATCATATTGGCACCGATACGGCACTTAACGCTGAAGCTGGGGTTACGAGATTCCACCTTCGCCAGAATACGTCCGTTACCGATGCGATTCAGGCGAACCAGCGGTGTGTGACCGATAGTCAGCGAGTTATCTTCAAAAATCTTACTCATGGCCTGTCCTTAACTGTATGAAATTGGGATACAACAGGTAGCATACCCGCTCAGAGAATATGCGGAAGTAAGGATTTAGCATATCTATATGCAGAAGGGAAATAATGGCTTGCAAGATGGAATAAGGGTGGCATAAGCCACCCCTCTTCCATACAAAAAGTTTACAAAATAACCAGGAGACTGTTACTTCCACAATGCATGTTTAGCGCGATAACAATCGACCCACATTGCTGTCGCGCCACAGACGGCCACTGGCATGATGAACAGGTTGAGCACCGGGATCATCGTGAACAGGCTGGTTAATGCGCCAAACTGCATATTGGTGATTTTGCGCGTGCGCAGGGCAGTGCGCATCTCTTTGAACGGCACTTTGTGGTTGTCGAACGGATAGTCGCAGTACTGAATGGCTAACATCCAGGCACTGAACAGGAACCACAGTACTGGCGCGACGGTTTGCCCGATGCCCGGGATGAAGTAGAGGATCAGCAATACGATGGCGCGTGGCAGATACCAGGCAAATTTTTGCCATTCGCGTTTCATAATTCGCGGCACATCTTTCATGATGCCAAAGATGCCGGTATCCGGCGGCGTAGCGCCTGTCAGCCTGGCTTCCAACTGTTCAGCCAATAAACCGTTAAACGGTGCGGCAATCCAGTTCGCAATAGTTGAGAAAAAATAGCCAAAAACCAGTAGAACGGAGATAACCGCGACAGGCCACAGCAAATAGCTCAACCATTGCAGCCAGTCAGGCACGTGGCTCATTAATGATGGGATCCAGGCATCCAGTTGAGTAAAGAGCCACCAGAATGCACTTCCCATCAACAAAATATTGACCAACAGAGGTAAAATAACAAAACGCCGAATCCCGGGTTGCGAGACGAGCTTCCAGCCTTGCGCAAAATAGTAAAAACCGCTGCGTGGGGAAGATGTGAATGTTGAAATCATAATCAGGATATGCTCCTTTTGACCAATCCCAGGAAAATTCTGCGTATTTTACCGGGTAATTGCGCAATGGACAGTTAGGATATGTTCGAAAAAACAGCAAAAAGCACGATTTCATCTATCTTTGTGCTGTGAAAGTTAAGAGTGCACTTGCACTTGAGGTAATCGGCAAATACTCTTAGTGAGTAAATGTTTGCCGTGGTGGCAAGGTGTTAGAACAACAGAGAATATAATGATGCAGGATTTGCGTCTGATATTAATCATTGTTGGCGCGATCGCCATAATCGCTTTACTGGTACATGGTTTCTGGACCAGCCGTAAAGAACGATCTTCTATGTTCCGCGATCGGCCATTAAAACGAATGAAGTCAAAACGTGACGACGATTCTTATGACGAGGATGTCGAAGATGATGAGGGCGTTGGTGAGGTTCGTGTTCACCGCGTAAATCATGCCCCGGCTAACGCCCAGGAGCATGAGGCTGCTCGTCCGTCGCCGCAACACCAGTACCAACCGCCTTATGCGTCTGCGCAGCCGCGTCAACCGGTTCAGCAGCCGCCTGAAGCGCAGGTATCGCCGCAACATGCTCCGCATTCAGCGCATCCTGTTCAGCAACCACAGCCAGTACAGCAGCCGGCCTACCCGCCGCAGCCTGAACAGCCTGTTGCTTCGCAGGTACAGTCAGCTCCGCAGCCGACACAGCCAGCGCCACAACCGGCGCAGCAGGCTTTCCAGGCTGCGGAACCCGTAGCAGCACCGCAGCCTGAGCCTGTGGCTGAACCGGTGCCTGTCATGGATAAGCCGAAGCGCAAAGAAGCGGTGATCATTATGAACGTCGCAGCGCATCACGGTAACGAGCTGAACGGTGAACTGCTTCTTAACAGCATTCAGCAGGCGGGCTTTATCTTTGGCGATATGAATATTTACCATCGTCATCTTAGCCCGGACGGCAGTGGCCCGGCGTTATTCAGCCTGGCGAATATGGTGAAACCGGGAACATTTGATCCTGAAATGAAGGATTTCACTACACCGGGTGTCACTATCTTTATGCAGGTGCCGTCTTATGGTGATGAACTGCAAAACTTCAAGCTGATGCTGCAATCTGCGCAGCATATCGCTGATGAAGTGGGCGGCGTGGTGCTTGATGATCAGCGCCGTATGATGACTCCGCAGAAACTGCGCGAGTATCAGGACATCATCCGCGAAGTGAAAGACGCTAACGCCTGATACACTTAAATTAAATCAACTTCTCTTCGAACCCCCGCTTGTCGGGGGTTTTTAGCATTGATGGTGCGATATGGAATCAATCGAACAACAACTGACAGAACTGCGAACGGTGCTTCGTCATCATGAATATCTTTATCATGTGATGGATGCGCCGGAAATTCCTGACGCTGAATACGATCGCCTGATGCGCGAACTGCGCGAGCTGGAAGCCAAACATCCAGAACTGATTACCCCTGATTCACCCACTCAACGTGTAGGTGCAGCACCGTTAGCGGCTTTCAGCCAGATCCGTCATGAAGTACCGATGCTGTCGCTGGATAACGTTTTTGATGAAGAGAGTTTTCTTGCTTTCAACAAACGCGTTCAGGATCGTCTGAAAAGTAACGAAAAAGTGACCTGGTGCTGTGAGCTGAAGCTCGATGGCCTTGCCGTCAGCATTCTGTATGAGAATGGCGTACTGGTGAGCGCAGCAACCCGTGGCGATGGTACTACCGGGGAAGACATCACATCTAACGTCCGTACTATTCGCGCCATTCCGCTGAAACTACACGGTGAGAATATCCCGGCGCGTCTGGAAGTGCGTGGTGAAGTGTTCCTGCCGCAGGCGGGCTTCGAAAAGATCAACGAAGATGCGCGACGCACGGGCGGAAAAGTGTTTGCTAACCCACGTAATGCGGCGGCAGGTTCATTGCGTCAGCTTGATCCGCGTATCACAGCCAAGCGGCCGCTCACTTTCTTCTGCTACGGCGTTGGCGTGCTGGAAGGCGGTGAGCTGCCAGATACTCATCTTGGTCGTTTACTGCAATTTAAAAAGTGGGGATTACCGGTCAGCGATCGCGTCACGTTATGCGAATCGGCGGAAGAGGTGCTGGCGTTCTACCATAAAGTAGAAGAAGACCGCCCGACGCTGGGCTTTGATATCGACGGCGTGGTAATTAAGGTCAACTCCCTGGCGCAGCAGGAACAGCTTGGCTTTGTTGCGCGCGCCCCTCGTTGGGCAGTGGCGTTTAAATTTCCGGCACAGGAGCAGATGACTTTTGTGCGTGACGTCGAGTTTCAGGTTGGGCGTACTGGCGCGATTACGCCTGTTGCACGTCTCGAACCTGTCCATGTCGCGGGTGTGCTGGTGAGCAACGCCACCCTACACAATGCCGATGAAATCGAACGTCTTGGCTTACGTATTGGCGATAAAGTGGTGATTCGCCGTGCTGGCGACGTGATCCCGCAAGTGGTTAACGTGGTGCTTTCTGAACGCCCGGAAGATACTCGTGAGGTAGTATTCCCGACGCATTGCCCGGTATGCGGTTCTGACGTGGAACGAGTGGAAGGCGAGGCTGTGGCTCGCTGTACTGGTGGTTTGATTTGCGCCGCTCAGCGTAAAGAGTCGCTGAAACACTTTGTTTCCCGTCGCGCGATGGACGTTGACGGTATGGGAGACAAAATCATCGACCAGTTGGTTGAAAAAGAATATGTCCATACGCCTGCGGATCTGTTCAAGTTAACGGCGGGTAAGCTCACCGGGCTGGAGAGAATGGGGCCGAAATCGGCGCAAAACGTGGTTAACGCACTGGAAAAAGCGAAAGAAACCACCTTTGCCCGCTTCCTTTATGCGCTTGGCATCCGCGAAGTCGGTGAGGCAACGGCATCAGGTCTGGCGGCATATTTCGGCACGCTGGAAGCGCTGGAAGCGGCTTCGATTGAAGAGCTGCAAAAAGTGCCCGATGTTGGAATTGTCGTCGCATCTCATGTGCACAACTTCTTTGCCGAAGAAAGTAACCGTAATGTCATCAGTGAACTGCTGGCGGAAGGCGTTCACTGGCCTGCGCCGGTAGTCATCAACGCGGAAGAGATCGACAGCCCGTTTGCTGGTAAAACGGTGGTGCTCACGGGTAGCTTAAGTCAGATGTCGCGTGATGACGCTAAAGCTCGCCTGGTCGAACTGGGCGCGAAAGTGGCGGGCAGCGTGTCGAAGAAAACCGACCTGGTGATTGCCGGAGAAGCCGCAGGTTCTAAACTGGCGAAAGCGCAGGAACTGGGCATTGAAGTGATCGACGAAGCTGAAATGCTGCGTTTGCTGGGCAACTGAGATGGAAAAAGAGCAGTTGATTGAAATAGCCAATACGATAATGCCGTTTGGCAAGTACAAAGGGCGTCGCTTAATTGACCTGCCGGAGGAGTATCTGCTGTGGTTTGCCCGCAAAGATGAATTTCCGGCAGGGAAACTCGGTGAGCTAATGCAAATCACGCTGCTGATTAAAACGGAGGGGCTGACGCAACTGGTCCAGCCCCTGAAACGCCCGCTTTAAACCTTTCCGTGGCTTTCCTGCTGCGACTGTAACTGCCCGGTCTGGCGCTTGTAACGACGCGCCAGTACCGCGCAAACCATCAGTTGGATCTGATGGAAAATCATCAATGGCAGCACCATCATACCGATCACCGATGTCGGGAACAGAATGTTTGCCATTGGGATACCATTCGCCAGACTCTTTTTCGAGCCACAGAAGACGATAGTGATTTCATCCGCCTTATTGAAACCCAGTCGGCGCGCCATAAAGACGTTAATCACAATCACAATAGCCAACAGCACGCAACTAACCACCACAATAAACAATAGCGATCCCCAGCCGACTTTATGCCAGATACCGTTAACGACTGCTTCGCTAAATGCCGTATAAACCACCAACAGAATGGATGTTTGATCGGTTTTCGCAATCCACTTTTTATTGCGCGCCACCCAGTTACCAATCCACGGGCGGGAAAGATGCCCCAACACAAACGGCAGCAACAGTTGCAGCATAATCTTACCGACCTGCTCGAGGCTACCCTCTGCACCGTGAACATTCATCACCACACCAACCAGCAACGGCGAAAGGAAAATCCCCAGCAGACTGGATGCTGACGCAGAGCAAACTGCAGCCGCGACATTACCACCCGCCATTGAGGTAAAGGCAATTGCGGACTGCACGGTAGCCGGAAGAATGCACAGATAGAGAAAACCGGAGTAGAGCATCGGGTCGACATTTACCGGTTTCCACCAGGCAAACAGTACGCCCAGAATTGGGAACAGCACGAAGGTGCTGCACATTACCCACAAATGTAGCCGCCAGTGACTACCGCCAGCGATAATCGCTTCACGCGACAATTTTGCGCCGTGCATAAAGAACAGCAGGGCAATAGCTGCCGTAGTCAGATTTTCAAAGAACGGGACGAAATCGCCTCTGGCCGGGAAGAAGGAAGCCAGTAATACCACTGTGATCAGGGTTAAGGTGAAAGGATCGAGGATACGAAAAAGTTTCATAAAGACTCCAGATGATCGATGGTTCTATTGTGCTTCTTCCAGTTTGAGAAATAAAATTGATTTATTGCATCCATTTATGAAGAAAATAGATGAATTATTCTTTAAAACAATTAAAGGTTTTCGTCACAGTAGCGCAGGAGAAAAGTTTTAGTCGCGCAGGTGAGCGTATTGGCCTGAGCCAGTCGGCAGTGAGTCACAGTGTGAAGGAGCTGGAAAACCATACGGGTGTTCGCCTGCTGGACAGAACCACGCGTGAAGTGGTGCTTACAGATGCTGGGCTGCAGTTGGCTTTGCGTCTTGAGCGACTGCTGGATGAACTAAACAGCACGTTGCGCGATACCGGGCGTATGGGGCAACAACTGAGCGGAAAAGTTCGGGTCGCTGCCAGCCAGACCATTTCCGCGCATCTTATTCCGCAATGCATTGCTGAAAGCCATCGCCGCTATCCAGATATTCAGTTTGTCCTGCACGATCGTCCGCAGCAGTGGGTGATGGAAAGTATTCGCCAGGGAGATGTCGATTTTGGCATCGTCATCGATCCAGGCCCAGTGGGCGATCTGCAATGTGAAGCGATTCTTTCCGAGCCTTTCTTCTTGCTTTGCCATCGCGATAGCTCTCTGGCCGCGGAAGATTATGTACCCTGGCAGGCATTACAGGGAGCGAAACTGGTGTTGCAGGATTACGCGTCAGGCAGCCGACCGCTGATTGATGCAGCGCTGGTGCGCAACGGTATTCAGGCGAATATTGTGCAGGAGATTGGTCATCCGGCGACGTTGTTCCCGATGGTAGCCGCAGGCATCGGCATCAGTATTCTTCCCGCACTGGCGCTGCCATTACCTGAAGGTAGCCCACTGGTGGTAAAGCGTATTACGCCGGTGGTGGAACGCCAGTTGATGTTGGTGCGCAGGAAGAACCGTTCACTTTCCACTGCCGCTGAAGCGTTATGGGATGTGGTACGAGACCAGGGTCATGCGCTAATGGCTGAGCGGGAAGGGGATCCGTTGTATCAGATATAGAATGAATTCATACTGCCGGGAGCCCCGGCAGTAATTAATCAGAAGTTAAATTTGATGGAGTAGATTATCGCATCCTGGTAAAAATCTTCGCCCAGTTTGTCATCCGCATATCGATACTGAATCCCCGTAGTGATGTGTGATGTTGCATTCCACCACAGTGCAACTGCGCCGTTCAGCCCTTCTTTACCGCCATTACCCGTCGCATAGGTAGCGTCACGGTCAAACTCGTACTCGTTCCAGTTGGTGAGAGTGAATTTCTCACTGCCCAGCATAAAGTTGTAACCTGCAATCCAGCCGGCTACATAGCCGTTGTTGCCAGTGTAATAGGTTTGATCTGTATAACGCTTAGCAAAGAACGGTTTGAACCACCAACCGCTGCCGGTGAAATTGTAGCCGACACCGTACAGGAACATATCGTCGTGGAAATTCACGCGATTTGCAGATCCGTAGGTGCCATACGCGTGCAGGTAAAGATTAAATCCGGTGTCACCCAGGTAAATACGGTTGGTATTTTTAAAGGTATAACGCTGCTCGCTACTTGGTTTATTATGGCGACCGTTATAGAAGTTTTCCCAGTCGAAGAACCCGTACATTTCTCCCCAATTAAAGTTAGCGCCACCTTCAATTTCAAGATAACCAAAATCATCTTTGTGTGATTTTGTTGACGATTTTTCGGTAGTCCGACTGGTCCAGTCCAGATAATGCACGCCGATATCTGCAAAACCGCCTTTAAATTCTGCATGAGATATAACAGGTATCGCTAATATAGAGGATAGAGTCAGAGTTAAAAGATGTTTTTTCATAGCATAAATCCCTATGCTGATCGTTATTAGTAGATTGCTTAATAAAGTGGTTTGTTAAAAACGATATATTGTTAATGCAAAGGAATTAATATCGCCAATACAGTTTTTACCATTGATTAATAGAGAAAAGATATAAATCCATCGATATCGAATCGCTATTGAATGCGTGAGAAAAGTGTATTGGTAAGAGCCGGGACAACCTCGCTATAAAAAGGCGTTAGATTCCACCCTACAGAAAAAGGATATATATGCCTCAGGTTCAATTTTCTCATAACTCGCTGTTTTGCGTAGATATTATCAAGACTTATAAACCTAATTTCACGCCACGAGTGGCCTTTATTTTAGGTTCCGGGCTGGGCGCGCTGGCCGATCAGATTGAGAACGCTGTCGCAATTTCCTACGAAAAGCTGCCAGGTTTCCCGGTAAGTACGGTACATGGTCATGCGGGGGAGTTAGTGCTGGGCCATCTCCAGGGCGTACCGGTGGTATGTATGAAAGGTCGCGGACATTTCTACGAGGGTCGTGGAATGACCATCATGACTGACGCAATTCGTACCTTTAAGCTGCTGGGCTGCGAGCTACTGTTCTGCACCAATGCGGCAGGCTCACTGCGTCCGGAAGTGGGGGCAGGCAGCCTGGTCGCATTGAAAGATCATATCAACACCATGCCAGGTACGCCGATGGTGGGTCTTAACGATGATCGTTTTGGAGAGCGTTTCTTCTCACTGGCAAATGCCTACGATGCGGAATACCGCGCACTGTTACAAAAAGTGGCGAAAGAAGAGGGATTCCCTCTGACGGAGGGCGTGTTCGTCTCGTATCCGGGGCCGAATTTCGAGACTGCGGCGGAAATTCGCATGATGCAAATTATTGGTGGGGATGTTGTTGGTATGTCTGTGGTGCCTGAGGTTATTTCAGCTCGCCATTGCGACCTTAAAGTAGTTGCGGTCTCTGCGATTACCAATATGGCGGAAGGTTTAAGCGATGTGAAATTGTCACATGCCCAAACGCTGGCGGCTGCGGAGCTCTCTAAGCAGAACTTCATCAACCTTATTTGCGGCTTTCTGCGCAAAATTGCCTGAGAAAAACAATAAGAAACGGCCTCGCAGGTGAGGCCATATGATGCGACAAGGAAACGATTATGAGCATCGCTATGCGCTTAAAGGTAATGTCCTTTTTGCAATATTTTATCTGGGGGAGCTGGTTGGTTACCCTTGGATCTTACATGATTAATACCCTTCATTTCACCGGCGCGAACGTCGGTATGGTCTATAGCTCCAAAGGTATCGCCGCGATCATTATGCCCGGTATTATGGGGATCATCGCGGACAAATGGCTGCGCGCTGAACGTGCATATATGCTGTGTCATCTGGTGTGCGCTGGCGTACTTTTTTATGCGGCGTCGGTGAGTGATCCGGATACGATGTTTTGGGTGATGTTAATTAATGCGATGGCATTTATGCCGACTATCGCATTATCGAACAGCGTCTCGTATTCCTGTCTTGCTCAGGCAGGGCTTGACCCCGTATCTGCTTTCCCGCCCATTCGCGTTTTTGGTACGGTAGGATTTATTGTCGCGATGTGGGCGGTCAGCTTACTGCATCTGGAATTGAGCAGCCTGCAGTTGTATGTTGCGTCTGGTGCGTCATTGCTGCTGTCGGCTTATGCGCTGACTTTGCCTAAGATTCCGGTTGCGGAGAAAAAATCGACCACGTCGCTTGCCAGCAAGCTGGGTCTGGATGCTTTCGTGCTGTTTAAAAATCCACGCATGGCCATCTTTTTCCTCTTTGCCATGATGCTGGGTGCGGTACTGCAAATTACCAACGTTTTTGGTAATCCATTCCTGCATGATTTCGCCCGTAACCCGGAGTTTGCTGATAGCTTCGTGGTGAAATATCCCTCCATTTTACTGTCAGTTTCACAGATGGCTGAAGTCGGTTTCATTTTGACGATTCCGTTCTTTTTGAAGCGTTTTGGCATCAAAACCGTCATGCTGATGAGTATGGTGGCCTGGACGCTGCGCTTTGGCTTCTTCGCCTATGGAGATCCGTCACCAACCGGCTTTATTTTGCTGCTGCTGTCGATGATTGTTTACGGCTGTGCATTTGATTTCTTCAATATTTCTGGTTCGGTATTTGTCGAACAGGAAGTTGATTCCAGCATCCGTGCCAGCGCGCAGGGGCTCTTTATGACCATGGTAAATGGTGTCGGCGCATGGGTTGGCTCGATTCTGAGTGGTATGGCAGTAGATTACTTCTCGGTAGATGGCGTAAAAGACTGGCAAACTATCTGGCTGGTGTTTGCAGGATATGCTCTTTTTCTCGCAGTGATATTTTTCTTTGGGTTTAAATATAATCATGACCCTGAAAAGATAAAGCATCAAGCGGTGACTCATTAAAAGGATTCGCAGCTCTGCTCTTCAGAGCTGCTTTTATGATAAAGGTTAATTAGTGAAAGATATTTTATTTTCTTCCGGCGTTGGTTTTGGTATTGGTGCTTTATTTACAATCGTGCGCTTGCCTATTCCTGTACCAAATGTATTACCGGGTATATTATCCATTGTGTTTATGTATGTCGGATATCTGGTGGTGAAATACTTTATGCCATGATAATTTAATACGATGTATTTATTATATGGAGCACTTAATTATGGAACGCGTATACAGAACAGATCTTAAGTTGCTCCGTTATTTTCTTGCCGTAGCGGAAGAGTTGCATTTTGGCCGCGCAGCAGCACGTTTAAATATGTCTCAGCCTCCGCTCAGTATTCATATTAAAGAGCTGGAAAATCAACTCGGCACGCAGCTTTTTATTCGCCATTCGCGCAGCGTCGTACTGACACACGCGGGCAAAATCTTGATGGAAGAATCGCGTCGATTGCTGGTGAATGCAAATAATGTATTGGCTCGGGTTGAACAAATAGGTCGGGGAGAAGCAGGGCGGATTGAACTCGGCGTAGTGGGAACGGCAATGTGGGGACGGATGCGCCCGGTTATGCGGCGATTCCTCAGGGAAAATCCTAACGTTGAAGTTCTTTTTCGCGAAAAGATGCCCGCGATGCAAATGGCCCTGCTGGAACGACGTGAACTCGATGCCGGGATCTGGCGAATGGCGACAGAACCACCGGCAGGTTTTACCAGCTTACGGTTGCATGAATCGGCGTTTCTGGTGGCGATGCCTGAAGAGCATCATCTCTCATCATTTTCCACCGTCCCACTGGAGGCGCTACGTGACGAGTATTTTGTTACAATGCCGCCTGTGTACACTGACTGGGATTTTTTGCAGCGAGTTTGCCAGCAGGTGGGATTTTCACCGGTTGTTATTCGCGAAGTTAATGAACCGCAAACGGTACTCGCCATGGTCAGTATGGGTATTGGTATCACATTGATAGCGGACAGCTACGCACAAATGAACTGGCCAGGTGTCATTTTCCGTCCGCTCAAAGAGCGCATCCCTGCGGATTTATATATTGTTTATGAAACACAGCAGGTGACGCCTGCGATGGTTAAGCTGTTGGCAGCATTGACACAGTAGGTGAGGGGACAGGAATTGCCGGAAATAGTAGGTGTGATAAGTGAAGCGCATCAGGCAATTTCGCAAATCACAGATAGCAAAAAAGCGCCTTTAGGGCGCTTTTTTACATTGGTGGGTCGTGCAGGATTCGAACCTGCGACCAATTGATTAAAAGTCAACTGCTCTACCAACTGAGCTAACGACCCGAAGTGGTGGGTGATGACGGGATCGAACCGCCGACCCCCTCCTTGTAAGGGAGGTGCTCTCCCAGCTGAGCTAATCACCCACTTCGGTACTTCACATTTTTACAAGAAATTTAGCTGGCGAGAAAGTGGTGGGTGATGACGGGATCGAACCGCCGACCCCCTCCTTGTAAGGGAGGTGCTCTCCCAGCTGAGCTAATCACCCATTTCTCAATTTCTTGCTACACGGCGGAGACTACATAAAGTAGTTGGTGGGTGATGACGGGATCGAACCGCCGACCCCCTCCTTGTAAGGGAGGTGCTCTCCCAGCTGAGCTAATCACCCCCGCTGTGTGGAGTCGCATTATAGGGAGAGTTCAAAATGAGTCAACGCCTTTTCCAAAGAAATTGTTCGTTCGTCGTAAATTTAAGCAGGATGATCGCAAAACAGACCGTGTTGCGCAATTTCTCAACGAAAACAATAATGCATCATGTAGCAACCCGAACTACATTGAGGAATCAGGCTGGAGTGATAGAATATCGCCCACTCAATTTTTCCAGGATTTGCCGGTTGTCGGCATCTTTCTAAACGTAAGGCCATTTCATGAAAATCAAAACTCGCTTCGCGCCAAGCCCAACAGGCTATCTGCACGTTGGCGGCGCGCGTACTGCTCTTTACTCCTGGCTTTTTGCACGTAACCACGGTGGTGAGTTTGTGCTGCGTATTGAAGACACCGATCTTGAGCGTTCCACGCCGGAAGCTATCGAAGCCATTATGGATGGCATGAACTGGCTGAGTCTGGAGTGGGATGAAGGTCCGTACTTCCAGACCAAACGTTTTGATCGCTATAACGCGGTTATCGATCAGATGCTGGAAGAGGGGACGGCCTATAAATGCTACTGCTCTAAAGAGCGTCTGGAAGCACTGCGTGAAGAGCAGATGGCAAAAGGCGAGAAGCCGCGTTATGACGGTCGCTGCCGCCACAGTCATGAACATCATGCTGATGATGAACCGTGCGTCGTGCGTTTTGCTAATCCGCAGGAAGGTTCCGTTGTTTTTGACGATCAGATCCGTGGTCCGATCGAGTTCAGTAACCAGGAGCTGGATGATCTGATTATCCGCCGTACCGATGGTTCTCCGACCTATAACTTCTGTGTGGTTGTTGATGACTGGGATATGGAAATCACCCACGTAATCCGTGGTGAAGACCATATCAACAATACACCGCGTCAGATCAACATTCTGAAAGCCCTGAAAGCGCCAGTACCTGTTTACGCGCACGTTTCTATGATCAACGGTGATGACGGTAAAAAACTGTCCAAACGCCACGGTGCGGTCAGCGTAATGCAGTATCGCGACGATGGTTACCTGCCAGAAGCGTTGCTGAACTATCTGGTACGTCTGGGCTGGTCCCACGGCGATCAGGAAATCTTCACCCGTGAAGAAATGATCAAATACTTCACCCTGAACGCGGTTAGCAAATCTGCCAGTGCGTTTAACACAGACAAACTGCTGTGGCTAAACCATCATTACATTAACGCGTTGCCGCCGGAGTATGTCGCTACTCATTTACAGTGGCATATCGAGCAGGAAAATATTGATACCCGCAACGGCCCGCAACTGGCGGAACTGGTGAAACTGCTGGGTGAACGCTGCAAAACCCTGAAAGAGATGGCACAAAGTTGCCGTTATTTCTACGAAGATTTTGCCGAGTTTGATGCTGATGCAGCGAAAAAACATCTGCGCCCGGTCGCTCGCCAGCCGCTGGAAGTGGTACGTGACAAACTGTCTGCAATTACTGACTGGACGGCTGAAAATGTTCACCACGCTATTCAGGCAACAGCGGATGAGCTGGAAGTGGGTATGGGAAAAGTCGGTATGCCGCTGCGCGTAGCTGTTACCGGTGCGGGCCAGTCTCCGGCGCTGGATGTTACGGTTCACGCAATTGGCAAAGCACGCAGCATTGAGCGCATCAATAAAGCGCTGGCATTTATTGCTGAACGCGAAAACCAGCAGTAATTAATACTTAAAAGATAAACGGCAGGAGATAATATCCTGCCGTTTTTTACTTATTATTTATGCTGATTCGTCAATGTTGAGACGGGCAAGGAAATTGCGAATCCCTTCACGCGATAAAAACTGCGCAACTTTTTCTTGCTCACTATGAGTCATATTGTCTATCGCGCTGATTATTTGCCGGTAAGCCGGAGTTCGCATACCAGGTGCGTATTCAGCAAGAGGTTCTTCGGCCTCGAGAAAAACCGGCGTGTTATGGAAGGCCGGTGTGTTTTGAATAAACTCGCAAACCTGCGTATCGATCAGAATAAGTCTGGCACGGCCGCCCTTCACGCCGGGAAATTTTTCCGTTTTCCAGCCTTTTTCTCTAATCCAGCGGTTAACGGTTTGTTTAGCCACGCCGAGGCATTCCGCCAGTTCTTCGGTGGTCATTTTATTGCGTAATCTTTTCATATTATTTGCTGTTGCGAATCCCTAAGCGTTGTAATAACCCGATAATCCCTTCCCGCAGAAGCAAGGATGTAAACTGTTTTTGTTCAGTTGCCGTCATCTCTTTCGCCAGCGTCGCTAACAGCACTTCAAGCGGCGCATCGCCAGACAGAGCGGGTATTTCTCCCTGACACTGTGGGCGTTCTGCATTGCGAATATATTCACGAACCTGTTCATTGATGTGTACCAGTCGGGCCTTGCCACCCTGGACGCCTGGTTTTGGTGATGTCGTCCAGCCTTCCTTGCGTACCCATTTATTAATGGTCTGGCGGCTATAACCGGTCAGTCTGGCAAGTTCATCTGGCGTCATCCTCTCCTTGAACATAACAATTCCCTGAATAGTTGTGGGTCTATTAAGTGTTCATTTTATAGCATCAATTTACAGGAAACCGTGATATGAATAACTACTGAATGCGAGACGTAATCCAAAAATGTTCATTTGCCTGATTTTTCAGCGATTGAAACCAGGTGCTGCAATTTGCCGTTGACACATAAGGGCGGAATTCATATGATGCCGCCCGTCAACTCGACAAGCTTTACGTGACGGGGCTATAGCTCAGCTGGGAGAGCGCTTGCATGGCATGCAAGAGGTCAGCGGTTCGATCCCGCTTAGCTCCACCAAATTTCAAACCCTCGCTGCGAAGCGGGGGTTTTTTGTCTCTGCTTTTTGCCGCTTTTGTAATACAGTCTACGCCCGGGTTAGCGCCGCCTGGTGAAAACATCACTGGACAAAAAAACAGCAGCAGGCCGGCCCCTGTTTGCTTCGCGATGCGAATAAACTTATTATTTGTGTGCCTGAAAAACCCGATCAGTGAGAGTAGTGTACTCATGTTTGTGGAGCATAACCTGATAAAAAATATCAAGATATTCACACTGGCGTTTACGCTCACCGTGGTACTTATTCAGCTATCTCGTTTTATTTCGCCACTTGCAGTTATCCATTCCAGTTATATCTTTCTGGCGTGGATGCCTCTGTGCGTAATGCTGTCAATAGTGTTCATCTTTGGCTGGCGTGGTGTCGTTCCCGTTTTATGCGGGATGTTTTGCACTAATCTGTGGAATTTTCATCTCTCATTTTTGCAAACCGCTGTCATGCTTGGCAGCCAGACTTTCGCTGTGTTGTGTGCTTGTGCAATATTACGCTGGCAGTTGGGAACGCGTTGGCGTTATGGCTTGACCACCCGAAACGTCTGGCAACGTCTCTTCTGGCTTGGTTTGGTGACGCCGATCGGCATCAAATGCAGCATGTATCTTGTAGGCAACTTCTTTGATTTCCCGCTAAAAATATCGACATTTTTCGGGGATGCAGATGCTATTTTCACGGTCGTTGATTTGCTTAGCCTTTTCACTGCGGTGTTGATTTACAACATGTTCTTTTACTATCTCACTCGCATGATTGTAAGTCCCCACTTTGCGCAGATATTGTGGCGCAGAGATATCGCACCGTCACTGAACAAAGAGAAACGTGCATTTACCTTAAGCTGGCTTGCTGTTCTTACCGTGCTGCTACTTCTGATGTGTACGCCTTATGAAAACGACTTCATTGCCGGTTATCTGGTGCCCGTTTTCTTTATCATCTTTACTCTTGGTGTCGGTAAGCTTCGCTATCCGTTTTTAAATCTCACCTGGGCTGTCTCGACTCTTTTCCTCCTGAATTACAACCAGAACTTTTTACAAGGGGTGGAAACAGAATATTCGCTGGCATTTATTCTGGCGGTACTGATTTCTTTTAGCGTTTGCCTGCTCTACATGGTGCGCATTTATTATCGTAGTGAATGGCTTAACCGTCGCTGGCATTTGCAGGCGCTGACCGACCCTTTAACGCTATTACCCAACTTTCGCGCGTTGGAGCAATCGCAAGAGCAAGAGGCCGGAAAGAGTTTTTGCTGCCTGCGTATTGATAATCTTGAGTTTATGAGTCGTCATTACGGTCTGGTGATGCGCGTTCATTGCATCCGCTCAATTTACCGTACACTGCTACCGTTGATGCAGGAAAACGAAAAGTTGTATCAACTACCGGGCAGTGAATTGCTGCTGGTACTGACCGGGCCGGAAACGGAAGGGCGGCTCCAGCATATGGTTAATGTCCTCAATAGTCGGCAGATTCACTGGAACAACACCGGCCTGGATATGGGCTACGGCGCGGCCTGGGGGCGTTTTGATGGTAATCAGGAAACCCTGCAGCCCATGCTGGGGCAGTTAAGCTGGCTGGCGGAACAATCCTGCGTTCATCATCACGTTCTGGCGTTGGATAATCGAGAGGAGATGGCGTCCGGGCAGACTACCAAACAGGTGCTATTGCTGAACACCATTCGTAAAGCATTAGATAATGGTGATTTGCTTCTCTACGCCCAGCCCATTCGTAACAAAGAGGGACAAGGCTATGATGAGATCCTTGCTCGTCTGAAATATGACGGCGGCATTATGACGCCGGATAAATTTCTGCCACTTATCGCCCAGTTTAACCTAAGCGCGCGTTTCGATTTGCAGGTGCTGGAATCCCTGTTGAAGTGGCTGGCAACTCACCCTTGTGACAAAAAAGGACCGCGATATTCGGTAAATTTAATGCCGCTCACTCTGCTACAAAAAAATATCGCCGGACGGATTATTCGCCTGTTTAAGCGTTATCACATCTCCCCGGAGGCTGTCATTCTCGAAATCACCGAGGAGCAGGCGTTTTCTAACGCAGAAAGCAGTATGTATAACATTGAACAACTGCATAAATTTGGCTTCCGTATTGCGATTGATGACTTTGGCACTGGCTATGCCAACTACGAGCGGTTAAAACGTTTGAAGGCCGATATCATCAAGATTGATGGCGTCTTTGTGAAAGATATCGTCACGAACACGCTGGATGCGATGATTGTGCGCTCGATTACCGATCTGGCGAAAGCGAAGTCGTTAAGTGTGGTTGCAGAGTTTGTAGAGACGCAACAGCAGCAAGCGCTATTGCATAAACTTGGGGTGCAATATCTGCAAGGATATTTAATTGGTCGCCCGCAGCCATTAGTTGATTAGCAGGGATAAAAAAGCCGGGGATAAATAATCCCCGGCTTTTTTAATGGATTGCCTTACAGCACCAGTGCTGCGATTGATGCAGAAAGCACACTCACCAGCGTAGAACCATAAACCAGTTTCAGACCGAAACGAGAAACCACGTTACCTTGCTCTTCGTTCAGACCTTTAACCGCGCCCGCGATAATCCCGATAGAAGAGAAGTTAGCGAAGGATACCAGGAACACAGAGATGATGCCTTCAGCACGCGGAGAGAGCGTAGAGGCAATTTTCTGCAGATCCATCATCGCAACGAATTCGTTGGAAACCAGTTTGGTCGCCATGATGCTGCCTACTTGCAGTGCTTCACTGGAAGGAACACCCATCACCCATGCAATCGGATAGAAGATGTAGCCCAGGATGCCCTGGAAGGAGATGCTGTAGCCAAACCAGCCAGTCACGGTAGCAAACAGGGCGTTCAGTGCTGCGATCAAGGCGATAAAGCCGATTAGCATTGCTGCAACGATAATGGCTACTTTGAAGCCCGCCAGAATGTACTCACCCAGCATTTCGAAGAAGCTCTGACCTTCGTGCAGGTTGGACATCTGAATGTTTTCTTCGCTGGCATCAACACGGTACGGGTTGATCAGCGACAGTACGATAAAGGTGCTGAACATGTTCAGTACCAGCGCTGCAACCACGTATTTCGGTTCCAGCATCGTCATGTATGCGCCAACGATGGACATCGACACGGTGGACATCGCCGTGGCTGCCATAGTGTACATACGATTACGGGAGATTTTGCCGAGGATATCTTTATAGGCGATAAAGTTCTCGGACTGACCCAGAATCAGGGAGCTGACGGCGTTAAAAGATTCCAGCTTGCCCATTCCGTTGACTTTGGAAAGCAGGAAGCCAATCGCGCGGATAATCACCGGCAACACGCGAATGTGCTGGAGAATACCGATCAATGCAGAGATAAAGACGATTGGGCACAGCACTTTCAGGAAGAAGAACGCCAGGCCTTGATCATTCATGCTACCAAAGACAAAGTTAGTACCTTCGTTGGCAAACCCGAGCAGTTTTTCAAACATTTCGGAGAAGCCTTTCACGAAGCCCAGACCAACGTCAGAGTTCAGGAAGAACCACGCCAGTAACACTTCGATAACAAGCAGTTGAATTATATAACGGATACGAATTTTTTTGCGGTCGCTGCTTGCCAGCAATGCGAGAATCGCAACAACGGCTAGTGCCAGTACAAAATGAAGGACGCGGTCCATATTTGCTCCAAATATGAGGCAGGTTAAGTTTCCGTGCACATTCTATGTAACATGGTTAAGGAAAACGAGATCTGACACACACTATAATGATGTCCTGTGACAAGCTTCAAAAATAGTGAGCTGTTATACATTTCTGCTATGTTGTGTATGGAAGCTGAAAGTTATGTAAATGTGCTAACATTAAACATAATCATAACATTTAACTCATCAATCTTTTCGTAGTCATAATCCTGGCCTATCAGAGAAATCACCCTAATCCAATTAAATGAATTTGATAATCATTCTCGTTTAGCATAGCATGAAACATAGCAAAGGCTATGTTTTAGAGGCACAACAAGATGACAAACTATCGCGTTGAGAGTAGCAGTGGACGGGCGGCGCGCAAGATGAGGCTCGCATTAATGGGACCTGCGTTCATTGCAGCGATTGGTTATATCGATCCCGGTAACTTTGCGACCAATATTCAGGCGGGAGCCAGCTTCGGCTATCAACTGCTATGGGTTGTTGTCTGGGCGAACCTGATGGCGATGCTGATTCAGATTCTTTCAGCCAAACTGGGGATAGCCACCGGTAAAAATCTGGCAGAGCAAATCCGCGATCACTACCCGCGCCCCGTAGTGTGGTTCTATTGGGTTCAGGCGGAAATTATTGCGATGGCGACCGACCTGGCGGAATTTATTGGCGCAGCGATCGGTTTCAAACTGATTCTTGGTGTTTCGTTGTTGCAGGGGGCGGTGCTGACGGGTATCGCGACTTTCCTGATTTTAATGCTGCAACGTCGCGGGCAAAAACCGCTGGAGAAAGTGATTGGCGGGCTACTGCTGTTTGTTGCCGCGGCTTACATTGTCGAGCTGATTTTCTCTCAGCCTAACCTGGCGCAGTTGAGTAAAGGGATGGTGATTCCGAGTTTACCAACCTCGGAGGCGGTCTTCCTGGCGGCTGGCGTGTTAGGGGCGACGATTATGCCGCACGTGATTTATTTGCACTCTTCGCTCACTCAGCATTTACATGGTGGTTCGCGTCAACAACGTTATTCCGCCACCAAATGGGATGTGGCTATTGCCATGACTATTGCCGGTTTTGTTAATCTGGCGATGATGGCAACGGCTGCCGCCGCGTTCCATTTTTCCGGTCATACGGGGGTCGCTGATCTTGACGAAGCCTACCTGACGCTGCAACCGCTGTTAAGCAATGCTGCCGCGACGGTCTTTGGTTTAAGTCTGGTGGCGGCGGGGCTTTCGTCAACGGTGGTGGGAACATTGGCGGGGCAGGTAGTGATGCAGGGATTCATTCGCTTCCATATTCCGCTGTGGGTGCGCCGTACCGTGACCATGTTGCCATCTTTTATTGTTATTCTGATGGGGCTGGATCCGACGCGGATTCTGGTCATGAGTCAGGTGCTGCTAAGTTTTGGTATTGCCCTGGCGCTGGTGCCACTGTTGATTTTCACCAGTGACAGTAAGTTGATGGGCGATCTGGTTAACAGCAAATGGGTTAAACAAACCGGTTGGGTGATTGTAGTACTGGTGGTCGCGTTGAATATCTGGCTGCTGGTGGGAACGGCACTGGGGTTGTAGTTCAACTGGCGTCGCATGTGGTGCCACTGGCGGATGCGGCGTAAACACCTTATCCGCCCTACGTGTTTAATGGCGCGGGTTTGTGGGCCTGATAAGACGCGCCAGCGTCGCATCAGGCATCGTACTCCATTGGCGAATGTGTTTAATGACGGTGCCCATGTCCACGACCTTTTCCGCGATGATCATCACGGTCGCGCCAGCCTTCGCGGTAGCCTCGTTCATACGCTTTACGCTTATCCCAGCCACGGTGGTAGCCATTATCGTGACGCCACCAGCGGTTTTTACGCCATTCGTAATTACGGTGCCAGTAATCACGGTCGCGCCAGTGACCACCGTCCCAATAATTACCGTAATGATCGCGATCGCCAATTTGTAATTTTATCGATGGCAGTAGGGTAATTTCACCTGCGTTTGCCGCAAGTGGGGTAAATACCATCAGGGCGGCCGCCAGAAACAGTGACCTGAACATTGTTATTCTCCTTCACGATCGAAGCCGTCAGCGGCCTGTTAACGCAATATTACGGGGAGGTAAAGCCCCGTTTCATCGCCATAACTCTTAAATCGTGAGGGAGAGCATTTTTTGTTAAAGCTTATCGTGGGGGGGCTGTTGCTTCGGGCGATTCACAATCATCATTGGTTTACCTGCCAGCAATAGCCACGCCGGAAGCATGACGATACAAAGCAGCGGTAGCAAAGTGGTATCAGGTACAACGACCGCCGCCATAAACAGACTTAACCAGCCATCGCGCGTCACCACCAGTACTATGCCGAGAATAGCGCAGGAAACGGTAATCGCCGCCGGGACTGCGGGAACATGTTCATGCAGCATCAACCCTAACGCTACGCCAACAAACACGGCCGGGAAGATTCGCCCACCACGAAATCCGCTGGCGGCGGCAATAACCAGGGCGGCAAGTTTAATGAGCGCCAGCAAAAAGTAATCGCTGGCGCTCAAAGCCTGATTCATCACCATTTGCTGCATCTCATCCAGTCCTTTAAACAGTGAGACAGGTCCGCCGATGACGCCCAGAATACCCAGCATAAAACCGCCAACTCCCAGCATGAGTACTGGGTTTTTAATCTGATGCATCATCGCGTGCAACCGTGGCAGACACCACACAGCAACCATCCCCGCAGCGATGGCAATCGTCGCCACAATGGCACCGCTGATGATGTCGGTCATCTGCATCTGTTCGTAATGCGCAATGGGTAGCGAAAAATGAGGATGAAAAAATAGACTTGTGGTCAGAGCACCAGTCGCCGCCGCCATTAACGGTGCAAAGAGCCGATCCCATAGCGGGACTTCATTACTGCCATTTAAGGTTTGCGAAAATATCAACGCTGCCGCAACAGGTGTACCAAACAGCGCGCCGATAGTTCCGGCTGAGGCTAAAATAGTCCACTCCATCCGGTGAACTCGTGGTAACAGACGAGTGCCAATCGCCACTGCGAGAGCGATATTAACGGTCATGATCGGATGTTCCGGCCCGAGGCTGACGCCACCAGCAAGACCGAGAATTAATGCCAGGATCAGTCCCGGTAGCGCAGAGGGGGGAACCGGTGCGCCGATCAGTGGTTCACTGGCCGGATCTGGCCCGGCATGACCCTGGCTGAAACGGATAACCAGTCCTACCGCGATCCCTGTCAGCGTTAATATTCCGATGATCCACAGCGGTGAGTCCTGAGCTAACCCCAGACTTTCCGGTAGTCGTTGCCAGAGCAAACTCTGTAATACCGAGGCGATTTTCATCACTACAATCAGAATAAGACTGGACGCAATCCCAATTGCCACTGCGGGAAGCGATAATAACAACATGGTTCTGGCTCGCGGATGGAGCATGTTCTATTCCTTATGCGGGATCAGATACTTAGTTTGCCCAGCTTGCATAAAGGCATCGCTGCAATTGGTGCTGAAACGATAAAGTAATTGTGTGACCCAGATCGATATTTACAGGGAGCCAGCCTTTCCGGCGTTGTTGTTATGCCCCCAGGTATTTACAGTGTGAGAAAGAATTCTTTTGACTTTAGCGGAGCAGTAGAAGAATGACAAAGTATGCATTAGTCGGTGATGTGGGCGGCACCAACGCACGTCTTGCCCTGTGTGATATTGCCAGTGGCGAAATCTCGCAGGCTAAAACCTATTCAGGGCTTGATTATCCCAGCCTGGAAGCGGTCATTCGCGTTTATCTCGAAGAACATAAGGTTGAGGTGAAAGACGGCTGTATTGCCATCGCTTGCCCAATCACCGGTGACTGGGTGGCAATGACCAACCACACCTGGGCATTTTCGATTGCTGAAATGAAAAAGAGCCTCGGTTTTAGCCATCTGGAAATTATCAATGATTTTACGGCGGTTTCGATGGCGATCCCGATGCTGAAAAAAGAGCACCTGATCCAGTTTGGCGGAGCAGAACCAGTAGAAGGTAAACCAATCGCGGTGTACGGTGCCGGAACAGGGCTTGGGGTTGCGCATCTGGTCCATGTAGATAAACGCTGGATCAGCCTGCCGGGTGAGGGCGGTCACGTTGATTTTGCGCCAAATAGCGAAGAAGAGGCCATTATCCTCGAAATACTGCGTGCGGAAATTGGCCATGTCTCGGCGGAGCGCGTGCTTTCTGGCCCTGGGCTGGTGAATCTGTATCGTGCGATTGTGAAAGCCGATAACCGCCTGCCGGAAAATCTCAAGCCGAAAGATATTACCGAACGTGCACTGGCCGACAGTTGCACCGATTGTCGTCGGGCATTGTCGCTGTTTTGCGTCATAATGGGACGTTTTGGCGGCAATCTGGCGCTCAATCTCGGGACATTTGGCGGTGTGTATATTGCAGGCGGTATCGTGCCGCGTTTCCTCGAGTTCTTCAAAGCTTCTGGTTTCCGCGCCGCTTTTGAAGACAAAGGCCGCTTTAAAGAATATGTCCATGATATTCCGGTTTATCTCATCGTCCATGACAATCCGGGACTTCTCGGTTCGGGCGCACATCTACGCCAGACCTTAGGCCACATCCTGTAAAACCTTCCTGTCATATCGGGAGGAATCTCTCCCGATAGTCATTTAAATCATAGAGTTAATTAGATTTTTCTTTGTGTTTCATCACAAGGCCGACCTGCGTCACACTTCCGTATAACGGGATTAATTATCCAGTAAAAGCATTATTTGTCTGGTAACAGCGATTTGTTTTGCACGTTCATAATTTCACTTGCTAACTATAACCAAGCGAGGAAATAACGATGAGTAAGAAACTGATTGCCCTGTGTGCTTGCCCGATGGGGCTGGCGCACACCTTTATGGCTGCCCAGGCGCTGGAAGAAGCGGCGGTAGAAGCAGGCTATGAAGTGAAAATTGAAACCCAGGGCGCAGATGGCATCCAGAACCGTCTTACGGCGCAAGATATCGCAGAGGCGACCATCATCATCCACTCCGTGGCGGTTACCCCGGAAGATAACGAACGTTTTGAGTCACGCGATGTTTATGAAATCACTTTGCAGGACGCAATTAAAAACGCTGCGGGCATCATCAAAGAAATCGAAGAGATGATTGCCGCTGAACAGGCGTAATTTTTTACAGGGATATTGTTATGGCCATTAAAAAACGCAGTGCAACCGTTGTGCCTGGCGCATCCGGTGCGGCAGCGGCAGTTAAGAATCCGCAGGCCTCTAAAAGCAGCTTCTGGGGTGAACTCCCGCAGCACGTGATGTCAGGGATTTCACGCATGGTGCCGACCTTAATTATGGGCGGTGTGATCCTCGCTTTCAGCCAGTTGATTGCTTATAGCTGGCTGAAAATTCCCGCTGACATTGGCATTATGGATGCGCTCAATAGTGGGAAATTTACCGGTTTCGACCTCTCGTTACTGAAATTTGCCTGGCTGTCGCAGTCGTTTGGCGGCGTGCTATTTGGCTTTGCCATTCCGATGTTCGCCGCCTTTGTGGCTAACTCCATTGGTGGCAAACTGGCATTCCCGGCAGGGTTTATCGGCGGGTTGATGTCTACCCAGCCCACGCAACTGCTGAATTTTGACCCCAGCACCATGCAGTGGGCGACCTCTTCGCCCGTGCCGTCCACCTTCATTGGCGCGCTGATTATTTCTATTGTCGCGGGTTACCTCGTGAAATGGATGAACCAGAAAATCCAGATGCCGGATTTCCTGTTAGCGTTCAAAACCACTTTTTTATTACCAATTCTTTCCGCCATTTTTGTCATGCTGGCGATGTATTACGTGATCACGCCGTTTGGTGGCTGGATCAACGGTGGCATTCGCGCCATGTTGACGGCAGCAGGTGAAAAAGGCGCGCTGATGTACGCAATGGGAATTGCCGCAGCAACGGCAATTGACCTGGGGGGGCCAATCAACAAAGCGGCAGGTTTCGTTGCCTTCAGCTTTACGACAGACCACGTACTACCCGTCACCGCGCGTTCTATCGCTATTGTTATTCCGCCGATTGGTCTGGGCCTGGCGACCATTATCGACCGTCGTTTAACCGGCAAACGCCTGTTCAACGCCCAGCTTTATCCACAGGGCAAAACCGCCATGTTCCTTGCGTTTATGGGTATCAGTGAAGGTGCTATTCCGTTCGCGCTGGAAAGTCCCATCACCGCCATTCCGTCCTATATGGTAGGTGCGATTGTTGGTTCCACCGCCGCTGTCTGGCTGGGTGCAGTGCAGTGGTTCCCGGAATCTGCTATCTGGGCATGGCCGCTGGTTACTAACCTCGGCGTCTATATGGCGGGGATCGCGTTGGGGGCAATCATCACTGCGCTGATGGTGGTGTTCCTGCGTCTGATGATGTTCCGCAAAGGCAAATTGTTAATCGATAGCCTGTAAGAAGGACAATCCTGATGACATTACTCGCTTCGCTGCGCGATTGGCTTGCGGAACAACAGCTTGATGCGGTGCTTCTCTCTTCACGGCAGAACAAGCAGCCACATCTGGGACTCTCCACCGGATCAGGCTATGTGGTGATTAGCCGTGAGAGCGCGCACATTCTGGTGGACTCACGCTATTACGCGGATGTGGAAGCCCGTGCGCAAGGCTACCAGCTACATTTACTCGATGCGGCGCAGACGCTTGCAACCATCGTCAATCAGCTCATTGCCGATGAGCAACTGCAAACGCTTGGTTTTGAAAGCCAGCAGGTGAGTTGGGAAAGCGCACATCGCTGGCAGACTGAACTCAATGCAACGTTGGTCAGCGCCACGCCGGACGTACTGCGGCAAATCAAAATGCCGGAGGAGGTAGAGAAAATCCGCATCGCCTGTGGGATTGCCGATCGCGGTGCGCAACATATCCGCCGGTTTATACAGGCGGGGATGAGCGAGCGTGAGATAGCCGCTGAACTGGAGTGGTTTATGCGCCAGCAGGGCGCGGAAAAAGCCTCTTTTGACACCATTGTTGCCAGTGGCTGGCGTGGGGCGCTACCGCACGGCAAGGCCAGCGACAAGATTGTTGCCGCGGGCGAGTTTGTCACTCTCGATTTCGGTGCGCTGTATCAGGGCTACTGTTCTGATATGACGCGCACCTTTCTGGTGAATGGCGAAGGGGTGAGCGCCGAATCTCACCCGCTGTTTAACGTGTATCAGATTGTCCTGCAGGCGCAACTGGCGGCAATCTCTGCGATTCGCCCCGGTGTGCGTTGTCAGCAGGTTGACGACGCCGCGCGTCGGGTGATTACCGAGGCTGGTTATGGCGAGTATTTCGGTCATAACACCGGTCACGCCATCGGTATTGAAGTGCATGAAGATCCGCGCTTTTCACCGCGGGACACCACGATGCTCCTGCCAGGCATGTTACTGACCGTGGAGCCGGGGATTTATTTGCCAGGGCAAGGGGGCGTGCGCATCGAAGATGTCGTGCTGGTTACCCCGCAAGGCGCAGAAGTGCTGTACGCCATGCCGAAAACAGTGTTGCTCACGGGAGAGGCATAATGGATTTATCGCTATTAAAAGCGTTGAGTGAGGCAGATGCGATCGCCTCCTCGGAACAGGAAGTGCGGCAGATCCTGCTGGAGGAAGCGGATCGCCTGCAAAAAAAGGTCCGTTTTGATGGTCTGGGATCGGTGCTGATCCGCCTCAATGAATCGACAGGTCCGAAGGTGATGATCTGCGCGCATATGGACGAAGTGGGATTTATGGTACGCAGCATCTCCTGTGAGGGTGCTATCGACGTGCTGCCGGTTGGTAATGTGCGCATGGCCGCCCGCCAGCTTCAGCCGGTGCGGATCACCACCCGTGAAGAATGCAAAATTCCAGGCCTGCTCGATGGCGAAAGGCAGGGAAATGACGTTAGCGCAATGCGCGTGGACATTGGCGCACGTTCTTATGACGAAGTCATGCAGGCGGGAGTTCGTCCGGGCGATCGCGTCACCTTCGATACCACTTTTCAGGTTCTCCCTCACCAACGGGTAATGGGCAAAGCCTTTGATGACCGCCTCGGTTGCTACCTGCTGGTGACTTTACTGCGCGAGCTGCACGACGCCGAACTCCCTGTGGAAGTCTGGCTGGTGGCCAGTTCCAGCGAAGAGGTTGGCTTACGCGGCGGGCAAACCGCCACCCGCGCAGTGTCGCCGGACGTCGCCATTGTGCTGGATACCGCCTGCTGGGCGAAAAACTTTGATTATGGCGCGGCTAACCATCGCCAGATTGGTAACGGCCCGATGCTGGTGTTAAGTGATAAATCGCTGATTGCGCCGCCAAAATTCATCGCGTGGATTGAAAGCGTGGCGGCAGAAATTGGTGTGCCGTTGCAGGCGGATATGCTCAGCAACGGCGGCACGGACGGTGGAGCGATTCACTTAACCGGCACAGGCATACCCACAGTGGTGATGGGCCCTGCCACCCGCCACGGCCATTGTGCCGCGTCGATTGCCGATTGCCGCGACATTTTGCAGATGCAGCAACTTTTATCTGCACTTATTCAACGTATTACGCGTGAGACCGTTGTTCAACTGACGGATTTCAGATGATCTCCTGATTAACCCGGAGCGGTTATGTTAACGATTCAATTTCTTTGCCCTTTGCCTAACGGTCTTCATGCTCGCCCGGCGTGGGAACTTAAAGAACAGTGCAGCCAGTGGCAAAGTGCAGTGACCTTCATCAACCATCGCCAGAATGCGAAGGCCGATGCAAAAAGCTCGCTGGCACTGATTGGCACCGGAACCTTATTTAATGACAGTTGCAGCCTGAACATTAGCGGCAGCGATGAAGAGCAGGCGCGGCGCGTGCTGGAAGAATATATCCAGGTGCGCTTTATCGACAGCGACAGCGTCCAGCCGACGCAGGCAGAGCTGATGGCACATCCGTTACCGCGTTCATTAAGCCGCCTGAATCCAGATTTGTTGTATGGAAATGTGCTGGCGAGCGGTATCGGCGTTGGTACACTGACCTTATTACAGAGCGATAATCTCGACAGTTATCGCGTGATCCCCGCCTGTGCACAAGATTCCACCCGACTGGAACACAGCCTGGCAACGCTTGCCGAGCAACTGAACCAGCAACTGCGTGAGCGTGACGGCGAAAGCAAAACTATTCTCAGCGCCCATTTGTCACTGATTCAGGATGACGAGTTTTCAGGCAATATCCGTCGGCTGATGGCTGAACAGCATCAGGGGCTGGGCGCGGCGATCATCAGTAATATGGAACAGGTTTGCGACAAACTTTCTGCCTCTGCCAGCGATTACCTGCGTGAGCGGGTCAGCGATATCCGCGATATCAGCGAACAGTTGTTGCATATCACCTGGCCGGAGCTGAAGCCACGCAATAATCTGGTGCTTGAAAAACCGACCATTCTGGTTGCTGAGGATTTAACGCCAAGCCAGTTTTTGAGCCTTGATCTAAAAAATCTCGCGGGCATGATTCTGGAGAAAACCGGGCGCACCTCGCATACCCTGATTCTGGCACGTGCTTCGATGATCCCCGTTCTTAGCGGCCTGCCGCTGGATGCGATAGCACGCTATGCCGGACAACCGGCGGTGCTTGATGCCCAGTGCGGCGTGCTGGCGATTAATCCTGATGGCGCGGTGAGTGGTTATTACCAGGTGGCACAGACGCTGGCGGATAAACGTCAGCAGCAACAAGCACTTGCCGCTGCGCAACAGGCGTACTCCCGCGATCACAAGCGTATTGATATTGCTGCGAATATTGGCACTGCTCTGGAAGCACCTGGCGCGTTTGCTAACGGCGCGGAAGGCGTCGGGCTGTTCCGTACCGAAATGCTGTATATGGATCGCGATAGTGCGCCGGACGAGCAGGAACAGTTTGAAGCCTACCAGCAGGTGTTACTGGCAGCGGGCGAAAAGCCGATTATCTTCCGTACGATGGACATCGGCGGCGATAAAAGCATTCCTTACCTCAACATTCCCCAGGAAGAGAACCCGTTCCTCGGCTATCGTGCGGTACGTATTTACCCGGAATTTGCTGGTCTGTTCCGCACTCAACTGCGGGCTATTTTGCGTGCTGCCAGTTTTGGCAACGCTCAGTTGATGATCCCAATGGTGCACAGCCTCGATCAGATCTTATGGGTAAAGAGTGAGATCCAGAAGGCAATCGTTGAGCTTAAACGCGATGGCCTGCGCCATGCAGAATCGATCCCGCTTGGGATCATGGTGGAAGTGCCGTCGGTGTGTTACATCATCGACCACTTCTGTGATGAGGTCGATTTCTTCAGTATCGGCTCCAACGATATGACCCAGTATTTGTATGCGGTCGATCGTAATAATCCGCGCGTATCGCCGCTGTATAACCCGATTACGCCATCGTTCCTGCGCATGTTGCGGCAGATCATTACCACTGCGCATCAGCGGGGCAAATGGGTGGGAATTTGCGGGGAGCTGGGTGGCGAAAGCCGCTATCTGCCGCTACTGCTTGGGCTGGGTCTGGATGAGTTAAGTATGAGTAGCCCACGCATTCCGGCGGTGAAAAACCAGCTTCGGCAACTGGATAGCGAGGCGTGTCAGGAACTGGCGCGTCAGGCGTGCGAGTGCCGCAGCGCGCAGGAAATTGAAGCGTTACTCACTGCGTTTACACCGCAAGAAGACGTTCGTCCGCTGCTGGCGCTGGAGAATATCTTCGTTGATCAGACTTTTAGCAATAAAGAGCAGGCTATTCAGTTCCTGTGCGGCAACCTTGGCGTTAACGGGCGTACTGAGCATCCGTTCGAGCTGGAAGAAGATGTCTGGCAGCGTGAGGAGATTGTCACCACTGGCGTTGGTTTTGGCGTGGCGATCCCGCACACCAAATCTCAGTGGATCCGCCATTCCAGTATCAGTATTGCCCGCCTGGTGAAACCTGTCGACTGGCAGTCAGAGATGGGCGATGTCGAACTGGTGATCATGTTGACGCTGGGCGCTAGCGAAGGAATGAACCATGTGAAAGTCTTTTCGCAACTGGCGCGCAAACTGGTGAATAAAAACTTCCGCCAATCGCTGTTTGCCGCCAAAGATGCTCAAAGTATTCTGACACTGCTCGAAACAGAGCTAACTTTTTAAATTTAGCCCTGAAAACGGGCGCTGTACTCTCCTGGCGTCAGACCAAACTGACGCCGGAAGACGCGACAAAAATAGTCGCTATCCGGAAAGCCGCAGCGTTGTGCTACTTCATGAATTGACAGGTGGTATTTCTGCAAAATCATCCTCGCCTTCGCCATCCGCACCCAACGCACATATTCGATAAATCGCATCGTCCCATGCAGCGCAAACAGTTTTGACAGGTGATTTGGCGTGATATTAAAAAACTGCGCCACATTCTCGCGGGTGAGCGGCTGGGCATAATTATCCTGAACCCAGTTACAAATGCTGTGATAGAGAAAATCGCCGCGCGGCTGCGAATGACCCGGCGGCATATTTACCACGTTGCGGCAAAGATGCAGCAAACTGAGTACCAACGGTTGAATGATATTCTGCTCCAGCGGCGAACGGCTGAGATGGGTGAGGGCGGTGAGTATTGCTTCACCTTCACCGCGTTGCAGGCTGGGAAGCTGGAGCTGGCGAACCGGATGTAACAGTGTGGTGGTGCGGCTATCGTAAAACGACAACCCCAGCCATGTTGGTGCAAACACCAGGCTTAACAACATAACAGGTTTGTTGTTGACCGGTAAATTAGCCGCGCGCGCCGGAATAAACAGTATTTCCCCTTCCACCATGTGTTGCTGTTTTGCTGCCAGTTGATTGCCGTATTCGCCGCGCAGCACAATATCCAGCCGGGGGAAATCAATACATAAACTGCCTACCGGCAACGAGGCGGGCTGGCTGGCAAACCAGACGCGCCCCAGTCGCTGTGGGTTAAGCACCAGGCCGCTGAACAGATCTGCGAAAAATTGTTGATCGGCGGGCAAGCCTGTTGCTTTCATGGATATCCCCGATTTATAGATGCATTAATTGTCTGAATTCTTTAACTTTGCTGCGGCTGACAGGCACTTCAAAATCCAGATCTTTCAGTCGCAGAATGTAGGTGTTATTAAACCACGGTTCGATTTCGCGGATTTTGTTCAGATTGACACAAAATGAGCGATGGCAGCGGAAAAAATGCGACGGCGGCAATTTGCTGCAAAACTCGGTGATGTTCATCGGCATCACGTAGGATTCACGCCGCGTATAGACAAAGGTCATTTTTTCGTGCGCTTCGGCGTAATAGATATCATTAATTGGCGTGACGATAATTCGCTCATCTTTCACCAGATTAATGGTGTCATTCTCCCGCGTTACTGTTACCGCAGGCGTACTGCTGGTTTGCTGTTGCTGCCAGGCCGCTTCCAGTTTTTGTAGCATCCCGGTGATGCGTGATTCCTGATACGGTTTGAGAATGTAGTCAAACGCCTCCAGTTCAAACGCTTCTACCGCATGTTCTTTCCACGCGGTGATAAACACAATAAACGGTTTATGGGCGAACTGGCTGATGTTTTGCGCCAGCAGCACGCCATCCAGCGACGGAATATTGATATCCAGAAAAATGGCGTCGACGCGGTTATGTTGCAAAAACTTCAACACGTCCAGACCGTCGTCAAAGGTGCCGACAATCTCCATCTGGCTATGCTCTTTAATTAGCCAGCTCAGTTCCTGTTGCGCCAGGAATTCGTCTTCAACAATGATGACTTTCACAATATCACTCCGGCTCAAAGCAATAACGTAGCCTGTGAGGCGACAGGGGTGCGTTGGTTAGGAATGTAAAACGCAATTTCCGTTCCGGGTTCCAGACGGCGGATATGCAGCCCCTCGCCATACAATAACTTCACGCGATGATGCACATTCAACAGGCCTATTTTATTACCTGGCATTTCGTTCGCTTCGACTCGTTCAATCACTTGTGGATCGATGCCATGCCCGGTATCTCTGACCGCAATGCGGACCCGATTACCGCACTCTGCGACGCTAATAGTTACAACACCTTTTCCTTTACAGGGTTGAATGCCGTGGACAATGGCGTTCTCCACCAACGGCTGAATCAGCAGGCTGGGAATACAGCAATTCACCTCTTCATCAATATCATAGATAACCGTCAGCTTGTCACCAAAGCGGGCCTGCTCAATGGCGATATAGTCTTTGATTTGATATAGCTCTTTTTTAATATCGATTTGCTCATCGTCTTTTAATTCAATGTTATAGCGCAGATAACGCGACAGATTAAAGATCAACTGGCGAGCGGTATCTGGATTCAGACGAATCGATGAGGAGATTGCGTTCAGTGCGTTAAACAGGAAATGGGGATTAATTTTACTTTGCAGGGCGCGAAGCTCTGCCTTATTTGCCATTTCACGTAACTGCTCGGCACGGGAAACCTCCAGTTGGGTGGAGATAATTTGCGACAGTCCTACCGCCATCTCCTGTAATGAGGACGTAATCTGGTGCGCGTGGCAGTAGTAAATTTTCAGCGTTCCGGTCACAACGCCTTTCTCCCACAATGGGATCACCAGCATCGAGTGGATTTCCGGTGTGCGGTGGGCTTCATCATTGTTTTTAATGATGATTTTCCCATAATTCATCGCCTGACGCGTCGTTGGGCTAATGAAGTCATCGCCATTCTGGTAGTTATGCTCGCCCACACCGACATAGGCCAGTACATGCTCGGTATTGGTAATTGCCACCGCGTCGGCGTGAATGTCGTCACGGATAATTTCACAGACTTTACGTAACGATTCGCTATTCACGTGACGAAACAGCGGCAGGGTTTTATTGGCAATATCCAGCGCCAGCTTGGCCTGCCGCGCAGCGCTGGCCTCTTTTTCGCCTTCAACGCTTTGCACCAGCAGTACAATAAAGCCGATACAGACACTGCCGAGGATCATCGGAATCCCGATTTTGGAGACGATATCCAGCCCCAGCTCGGTGGTTGGTGCCCAGACAATCACCAGAATCATGGTTAGTGTTTCGCAGAGCATACCGCCCAGAATACCGACGCGCCAACGCTGCGCTTTGGGGATTTTCAGGTTAATCCAGCCAGAAATACAGCCCGCCAGAATACTGGTGATAAAGCAGGGGATCGCCGTCACGCCTCCAATATCAATAAGATAGCGGTGAATCCCGGCTATTACGCCGGTAATGATGCCCACCCACGGGCCAAATAAAATCCCGCCTGACATTACCGCAATAATACGCACGTTAACCAGTGAGCCTTCCACCGGCACGCCGGACCAGGTGCTGAACAGGGCGAACAACGAGAAAATGGCGGTAACGGCAAGCAACTCTTTTGGTGAGTGCGCCGACTTGTGTAACAACTCGCGAAACAGGCGGATACGAATAAGGAAGAACAGGCAGATAAGCATTAACGCTGCCCGATCGAAGACCGCCAGCAGCATGTTGAATATTTCGTGCACGGGTAACTCTGGATAAGGATTAAACCTCTATGATAGGTAACCTGATGGCTGATGACCAGCAGACCATTTTTGAGGAAAAACCACAAATTTAAAAGGGGATTGTCAGGTAAATGGTGCATTGGCAATACATATCTTGATAATGCACATCAGGTTGGTAAATTTATTGAAATTATAATGTTAATTAATGTGGTGGCGTTTTCTTGGGAAAAGGTGAGAATTTCCTGTTTTATTACTGATGTTCCTCTTTTATGGCAGCAAAAATTTTTTTGCTAAAACGCTCGACAGACAGATTTTATTCAGGCTATTTTCAAAACAGCCACCTATCGTGGTAGCGTCGCTCGGACGGTCCGGGCGCTCACGTTAATCTGAGGAAATTATGGCTGACACTCGCCCTGAACGTCGCTTTACGCGTATTGATCGTCTCCCGCCTTACGTTTTTAACATTACCGCTGAACTGAAAATGGCTGCGCGTCGGCGCGGCGAAGATATTATCGATTTCAGTATGGGTAACCCTGACGGCGCAACTCCGCCGCATATTGTTGAAAAGTTATGCACTGTAGCACAGCGCCCGGATACGCACGGTTACTCCACTTCACGCGGCATTCCACGGTTACGTCGCGCCATTTCTCGCTGGTATCAGGATCGCTACGACGTTGAAATCGACCCGGAATCAGAAGCCATCGTCACCATTGGCTCGAAAGAGGGGCTGGCGCACCTGATGCTGGCGACGCTGGATCACGGTGACACGGTGCTGGTGCCTAATCCCAGCTACCCGATTCATATCTATGGTGCGGTGATTGCCGGGGCGCAGGTACGTTCAGTACCGCTGGTGGAGGGTGTTGATTTTTTCAATGAACTGGAACGTGCTATTCGCGAGAGTTATCCGAAACCGAAGATGATGATCCTCGGCTTCCCGTCGAACCCAACCGCGCAATGCGTGGAACTGGAGTTCTTCGAAAAGGTTGTTGCACTGGCGAAACGCTACGATGTGCTGGTGGTTCATGACCTGGCTTATGCCGATATCGTCTACGATGGCTGGAAAGCGCCGTCAATTATGCAGGTTCCGGGCGCACGCGACGTAGCGGTCGAGTTCTTTACGCTGTCGAAAAGTTACAACATGGCAGGCTGGCGTATCGGCTTTATGGTTGGCAACAAAACGCTGGTCAGCGCGTTGGCACGCATCAAAAGCTATCACGATTACGGCACCTTTACACCGTTGCAGGTGGCGGCTATTGCGGCGCTGGAAGGCGATCAGCAGTGTGTGCGCGACATTGCCGAACAGTATAAGCGCCGTCGCGATGTGCTGGTAAAAGGGCTGCATGAAGCGGGCTGGATGGTCGAAATACCGAAAGCCTCAATGTATGTTTGGGCAAAAATCCCGGAACCATATGCAGCGATGGGCTCTCTGGAATTTGCCAAAAAGCTGCTCAATGAAGCGAAGGTTTGCGTCTCGCCGGGTATCGGTTTTGGTGACTACGGTGACACCCATGTACGCTTTGCGTTAATTGAAAACCGTGACCGCATTCGTCAGGCTGTCAGAGGCATCAAAGCAATGTTCCGCGCTGATGGCTTACTGCCAGCCAGCAGTAAACATATTCACGAAAACGGCGAATAAATGTATTCTCAGAAAAGCAAACAGGAGCCAGACGGCTCCTGTTTTTCATTGCACAGTTTGCTTTTAGATCATCAGGGCAAAAGTACCGGCCCAAACGATGACCATAAAAGAAATGCCCATAAAGAAATATTTCACTTTACATCTCTCCGCGTAATTACTGTTACGCCTGAATGACTTCACTACATCTGGTACAGTGAGTTGACACCGGGCAAAACGACCTTAAAAGTCCTCAGCTTTGCCGTGGGCATCATCCCAGAATTCTGAGCTGATTTGCTCGAGACGGCGCTAATGTACGCCTAAAACTAAATTGAAACAAGTGGCATTTTCTTATTTACTTTTAGTAACTTACGAGTGTCTCATATCGACGACAGTTTAATTTCTGCCAGTAATAATTCACGATTTAGCGAAGGGAAAAGCCTTAAGAAAAAAGCCATAAAAACCATTGAGTTATTGTGGCTAATTTGAAGAGGGAAAGAGAACGGGTCGTTTGTTAAACGTATAACGACGCTTCACCCACCGGACGTGTTTTGAAGCGGCGGTGGATCCAGAGATATTGCTCCGGTGCACGCATAATCTCTTTCTCAATAACCTTGTTCATATAAGCGGCAGCCTGACATTCATCAGTCGGGTAACCTTCCATTTCTGGGGTGATATACAAACGGTATCCGCTGTAATCGGCTTTTCGAACCATTGTCACAGTCAACATGGCGGAACCTGAAAGGCGAGACAATACGTAGGTGCCATTGGTTGTTGCGACATTTTCTACCGCAAAGAACGGGGCGAAGGAGCTACCCTTACGACCATAATCTTGGTCGGGGGCAAACCATACGGCTTCACCTTTTTTCAAAGCGCCGACAATACCGCGCAGATTATTTCTGCCGATCATCGCTTTGTTAGAGCGCATGCGACCACGAGTCTGCACCCATTCCATCAACTGGTTATTATGCGGACGATAAGTTGCCATCATTGGCTGGCAAAGTCCCATTACGCGGCCACCCAGTTCCAGCGACATAAAATGTACGCCGACGACCATTACGCCACGATTTTGCATTTGTGCGCGTTGCAGGTTATCCAGGCCTTCGACATCAAACCACTTACGCACGCGACGATCGGGCCAGAACCACGCCATTCCGGTTTCAACCAGCGCCATACCAAGCGAGCGAAAGTTTTCGGCAATGATCTTCTCGCGTTCTTCAGAAGAATGCTGCGGGAAACAAAGTTCAAGGTTTTTACGCGCGATGGATTCGCGACGTTTCAGAAATGGTCTGGCCATCGTGCCGATACGTGTGCCAAGAAAGCACAGAACAGGATAAGGAAGTTGTACCCAAAGCCAGAGTACGCCAAGACCAAACCACGTGAGCCAGTAGCGAGGATGGAGAAACTCGCGGGAAAATTTGCGTTGTGGAAACATAGTTACCTTCTGTAGATACTAATTGTTGTATCGCAGAAGATTCCATGTCGACAGCGGTACACTCAATATATTAGGCCATCATGTACGACAATGGTTCCTGTAAAGAGTGTAAAGACTAGCCAGGACAAAACCACGAGGAGCATGAATGCGGTACTTCTACTGTAACACTGGCAGATCGTTTTCAGCCACTTTTTATTAATCATGCTGAATAAATATTTTTCCACCTGACAAAGAACCGTTTGTAACACCTTGTTTTAACTCCACTGCTGGTCGGGTAAGAGAAGAATGTTGATAAATTGTTGCATAAATTGCAAGTATATAAGGATTGTCTTACTATAAAAGTAACTGAAGTTACAGGTTTTTTAGCACGGCAGGAGGTTGAGCTATGATTTATTTATGGATGTTTCTCGCGCTTTGCATTGTCTGTGTTAGTGGGTATATCGGTCAGGTACTGAATATAGCATCTGCCGTTTCTTCTTTTTTTGGCATGGTGATCCTTGCCGCACTCATTTATTACTTCACTATGTGGTTAACTGGCGGTAATGAGCTGGCAACGGGGATATTTATGTTTCTTGCCCCGGCTTGTGGCTTGATGATCCGCTTTATGGTGGGGTATGGAAGGCGGTAATGAGGGGGAGATATGGTGTCCCCTGCAGGAATCGAAAAGTAAACTAACAGATTGAATTATAACTTATTTATCTTTCGATTTTGGTGGGTGCCCCAGTAGGTGCCCCCAGGTATTGTGGTCAGAAATGCTGGCTTTTAGTAGATGAAACAAGCCTGACGACCTTTCAAAGGTTATTCTGATTTTACGACTGATAGCTCACTTTTTATACGGTAGTAAGTCGCTCGGCTGATTCCTGCTGCCTTCATGATGAGTTCAGGTTTTACTCCTTGCTCCAACATCTCTCTAACGATCTCTCGGGCTTCCTGATTTTTCTCCCTGCCAATGTATATTCCTTCGCTTTTAGCTCGCTCAATGCCTTGCTGTTGGCGTTTACGACGTGTTTCGTAATCCTGTCGCGCCATTGTGGCAAGGATATCAATCAACATGGCATTTACGGCTCTCAGGATGCCGCTGGTTAGGTCATTGCCTGCCATCTCTACCATCTGCCAGCTCGTTGGCAAATCCATTGATACGATGATTAACCCTTTCCGGTTGAGTGTATCTTTCAGTTCAACCCATGCGCTATGTTCTAGGCGACTCAGACGATCTATAGCTTCCACTAGCAACAGATCGCCGGGCTGGGCTTCAGACAATAGCCGCATAAGCTCTACGCGCTCAAGCTTCGCCCCGCTAGCATTTTCTATGTACTCTCCAGCAATCTGCCAGCCTTTTAATTTTGAAAATTCACGTAGGCTGGTAAGTGCTCGATCAGCGTGTTGCCCCTCAGTTGATGCTCGGCAGTAAATTCTAACGTTCATTGCATTGTCTCAATAGGGTTGTGAATTTAAGTGCAAATGATACATAAGGCATTTTGTGTAGTCAAAATGTTCCTAGAAAACCCTATTGAGACTTTGTGTCACCTTGTCATTACGGTATACCCAATTGAGACAATGATAACGACTGGTGTTTAAGGTGATATATTGAGCTAGCCGAAAGAAACAGCACGACACCGTTTTTACCGTATGAGATAATTTGTTGTGCTGGTGGGGTTGCTTGCCAGTACTTGGAATGGTACAAATCTGTACCATTGTTCGACGGTCTATTAACAAGGAGTGTTAAGATGGAAAAAGACCTGAATGAGTTGAGGGAATACCTATTACTTTCCCCCGTCTATCCTGAAATTAACGATTGTCTGGCTAGTCTCTCAATGGAAGACGTGACCAATGAAGAGTTCGCGGAACGTTTGGGAATTGCTCCTGATTGGATGGATGCTATAGATACTAGCCAACTTGCTTAAGAAAGGACGCGCCATTGCTGGGCGCGTTTCTCATTTCTCCCGTAGCACTACGCATACCATCTAATAAATTTCACCATCAAAATCAGTAGATTGATAAAATGTCACTCAAATCTGTCATAAGTATCACAATTTTTAAACCTAATTGAAATATAATGTTATTAGATATTATCTAATGGAGGTAGTTTAATGTCTTATGCGTTGATTGATAATGCTTCGTTAACAGCAGTCGAAAGAACACTGGGTGATATTCTTGTTAAGAATCCAGATACTATTAACGGAGATTTAGTCGCTTTTGAAAATCTTATTCAAGCGATACTTTTTTACGATACCCTGATCTGTGTAGATAATTATAAAAAAGAATATAGAGATAAACGCATTGCTAAATTTGACTTTATTAAATTTGTATCTGAAAGTGATTTTCAACTCAGTGAACTTGATCAGTTAGCACAAGTTGAATCTCGGCAAATTACTCCCGAAATTAGAGGTGGGGAGTTTGTTGACGATGATTTTAGGCAACTTGTAGAGATGCTTAAGCTGAATATGATTTGCACATGGGATCTTCGGTCTAGCGTGTATTACTTAACAATGAAAATGCTTGGTCAGCCCGGTACTCCTGAATATGCGAAATATAGTGAACTAAGTGCATCGATTTTTAATGAATTATCAGATGCTTCTGATACGAAAGGGTACTGGTCAACCGATGTGAAGCTAGTGAGTTCATCTGGACATGAATATACTGAGCGTGAATTTGAACTAGAAAGGGAAAAATCTACTCGCGGTAAAGGAGGTATGACTCGTTCACTTGAAATGTTTATCGCATCGCTAAATTGGCTGGCATATAAATCTATTTATTACAGCGTCATTGCTAAGCATTTTAAAGCAGACTCATTTATTCATCCAATAAGGCATGCATATCAATTGCATTGGATGAAAAAAACAGGTGCTTTTGGTCATGATTATACTGCAAGGTTGGTGCAATCGTTGTCTGATAAAATCAGTACTGCAAGATCTGAAATTGTAGATCATGGACGCACATCTACTATTTCATTAGATTTACCAATATTTTCTGCATGGCTAGCAAACGAAACAGGAAATGTCTCTCAAGTTATCAATTCAGCTTTAGAGCTTAGAACACATGATCATTTTCGTACGTGTCGAGATGTAATCCGAGAGATTCATGTGACCTACGATGAATCGGGGATAAGTGCAGGAAATAAAAAAGTAACAAAATTACTAAGTGATTTAGATAAAATATCTGGAGATATTAAACGAAGCTACGGTGTTCCATCAAATCAAGGTATTCAAGGCAGTTTTTTGATAAAATGTATAAATTCATTGACAGGACTCGTGGGTATTCCAGGTTTGCCTGATAAAGAGTTTGCACTGAGCACTCCTGAATTTATGAAGTCTAAACAACATAAAGCATTTTCTACCGTTTTCAAGGATGTTACTAACGAACTAACAAGCATTGAACGTTTAGGTGGGCTTCGGGATAAATTAGCGTCGAACTTTACTATTGATGATTCTTATTATACCGAGCCAAAAACAGAGGATCCGAGATTCCGTTACGTAAGTAGTAATTGGAAGCAGCCAATGTAGATATAGTTAAATGTATAATTATAAGTAATAACAATTTACAGGCATTATTGAATTAAAAATATTGCGTTAGGGTATAATATCTAACGCAATTAGATTGAAAAATTAATTAAATAGTTAGTCAGAGCTAACTTCTTGTATTGTTAGTTACACTGCCTAACCTACAGACAAAAAGCCCCTCAGAATTGTGCTTACGCGCTCAAATTTCACTGCTGGGGATTTTTACTTACATTCAACCCAAAAAGTGACCAAAAAAGTGCTTACAGAGTTGACGTTACGTTGACGTTGTTTTCTGAAAATGATCCCTTGGTGACTTATTTTATGTATTTGATTTTACGTTTTTTATTTAATGTTTTATCACTTTAAACTAACGTCAACTTATCCTTATAGAGCGATTAATTTCTATAAGTACTTTTTCTCAAAATTTGATTTTTACGGATGGAAGTCCATCAAAGAAACGTCATTTTTTTCTAAGACTTTGATCTTTCGTTTACGGTGTTAGTGGGGACTTCGGTCGTCGAGCGCGATGCGCTCTTCTGACCGTTTCAATGGATAGGTTCGCCTTCTTGCGCCTCTCGCGGCGTTTGCCGCGCTCCGCGCTTTTGGCGGTTTGGCAGGCATATCTCTCTTATTATTGGTCGTTTTTTGCACTGCCATGTCACGATCTGTCACTACTAGTAGTAATGGTCATAACCTCCGCTTTCTCTTCTGGCTCTGGATGCTCTCACTCGTGCTTTTCTTAACATCCTTAACAGCGGGTGGGTTTGTACTTTGTTCGAGTTTATTGTCTGTGAGGATAGTAACTCCCTGCGCTCTGTCTCTGCCTCTTTGGTGACCGCTATCACTGATAAATCCCAATCGTGTTTGCTAATTAACGGTGCTTGGAACGGGGTGATTGGTGAGCGATTTATGTCTTGTCGTTTCAATGTACGCTGTATCTGTCGCTTAACTTTGTAGTTGTCTTTCCTTGATGCCTGAATGGCTTTTAGTATGCGTCTTACAGCATGAAAGCCAGTGATAGAAAGTGTTTCTTTTTTTATCTCATGCCGCGCCCAGCCATTCGAATAACCCCAAACGGTGGCATCTGACCAATCATATAGGCTCTTGCTCGCCTCTCTATTAAAGTCATTTAACTTAGTTTCGGGCTTTGCCATGTAATCAATCTGTTTACCTATACACTTTGTAGGCTCTGAATATTGCTGACCTTTCAAATCTAGATCCCACTGGGGAGGAACATTTGATGGGATTGCATTGTTTGCCAGTGTTACCCATTTGCTGACAATTTTGCCAGCTTGCCCATTAATGCTTCTTTCGTTCACCATGATTATTGCGTGTACATGCGGCTCTGACTGGTGTTGAGCCCACTCCATGACGTAAACCCACTGATTGCCTTTCGAAGTCAACCATCTGGTAAGTGCCTTTAACGCTTTGTTGAATTTCTCTGGCGTTGTTCCCTTAACGGGTCTGAAGGTAAAGGAGTAGGGGATACCACTAGTTGATTCGACATCCAGAGTAAACAAAGCTCGTCTCATTGTACGCCATTTCTTCTTTGTCCAGGCTGGTGGTATGCATTGGTTAGCCTTTGATGATTGGCGTTTATTCTCCGCCTTTAATTCATTACGTTTGTGCGTAACTGATTTCACATAAGCTAATGTGCGACCATTGATGTGATTGATTACGGCTTGTGATTTTGTGGATAGACTCGCGTCTTTATCGTATAATTCCATGTGTAAAGTTCATATATTTCAATTGATTCAAAGCCGACTCTCGCAAAGTCGGCTTTCTGCTTTGTCAATCACAGGTATTTGGTTTCAATACCCTTGTAAACAGTTCTAAGCGTGTCTTCAGGCACTTTGCCCACCAGCCCACGCAACAACGACAACGTTATGTTTACCTTACGCAATGTCTTTACATATCTGGCGTTCGTCCTCCAGATCTTCAATGTTTCGTCTTTATCGCTGTGGTATGCTTCTAAATTGCGTTCTGTGACGTGATACGCCCCTGTTTTAAACTGCTCAACAGGAATTCCCCAATCGTTGCGTAACAGCGTTAAAACGCGACTACGTTCGTGATTTCCGGCTTTCCTTAATATGTCGTCAAACTCCTTTGGGGTAAGCTTCCTGCCACTTAGTAGGCTATCGCGTATATTCGCGGCGACCTGAGAGCGTGTAAGAGTGCTCATTTTCGTCCCCCCAGAAATCTGTCGGCAAATTGATCAAGGCTGGAGGCAAGCCACACCCGGCGCTTGCGTCCATTGATGGTCTGATTTATATAGGGAGGAAAGCTTGGGATATATCGCTTTAACTGATAGAAGCGTGACAGACATACGCCAAGATATTCTGCTGCGTCTTTAGCGGTCAGGTAATTAATCATTTTATTCCCTTACTGTTGTACCAAAATGCAATACGGGGGAGACTTCCTGTCTCCCCAAATTACTCTACAATTTTTGTGCGATTAAATCAGATCTATTACTAAGTAATCATCGCCAGAGGCAATGCCGATAGCTTTTCCACCGCTGGTGGATTTCACATCATAAACCCAGGTGCTGGTGCTCACCTTTTGTGGCTCTGATCTAATCAGTGCCGCGAAGGTTTCAAAATCAACATGGGTTACGTTCAGTTTTTGATTGGTAGGTTTCAACTGCATTCTTAATACCTAATAACGTATTGTTTGTATCCTGTTTGTTTCTGTTCTTTAGTTGCTACGCGATTCGGCTATACGTTGATCGATCCAGTCATCGATCTCGCTTTCAATAAAAGCTATTGCACGAGAACCAATCTTGACTGATTGGGGGAATTGTCCTCGGCTCATCAGAGCATATACCCACGCCTTGCTATAGCCAGTGCGTTTCAAAACCTCAGATAGCCGAATCAGCGACTTTTTCATATCTACCTCGTAATACGTTGCTTGACTATGTGAGATAGTAAATCATTGTTTTTTTAAGTTTTCTGTGAGTTTGGAGAAAAAGTTTTCGGGAAAGGAATTGTCCCAAATTGGGCGTTTGTTTTCGTCTCTCCAGCCAATTTGGGAACATCAATTATTTTACTTGGTTATCTTTCCCAAAAAATTGGGTGCGTGCCGCTGCAAAGTCTTTTTTAGAAGCGTTCTTAGATTATCCATGGTCATGCCAGCATCATTGTATTCTTCACTGTACTTTGCGATGTTGTTTGCTGCTTTCTCGCACACCGCGGACTGGTTGAGCTTTCCATTCTTTCTAACGTCCTCGCTGGATTCATATAAAGCAATCGCCAGCCCAGCAATCATTTTCCAGGCGGTGTTTTTGCCGCGCCAGTCACTGGGGAGCGACCCACTTTCTGTTTCCTCTGCTATCGGTTCATCAATGTTGTGATCTTCCAGTTCTGGGAAGAAGCTCACAAGCTCGGACCGCTTGAAATAAAACGAATCGTAAGACCCATACCAATCATCCTCATCATCGTGATATAAAAAGTCTTCTCCTTTCCTAACGTTGAAAGTCCCTTCTTCCCCCGGTATCGGGCTCTCCCTGTATTCATGCCCCATAGCCAGAAGACCTAAAAACTCCACACACTGCTTTTCAAAGTCTTCATTAGTCGTAAAACCAGATACCCAATCGAACTGATAAAAGCCCAGCCCCCCTAAAGTATCTGGTTTAGTCTTGCTCAATCTGTAGTTACTTAAGATAGCGGCAGCTATCACTCTTTCATTTTCATTGTTTAGTCTTGCAAGTTCGCTGATCAGATTACCAAACCAGATTTTATCTTCTGACTCGTTATAAAACGCATCTAGTCCTGTCATCTTAGTCACGGCGTGTTCTCCTACCGAACTCGTAAGGGCTTATATGTATTTCTCGATTGGCGTCCAGATAATCTGCCCACCATTGAAGCATTAGTTTGCGCTCTTCTAAGTAATCAGCCTTGTGCTTGTAGGCTCTTTTAACGTCTTTATATTCTTTGTGGCTCATCTGGCGCTCTACTGCGTCTTCCTGCCACAAACCGGACTCCATCAAGGAACTACAAGCTGTGGCACGGAATCCATGTCCAGTTACGTCCTCTTGCGTGTTATATCCCATTAAACGTAATGCCTTGTTTACTGTGTTTTCACTCATCACGCCTTTGGTGTTTCTTTCATTCGGAAACACAACATCGTAGCTTCCGCTTAGTTCTCTCAACTGCTTTACAATAGAAACAGCCTGACGGCTAAGAAGCACGATATGTTCGTCTTTTCCCGTCTTTGTGCCACGGGTGGAAAACCTCACACCATCGATAGGCTCTCTTTTTTTAGGGATAATCCACTCGGCCCGATCAAGGTCAAACTCTTTCCAACGGGCAAACCTTAACTCGCTTGAACGAACAAAGGTCAACATGGTTAGCTCAATGGCAAGGCGGGTAAGAGGATTACCTCTAAAACTTCCCAATCGAGTGAAAAAGTCTGGTAGGTCTCTGGGATGTAATGCGGCATGATGCTTAGTTTCATATTGCATTAACCGGACATCGAGATCATTCGTGATAATTTCTGTCTTAATGCCGCTCAGACGAGCACTATGTATGATGTCCTTTACTCGTTGTTTAAGTCGGTTAGCTGTATCGTGTTTCCCTGCGTCATCTACCTTCTTAAACAAAGGTAAAATTGTCATCGCCTCCAGTTTGCGAATATCCGAGTTGCCAATGTGAGGAAAAATATACATTTCAAGGCTTCTAAGTACGCGTTTTCTGTGGGCTTCGTTCCACATCTGGTGGCTTTCAACCCATTGACGTCCTATTGTCTCAAAAGTGAATGCACCTTTTTCTTCTGCTTTTGCTGCTCTTTGCTCAGCTTTGGGATCTATCCCCTTGACTAACAACTTTTTGGTGTTGTCTCGTTTTTCTCTGGCGTCTTGTAAGCTAATGGTTGGATATACACCAAAAGCAAGTCTGTCTTCTTTCTTATCTGATGGGCGGCGATACTTCATTCGCCAATACTTCGACCCGGTCTGGGATACTTCAAGATAAAGACCACCACCATCAGACAATTTATAAGTTTTGTCTCGTGGCTTAGCTGCTTTGCACTGACGGTCTGTTAATTTGTTGAGGGTATTTCTGGACATATTGGGGGCACATATACAATCGAACCAGCAATGCCCCCAATTATGCCCCATAGATTTACTTGATTTCAATAGACGGCAATGGACGTCATGAGAATAAAAACTCTTTATTTTTATATGGTTACATGGGATTTATAGACAATGGTAGACGTTGGTGTACGGCGGGATGGTGTCCCCTGCAGGAATCGAACCTGCAATTAGCCCTTAGGAGGGGCTCGTTATATCCATTTAACTAAGAGGACAATGCGGCATGAGTATAACCGCTATTAAACAGCGGAGTAAGTACACCGCCGCTCGATTGCTTAAACCCTCGCCACTTACACCGGGTTTTTATCATTTTTCTTAATAGTTTCCGCACATTCTGCTTTCTGGCGGGCCTCTTCTTTACGCTTGTTACTCATATCGTTGCGGATCTGTGCATGGCTCATTAACGCGAAGATGAAAGTGCCGCCGCAAATATTCCCCGCCAGAGTAGGTAGCGCAAATGGCCAGATGAAATCGCTCCAGTGCAGCGTGCCGTTAAATACCAGATAGAGGATCTCTACAGAACCCACGACGATGTGAGTGGTGTCACCCAGGGCGATAAGCCACGTCATTAATATAATTACCACAATCTTTGCCGCTCCTGCCGCAGGGAACATCCATACCATTGTGGCTATCAGCCAGCCGGAGATAATCGCGTTGGCAAACATCTCGCTGGGGGTGTTTTTCATTACATCCATGCCGATTTTGACAAACGCATCGCGGGTTTCTTCATTAAAGATAGGCATATACTCAAACGCCCACGCCGCAATACCTGTTCCAAGAATATTACCCAGCAACACGACGCCCCATAACCGCATCAGTAAGCCGATGTTGCCGATAGTCGGTTTTTGCATTACCGGTAGTACCGCAGTTACGGTATTCTCAGTAAATAATTGCTGGCGAGCCATAATGACGATAATAAAACCAAAGGTATAACCCAGATTCTCCAGCAAAAAACTCCCCGGTACACCTTCCAGTTCGACATGAAATATACCTTTTGCCAGTAGCGAAGCGCCCATCGACAGGCCCGCAGCAATAGCTGACCACAGTAGCGCCATTGCGTCGCGTTCCAGCTCTTTTTCGCCGTCCTGGCGGATATGCTCGTGAATAGCCATCGCTCTGGAGGGGAGTCGGTCTTCATCTATTTCTATTTTTTTCCCGCGTTCTTTTTCTTCACTCTCTACTTCAAGTTCGTCGCTGTGTTTATCTATTTTGTCGTTATCCATGGTGTCGTCTCTTGAATTAGCACGCATAGCTAAAGCGTAGCGGCTTTTTTGCTCGCAACTGGCGGGAGTTACTCTGAAAATGTATAAAAGGCCGCGTTTGCCTTTTTCTGTTTCTACGGAATCAAGTAGCCTACAGGGCGGCGATTACCAGGCTATGATCAAATCAGCATTTCAGGGCGTCTGGACATCAGTTGACGTGCTGCTACAATCGCCCACACCTAAACAGGCGGATACGGTATCGTTCCGTCATGGATGGCAAACTGCATAAGCCATAAAAAGCCATAAAAAACAGGGAGACATTTATGAAGCTTCGCCTGTCGGCGCTTGCTCTGGGAACTACGCTTCTGGTGGGGTGTGCGAGTTCCGGTACAGATCAGCAAGGGCGTTCAGACCCGTTAGAAGGGTTCAACCGCACCATGTACAATTTTAACTTCAATGTGTTAGACCCGTATGTGGTTCGACCGGTAGCTGTCGCCTGGCGTGATTATGTTCCGCAACCGGCGCGTAACGGTTTGAGCAATTTTACCGGCAACCTTGAAGAACCTGCGGTGATGGTTAACTATTTCCTGCAGGGCGACCCTTATCAGGGGATGGTTCACTTTACCCGCTTTTTCCTGAACACCATTTTGGGGATGGGCGGCTTTATTGATGTTGCGGGGATGGCGAATCCGAAGCTGCAACGTACTGAACCTCACCGTTTTGGTAGTACGCTCGGTCACTATGGCGTGGGCTATGGGCCGTATGTTCAGTTACCGTTCTACGGTAGTTTCACGCTGCGTGATGACGGCGGTGATATGGCAGATGCTCTTTACCCGGTACTTTCCTGGTTGACCTGGCCGATGTCTGTGGGTAAATGGACGCTTGAAGGGATCGAAACCCGTGCGCAGTTGCTGGATTCCGACGGTCTGCTTCGTCAGTCGTCCGATCCTTATATTATGGTTCGCGAGGCTTACTTCCAGCGTCATGATTTCATCGCCAATGGCGGCGAACTCAAACCGCAGGAAAACCCGAACGCGCAAGCGATTCAGGATGATTTAAAAGATATCGATTCTGAATAAGATGCAAATAAAAAAGGTGAGTCGTAAAACTCACCTTTTTTCTTATTAAGCTAACGTGTTATTAGAACGCGTAGTTAAAGTTAGTCCCGAACAGCCAGGCTTTACCTTCAGACTCGAATTGATATGGACCTTCGTTGATCTTCACGCTCTGACCGTGCATATAAGAGACGCCGACATCTACAGAAGCATCTTTATTAAATGCATAAGTAGTACCTGCGCTCAGCCAGAAACGGTCCTGATCCGGAATGGAGATAGAACGGTTCTGTGCCGGAACTGGGCTGTCATCGAAGGCAATGCCGGTACGGAAGGTCCAGTTATCATCGTAGTAATAAGTTGTACCCAACGCGATGCGGTAAGCATCTTTAAAGCCTTCATGTTTCTGGAACAGCGTGTCGCCACCGGTTGAGGTTGCTTTCAGTTGTTGGAACTGACTCCAACTGGTGTAAGCCAGGCTATAGTGAATCGCCCACTGCGGATCAACACGGTTATAACCAGACACTTCCCACATTTCAGGCAGGTTCAGCGTCAGATAACCCGACTGCGTTGCGCCACCTGTAGCACCAGGCAAACCGAGATTGTAGTTATTCAGGCCAATTGGCAAGTCGCTGCTGTAGTTACCTTTGAAGTCAATTTTTACCTCAGAACGGTAGGTCAACGCGTAGCGGTTGTTTTTATCCAGCTCATACAGGATCCCGGCGTTCCAGCCAAAGCCCCACTGGTTGCCGTTCAGATGAGCAATTTTGGTGTTACTTTCAATATCATTAGCGGCTGCAGCCAGCGCTTGTCCCTGTGGTGTCCGTCCGGCGGGAGATTGCATAATCTGACCAGCAACCAGTTGCCCCAGATCACCTGCAAAACGTTCAATTTTTGCACGAGCATAGACGGCGTTAAGACCAAGACCGAAACTCCAGGCGTTGTTTAAGCGGTAGGCACCGCTTAAATTCATATTCACGGTTTCGAGGTCGGTTGTACCACCGACAGAACCGCCTGCATAAGTGTCATTAAACTCTGTCGCCAGACCATAGTTAGAGGTAATGGAAGCCCCCCAACCAAATTGGTCGTTAATCGGCGCAACAAAGTGTGCGTTCGGAACCCATGCTGTAGGTGCGATGTTATCCGCGTCGAGGCTACGACCAGACGGAGAAGTTCCGCTGATATTCACATCCGGATCAATATAAACCGCACCCGCAGAAAAAGTCGGGCGGTCAAACATGGTAATCAACGCGGGGTTACGGCTGACATTACCAGCATCATCGGCAATAGCGCCTTCCCCTGAATAAGCCCGACCCAGGCCAGAGGAAGAAAATTCGTTTAACTGAAAGCCTGCCGACCAGGCCTGGGTGGAGATAAGTGCCACTGCGACTGCGAGAGCAGACTTTGTAAACAGGGTTTTCTGGCTCATGACCATAACCTCAATAATTTATTTTTATACAAACTATGTTACGTGCTGTAACAGGAGCGCGAAGTGTAGGGGCTGATGTACATCTTAGAAATCAGACCAGTGGCGAGAGTATAGGTCTGACCAGATGGAATGTTGCAAGTATGTTTCTATATTTTTTCAAATATGATCTAAGAAACGCGATCCAGTTGGCAAAATTTGGAGGTGGCGCACTCATTCATCCAGGTGAATTTTGTTTTAGATCATTTTTAAGTGTGATTTCGGTCACTTATCTGATTTTGCAGAATTAACAACTGGAGCAGCACTTTTCAGAAGCGTAAAATATCCGTAACGTTTATCTGGCACCTTGGGTGCACATACAGAGGAAATCAACGATGAGTAAATGTAGTGCTGATGAAACCCCGGTTTGCTGCTGTATGGATGTTGGCACCATTATGGACAACTCCGATTGCACCGCGTCTTACAGCCGCGTGTTTGCAAACCGCGCAGAAGCAGAACAAACGCTGGCGGCGCTGACTGAAAAAGCCCGTAGCGTAGAATCCGAACCATGCAAAATCACCCCGACTTTCACTGAAGAGTCTGACGGTGTTCGCCTGGATATTGATTTCACTTTTGCCTGCGAAGCTGAAATGCTGATTTTCCAGTTGGGTCTGCGTTAATTCCTCTCGGGTACATACGTCCCTGCCAGGTTGTTGGCAGGGGCGTTTTATTTTCTCTTCTTCTTTTCTCTCTGTGTCATAGCTCCCACTTTCCCTTTTCTCCACTTGGCTAAATGTAAAAAAATAGTTAAGACTATGATCAGGTCAGACCACTTTATGTCTTTTTTTACAGGGGAGTGTTATGGGTCAGGTTTTACCGCTGGTTACCCGCCAGGGCGATCGCATCGCCATCGTTAGCGGGTTACGTACGCCTTTTGCTCGCCAGGCAACGGCTTTTCATGGCATTCCCGCTGTTGATTTGGGGAAGATGGTCGTCGGTGAGCTGCTGGCACGTAGTGAGATCCCCGCCGAAGTGATTGAACAACTGGTCTTTGGTCAGGTTGTGCAAATGCCAGAGGCTCCCAATATTGCGCGTGAAATTGTTCTTGGCACTGGAATGAACGTCCATACCGACGCATACAGCGTCAGCCGAGCTTGCGCTACCAGTTTCCAGGCGGTTGCGAACGTGGCCGAAAGCCTGATGGCGGGAACCATCCGCGCCGGTATTGCTGGCGGGGCCGATTCCTCTTCGGTATTGCCAATTGGCGTCAGTAAAAAACTGGCGCGCGTGTTGGTTGATGTCAACAAAGCCCGCACGCTGAGCCAGCGTCTTAAACTCTTCTCCAGCTTGCGTTTGCGTGACTTAATGCCTGTTCCGCCTGCGGTAGCGGAATATTCCACCGGTTTGCGAATGGGCGATACCGCCGAACAAATGGCGAAAACCTACGGTATCACCCGCGAACAGCAAGATGCACTGGCGCACCGTTCGCACCAGCGTGCTGCCCAGGCATGGTCAGAAGGCAAACTCAAAGAAGAGGTGATGACCGCCTTTATCCCTCCTTATAAACAACCCCTCGCGGAAGACAACAATATTCGCGGTAATTCCACGCTTGCTGATTACGCAAAACTGCGTCCGGCATTTGACCGTAAACACGGAACGGTAACTGCGGCGAACAGTACGCCTCTGACCGATGGCGCGGCGGCAGTGATCCTGATGACCGAATCGCGAGCGAAAGAATTAGGACTGGTGCCGCTGGGATATCTGCGCAGTTACGCGTTTACCGCTATTGATGTCTGGCAGGACATGTTGCTCGGTCCGGCCTGGTCAACGCCGCTGGCGCTGGAGAGAGCAGGCCTGACGATGGCCGATCTGACATTGATTGATATGCATGAAGCATTTGCCGCCCAGACGCTGGCAAATATTCAGTTGCTGGGTAGCGAACGTTTTGCCCGCGATGTGCTGGGGCGTGCACATGCCACTGGCGAAGTGGACGATAGCAAATTTAACGTGCTTGGCGGTTCCATTGCTTATGGTCATCCCTTCGCGGCAACCGGCGCGCGGATGATTACCCAGACATTACACGAACTTCGCCGTCGCGGCGGTGGATTTGGTTTAGTGACCGCCTGTGCCGCAGGTGGACTTGGTGCGGCAATGGTTCTGGAGGCGGAATAATGGAAATGGTATCGGCTTTTACCCTCAATGTACGTCTGGACAATATTGCCGTCATCACCATTGACGTTCCCGGCGAAAGAATGAATACCCTGAAGGCAGAGTTTGCCTCGCAGGTGCGCGCCATTATTAAACAACTCCGCGAAAATAAAGAACTTCGAGGCGTAGTGTTTATCTCCGCTAAACCGGACAACTTTATTGCCGGTGCAGACATCAACATGATTGGCAACTGCAAAACCGCGCAAGAAGCGGAAGCACTGGCGCGGCAGGGCCAACAGTTGATGGCGGAAATTCATGCTTTGCCAGTTCCTGTTATTGCCGCCATTCACGGCGCTTGCCTGGGCGGTGGTCTGGAGCTGGCACTGGCGTGCCACGGTCGTATCTGTACAGACGATCCTAAAACCGTGCTCGGTTTGCCGGAAGTACAACTTGGGTTGTTACCTGGTTCAGGCGGCACCCAGCGTTTACCGCGCCTGATCGGCGTCAGCACAGCACTAGAGATGATCCTCACTGGCAAGCAACTACGGGCAAAGCAGGCGTTAAAGCTGGGGCTGGTGGATGACGTCGTTCCGCATTCTATTTTACTGGAAGCCGCTGTAGAGCTGGCGAAGCAGGAGCGTACAGTTTCTCGGACTCTCCCGATTCGTGAACGAGTGATGGCCGGGCCATTAGGTCGTGCGCTGTTATTCAAAATGGCAGGCAAGAAAACAGAACAGAAAACCCAGGGCAACTACCCGGCGACAGAACGCATTCTTGAGGTTATCGAAACAGGATTAGCGCAGGGCTCCAGTAGCGGTTATGACGCTGAAGCACGGGCCTTTGGCGAACTGGCAATGACATCGCAATCACAGGCTCTGCGTAATATCTTTTTTGCCAGTACCGACGTGAAGAAAGATCCTGGCAGCGATGTTGCCCCCGCCCCATTAAATAGCGTGGGGATATTAGGTGGTGGCTTGATGGGCGGTGGTATTGCTTACGTTACAGCCGGTAAAGCGGGGCTACCTGTAAGAATTAAAGATATCAACGCCCAGGGCATAAATCATGCTTTGAAATACAGTTGGGATCAGTTGGAGGGGAAAGTGCGCCGCCGGCATATCAAAGCCAGTGAACGCGACAAACAATTGGCGCTGATTTCAGGTTCTATGGATTATCACGGTTTTTCCCATCGCGATCTGATTATTGAAGCAGTGTTTGAAAATCTCGAATTAAAACAACAGATGGTGGCGGAAGTGGAGCAAAACTGCGCCCCTCATACAATTTTTGCCTCCAATACCTCATCTTTACCGATTAGCGATATTGCCGCTCACGCCTCACGACCAGGGCAGGTTATCGGCCTGCATTTCTTCAGCCCGGTAGAAAAAATGCCGCTGGTAGAAATCATTCCTCACGCCGGGACATCGGCGCAAACCCTCGCCACCACGGTAAAACTGGCGAAAAAACAGGGCAAAACGCCAATCGTGGTGCAGGATAAAGCCGGATTTTACGTTAATCGCATTCTGGCACCTTACATTAATGAAGCTATCCGCATGTTGACCGAAGGTGAGCGTGTTGAGCACATTGATGCCGCACTGGTTAAATTTGGTTTTCCGGTGGGACCAATCCAACTTTTGGATGAGGTAGGAATCGACACAGGGACTAAAATTATTCCTGTACTGGAAGCAACTTATGGAGAACGTTTTAGTGCGCCTGCAAATGTTGTTTCTTCAATTTTGAACGACGATCGCAAAGGTAGAAAAAATGGCCGGGGTTTCTATCTTTACCGCCAAAAAGGGCGTAAAAGCAAAAAACAGGTTGATCCCGCCATTTACCCGTTGATTGGCGCGCAAGGGCAGGGGCGACTGTCCGCACCGCAGGTTGCTGAACGGTGTGTGATGTTGATGCTGAATGAAGCAGTACGTTGTCTGGACGAGCAGGTTATCCGTAGCGTGCGAGACGGGGATATTGGCGCAGTATTTGGAATTGGTTTTCCGCCATTTCTCGGTGGTCCGTTCCGCTATATCGATTCTCTCGGCGCGGGCGAAGTGGTTGCAATAATGCAACGACTGGCCGCGCAATATGGTTCCCGTTTTACCCCTTGCGAGCGTTTACTTGAGATGAGTGAGCATGGGGAAAGTTTTTGGAAAACAACTGCAACTGACCTGCAATAAGAAGGTCAAAGCTATATGAATCCGCGCTGAATGGTGGAGTCCTGGTTAAAATGTAAACGCATATTGACTATACTTACGCCATTGAGGTAAAAAACAGCGTTTCATTCGGTGAATGGATAAGGCACAATGCCGGCCACCGTCTTCTTTCTCTGGTTTCAGATGAAAGAAGACGGGTGAATCTGGTTAACAAAAGCGGTGCAATATGCAAGTTTTTATCATGCGTCACGGCGACGCAGCCCTCGATGCCGCCAGTGATTCGGTTCGTCCTCTGACCACTAACGGTTGTGACGAATCTCGCCTGATGGCGAACTGGCTGAAAGGTCAAAAAGTGGAAGTCGAACGTGTTCTGGTGAGCCCGTTCCTGCGAGCCGAGCAAACTCTGGATGTCGTAGGTGATTGTATGGAACTGCCATCCAGTGTCGAAGTTCTGCCAGAATTGACGCCCTGCGGCGATGTCGGTCTGGTTAGTGCTTATCTTCAGGCATTGACCAACGAGGGAGTCGGGTCGGTACTGGTTATCTCTCACTTACCCTTAGTCGGTTATCTGGTAGCCGAGTTATGTCCGGGCGAAACGCCGCCTATGTTTACCACTTCAGCTATTGCCAGCGTAACGCTTGATGAAAGCGGAAAAGGCGAATTTAACTGGCAGATGAGCCCGTGTAATTTGAAAATGGCAAAAGCGATATAATTACGCAACGTTTATATCGCATATCAACTTTCAGAGAGCCACTTAAGTGGCTCTTGTTGTATTGAATGTCAGGGAAGTTCTGGCGGCAGCCACTCTTCCACTTCAATCAATACCAATAACGCCGCGTCGCCGCCGTACTCTTTTGGTGCCTGGTGAAATGCCATCACATGCGGATGCTGTGCCAGCCACAGTGGTGTTTGTTGCTTCAAAATATGCTTACCGTGCCCATGCATCACACAGGCGCAAAACACATGTTCACGGCGACAGGCGGCAATTAATGCGCCCAGTTCCTGTTTGGCTTGTAGCTGCGTCAGGCCGTGCAAATCAAGAAACAACTCCGGCGAATAATCACCGCGTCGCAGTTTCTTCGCCTCAAAATGACTGACATCCGGGCGGACATATTTAACCGGGCCTTCGGTATTTAATAACGGCTGAAATTCATCAGAGAAATAATGGCTGGCATCAGCCTGCTCCTGAATCAACCGCTTGACCGGCACTTCGCTGACTTTTTTTCGTTGTGGTCGATGGACAATCGTGTCCTGCTTAATCTTGCGAGTACCCGCCATCAACTGGCGAAACAGGGCCTGATCCTCCTCGCTGAGAGTTGTTTTCTTTTTCATCTATGCATCTCTATTTTATTTTTCCTACAGTTTACCCGACTCGTAGCGCAATCGATCGGCCAAAACATAATTTTCCTGCGTCATTGCCGCGTGAATGCTGATTTATCGTCATCTTCATGGCAAACTAGCCGCCGAAATTAATGCGACCATGCCCTGGAGGAATACGTGGATAAAATTTTCGTTGATGAAGCAGTAAATGAACTGCAAACCATTCAGGACATGTTGCGCTGGTCGGTTAGCCGCTTCAGCGCGGCAAATATCTGGTACGGTCATGGCACCGACAACCCGTGGGACGAAGCGGTGCAACTGGTATTGCCGTCGCTCTACCTGCCGCTGGATATTCCGGAAGATATGCGCAACGCCCGCCTGACCTCCAGCGAAAAACACCGTATTGTTGAGCGCGTGATCCGCCGCGTCAACGAGCGCGTTCCGGTTGCCTATCTGACCAACAAAGCCTGGTTCTGCGGCCATGAATTTTACGTCGATGAACGCGTGCTGGTGCCGCGTTCACCGATTGGTGAACTGATCAACAATAAATTTGCCGGACTTATCAGCAAGCAACCGCAACATATTCTGGATATGTGTACCGGTAGTGGCTGCATTGCTATTGCCTGCGCTTATGCCTTCCCGGAAGCGGAAGTCGACGCGGTGGACATCTCTCCCGACGCGCTGGCGGTAGCCGAACAGAACATTGAAGAACATGGTCTGATCCACAACGTCATACCGATTCGTTCCGATCTGTTCCGTGATTTGCCGAAAGTGCAGTACGACCTGATCGTCACCAACCCGCCGTATGTCGATGCGGAAGATATGTCCGACCTGCCAAACGAATACCGTCACGAGCCGGAGCTGGGGCTGGCGTCTGGCACTGATGGCCTGAAACTGACACGTCGCATTCTCGGCAACGCGGCGGATTATCTTGCTGATGATGGTGTACTGATTTGTGAAGTCGGCAACAGCATGGTACATCTGATGGAACAATATCCGGATGTTCCGTTCACCTGGCTGGAGTTTGATAACGGTGGCGATGGTGTGTTTATGCTCACCAAAGCGCAGCTTATTGCGGCACGAGAACATTTTGGTATTTATAAAGATTAAATTTACTCGTCATTCTTCAAGTTGCATGTGCTGCGTCTGCGGGTTATTCGGCCCATCCATGGGCCTCACCCCTTACGGGGCCGCTGCAAGTAGCGTTCAAATCCGCTCCATGCGGATTTGTCGTTCACCCCAGTCACTTACTTCTGTAAGCTCCTGGGGATTCACTCACTTGTCGCCTTCCTGCAACTTGAATTATTTAGAGTAAAAAATGCAAACACAACAATAACGGAGCCGTGATGGCTGGAAACACAATTGGACAACTCTTTCGCGTAACCACCTTCGGTGAATCGCACGGGCTTGCGCTCGGTTGCATCGTCGATGGTGTTCCGCCAGGCATCCCGCTGACGGAAGCAGACCTGCAATACGATCTCGACCGGCGTCGCCCGGGGACATCGCGCTATACCACCCAGCGTCGTGAACCGGATCAGGTCAAAATTCTTTCCGGCGTTTTTGAAGGTGTCACCACCGGCACCAGTATTGGCTTGTTGATCGAAAACACCGACCAGCGCTCTCAAGATTACAGCGCAATTAAAGACGTTTTCCGTCCGGGTCATGCTGATTACACCTACGAACAAAAATACGGCCTGCGCGATTATCGCGGCGGCGGACGTTCTTCCGCCCGTGAAACCGCCATGCGCGTTGCGGCTGGAGCAATTGCTAAAAAATATCTCGCCGGAAAATTTGGCATCGAAATTCGCGGCTGCCTGAGCCAGATGGGCGACATTCCACTGGAAATCAAAGACTGGTCGCAAGTTGAACAAAATCCGTTCTTCTGCCCGGACCCGGATAAAATCGACGCGTTAGATGAGTTGATGCGCGCGCTGAAAAAAGAGGGCGACTCCATCGGTGCGAAAGTGACTGTTGTTGCCAGTGGCGTACCCGCCGGACTTGGCGAACCGGTATTTGATCGCCTGGATGCTGACATCGCCCACGCGTTGATGAGCATTAATGCGGTGAAAGGCGTGGAAATTGGCGACGGTTTTGACGTGGTGGCGCTGCGTGGCAGCCAGAACCGTGACGAAATCACCAAAGAAGGTTTTCAGAGCAACCATGCGGGCGGTATTCTCGGTGGTATCAGCAGCGGGCAGCAAATCATTGCCCATATGGCGCTAAAACCGACCTCCAGCATTACCGTGCCTGGGCGTACAATTAACCGCTTTGGCGAAGAAGTTGAGATGATCACCAAAGGCCGTCACGATCCTTGTGTCGGGATCCGCGCGGTGCCGATCGCTGAAGCGATGCTGGCAATCGTTTTGATGGATCACCTGTTACGACAACGGGCGCAAAATGCCGATGTGAAGACTGATATTCCACGCTGGTAAAAAATGAACAAAACTGCGATTGCGCTGCTGGCCCTGCTTGCCAGTAGCACCAGCCTGGCAGCAACGCCGTGGCAAAAAATTACCCAACCTGTGCCGGGTAGCGCACAATCGATAGGCAGTTTTTCCAATGGCTGTATCGTCGGCGCTGACACGCTACCGATACAGTCCGAACATTATCAGGTGATGCGTACCGATCAGCGTCGCTATTTCGGTCATCCGGATCTGGTGATGTTTATCCAGCGTCTGAGTAGCCAGGTGAACAATCTGGGTATGGGGACGGTGCTGATTGGCGATATGGGGATGCCCGCAGGTGGGCGTTTCAACGGCGGCCACGCCAGCCACCAGACCGGACTGGATGTCGATATCTTCCTGCAACTGCCGAAAACTCGCTGGACCGCCGCGCAACTTTTGCGTCCGCAGGCGCTGGATTTGGTTTCCCGTGATGGCAAGCATGTCGTCCCAACGCTGTGGAAGCCGGAAATTTTCAGTCTGATCAAACTTGCTGCGCAGGACAAAGACGTGACGCGCATTTTTGTTAATCCGGCGATAAAACAACAACTTTGCCTTGATGCAGGCACCGATCGTGACTGGTTGCGGAAAGTGCGACCCTGGTTCCAGCATCGCGCACATATGCATGTACGATTACGTTGTCCTGCCGATAGCCTGGAGTGTGAAGACCAACCTTTACCACCGCCGGGCGATGGTTGCGGGGCAGAACTGCAAAGCTGGTTTGAACCACCAAAACCGGGAACAACAAAGCCTGAGAAGAAGACACCGCCTCCGTTGCCGCCTTCCTGCCAGGCGCTACTGGATGAGCACGTGATCTAATGGAAACGTTTAATAGCCTGTTTATGGTTTCCCCGCTGTTGCTGGGAGTTCTCTTTTTTGTCGCGATACTGGCGGGATTTATCGACTCGATTGCCGGTGGTGGTGGGTTACTCACTATTCCGGCATTGATGGCGGCGGGGATGTCTCCGGCTAACGCGCTGGCAACTAACAAACTGCAAGCCTGCGGTGGCTCTATTTCCGCCACCATCTACTTTATTCGCCGCAAAGTCGTCAGCTTAAGCGATCAGAAACTCAATATCGCCATGACCTTTGTCGGCTCGATGAGCGGCGCACTGCTGGTGCAGTATGTTAAAGCTGATGTGCTGCGGCAAATTTTACCGATTCTGGTGATTTGTATCGGTCTTTATTTCTTACTGATGCCCAAACTGGGAGAAGAAGATCGCCAGCGTCGGATGTATGGGCTGCCATTTGCGCTGGTCGCAGGGGGCTGCGTTGGTTTTTACGACGGATTCTTTGGCCCGGCAGCCGGATCGTTTTACGCACTGGCCTTCGTTACGCTGTGCGGCTTTAACCTCGCCAAAGCCACCGCCCATGCCAAATTACTTAACGCAACGTCAAACATCGGCGGTCTGCTGCTGTTTATTCTCGGCGGCAAAGTGATTTGGGCGACAGGATTCGTGATGCTGGTGGGGCAGTTCCTCGGCGCGCGTATGGGTTCAAGACTGGTGTTGAGCAAAGGACAAAAACTGATCCGCCCGATGATCGTTATCGTCTCGGCGGTGATGAGTGCCAAATTACTTTATGATAGCCATGGACAGGAGATCCTCCACTGGTTGGGGATGAACTAATGAACAGTACACACCACTACAAGCAGTTGATTGAAATTTTTAATAGCTGCTTTGCCGATGAATTTAATACCCGTCTGATTAAAGGCGACGACGAACCGATCTATCTTCCTGCTGATGCGGAAGTTCCATATAACCGAATCGTCTTTGCTCATGGCTTTTACGCCAGTGCTATCCACGAGATTTCGCACTGGTGTATTGCCGGGAAAGCGCGCCGTGAACTGGTTGATTTTGGTTACTGGTATTGCCCTGACGGACGCGATGCCCGGACGCAAAGCCAGTTTGAAGATGTTGAAGTTAAGCCGCAGGCGCTTGACTGGTTGTTCTGCGTGGCGGCGGGATATCCGTTTAACGTCAGTTGCGACAACCTGGAAGGCGACGTCGAACCGGATCGTGTGGTATTCCAACGACGGGTTCATGCGCAGGTGATGGATTATCTGGCGAACGGTATTCCTGAACGTCCGGCACGCTTCATAAAAGCATTACGAAATTATTATCACACGCCGGAACTTACGGCGGAACAGTTCCCGTGGCCGGAAGCGCTCAACTGAAGCCAGCGCCACGTTTACAATGAGGAAAGAAGATGATCGCGGAGTTTGAATCACGCATTCTGGCATTAATCGACGGTATGGTTGACCATGCCAGTGATGATGAGTTGTTTGCCAGTGGGTATTTGCGTGGCCACCTGACGTTAGCCATCGCAGAACTGGAAAGTGGTGATGACCACTCCGCCCAGGCGGTGCATACAACCGTTAGCCAGAGTCTGGAGAAAGCGATTGGTGCGGGTGAATTGTCGCCACGCGATCAGGCGCTGGTGACCGATATGTGGGAACACCTGTTTCAGCAGGCTTCACAGCAGTAAGTTGTGGCGTCTGGAGCACCATGCCTGATGCGACGCTTACCGCGTCTTATCAGGCCTACAGGTCACACGTAGGTCGGATAAGGCGTTCACGCCGCATCCGACAAACAATGCCAAAGCAGATTACCCTACCTTAACCGCTTTACCCTTCAATAACTTCCGTACCCATAACCGATTTGGATTTAATGCCGCCAGCGTACTGGCATCCATCGGAACAGGTTCTTCACTCATCTGTGCCGCCAGAATCTCGGCGCACAGCGGGGCAGAGCACAAACCGCGCGAACCCAAAGCAGCAAGCATAAAGAGATCGTCATAGACTGGTGCGCTTACCGCTTCATCTTTCTGTTCCGCCAGCGAGGTATATTCCGCGAGCGTGGCGTCATAATCGGGGACATTTCCCACCATGGGCAGATGATCGCGCGTGGCACAACGTACACCACAACGAGCCTCTTTATCACTGACATCAACTTCTTTCGTCCACTGCGCCTGCGGGAAGCAATCAATCAACCGTTGGCGATTCTGCTGCTGATCGTCCTCACTGTAGGTCGTATCTTCACTACCGCGGTGATAACTGGCACCAATACAATGGTGCTGATTCGCCGGATTTTGTGGTGTGAGATAACCGTCATAGCACAGCACCTGCTTCAGTTTCGCCAGTTCCGGCGTTGTCGGAATATGACTGACCTGTCCGGCAACCGAATACACCGGTAGAGGTGACGTCTGGCTGAATCGGCTGATTTGATGCCCGTTCGCCAGTACCACCACGCTATGCATCACCTGCTGATGATCTGCAAATGTCAGTTGCCACCCGTCATCCTTACGCAATAAATCCTGCAACTGATGTTGATAACGAATCTGCAAACCTTGCTGTTCCGCCTGTTCCAGTACATTACGGGTAAGTTCTGCCGGACATAGCCAGCCGCCTTGCGGATAAGTAATACCGCCACAATTTGTCGCAACACCTGTAATGTTTTCAACCTCATTTGCGTTGACCGCCATCGCCAGATCTGCGGGTAAATCCATCGATAACATCTGCGCGATTTTGTGCTGGCTTTTCTCATCCCAGGCTAGCTGCGTTACGCCGCACCAGTCATGATTAAATTTAACGGGTAATTGACCGTAAAGCCGACGGGCAAAAGTAAATGCATTAGAGAAAAAGCGGTTCAGCGCCTCATCGTGTTTGCTTAATAACGGATACAGCGCTCCCTGACGATTACCAGAAGCACCAAGCGCGGGAGCGTTATCCGCGCAGTAAAGCGTTACCTGCCAGCCGCGCCGCAACAGCGCCAGTGACAACAACGCGCTGGCGATACCGCCGCCAATAATCGCCACTTCCCGTTTGTTGCTACCTGTGCGATTAAACCACGGTGCGGAAGAGGGCAGTGATAATGTCTGTTCCATCACGCCGCAAAGCATCTCCCGTTTCCGCCCAAAACCCTTACGCTTTTGCATCGTGAATCCAGCTTCCTGCAAGCCCCGGCGGACAAAACCGGCAGACGTGAAGGTTGCCAGCGTGCAGCCAGGACGTGCCAGACGCGCCATGGCGTTAAACAGATTTTGCGTCCACATATCCGGGTTTTTCGCTGGCGCAAAGCCGTCCAGAAACCAGGCATCCACTTTTTGATTTAGTGAATTGTCCAGTTGGCTGGTGAGTTCGTTAATATCGCCAAACCATAAATCCAGCGTTACGCGGCCTTCATCGAGCAATAAACGATGACAACCGGGCAAGGGTAAAGGCCACTGCGCCTGAAGCTGTTTCGCCCACGGTGCCAGTTCTGGCCAGTGTTGATGTGCTAACGATAAATCAGCCTGGGTGAGGGGAAATTTCTCAAAACTAATGAAGTGCAATCGCTGCAATTGTGCCTGTGGATGCGCTTCGCGAAACTGATCAAATGCCTGCCATAGCGTCAGGAAGTTTAATCCGGTGCCGAAGCCGCTCTCTGCTACCACAAACAGAGGATGTGGATGTGTGGGAAAACGTGCCTCTAATTGGTTACCCCCCAGAAAAACATAACGCGTCTCTTCCAGTCCGTTATCGTTGGAAAAATAGACATCGTCAAAATCTCGGGAAACAGGTGTACCCTCAGCATTAAATTCGAGGTTGGCAGGTTGTATAGCGTAGTGTTTCACGTAAGTTACTCGTCTTACAGGCGGTGGCTCGATCTTAGCGATGTGTGTCAGGCTGCGCAAATTTCTCTATAAATTGTCTGATCGGACTTGTTCGGCGTACAAGTGTACGCTATTGTGCATTCGAAACTTACTCTATGTGCGACTTACAGAGGTATTGAATGAAACGTGCAGTGATTACTGGCCTGGGCATTGTTTCCAGCATCGGTAATAACCAGCAGGAAGTCCTGGCATCTCTGCGTGAAGGACGTTCAGGGATCACTTTCTCTCAGGAGCTGAAGGATTCCGGCATGCGTAGCCACGTCTGGGGCAACGTAAAACTGGATACCACTGGCCTCATTGACCGCAAAGTTGTGCGCTTTATGAGCGACGCATCCATCTATGCATTCCTTTCTATGGAGCAGGCAATCGCAGATGCTGGCCTCTCCCCGGAAGCTTACCAGAATAACCCGCGCGTTGGCCTGATTGCAGGTTCTGGCGGCGGTTCCCCGCGTTTCCAGGTGTTCGGTGCTGACGCAATGCGCGGCCCGCGTGGCCTGAAAGCGGTTGGCCCGTATGTGGTCACCAAAGCGATGGCATCTGGCGTTTCTGCCTGCCTCGCCACACCGTTTAAAATCCACGGTGTTAACTACTCCATCAGCTCCGCTTGTGCGACTTCCGCACACTGTATCGGTAACGCAGTCGAGCAGATCCAACTGGGCAAACAAGACATCGTGTTTGCTGGTGGTGGCGAAGAGCTGTGCTGGGAAATGGCGTGCGAATTTGACGCGATGGGCGCGCTGTCTACCAAATACAATGACACCCCGGAAAAAGCCTCCCGTACTTATGACGCTCACCGCGATGGTTTTGTTATCGCTGGCGGCGGCGGTATGGTGGTGGTTGAAGAGCTGGAACACGCGCTGGCTCGTGGTGCTCACATCTACGCTGAAATCGTTGGCTACGGCGCAACGTCTGATGGCGCAGACATGGTTGCTCCGTCTGGCGAGGGCGCGGTTCGCTGCATGAAGATGGCGATGCACGGCGTTGATACCCCAATCGACTACCTGAACTCTCACGGTACTTCGACTCCGGTTGGCGATGTGAAAGAGTTGGCAGCTATCCGGGAAGTGTTCGGTGATAATAGCCCGGCGATTTCTGCAACTAAAGCGATGACCGGTCACTCACTGGGCGCTGCGGGTGTGCAGGAAGCAATCTACTCTCTGCTGATGCTGGAACACGGCTTTATCGCCCCAAGCATTAACATTGAAGAGCTGGACGAGCAGGCTGCGGGACTGAACATCGTAACCGAAACGACCGATCGCGAGCTGACCACCGTTATGTCTAACAGCTTCGGCTTCGGCGGCACCAACGCCACGCTGGTAATGCGTAAGCTGAAAGATTAATTCTGCGACATGTCGGAGTCGGTTGGAGCAGCTCGGATAAGACGCGTAAGCGTCGCATCCGACATTACGCGCCAGCTCCGCATTCGGCAGTAACGCAAAAGGGAGCCTGATGGTTCCCTTTTTCACATCATTGACAATCGCTGTTTGTTCCAGGCAAACTTCTTGCTTTGTCGATATCCTGCTGAAAATACGTACGCGTTAAACCCTTCCAACGCACTGTAACCCTGAAAACCAGAGAGATAAGACGGGGAAATTCTTCGCCTTGCGCTGCATTCTGGAGTAATGCATGACTGCTGTAAGCCAAACAGAAACACGATCTTCTGCCAATTTTTCGCTTTTTCGCATCGCTTTTGCGGTTTTTTTGACCTACATGACCGTAGGGTTACCTTTGCCGGTGATCCCACTTTTTGTCCATCATGAGCTAGGCTATGGCAACACCATGGTCGGAATTGCCGTTGGCATTCAGTTTCTGGCTACGGTATTAACACGAGGTTATGCCGGACGGCTGGCCGATCAATATGGGGCAAAACGTTCAGCACTTCAGGGCATGTTATCCTGTGGCCTGGCCGGTGGTGCTTTATTGCTGGCTGCGCTTTTACCTGTTTCTGCGCCGATTAAATTTGCCCTGCTGGTCGTCGGGCGTTTGATCCTTGGCTTTGGTGAAAGTCAGTTGCTGACTGGTGCTCTGACCTGGGGATTAGGCATCGTCGGGCCAAAACACTCCGGAAAAGTGATGTCGTGGAATGGGATGGCGATTTACGGCGCACTGGCTGTCGGCGCACCGCTTGGCTTACTGATCCATAGTCATTACGGTTTTGCCGTCCTGGCACTTACGACAATGATACTGCCGTTGCTGGCGTGGGCCTGCAATGGCACGGTGCGCAAAGTACCAGCTCTGGCGGGAGAACGCCCCTCGCTGTGGAGTGTCGTCGGTCTTATCTGGAAGCCTGGGCTGGGCCTGGCGCTTCAGGGCGTGGGCTTTGCGGTTATCGGGACCTTCGTTTCGCTTTACTTTGCCAGCAAAGGATGGGCGATGGCGGGCTTTACGCTCACCGCCTTTGGCGGCGCATTTGTCGTAATGCGCGTAATGTTTGGCTGGATGCCAGACCGTTTTGGTGGCGTAAAAGTGGCGATAGTCTCTCTGCTGGTAGAAACGGCCGGCTTGTTGATGCTCTGGCAGGCACCGGGAGCGTGGGTCGCATTAGCGGGCGCGGCGTTAACCGGGGCTGGGTGTTCGCTTATATTCCCGGCCCTGGGTGTGGAAGTGGTTAAACGCGTTCCTTCCCAGGTGCGCGGCACAGCGCTCGGTGGCTATGCCGCGTTTCAGGATATCGCCCTCGGTGTTTCCGGGCCGCTGGCGGGTGTTCTGGCGACCTCGTTTGGCTACTCTTCGGTATTTCTTGCCGGGGCGATATCGGCGGTGCTGGGGATTATTGTGACGATACTGTCGTTTCGCCGGGGTTAACCCACTAGCCAGATCAACATCACAATGATGACGACGAATAATATCCACAGGCTGGGGCGCATTGACATTTCTTTCATCGTGTCAATTAATGGGGTAAAGGGATTGAGCAGCGGTTGAATATCACGCGGTTCAATGCCTTTCACCCGCCGCTGATAGAGCTGGTTAAGGATATCTTCGGCCTGTGCAGACGTCAGGGCTGATTGTGTTGAAAGCCCATACTTTTGCTCAACATACGTCGATAATACCGTCAACTCGCTTGCATCCAGTGGCTGCTTTAGCGCCATCTGGAGTGACTCCAGCGTCGGAGTGTGTTGCTGACTTAACGCCTGACGAGCCTGTAACCAGGTGACCAGATGGTTAAACAGTTTCGCCGGAATCAACTCGCCATCTTTCACCCCTGAAAGTTCCAGCATCGATTGCCAAATCTGTTTGCTGGGTTCCCCTGTTGCCGCCGCGAGTTTGGTGACCAGTTGCTTGAGCGTATTGTGTTCCGCTGGTAATAAAGGTCGGTCGGTCGCCTGGCGCTGTTGCGGCTGCGGGATAACCATCTTCCCTTCCTGTAGTAGCGTCAGGACGGTTTTTAATTGCTCTGGTGAGAGTTGATTTAGCGGCGTCTGACCAAAGTTATGCCGGATATAATCCGTGACGGCCTGACGATTATTTCCCAGACGTAAATACTCCCCCAATTGGGCCAAAAGTTGGCGGACAGAATAACTTTTTTGCGCAGACAGCAAACGTTGCGCAAGGTTTTGTTCTGCTGCCGGGAAATGGCGTGAAAGCAAAGGTGAATCACCCGGCAGACCGATGTCGTGCTTTATATTGGCCCACAACTCTGCGCTCTGCTGTTGCGTCAGCGAAGTCACTTTGATCATCAAACTTTCCAACGCGGTACGTTGCAAGCTGGATAAAGGCTGATTGCCTGCGCCAGACGACAGGTTATCCCCCTGACCTGGTGGTTGCGCAGGAGGAGGGCCTGAAAGAGGTTGTATCATTACGTATCCTTATACCTGAAATCATCGCAAGTATGCCTGGCCGCGAGATTATGGCACACTTGTCCGGTTAACTCTCGTTCTCATACAGGTAGCACAAACGTGAAAATCCTTGTTGATGAAAATATGCCTTATGCCCGCGAATTATTTAGCCGTTTGGGTGAGGTGAAAGCGGTTCCGGGGCGTCCAATTCCAGTCGCAGAACTGGATGGCGCGGATGCGTTGATGGTGCGTTCGGTCACGAAAGTGAACGCGTCGCTGCTGACGGGGAAATCAGTAAAATTTGTTGGCACCGCCACTGCGGGGACCGACCATGTTGATGAGGCATGGTTGCAGCAGGCAGGGATCGGTTTTTCTGCCGCACCTGGCTGCAATGCGATTGCGGTAGTGGAATATGTTTTCTCGTCGTTGCTAATGCTTGCCGAACGCGATGGATTTTCACTGCATGACCGTACCGTGGGGATCGTGGGAGTTGGTAACGTTGGTCGTCGATTACAGGCGCGGCTGGAGGCGTTGGGAATTAAAACCTTGCTTTGCGATCCGCCACGCGCCGATCGTGGGGATGAGGGAGATTTCCGTTCTCTTGATGAGCTGGTTCAGCACGCGGATATTCTGACGTTCCATACACCACTCTTTAAAGATGGTCCGTACAAAACGCGGCATCTGGCGGATGAAAAACTGATCCGCAGCCTGAAGCCGGGGACGATTCTGATTAACGCTTGCCGTGGCGCAGTCGTCGATAATACCGCACTGCTGACCTGTCTGAATGAAGGCCAGAAGTTAAGCGTGGTGCTGGACGTCTGGGAGGGCGAGCCAGAACTCAACGTCGAGCTGCTGCAAAAAGTGGATATCGGCACGCCGCATATCGCGGGCTATACCCTCGAAGGTAAAGCGCGTGGCACCACGCAAGTGTTTGAGGCTTATAGCAAGTTTATTGGTCATGAACAGCACATCGCGCTGGATACCTTATTGCCAACACCAGAATTTGGCCGTATTACGCTGCATGGCTCGCTCGATCAGCCAACGCTAAAAAGGCTGGTGCATTTGGTGTATGATGTGCGCCGCGATGACGCACCGCTGCGTAAAGTCGCCGGGATACCGGGTGAGTTCGATAAACTGCGCAAAAATTACCTTGAACGCCGTGAATGGTCGTCTCTGTATGTGATTTGCGATGACGCCAACGCGGCGGCATTACTGTGTAAATTGGGTTTTAACGCCGTTCATCATCCGGCACGTTAATCTCTTCTTCATGCTCTCTGCTGTAATATCGGCAGGGAGTTTTGCTATTTCTGGAGTAAACCACCATGTCTGAAGGCTGGAACATTGCTGTCCTGGGCGCAACTGGCGCTGTGGGCGAAGCCCTGATTGAAACGCTGGCTGAACGTCAGTTCCCGGTTGGGGAAATTTATGCACTGGCACGTAACGAAAGCGCAGGTGAACATCTGCGTTTTGGTGGTAAGACAATCACCGTGCAGGATGCTGCCGATTTTGACTGGACGCAGGCGCAACTGGCGTTTTTTGTTGCAGGTAAAGAAGCTACCGCCGCCTGGGTTGAAGAAGCCACTAACGCGGGATGTCTGGTCATTGATAGCAGCGGCCTGTTTGCTCTCGAACCTGATGTTCCGCTGGTGGTGCCGGACGTGAATCCGTTTGTACTGGCGGACTACCGTAACCGTAACGTTATTGCTGTTCCTGATAGCCTGACCAGCCAGTTACTGGCTGCACTGAAACCGTTAATCGATCAGGGCGGTTTGTCGCGCATCAGCGTTACCAGCCTGATTTCTGCCTCCGCTCAGGGCAAAAAAGCGGTGGATGCATTAGCCGGGCAGAGCGCGAAATTGCTCAACGGTATTCCGATTGATGAAGATGATTTCTTTGGTCGTCAGTTGGCGTTTAATATGCTGCCCTTGCTACCGGATCGCGAAGGTAACGTACGTGAAGAGCGCCGTATTGTCGATGAAGTGCGCAAAATTATGCAGGACGAAGGGCTGATGATTTCGGCTAGTGTCGTTCAGGCACCGGTATTTTACGGTCATGCTCAGATGGTCAACTTCGAAGCATTACGTCCGCTGGCGGCAGAAGAAGCGCGTGATGCGTTTTCCCAAAGCGAAGATATTGTGCTTTCTGAAGAGAATGAATTCCCAACGCAGGTGGGCGATGCGTCTGGTTCTCCGCATCTTTCTGTCGGCTGTGTTCGTAATGACTATGGTATGCCAGAGCAAATCCAGTTCTGGTCGGTGGCCGACAACGTCCGTTTTGGGGGGGCACTGATGGCGGTGAAGATCGCTGAAAAACTGGTGCAGGAGTACCTGTACTAATGTCCGACCAGCAACAACCGCCAGTTTATAAAATTGCGCTGGGTATTGAGTACGACGGCAGCAGATATTACGGCTGGCAACGGCAGAATGAAGTCCGCAGTGTGCAGGAAAAGCTGGAAAAGGCGCTCTCGCAGGTAGCGAACGAACCCATCACCGTGTTCTGTGCCGGGCGAACCGACGCAGGGGTACACGGCACCGGGCAGGTAGTGCATTTTGAAACCACCGCGTTACGCAAAGACGCTGCGTGGACGTTAGGCGTAAATGCGAATTTACCTGGTGACATCGCCGTGCGTTGGGTTAAAGCTGTACCCGATGATTTTCACGCCCGATTTAGCGCTACGGCTCGCCGTTATCGCTACATCATCTACAATCATCGACTGCGTCCGGCGGTACTGAGTAAAGGTGTTACCCACTTTTACGAACCGCTGGATGCCGAACGGATGCATCGGGCGGCACAATGCCTGTTGGGCGAGAATGATTTCACCTCGTTCCGCGCGGTGCAGTGTCAGTCCCGAACGCCGTGGCGTAACGTTATGCATATCAACGTCACGCGTCACGGTCCCTATGTGGTGGTAGATATCAAAGCGAATGCCTTTGTACATCATATGGTGAGGAATATTGTCGGCAGCCTGATGGAAGTGGGTGCCCACAACCAGCCGGAGAGCTGGATAGCAGAGCTGTTGGCGGCTAAGGACAGGACGCTGGCGGCAGCAACGGCGAAAGCGGAAGGGTTGTATCTGGTCGCGGTGGATTACCCGGACAGATTCGATCTTCCAAAGCCGCCAATGGGCCCGCTCTTTCTGGCGGACTAATTTTAGTCGTACAAGGCATAGGCAAATATGGACCTGATTTATTTCCTCATCGATTTTATCCTGCACATTGACGTGCATTTGGCGGAACTGGTCGCGCAGTATGGCGTCTGGGTTTATGCCATTTTGTTTGTGATTTTGTTCTGTGAAACTGGTTTGGTAGTGACACCGTTTCTGCCGGGAGATTCGCTGCTGTTTGTTGCCGGGGCGCTGGCCTCGCTGGGAACTAACGATCTCAATGTCCATATGATGGTAGTACTGATGCTGGTTGCCGCGATTGTTGGCGATGCCGTTAACTACACTATTGGGCGGTTGTTCGGTGAGAAATTATTCAGCAATCCGAACTCGAAAATTTTCCGTCGCAGTTATCTCGACAAAACCCATCAGTTTTATGAGAAACATGGCGGCAAAACCATTATTCTCGCCCGTTTTGTGCCAATCGTCAGAACGTTCGCCCCGTTCGTTGCGGGGATGGGCCACATGTCATACCGTCATTTCGCCGCTTATAACGTGATCGGCGCGCTGTTGTGGGTTCTACTTTTTACCTACGCAGGCTATTTCTTCGGTACAATCCCAATGGTTCAGGATAACCTTAAGCTGCTGATCGTCGGGATTATTGTGGTTTCCATTCTGCCGGGCGTCATCGAAATTATCCGTCACAAACGCGCTGCGGCACGCGCCGCAAAATAAAAAGTAACTCCGCGGTTCGACCACTTTTTTATCCAAAGTTTCGGGCTGTTATGTTTTAATGTGCAACATTCATGGTCTGTTGGGGGCAAAAATGGCATTATGCGTCCCCAAAGATAAAGCTGGCATCGAACCAGGTTCAGACAGAAAGGTCCCTAATGAGCTGGATTGAACGAATTAAAAGCAACATTACTCCCACCCGCAAGGCGAGCATTCCTGAAGGCGTGTGGACTAAGTGTGATAGCTGCGGTCAGGTTTTATACCGTGCTGAGCTGGAACGTAATCTTGAGGTCTGTCCGAAGTGTGACCATCACATGCGTATGACGGCGCGTAATCGCCTGCATAGCCTGTTGGATGAAGGAAGCCTTGTGGAGCTGGGTAGCGAGCTTGAGCCGAAAGATGTGCTGAAGTTCCGTGACTCCAAAAAGTATAAAGACCGTCTGGCATCTGCACAGAAAGAAACCGGCGAAAAAGACGCGCTGGTAGTAATGAAAGGCACCTTGTATGGAATGCCGGTCGTTGCTGCGGCATTCGAATTTGCCTTTATGGGCGGTTCAATGGGATCTGTGGTGGGTGCGCGTTTCGTGCGTGCCGTTGAGCAGGCGCTGGAAGACAACTGCCCGCTGATCTGCTTCTCCGCTTCCGGTGGCGCACGTATGCAGGAAGCGCTAATGTCGCTGATGCAGATGGCGAAAACCTCTGCTGCGCTGGCGAAAATGCAGGAGCGCGGTCTGCCGTACATCTCCGTGCTGACTGACCCAACCATGGGCGGTGTTTCTGCGAGTTTCGCGATGCTGGGCGATCTCAACATTGCTGAACCGAAAGCGTTAATCGGTTTTGCTGGTCCGCGTGTTATTGAACAGACCGTTCGCGAAAAACTGCCGCCGGGATTCCAGCGCAGTGAGTTCCTGATCGAGAAAGGCGCGATCGACATGATTGTCCGCCGCCCGGAAATGCGCCTGAAACTGGCGAGCATCCTGGCGAAGCTGATGAATCTGCCAGCGCCGAATCCTGAAGCGCCACGCGAAGGCGAAGTGGTGCCACCAGCACCGGATCAGGAACCAGAGGCCTGATAACTGATAAGGGCAGGGCCGCTGGCTCTGCCCTTTTGCTATTATCCCCGTAATGAATCAGCGGATACCATGATTATCAAACGCACACCTCAAGCCGCGTCGCCTTTGGCTTCGTGGCTTTCTTATCTGGAAAACCTGCACAGTAAGACTATCGATCTCGGCCTTGAGCGCGTAAGCCAGGTGGCAGCGCGTCTCGGCGTTCTGAAACCAGCACCGTTTGTGTTTACTGTCGCGGGTACTAATGGCAAAGGCACAACCTGTCGCACGCTGGAGTCGATTCTGATGGCGGCAGGGTACAAAGTGGGGGTCTACAGTTCGCCGCATCTGGTGCGTTATACCGAGCGCGTTCGTGTGCAGGGGCAGGAATTACCGGAATCGGCCCATACTGCCTCTTTTGCTGAGATTGAATCGGTACGCGGTGATATTTCTCTGACCTATTTCGAATACGGTACACTGTCGGCGTTGTGGCTGTTCAAACAGGCACAACTTGACGTGGTGATTCTGGAAGTCGGGCTGGGCGGTCGTCTGGATGCCACCAATATTGTTGATGCTGATGTCGCGGTAGTGACCAGCATTGCGCTTGATCATACCGACTGGCTGGGGCCAGATCGCGAAAGCATTGGTCGCGAGAAAGCGGGGATCTTCCGCAGTGAAAAACCGGCGATTGTCGGTGAACCGGAAATGCCGTACACCATTGCCGATGTGGCGCAGGAAAAAGGTGCATTGCTGCAACGTCGCGGTGTTGAGTGGAATTATTCTGTCACAGACCATGACTGGTCGTTTACCGATGCTCACGGTACGCTAGAAAACCTGCCGTTGCCGCTTGTCCCACAACCAAATGCCGCAACGGCGCTGGCAGCACTTCGCGCCAGCGGCCTGGAGGTCAGTGAACAGGCAATTCGCGAGGGCATTGCCAGTGCAATTTTACCGGGACGTTTCCAGATTGTGAGTGAGTTGCCACGCGTCATTTTTGATGTCGCCCATAATCCACATGCGGCAGAATATCTCACCGGACGTATGCAAGCGTTACCGAAAAGCGGGCGCGTGCTGGCGGTTATCGGTATGCTACATGATAAAGATATTGCCGGAACTCTGGCCTGGTTGAAAAGCGTAGTTGATGACTGGTGTTGTGCGCCACTGGAAGGGCCACGCGGTGCTACAGCAGAGCAACTGCTGGAACATCTGGGTAATGGCAAACCATTTGACAGCGTTGCGCAGGCATGGGATGCCGCGATGGCGGACGCTAAACCGGAAGATACCGTGCTGGTGTGTGGTTCATTCCATACGGTCGCACATGTCATGGAAGTGATTGACGCGAGGAGAAGCGGTGGCGAGTAAGTTTCAGAATCGGTTAGTTGGCACAATAGTGCTGGTGGCGCTGGGGGTGATTGTGCTTCCAGGGCTGCTCGATGGGCAGAAAAAACATTATCAGGATGAGTTTGCAGCGATCCCTCTGGTGCCGAAAGCTGGCGATCGTGACGAGCCTGATATGATGCCAGCCGCCACTCAGGCGTTGCCGACACAGCCGCCAGAAGGCGCGGCAGAAGAGGTGCGGGCAGGCGATGCCGCAGCGCCTTCGCTCGATCCGACAACCATTGCGGCCAACAATACCGTGTTTGAACCGGAACCTGCACCGGTTGCTCCACCGAAGCCGAAACCTGTGGAACCGCCGAAGCCGAAGGTGGAAACGCCACCAGCGCCGAAGCCAGAACCAAAACCTGCCGTCGAAGAAAAAGCGGCACCGACGGGTAAAGCGTATGTAGTGCAACTGGGCGCGCTGAAAAATGCCGATAAAGTGAATGAGATTGTTGCTAAGCTGCGTGGCGCGGGATATCGCGTTTATACGTCGCCGTCGACGCCAGTGCAGGGTAAAATCACCCGTATTCTGGTTGGGCCGGATGCTTCTAAAGAGAAGCTGAAAGGTTCGCTGGGTGAGTTGAGGCAGCTTTCTGGCTTGAGCGGCGTGGTGATGGGCTATACGCCGAATTAATACGGTTTGCCTGATGCGACGCTAACGCGTCTTATCAGGTCTACGCGGGAGCATAACCCCAGGTCGGATAAGGCGTTCACGCCGCATCCGACACGTATAGCCGGTGCCGCAAAGGCACAAAAAGTCGATGGCGTTGAATATTTTTTCAGCGCCATTTTTATTGATGCGCGGGAAGGAAATCCCTACGCAAACGTTTTCTTTTTCTGTTAGAATGCGCCCCGAACAGGATGACAGGGCGTAAAATCGTGGGACACATATGGTCTGGATTGATTACGCCATAATCGCGGTGATTGCTTTTTCTTCTCTGGTTAGCCTGATCCGCGGCTTTGTTCGTGAAGCATTATCGCTGGTGACATGGGGTTGTGCGTTCTTTGTCGCCAGTCATTACTACACTTACCTGTCAGCCTGGTTTACGGGCTTTGAAGACGAACTGGTTCGAAATGGGATTGCCATCGCGGTACTGTTTATCGCTACGCTTATCGTTGGCGCTATCGTGAACTTCGTGATAGGTCAGTTGGTGGAGAAAACGGGGTTGTCAGGCACCGATCGGGTGCTGGGCGTCTGTTTCGGTGCGTTGCGCGGCGTATTGATTGTTGCCGCTATTCTTTTCTTTCTCGACTCCTTTACCGGAGTGTCGAAAAGCGAAGACTGGAGCAAATCACAGCTGATCCCACAGTTCAGTTTTATCATCAGATGGTTTTTTGATTATCTGCAAAGCTCGTCAAGTTTCTTGCCCAGAGCGTAAGTGCTCTGAGATGTGGCTTAACGAGGAAAAAGACGTATGTGCGGTATTGTCGGTATCGCCGGTGTTATGCCGGTTAACCAGTCGATTTATGATGCCTTAACGGTGCTTCAGCATCGCGGTCAGGATGCCGCAGGCATCATCACCATTGATGCCAATAACTGCTTTCGTTTGCGTAAAGCGAACGGTCTGGTGAGCGATATATTTGAAGCTCGCCACATGCAGCGTTTGCAGGGCAATATGGGCATTGGTCATGTGCGTTACCCTACGGCTGGCAGCTCCAGCGCTTCTGAAGCGCAGCCATTTTACGTTAACTCTCCATATGGCATCACGCTTGCCCATAATGGCAATCTGACTAACGCTCACGAGTTGCGTAAAAAGTTGTTTGAAGAAAAACGCCGCCACATCAACACCACTTCTGACTCGGAAATTTTGCTTAATATCTTCGCCAGCGAACTGGATAACTTCCGCCACTATCCGCTGGAAGCCGATAACATTTTCGCCGCCATTGCCGCCACTAACCGTCTGATCCGTGGCGCATATGCCTGTGTGGCGATGATTATCGGCCACGGTATGGTTGCTTTCCGCGATCCTAACGGCATTCGTCCGCTGGTGTTGGGAAAACGCGATGTTGATGACAATCGCACAGAATATATGGTTGCCTCTGAAAGCGTTGCGCTCGATACCCTGGGCTTTGAGTTCCTGCGTGACGTCGCACCGGGCGAAGCGATTTACATCACTGAAGAAGGGCAGTTGTTTACCCGTCAGTGTGCCGACAATCCGGTCAGCAATCCGTGCCTGTTCGAGTATGTTTACTTTGCCCGCCCGGATTCGTTCATCGACAAAATTTCCGTTTATAGCGCCCGCGTTAATATGGGCACCAAGCTTGGCGAAAAAATTGCCCGTGAATGGGAAGATCTGGATATTGACGTGGTGATCCCGATTCCGGAAACCTCCTGCGATATCGCACTGGAAATCGCTCGCATTCTGGGTAAACCGTACCGCCAGGGCTTCGTGAAAAACCGCTACGTTGGCCGTACCTTTATCATGCCGGGCCAGCAACTGCGCCGTAAGTCTGTTCGTCGTAAACTGAACGCCAACCGCGCTGAGTTCCGCGATAAAAACGTTCTGCTGGTCGATGACTCCATTGTCCGCGGCACCACCTCTGAGCAGATTATCGAGATGGCGCGTGAAGCCGGAGCGAAGAAAGTGTATCTCGCCTCTGCCGCGCCGGAAATTCGTTTCCCGAACGTTTATGGTATTGATATGCCGAGCGCCACGGAACTGATCGCACACGGTCGTGAAGTGGATGAAATCCGCCAGATCATCGGTGCTGATGGGCTTATCTTCCAGGATCTAAACGATCTGATCGAAGCCGTTCGCGCTGAAAATCCGGATATTCAGCAGTTCGAATGCTCGGTGTTTAATGGCGTCTATGTCACCAAAGACGTTGATCAAGGCTACCTCGATTTCCTCGATACTTTACGTAATGACGACGCTAAAGCAGTGCAACGTCAGAACGAAGTTGAAAACCTGGAAATGCATAACGAAGGATAATACCTTCGTTCAGGGTGCCGGTCTGGCACCCTGACTTGCAACTCCCGCCGAAATCCTGCAAAGTCTGCCTGCAAGTCTGACAGGGCAATTATCTATGAAACGACTCATTGTAGGCATCAGCGGTGCCAGCGGCGCGATTTATGGCGTACGTTTATTACAGGTTCTGCGTGATGTCGCAGATGTTGAAACGCATCTGGTGATGAGCCAGGCAGCGCGCCAGACTTTATCCCTCGAAACGGATTTTTCCCTGCGCGAAGTTCAGGCATTAGCCGATGTCACCCATGATGCGCGCGATATTGCCGCCAGCATCTCTTCCGGGTCTTTCCAGACGTTGGGGATGGTGATTTTACCCTGTTCAATCAAAACCCTTTCCGGCATTGTCCATAGCTATACCGATGGTTTACTGACCCGAGCAGCAGATGTGGTACTGAAAGAGCGTCGCCCACTGGTGCTTTGCGTGCGTGAAACGCCGCTGCACTTAGGACACTTGCGTTTAATGACTCAGGCTGCGGAAATTGGTGCGGTAATTATGCCTCCCGTTCCGGCGTTTTATCATCGTCCGAAATCGCTTGATGATGTGATAAATCAAACGGTTAACCGTGTACTTGATCAGTTTACGATAACCCTTCCCGAAGATCTCTTTGCCCGCTGGCAGGGCGCATAACTTTGCTGTTGCCCTGTTTCGGGGCAATTTTGCAACCGTGATCAAATCCTCGACATTTTGTTCCTGCCATTGAATCGAAACGCTGCGATTCAACCGGCATACCTGCTATCTTCAACTTTAGGACAATAATGCAACGTCTTATTAACACATTTAACGTTAGATGTTTGAGCTGTTGTCAAGATGGCATAAGACCTGCATGAACGAGCCTGCAAACACACAACACAATACACAACATAAAAAAGCCATTTCACTTGAGGGTTATGTATGAAGAAGTCGATTCTTGCTCTGTCTTTGTTAGTCGGTCTGTCCGCAGCAGCTTCCAGCTCTGCGGCACTGCCGGAGACGGTACGTATCGGAACGGATACCACCTATGCGCCGTTCTCATCGAAAGATGCCAAAGGTGACTTTGTTGGCTTTGATATCGATCTGGGTAACGAGATGTGCAAACGCATGCAGGTTAAATGTACCTGGGTTGCCAGTGACTTTGATGCGCTGATCCCGTCACTGAAAGCGAAAAAAATCGATGCCATTATTTCATCGCTCTCTATTACTGATAAACGTCAGCAGGAGATTGCCTTCTCCGACAAGCTGTATGCCGCGGATTCTCGTTTGATTGCAGCTAAAGGTTCACCGATCCAACCAACGCTGGATTCGCTGAAAGGTAAACATGTCGGTGTGCTGCAAGGCTCCACCCAGGAAGCGTACGCCAATGACAACTGGCGCAGTAAAGGCGTCGATGTGGTGGCCTATGCTAACCAGGATTTGGTCTATTCCGATCTGGATGCAGGTCGTCTGGATGCCGCTCTGCAGGATGAAGTCGCTGCCAGCGAAGGTTTCCTCAAGCAACCCGCCGGTAAAGAGTTCGCCTTTGCTGGTTCATCAGTGAAAGACAAAAAATACTTCGGTGATGGTACAGGTGTAGGGCTACGTAAAGATGATGCCGAACTGAAAGCCGCCTTTGATAAGGCGCTTGGCGAACTGCGTCAGGATGGCACTTACGACAAGATGGCGAAAAAGTATTTCGACTTTAATGTCTATGGTGGCTGATACGTCGCAGGGAAGTAGCGCCTGATGGGGAATCATCATGGTGCATTCCAGGTTTGTTGCACTATCGTGGTGCATTAAAATGCATACTTAAGCAATTTTAATGAAAAATAATACGACTAACTGGCCTGGATATTTTGCCTTGTTGGTCAATTTTATGGCACGATAACTGTAACAAACCTGTAAATATTCCCTATAAAAAGACTGTCAGTTGAGGACATTATGAAAAAACTGGTGCTATCGCTCTCTCTGGTTCTGGCCTTCTCCAGCGCAACCGCTGCGTTTGCTGCTATTCCGCAAAATATCCGTATCGGCACCGATCCAACCTATGCACCATTTGAATCAAAAAATTCACAAGGCGAACTGGTTGGCTTTGATATTGATCTGGCGAAGGAGTTGTGCAAACGCATCAATACGCAATGTACCTTTGTTGAGAATCCGCTGGATGCGTTAATTCCGTCATTAAAAGCGAAGAAGATTGACGCCATCATGTCATCACTTTCCATCACGGAAAAACGTCAGCAGGAAATTGCCTTCACCGACAAACTGTATGCTGCCGATTCTCGTCTGGTGGTGGCGAAAAATTCTGACATCCAGCCGACAGTAGAATCGCTGAAAGGCAAGCGGGTAGGGGTATTGCAGGGCACCACCCAGGAGACATTTGGTAACGAACACTGGGCTCCCAAAGGCATTGAAATCGTCTCTTATCAGGGGCAGGACAATATTTACTCAGACCTGACTGCCGGACGTATTGATGCCGCGTTCCAGGATGAAGTTGCCGCCAGTGAAGGTTTCCTCAAACAGCCAGTCGGTAAAGATTACAAATTCGGTGGTCCGTCTGTTAAAGATGAAAAACTGTTTGGCGTAGGCACCGGCATGGGGCTGCGTAAAGAAGATAACGAACTGCGCGAGGCACTGAACAAAGCCTTTGCTGAAATGCGCGCTGACGGTACTTACGAGAAATTAGCGAAAAAGTACTTCGATTTTGATGTTTATGGTGGCTAATCGCCATCGGTGAAAGAAAGCCCGCTCCCTTCGAGACACCGGAGGGAGATAAGAGGCGGTAAATTCACCACACACAACAGGACAGGCAGCATGTTGTATGGGTTTTCAGGTGTAATTTTACAGGGGGCGCTCGTCACGCTGGAGCTGGCTATCAGCTCTGTAGTGCTCGCTGTAATCATCGGTCTTATTGGCGCTGGCGGTAAGCTTTCGCAAAATCGGTTATCGGGACTGATTTTCGAAGGCTATACCACGCTGATACGCGGTGTGCCGGATTTAGTGTTAATGCTGCTGATATTCTACGGTTTGCAGATCGCGCTAAACACGGTGACGGAGGCGATGGGCGTCGGACAGATTGATATCGACCCGATGGTCGCCGGTATTATAACCCTGGGGTTTATCTACGGCGCTTACTTCACCGAAACGTTCCGCGGCGCGTTTATGGCGGTGCCGAAAGGGCATATTGAGGCGGCAACAGCATTCGGCTTTACCCGTGGGCAAGTGTTTCGGAGGATTATGTTCCCGGCGATGATGCGTTACGCCCTACCGGGGATTGGCAACAACTGGCAGGTCATTCTTAAATCAACGGCTCTCGTTTCGTTACTCGGACTGGAAGATGTGGTGAAAGCCACTCAACTGGCAGGCAAAAGTACCTGGGAACCATTCTATTTCGCCATCGTCTGTGGCGTGATTTATCTGGTTTTTACCACCGTTTCCAATGGTGTGCTGCTGTTCCTTGAGCGCCGCTACTCCGTGGGTGTGAAGAGGGCTGACCTGTGATCGAAATCTTACATGAATACTGGAAACCGCTGCTGTGGACTGACGGTTATCGCTTTACCGGTGTGGCGATCACTCTCTGGTTGCTGATTCTGTCGGTGGTGATGGGGGGGATTCTGGCGCTGTTTCTGGCGATTGGGCGCGTCTCAAGTAATAAATACATTCAGTTTCCCATCTGGTTATTTACTTATATTTTTCGCGGTACGCCGCTGTATGTTCAGTTGCTGGTGTTCTATTCCGGCATGTACACGCTGGAGATTGTTAAAGGCACCGAGTTCCTTAACGCCTTTTTCCGCAGTGGCCTGAACTGTACCGTGCTGGCATTGACGCTCAACACCTGTGCTTACACCACTGAGATTTTTGCCGGGGCGATCCGGTCGGTGCCGCATGGGGAAATTGAAGCTGCCAGAGCCTATGGTTTCTCAACCTTTAAAATGTATCGCTGCATTATTTTGCCGTCGGCACTGCGTATTGCATTACCGGCCTACAGCAACGAAGTGATTCTGATGCTGCACTCTACTGCGCTGGCGTTTACTGCCACGGTGCCGGATCTGCTGAAAATTGCCCGCGATATCAACGCCGCCACGTATCAACCTTTTACTGCCTTTGGCATTGCCGCGGTGCTCTATTTAATCATCTCTTATGTCCTGATCAGTCTCTTTCGCAAAGCGGAAAAACGCTGGTTGCAGCATGTGAAACCTTCTTCAACGCACTGAGAATACGATGTCCGAGAATAAATTAAACGTTATCGATTTGCACAAACGCTACGGCGAACACGAAGTGCTGAAAGGCGTTTCACTGCAAGCGAACGCCGGGGATGTGATCAGTATCATCGGATCGTCGGGATCAGGGAAAAGTACCTTTCTGCGCTGTATTAACTTCCTCGAAAAACCGAGCGAAGGCGCGATCGTGGTTAACGGGCAGAACATCAATCTGGTGCGCGATAAAGACGGCCAACTCAAAGTTGCCGATAAAAATCAGCTACGTTTACTGCGCACGCGCCTGACGATGGTGTTTCAGCACTTCAATCTCTGGAGCCATATGACGGTGCTGGAAAACGTCATGGAAGCGCCGATTCAGGTGTTGGGGCTGAGCAAGCAGGAAGCACGCGAGCGGGCAGTGAAATATCTGGCGAAAGTTGGCATAGACGAACGTGCGCAGGGGAAATACCCGGTGCATCTTTCCGGTGGTCAGCAACAGCGTGTTTCCATTGCACGGGCGCTGGCAATGGAACCGGAAGTTTTGCTGTTTGATGAACCTACCTCAGCGCTCGATCCAGAGCTGGTAGGCGAAGTTCTGCGCATTATGCAGCAACTGGCGGAAGAGGGGAAAACCATGGTGGTGGTGACTCATGAAATGGGCTTTGCTCGCCATGTCTCTACCCACGTCATTTTTCTCCATCAGGGGAAAATAGAAGAAGAGGGGACGCCGGAACAGTTATTTGGCAACCCGCAAAGCCCGCGTCTGCAACAGTTCCTTAAAGGATCACTGAAATAATTGCCTCTCCGGCGGCTAATGCTGCCGGAGTATTTTCAAGGCTAATTTGCGAGTTAGCTTCCATTGAAATGTATATATTTCAGCCCACTTAAAATACTTCTGAATTCGTTGTCCAAATATAAAAACTGCCTACTGCATTGGTTATAAAGGGTAGTTATTGTCTCGTCCTCTTAAATTTGATGGGTGACGGAACGCCATGACAATATCGACCACTTCCACGCCGCATGATGCAGTATTTAAATCCTTTTTACGCCATCCAGATACAGCACGAGATTTTATTGATATTCATCTTCCAGCACCGCTGCGCAATCTGTGTGATTTAACAACGTTAAAACTGGAACCAAACAGTTTTATTGATGAAAACCTGCGACAATATTACTCCGACGTCTTGTGGTCAGTGAAAACACAGGAGGGGATGGGGTATATTTATGTCGTCATTGAACACCAAAGTAAGGCGGAAGAATTAATGGCTTTTCGCATGATGCGTTATTCCATTGCGGCGATGCAAAACCATCTGGATGCGGGCTATAAAGAACTTCCTTTGGTGATCCCAATGCTGTTTTATCATGGTTGCAGAAGTCCTTATCCTTATTCTCTCTGCTGGCTTGATGAATTTGCAGAACCTGCGATTGCCCGCAAAATTTACTCATCGGCTTTTCCGTTGGTAGATATTACTGTAGTGCCGGATGACGAGATTATGCAACACCGTAAAATGGCATTGCTGGAGTTAATTCAGAAACATATTCGCCAGCGCGACTTATTGGGGTTAGTGGAGCAAATAGTTTCTCTTTTAGTTACAGGGAACACTAATGACAGGCAGCTACAAGCACTGTTTAATTACGTTTTACAAACGGGGGATGCCCAGCGGTTCCGTACATTTATAGGTGAGATAGCGGAACGAGCACCGCAAGAAAAGGAGAAACTGATGACTATTGCTGACAGATTACGTGAAGAAGGGCGGAATGATGGATTAATTCTGGGTAAACGCGAAGAAGCTCTGCGTATTGCTCAGGAGATGCTGGAGAGAGGTTTAGACAGAGAGTTAGTTCTGATGGTAACCCGACTTTCGCCAGATGAGCTTCTGGCGCAAAGTCACTGATCCAGTAAACCCCGAGGCTACCTGGCGGATGTTCGCGGCAAAGCGTATCAGCGAACAACATCCGCCAGCGCTTCGTCTAAATCGTACCAGCGAAAAGCGAACCCCGCTTCTTCCAGCCTTTTTGGCAGCGCACGTTGTCCGCCCAATACCAGAACCGATGATTCCCCCATCAGCAAGCGAATGGCTGCGGCAGGGACGCGCATAATCGCCGGGCGATGCAGTGCATGGCCTAGCGCGTGGGCAAATTGTTCATTGTGTACCGGATATGGCGAAACCATATTAAATGGTCCCCGCAGATCGTTATCCAGCAGCCAGAGAATACCGTTAACCATATCATCAATATGAATCCAGGGCAGATACTGCCGACCGGAGCCAATCGGACCTCCCAGACCAAGGCGAAACGGTGGCAGCATTTTGCTGAGGATACCGCCATCTGGTGCCAGCACCACACCGGTTCGTAGCAGGCATACTCGTGTTTTGTCACTTTGTGCCCGACAAGCTATTTCTTCCCAGCGGGCACAGAGTTTATGGGTAAATTCGTTATGCGGCGGTTCTTCTTCGGTGACCACCACTTCACCTAAATCGCCATAATATCCCGCCGCCGAGCCTGAAATAAGCACTGACGGCGGCGAGTCACTGGCGTTAATCAAATCCACCAGTTTTTGCGTGATATTCCAGCGACTTTGACAGAGGAGATCTTTTTGCTCGTGAGTCCAGCGTTTATCAGCAATGGGTTCACCAGCCAGGTTGACCACCACATCCACGCCGTTGAGATTGCGTTGATCGGCAAGCCCTTGCCATAGCGTCACCTGAGGGCCGAGGACGGAGCTGGCTTTCTGCGGGGTACGCGTCACCACCGTGACCTGATGCCCCAACTCCAGCAAACGAGGGATTAAATGACGACCAATTAATCCCGTCCCTCCGGTGATCACTATATTCATGCAGCCTCCCGATATGGCGGTTAACGCTGCCAGCTCAAGGTCATCGATACCGAATCGGCGTAGCGCAGCGCGTGAAGTTTATCGATCTCCACTTCAGCATACGTCACCCAGTGATGTTCACGTGCGATATCGAGCACATCCTGAGTTAATTTTTCCAGCAAAGAGAAACGGTTATTCTCTACATGCTGAATGATGTTTTTAGTAATGGTGCGATAATTCAGCGCGTCGTTAATATCTTCGCTGGTGCGCGCTTTATCGGCGGGGTAGTGGATCGTAACGTTGATAACAATATCCTGACGGTTGTTAATCTCTTCGTCTTTAATTCCGATAAACGTACGTAAACGAAGGTTCCTTATACGAATAATAGCGGCAGGTTGTGCCATTGCAGGTTCTCCGTTGTTTTATTTAGGATTAAATAATACACGAGAACCCGGTTCTGTTAACTATTCGAAATCTCATCATTTACTTGCGCTTTTAGCAGCGCCTGCCCGGTAGCAGGACGCGAACGGATTCGCTCATACCAGTTTTTTACTGCCGGATACATCGCGAGGTCAATGCGCTGGCGAGCCCAGGCATTGACCCACGGCCAGCAGGCAATATCTGCAATGCTGTAGTTTTCTCCGCCCAACCAGGGGGAGTTTTCCAACCGCTTATTCAGTACGTGATAGAGACGTTGGGTTTCAACCTGATAACGTTCAATTGCGTAAGGAATGCTTTGTGGTGCAGCGTGGTTAAAATGATGATTTTGCCCGAGCATCGGCCCCAGGCCGCCAACCTGCCAGAATAACCACTGTAATGTGGCGGCGCGTTCACGCGGTTCATGGCTCAAAAAGAGTCCTGTTTTCTCTGCCAGATACAACAAAATAGCCCCCGACTCAAATATGCTTAATGGTTTGCCGTCGTCAATTGGGGAGTGATCGACAATTGCCGGAATTTTATTGTTCGGTGAAATGCGCAAAAACTCCGGGCGAAACTGACTGCCTTTACCGAGGTCAACTTTGATTAAGCGATAATCCAGCCTTGCCTCTTCGAGAAACAACGTGATTTTGTGACCATTCGGTGTGGGGGCGAAATAGAGATCGATCATCGCAGCTCCGGTTATCTAATAATCTGAACATCTCAAGTATAGAAACCGTGGCGACTTGTGTGAGTTTTCATCACGTAACGGTGACAAAAAGGCTCTATAGTTTGATAGCAAGCCCATTTATCGCTGAGGACATAATGAGTAAACCCGCTATCACGCTTTGGTCAGATGCCCATTTTTTCTCCCCTTATGTGTTATCCGCTTGGGTGGCGTTGCAGGAAAAAGGTCTGCCTTTTCATATGAAGACCATCGACCTCGACAGCGGTGAACATTTGCAGCCGACGTGGCAAGGTTATGGGCAGACACGGCGCGTGCCGTTGTTACAAATTGATGATTTTGAGTTGAGTGAATCCTCTGCCATTGCAGAATATCTGGAGGACTGTTTTGCGCCGCCGACCTGGGAGCGTATTTATCCGCTTGATTTACAACACCGGGCGCGGGCACGGCAGATTCAGGCCTGGCTACGCAGCGATCTGATGCCCATCCGCGAAGAACGTTCTACGGATGTCGTTTTTGCCGGTGCGAAGAAAGCGCCACTATCGGCAATGGGAAAAGCCAGCGCGGAGAAACTGTTCGCGATGGCAGAACATTTACTGGCGCATGGTCAGCCGAATCTGTTTGGCGAATGGTGTATTGCGGATACTGATTTAGCGTTAATGATTAATCGTCTGGTACTACATGGTGATGAGGTGTCGGAACGTCTGGTGGATTATGCGGCATTCCAGTGGCAGCGGGCTTCAGTTCAGCGTTTTATTGCACTTTCAGCAAAGCAATCTGGCTGATAGCAACGACAGAATCCAGTATCATAGCTTACGTTTTTTCGACGAGGAGTGAGTGATGAAACTGATGTTTGCATCGGACATTCATGGGTCGTTACCGGCGACGGAACGTGTTCTGGATTTATTTGCCCAAAGCGGTGCCCAGTGGTTGGTGATTCTCGGAGACGTGCTGAATCATGGTCCGCGAAACGCCCTGCCTGAAGGGTATGCGCCAGCCAAAGTAGCCGAACGGCTGAATGAGATGGCGCATAACATTATCGCCGTGCGCGGCAACTGCGACAGCGAAGTGGACCAAATGCTACTGCATTTCCCGATAACCGCGCCGTGGCAACAGGTGTTACTGGAAAAACAACGTCTGTTTTTGACGCATGGCCATCTGTTTGGCCCGGATAATCTGCCTGCTTTAAACCAGAACGACGTGCTGGTGTATGGTCATACCCATCTACCAGTAGCGGAAAAGCGGGGGGATATTTTCCACTTTAACCCCGGTTCGGTAAGCATTCCGAAAGGCGGCTATCCGGCGAGTTATGGCACGCTGGATGATGACGTACTAAGCGTAATCGCACTCAATGATCAAAGTATCATTGCGCAGGTCGCGATTAATCCGTAATTTACCCCACAACTCAAAATGCGCCGTAAGAGCGCCAGAAAAAGAAGGTTTCCTGATAATGGAACAGCGTCGTTTGGCAAGTACTGAATGGGTGGATATTGTCAATGAAGAGAACGAAGTCATTGCACAAGCCAGCCGGGAACAAATGCGGGCACAGTGTCTGCGCCATCGTGCAACTTACATCGTTGTACATGATGGTATGGGCAAAATTCTTGTGCAGCGTCGTACCGAGACAAAAGACTTTTTACCCGGCATGTTAGATGCGACCGCAGGTGGCGTGGTCCAGGCCGATGAACAACTGCTGGAATCCGCACGTCGCGAGGCGGAAGAAGAGTTGGGCATTGCCGGAGTCCCCTTTGCCGAGCACGGGCAGTTCTATTTCGAAGATAAAAATTGCCGTGTCTGGGGCGCGTTATTCAGTTGTGTCTCCCACGGTCCTTTCGCTCTCCAGGAAGATGAAGTCAGTGAGGTTTGCTGGCTGACGCCGGAAGAAATTACCGCACGTTGCGATGAGTTCACACCAGACTCGCTGAAAGCCCTGGCATTGTGGATGAAGCGCAATGCCAGGAATGAAGTAGAAACGAAAGAAGATCCAGAAGAGGCTTAATAAGTTTCAGCAGCTTTCACGTAAACACAAACTGGGAGCGATGAGTACCTGATCGCTCCAGTTACCTTCTCTAATTCGTTCCAGCAAAGCCTTTCCTGCCTCCAGACCAATTTTCCTGTGAGGAACGGCCATTGTTGTTAATGGTGGTTGGCAAACTTTACTAACGTCACTGTCACCAAATCCCACTACGGCGAGATCGTCTGGTACTTTGATGCGTCTTCGTTGACATTCATACAGAACACCGCAGGCCAACTCATCTGACACACATACCAGGGCATCCAGTTCCGGCCATGCGAGTAAAAATTCCGGTAATTGTGATGCTCCGGTGGAAAAAACCGGTGGCAGAGCAGCGTTAATAACACGGTTGGGAGACATATGATGGCGTAACATAGCTTTATACCATCCCTGTAAATGCTGCTGAAAGATCCACTGTTCCTGGTTGGCGCATAGCAAACCGATATTCTGATAACCACGTTGTACCAGCATATCCGTCAGTTCGAACATTGCTGCGACATTATCAATGCCAATGTTCATATCAATCGGATCGGTACGAATGGCACCGATTTCCATAACGGGAATCGAGGCATTTTTGAGCCAGTTACGCACGGTATTATTATGCTCAACACTGAGCAAAATCGCTGCGGCGATATTAGAAGCCAGCAGAGTTTCCAGCAGTTTTTCTTCTTGCTCCAGACGATGGCGTGACTCAGCCAGGATTATCTGATACCCCGCTGGTTGTAGTACATGTTGCAGCCCGGCAAACATTTCCGTGCATCCTGCTTCAGCCAGGTTTGGTACGACCATTGCAATCGTGTGCGAAGATGCCGATGCCAGCGCGCTTGCAGTGAGGTTGGGCATGTACCCTAATTCATTAACTGCGGCTTCAATCTTCTCCCGCAGTTTATCGGAAACTTGTTCGGGAGTGCGTAACGCTCTGGATACAGTCATTGTGCCAACTCCTGCGAGTTGCGCGACATCGGCGATAGTGACTTTACCAGTACTACGACGTTTTCGGGTTATTGCCATACAAAATCCTGCTCAGCGACTACATATGGAGATCTTTTTTTACTTATCATCAACGGCTTCCTGTTGGTAGCAGAGTATACCCCTTAATTTCTGGTAGAAGTTTGGATTTCATCAGTGAAATCCGTTTTGATAGCGCTATCACAAATATGAATGATACATACTGATAGCGCTATCTTTGTGAGATTGATCTCAGATATGCCGCCGTTGCTTGCTTAAAGTCTGCTCATTGACACGGAAAATGAGGAGGACAAGTGCTTAATACCTGGCTTTCTGATTCAACAATCGCATTACGAAAGAATGTCACAACCTGGCAGCAAGCATTAGATATTTGTGCCAGACCGTTACTGGAGGCGGAGATAATTACGACGGATTATCTCAGTGCGATAAAAACACAACATGAAAAACTGGGGCCTTATTATGTCCTGGCGCCTGGGCTGGCAATGCCCCATGCCCGACCAGAAGAAGGTGCAAAAGGATTGGGGTTATCATTATTAAAACTCGAAGAAGGTGTCAGTTTTAATGCAGAGGAATTTGATCCTGTAGATGTCATCATTTTACTTGCCGCACCAGATAAACACAGCCATATCGAAATGATATCTGCACTGGCTGAGTTATTCTCCAGTGAGAAGGATTTACAGGAATTGCATCAGGCTCGCAACCTGGAGGAAATAAAAACGATAATTTCACGATTCTAATTACATTCAAAATTCAGTCTTGTCACAACATTACGCCGTTGCGTGATGAGAACTTCTACAACTTAACATGGTGAATATAATGAAAATTATGGCTATTTGTGGCTCAGGGCTTGGTAGTAGTTTTATGGTCGAAATGAATATTAAAAAAGTTCTGAAAAAAATGGAGATAGAAGCGGAAGTGGAACATTCCGATCTCTCATCAGCAACGCCAGGGGCTGCCGATTTATTTGTGATGGCTAAAGATATTGCCGCCAGTGCCAGCGTACCGGAAAGTCAGTTGGTGGTTATCAACAACATCATTGATATTAATGAACTTGAAACGCAACTGCGTAACTGGTTCGCAAAACAATAACCTTAATTGAAGCGAGGTGGATATGTTTATCCTTGAAACGCTGAATTTTGTTGTTGATATACTCAAAGTACCCTCGGTACTGGTCGGCTTGATTGCCTTAATCGGTCTGGTTGCTCAGAAAAAAGCATTTTCAGATGTTGTGAAAGGCACAATTAAAACCATTCTCGGATTTATTGTTCTGGGCGGTGGTGCCACTGTTCTGGTTGGTTCTTTAAATCCTCTGGGTAGTATGTTTGAACATGCCTTTAATATTCAGGGTATCATTCCGAATAATGAGGCTATTGTTTCTATTGCGTTGGAAAAATATGGCGCGTCGACGGCGCTTATTATGGCATTTGGTATGGTGGCGAATATTATTGTTGCCCGCTTTACCCGCCTGAAATATATTTTTCTTACCGGACACCACACATTTTATATGGCCTGCATGATTGGTGTGATTCTGACAGTGGCTGGTTTTGAAGGTATATCACTGGTATTTACCGGTTCTCTTATTCTGGGATTAGTGATGGCGTTTTTCCCTGCGTTAGCACAACGTTACATGAGGCGTATTACCGGGAATGATGAAATCGCTTTTGGTCACTTTGGTACTTTGGGGTATGTACTCTCTGGCTGGATTGGCAGCATGTGCGGTAAAGGTTCGCGTTCCACCGAAGAGATGAATTTGCCCAAAAATCTGAGCTTCCTGCGCGATAGCTCCATCTCTATTTCCCTTACGATGATGGTGATTTATCTGATCATGGCGATCAGTGCGGGGCGCGAGTACGTTGAAAGCCAGTTTAGTGGCGGTCAAAACTACCTTGTCTACGCCATTATTATGGCCATCACCTTCGCCGCAGGCGTATTTATCATTCTGCAAGGTGTGCGTTTAATCCTTGCTGAAATTGTTCCGGCATTTACCGGATTTTCAGAAAAGCTGGTGCCGAATGCGCGTCCCGCCCTCGATTGTCCGGTTGTGTATCCGTATGCGCCAAATGCAGTGTTAGTTGGCTTCTTATTTAGCTTTCTTGGTGGTTTGGTGGGGCTATTTTTGTTGGGACAGATGAAACTGGTGCTGATTCTTCCTGGTGTCGTTCCTCACTTCTTCACCGGAGCAACTGCGGGTGTATTTGGTAATGCTACGGGTGGGCGTCGCGGCGCGATGATTGGTGCTTTTGCGAATGGTTTATTGATTACCTTCCTGCCAGTGCTGTTATTGCCAGTTCTGGGGGCGATAGGTTTTGCAAATACGACCTTTTCCGATGCGGATTTTGGTGCTGTCGGCATCGTTCTCGGGAACCTGGCGCGTTATCTCTCGCCTTTTGCCATAACCGGACTTGTAGTAGCGCTATTTGTGCTGCTGGTTGCCTGGAACATTTTCGCCAATAACAAACTCGCTGCCAAAGTGCAGGAGAAGAGCGGAGCCAAATCATGAATGTTAAAGAAGTGACACAACTTGCACGGGATATTCGTATCCAGACGCTTAAATCATTAACTCATCTTGGCTTTGGTCATTATGGTGGCAGCATGTCTGTTGTGGAAACGCTGGCAGTTCTTTATGGCGCGGTGATGAAAATTGATCCTGCTGATCCCGACTGGCCTGATCGTGACTATTTTGTATTGTCAAAAGGGCATGCCGGACCTGCGCTCTACAGTACTCTGGCGCTGAAAGGTTATTTTCCACTGGAAGAATTAAGCACCTTAAATCAGAACGGAACTCGCTTACCAAGTCATCCGGATCGGCTAAAAACGCGTGGTGTTGATGCCACTACAGGATCGCTGGGGCAGGGGATATCCATTGCAGGAGGGATGGCGCTGTCGCATAAACTGGCGGGGCGCAAGAATCGGGTTTTTTGTATTGTTGGCGATGGTGAACTTAACGAAGGCCAATGTTGGGAAGCCTTCCAGTTTATTGCTCATCATCGTTTGAATAATCTCACTGTGTTTGTGGACTGGAACAAACAGCAGCTTGATGGCGAACTGGATGAAATTATTAATCCATTTGATTTAGAAGGAAAATTTCGCGCTTTCGGTTTTGATGTCGTGACAGTGAAGGGCGATGATATTGAGGGGTTGTTGAATGTAGTTAAACCTGTTCTACCAGCCGAGGCCAGACCGAGAGTAGTCATTCTCGATAGTATCAAAGGGCAGGGGGTAGCGTGTCTTGAGCAACTCAGTAATTCTCATCATTTACGCCTCACGGAAGAAATGAAGGAGATGCTAAACGAAACAATTCGCCAACTGGAGGCCATGCATGATTAAGCTCGCACCGGCAGGACAAAAAGACAGCATCGAGATGCGCAAAATTTATGCAGGCTTTATTGCGCAACAGATTGAAAACGGTAATTCTGTCATTGCCCTTGAGGCTGATTTAATGAGTTCCATGGCAATGGACAGCGTGGCGCGGGATTATCCACAGTACGTCATTAATTGCGGCATTATGGAAGCTAATGTTATCGGCACCGCTGCAGGGCTGGCCTTAACCGGGCGCAAGCCATTCGTGCATACCTTTACCGCATTTGCCAGTCGTCGCTGTTTTGATCAGCTCTTTATGTCGCTTGATTACCAGCGTGCTAATGTCAAAGTGATTGCTTCTGATGCGGGTGTTACCGCTTGCCACAATGGCGGGACACATATGTCATTTGAAGATATGGGAATTGTGCGTGGGCTGGCGCATTCGGTGGTGATGGAGATGACCGATGCGGTGATGTTTAGTGATATTTTACGCCAGCTTGTAGAGCTTGATGGGTTTTACTGGGTTCGTACGATCCGTAAGCAAGCGACAAGTATTTATTCTCCTGGGACAACCTTCTCTATTGGTAAAGGCAATGTACTGCGTGAAGGTACTGACATCACGCTGATTGCTAATGGCATTATGGTGGCTGAAGCCCTGGAGGCCGCACGTCAACTGGAACAGAGCGGTGTAAGTGCGGCAGTAATTGATATGTTTACTCTTAAACCTGTTGACCGAATGTTGATTAAAAATTATGCCGAGAAAACGGGGCGTATTGTGACCTGTGAAAACCATAGTATTCACAATGGGCTAGGGTCAGCCGTTGCCGAGGTATTAGTCGAAAGTTGCCCAATACCAATGCGTCGCGTGGGCGTGAAGGAGCGTTATGGTCAGGTTGGAACTCAGGACTTTTTACAGAGAGAGTACGGGTTAACCGCGCATGATATTGTGGCGGCAGCCAGAGAGCTATTGTAATCAGTTCCCCTTGCCAGAGACTGGCAAGGGGATTATTGACTTAATGGTAACCCATTAACTGAGCGCCTATCACCACGACGCTGGACATAATAAACAGCAGTCCAAGCAGTGTTGCACCCACTTTCAGCCAGTTACGGAAATCTACCCGGCAAACACCGAGCGTCGCCATTAACGAAGCCGAGGTCGGGTAAATGATATGGCTGAAGCCATCGCCAAACTGGAACGCCAGCACGGTAACCTGACGGTTAACGCCAACCAGATCGCCAAGCGGTGCCAGTAACGGCATGGTTAACGCTGCCTGACCAGAACCGGATGTCACAAAGAAATTGAATACCGCCTGGAAGAGCAGCATAAACCAGGCCGCGACCGCGTTATCCAGGCCGCTAATGGCATTGGCAATGCTATTGAGAATAGTATTCAGCACGCTGGCATCACCCGCTTCGCCATTGCCAACCAGCAGTAAAATCCCTTTGGCAAAACCGACCAGCAGTGCAGGAGCAATCATCATTCTCGCCCCTTCGGTAAATGACGAGGCCATGGTGTTAACGGTCATACCGTTAAGGCGGAAGGCAACGCCGATGATGCCAATCACCAGACCCATAGTGAAGAACTGGCTGGCAATCTCTGGAATAAACCAGGCGTTAACGATCACGCCCCAAATCACCCAGATCATGACGGCGGTCAGGACAATCAATATCAGCCAGTCACCGAAAGTGAACGGCCGCTGTTCAACATCAGCTTGTTTTTCGCGGAAGAAGCGATCGGAATCATGCACGCGTGACAACAAAGGATTCTTTTTCACCCGTGAGGCGTACACCATGGTAAAGATGAGGCCAATCAGAGTGGCGATAACCCACACCACAATGCGCAACCCGGAGCCGGAAAGGACAGGAACGCCAGCAATCCCCTGGGCGACAACCACGCAGAACGGGTTCATCCACGAGCTGGCAAAACCGATTTGCGTTGCGATGTAGGTTACCAGGACGGTGGTAATACTGTCGTAACCCAGGCGTACCATTAGTGGGGCAATGATGATGGCAAAGGCGACGGCCTCTTCCCCCATGCCAAATACCGCACCGCCGAGTGAAAAGAGAATAAACAGTGCCGGAATGAAAAGAATTTCATTCCCTCGAGTGTGGCGGATAAGCGCGAGAATCCCGTTATCAATGGTTCCTGTGCGCATCACGATACCAAACGCGCCGCCAATCACCAGCATAAACATGATGATGCCAACGGCTGTCCCATATTTCGAGCCAGAGGTTAGCCCTTCGAACGGGAAGTTCATCAAACCGGGGCGTTCATCTCCCGTCGTGAACAGTTGTACTCGGTGATACTCGGGTTCGCCTGCCTCGTTGGTCAGAATGCGAAATGAGTGAGGATCTACAACTTTGCGAGTCTTCGTCTGACCATCAACCTGATATTGCACTTCCTGACTGTCAAACATTCCCACCGGAACAACCCAGGTGGCGAGACTGGTTAAAATAGCAACAAAAAAGATAATCACCAACGTATCGGGCATTGCCCATCTTCTGGTTGGTTTGGATTCAGTTATTGCGGACATAGCGCAAATTTTCCCTTGCACAAGACAAAGTGGTAAGTATGCAAAGTGAGATGGCGCAATTCATTGATGCAGCGCAGTTAAGCAAGATAATCAGAAAGGAGTAATGCAAATTAAGAGAATAAAAAACCGGAAATAGTGACTATTTCCGGTTCAGATATCCGCAGCGCATGGCTGCGGATAATGACGAGATTACTGCTGCTGTGCAGACTGAATCGCGGTCAGTGCGATGGTATAGACGATATCGTCAACCAGTGCGCCACGGGACAGGTCGTTAACCGGCTTGCGCATACCCTGCAGCATCGGCCCGATGGAGATCAGGTCGGCAGAACGCTGTACCGCTTTGTAAGTGGTGTTACCGGTGTTCAGATCCGGGAAGATGAACACGGTAGCGCGACCTGCAACCGGAGAGTTCGGCGCTTTAGATTTCGCAACGTCAGCCATTACCGCAGCGTCGTACTGCAGAGGACCGTCGATCATCAGGTCAGGACGTTTTTCCTGAGCCAGACGAGTTGCTTCGCGAACTTTCTCTACGTCACTACCTGCACCAGAAGTACCGGTGGAGTAGGAGAGCATAGCCACGCGCGGTTCGATACCGAAAGCAGCGGCGGAATCAGCAGACTGAATTGCGATTTCAGCCAGTTGTTCTGCGGTCGGATCCGGGTTGATCGCGCAGTCACCGTAAACGTAAACCTGCTCCGGCAGCAGCATGAAGAACACGGAAGATACCAGAGAGCTGCCCGGTGCAGTTTTGATCAACTGCAGCGGCGGACGGATGGTGTTTGCGGTGGTGTGAACAGCACCGGAAACCAGACCATCAACTTCATCCTGTTCCAGCATCAGCGTGCCGAGAACCACGTTGTCTTCCAACTGTTCGCGTGCAACAGTTTCGGTCATGCCTTTGTTCTTACGCAGTTCGACCAGACGAGCAACATAGTTTTCGCGAACCACTTCTGGATCAACGATTTCAATGCCTGCGCCCAGTTCTACGCCCTGAGACGCTGCAACGCGGTTGATCTCTGCCGGGTTACCCAGCAGTACGCACGTTGCGATACCACGTTCGGCACAGATAGCGGCTGCTTTAACGGTACGCGGTTCGTCGCCTTCCGGCAGAACGATACGTTTGCCTGCTTTGCGTGCCAGTTCGGTCAGTTGATAACGGAACGCTGGCGGAGACAGACGACGGCTGCGTTCGGAAGTTGCAGTCAGGGAATCGATCCAGTCAGCGTTGATGTAGTTAGCAACGTATTCCTGAACTTTCTCGATGCGCTCGTGATCGTCAACCGGAACTTCCAGGTTGAAGCTTTGCAGGCTCAGAGAGGTTTGCCAGGTGTTGGTGTTCACCATGAATACCGGCAGGCCGGTAGCGAAAGCACGTTCGCACAGTTTAGAAATGCGCGCGTCCATTTCATAGCCGCCAGTCAGCAGCAGAGCACCGATTTCTACGCCGTTCATTGCAGCCAGACAAGCGGCAACCAGTACGTCAGGACGGTCTGCGGAAGTCACCAGCAGAGAGCCGGCACGGAAGTGCTCCAGCATGTGCGGAATGCTGCGTGCGCAGAAAGTCACAGATTTCACGCGGCGAGTGTTGATGTCGCCTTCGTTGATGATGGTGGCGTTCAGGTGGCGTGCCATATCGATCGCACGAGTTGCGATCAGATCAAAGCTCCACGGCACAGCGCCGAGAACCGGCAGCGGGCTGGAGTCTTGCAGCTTCGCCGGATCAACATTGTTGACTTTCGCTTTGGAAGAGTCATCGAAAATCTCAGACAGATCCGGGCGAGTACGACCCTGCTCATCAACCGGAGCATTCAGTTTGTTAACGATAACGCCAGTGATATTGGTGTTTTTTGCACCGCCGAAGCTGTTGCGAGTCAGTTCGATACGCTCTTTCAACTGCTCCGGGGTATCAGTGCCCTGAGACATAACGAAGACGATTTCCGCGTTCAGCGTTTTGGCGATTTCGTAGTTCAGAGACTGGGCAAACTGGTGCTTACGTGTCGGGACCAGACCTTCAACCAGAACCACTTCGGCATCTTTGGTGTTGGCGTGGTAGTTCGCGACGATCTCTTCCATCAGCACATCTTTCTTATTGCTGGAAAGCAGACCTTCAACGTAACTCATTTTCAGCGGTTCAGCGGCTGTCGTGGTGGAAGAACTCGCACGCACGATAGTCGTTGTCTGATCGGGCGCATCGCCACCGGTACGCGGCTGAGCGATAGGTTTAAAAACGCTCAGACGAACGCCTTTGCGTTCCATTGCACGGATCACGCCAAGACTGACGCTGGTCAGACCGACGCTGGTTCCGGTAGGGATCAGCATAATAATACGGGACACGGTTTATCCTCTTTCGTTACCGCCAGTTTGGCGGGTTACAAAACAGCACCGCCAGCAGGGCTGGCGGTGTGGAATCAGGCGGTCAGGCGGCAGGCGTCTTGCGCGATAACCAGCTCTTCGTTGGTCGGGATCACAACAGCAGGGCGGGTGCCTTCTTTGTTGATGAAACCAGATTTGCCGAAACGTGCAGCCAGGTTGCGTTCATGATCAACCTCAAAGCCCAGCACGCCCAGTTTGCCCAGAGACAGTTCACGAACCATCGCGGCATTTTCACCGATACCACCGGTGAATACAACTGCGTCCAGACGACCATCCATCAGCGCAGTGTATGCACCGATGTACTTCGCCAGGCGATGGCAGTAAACGTCCATTGCGCGCTTCGCGTCTTCTTTCGTCGCGTAGTTGTCTTCAACATAGCGGCAATCGCTGGTTACTTCGGTCAGACCTAGCAGGCCAGACTCTTTGGTCAGCATTTTGTTGATTGCGTCAACGCTCATGCCGAGGGTGTCGTGCAGGTGGAAGATGATAGCCGGGTCGATATCGCCAGAGCGAGTACCCATTACCAGACCTTCCAGCGGGGTCAGACCCATAGAGGTGTCAACGCATTTGCCGTTGCGGATAGCAGAAACGGAACCACCGTTGCCCAGGTGGCAGGTGATGATGTTCAGCTCTTCTACCGGTTTGTTCAGCATTTTCGCCGCTTCCTGGGTTACATAGAAGTGGCTGGTGCCGTGTGCGCCGTAACGACGAATGCCGTGCTCTTTGTACAGGTTGTACGGCAGGGCGTAGAGGTAAGACTCTTCCGGCATAGTCTGGTGGAACGCGGTGTCGAACACAGCAACGTTTTTGTCTTTCAGTTGCGGGAAAGATTTCAGTGCTTCTTCGATACCAATCAGGTGAGCCGGGTTGTGCAGCGGTGCAAAAGAAGCTGCATCTTTGATACCCTGAATAACAGACTCATCGATCACTACGGAGCTGGTATACTTCTCGCCGCCGTGTACGATACGGTGACCGATAGCAGTCAGTTGCGCAGAAAGTTCTGGTTTTTGTGCCAGAATAGTATTAACGATAAAGTTGAGCGCTTCGCTGTGAGCGGCGCCTGCACCTAGAGCCGCTTCTTGTTTATTGCCGTCCATTTTCCATTTGATGCGTGCTTCGGGCAGGTGAAAACATTCGGCTAAACCAGAAAGGTACTCTTCACCATTTACTGCATCGATGATTGCAAATTTCAGTGAAGAACTACCGCAGTTCAGAACCAGTACTAACTTACTCGACATGGAAGTACCTATAATTGATACGTGGCTAAAAAAACGTCAGGGAGCCATAGAGCGTAGCGCATGATGACGCTGACATTTATGATTAACATCATGCACTGCAAATTTTTTTTGCATGATGGAATAAATATCTTGAGTCTATGCCATTTTGCGTAATTTTCAGCCAATGGCATAATGTATATGAATTTGACGACTCAATGAATATGTACTACTTAGGCCTTCAGGCCGCTAAAGGATACCTGATAGTGGGTATGGAAGACAAAATGTTTTGAACGTTGTCCCGCTGAGTTGTGAATTTGCACAAATTTTTGAATATTTATATGTGAAGTTGAGGTGAAGCATGTCAACGCCGGATAATCGTTCTGTTAATTTTTTTAGTTTGTTCCGCCGGGGACAGCACTACTCAAAGACGTGGCCGCTGGAAAAACGCCTTGCCCCGGTGTTTGTTGAAAATCGCGTTATTAAGATGACGCGTTATGCGATCCGCTTTATGCCGCCGATCGCCGTATTTACTCTCTGCTGGCAGATTGCGCTGGGCGGTCAGCTTGGTCCGGCAGTTGCTACAGCATTGTTCGCTCTGAGTTTACCGATGCAGGGATTGTGGTGGTTGGGCAAGCGTTCCGTTACGCCATTACCGCCAGCGATCCTGAGTTGGTTTTATGAAGTTCGCGGTAAATTGCAGGAAGCCGGGCAAGCGTTAGCACCGGTAGAAGGCAAGCCTGACTATCAGGCATTAGCTGACACGCTTAAGCGCGCCTTCAAACAACTGGATAAAACTTTCCTTGATGATTTGTAATTGATCCCTGATTACGCATATAAAAGAAGGCAGACATCGGCCTTCTTTTTTTTCACCGTAGTAAAGTGATACAGGAGTCAACAATGGAAATGACCAACGCGCAACGTCTTATTTTGTCTAACCAGTACAAAATGATGACTATGCTCGATCCGGCAAATGCTGAACGTTACCGTCGCTTGCAAACAATCATTGAGCGTGGCTATGGGTTACAGATGCGCGAGCTGGATCGCGAGTTTGGCGAGCTGAAAGAAGAAACCTGCCGCACTATCATCGACATTATGGAGATGTATCACGCGCTGCATGTTTCCTGGTCTAATTTGCAGGATCAGCAAGCTATCGATGAACGCCGTGTCACTTTCCTCGGCTTCGACGCCGCTACTGAAGCGCGTTATCTCGGTTATGTACGCTTTATGGTTAATGTCGAAGGGCGTTACACGCATTTTGACGCCGGAACTCATGGCTTTAATGCCCAGACACCAATGTGGGAGAAATATCAGCGCATGTTGAACGTCTGGCATTCCTGCCCGCGTCAGTATCATTTGAGTACCAACGAAATTAATCAAATCATTAACGCCTGAGGAGGCCTGCGTGCGGTGCAAAGGTTTTCTGTTTGATCTTGATGGTACGTTAGTGGACTCCCTGCCTGCGGTAGAGCGGGCGTGGAGCAACTGGGCGAAACAGCATGGGCTAACGCCGGAAGAGGTGCTTGCTTTTATTCACGGTAAACAGGCAATAACGTCTCTGCGTCACTTTATGGCGGGGAAAACCGAGGCAGAAATTGCCGCCGAGTTTACGCGTCTGGAACAAATCGAGGCCACGGAAACCGAAGGCATTACCGCGCTCCCGGGGGCGATAGCTTTACTCAATCATTTGAATAAAGCGGGTATTCCGTGGGCAATTGTCACTTCAGGTTCTATGCCAGTTGCGCGAGCGCGCCATAAAGTGGCCGGACTTCCTGCGCCGGAGGTGTTTGTTACCGCTGAACGGGTTAAGCGTGGAAAACCTGAGCCGGATGCGTATCTGTTAGGCGCGCAACTGCTGGGGCTTGCGCCGCAGGAATGCGTGGTAGTGGAAGATGCTCCCGCTGGCTTGCTTTCTGGTCTGGCGGCAGGTTGCCATGTTATTGCTGTTAATGCACCGGCAGACACCCCGCGTCTGAATGAGGTAGATTTGATCCTTCATAGTCTGGAGCAAATTACCGTGACCAAACAGCCAAATGGTGACGTTATTATTGCGTGAAACGCCAGATCATGATTTAGCCCCGTCCCGACGGGGCTTTTTTGTGGCAGAATCAAACCATCCCCCTCAATTAACAAGGATATGTTGTGAACGGTGAATTGATTTGGGTTCTCTCATTGCTGGCGATTGCGATAGTCTTGTTTGCGACGGGCAGAGTGCGTATGGATGCTGTCGCTTTGTTTGTCATTGTCGCGTTTGCATTAAGCGGTACGCTGACTATCACCGAAGTCTTTTCCGGCTTTTCCGATCCTAACGTTGTGCTGATCGCCGCCCTGTTTATTATTGGCGATGGTTTAGTTCGTACAGGCGTTGCAACCGTGATGGGGACATGGCTGGTCAAAGTTGCGGGCAGCAGTGAAATCAAAATGTTGGTTTTACTGATGCTGACAGTTGCCGGTCTTGGCGCGTTTATGAGTTCAACCGGCGTCGTCGCTATCTTTATTCCTGTTGTGTTAAGTGTTGCTATGCGTATGCAGACGTCGCCGTCGCGCCTGATGATGCCATTGAGTTTTGCCGGACTGATAAGCGGCATGATGACGCTGGTGGCGACGCCGCCTAACCTGGTGGTGAACAGTGAGCTGCTACGTGAAGGCTATCATGGTTTCAGTTTCTTTAGCGTAACCCCTATCGGCCTGGTCGTATTGGTACTTGGCATTTTATACATGCTAGTGATGCGCTTTATGCTAAAAGGGGATACCCAGGCTCCGCAGCGCGAAGGCTGGACGCGTCGCACCTTCCGCGATCTCATTCGTGAATACCGTCTTACCGGGCGTGCGCGTCGTCTGGCTATTCGTCCCGGTTCACCGATGATTGGCCAACGACTGGACGATCTCAAATTGCGTGAACGTTATGGCGCAAACGTCATTGGTGTTGAACGCTGGCGGCGTTTTCGTCGCGTTATCGTGAACGTGAACGGGGTGTCTGAATTCCGCGCGCGTGACGTTTTGCTTATTGATATGTCTGCGGCTGACGTCGATCTCCGTCAATTTTGTAGTGAACAATTGCTGGAGCCGATGGTTTTGCGCGGCGAGTATTTTTCCGATCAGGCTCTTGATGTCGGTATGGCAGAAATTTCATTAATTCCCGAGTCAGAGCTTATTGGCAAATCGGTGCGTGAAATTGGCTTTCGTACCCGCTACGGACTAAATGTGGTGGGGCTGAAACGCAACGGTGTGGCGCTGGAAGGTTCGCTGGCGGATGAGCCTCTGCTGTTGGGTGACATTATTCTGGTGGTCGGTAACTGGAAGCTTATCGGTATGTTGGCAAAACAAGGCCGCGACTTTGTGGCGTTAAACTTACCGGAAGAGGTGAGTGAAGCATCGCCCGCTCACAGTCAGGCACCCCATGCCATTTTCTGTCTGGTGTTGATGGTGGCGTTAATGTTGACCGATGAAATTCCTAATCCTGTTGCGGCTATCATTGCCTGCCTGCTGATGGGCAAATTCCGCTGTATCGATGCTGAAAGTGCCTATAAGTCTATTCACTGGCCGAGCATTATTTTGATCGTTGGGATGATGCCGTTTGCTGTGGCATTGCAAAAAACCGGTGGCGTCGCGCTGGCGGTGAAAGGATTAATGGATATTGGCGGTGGTTACGGGCCGCATATGATGCTGGTCTGTTTGTTTGTCTTGTCGGCGGTTATAGGCTTGTTTATCTCTAACACTGCGACGGCGGTGTTGATGGCCCCGATTGCGCTGGCTGCTGCCAAAACTATGGGCGTATCGCCTTACCCTTTTGCCATGGTAGTGGCGATGGCAGCATCCGCTGCCTTTATGACACCAGTCTCTTCACCCGTTAACACATTGGTTTTAGGGCCGGGGAATTACAGCTTCAGTGATTTTGTGAAGCTGGGGGTTCCGTTTACCATTATTGTGATGGCGGTTTGCGTGGTGATGATCCCGATGCTGTTTCCGTTTTGACGAGCTCCTGATGTCGCCACCGACGTAGGCCTGATGCGACGCTGGCGCGTCTTATCAGGCCTACGTCGGCTTACAGCGGTGAATCCTGGCTAATCTCATCGAGAGACAGATGGAAGCTGGGAACAAACACTTCCATAAAGTAGTCCATCTCCTGACTGCGGCGTGATTCAAGCGTCGTTTCCAGCCGCGTTTTTGCCAGTAAGAACTCATTATTGCCGGCTGCGAGTTCTTCCAGGCATTTCAGATACGCACACAGCGCATCTGCCTGTTTAACCAGCGACTTTTCTTCATCGCTATACGCATGTTCATCGATTAATGGTGCAAAAATATCCCGCAACTCCTCCGGAACCATATCGACCAGTTTTTGCTGAGCGATTTTCTCAATGGCTTTATATTCCTGGGCGATTTGCGAGTTGAAGTATTTCACCGGAGTAGGAAGATCACCAGTGAGCACTTCAGAGGCATCGTGGTACATCGCCAGCAACGCGATACGTTCTTCATTAACCTGGCCGCCAAATTTGCGATTCTTGATGGCTGCCAGCGCATGGGCGACCATCGCTACCTGCAAACTGTGTTCGGACACATTTTCAGTCCGCACGTTACGCATCAACGGCCAGCGGTTAATGAGCTTCAGGCGGGAGAGGTGGGCAAAAAAATGGCTCTGTTTCATAGCGACCTTACGAGTGATGGCATCATGAGGTCATTGTGGGGGGATAACACTGCCGGATGCAATCTCCGGCAGTGAATTTAAGATTACAACTGATGATAACCAGAAAGGAAACGAGCGAACTTGCTCAAGGACAGTTCGATATCATCAACACGCGGCAGCGTGACAATGCGGAAGTGATCCGGCCACGGCCAGTTAAATGCGGTTCCCTGTACCAGCAGAACTTTTTCCTGCAACAGGAAATCCAGCACCATTTTCTGGTCGTCGTGAATATTAAAGCGTTTGGCGTCTATTTTCGGGAACATGTATAGCGCGCCGCGAGGTTTTACGCAGGAAACGCCAGGAATATCATTAATCAACTCCCACGCACGGTTACGCTGCTCGTAAAGACGCCCGCCCGGCATGATAAACTCGCTGATGCTCTGATAGCCGCCCAGCGCTGTCTGTATCGCGTGTTGCGCGGGAACGTTGGCGCACAGCCGCATTGAGGCCAGCATTTCCAGACCTTCGATATAACCTTTGGCGTGTTTTTTCGGCCCGTTCAGCACCATCCAGCCCTGGCGGAATCCCGCAACACGATACGTTTTCGACAGCCCGTTAAAGGTAATGGTCAGCAGGTCAGGAGCCAACGGCGCGATCGAGTGATGCTCGGCGTCGTCGTAGAGGATTTTATCGTAAATTTCATCAGCGAAGATAATGAGGTTATGCTGACGCGCAATCTCCACAATCTCCATTAATAGCTCTTTGGAATAAACCGCGCCTGTTGGGTTGTTCGGGTTGATAATAACAATGCCGCGCGTGCGTGGCGTAATTTTGGCGCGAATGTCATCGAGATCCGGGAACCAGTCAGAGGATTCATCGCAAAGATAGTGCACCGCTTTACCGCCTGAGAGCGAAACTGCCGCTGTCCATAGCGGGTAATCAGGTGCAGGAACCAACATCTCATCCCCACTGTTCAGCAATGCTTGCATTGCCTGAACGATAAGCTCCGATACACCATTTCCGATGTAAATATCTTCCACGGTAACATCACGCATGCCACGTGCCTGGTAATGCTGCATGATAGCCTTACGCGCAGAATAGAGGCCTTTTGAATCGCAATAACCCTGAGCTGTCGGGAGGTTGCGTATCACGTCAACCAGAATCTCATCGGGAGCGTCAAAACCGAACGGGGCTGGGTTGCCGATGTTCAGTTTCAATACCTTATTACCTTCTTCTTCCAGGCGTTTTGCTTCTTTCAGCACCGGACCACGGATGTCATAACAGACATTCTCTAATTTGCTGGATTTTTCAATGGGTGACATGAATCTTGACCTTTTTTGCTGTTATCGCCACTCCCTGCCGTGGAAGTCAGCTTAGAACAATGTACTCCCCCGAGGCGGCGTTTTGAAGTTCTGCAGAACAAGATTTTGCCAGGAGAGAAAGCGGAATTGTGCTGTTAATAACTTAATAATCGTTAAATAATAAGATGCATATACTTAATAAATGAGATTTAGTAGTGATTTATTCTGTGTATTAATTCAGGATGTGGTTTTTTTACCTGTTAGATAAATGTGTAAAATTTCTTCGGTTTAAGAAATCACGAACATAAAGCATTCATGATATTTTCGTTATAAGTGAAACATTAACAGAGTAGTGATCGCCGGTGGGGCATATAGGTGGTGACGGAGGAAATTATTGTTAAGAGGAATTAATGTATGCAGGTGGTGCTAATTAATTATTATTTAATATTCAAAAAGACTTTGTTGTGCATATTAATAATAGAAGATTACTTTGCCTAACATAACATAACTTTGCATCAGATAATTCGCAATGACCCTTATAAATAAAAGGTTTTTAGGGTAAAATGCTTGCTTTAATGACGGAACACCTGCTTTGATGCAGGCTTACTCTCGCTATTTGTTCGCGCTCATGTTCGAGCCGCACCGTTGCGAGAGAGTGGAGCAAGGACCAACATTTACATTTACACAAACTCGCGCATGTCATAAATAGAAAAGAGTGAGTAACTTAATAGATATGCGATTCCTGAAGATATATTCTGTGATCTACTTCAGGCATTATAACGGAACAATGTGAGCCACATTTTTTAGTGCAACTCATATGCATTTTTACTTTCGTCCGGGTTCCGGATGAAACTGCCAGGGAGGCACATTACAAATGGAATTGCTTGTTTGTGTGTGCACAGCATTAACCAGCTCAGTATGAGCCGCCAGTAAGTGATAATATATGATAAGTGCAAATCGTCCGATAATTAACCTCGACCTCGATCTGCTGAGAACATTTGTTGCTGTTGCCGATCTGAACACTTTTGCTGCCGCAGCTTCCGCTGTGTGTCGTACTCAGTCCGCTGTTAGTCAGCAAATGCAACGTCTGGAACAACTCGTTGGGAAAGAACTGTTCGCTCGGCATGGTCGCAACAAACTGTTGACTGAACATGGTATTCAGCTTCTTGGCTACGCCAGGAAAATCCTGCGTTTCAATGATGAGGCTTGCTCATCATTGATGTTCAGTAATCTTCAGGGCGTGTTAACTATCGGTGCTTCAGATGAATCTGCTGATACGATCTTACCTTTCCTGCTCAATCGCGTAAGCTCGGTTTATCCGAAACTTGCGCTGGATGTCCGCGTTAAGCGCAATGCCTATATGGCAGAAATGCTGAAGTCCCAGGAAGTGGATTTAATGGTTACCACTCATCGTCCTGATACCTTTAAGGCGTTGAATCTGCGTACTTCTCCAACACACTGGTATTGCGCTGCGGAATATGTATTGCAAAAAGGTGAACCGATCCCTCTTGTGCTGCTGGATGATCCTAGTCCGTTCCGTGACATGGTTCTGGCAACGCTCAATAAAGCGGATATTCCCTGGCGTCTGGCTTATGTCGCCTCTACGCTACCGGCGGTTCGTGCTGCAGTAAAAGCGGGCCTTGGTGTGACGGCAAGACCGGTTGAGATGATGAGTCCTGACCTGCGCGTTTTGAGTGCGGTAGATGGTTTACCACCACTACCAGATACCGAATATTTGCTGTGCTATGATCCGTCCTGCGACAATGAGTTGGCGCAGGTGATATACCAGGCTATGGAGAGTTATCACAACCCGTGGCAATACAACCCGTTGACTGCTCAGGAAGGGGACGATTCCCTGTTGATTGAAGGGGATTACGAATAATCTCCAGGCAATAACAATTCAGTAAAAAACGCCATTGGTGATTAATAAAACGCCAGTGGCTTTTTTTTACAATAAAACCTTACGAATGTTCCCGACAACGAACAAAAATGTTCATTTTTCAATCACCAGCCATTCCCCACGCTAACGAACAAAAAATCGCCTGAAAAAAATCTCCTGCTACAATAATGTTAAAAAATGAGTAAAATTATTGCTGTGTTTTTGTTATGGATTAACAAAAGCGTGTCACAGATCAAGAAAATACTCTCTTTTGGGGGGAGGAATCGTCACCAATTCCTGTCAAAATAGGCCCGTATTTTTTCCATTGCTTCACAACGGACACGATTCAACAACATCTAATTTTCCTGGAGTTGTCAACAATCTGGGGTTAAAGGCATTAAATGCAAAAGTTGTTGATATCATGTAAATTAATGTGAAGAAACCTTTGTTAAAGTTGACAAAAGGTTATAGAAAGGAGTAAAAGACCACATCAATTAGCTGTATAAAATAGTTTCTACAGCGATTGTAAGGTTTTTTTTATTCCTCCCCATGAATCGATGTGGCGTCCATCTGCCGTGAAGAGCAGTGAATCTGGCGCTACTTTTGATGAGTAAGCAATGAGTATGTCAACATCCACTGAAGTCATCGCTCATCACTGGGCATTCGCTATCTTTCTTATCGTTGCCATTGGCCTGTGTTGCCTGATGTTGATTGGCGGTTGGTTTTTAGGCGGTCGCGCGCGCGCGAGGTCAAAAAACGTGCCGTTTGAATCAGGTATCGACTCGGTCGGCTCCGCCCGCTTACGCCTGTCTGCCAAGTTTTATCTGGTGGCCATGTTCTTCGTTATCTTCGACGTTGAAGCGCTGTATCTGTTCGCATGGTCAACTTCCATTCGCGAAAGCGGCTGGATTGGCTTTGTAGAAGCGGCAATTTTTATTTTTGTGTTACTGGCAGGTCTGGTTTATCTGGTGCGTATTGGCGCGCTGGACTGGACGCCCGCGCGTTCACGCCGCGAGCGTGTGAACCCGGAAACGAACAGTATCGCTAATCGTCAACGCTAACCGCGAGGCATTAAGATGGATTATACGCTCACCCGCATAGATCCCAACGGTGAGAACGACCGTTACCCCCTGCAAAAGCAGGAGATCGTAACCGACCCTCTGGAGCAAGAAGTTAATAAAAACGTGTTTATGGGCAAGCTCAATGACATGGTTAACTGGGGTCGTAAAAACTCAATTTGGCCGTATAACTTCGGTCTTTCCTGCTGTTACGTTGAGATGGTGACCTCGTTTACCGCGGTTCATGACGTGGCGCGTTTTGGCGCAGAAGTATTGCGTGCTTCGCCGCGTCAGGCTGACCTGATGGTGGTGGCTGGAACCTGTTTTACCAAAATGGCGCCAGTTATTCAGCGTCTCTATGACCAGATGCTGGAGCCGAAGTGGGTTATCTCCATGGGCGCATGTGCGAACTCCGGCGGTATGTACGATATTTATTCCGTTGTGCAGGGTGTTGATAAATTCATTCCGGTTGATGTGTATATCCCGGGTTGCCCGCCGCGTCCTGAAGCGTACATGCAGGCACTGATGCTATTGCAGGAATCTATCGGCAAAGAACGTCGCCCGCTCTCCTGGGTGGTTGGCGATCAGGGCGTATATCGCGCCAATATGCAATCAGAGCGCGAACGCAAGCGCGGTGAACGCATTGCCGTTACCAACCTGCGCACACCTGACGAGATTTAATTTGCGCCTGTCGGCAAAGGCATTTTTCTTCGCTTATTCCTAAATCTATTTCGCGAAGTTAACTACGCCGACAGTCACCACGGACCATATGCAATGGTGAACAATATGACCGACTTAACCGCGCAAGAACCCGCCTGGCAGACCCGTGATCATCTTGATGATCCGGTGATTGGCGAACTGCGCAACCGTTTTGGGCCGGATGCCTTTACTGTTCAGGCGACTCGCACCGGGGTTCCCGTTGTGTGGATCAAGCGTGAACAATTACTGGAAATTGGCGATTTCTTAAAGAAACTGCCGAAACCTTACGTCATGCTGTTTGACTTACACGGCATGGACGAGCGTTTGCGCACACACCGCGAAGGGTTACCTGCCGCCGATTTTTCCGTTTTCTACCATCTGATTTCGATCGATCGCAACCGCGACATCATGCTAAAGGTGGCGCTGGCAGAAAACGATCTACATGTGCCGACTTTTACCAAACTGTTCCCGAACGCCAACTGGTATGAGCGCGAAACCTGGGATCTGTTTGGCATTACTTTCGACGGTCACCCGAACTTGCGTCGCATCATGATGCCGCAAACCTGGAAAGGTCACCCGCTGCGTAAAGATTACCCGGCGCGTGCTACCGAATTCTCGCCGTTTGAGCTGACCAAAGCCAAACAGGATCTGGAGATGGAAGCCCTGACCTTCAAACCGGAAGAGTGGGGGATGAAGCGCGGCACCGAAAACGAGGACTTCATGTTCCTCAACCTCGGTCCGAACCACCCGTCGGCGCACGGGGCTTTCCGTATCGTTCTGCAGCTCGATGGTGAAGAGATTGTCGACTGCGTACCAGACATCGGCTATCACCACCGTGGCGCGGAGAAAATGGGCGAACGCCAGTCCTGGCATAGTTACATACCGTACACCGACCGTATCGAATACCTCGGCGGTTGCGTTAACGAAATGCCATACGTGCTGGCGGTAGAAAAACTGGCCGGGATCACCGTGCCGGATCGCGTTAACGTAATCCGCGTAATGCTTTCCGAATTGTTCCGCATCAATAGCCACCTGCTGTATATCTCCACCTTTATTCAGGACGTCGGTGCAATGACGCCAGTGTTCTTTGCCTTTACCGATCGTCAGAAAATCTACGATCTGGTGGAAGCAATCACTGGTTTCCGTATGCATCCGGCGTGGTTCCGTATTGGCGGTGTGGCGCATGACCTGCCGCGAGGCTGGGATCGCTTGCTGCGTGAGTTCCTTGACTGGATGCCGAAACGTCTGGCTTCTTACGAGAAAGCCGCGCTGCGTAACACCATCCTGATTGGCCGTTCCAAAGGCGTTGCCGCCTACGGCGCGAAAGAGGCGCTGGAGTGGGGCACCACAGGTGCTGGCTTGCGTGCCACCGGGATCGACTTCGACGTGCGTAAGGCGCGTCCTTATTCTGGCTATGAAAACTTCGACTTTGAAATCCCGGTCGGTGGTGGCGTTTCTGACTGCTACACCCGCGTAATGCTGAAAGTGGAAGAGCTGCGCCAGAGTCTGCGCATTCTTGAGCAGTGCCTCAACAACATGCCGGAAGGCCCGTTCAAAGCGGATCACCCGCTGACTACGCCGCCGCCGAAAGAGCGCACGCTGCAACATATCGAAACCCTGATCACCCACTTCCTGCAAGTGTCGTGGGGGCCGGTGATGCCTGCCAATGAGTCCTTCCAGATGATTGAGGCGACCAAAGGGATCAACAGTTACTACCTGACCAGTGACGGTAGCACCATGAGTTATCGCACCCGTATCCGCACCCCGAGTTATGCGCATTTGCAGCAAATTCCGGCGGCGATCCGCGGCAGCCTGGTGTCTGACCTGATTGTTTATCTGGGCAGTATCGATTTTGTTATGTCAGATGTGGACCGCTAATTATGCACGAGAATCAACAACCACAAACCGAGGCTTTTGAGCTGAGTGCGGCAGAGCGTGAAGCGATTGAGCACGAGATGCACCACTACGAAGACCCGCGTGCGGCGTCCATTGAAGCGCTGAAAATCGTTCAGAAGCAGCGTGGCTGGGTGCCGGACGGCGCGATCCACGCGATCGCTGACGTTCTGGGTATTCCGGCAAGCGATGTTGAAGGTGTGGCAACGTTCTACAGCCAGATCTTCCGCCAGCCGGTGGGTCGCCATGTGATCCGCTATTGTGACAGCGTGGTTTGTCACATCAACGGTTACCAGGGAATTCAGGCGGCGCTGGAGAAAAAACTGAATATCAAACCAGGGCAAACGACGTTTGACGGTCGCTTTACGCTGCTGCCAACCTGCTGCCTGGGGAACTGCGACAAAGGGCCAAACATGATGATCGATGAAGACACTCACGCGCATCTGACCCCGGAAGCGATCCCTGAACTGCTGGAGCGGTATAAATGAAAAACATTATCCGTACTCCCGAAACGCATCCGCTGACCTGGCGTCTGCGCGATGACAAACAGCCGGTGTGGCTGGACGAATACCGCAGCAAAAACGGTTACGAAGGGGCGCGTAAGGCGCTGACCGGGCTTTCTCCGGACGAAATCGTCAATCAGGTCAAAGATTCCGGTCTGAAAGGGCGCGGCGGTGCGGGCTTCTCTACTGGCCTGAAGTGGAGCCTGATGCCGAAAGACGAATCCATGAACATCCGTTACCTGCTGTGTAACGCCGATGAAATGGAACCGGGCACCTATAAAGACCGTTTGCTGATGGAGCAACTGCCGCACCTGCTGGTGGAAGGTATGTTGATCTCTGCCTTTGCGCTGAAAGCGTATCGCGGCTACATCTTCCTGCGTGGCGAATATATCGAAGCGGCAGTGAATCTGCGTCGTGCCATTGCCGAAGCGACCGAAGCGGGGCTGCTCGGTAAAAACATTATGGGAACAGGTTTTGATTTCGAACTGTTCGTCCATACCGGGGCAGGACGCTACATCTGCGGTGAAGAAACTGCGTTAATCAACTCTCTGGAAGGGCGTCGCGCTAACCCGCGCTCGAAGCCACCATTCCCGGCAACCTCAGGCGCATGGGGCAAACCGACCTGTGTTAACAACGTCGAAACCCTGTGTAACGTTCCGGCGATCCTCGCTAACGGCGTGGAGTGGTATCAGAACATCTCGAAAAGCAAAGATGCTGGCACCAAGCTGATGGGCTTCTCTGGTCGGGTGAAAAATCCGGGTCTGTGGGAACTGCCGTTCGGTACTACCGCGCGTGAAATCCTTGAAGATTACGCTGGTGGTATGCGTGACGGGCTGAAATTCAAAGCCTGGCAGCCAGGCGGCGCGGGCACTGACTTCCTGACAGAAGCGCACCTTGACCTGCCGATGGAGTTCGAAAGTATCGGTAAAGCGGGTAGCCGTCTGGGTACGGCGCTGGCGATGGCCGTTGACCACGAGATCAACATGGTGTCGCTGGTACGTAACCTGGAAGAGTTTTTCGCCCGTGAATCCTGTGGCTGGTGTACGCCGTGCCGCGATGGTCTGCCGTGGAGTGTGAAAATTCTGCGTGCACTGGAGCGTGGCGAAGGTCAGCCTGGCGATATCGAAACACTTGAGCAACTGTGTCGATTCTTAGGCCCGGGTAAAACCTTCTGTGCCCACGCACCAGGTGCAGTGGAGCCGTTACAGAGCGCCATCAAATATTTCCGTGAAGAATTTGAAGCGGGAATCAAACAGCCGTTCAGCAATACCCATTTGATTAATGGGATTCAGCCGAACCTGCTGAAAGAGCGCTGGTAACCGAATTTCGATTAACGCTCAGTCTATGACTGAGAAAACTGGAAGCATGCTAATGGCTACAATTCATGTAGACGGCAAAGAATACGAGGTCAACGGAGCGGACAACCTGCTGGAAGCTTGTCTGTCTCTGGGCCTTGATATTCCTTACTTTTGCTGGCATCCGGCGCTGGGAAGCGTCGGTGCTTGCCGCCAGTGTGCGGTGAAGCAATACCAAAACGCGGAAGACACGCGTGGTCGCCTGGTGATGTCCTGTATGACACCGGCTTCCGATGGCACCTTTATTTCCATTGACGACGAAGAAGCGAAACAGTTCCGTGAAAGTGTGGTCGAGTGGTTAATGACCAACCACCCGCACGACTGTCCGGTCTGTGAAGAGGGGGGTAACTGCCATCTTCAGGATATGACCGTGATGACCGGGCATACCTTCCGTCGCTACCGTTTCACCAAACGTACCCACCGCAATCAGGATCTGGGGCCGTTCATCTCTCATGAAATGAATCGCTGCATCGCCTGCTACCGCTGCGTGCGTTACTACAAAGATTACGCTGACGGTACGGATCTGGGCGTTTATGGCGCGCACGACAACGTTTACTTCGGTCGCCCGGAAGACGGCACCCTGGAAAGCGAGTTCTCCGGTAACCTGGTGGAAATTTGCCCGACCGGCGTATTCACCGATAAAACGCACTCCGAGCGTTATAACCGTAAATGGGATATGCAGTTTGCGCCGAGTATCTGCCAGCAATGTTCCATCGGTTGTAACACCAGCCCGGGTGAACGTTATGGTGAACTACGTCGTATCGAAAACCGTTACAACGGTACGGTAAACCATTACTTCCTCTGCGACCGTGGTCGTTTCGGCTACGGCTACGTCAACCTGAAGGATCGTCCACGTCAGCCGGTACAGCGTCGTGGCGATGATTTCATCACCCTCAACGCCGAGCAGGCGATGCAAGGTGCGGCAGATATTCTGCGTCAGTCGAAGAAAGTCATCGGCATCGGTTCTCCGCGTGCCAGCGTGGAAAGCAACTTTGCGCTGCGTGAACTGGTTGGCGAAGAAAACTTCTACACCGGTATCGCTCACGGTGAGCAGGAACGTCTGCAACTGGCGCTGAAAGTGCTGCGTGAAGGCGGCATTTATACTCCGGCACTGCGTGAAATCGAATCTTACGATGCGGTACTGGTGCTGGGCGAAGATGTTACTCAGACCGGGGCACGCGTCGCGCTGGCGGTTCGTCAGGCAGTAAAAGGCAAAGCGCGCGAAATGGCGGCAGCACAGAAAGTGGCTGACTGGCAGATTGCGGCAATCCTCAACATTGGCCAACGTGCCAAGCACCCGCTGTTTGTTACTAACGTTGATGACACCCGCCTGGATGACATCGCGGCGTGGACTTACCGCGCACCGGTTGAAGATCAGGCACGTTTAGGTTTTGCCATCGCTCACGCGCTGGACAACTCCGCACCAGCGGTTGACGGTATCGAGCCGGAGCTGCAAAGCAAAATCGACGTCATCGTGCAGGCACTGGCTGGTGCGAAGAAACCGTTGATTATCTCCGGCACTAACGCCGGTAGCACAGAAGTGATTCAGGCTGCCGCTAATGTAGCAAAAGCCCTGAAAGGTCGCGGCGCTGACGTAGGTATCACTATGATTGCCCGTTCCGTAAACAGTATGGGGCTGGGCATTATGGGCGGCGGTTCGCTTGAAGAAGCCCTGACCGAACTGGAAACCGGACGCGCCGATGCAGTGGTGGTGCTGGAAAACGATCTACATCGTCACGCTTCCGCGACCCGCGTGAACGCCGCGCTGGCAAAAGCTCCGCTGGTGATGGTGGTTGACCATCAGCGCACGGCGATTATGGAAAACGCCCATCTGGTGCTTTCCGCTGCCAGCTTTGCTGAAAGCGATGGTACGGTGATCAACAACGAAGGTCGTGCTCAACGTTTCTTCCAGGTTTACGATCCGTCTTACTACGACAGCAAAACGGTGATGCTGGAAAGCTGGCGCTGGTTACACTCGCTGCACAGTACACTGCTGAGTCGAGAGGTGGACTGGACGCAGCTCGACCATGTGATTGACGCCGTCGTGGCGAAGATCCCGGAACTTGCTGGCATCAAAGATGCCGCGCCGGATGCGACATTCCGCATTCGTGGTCAGAAACTGGCTCGTGAGCCGCACCGTTACAGTGGTCGTACCGCCATGCGCGCCAATATCAGCGTTCATGAACCGCGTCAGCCGCAGGATATCGACACCATGTTCACCTTCTCGATGGAAGGTAACAACCAGCCGACCGCGCACCGTTCGCAAGTGCCGTTTGCCTGGGCACCGGGCTGGAACTCCCCGCAGGCGTGGAACAAATTCCAGGACGAAGTGGGTGGCAAATTGCGCTTTGGCGATCCGGGCGTGCGTTTGTTTGAAGCCAGCGAAAACGGTCTGGATTACTTCACCAGCGTACCGGCACGCTTCCAGCCGCAGGAAGGGAAATGGCGTATCGCGCCGTACTACCATCTGTTTGGCAGCGATGAACTGTCACAGCGTGCTCCGGTATTCCAGAGCCGTATGCCGCAGCCGTATATCAAACTCAACCCGGCAGATGCCGCGAAGTTGGGCGTGAATGCGGGTACTCGCGTCTCCTTTAGTTACGATGGCAACACGGTCACGCTACCGGTTGAAATCGCAGAAGGGCTGACGGCAGGGCAGGTGGGCTTGCCGATGGGCATGTCCGGCATTGCTCCGGTGCTGGCTGGCGCGCATCTTGAGGATCTCAAGGAGGCACAACAATGACCTGGTTATCACCGGAACTGATTGAGATCCTGCTGACCATCCTCAAAGCGGTGGTGATCTTGCTGGTGGTTGTCACCTGCGGGGCATTCATGAGCTTTGGTGAACGTCGTCTGCTGGGGCTGTTCCAGAACCGTTACGGACCTAACCGTGTTGGCTGGGGCGGTTCGCTTCAGTTGGTCGCGGACATGATCAAAATGTTCTTTAAAGAAGACTGGATCCCGAAATTCTCGGATCGCGTCATCTTTACCCTTGCGCCGATGATCGCCTTTACCTCGTTGCTGCTGGCCTTTGCGATTGTGCCAGTCAGTCCGGGTTGGGTGGTTGCCGACCTGAACATCGGGATTTTGTTCTTCCTGATGATGGCAGGTCTGGCGGTTTACGCAGTGCTGTTTGCGGGCTGGTCAAGTAACAACAAATACTCGCTGCTGGGTGCGATGCGTGCTTCTGCGCAGACCCTAAGCTACGAAGTGTTCCTCGGGCTTTCCCTGATGGGCGTGGTGGCGCAGGCCGGTTCATTCAACATGACCGACATCGTTAACAGCCAGGCGCATGTATGGAACGTCATCCCGCAATTCTTTGGTTTTATTACCTTTGCCATCGCGGGCGTGGCGGTATGTCACCGTCACCCGTTTGACCAGCCGGAAGCCGAGCAGGAACTGGCGGATGGTTACCACATTGAATATTCCGGGATGAAATTCGGCCTGTTCTTCGTGGGTGAATACATCGGGATTGTGACCATCTCCGCACTGATGGTGACGTTGTTCTTCGGTGGCTGGCAAGGCCCGTTGTTACCGCCATTCATCTGGTTCGCGCTGAAAACTGCGTTCTTTATGATGATGTTCATTTTGATTCGTGCGTCGTTGCCGCGTCCGCGTTATGACCAGGTAATGTCCTTCGGCTGGAAAATCTGCCTGCCGCTGACGCTGATCAACTTGCTGGTAACGGCGGCTGTCATTCTCTGGCAGGCGCAATAAGGGGCACTAAGACCATGACCTTAAAAGAATTGTTAGTAGGTTTCGGCACCCAGGTTCGTAGTATCTGGATGATCGGCCTGCACGCGTTTGCCAAGCGCGAAACGCGAATGTACCCGGAAGAGCCGGTCTATCTGCCGCCCCGTTATCGTGGTCGTATCGTTCTGACCCGCGATCCGGACGGCGAAGAGCGTTGCGTAGCCTGTAACCTCTGCGCAGTAGCCTGCCCGGTCGGCTGTATCTCGCTGCAAAAAGCAGAAACCAAAGACGGTCGCTGGTATCCGGAATTTTTCCGCATCAACTTCTCACGCTGCATTTTCTGTGGTCTGTGCGAAGAAGCCTGTCCGACCACGGCGATTCAGTTAACCCCGGATTTCGAGATGGGGGAATACAAACGCCAGGATCTGGTTTACGAGAAAGAGGATCTGCTGATCTCCGGTCCGGGCAAATACCCGGAATATAACTTCTACCGGATGGCAGGTATGGCAATCGACGGCAAAGATAAGGGCGAAGCAGAGAACGAAGCCAAGCCTATCGACGTCAAGAGCCTGTTACCGTAAGGAGAGGGGCAATGGAGTTCGCTTTTTATATCTGTGGCCTGATAGCCATACTTGCGACCTTGCGAGTGATCACCCATACCAATCCGGTACACGCATTGCTGTACCTGATTATTTCGCTGCTGGCGATTTCCGGGGTGTTCTTCTCACTGGGCGCTTACTTTGCCGGTGCGCTGGAAATTATCGTCTACGCGGGTGCCATTATGGTGCTGTTCGTGTTCGTGGTGATGATGCTCAACCTGGGCGGTTCGGAAATCGAACAGGAACGCCAGTGGCTGAAACCGCAGGTGTGGATTGGTCCGGCAATTTTGTCGGCCATCATGCTGGTGGTGATTGTTTACGCCATTCTCGGTGTTAACGATCAGGGTATCGATGGTACGCCAATCAGCGCCAAAGCAGTGGGTATTACGCTGTTTGGGCCTTACGTGCTGGCGGTTGAACTGGCCTCTATGCTGCTGCTGGCCGGTCTGGTTGTGGCCTTCCACGTCGGTCGCGAAGAGCGTGCGGGTGAAGTGCTGAGCAATCGCAAAGACGACAGCGCGAAAAGAAAAACGGAGGAGCACGCATGATCCCCTTACAACATGGACTGATCCTCGCGGCAATCTTGTTCGTTCTTGGCTTAACCGGTCTGGTTATCCGTCGCAATCTGCTGTTTATGCTGATTGGTCTGGAAATCATGATTAACGCCTCCGCGCTGGCCTTTGTGGTCGCCGGGAGCTACTGGGGCCAGACCGACGGTCAGGTGATGTACATTCTTGCCATCAGCCTCGCGGCGGCGGAAGCGAGTATCGGTCTTGCGCTGCTGCTGCAACTTCACCGTCGTCGCCAGAACCTGAACATCGATTCAGTAAGTGAGATGCGCGGATGAACATGCTTGCCTTAACCATTATTTTGCCATTAATTGGCTTCATTCTGCTGGCGTTCTCTCGCGGACGCTGGTCTGAAAATGTCTCAGCGATCGTTGGCGTTGGCTCTGTGGGCCTGGCTGCGCTGGTGACTGCTTTTATCGGCGTCGATTTCTTCGCTAACGGTGAGCAGGCTTACAGCCAGCCGCTGTGGACGTGGATGTCGGTAGGCGACTTTAACATCGGTTTCAACCTGGTGCTGGACGGCCTGTCACTGACCATGCTCTCAGTGGTCACCGGTGTGGGTTTCCTGATCCACATGTACGCCTCCTGGTATATGCGCGGTGAAGAGGGCTACTCTCGCTTCTTCGCTTACACCAACCTGTTCATTGCCAGCATGGTGGTTCTGGTTCTGGCCGACAACCTGCTGCTGATGTACCTCGGCTGGGAAGGCGTGGGCCTGTGCTCCTATCTGCTGATCGGTTTCTATTACACCGATCCGAAGAATGGTGCCGCGGCAATGAAAGCGTTTGTCGTGACCCGTGTCGGTGACGTGTTCCTCGCTTTCGCGCTGTTCATTCTCTACAACGAACTGGGCACGCTGAACTTCCGCGAAATGGTGGAACTGGCACCGGCGCACTTTGCAGACGGCAATAACATGCTGATGTGGGCGACGCTGATGCTGCTGGGTGGTGCGGTTGGTAAATCTGCGCAGTTGCCGTTGCAGACATGGCTTGCCGACGCGATGGCTGGCCCGACGCCTGTCTCTGCGCTGATCCACGCCGCAACCATGGTAACCGCAGGTGTTTACCTGATCGCCCGTACCCACGGCCTGTTCCTGATGACCCCGGAAGTTCTGCATCTGGTGGGTATTGTCGGGGCGGTTACCTTGCTGCTGGCTGGTTTTGCTGCGTTGGTACAGACCGACATCAAACGTGTTCTCGCTTACTCCACCATGAGTCAGATTGGCTACATGTTCCTCGCGCTTGGCGTGCAGGCATGGGATGCGGCGATTTTCCACTTGATGACCCACGCATTCTTTAAAGCGCTGCTGTTCCTGGCATCCGGTTCTGTCATTCTGGCCTGTCATCACGAACAGAACATCTTCAAGATGGGCGGTCTGCGTAAATCTATTCCGCTGGTTTATCTCTGCTTCCTGGTGGGCGGCGCGGCGCTGTCGGCACTGCCGCTGGTCACTGCGGGCTTCTTCAGTAAGGATGAGATCCTCGCGGGTGCGATGGCGAATGGTCATATCAATCTGATGGTGGCTGGTCTGGTCGGTGCGTTTATGACCTCGCTCTACACCTTCCGTATGATTTTCATCGTCTTCCACGGAAAAGAACAAATTCACGCTCACGCCGTGAAAGGGATCACCCACAGCCTGCCGCTGATTGTGCTGCTGATCCTTTCCACCTTCGTTGGCGCACTGATTGTACCGCCGCTGCAGGGCGTGCTTCCGCAAACCACGGAGCTGGCACACGGCAGTATGTTGACCCTGGAAATTACCTCTGGCGTGGTTGCGGTTGTTGGCATTTTGCTGGCAGCCTGGCTGTGGCTGGGTAAACGTACTCTGGTGACTTCTATCGCCAACAGTGCACCGGGTCGTCTGCTGGGGACCTGGTGGTACAACGCCTGGGGCTTTGACTGGCTGTACGACAAAGTGTTCGTCAAACCGTTCCTGGGGATCGCCTGGTTGCTGAAACGCGATCCGCTGAACTCAATGATGAACATCCCGGCGATCCTCTCGCGCTTTGCGGGTAAAGGTCTGTTGCTCAGTGAGAACGGCTACCTGCGCTGGTATGTGGCATCCATGAGCATCGGTGCGGTCGTGGTGCTGGCACTGTTGATGGTACTGCGTTGAGTTAAGGATTGTGGGATTTGCCCTCGGGCATATAAGAACGTAGGTCGGATAAGCCACTACAGCGGCGCATCCGACACTCCCCCCAATCCGAAGTGAATTTTCTGTCGTGAGAATTCGTTGAAAATCCGGTCCTGACGGGACTTTTACAAGGAATAAAGATCGCCATGTTACTACCCTGGCTAATATTAATTCCCTTTATTGGCGGCTTCCTGTGCTGGCAGACCGAACGCTTTGGCGTAAAGGTGCCGCGTTGGATCGCGCTAATCACCATGGGATTGACGCTGGCGCTGTCGCTGCAACTGTGGTTGCAGGGCGGTTATTCACTGACGCAATCCGCCGGAATTCCGCAGTGGCAGTCTGAATTCGACATGCCGTGGATCCCGCGTTTTGGAATCTCTATTCACCTCGCCATTGATGGTCTGTCGTTGCTGATGGTCGTGCTGACAGGTCTGCTCGGCGTGCTGGCGGTACTTTGCTCGTGGAATGAGATCGAAAAATATCAGGGCTTCTTCCACCTCAACCTGATGTGGATCCTGGGCGGTGTTATCGGCGTGTTCCTTGCCATCGACATGTTCCTGTTCTTCTTCTTCTGGGAAATGATGCTGGTGCCGATGTACTTCCTGATCGCACTGTGGGGGCATAAAGCTTCTGACGGTAAAACGCGTATCACGGCGGCAACCAAATTCTTCATCTACACCCAGGCGAGTGGTCTGGTGATGTTGATCGCCATCCTGGCGCTGGTCTTCGTTCACTACAATGCGACTGGTGTCTGGACCTTCAACTATGAAGAGCTGCTGAATACGCCAATGTCCAGCGGTGTGGAATATCTGTTGATGCTGGGCTTCTTCATAGCCTTTGCGGTGAAAATGCCGGTGGTTCCACTGCACGGTTGGTTGCCAGATGCCCACTCCCAGGCACCGACTGCCGGTTCCGTTGACCTCGCGGGGATCTTGCTGAAAACCGCCGCTTACGGTCTGCTGCGTTTCTCCCTGCCGTTGTTCCCGAACGCGTCGGCAGAGTTTGCGCCAATCGCGATGTGGCTGGGTGTTATCGGCATCTTCTACGGTGCGTGGATGGCCTTTGCCCAGACTGATATCAAACGTTTGATCGCCTACACCTCGGTTTCCCACATGGGCTTCGTGCTGATTGCTATCTATACCGGCAGCCAGTTGGCCTACCAGGGCGCGGTTATTCAGATGATTGCGCACGGCTTGTCGGCGGCGGGTCTGTTTATTCTCTGCGGTCAGCTCTATGAACGTATCCACACCCGTGACATGCGCATGATGGGCGGTCTGTGGAGCAAAATGAAATGGCTGCCAGCACTGTCGCTGTTCTTTGCTGTGGCAACGCTTGGGATGCCGGGCACTGGTAACTTCGTCGGTGAATTTATGATTCTGTTCGGCAGCTTCCAGGTCGTCCCGGTCATTACCGTTATCTCTACTTTTGGGCTGGTCTTTGCGTCTGTTTATTCGCTGGCAATGCTGCATCGCGCTTACTTCGGTAAGGCGAAAAGCGAGATTGCCAGCCAGGAACTGCCAGGGATGTCGCTGCGTGAGTTGTTTATGATCCTGTTGCTGGTGGTGCTGCTGGTACTGCTGGGCTTCTGGCCGCAGCCGATTCTGGATACCTCGCACTCCGCGATTGGCAATATCCAGCAGTGGTTTGTTAATTCCGTTACTACTACAAGGCCGTAAATCGCCATGACAATAACTCCACAAAACCTGATCGCACTGCTACCGTTGCTGATCGTCGGCTTGACGGTGGTGGTTGTGATGCTCTCCATTGCGTGGCGACGCAATCACTTCCTCAACGCCACGCTGTCGGTCATTGGGCTTAACGCGGCGCTGGTTTCGCTCTGGTTTGTTGGCCAGGCGGGCGCTATGGACGTCACGCCGCTGATGCGTGTTGATGGTTTCGCCATGCTCTACACCGGGCTGGTACTTCTGGCGAGCCTCGCCACCTGTACTTTTGCCTACCCGTGGCTTGAAGGTTATAATGACAATAAGGACGAGTTCTACCTGTTGGTGTTAATTGCCGCCTTGGGTGGGATCTTGCTGGCGAATGCCAACCATCTGGCGTCTCTGTTCCTCGGTATCGAACTGATCTCTCTGCCGTTGTTTGGCCTGGTCGGTTACGCTTTCCGCCAGAAACGATCGCTGGAAGCCAGTATCAAATACACCATTCTTTCTGCCGCAGCGTCTTCTTTCTTGCTGTTCGGTATGGCGCTGGTGTACGCGCAGTCTGGCGACCTGTCGTTCGTCGCGCTGGGTAAAAACCTCGGTGATGGTATGCTCAACGAGCCGCTGTTACTGGCGGGTTTTGGCCTGATGATTGTCGGCCTCGGCTTCAAACTTTCTCTGGTGCCGTTCCACCTGTGGACACCAGACGTATACCAGGGCGCGCCTGCGCCGGTTTCCACCTTCCTGGCGACGGCGAGCAAAATCGCTATCTTCGGCGTGGTGATGCGTCTGTTCCTTTACGCACCGGTGGGCGACAGCGAAGCGATTCGCGTGGTGCTGGCGATTATCGCCTTTGCCTCCATCATCTTCGGTAACCTGATGGCGCTGAGCCAGACCAATATCAAACGTCTGCTCGGTTACTCGTCTATCTCTCACCTCGGTTATCTGCTGGTGGCACTGATTGCGCTGCAAACCGGCGAGATGTCGATGGAAGCGGTAGGGGTTTACCTCGCCGGTTATCTGTTCAGCAGCCTCGGCGCGTTCGGTTTGGTCAGCCTGATGTCCAGCCCGTATCGTGGCCCGGATGCTGATTCCCTGTTCTCTTACCGCGGACTGTTCTGGCATCGTCCGATCCTCGCGGCGGTGATGACGGTGATGATGCTGTCACTGGCCGGTATCCCGATGACGCTGGGCTTTATCGGTAAGTTTTACGTGCTGGCGGTTGGTGTTCAGGCGCACCTGTGGTGGCTGGTGGGCGCTGTGGTTGTCGGTTCGGCAATCGGCCTCTACTACTACCTGCGCGTGGCGGTGAGCCTGTACCTTCATGGTTCAGAACAGCCAAACCGTGATGCACCGTCAGACTGGCAGTACACGGCAGGCGGCATCGTGGTGCTGATCTCCGCACTGTTGGTACTGGTGCTGGGTGTATGGCCGCAACCGCTGATTAGCATTGTACGTTTGGCAATGCCGCTGATGTAAGCAGTCAGTTCGTAAGTCAGAAAGCCGCCGACATGTTCGGCGGTTTTTTATGGTGCCTTTGACACCATCACCCAACAATAACCGTCAGCGCATGATTCCCTTGTCGCAGCATACGTCGATACGCGCTAATCAACTTCTCCATATCAAGCATGATCGACGCAAAGAGTTGCCCCTCTAACTCTTCTGAAAAGGTCACTCCCGGATAAATCTCCATTTCATTGAGTCGCTTAATGGAAAACTGTTTACGCAGCTCACTTCGATCCAGAGCTTCCAGGCGGTCGATTGTCGCGGCTAACTCCTGATTCCAGGTCAATCCCAGGAAACCATCTATGCCATCTTCGAGGCTGTGTTCACCAAGCACGGCACGACTTAGCGGGTCATTCTTCGCGGGATCAAAAGCAGAGGTACCTGTCAGGCCAAAATGTAAAAAATCCCAGCGCTTATCAATATCCAGTCGGCGTAAACCTGAAAGCGTGTCGTGAATATTGTCCATCAAAGGTTTTTCAGTAGACTCAAGCAGTTGGTTAACCTTTTCTGAATTAATTTCCGCAAAATAACCAATCATTCCCATTTGTTTTCCTCCGTTGAATTTCATTTTTCGCATCTTAAATCAGATGCCACAAAATAAAATTACAGCAGTCATTTTTCTGGAGCTGCCTCGAGAAATTTTTATTATTTACTGTTATGCAACAAACTAATAACGCCATCAATTACCTGCGCCATTTTCTGGTAATTGAGTCTGTCTGCAGTATCGCCAGACTGGTGATATTGTTTATTTCGATAAAACGCAGTGTCTGTAATCATGACGGCAGGAATATCTTGCTGCCAGTAATTGAGATGGTCGGAGAAATCGATACCGGGAATAAATCCCGGTGCGTTAATAGAATAAACAGGCAACTCTGTTGCTGATAACAACGCAGATTTTACCTGACGCACAGCGCTGATATCCTGCATTCTGCCAACCACTGCAATAAAATCACCACGGTCGGGATAAAGCCAGGACATGACAGAGTAAGGGTAATCCTGACTCCCGGATGCGGAGTCGTAATAACCAATCATCTCCAGCGCTATCATTAATTTCACCGGACGCTCAAGCGAAGCGGCGTGTACCGCGCTCCCCATTTCATCGCTACGAAAGAAGGGCGAGGCGACTAGTTGAACGCCTGTTTTCGGCGCTTGCTGCTGTAACAAACGTGCCAGCTCCAGTAGTCCGGCGACGCCGCTGGCGTTATCATCCGCGCCTGGCGTATAGATTAATTGGTCGTTTTCATAACTGGTTGCGGAATCATAGTGCGCCCCAATAATAATCAGCGATCCATCGGCAGGACCGTAATCAGCAACAATGTTTTTGTAGGGGCCACCAGTAATGGGGACGTCCTGCACGGTAACTCTGGCACCGCTACTGACAAAGACCTCTTTTATATACTCTGCGGATCTATTCAGATTATCAATATTGTCAGCACTACGTGGATGCACAGTTTGTGTAAAGTAACGAACTGTTTTTTCTAATTGCTCGGGACTTGCGTGCCGGGGCGTTGGCGGTAATGCATTGACCCAGGGTTGATAAAAAACAATTAGAGGAAGTGAAAGCAAGAACAATATAAAAAATGGAAAGGTTATTTTTTTCATATACAAATTATTAATAGGTTTTGTTGTTGAATTATTATTTGTTATGGGTTTCGGGATTGTATTTTATTAAGATTGGTCGGATTATACAAAGAGTCTATTTTATGTCTGGTAGCTGAGTTTATTTAAAAGGATTTTATATGCGAAATAAAAATATAATCATGTTGCTTATTAGTAGTTTGATTTTGTCAGGATGTGGGCAGGAATCTGATGATAAGGAAAGTCAGCAACAACAATCTACTACACCCACAGACCAGCAAGTACTTGCCGCGCAACAAGCGGCAACAAAAGTGGCGGAGCAAAGAGCCGCCGCCGCTAAAGCCGCTGCAGATGCGAAAGCAAAAACCTTAGCCCAGCATGAAGCGCAACAATCCTCAGACAAACAGGCTTTGCAGGGGCGATTGCAGGAAGCGCCAACATTTGCAAGAGCGGCTAAAGCAAAAGCTACACGTATCGCAAATCCAGGAACAGCTCGCTACCAGCAGTTCGATGATAATCCGGTTAAGCAGGTAGCGCAAAACCCGTTGGCGACGTTTAGCCTTGACGTCGACACCGGCAGCTATGCAAATGTACGGCGTTTCCTCAATCAAGAGCTGTTACCTCCGCCAGACTCTGTGCGGGTGGAGGAGATGGTCAATTATTTTCCGTCAGACTGGGTTATTAATGATAAAAGCAATAATAAAGAGCCTGTTCCCGCCACTAAGCCAATACCTTTCGCTATGCGCTATGAACTGGCATCTGCGCCCTGGAATGAGCAGCGAACATTGCTGAAAGTTGATATCCTGGCGAAAGATCGCAAAAGTGAAGAGTTACCAGCTTCTAATCTGGTCTTTCTTATCGACACTTCTGGTTCAATGATTTCTAGTGAACGTTTGCCACTTATTCAGTCTTCGTTGAAATTATTGGTCAAAGAACTTCGTGAGCAGGATAACATTGCCATCGTAACCTACGCTGGCGACTCCCGTATTGCGTTGCCTTCTACCTCAGGGAATCACAAGTCAGAAATTAATGCCGCGATTGATTCGCTGGATGCGGAAGGCAGTACCAATGGCGGTGCCGGGCTGGAACTGGCTTATCAGCAGGCGGCGAAGGGGTTTATTAAGGGCGGCATCAATCGCATTTTATTGGCCACTGACGGTGACTTTAACGTTGGTATTGACGATCCAAAATCGATTGAATCAATGGTCAAAAAACAGCGGGAGTCCGGTGTTACTCTTTCGACGCTTGGCGTGGGGGATGACAATTACAACGAGGCAATGATGGTGCGAATTGCCGATGTTGGTAACGGCAACTACAGCTACATTGATACTCTCTCTGAAGCGCAGAAAGTGTTGAACAGTGAAATGCGGCAGACGTTGATTACCGTAGCAAAAGATGTCAAAGCGCAAATAGAGTTTAACCCCGCGTGGGTAACGGAATACCGTCAGATTGGTTATGAAAAGCGCCAACTTCGGGCGGAGGATTTTAATAACGACAACGTTGATGCGGGGGATATTGGCGCAGGTAAACATATAACGTTGTTATTCGAATTAACGCTGAATGGGCAAAAAGCATCAATTGATAAGTTACGCTATGCCCCGGATAACAAATCAGCGAAATCAGATAAAGCGAAAGAACTGGCCTGGTTAAAGATTCGTTGGAAATACCCGCAGGGAAAAGAAAGTCAGTTAGTTGAATTCCCGTTGGCACCCACAATAAACGCACCTTCAGAAGATATGCGTTTTCGCGCAGCAGTCGCTGCGTTTGGGCAAAAATTGCGCGGTTCTGAATACCTGAATAATACATCCTGGCAGCAGATCGAACAGTGGGCGCGGCAAGCGAAAGGACCGGATCAACAAGGCTACAGAGCGGAATTTATTCGCCTGATTGGGCTGGCGGAAGGTCTGGACAATTCACAAAACTAAAAATGATAAATCTGTTTGCCGGATATCGACATCAAGCGTATTCGGCAAACAGATGAAAAATACGTCAAATAAGTGCGTTGGCATCATTAAATTAATCTGCCAACTAACCACCGCTTTCGACTTAAATGCTAAACACCGCGAAATCGCTCGCCAGTTCGGTTGCCGGGAAAATCGACCGACATTCGTGTAACAAGTGCTGACAGCCTTTATCATCATAGCGCGAACTAACATGGGTAATGATTAGTTTACCGACACCAGCTTCACGGGCCAGTGCCGCCGCCTGGCGTGTGGAGCTGTGGCCGCGACTGTTGGCTTTGGCCTCCATCGCCATATCCAGCGTCGCTTCGTGAACCATTATGTCGACACCTTTAGCAAGGTCGATTGCGGCATCGCAAGGGCCGGTATCACCGAAAATGGCGATTGATTTACCCGGTGTAGGCGCGTCTAAATAATCAGCGCCGTTAATCTGCCGACCGTCTTCCAGCGTGACTGTTTTGCCTTTTTTCAAATCCTGAAACAACGGACCGGGTTGTACACCGGCATCTTTTAACGCCCGGGCGTTCAGCGCGCCAGGTTTATCATGTTCTTCAATACGATAGCCGTAACATTCCAGCGGATGTTCCATCGGATAAGCTGTCACTTTACGCAAGCCATCATCAAGAATTTCGCCTGCGCTAATTTCAATAATCTCCAGTGGATAATCAGTCCACGAGCCACTAATGCGTAACGCTGTCTCAACAAATTCACGGATACCTTGCGGACCATAAATGGTTAAGGGTTGCACAATGCCTGACATGGAACGACTGCATAGCAACCCGGGCAAGCCAAAAAGATGATCGCCATGTAAATGGCTTATAAAAATCCTGTCCAGTTTTCCGGGGTTAAATGCCGTGTGCAACATCTGGTGTTGTGTACCTTCACCGCAGTCAAATAACCAAAGCCCGGCTCGCGTTGGATGTTGCAGATTAAGCAATATTGCCGTGACATTCCGTGTTCGGGTCGGAACCCCCGCTGAAGTACCTAAAAAAATTAATTCCATGAGTTCATCACGCTGCTGAAAATATTCCAGCTAGTATAAAGCAAACAGCACAAAGGAGCCTTCCATGATCGACTGGCAAGATCTGCATCATTCTGATTTATCTGTTTCTCAGCTTTATGCCTTATTACAACTACGCTGCGCGGTATTTGTGGTGGAGCAAAACTGCCCTTATCAGGATATCGACGGTGATGATCTGGTAGGAGAAAATCGCCATCTTCTCGGCTGGCATCACGGGACACTGGTGGCGTATGCGAGGATCCTGAAAAGTGATGATGATCTCGAACCGGTGGTGATTGGTCGGGTGATTGTCAGCGAAGCCTTACGCGGCGAAAAAATCGGTCAGCAATTGATGAGCAAGGCGCTGGAATCATGTACGCGCCACTGGCCGGACAAGGCGATTTATCTGGGGGCGCAGGCGCACTTACAAAACTTTTATGAGCAATTTGGTTTCATCCCAGTGACCGATATTTATGAGGAAGATGGTATTCCGCATATCGGGATGGCGCGCGAGGTTAATCAGGCGTGATTGATAACAGTTGTCTATAGTTAGTGGCAGGTTTTACGTAAATGGAGAACGAGAATGTCTAATCAATTTAGTGATACACGTATCGATGACGACCTGACGTTACTGAGTGAAACACTGGAAGAGGTGCTACGCTCCTCTGGCGATCCCGCCGATCAAAAATATGTTGAGCTAAAGGCGCGGGCAGAAAAGGCGCTGGATGATGTGAAAAAAAGGGTAAGTCAGGCTTCCGACAGCTATTACTATCGGGCGAAGCAGGCGGTATATCGTGCCGATGACTACGTCCATGAAAAACCCTGGCAGGGGATTGGTGTGGGCGCGGCCGTTGGACTGGTATTAGGACTGTTGCTGGCACGCCGTTAAAACCTCCCTACACTGGGGTACTGCATTTTTTGTGCAGTACCCCGTATAATGTGAGGCTTTTAACAGGGAGAGGTCCGCGTGCAATCACTTACTACGGCGCTGGGAAATCTACTGCGCCATTTGTCGCAAGAGATTCCGGCGACACCCGGCATTCGGGTTTTCGATGTTCCTTTCCCCCTTAATGACGCTTTTGATGCTTTAAGCTGGTTGGCCAGTCAGCAAACGTATCCGCAATTCTACTGGCAACAACGTAATGGTGATGAAGAGGCCGCGGTGCTGGGCGCGATTGCCAGCTTTACGTCGTTGGACCAGGCACAACGTTTTCTTCGTCAGTACCCGGAACATCCCGACTTACGCATTTGGGGGCTGAATGCGTTTGACCCGTCACAAGGTCATTTACTTTTGCCGCGTCTGGAATGGCGGCGCTGTGCGGGAAAAGCGAGCTTTCGCCTGACCCTTTTCAGCGAAACGTCCCTTCAGAATGACGCAAATCAGGCAAAAGAATTCATTACTACACTGGCGAATACCAAACCGTTGCCCGCGTTGCATTTAACCACTCCACAAGAAAACCACTGGCCAGACAAATCGGGCTGGACGCGGTTAATTAAACTGGCGACCGACACCATTGCGGAAGGTGAGCTGGATAAAGTCGTACTGGCGCGGGCGACAGATCTGCATTTTGCAAGTCCGGTCAATGCGGCGGCAATGATGGCTGCCAGCCGTCGACTGAATCTTAACTGTTACCATTTCTACATGGGCTTTGATGGCGAAAGCGCATTTCTCGGCTCAACGCCTGAGCGACTATGGCGGCGGCGTGACAAAGCGCTGCGCACTGAAGCCCTTGCCGGAACGGTGGCAAATCACCCCGACGATAAACAGGCGCAGCGGTTGGCCGAGTGGCTGATGGCGGATGATAAAAACCAACGTGAAAACATGCTGGTGGTGGAAGATATCTGCCAGCGATTACAGTCTGATACCCAGACACTGGATATTTTGCCGCCGCAGGTACTTCGCCTGCGAAAAGTACAACATCTGCGTCGCTGCATCTGGACTTCACTCAATAAAGCAGATGACGAGGTTTGCTTGCATCAGTTGCAGCCAACGGCAGCCGTAGCAGGCTTACCGCGCGATCTGGCGCGGCAGTTTATCGCGCAACACGAACCGTTTACCCGTGAATGGTACGCTGGCTCTGCGGGTTATCTTTCTCTACAACAAAGTGAATTCTGCGTTTCCCTGCGCTCGGCAAAAATCAGTGACAATGTAGTGCGTCTGTATGCCGGAGCAGGTATTGTCCGTGGCTCAGATCCCGAGCAAGAGTGGCAGGAAATCGACAACAAAGCGGCAGGACTGCGGACTTTATTACAAATGGAATAGTAATGAGTCGCATCATTATCGATTCATATCAATAATCTAATTTTGTAGCTCTCTATACTTAGCCGCAATATTGATACCGGACAAACTCATGTCAGTAAGCGCATTTAACCGACGCTGGGCGGCGGTCATTCTGGAAGCATTAACACGTCACGGCGTCAGACACGTCTGCATTGCCCCTGGCTCTCGTTCTACGCCATTAACTCTGGCGGCAGCGGAAAATTCCGCATTCATTCATCACACCCATTTTGATGAGCGTGGGCTGGGACATCTGGCGCTGGGGCTGGCGAAGGTCAGCAAACAGCCGGTGGCGGTGATTGTGACCTCCGGCACGGCGGTAGCGAATCTCTATCCGGCGCTGATTGAGGCTGGGTTAACTGGAGAAAAACTGATCCTGTTAACCGCCGATCGTCCTCCGGAACTGATTGATTGCGGTGCGAATCAGGCGATTCGCCAGCCGGGTATGTTCGCTTCTCATCCCACGCATAGCATTTCACTACCACGCCCGACCCAGGATATTCCTGCGCGTTGGCTGGTTTCCACCATCGATCACGCTTTAGGTACGCTGCATACGGGGGGAGTCCATATCAACTGCCCGTTTGCCGAACCGCTGTATGGCGAGATGGACGACACGGGGCTGGCGTGGCAACAACGCCTGGGCGACTGGTGGCAGGATGATAAACCGTGGCTGCGTGAAGCCCCTCGGCTGGAGAGCGAAAAACAGCGCGACTGGTTCTTCTGGCGGCAAAAGCGCGGCGTGGTGGTTGCGGGGCGCATGAGTGCGGAAGAGGGCAAAAAAGTTGCCCAGTGGGCGCAAACTCTTGGCTGGCCGCTGATTGGCGACGTGCTGTCGCAAACCGGGCAACCGCTGCCGTGTGCCGACTTGTGGTTAGGTAATGCTAAAGCGATTGGCGAGTTACAGCAGGCGCAGATTGTGATCCAGGTGGGTAGTAGCCTGACCGGAAAACGGTTACTGCAATGGCAGGCGAATTGTGAACCGGAAGAATACTGGATTGTTGATAACATCGAAGGGCGACTCGACCCGGCGCATCACCGTGGACGTCGGCTGATTGCCAATATTACCGACTGGCTGGAGTTGCATCCGGCTGAAAAACGTCAGCCCTGGTGCGTGGAGATCCCGCGTCTGGCTGAACAGGCGATGCAGGCAGTTGTTACCCGTCGCGATGCATTTGGCGAAGCGCAACTGGCGCACCGCATCAGCGAATACCTACCGGAACAGGGGCAACTGTTTGTCGGTAACAGCCTGGTGGTGCGTTTGATCGACGCACTCTCGCAACTTCCGGCAGGTTACCCGGTTTACAGCAACCGTGGAGCCAGCGGTATTGACGGTCTGATCTCGACCGCCGCTGGCGTTCAGCGGGCGAGCGGTAAACCGACACTGGCGATTGTTGGCGATCTCTCGGCGCTTTACGACCTGAACGCGCTGGCCTTGTTGCGCCAGGTTTCCGCGCCGCTGGTATTAATTGTGGTGAACAATAACGGCGGGCAAATCTTCTCGCTACTTCCCACACCAAAAAGCGAGCGTGAGCGTTTTTATTTAATGCCACAGAACGTTCATTTTGAGCACGCTGCCGCCATGTTCGAACTGAAATATCATCGCCCGCAAAACTGGGATGAGTTTGAATCGGCTCTGGCTGGCGCATGGCGCACCCCGACCACCACCGTGATTGAAATGGTCGTTAACGATACTGATGGTGCGCAAACACTCCAGCAGTTGCTGGCGCAGGTAAGCCATTTATGATCCTGCATGCGCAGGCAAAACACGGCAAGCCAGGTTTACCCTGGCTGGTTTTTCTGCACGGTTTTTCCGGAGATTGCCGCGAATGGCAGGAAGTGGGCGAGGCGTTTACGGACTACTCGCGATTGTATGTGGATCTCCCCGGACACGGCGGTTCAATGGCTATCAGCGTTGATGGTTTTGCTGATGTCACCGATTTGCTGCATAACACCCTTATTAGTTACAACATACTAAATTACTGGCTGGTGGGATACTCCCTCGGTGGACGCGTGGCGATGATGGCGGCTTGTCAGGGGATGCCGGGGATTGGTGGGGTGATTGTCGAAGGCGGGCATCCAGGGCTGCAAAGTGCTGAACAACGTGCAGAACGTCAGCTTTCCGATCACCGCTGGGCGCAGCGTTTTCGCTCAGAACCGTTAACCGCGGTATTTACCGACTGGTATCAACAGCCTGTTTTTGCCTCGCTCAACGATGAGCAACGCCGGGAGCTGGTGGCACTGCGCAGCAACAATAACGGTGTAACTCTTGCCGCCATGCTGGAGGCTACTTCTCTCGCCGTCCAGCCTGATTTACGTGCTAACCTTAGCGCCCGCACATTTACGTTTTATTATTTATGTGGTGAACGTGACAGCAAATTCCGCGCTCTGGCAGCGGAACTGGCTGCCGACTGCCATGTCATTCCTCGCGCCGGACATAACGCGCACCGGGAAAATCCCGCTGGCGTAATCGCAAGTCTGGCGCAGATCTTGCGTTTCTGACTAAAGGACACAATATGATTTATCCTGATGAAGCAATGCTTTACGCACCGGTTGAATGGCACGACTGTTCCGAAGGTTTCGAGGACATTCGTTATGAAAAATCCACCGACGGTATCGCAAAAATCACCATTAATCGTCCGCAGGTGCGCAATGCCTTCCGTCCTCTGACGGTAAAAGAGATGATCCAGGCGCTGGCGGATGCGCGTTATGACGATAACATCGGCGTAATTATTCTGACTGGCGCAGGCGATAAAGCATTCTGCTCTGGCGGCGATCAGAAAGTGCGCGGCGACTACGGCGGCTATAAAGATGACTCCGGCGTACATCACCTGAACGTGCTGGACTTCCAGCGTCAGATCCGTACCTGTCCGAAACCGGTTGTCGCGATGGTTGCAGGTTACTCCATCGGCGGCGGTCATGTTCTACATATGATGTGCGACCTGACCATTGCGGCTGAAAACGCTATTTTCGGTCAGACTGGTCCGAAAGTTGGTTCCTTCGACGGTGGCTGGGGCGCTTCTTATATGGCTCGCATTGTCGGGCAGAAAAAAGCGCGTGAAATCTGGTTCCTGTGCCGTCAGTACGACGCCAAACAGGCGCTGGATATGGGCCTTGTGAACACCGTTGTACCGCTGGCGGATCTGGAAAAAGAAACCGTCCGCTGGTGTCGCGAAATGCTGCAAAACAGCCCAATGGCACTGCGCTGCCTGAAAGCCGCGCTGAATGCTGACTGTGATGGTCAGGCGGGGCTGCAGGAGCTGGCAGGTAACGCCACCATGCTGTTCTACATGACGGAAGAAGGTCAGGAAGGTCGTAACGCTTTCAACCAGAAACGTCAGCCTGATTTCAGCAAATTCAAACGGAATCCGTAATGCGTAGCGCGCAGGTATACCGCTGGCAGATCCCCATGGACGCGGGGGTGGTTCTGCGCGACAGGCGGTTAAAAACCCGCGACGGGCTGTATGTTTGCCTGCGTGAGGGCGAGCGTGAAGGGTGGGGAGAGATCTCCCCACTGCCGGGTTTCAGTCAGGAAACCTGGGAAGAAGCGCAGAGCGTGCTGCTTTCCTGGGTAAATAACTGGCTGGCAGGTGATTGCGAGCTACCGCAGATGCCTTCCGTCGCCTTTGGTGTGAGCTGTGCGCTGGCGGAGCTTACTGATGCGTTGCCGCAGGCAGCCAATTACCGTGCAGCGCCGCTGTGTAATGGCGATCCCGACGACCTGATCCTCAAACTTGCCGATATGCCTGGTGAGAAAGTGGCGAAGGTCAAAGTGGGATTGTACGAAGCGGTGCGCGACGGCATGGTGGTGAATCTGTTGCTGGAAGCGGTTCCGGATCTGCATTTGCGTCTTGACGCAAATCGCGCCTGGACGCCGCTGAAGGGTCAGCAGTTTGCGAAATACGTCAACCCTGATTACCGCGACCGCATCGCCTTCCTTGAAGAACCGTGCAAAACCCGTGATGATTCGCGCGCGTTTGCCCGTGAAACCGGCATCGCTATTGCCTGGGATGAAAGTCTGCGTGAGGCGGATTTTGCCTTTGTGGCAGAAGAAGGGGTTCGGGCTGTGGTTATCAAGCCCACGCTAACCGGTAGCCTGGAGAAAGTGCGTGAACAGGTGCAGGCAGCCCACGCGCTGGGGCTGACGGCGGTGATCAGTTCTTCCATCGAGTCGAGTTTAGGTTTAACGCAACTGGCGCGGGTTGCCGCCTGGTTAACGCCCGACACTATTCCGGGGCTGGATACGCTGGATCTGATGCAGGCGCAGCAGGTTCGTCGCTGGCCGGGTAGCCCGCTGCCGTTAGTGGAAGTGGATGCACTGGAGCGGCTGCTATGATCTTCTCTGACTGGCCGTGGCGTCACTGGCGGCAAGTGCGGGGAGAAGCCATTGCCTTGCGTCTCAATAACGAGCAACTCAACTGGCGCGAGCTTTGTAGTCGCGTCGATGAGTTGGCTTCGGGTTTTGTGGCGCAGGGTGTGGTTGCAGGCAGCGGGGTGATGTTGCGGGCATGGAATACACCGCAAACGCTGCTCGTCTGGCTGGCGCTACTACAATGTGGGGCGCGAGTTCTGCCCGTAAACCCACAGCTTCCGCAACCGTTGCTTGAGGAATTGTTGCCCAATCTTACTCTGCAATTCGCGTTGGTGCCGGAAGGAGAAAACACGTTTCCGGCGTTAACTTCGCTGCAAATTCAGGTAGGAGAAGGCGCATACGTTGCCTCGTGGCAGCCGCAGCGTTTGTGCTCCATGACCTTAACTTCTGGTTCCACCGGTTTGCCGAAAGCCGCTGTCCATACCTGCCAGGCACACCTTGCCAGTGCGCAAGGTGTGTTATCGCTGATCCCCTTTGGTGAGCACGATGACTGGTTGCTCTCTTTGCCGCTGTTTCATGTTTCCGGTCAGGGGATTTTGTGGCGCTGGTTATACGCTGGCGCGCGGATGACGGTACGCGACAAACAACCGCTGGAACAAATGCTGGCAGGCTGTACTCACGCCTCGCTGGTGCCGACGCAGCTCTGGCGATTGCTGGTAAATCGCAGTTCGGTTTCCCTGAAAGCGGTGTTGCTTGGCGGCGCGGCAATTCCGGTCGAACTGACGGAGCAGGCACGCGGGCAGGGCATTCGTTGCTTTTGCGGCTATGGCCTGACAGAGTTCGCCTCTACGGTGTGTGCGAAAGAAGCCGACGGTCTGGCTGATGTCGGTTTTCCGTTGCCGGGGCGGGAAGTCAAAATCGTCAAGGATGAAGTATGGCTACGGGCTGCCAGCATGGCGGAGGGTTACTGGCGGAACGGACAACTGGTGCCGCTGGTCAATGATGAAGGCTGGTACGCTACCCGCGATCGTGGTGAGCTGCATAATGGCAAGCTGACTATTGTCGGGCGCTTAGACAACCTGTTCTTTAGCGGCGGCGAAGGTATTCAGCCAGAAGAGGTGGAGCGGGTTATTGCTGCGCATCCGGCGGTTTTGCAGGTATTTATCGTTCCCGTTGCAGACAAGGAGTTTGGTCATCGACCGGTAGCCGTTGTGGAGTATGACCAGCAAAGTGTTGATCTTAGCGAATGGGTGAAAGACAAGCTGGCGCGTTTTCAGCAACCAGTGCGTTGGCTTATGCTGCCGCCAGAGTTGAAAAACGGTGGTATTAAGATTTCACGCCAGGCGTTAAAAGTGTGGGTTCAACGCCAGCAGTAATGGAGCATCCGTTTCACTCCTCATTTTTGCCATTCCATTGCCGTTGATAAAGAGTTTATCTGTTAATCTGTAAATTAATGTGAAAGTTCTTATTAAACAGGATGGTGCAATGGAATGGCTGGTCAAAAAATCGTGCAGTGATAAGCAAGATAACAGACACATACTGAAGCTTTGTGATGCTGGCGGCACGATAAGAATGATTGCTGAAGTGCAAACTGACTTTAGCGTTAAATCAGGTGACCTGCTTTCTCCTCTACAGGATGCGCTTTATTGCATTAACCGGGAAAAGCAGCACACGGTGAAAGTCCTCTCGGCAAGCAGTTATAGTCCTGATGAGTGGGAACGACAGTGTAAATCTGGTGAAAAACATCAGTAACGTTGTTTTGCAATCGGCATGAAAATCAGCGTTAATCCGCACATAATACAGGCTACGCCCAGCATAGCCTTCAGCGAAAAAGTTCCTTCCCAGCCGGGAAGTATCATTGATGCAATCCATACCAGTACATAACTTACACTCAGTAAGGCGTAGGCTTTGCTGAGTGCCAGTTGATGTAACGCTTTATACCAGCAAAAAACGGAGATCAGATAACCAACCAGGCCGACAACCAGCATTCGGGCACCGAAATCAAAAGCAAAAAGCGCTGCGATAAAATCCCATAATTGCGTCATCGGCGGCAGATGACTCGCCGCATAACCCAGACTTAATTGTGCAGCGGAAGCAATAATGACGCTGAATAATCCCCACATCAGGCCCATTACACCGTACTCCCCAGGATCACAATGCCGCCAATAATGAATGCCACCCCACACCAGTGGCGAAAAGACACCGGTTCGTGCCACAGTTTTATTGCTGCCAGCGTCACCCAGACAAAATTCAGGCTCAACATCGGGTAGGCAATGCCTACCGGCACGTTCTGTAATACCAGTAGCCAGAGTGCCATTGCCAGCCCGAGGCACACCAATGCCAGCGTCAGCCACAGTGCAATATGTTTGCGCCGTTTACTTACCGCCACAAAGCGAGTTGCCTGTTTCTGGCAGAGTTGCCCGGCTACGCTAAGCAGGCTGGCAAAGACTAAAATCAGCCAGATCATTTGGGGCGATACTGAATGAGCACCAGACGCCCCTGATGATCGACGGCATCTGCAGGTGGAATGGCGAGACGGTTGATATCCTCATCGTGGTCAACCGAAAGCACGAGTGTAATAATCCCCTCCTGTCGATGCTGATTTAGCCATTTGGCAAAATCATCGCCGCTGACAAATCTGCTTTTCGCATCCGGGTAATTAAGACCATATTTCAATTCACCCGTCTGGCGATACATGATGATGTCGTCGCGTTGCAGGCTCCATGCCAGACCAGCGGCAACACCGACGCTATCAGTAAGAATATAGCGGCTCGGCTGGAGTGACTCTTGCGTCATCTCAACAAAAAACTGCGGGTGTTTCCCTTCCATGACTCTGTCGGGGATCGCAAATCCCACGAGCAACGCCAGCCCCAACGGACAAAGCGCCGCAAAGGGCCAGTTTTTTTCCACATTCGTTAAGGTGTACCAACCGAAAAATGCCCACAGCGAAAAAATCGACCAGGAACAAAAGACCTTATAGATTTCGAAAGTCTGCCAGACAGGCGTGCCCATTGGTCCCCAGGGCGAAACAACAAACGTGGCAATAATGCCAGTGACGCCAAAAGCGATGTTAATCCAGCCATTAATCCGCAGCGCCAGAGGATTATTTTTTGCTGCCAGCAAAGCGTAATGCACCATCAGCATTGCCAGAGGCGCAAAGCAGGAGAGAATATAGGTCGGTAATTTACCTTTGGCGACAGAGAAAAACAGCAGCGGCATCACCGCCCAGCTCAAGAGATAGACGGTTGCGGAATGACGACGGTTTTTCCAGCTTGCGCGCAGCGCGCCGGGGAGCAATCCCAGCCACGGCAGGCTACCGGCAATGATGACAGGTAAGTAGTACCAGAACGGGGCTTTATGTTGGGCATCATCCATCGCAAAGCGTTGAACATGTTCAACCCAGAAAAAGTAATGCCAGAAGTCAGGCTCCCGTTGTGCTATTGCCAGCCCCCAGGGAAGAACAGTCAGTACGCAACTGGCAACAGCCAGTCCGCCGTAAATAAGGAGATCTTTCCAGCGTTTTTGCATGGCTACCCACGGCAGCACGCTCAATACCGGTACGGCGAGGGCGAGAAAACCTTTAGTCATCACCCCCATGCCGCAGGTTAACCCCAGCAGTAAAAATCCCGCGCTTTTGCCTTTCCAGGTTTGCGCGTCCATTGCCAGCCAGAAGCTGCACATTCCCGCCATCAGCCAGAATGCAATGAATGGGTCGAGCACCGCATAAGTGCCGATGGCGTAGACAATAAACAGCGAGAGATAAACCACTGCGGCGAGTAGTGCCAGACGCTTATCGTGCCATAAACGCAGAGAAAACCAGGCCACCAGCGCGGCGGTTAACAGGGTCGCAAAGATAACGCCTGCCCGCACACCAACGTTATTCGCGCCAAACAGCCATTGCCCAATACTGTTGATCCAGTATCCGGCAATGGGTTTTTCGAAATAGCGTAGCCCTAACAGATGGGGCACAATCCAGTCGCCGGAGGCCAGCATTTCCCGACTGATTTCCGCATAACGCGTTTCATCGGGTTGCCAGAGCAGACGATAATTAATCGGCAAGAGATAATAGACAGTGATAAACGCAAAGAATGCTGCGTAATAGCGAACAGATTTCATGGACGAGTTCCCGCAGCTTGTTGGCAACCGAGCCAGCCTTCACGTCCGGCAATACTTCCGCGGACAACTTGCCCGAGTGGCAAAGTCTCTGATAACAACTCGCTTAAAGGGCAAAACGTAATACCTGCACAGGCGGCACGTTTCAGAAGATCGACAAAATAATGCTGATAAGTGCAGCCTTCGACTTCTGCATGAATGGTATAAACCGGCGTCCCTTTCTCTCGCAGGATGCGGTTGAGCAGCCAGCCGTTAAAATCTTCCGCTTTCACATCCCGGCCAATGACTTCATCCCAGGTGGGTAACGTCACCGGGATTTGTGCTGTACCCGGTTTTCCTGATTCGAGCAACGGACGAAACGGCATTACTCCGCGACAATCGCTGTTGTAGCGCAAATGGAACGCTTCTTTTGCCTCAATCACCTGTTGATCGGCTCGCCAGCCAGCGGCGGCGGAACAGGTTATCGGTTGGCCAATAATCTCTTCCAGTGTGTGAAGACCACGCGCGATATCGTTCACCATCGTTTGCCGATCCCAGCTACCGCTATGGGCTTGCCAGGCGTGGTGATCCCAGGCGTGCAGGCCAACTTCGTGGTGTTTAGCCGCTTCACGAATGATGTCGGCATTGGCGTGGCCAATCTCTTTTCCTGGCCATGCAGTGCCTGCCAGCAGAATATCCCAGCCATAAAGCGACGCTGCGTTTGATCGCAACATCTTCATCAAAAACTGCGGCTTCACCAGCCGCCAGAGATGACGGCCCATATTGTCGGGGCCGACGCTGAAAAAAATGCTGGCCTGAATATTATGCTGACTCAAGATTTCCAGCAGACGCGGCACGCCTTCGCGGGTGCCGCGAAAGGTATCAACATCAATGCGTAAGCCCACTTTGATCATGATTATTTATCCGTAAGATCGACAGTGCGCAGGAAGAAATCCAGCGTCTCATCGATGGTTTCCTGCATATCAATTTTCGGTTCCCAATCCAGGCAGCGGCGGGCATTGCGGATGCCAGGCTTACGATGTGCCACGTCCTGATATCCTTTACCGTAGTAGCTGCTACTTTCGACGATGCGAAAGCCTGCAAACGGTGGGAAGTGATGGCGTAGAGGATGTTTTTCAAAGCTTGCCAGTAGCATCTGGCCCAGTTCTTCAATGCTCGCTTCGTTATCGGGGTTGCCGATATTAATAATCTCGCCATCACAGCGATTTCCCGTGTTTTCGATAATGCGAAACAGTGCTTCGATGCCGTCCCGAATATCAGTAAAGCAGCGTTTTTGTTTTCCGCCATCAATCAGCTTAATTGGCGATCCTTCTACCAGGTTTAGAATGAGTTGTGTAATGGCGCGCGAACTGCCAATTCGCGCTGCATTAAGGTTATCCAGCCGTGGCCCCATCCAGTTAAACGGCCGGAAGAGGGTAAACTGCAATCCTTCTTTTTCGCCGTACGCCCAAATCACCCGGTCAAGCAATTGTTTTGATACCGAATAAATCCAGCGCGGTTTATTCACCGGCCCGACGATCAAATTAGAATGGTCTTCGTCGAAATATTTATCATTACACATCCCGTAAACTTCCGAGGTCGACGGGAAGATAATTCGCTTACGGTACTTCACGCAGTAACGGATAATGCGCAGATTCTCTTCAAAATCGAGTTCAAATACGCGCAGCGGGTTGCGGGTATACTCAATCGGTGTGGCAATCGCCACCAGCGGCAATACGACATCACATTTTTTGACGTGGTACTCAATCCATTCAGAATGAATGCTGATATCACCTTCGACAAAGTGAAAATGCGGATGATTAAGGAAACGACTAATGGCGTCGCTGCCGATATCCAACCCGTAGACTTCATAATGATCTTCGCGCAGCAGGCGTTCTGTCAGATGGTTGCCAATAAAGCCATTCACCCCGAGGATCAACACCCGGGTACGGCGTCGGGCGGTGCAAACAGGTTGACTGTTAAGTCTTGAACCTTCAACCAGCCCTAGCGTCTGGGCTAATTGCGAACCTTGCATAGTAATTCCATCGCCCGCCTGTCCGGTGACAATTTCCAGCGCACCATCGCCACAGGCAATTAACAGCGGTGCAGCAGAAATCACGCTCCCCGGTTGTGCTGTGGACGCATGAGAATGCACGCGTGACGACCAGACGGTGAATTTCTGATTGCCTACATAGCTGAAGGCGCCAGGCCACGGATCGGCAACGGCACGCACCATGTTATGCAGTACGGATGCCGGTTTGTGCCATTCAAGGACGCTGTCATCTGGCGTTCTGCGACCAAAACAGGTGGCTTCGTTCTCGCGCTGGGCGATTTCCAGAATATTACCGTGTTTAATGGCGGGTAACGTCTGTTCCAGCAACTGACGCGCGGCGTAGCACAATTTATGATGCAGCGTAATGGCGATATCGTCCGGTGCAATGGCAACGCGTAGCTGGGCAACAATGGCTCCGGCATCGGCACGTTTCACCATCCGATGCAACGTAACGCCAGTTTCCGTTTCACCGTTCACCAGTACCCAGTTCAGTGGCGCGCGGCCGCGATATTTCGGTAACAGCGAACCATGCAGATTAAACGCGCCAGTGGGGGCAAGTTGCAAAATCTCGTCGCTGATCAAATGGCGATAATAAAAAGAGAAAATCACATCAGGTGACAGTTGGGCAATGCGTTCCACCCACAGAGGATGATTAACGTTATCCGGCGCGTAAACCGGAATCCCTCTTTCCGCCGCCAGGCGAGCGACCGAACCATAAAATGCTTTTTCGCCAGGATTATCGGTATGAGTAAAAATGGCGCTAATTTCGTAACCGGCAGCCAGCAAGGCTTCAATACCCAGGCAACCCATATCGTGATAGGCAAAAACGACGGCTTTCATTATTCATTTTCCTTGCTGGATGGACGGATAACTTGCTGCACAAAATAGCGGGGGCGGGCGCGGACATCGGTGTAGATCCGGCCAATATATTCACCGAGTAATCCCATGCCGATAAACTGAGCGCCAATAAAGGTAAACAGTACGGCAAACAGCATAAAGACGCCTTCTGCCGCCCACTGCGGTCCGAACGTCAGGCGTAAAATCACCAGTAGTACCGCAATGCTAAAACCACCAATCGCAATAATGCTGCCAAGCAGACTAAGCATACGTAACGGTGTGGTCGTGAGGCAGGTCACCAGGTCGTACATCAAATTAATCAGGCGCATAAAGCTGTATTTTGATTCGCCAAACTCACGCTCGGCATGGTGTACCGGAATTTCAATGGCGCGGCGGGCGAAGATATTCGCCAGAATCGGAATAAAGGTGCTGCGTTCATGGCAGTGCAACATGGCATCGACAATATGACGACGATAAGCGCGCAGCATACAGCCGTAGTCGCCCATCGCTTTGCCGGTGGTGCGCTGGATCAGTCGGTTAATCATCTTCGAGGCAGTTTTACGAAACCAGGTGTCCTGGCGGTTCTGGCGCACAGTCCCTACCACGTCGTAACCTTCATCGGCTTTTTCCACCAGGTGGGGGATCTCTTCTGGCGGATTCTGGAGATCGGCATCAAGAGTAATGATTAAGTCGCCGGTAACGTGACTGAAACCCGCCATAATTGCCGAATGTTGTCCGTAATTGCGGTTAAGCAAAATAGACACAATATGGCTGCCCTCTGCTTGTGAGGCATCGACCAGCATTTGCGCAGAATTGTCGTTACTGCCGTCATCAACCAGCAGTATTTCATACTCTTTGCCCAGCAATTCACAGGCTGCGGTGGTGCGCCTGATTAATTCCGGTAAACTTTCCTGCTCGTTATAAACGGGAATAACCACCGAGACTTTCTTAACAGGGTGGATGTCAAACATGGCTTATTGTCCTGCGAGTTGCTGAAGGGCTGTGATGACGCGGTCGGCATCGGCGGTGGTCATATCCGGGAAAAGCGGCAACGAACAGATGCGTTCGCTATTCCATTCGGTATTCGGTAACGACAGCGTGGGAAAACGCTCACGATAATATTTTTGCGTGTGAGCTGCGCGGAAATGTAACCCAGTGCCAATGCCTCTTTCTTTCAGTGCTTCCATCAACGCATCGCGGCTGATATCACAACGTTGTTCATCAACACGAATAATAAACAGATGCCAGGCGTGAACATGTGGCCATGTGGGAAGCTTCAGAGGCTGGAAGGGTAGATCCACCAGTGCTTGTTGATATTGCAGGGCAATTTCTCGACGACGGGTATTTAGTTGCTCTAATTTATTCAACTGCGTCAGAGCAATCGCGGCGTTAATATCGGTCAGATTGTACTTATAGCCTGGTGTTAATACTTCAGCCTGCGGTGCGCGACCCCATGTTTTTCGGTCGTATGCATCGACACCCAGACCATGAAATTTCAACATGCGTAACTGGCGAGCGAGATTTTCGTCATCAGTAACGACTAATCCACCTTCCGCACAGGTAATATTTTTGATGGCGTGAAATGAAAAAATAGCGGTGCCCTTCGCGCCAATATGTTGACCTTTGTAATTTGTACCGACGGCATGGGCGGCATCTTCAATGACTGCGATATCGTAGCGTTCACCAATGGCGCGAATGGCGTCAATATCTGCCGGCGCTCCGGCATAATGCACCGGGATGATCGCTTTGGTACGAGGCGTAATGGCCGCTTCGATCGCTTCAGGCGTGACCATCAGCGTATCGCGATCAACGTCCACCATCACCGGTGTTGCGCCCAACAGGGAGATCATATTGAGAGTTGAAACCCAGGTCATGGAGGGAGTAATGACTTCATCATCAACACCAACCCCCAGCGCCATCAGCGTGATGTGCATTCCGGCAGTGGCTGAACTGACTGCGATGGCATGCTGATTTCCCGTTAACAGGCAAAAGGCTTGTTCAAGTGCCTGATTCTTCGGACCGGTAGTGATCCATCCTGATTCGAGAACTTCTTTAACCGCGGCGAGTTCTTCCACACCCATTGCCGGACGTGAAAAAGGCAAAAAGTCTGACATGGTTTTTCCTTCGGTCATTGAATATCTTTCCCAGTTATTCGCTAATATTTGTCATAGGGAGCGTTATGTCTATTTTGCCATTTGGAGTGAAATTCTAAGGTTAGAATATTAATTTAACCTTAAGGAATAAATATAAGACTTAAATATTATTTTTTTTGTTTTTTCATCTTATTCGGGCTTTTAATTTGACAAAATTTAAGGCATTTTGCGTGCGCCGTAATGTTTTAATTTATCCCGCCACTATTTACCGATGAAAATGACGTTTGTTTTCACGGCCATTTAGTTGGCTACGCTTGTCTATAGGTGGAGCTTACGTGTTAGCTTTTTGTCAGGCTTCGTTGAAGTCTAAAAAATATATCTTCATTTTACTGGTGCTTGTGGCGATTGTGGGGCTGGGTACACATGCTGCCTGGAGCAGTAATGGTTTGCCACGTATCGACAATAGAACGCTGGCCAGATTAGCGCAGCAGCACCCGGTTGTGGTTCTGTTTCGCCATGCGGAACGCTGCGACCGTTCCTCCAATCACTGCTTGTCAGATAAAACAGGCATTACGGTGAAAGGTACTCAGGATGCCCGTGAACTGGGCAAAGCTTTCAGCGCGGACATCCCTAATTTCGATCTTTATTCCAGTAATACCGTTCGGACTATTCAATCAGCGAGCTGGTTTTCTGCTGGAAAAAAACTGACGGTAGATAAACGATTTCTACAATGTAGAAATGAGATTTATAGCACAATTAAGGAGTTACAAAGCAAAGCACCAGATAAAAATATCGTTATTTTCACCCATAACCATTGTCTGACCTATATCGCTAAAGATAAACGTAACGTGACATTTAAACCAGATTATCTGGATGGGCTGGTAATGCATGTGGAAAAAGGCAACGTTTTACTGGATGGTGAATTTGCTAATCGCTGATATTTTTAATATGACAGCCAATAATGGCTGTCATTACTGTTACATCAGACCTTTCAAACGTAATGTTTTTTTGGTGGCGACATTCAAATCATAGTGCGCAAGATCTTCAGGTTTTACCCATGCATAGTCCTGAAACTCTTCGTTAATTTTTACTTCACGGTTGGCAGAGACGCAGTCAAAGATTAGGTAAATCATATAAATCTCTTCCTTGCGACCATCTGCGTAGGTCTTGATGCGGATATCATCACTGAAGGTCCATGGTGTGATGTCAGTAAGAATCAGTTGTTCGCCCAGCTCTTCTCTGATTTCACGACGTAATGCTTCTTCAATACGCTCACCGGGCTCTACGCCGCCACCAGACAGCGCCCATTGTCCGGGGAAAACGCCGCGATCGTCGGCCATTTTACACAGCAGATAAGCACCATCATTTTGAATTAAGGGACAAACGATAGTCCGTTGTCGCATGGGAATATTCCTTACCATCGAAAATAAAATAAAAGAATACGGCAATGGACAAACAGGTGAAAGTAGCATTTGTCTTTTGGGTGATGATAGCCACGATGATTATTTGGCTGGCAATCAATTTTTGATGGCTGCTTTTTCTGCACTTAATTATTCAAGAAGTATTTAGTTACAATAAGTTAGCAGATCGCTTTTTTCACGCATTGAATCCTCTGCGTCAGGCAGTACAATCCCGCAGCTTTGGGGACTTTTAATTATCTTCTTGCGGGAAAAGGTAAAAATGAAAAAATTGGCGCTGCCAGTTCTGGCTGGAATGCTATTGGTTTCTGCATCGGCAAATGCGATGAGTATCAGCGGTCAGGCGGGAAAAGAATATACCAATATTGGTGTTGGTTTCGGTACTGAATCGACCGGTCTGGCATTAAGCGGTAACTGGACACATAACGATGACGACGGTGACGTCGCGGGCGTTGGTCTGGGATTGAATCTGCCGCTGGGTCCGCTAATGGCAACCGTGGGTGGTAAAGGCGTTTATACCAACCCGAACGACGGTGATGAAGGTTATGCCGCGGCGGTAGGCGGTGGCTTGCAGTGGCAAATTGGCGATAGCTTCCGTTTGTTTGGCGAGTATTACTACTCTCCGGATTCGCTCTCCAGCGGTATTAAAAGTTATGAAGAAGCGAATGCAGGCGCGCGTTACACTATTATGCGTCCAGTCAGCATTGAGGCGGGCTACCGCTATCTGAATCTGTCGGGTAAAGACGGCCACCGCGACAACGCGGTGGCTGACGGCCCTTATGTCGGGGTTAACGCCAGCTTCTGATGCCTTTCGGCGCGGCGTTCTGCCGCGCCATTCAGTTTCTTTCTACGCCTTATCTCCCTTTGCGTTATAGTGATTCGATAACAAAAGCAGGAGATAACCATGTTAAAAGTGGAAATGTTATCCACAGGGGATGAAGTGTTACACGGGCAAATCGTTGACACTAACGCTGCCTGGCTGGCTGATTTTTTCTTTCATCAGGGGTTGCCATTATCTCGCCGTAATACGGTGGGCGATAACCTTGAGGATTTAGTCACCATTCTGCGTGAACGTAGCCAGCACGCCGATGTGCTGATCGTCAACGGTGGTCTGGGGCCGACCAGCGATGATTTAAGCGCACTGGCCGCTGCGACAGCAAAAGGTGAGGGATTAGTTCTTCATGAAGCCTGGCTGCAAGAGATGGAACGCTATTTCCGCGAACGTGGGCGCGTGATGGCGCCGAGTAACCGCAAACAGGCGGAGCTGCCAGCCAGTGCTGAATTTATCAATAATCCGGTTGGCACGGCCTGTGGTTTTGCTGTGCAACTTAACCGTTGCCTGATGTTCTTTACCCCAGGCGTGCCTTCGGAATTTAAAGTGATGGTGGAGCATGAAATTCTGCCGCGCCTGCGTGAGCGTTTTTCCTTACCGCAGCCACCGGTTTGCCTGCGTTTGACTACCTTTGGTCGTTCAGAAAGCGATCTGGCGCAAAGCCTGGACACGTTGCAACTGCCGCCGGGCGTAACGATGGGCTATCGCTCTTCCATGCCGATTATCGAATTGAAACTCACCGGACCGGCAAGCGAGCTACAGGCGATGGAAAAACTATGGCAGGACGTTAAACGCGTCGCCGGACAGAGCATGATTTTTGAAGGCACCGAAGGACTACCTGCGCAGATCAGCCGGGAATTGCAACGTCGCCAGTTCAGTCTGACGTTGAGCGAGCAATTCACCGGTGGTTTATTGGCATTGCAACTTTCTCGTGCTGGTGCGCCATTACTGGCGTGTGAAGTCGTGCCTTCACAGGAAGAAACACTGGCGCAAACCGCACACTGGATAACTGAACGACGAGCCAAACATTTCGCCGGGCTGGCACTGGCCATTTCTGGCCTGGAAGATGGGTATCTCAACTTTGCGTTGGCCACGCCGGATGGCACTTTTGCTCTGCGCGTACATTTCAGCACTACGCGCTACAGTCTGGCTATTCGTCAGGAAGTGTGTGCAATGATGGCACTCAATATGCTGCGTCGCTGGCTGAACGGTCAGGACATTGCCAGCGAGCATGGCTGGATTGAGGTTGTTGAATCTATGACCCTAACTGCCTGAGCAGCCACTCCGTGCCGGTTTACTACACCGGCACACTTCTCTCCCGCAAAGGTTGTCCAACCTGTTGTACTCAATAAGAAAAAATCCGTGCGCTAATTCACAAATTTGTGCGTAATTCCTCCAGTCCTCTGGACGAGGAGTGGGATTTGATGCGCTTCACAATTTTACTCCCCCTGAGCAACGAGACTGATTCCAGTATCTAAGACTGGAGTCCAGTATGTTGGAATCAAGCAAAGTTCCCGCCCTGACACGGGCTATTGATATTCTCAATTTGATTGCTCGCATTGGCCCCTGTAGTGCTGCGACGATCATCGACACATTGGGGATCCCTAAAAGCACAGCCTATTTGCTGCTTAACGAACTCAAGCGTCAGCGTTTTCTGAGTCTTGATCACCAGGAAAATTTTTGTCTGTGGACCAGGCTGGTGGAGCTTTCCGGCCATGCGTTAAGCAAGATGGATCTCCGGGAACTGGCACGCCCACGCCTGACGCAACTGATGGATACCACTGGACTGTTGTGTCACCTTGGGATCATCGATAACGGTAGCGCATATTACATATTGAAAGTGGAGTCTTCAGCCACTATCAGCGTGCGTTCCCATGAAGGAAAAAGCCTTTCGCTTTATCGCTCCGGAATAGGTAAATGCCTGCTTGCCTGGCAACCTGAAGCTGTACAGCAAAGTATTATCGAAGGGCTGGTCTGGGAACAGGCGACACCCACCACGATTACCCGTCCACCACAGCTCCACGAAGAACTGGCACGTATTCGCCGTCAGGGCTGGAGCTATGACAACGGTGAAGATTACACCGATGTCCGTTGTGTTGCTGCCCCGGTGTTTAACGCCAATAACGAGCTTACCGCCGCGATCTCAGTGGTCGGTACTCGTTTACAAATCAATGAAGAATATCGTGATTATCTGGCGGGCAAAGCCATCGCCTGCGCCAGGGATATTTCACGTCTGTTGGGATGGAAAAGTCCCTTTGACTTACTGGCCTCATAAAAATGGAGAACATCATGACCCTACCAAAAATCAAACAGGTTCGCGCCTGGTTTACTGGCGGAGCGACAGCAGAAAAAGGCGCTGGCGGCGGTGATTATCACGACCAGGGAGTGGATCACTGGATTGACGATCATATTGCTACCCCGATGAGTAAATACCGCGATTACGAGCAGTCCCGCCAGTCATTTGGTATTAACGTTCTTGGCACGTTAATTGTTGAAGTCGAAGCAGAAAATGGCCAGACCGGCTTCGCCGTTTCAACAGCCGGTGAAATGGGGTGCTTTATCGTTGAAAAACACCTTAACCGTTTCATAGAGGGCAAATGTGTCAGTGATATCAAATTGATTCACGATCAAATGCTCAACGCCACCCAGTATTACTCCGGTTCAGGGGGCCTGGTGATGAACACGATTTCCTGTGTTGATTTGGCTCTGTGGGATCTGTTCGGCAAAGTGGTCGGGCTTCCGGTTTATAAACTTTTAGGCGGCGCTGTCCGTGATGAAATTCAGTTCTACGCCACGGGCGCGCGCCCGGATCTGGCAAAAGAGATGGGCTTTATCGGCGGCAAGATGCCGACGCACTGGGGGCCACATGATGGTGATGTGGGGATCCGCAAAGACGCCGCTATGGTCGCGGGGATGCGTGAAAAATGCGGTGAAGATTTCTGGTTGATGCTCGACTGCTGGATGAGCCAGGACGTGAACTATGCCACCAAACTGGCTCACGCTTGTGCCCCTTATAACCTGAAATGGATCGAAGAGTGCCTGCCGCCGCAACAGTATGAAGGTTATCGCGAATTAAAACGCAACGCGCCAGCAGGAATGATGGTCACCAGTGGCGAGCACCACGGCACACTGCAATCTTTCCGTACACTTTCAGAAACCGGTATCGACATTATGCAACCAGATGTTGGCTGGTGCGGTGGCTTAACCACGCTGGTGGAGATTGCCGCAATTGCCAAATCACGTGGACAACTGGTGGTGCCGCACGGTTCGTCTGTTTACTCCCACCATGCGGTGATCACCTTCACCAATACCCCATTTAGCGAATTCCTGATGACCAGTCCGGATTGTTCATCGATGCGTCCGCAGTTTGATCCGATTTTGCTTAATGAGCCGGTGCCGGTGAATGGTCGTATTCACAAATCAGTACTTGATAAACCGGGTTTCGGCGTCGAACTCAATCGTGACTGCAATCTGAAACGCCCTTACAGCCACTAATCATTCCGGGCGTTGCCGTGACAACAGTAACGCTCACATGTTCTAAGGAGCTTCTTATGAGCACCGCTTTGCTTGACGCCGTGGTGAAGAAAAACCGCGCGCGTTTGATCCCGTTTATGTTGGCGCTGTACGTGCTGGCGTTTCTCGATCGTTCGAATATTGGTTTTGCCAAACAGACCTACCAGATTGATACCGGGCTAAGTAATGAAGCTTATGCGCTGGGAGCGGGAATTTTCTTTGTGGTGTATGCATTTCTCGGTGTTCCGGCGAATTTGTTGATGCGCAAACTGGGAGCCAGGACCTGGATTGGTACGACGACACTGCTGTGGGGATTTCTTTCGGCGGCAATGGCATGGGCCGATACTGAAGTGAAATTTCTGATAGTTCGCACCCTGCTTGGTGCTGCGGAAGCCGGGTTCTTTCCAGGCATGATTTATCTCACTTCGCAATGGTTTCCGCAGCGTAATCGCGCCAGCATTATGGGGCTGTTTTATATGGGAGCACCGTTGGCGTTAACGCTGGGATCACCGCTCTCCGGCGCGCTTCTGGAGATGCATGGATTTATGGGACATCCCGGCTGGTTCTGGATGTTTGTGATTGAAGGATTACTGGCAGTCGGTGCTGGGGTGTTCACATTCTTTTGGCTTGATGACACACCGGAGCAGGCACGTTTTCTGAGTAAAGAAGAAAAAACGTTGCTCATTAATCAACTTACAAGTGAAGAACAACAGAAAGTCACTTCGCGACTGAGTGATGCGCTGCGTAATGGGCGAGTCTGGCAACTGGCGATTATCTACCTGACTATTCAGGTGGCGGTTTACGGATTAATTTTCTTCCTGCCGACGCAGGTTGCCGCATTGCTGGGAACAAAAGTGGGCTTTACGGCCTCCGTGGTCGCCGCCATTCCGTGGATTGCGGCATTGTTGGGGACCTGGCTTATTCCGCGCTATTCCGATAAAACCGGCGAACGGCGCAATGTCGCGGCGCTGACATTGCTGTCCGCGGGCATTGGTATTGGCCTTTCCGGGCTACTTTCGCCAGTACTGGCAATCGTTGCGCTGTGTGTTGCAGCAATAGGGTTTATTGCGGTTCAGCCGGTGTTCTGGACGATGCCGACACAACTGCTTTCCGGTACGGCGCTGGCTGCGGGGATTGGTTTTGTAAACCTGTTTGGCGCGGTGGGCGGATTTATCGCCCCGATCCTGCGTGTAAAAGCAGAAACGTTGTTTGCCAGCGATGCGGCAGGCTTGCTGATGCTGGCAGCGGTGGCGGTCATCGGTTCGCTGATTATTTTCACTCTGCGTGTAAGTCGCGCTGTTGCGCAGACCAACGTGGCGCATCATTAACAGGTTAAGGAACATGATGAACACATTATTAATCAATCCATTCAAAGAACGCTTACGCAAGGGTGAAGTACAAATTGGTCTGTGGTTAAGTTCGACAACTTCCTATATGGCAGAAATTGCCGCCACCTCCGGTTATGACTGGTTGCTGATTGATGGTGAACATGCGCCAAATACCATTCAGAACCTTTATCACCAACTTCAGGCGGTAGCGCCCTATGGCAGCCAACCCGTGATTCGCCCAGTGGAGGGGAGTAAGTCGCTGATTAAACAAGTCCTGGATATTGGCGCGCAAACTCTACTGATCCCGATGGTCGACACTGGCGAACAGGCGCGTCAGATAGTGTCTGCAACTCGCTATCCACCGTACGGTGAGCGTGGTGTCGGGGCCAGCGTGGCACGGGCAGCACGCTGGGGACGCATTGATAATTACATGGCGCAAGTCAACGACTCACTTTGTCTGTTGGTGCAGGTGGAAAGTAAAACAGCACTGGATAATCTGGATGAAATCCTCGACGTTGAGGGGGTTGATGGTGTGTTTATTGGGCCAGCGGATCTCTCAGCGTCGTTGGGTTACCCGGATAATGCCGGGCACCCGGAAGTGCAGCGTATTATTGAAACCAGCATCCGACGGATCCGCGCTGCGGGTAAAGCAGCAGGTTTTCTGGCTGTGGCTCCTGATATGGCGCAGCAATGCCTTGCGTGGGGAGCGAACTTTGTCGCCGTTGGCGTCGACACCATGCTCTACAGTGATGCCCTGGATAAGCGACTGGCGATATTTAAATCAGGCAAAAATGAGCCACGCATAAAAGGTAGTTATTGATATCAAAGGCCCATGGGGATTGCTTGTGGGCCTGTGTTAATTAGTGGTTATTCGCTGCCAGATCGGCTTCGCTTAGCTGGGTGGCTGCGAGCAGCCAGGTCACGATCAATACCCTGTTCCAGCATGCGCAAGGCAATTTTAATGGCTTGTTCATGCATGCCTTCTACTTTGCCTTCCTGCAAACCTTCTAATTTACCTTCTTGCAAGCCTTCAATCTTACCCTCCTGCCAGCCAATTTGATGCCCTTCCTGCCGTAGCCGTTCAGCAATAGCCATCAATCTCTTCTTTTAATGACAGTTCGGTGGAATATCAGCATCAGTGAGTTGGGTTGTCGCCAGCACAATCTCACGTTCAAAGCCCTGCTCCAGCATGCGCAAGGCAATTTTAATGGCTTGTTCATGCATGCCTTCCTGCAAACCTTCTAATTTACCTTCCTGCCAGCCAATTTGGTGTCCTTCCTGCCGTAGCCGTTCAGCAATAGTCATCAATCTCTCCTTTTGTAGTGGTGAACGTTCGGCAATTTCCTCAATAAAGCGGGTGAAACGGGAGGTATCGCCGCATTGCAGCAGATAATTAAACAGCGTTTGCACCTGGCTGTCATTAGTGAAGCCCCTAACCAAAAGCGTGGTGATCCTGTCGACCAGACCGATTAAATCGCGCTCGCGAATATGCTTTTGAATCAGTTCCAGCAGAGCTATACGCCGATGTTGCATGATCTCATCGTCAGGTACGATGGTGATATCCACCAACGGAAAAGCTTCGGTGTACAACTGCCGGGCAAGCTGCGGGTCGTCAAATTCATCCAGCCAGTTAAGTGAATATGGGTAGGGTGAGGTTTCGCCGTGATAAAACAGCATTGGCACTACCAGAGGGACTCTGTCATAGCCTTTGTCCAGATGGCGCTGCATGACGGCAGTGGCATAACGCATCAGTCGAAAGGCCATGTTTTTTTCTGCAGTACTCTGATGCTCAATCACGCAGTAGATATAACCTTCGCCGTCGGTGGTTTCTACCGACCACAAAACATCCGAGTAGTAAGCGCGTAAACTTTTTTCAATAAAACTGGTGGGTTCCAGGCGTAAGGTTTGCAGGTTGCAAAGCTTACGTAGCGGTTCCGGCAGGTGTATTTCCAGAAAATCCCGTGCGGTTTCGGGCGAGAACATAAAGGCTTTAAATACCGCATCATGCGGGGAGGATGTTGTTGATTCTGTCATGGTTGTCCGTCACCAGATGTTTATGATGACGCGACATTACGAGTATCCCGGGCCTTTGACATCTGACAGTTTCAGTCTTTGCGAGACGTTTTCAGAGGAATTTTCACGGCGATGCAACGCGTACATTTGGCACGGAATCGCGCCCGCAAAAATGCCCGATAAGCAACATGCTTACCGGGCATCAGAAGGGAGTTTAAGCCAGCGCCTGGGCCAACAGAGTAATCGGATGTTCGCAGCGAAGGCTCGTGGACATCTCAATCTGCCATTTGCAGGTTTCGCAGTCGGTGACGACCAGATCCGCGCCGCTCTCTTCTATCTGACGGAACAGTGGCGCTCCGATGGCTTGTGAGGTGGGGTAGTTCTCTTTTTTGAATCCATAAGTACCAGCAATACCGCAGCACTGAGAATCCAACACTGTCAGTTCAAGCCCAGGGATTTTACGTAATAGTTCCAGGGTGTAGAGCGTCCAGCCCATTTTTTCCATATGGCATGGGGTGTGATAAACCACTTTCAGCGGCAGCGGTTTAAGTGGCAAGGTTTTGCCTTCATCTAACTTGCGCCACAGCCAGCGGGTTGCCAGTTCGATATGATCGCGTAAGCCTTTGTTGTCGACATTCAACACTTCCGGATATTCATCGCGCAGGGCAAACGTACAGGTGGAGGAGGTGGCAATCACCGGAATGCCTTTCGCTCCGACAGCTTCGCGGATCGATTCCACGTTGATAATCGCCTGTTTACGCGCCTTATCGGTAAAACCGTTGGCAATCAGCGGCACACCGCAGCATTTCTCTTTGCTGAGCAGTTGCACGCCCGTTCCCATCGCGTTGAGTACTTTAATTAAATCTTTACCCAGTTGTGGATGGTTGTAATTGACGAAGCAGCCGTGGAAGAACGCCACCTGATCTTTATACTGCGCCTGCTGTGCCGCCACGCTGCGATACCAGCGGCGGAAGGTGCCGAAGGAGTATTTCGGCAGTGTGCGACGGTGGTCGATTTTTAACGCGGCATCAAGCAGTTGTCGCACCGGTTTTAGTGAGGTAGCGGTGTTAACGATAGGCGCGAACGGCGTAGAAAAGCTGCCCATCAGGTCGGTATGACTTAAAACGAAATTGCGCAGCGACGGGCGCGAGGTGTCGTATTTTGCTCGTGCGCGCTGGATGATATCGCCAATCTTCACATCGGATGGACAGGCGACTTCGCAACGTTTGCAGTTGATGCAATATTTCAGCGCCTCGTCATACAGTGCGCCATCTTTCAGACGCAGACGTTCGCCATCTGGTCCCGCCTGTTTTGGCCCCGGATAGCCCGGATTCACCCGGCTCACCGGACAGGCGGTGGTGCAGACGGTGCACTTAATGCAGTTTTCGAAGCTGGTATCGTTCATTCCTGGCCTCCTGCGCGTTGGGCAATCTGTTGAGCAGCATGTAATGCACTGACAGCACAAACGCCGCCGCCGCATCCCTGGGCGATGGGATCAAATCCGCCCAGCACCGAACCAATGGCAAACAGGTTTTCTATCGTTTGACCTGCCAGCGACGGGCGTAGCGCCTCGTCAGTGGTCACGCCGAATTGTTGCCACGGTTGCGGAGCGAAAAAGTCACTTCGATACCACTCACCCCGCGTGGCGGTTTGCAGCACATCAAGGCCGAGAATCGGTTCGCGAATACCGTCGCGTTCTGCCACCAGCCCCCCGCTAAAGAAGCTGCCACTGGCAAGCACGGCAAAGCGTGGACGTAGCGGAATATCGGCGTGATTACGGGTCCATATTTCACTGACGACGCCATTTTTGCAGGTCACTTTTTTTACTTCATCGCCCGGCATCCACACACCGCCCTGGCGCACGAACTGATGTTGAAGCTGATTTTGCAGACGAATACCCAGCACGGAAGGCGGCAATGTTGGCAGTAACATTAATGAACAGGGCAGTTGCTCATTCAGCCAGCGCCACAGTTTGTTATCGGTCAGGCCGAAACAGGCGGGCATCAGGATCATTTCACAGGTGTTGGCAACAGGGATAAGCGCATCGATCAACAGTGGCCAGTTTTCTTCGTTATCAAGGAAACGTGCAATATTCACTGCACGAAATTCGGTGGCGTTATTGCGTAAGACATCCAGTTCCGGCAATTCAATTTCAGCAGTTTCGACAGCAAGATTTAATTCACGTAACGAGGCTGCCGCCAGGTGTGCCTGAAAATCCATCAGGCCACTTATTCCCACTACGCATATTTTCTTCGCGGGCAGCGGCCAGACTGGGATTTCTGGTGAGCTTAGCCAGGTTGAGCGTAGCGTGCCGAGAGGAGTAACCCGCTGGTGAGCCAGTTCTACGCTGCCCTGCAATTGCGCACCGCTTTCTGCAATTAACGCCTGCGCCCGGCAAGCGAGGTCGAGCACGCGCTGTGGGCCGAGTTGGCTGTAGGGATGGGAGGGGGCCAGGCGACCCAATGTTTCCAGTCCGTCGTGAATATCTGTCACCGGCTGCCCATCTGGCAGATGGCTTAGTAAATCCAGTGAGCCGGACGAGAAATGCAGCGCGCTCTGACCGCGAGTGACAATCGCACAACGCAGACCGTGTTTTTGTAGTTGCAGGCCGCAGAGTAATCCGGCAAGGCCGCCGCCCATAATGACAGTATCAAATCGCATCTTTCTGCTCCTTCTCCAGACCACACAGTCCCTGATAAACCCAGCGGGTAAATTCGCTTTCGCGCAGCGCATCGCCCCAGGCAATGGGCTGCACACCTTTCCAACGTTCGTTAAGGAAGGTGGACAGTTGCTCGATAGATTGCGTGGACGTGGTGACGTTAAAGCGTTGCAGCAGTCCGGCGGCGCGGCAGGCGCAGAGTTCGCCCTGACAGGTCCCCATCCCCACACGGGTGCGACGGCGTAAGTCCAGCAGGCTGTTGACGTTTAAATTTTCTACCGCGTATTGCACTTCGCCTGCAGTGACAGCTTCGCATTCGCACACCAGGCTCCGGTGCAAGCGGCCTTCACTTAACCAGGCTGGCGTGCGATCACCGTGACGATAAACCGCAGAACCGCGAAGTGGTGCAGGGAGGGAAATGATTTTTTGCAGTGTCACTTCAGCCGGTTCTTGTGAACCCGGTAGTGCCAGGTCGGCGGTTGTGCAGGGTCGCGAGTTGCCCAGTTTGCGGCAGACGGCATCTGTGGCCCATTCCGCCATCAGACGGTAGGTCATCAGTTTGCCGCCGGTAATGGTGATAAATCCGTCCAGGCCATCGCGTTCGGCGTGATCGAGCAGCACGATGCCGCGACTGACATTACGCCCGCTCGGATCGTCATCGCTGGCAACCAGTGGGCGCACACCAGAGTAGGCACGCAGAATGCGCGTTTTCGCCATCACCGGAGCCAGTTTTTCCCCTTCACGCAGCAGGATATCGACCTCTTCTGCCGTCACCCGATTATCGTCAATTTCGTCATAATCAATGCGTAAAGAGGTGGTGCCAATCAGTGAAATGGTATCGCCGGGCACCAGAATATCAGCGTCAGAAGGTTTACGGCAGCGATTGATCACGTGCTGATTAATGCGGTGATCCATGATCAGCAGCGATCCTTTGGCCGGGAACATGCGAATACGCAGATCGGCATACTCGGCAATATGTTGCCCCCAGATCCCGGCAGCATTCACCACCACTGGTGCATGGAGCGCCTGGGTTTCGCCTGTAAGATGATTGCGCACGCGAACGCCACACACCGTCGCGCCTTCACGAAGCAGGCCAGTGACTTCATGGGCGGTGAGGATAACCGCACCGTGTTCTTTTGCATCGAGCATGTTCGCAGCGGTCAGGCGGAATGGGTCCACGGTGCCATCCGGGACTTTTACCGCGCCAATCAATGCCGGGTTAACGGAAGGTTCGATAATGCGTGCTTGCTGCGGATCAATGGCTTCCGCGCTGATCCCCGCCTCCTGACAAGCGCGAATAAACGTAGCCTGGAAAGAGAGGTCATCTTCCGGCAGGGTGATAAACAGGCCGTTGGTCGGTTCGACACAGTGACGCGCGATGCGTTTTAAAATCTGGTTCTCACTAATGCATTCGCGGGCGGATTCCGCATCTGTTACTGCATAACGTGCGCCGCTGTGCAGCAGACCGTGGTTACGCCCGGTCGCGCCTGTTGCGATATCGTGTCGCTCAACCAAAATCACGCGCAGCCCGCGCAGGGCACAGTCGCGGGCAATCCCGGCTCCCGTTGCGCCGCCGCCAATGATAATCACGTCACTTGTTTGCGAGTCGCGAGTTTTCATTGTTATCCCTCTGAAGTTCGTTTTTTACCATTTAGCCATAGTAAAAACATGAATTGTTTGATTTCGCGCATATTCGCTCATAATTCGAAAGTGAAACGTGATTTCATGCGTCTTTCGGAACATTTTGACAATCTTATTTAATAATGTGTGCGGTAATTCACATTCATAAAATGAATGATTAATTAACATCGCGGCCACTCAAGAAACGGCAGGTTCTTCTATTGAATCAGTCTGTTAATCATAAATAAGACCACGGGCCACGGAGGCTATAAATGTTGAGTATTTTTAAACCAGCGCCACACAAAGCGCGCCTACCTGCTGCGGAGATCGATCCGACTTATCGTCGATTGCGCTGGCAAATTTTCCTGGGGATATTCTTTGGTTATGCCGCTTACTATCTGGTTCGTAAGAACTTTGCTCTCGCTATGCCCTATCTGGTGGAGCAGGGATTCTCTCGTGGGGATTTAGGTTTTGCCCTTTCCGGTATCTCCATTGCTTACGGATTTTCGAAATTCATCATGGGGTCAGTTTCGGATCGCTCGAATCCGCGCGTTTTCCTGCCAGCAGGTTTGATTCTTGCGGCGGCAGTGATGCTGTTTATGGGCTTTGTGCCGTGGGCGACTTCCAGCATTGCGGTGATGTTTGTTCTTCTGTTCCTCTGCGGTTGGTTCCAGGGAATGGGATGGCCGCCGTGTGGTCGTACTATGGTGCACTGGTGGTCGCAGAAAGAGCGTGGCAGCATTGTGTCAGTATGGAACTGTGCGCATAACGTCGGTGGTGGTATTCCGCCGCTGCTGTTCCTGCTGGGTATGGCCTGGTTTAATGACTGGCACGCGGCGCTCTATATGCCTGCTTTCTGTGCCATTCTGGTGGCGCTTTTCGCTTTTGCCATGATGCGCGATACCCCACAATCCTGTGGTTTGCCGCCGATCGAAGAGTACAAAAATGATTATCCGGACGACTATAACGAAAAAGCGGAACAGGAACTGACTGCGAAGCAGATTTTCATGCAGTACGTACTGCCGAACAAGCTGCTGTGGTACATCGCTATTGCCAACGTATTCGTTTATCTGCTGCGCTACGGCATCCTCGACTGGTCGCCAACCTACCTGAAAGAGGTGAAGCATTTCGCGCTGGATAAATCTTCCTGGGCCTACTTCCTTTATGAGTACGCGGGCATTCCGGGCACTCTGCTGTGTGGCTGGATGTCGGATAAAGTCTTCCGCGGTAACCGTGGGGCAACTGGCGTCTTCTTTATGACTCTGGTGACCATCGCTACTATTGTTTACTGGATGAACCCGGCAGGTAATCCGACTGTTGATATGGTTTGCATGATTGTCATTGGCTTCCTGATCTATGGTCCCGTCATGCTGATAGGTCTGCACGCGCTGGAACTGGCACCGAAAAAAGCAGCAGGTACGGCGGCGGGCTTTACCGGGCTGTTTGGTTATCTTGGCGGTTCTGTGGCGGCAAGCGCAATTGTCGGTTACACCGTTGACTACTTCGGCTGGGATGGCGGCTTCATGGTGATGATTGGCGGCAGCATTCTGGCAGTTATCTTGTTAATTGTCGTGATGATTGGCGAAAAACGTCGCCATCAGGAATTACAGCAAAAACGCAACGGAGGCTAATGGCATGAAACTGACACTTAAAAACCTTAGCATGGCGATCATGATGAGTGGAATGATCATGGGAAGCAGTGCAATGGCGGCAGACAACAGCGAGAAAATTGTAATAGCCCATCGCGGCGCAAGTGGTTATTTGCCGGAGCATACGCTACCCGCAAAAGCGATGGCGTATGCGCAAGGGGCTGATTATCTGGAGCAGGATTTAGTGATGACCAAAGACGACCATCTGGTCGTCCTGCATGACCACTATCTTGACCGCGTTACTGATGTGGCCGAGCGTTTTCCGGAGCGGGCGCGTAAAGATGGCCGTTACTACGCGATAGATTTTACGCTGGATGAAATTAAGTCTTTAAAATTCACTGAAGGCTTTGATATTGAAAATGGCAAAAAAGTGCAGACTTTCCCCGGACGCTTCCCGATGGGGAAATCTGACTTTCGTGTGCACACTTTCGAAGAAGAGATTGAATTTGTTCAGGGGTTAAACCACTCGACGGGGAAAAATATCGGCATCTATCCAGAAATTAAAGCGCCGTGGTTTCATCATCAGGAAGGGAAAGATATTGCGGCTAAAACCTTGGAAGTGCTGAAAAAATACGGTTACACCGGTAAAGATGACAAAGTTTATTTGCAATGCTTTGATGCTGATGAGCTGAAACGTATTAAAAATGAGCTGGAACCGAAAATGGGCATGGATCTTAATCTGGTTCAACTGATTGCCTATACTGACTGGAATGAAACCCAGCAGAAACAACCAGATGGAACCTGGGTTAATTACAGTTACGACTGGATGTTTAAGCCGGGTGCCATGAAGCAGGTAGCGGAGTATGCTGACGGCATTGGCCCGGATTACCATATGGTGATTGATGAGACATCGCAGCCGGGCAATATTAAACTTACCGGAATGGTGAAAGACGCGCAGCAGAATAAGTTGGTTGTGCATCCTTATACCGTGCGGTCGGATAAGCTGCCAGAATATACGACCGATGTGAATCAACTGTATGACGCTCTGTATAACAAAGCGGGTGTTAATGGGCTGTTTACGGACTTCCCGGATAAAGCAGTAAAATTCCTCAATAAAGAGTAACTTCAGTCTCGGATGGCACTTACGTGCCATCCGCTATTTCCCTTCATTCAAAATCCCATTCACGTCAGAGTGAAATTAATTCTTCAATAAAGTCAGTTAGTTATCTTTGCTTGCTGTTCTTTAGCGTGAGATGACGAGTTCCCGACAAATGAAATCCCTTAAGAAACACTTTTTATTAAGTTTTTCTTAAGGTGAACACCTATAGTCATTGTCGTTAACAATAAAAACAAGGCGACAGGGTATGGCAGTTTCAGCAAAACTCGACGAATTCAATCATTGGTGGGCTACAGAAGGTGACTGGGTTGAGAAACCGAATTACCGCCGCAACGGCATGAGCGGGGTGCAATGCGTCGAGCACAACGGCAAAAAGCTGTATGTAAAGCGCATGACTCGGCACCTGTTTCATTCTATCCGCTATCCGTTTGGTCGCCCGACGATTGTGCGCGAGGTTGCGGTGATAAAAGATCTGGAACGCGCTGGCGTGATTGTGCCGAAAATCGTTTTTGGAGAAGCGGTGAAAATTGATGGCGAATGGCGTGCGTTACTGGTGACTGAAGATATGGCGGGTTTTGTCAGTATTGCTGACTGGTATGCACAGCATGCAGTAATGCCCTATCCCAACGATGTACGGCAAGCAATGTTGGAAGCAGTGGCGCTGGCATTTAAAAAGATGCATAGCGTTAATCGTCAACACGGCTGCTGCTACGTTCGCCATATCTATGTGAAAACAGAAGGTAAGCCAGAAGCCGGTTTTCTTGATTTGGAGAAAAGTCGCCGTCGTCTGCGTCGCCATAAAGCGATTAATCATGACTTCCGGCAACTGGAGAAATATCTGGAGCCGATCCCTAAAGCGGACTGGGAACAGGTGAAAGCGTATTACTACGCCATGTAATCGTTGTAGGCCAGATAAGACGCATCAGCGTCGCATCTGGCAACTATTCGCGCATGCCATGTTGGATGCGGCGTAAACGCCTTATCCAACCTACAAAAAGCCGTTGTAAGACAGATAAGACGCGTCAGCGTCGCATCTGGCACTAGTACTCGATCACAACTCGATTTCAATATCGCCTTTTGCCCGGCAACAACAGGGCAAAATTTCCCCTGGCTGAATAAAGGCTAACGGTTCGGCAATCCAGTCCACCTGGCCTGCAACAAGACGCGTGCGACAGGAGCCGCAGTAGCCTTCGCGACACTGATACTCAACCGCCACATTGTGGGATTCCAGCGCTGCCAGAAGGGAAGGGTGTTCATCCTGGCACAGCAGTTGTGTGCCAGTGATGCGCAGGGTAACGCGAGCCATCAGAGTTGGAAGTTACTCAAATCGTCGGTGTCCACTTCCGAATCAATCTGTCCGACCAGATAAGAACTGACTTCCACTTCCTGCGGAGCAACCTGCACATTATCAGACACCAGCCAGGTGTTGATCCACGGGATCGGGTTGGAGCGTGTCTGGAACGGCAGATCCAAACCGACAGCCTGCATACGGATATTGGTGATGTATTCAACGTACTGGCAGAGAATGTCTTTGTTCAGACCAATCATTGAACCGTCACGGAACAGATAATCCGCCCAGTCTTTCTCCTGTTGCGCCGCCTGGACAAACAGGTCATAGCACTCTTGTTTGCACTCTTCGGCAATTTCCGCCATTTCCGGATCGTCCGCACCGCTGCGCAGCAGATTCAGCATATGCTGAGTGCCGGTCAGGTGTAGTGCTTCGTCACGGGCAATCAGGCGAATAATCTTGGCATTACCTTCCATCAGCTCACGTTCAGCGAAAGCGAAGGAACAAGCGAAGCTGACGTAGAAGCGAATTGCTTCCAGCGCATTAACGCTCATCAGGCACAGATAGAGTTTTTTCTTCAACTCGCGCAGGCTGACAGTTACGGTTTTACCGTTAACGGTGTGGGTGCCTTCGCCCAGCAGGTGCCAGTAACTGGTCATTTCGATCAGTTCGTCGTAGTAAGCCGAAATCCCTTCTGCGCGTTTCTGGATCTGCTCGTTGGTGACAATATCGTCAAACACAACAGACGGATCGTTAACAATATTACGAATAATGTGCGTGTAGGAACGGGAGTGAATAGTTTCCGAAAACGCCCAGGTTTCTACCCAGGTTTCCAGTTCTGGAATCGAAATCAGCGGCAGAAGTGCCACGTTCGGACTACGACCCTGAATGGAATCCAAAAGCGTCTGGTACTTCAGGTTGCTGATAAAGATGTGCTTTTCGTGCTCTGGCAGCGCCTGATAATCGATACGGTCGCGGGAGACATCAACTTCTTCCGGACGCCAGAAGAAAGAGAGCTGCTTTTCGATCAACTTTTCGAAGATTTCATATTTTTGTTGATCGTAGCGAGCCACGTTGACCGGCTGACCAAAGAACATCGGTTCTTTGAGCTGATCATTCTTCGTCTGTGAAAATGTGGTATATGCCATGAATATGTCCTGTTGGGAGTTTAATGCCGGATAAGGCGTTCACACCGCATCCGGCATCACAATATCAGATCTTACATGCACCGCTTTCGCAGCCATCGTCCTGGATTGACGGCACCAGATCGTCCTGCGCGTCTTCTGCGCCATCACGGGTGTTCTGATAATACAGCGTTTTGACCCCGAATTTGTAGGCGGTGAGCAGGTCTTTCAGCAACTGCTGCATCGGCACTTTTCCTGACGGGAAGCGCGATGGATCGTAGTTGGTGTTAGCAGAGATCGACTGGTCGATGAATTTCTGCATGATACCCACCAGTTGCAAATAACCATCATTACCCGGCATTTCCCACAGCAGCTCATAGGCGTCGTGCAGGTGTTCATAGTCTGGCACCACCTGGCGCAGAATCCCGTCTTTCGACGCTTTAATGCTGACGTAACCACGTGGCGGCTCAATACCGTTGGTGGCGTTAGAAATCTGCGAAGAGGTTTCTGACGGCATCAGCGCTGAAAGCGTGGAGTTACGCAGGCCGTGGGTTTTGATCGACTCACGCAATGCTTCCCAGTCGTAATGCAGCGGCTCATTGGCGATAGCATCCAGATCTTTCTTGTAGGTATCGATCGGCAGGATCCCTTTTGCGTAGGTGGTTTCGTTAAACCACGGGCACGCGCCTTGCTCTTTTGCCAGTTCGTTAGACGCTTTCAGCAGATAATACTGGATCGCTTCAAAGGTTTGGTGCGTCAGGTTGTTGGCGCTGCCGTCGGAGTAACGTTTACCGTGCTTCGCCAGATAGTAAGCGAAGTTGATCACGCCAATACCCAGCGTACGACGACCCATTGCCCCGCGTTTTGCCGCCGGGATTGGGTAATCCTGATAATCCAGTAGCGCATCAAGCGCACGTACTGCCAGAATCGCCAGTTCTTCAAGTTCATCCAGGCTGTTAATTGCGCCCAGGTTGAAAGCAGACAGCGTACACAGCGCGATTTCACCGTTTTCGTCGTTGACGTCATTCAGCGGTTTGGTCGGCAGGGCGATTTCCAGGCACAGGTTAGACTGGCGCACTGGCGCAATAGCCGGATCAAATGGGCTGTGGGTGTTGCAGTGGTCAACGTTCTGAATATAGATACGACCGGTAGACGCGCGTTCCTGCATCATTAGCGAGAATAGCTCAACCGCTTTCACGCGCTGTTTACGGATGCTGTCGTCTTTCTCATACTTGGTGTACAGGCGCTCAAATTCTTCCTGATCGGCAAAGAACGCGTCGTATAACCCCGGAACATCGGATGGACTGAACAGGGTGATATCTTCACCTTTCAGCAGACGGGTATACATCAGCTTGTTGATTTGTACACCGTAGTCCATATGGCGCACGCGGTTGCCTTCAACCCCACGGTTGTTTTTCAGCACCAGCAGGCTTTCAACTTCCAGATGCCATATTGGGTAGAACAACGTAGCTGCACCACCGCGTACACCGCCCTGGGAGCAGGACTTCACTGCGGTCTGGAAATGTTTATAGAACGGGATACAACCCGTGTGAAACGCTTCGCCGCCGCGAATCGGGCTACCCAGTGCACGAATGCGACCGGCGTTGATGCCAATACCTGCACGCTGGGAAACGTATTTCACGATTGCGCTGGAGGTGGCATTGATGGAATCCAGGCTGTCGCCGCACTCGATCAGTACGCAGGAGCTGAACTGGCGAGTCGGGGTACGCACGCCGGACATGATTGGCGTCGGCAACGAAATCTTAAACGTGGAAACCGCATCGTAAAAACGCTTCACGTATTGCAGACGCGTTTCACGCGGGTAATTCGAGAACAGGCACGCAGCAACCAGAATATAGAGGAACTGGGCGCTCTCGTAGATTTCTCCGGTCACGCGGTTTTGTACCAGATATTTGCCTTCAAGCTGTTTAACAGCAGCGTAAGAGAAGGTCATATCACGGTCGTGATCGATAAACGTGTCCATCTGCTTGAACTCTTCTTCCGTGTAGTCTTCCAGCAGATGATTATCGTATTTGCCCATTTCAACCATTTTTACCACGTGATCGTACAGCGCTGGCGGCTCAAACTGGCCGTAGGCTTTTTTACGCAGGTGGAAGATCGCCAGACGCGCGGCGAGATACTGATAATCCGGTGCTTCACGGGAGATCAGGTCAGCGGCAGCCTTGATAATGGTTTCGTGGATGTCGGAGGTCTTGATGCCGTCATAAAACTGAATGTGGGAGCGCAGCTCGACCTGGGAAATCGAAACGTTATGCAGCCCTTCTGCCGCCCAGTCCAGAACGCGATGGATTTTATCGAGATTGATGCGCTCTGTGCTACCGTCGCGCTTTGTCACCAGCAGATTCTGATTCATGTATGTCGTACCTGTTTTTGGAATACTTTCCGCAATAGCATCGCTTTGACTACCTGTAGTAAGGAAAGTCGCAATGAACACTATATATAGGGGGTATGTTTGGGATTCACTGCAAGATAGTGTGAAAATGGCCCTCTTGCAAGTGCATAACTTTGTGGATAAGTCGCAACGGGAAAAGTGGCTTCCACGCACCTTAGGTCAGACAAGGTGTCCGGGAAAGTCAATGGGAAGAGAAAAAATTGTTAAAAATAACCGTTCGGTGATTTCTTGAACGTTCAATTTGAGATAATTATTGATCCAGGTTATTTATTGCGCTTATGTCAGGAGTGGCGAAAATTGATACCAGCACAAATTCATATCACGTTGTGACTTAATGTTATGTTTATGATGTGAGCGAATGTAAATGGTTGTGGTTCACGGAAGCGGTATTTTTTAATCAGCAGATGTGAAATAAAAATTTGCTATGTTGATTATTCCAGGTAAACAAGAAACGAATTAATCAGTTTGATGTGTTTTAATTATTGTTATTTCATAATTTAGTGAATATCAAAAAGAATAATTAATCTATTTCAGAAGATAATGTTTTTAGTATATAGGTTTTAAATTCTTCTTGCTTACAATTAGTCATTATCTACAATCGTAATATGTCTTTTAATGATGGCGTGTTATTTCTCACAGGCTGTCAGATTATGAATAAAAAATGGATTGTTTTTATCAGGAAAGAATATCTCTTAATTTTTCTGGCTGTCGTTGCATGTGCGTTTACACGAGCGAATGCAGCGTCGCAGATTATGCCTTCATGTCAGGGTGTTAACGTTATAGCCAGTTGCCGGGCCAGTCGCCAGAGCCTTTCAGGTAGTACACAGGTCTGGAATGTTGCTGACGGGCAATGGCTTATTTTTTCTTCTATGAAAAATGATACCAGTGGAGGTGCGGTATTTTTACAACAAGGTGCCAATTTCACATTGTCAGCACAAGACGGAACAGGGATGACGCTGTTTGAAAATAATACCGTGAGTGGTGAGTATAATAATGGCGGGGCTATCTTTGCGAAAGAAAATTCAACGCTGAATATTACTCAGGTTATTTTTGACAGCAATGTGGCAGGGGGGTATGGGGGGGCGATCTATTCCGCGGGGACAAATGACGCTGGTGATATTGATCTTAGCGTCACCAATGCTGTATTTACAGATAATATTGCTAACGATGGCAAAGGTGGCGCAATATATTCAATTAATAATAATGTCTACTTAAATAACACGGTTTTTAATAATAATCAGGCATATACATCAACGAGTTACAGTGATGGCGATGGTGGAGCTATCGATATTACCGATAATAATAACGATAAAACACATCCATCAGGCTTTACAGTCATTAATAATACTTCATTTATAAATAACACTGCCGAAGGTTATGGTGGTGCAATTTATACCAGCAACGCAATTTCTCCTTATCTTATTGATATCGCTGTTGATGACAGTTATAGCCAGAACGAGGGCGTATTATTAGATGTGAATAACAGTGCATCTGCTTACGGTGAAGAGGCTTCGGCAGCGGCAGGAGGCTTTCTGTATATGGGGTCAAGTGAGATTCGTTTTGATATTGCGGCTGGTAAAACTTTGATCATTGGCAGTACGAAAAATGATGGGGCTATCGATTCCATTGCGGGGACGGGCTTTATTACCAAAGCCGGAGCGGGCGAACTGGTGCTTAACGCTGATAACAATGATTTTACCGGTGAGATGAGAATTAAAAACGGTGAAGTCATGTTGGGGCGGAATAATTCGCTGATGAATGTTGGTGACAATCAGTGCCAAAACAATCCGCAAAATTGCTATGGTCTGAGCGTTGGCAGTATCGGACAGACAGATAATCAGGCTGAGCTTAACGTTGGAACGACTCAGCAAACATTTGTACATTCGTTAACGGGTTTTCAGAATGGCACTTTAAATATTGACGCCGGTGGTAATGTTACTGTCAACCAGGGCGGTTTTGCCGGGACTGTTCAGGGGGATGGGCAACTGACTATTGCTGAAAACGGTAGTTATGTCCTGACGGGAGCGCAGTCGATGGCACTGACCGGCGATATTGTGGTGGAAGACGGGGCGATTCTCTCCTTAACCGGTAATGCTGATGACCTGGCGGCGATGCAGAACGATCCACAGTCAATCGTGCTAAACAATGGTGTGCTGGATCTTTCCGATTTTACTACCTGGCAGAGTGGTACGGCAGAAAACGATGGTCTGGAAATTAGCGGCAGTGGCGGCACGGTGATTGGCAGTCAGGACGTTGCCGATCTCTATGGCGGCGACGATCTGCATATTGGCGATGACGGGAAAAAAGGTGTCTATGTGGTGGTGGATGCAGGTGATAGACAGGTAAGCCTGGCGAATGACAATCCATATCTGGGCACTACGCAAATCGCTTCGGGAACGCTAATCGTTAGCGATAATTCACAGCTTGGCGATACGGATTACAACCGTCAGGTCATTTTTACCGATAACCAGCAAAATAGCGTAATGGAGATAACTGCAGATGTTGACACATGCTCAGCGACGGCGGGGCATGGGCGTAATATCGAAATGCGCGCTGATGGTGAAGTCGCAGTTGATGCGGGGGTCTACACGCAATGGGGGGCGTTGATGGCCGACAGTAGTGGGCAGGATCAGGATGCTGGCAGCACACTAATGAAAACAGGCGCAGGTACCCTGGAACTGACCGCCAGTGGTACGGCGCAGTCGGCGGTGCGAGTGGAGGAAGGCACGCTGAAAGGTGATGTTGCGGATATCTTTCCTTATGTTTCGTCGTTGTGGGTCGGTGATGGGGCTACGTTCGAGACTGGTGCGGATCAGGATATTCAGTCTATTGATGCGACTTCCAGCGGCACTATCGATATCAGCGATGGCACCGTCTTACGTTTAACCGGACAGGAGACTTCCGCCGCGTTGGATGCCTCACTGTTTATCGGTGGCGGTACTCTGGTCAATGTCTCCGATGGTACGGTGTTGACCGGTGAGCTTAATACCAATCTTGAAACTGACAGCCTGACTTACCTTTCAGACGTGACGGTCAATGGTGATCTGACCAATACTTCCGGTGAGGTGAGTCTGCAAAATGGTGCTGCTGGCGACACACTGACGGTGAATGGCGATTACAATGGCGGCGGTACGTTGCTGCTCGATAGTGAATTAGACGGCAATGATTCTGTAAGCGATCTGCTGGTACTTAACGGCAATACCTCCGGTAACACCACGGTAGTGATTAACCCGATTACTGGCATTGGCGAGCCGACATCCACAGGTATTAAAGTGGTTGATTTCAATGCCGATCCCACACAATTTCAGAACAATGCGCAGTTTAGTCTGGCGGGCAGCGGCTACGTCAATATGGGCGCTTACGACTATATGTTGGTGGAAGATAACAGCGACTGGTATTTGCGTTCGCAAAAAGAGACTCCGACGCCGCTACCTGAGCCGGAACCGACTCCCGATCCCACGCCTGATCCTGCACCAACCCCGACGCCTGTTTACCAGCCTGTGTTGAATGCGAAAACCGGGGGATATCTTAATAACCTGCGAGCGGTAAACCAGGCATTTGTGATGGAGAGACGCGACCATGCCGGTGGCAACAGTCAATCGCTACATTTACGCATTTTGGGTGGGCACGAGCATTACACTGCCGTGGGGCAAATGGCCCTGCACGAAGACACTTCTACGATACAGCTTAGTGGCAACCTGTTAAGTGAAAACTGGGGGGATGATGGCGAATGGACACTGGCGGGCGTTGGAAGCTACAGCAATAACCAGGGATATAGTCGCTCGAATATCACCTCAACCCGTGCCGATAACCAGAACCGCGGTTATGCCGTTGGTCTGACATCAAGCTGGTTTCAGCATGGCAGTCAAAAGCAGGGGGCATGGCTTGATAGCTGGCTGCAATATGCCTGGTTTAATAACGATGTCAGCGAGCAAGGCGATGGCGTGGACCATTATCGTTCATCAGGGATCGTTGCGTCGCTGGAGGCGGGGTATCAGTGGTTACCGATGCGCGGCGTATTAATTGAACCGCAAGCGCAGGTTGTCTATCAGGGCGTGAAGCAAAATGATTTCACCGCCGCTAACCGTGCTCGGGTGTCCCAATCGCAGGGTGATGATATTCAGATGCGGTTGGGATTACACAGCGAATGGCATACCGTCGTTCATGTCACGCCAACGTTGGATCTGAATTATTATCACGATCCTCATTCGGCAGAAATTGAAGAAGATGGCAGCAATATTAGCGATGATGTGGCGAAGCAGCGTGGTGAAATAAAAGTGGGGATAACAGGCAATATTAGCCAGCGAGTTTCCCTGCGCGGCAGCGTGGCGTGGCAGAAGGGAAGTGATGATTTTGCCCAGACGGCAGGATTTTTGTCGATAACGGTGAAATGGTAATTACTGCCCGCCCGGCATCGTTGCCGGATGCGGAGTAAATGCTTTATCCGGCCTACTGGAGCCTTTGTAGGCCTGATAAGACGCGGCAAGCGTCGCATCAGGCATTGGCATCGTTGCCGGATTCGGTGCGATCCGGCTTACAATCTCACTTATTCTGCGTATGCAGCATATAGTTCACATCAACGCCGGGGCCGAGCTTAAAGGAGTTAGTGATCGGGTTGTAATGTAGCCCGGTCATATGACGTTCTTTTAAACTGGTCTGATCCACCCAACCCAGCAGTTCTGCCGGTTTAATAAACTTCTTCACGTCGTGCGTGCCTTTTGGCACCATGCGCAAAATATATTCCGCGCCGACTACCGCCATCAGCCACGACTTGCCGTTGCGGTTAAGCGTTGAGAAAAAGACATCGCCGCCCGGTTTTACTAATTGCGCACAGGCTCTGACCACTGACTGCGGATCGGGAACGTGCTCCAGCATCTCCATGCAGGTTACCACATCATACTGTCCGGCATGCTTTGCCGCGTGCTCTTCAACGGTTTCCTGCACGTACTCCACCTGAATGCCGCTTTCCAGTGCGTGAAGTTTTGCTACCTGCAATGGCTCAAAGCCCATATCCAGACCGGTCACCGTCGCGCCTTCTCGCGCCATACTCTCAGCCAGAATGCCGCCGCCACAACCGACATCAAGCACCTTTTTGCCAAATAAACCGCCGGAACGCTCGGCAATATAGCCCAGACGCAGCGGGTTAATGCGGTGCAGTGGTTTGAACTCGCCTTCCAGATCCCACCAGCGGGAGGCGACGGCTTCAAATTTAGCGATCTCTTCGTGGTCTACGTTATGGTTTACCGGCGATTTTTCGGCATTCATTGGCACTTCTACTCCGTAATTGGCAAGACAAGCGAGTATATCAGGCATTGCAGGTGAATAAAGCGTATAGGTTTACCTCAATCTGCGCGGCTGTGTTATAATTTGCGACCTTTGAATCCGGGATACAGTAGAGGGATAGCGGTTAGATGAGCGACCTTGCGAGAGAAATTACACCGGTCAACATTGAGGAAGAGCTGAAAAGCTCCTATCTGGATTATGCGATGTCGGTCATTGTTGGCCGTGCGCTGCCAGATGTCCGAGATGGCCTGAAGCCGGTACACCGTCGCGTACTTTACGCCATGAACGTACTAGGCAATGACTGGAACAAAGCCTATAAAAAATCTGCCCGTGTCGTTGGTGACGTAATCGGTAAATACCATCCCCATGGTGACTCGGCGGTCTATGACACGATCGTCCGTATGGCGCAGCCATTCTCGCTGCGTTACATGCTGGTAGACGGTCAGGGCAACTTCGGTTCTATCGACGGCGACTCCGCGGCGGCAATGCGTTATACGGAAATCCGTCTGGCGAAAATTGCCCATGAACTGATGGCCGATCTCGAAAAAGAGACGGTCGATTTCGTTGATAACTATGACGGCACGGAAAAAATTCCGGACGTCATGCCGACCAAAATTCCTAACCTGCTGGTGAACGGTTCTTCCGGTATCGCCGTAGGTATGGCAACCAACATCCCGCCGCACAACCTGACGGAAGTGATCAACGGTTGTCTGGCGTATATCGAAGATGAAGACATCAGCATTGAAGGGCTGATGGAACACATCCCGGGACCAGACTTCCCGACGGCAGCAATCATCAACGGTCGTCGTGGCATTGAAGAAGCTTACCGTACCGGTCGCGGCAAGGTGTATATCCGCGCGCGTGCCGAAGTGGAAGTTGACGCCAAAACCGGGCGTGAAACCATTATCGTCCACGAGATTCCGTATCAGGTGAACAAAGCTCGCCTGATCGAGAAGATTGCGGAGCTGGTAAAAGAAAAACGCGTGGAAGGCATCAGCGCGCTGCGTGACGAGTCTGACAAAGACGGTATGCGCATTGTGATTGAAGTTAAACGCGATGCGGTCGGTGAAGTGGTGCTCAACAACCTCTACTCCCAGACCCAGTTGCAGGTTTCTTTCGGTATTAACATGGTGGCATTGCATCATGGTCAGCCGAAGATCATGAACCTGAAAGACATTATCGCAGCGTTTGTCCGTCACCGCCGCGAAGTGGTGACGCGTCGTACCATCTTCGAACTGCGTAAAGCGCGCGACCGTGCTCATATCCTTGAAGCATTAGCCGTGGCGCTGGCGAACATCGATCCGATCATCGAGCTGATCCGTCATGCGCCGACCCCGGCAGAAGCGAAAACTGCGCTGGTTGCCAATCCGTGGCAGTTGGGCAACGTTGCCGCGATGCTGGAACGTGCGGGCGACGATGCTGCGCGTCCGGAATGGCTGGAGCCACAGTTCGGCGTGCGTGACGGTCTGTACTACCTGACCGAACAGCAAGCTCAGGCGATTCTGGATCTGCGTCTGCAGAAACTGACCGGCCTTGAGCACGAAAAACTGCTCGACGAATACAAAGAGCTGCTGGATCAGATTGCTGAACTGCTGCGTATTCTTGGCAGTGCCGATCGCCTTATGGAAGTGATCCGTGAAGAACTGGAACTGGTTCGTGAACAGTTTGGTGACAAACGTCGTACTGAAATCACGGCTAACAGCGCTGATATCAACCTGGAAGATCTGATCACCCAGGAAGATGTGGTCGTAACGCTTTCTCACCAGGGCTACGTGAAGTATCAGCCGCTTTCGGAATACGAAGCGCAGCGTCGTGGCGGGAAAGGTAAATCTGCCGCACGTATAAAAGAAGAAGACTTTATCGACCGGTTGCTGGTGGCGAACACCCACGATCATATTCTGTGCTTCTCCAGTCGTGGTCGCGTTTATTCGATGAAGGTTTATCAGTTGCCTGAAGCCTCTCGTGGTGCACGTGGTCGTCCGATCGTTAACCTGTTGCCGCTGGAACAGGACGAACGTATCACCGCCATTCTGCCGGTGACCGAGTTTGAAGAAGGCGTGAAAGTCTTCATGGCGACAGCTAACGGCACTGTGAAGAAAACCGTCCTCACCGAATTCAACCGCTTGCGTACCGCTGGTAAAGTGGCAATCAAACTGGTTGAAGGCGATGAACTGATTGGCGTTGACCTGACCAGCGGCGAAGACGAAGTGATGTTGTTCTCCGCTGAAGGTAAAGTGGTGCGCTTTAAAGAATCTTCTGTTCGCGCGATGGGCTGCAACACCACTGGTGTTCGCGGTATCCGTTTAGGCGAAGGTGATAAAGTCGTATCTCTGATCGTTCCACGTGGTGATGGTGCAATCCTTACCGCAACGCAAAACGGTTACGGTAAGCGTACTGCGGTGGCGGAATACCCAACCAAGTCGCGTGCGACGAAAGGGGTTATCTCCATCAAAGTCACTGAACGTAACGGGTTAGTGGTTGGTGCGGTGCAGGTAGATGACTGCGACCAGATCATGATGATCACTGATGCCGGTACGCTGGTGCGTACACGTGTTTCGGAAATCAGTGTGGTTGGTCGTAACACTCAGGGCGTTATCCTCATCCGTACAGCGGAAGATGAAAACGTGGTGGGGCTGCAACGTGTCGCAGAGCCAGTTGACGACGAAGAGCTGGATACTATCGACGGCAGTGCTGCGGAAGGGGACGATGAAATCGCTCCGGAAGTGGACGTTGACGACGAACCAGAAGAAGAATAATTTCATCCCTTCATGCCAAAAGGGAGCTGTTTCCCTTTTTTGAATTGAAAAGTCCAGACTGCAAAGTCTGGGCTTTTGTCGTATTAGGGCGCGATAAAGTTTTACATCGCCCATAAAAAATGGCTGGTTTTACACAAGGAATGTGGCAATGAGTGGTGAAAAAAAGGCGAAAGGCTGGCGGTTTTATGGCCTTGTAGGTTTTGGGGCAATAGCACTGCTTTCCGCAGGCGTCTGGGCATTGCAATACACTGGCAGTGGAGCAGAAAAAACCTTGTCACCACTGGTGGTGCACAACAATCTGCAAATCGATCTCAATGAGCCGGACCTCTTTCTCGACAGCGACTCTCTAAGCCAGCTCCCCAAAGATCTCCTCACAATTCCTTTTCTCCATGATGTTTTAAGCGAAGATTTTGTTTTTTATTATCAGAACCATGCCGACCGTCTGGGCATTGAAGGCAGCATTCGCCGCATTGTCTATGAACACGATCTCACGCTGAAAGATAAGTTATTTTCCTCGTTGTTAGACCAGCCTGCGCAGGCGGCGCTGTGGCACGATAAACAGGGACATCTTTCACATTATATGGTGCTGATTCAGCGCAGTGGCTTAAGTAAATTACTGGAACCGTTACTGTTTGCTGCCACCAGCGACAGCCAGTTAAGCAAGACGGAAATCAGCAGCATCAAGATAAATAATGAAACTATTCCTGTTTATCAGTTGCGCTATAACAGCAATAACACACTGATGTTCACGACTTATCAGGACAAAATGCTGGTTTTCTCCAGTACGGATATGCTGTTTAAAGACGACCAGCAGGATAGCGAAGCGACGGCGATCGCGAGTGATTTGTTGAGCGGCAAAAAACGCTGGGAAACCCGCTTTGGCCTGGAAGAGCGTACTGCCGGAAAAACACCAGTACGTCAGCGTATCGTGGTTAGCGCAAATTTGCTGGGCTTTGGCTACCAGCGACTTATCCCATCTTTTGCCGGTGTGCGCTTCGAAATGAACAACGACGGCTGGCACAGCTTTCTGGCATTAAATGATGGATCCGCCAGTGTAGATGCCAGTTTCGATTTCACTCCGGTATGGAACAGTATGCCTGCTGGTGCCAGCTTCTGCGTAGCTGTGCCGTATTCGCACGGTATTGCCGAAGAGATGCTTTCGCACATCAGCCAGGAAAACGACAAGTTGAACGGGGCGTTAGATGGTGCAGCCGGACTGTGTTGGTATGAAGACTCAAAACTGCAAACACCGTTATTTGTTGGTCAGTTTGATGGCACAGCCGAACAGGCGCAACTACCAGGGAAACTGTTTAGCCAAAATATCGGCGCGCACGAAAGCAAAGCGCCGGAAGGTGTACTGCCGGTGACGGAAACACAACAAGGAGAGGCCAGAATATGGCGTCGGGAAGTCAGTTCTCGTTACGGCCAGTACCCAGCCGCACAGGCAGCACAACCTGAACAACTTATGTCAGCGTCCTTTTTCCGTGTGTCGCTGGCGATGCAAAATAAAACGTTGCTTTTCTCCCTGGATGACACGCTGGTGAATAACGCATTGCAAACACTGAATAAAACGCGACCGGCAATGGTGGATGTAATTCCGGTCGATGGTGTGATTCCGGTTTATGTGAATCCGCAAGGTGTGGCGAAATTGTTGCGCAACGAAACGCTGACCAGTCTGCCGAAGAACCTCGAACCGGTTTTTTATAATGCCGCGCAAACTTTATTAATGCCGAAGCTGGACGCTTTATCTCAACAACCTCGCTATGTCATAAAGCTGGCTCAGATGGAACCCGGTGCCGCCTGGCAGTGGATACCTATTACCTGGCAGCCACTATGAGACACGGGTTGCTGGCGCTGATCTGTTGGCTGTGTTGTTTTGTTGCCCATAGCGAAAGGCTGAATGTCGAACAATCGGGGCTATTTCGCGCCTGGTTTGTGCGCATTGCACAAGAACAACTACGCCAGGGGCCAAGTCCGCGTTGGTATCAGCAGGATTGTGCGGGACTGGTGCGCTTTGCGGCGAACGAGGCACTGAAAGTTCACGACAGCAAATGGCTAAAAAGTAACGGTATAGCAAGTCAGTATTTGCCGCCAGAGATGACGCTAACACCTGAACAGCGGCAACTGGCACAAAACTGGAATCAGGGGAACGACAAAACCGGCCCCTATGTGACAGCGATTAATTTGATTCAGTACAACAGCCATTTTATTGGCCTGGACATAAACCAGGCGCAGCCTGGCGATATGATTTTTTTCGATCAGGGCGATGCCCAGCACTTAATGGTCTGGATGGGGCGTTACGTCATCTACCACACCGGAAGCGCTACGAAAACTGACAACGGAATGCGCGCAGTCAGTCTGCAACAACTTATGACATGGAAGGACACCCGATGGATACCCAACGATTCCAATCCCAATTTTATTGGCATTTATCGTTTAAATTTTCTGGCGCGATAGCGGCCTGTCTGTGCTTGTCTCTCGCAGGGACGGGGCTTGTTAACGCTGATGACTCACTCCCTTCCAGCAATTATACGCCACCTGCCGGGGAAACATTCTTTTTGCTCGCTGACAGCAGTTTTAGCAGCAATGAAGAGGCTAAAGTGCGGCTGGAAGCTCCGGGGCGTGATTATCGGCGTTATCAGATGGAAGAATACGGCGGCGTGGATGTTCGCCTGTATCGTATTCCTGACCCAATAGCGTTCCTGCGTCAGCAGAAAAACCTGCATCGCATTGTGGTACAGCCGCAATATCTGGGCGACGGTCTGAACAATACGCTGACCTGGCTGTGGGATAACTGGTACGGCAAATCTCGCCGCGTGATGCAGCGTTCTTTCTCTTCTCAGTCGCGGCAGAATGTAACTCAGGCATTACCGGAATTGCAGCTTGGCAATGCCATCATCAAACCTTCCCGTTATGTACAAAACAACCCGTTTTCACCGCTGAAGAAATACCCGCTGGTGGAGCAGTTTCGTTACCCACTATGGCAGGCAAAACCAGTCGAGCCACAACAAGGCGTAAAACTGGACGGTGCATCCAGTAATTTCATCTCGCCGCAGCCGGGCAATGTCTATATTCCTCTCGGAAAACAAGAGCCTGGACTGTACCTCGTCGAGGCGATGGTAGGCAGTTATCGGGCGACAACAGTGGTATTTGTTTCCGATACCGTGGCGCTCAGCAAAGTGTCGGGTAACGAACTTCTGGTGTGGACCGCTGGCAAAAAGCAGGGTGAAGCGAAGCCTGGCTCCGAGATCCTGTGGACTGACGGTTTTGGCGTGATGACTCGCGGCGTTACTGATGACAGCGGTGCCTTGCAGTTACAACATATATCGCCTGAACGTTCATACATTCTTGGTAAAGATGCTGAAGGCGGCGTTTTTGTATCCGAGAATTTCTTCTACGAAAGCGAAACCTATAACACCCGTTTGTATATCTTTACCGACCGCCCGCTATACCGCGCAGGCGACCGTGTTGATGTCAAAGTGATGGGGCGCGAGTTTCACGGCCCGCTGCATTCATCCCCTATCGTAAGTGCTCCGGCGAAACTCTCGGTGCTGGATGCCAACGGTAGTCTGTTGCAAACCGTCAATGTCGCGCTTGATGCGCGTAATGGCGGGCAGGGGAGTTTCCGCCTGCCAGAAAATGCCGTTGCCGGAGGTTATGAGTTACGCCTGGCTTACCGCAACCAGGTCTATAGCAGCAGTTTTCGCGTGGCAAACTACATCAAACCGCATTTTGAGATTGGCTTAGCCCTCGACAAAAAAGATTTCAAAACTGACGAAGCGGTCAGCGGTAAACTACAACTGCTCTACCCGGATGGTGAGCCAGTAAAAAATGCTCGGGTGCAGTTAAGTTTGCGCGCCCAACAATTGTCGATGGTTGGCAACGATTTGCGTTATGCCGGGCGTTTCCCGGTGTCGCTTGAAGGCAGCGAAACGGTTTCAGACGATAGCGGTCATGTGGCGTTAAATCTTCCCGCTGCCGATAAACCGAGCCGTTATTTATTAACTGTCTCCGCCAGCGACGGCGCGGCGTATCGTGTTACCACCACCAAAGAGATCCTCATTGAACGCGGTCTTGCACATTACACACTAAGCACCGCCGCACAATACAGCAAAAGTGGCGAGCCGGTGGTGTTCCGTTATGCCGCGCTGGAGGCTTCAAAACAGGTTCCCGTTAAGTACGAGTGGTTGCGTCTGGAAGACCGCACAAGCTACAGCGGTGACCTGGCGTCTGGCGGTAAATCCTTCACCGTTAATTTCGATAAACCCGGCAACTACAATCTGACTTTGCGTGATAAAGACGGCCTGATTCTCGCCGGGTTAAGCCATGCGGTCAGCGGTAAGGGCAGCATGGCGCATACCGGTACGGTAGATATTGTGGCGGATAAAACGCTCTACCAGCCCGGCGAAACCGCGAAGATGCTAATCACTTTCCCGGAACCGATTGATGAAGCGTTGCTGACGCTGGAGCGTGATCGCGTTGAACAGCGGTCGCTGTTATCGCAACCAGCAAGCTGGCTAACACTGCAACGTTTAAACGATACCCAGTATGAAGCCCGCGTTCCGGTGAGTAATACCTTTGCGCCTAACATCACCTTTTCGGTGCTGTATACCCGTAACGGGCAGTACAGTTTTCAGAATGCCGGGATCAAAGTCGCCGTTCCCCAGTTAGATATTCGGGTGAAAACGGGCAAAACCCATTACCAGCCAGGCGAACTGGTAAATGTGGAATTAACCTCATTGCTGAAGGGCAAACCTGTTTCTGCACAACTAACGGTTGGCGTGGTCGATGAAATGATCTACGCGCTGCAACCGGAGATTGCGCCAAATATCGGCAAATTTTTCTATCCGCTGGGGCGTAACAATGTGCGTACCAGTTCCAGCCTGTCATTTATCAGCTACGACCAGGCACTCTCCAGCGAGCCGGTTGCGCCAGGAGCAACAAACCGCAGCGAGCGGCGAGTGAAAATGCTGGAACGCCCACGGCGCGAAGAGGTTGATACCGCGGCATGGATGCCATCGCTAACAACGGACAAACAAGGCAAAGCATATTTCACGTTCCTGATGCCGGATTCGTTAACCCGTTGGCGCATTACCGCACGTGGGATGAACGGCGACGGGCTGGTCGGGCAGGGGCGTGCTTATTTGCGCTCGGAAAAAAATCTCTACATGAAGTGGAGTATGCCAACGGTGTATCGCCTGGGCGATAAACCGGCGGCAGGGCTGTTTATTTTCAGTCAGCAGGATAACGAACCGGTAGAGCTGGTAAGTAAATTTGCGGGTGTTGAAATGCGCCAGACGCTGACGTTGCATAAAGGGGCTAACTATATTTCGCTGACGCAGGACATTCAGCAATCTGGTTTGCTAAGCGCAGAATTGCAACAAAATGGGCAAGTGCAGGACAGCATTAGCACAAAACTGTCTTTTGTTGATAACACCTGGTCCGTTGAACAGCAGAAAAACGTCATGCTCGGCGGTGGCGATAACACGCTGATGTTGCCAGAGCTGGCGAGTAACATCCGACTACAAAGCAGCGAAACGCCGCAGGAGATTTTCCGTAATAACCTCGACGCGTTAGTCGATGAACCCTGGGGGGGCGTAATCAACACCGGTAGCCGTCTGCTCCCCCTAAGCCTTGCCTGGCGTGCGCTTGCCGATCATCAGAGTGCTGCCGCCAACGACATTCGTCAGATGATTCAGGATAACCGTTTGCGGCTGATGCAACTGGCGGGGCCAGGCGCACGCTTTACCTGGTGGGGTGAAGATGGCAATGGCGATGCCTTCCTGACAGCATGGGCATGGTATGCCGACTGGCAGGCCAGTCAGGCGCTTGGCGTAACGCAACAACCTGAATACTGGCAGCATATGCTCGACAGCTACGCAGAGCAGGCGGATAACATGCCGTTACTGCATCGGGCGCTGGTGCTGGCGTGGGCGCAGGAGATGAATCTGCCGTGCAAAACGTTGCTGAAAGGGCTGGATGAAGCGGTTTCCCGGAAAGAAATCAAAGCGCTCTCAGAGGAAGACACTCGTGATATCAATGATAGCCTGATCCTCAATGCGCCAGAGTCTCCGCTGGCGGATGCGGTGGCAAACGTTTTAACCATGACGTTACTGAAAAAAGCACAGTTGAAGTCCACTGTCATGCCACAGGTCCAGCAGTATGCGTGGGATAAAGCGGCAAACAGCAACCAACCGCTGGCGCACACGGTTGTGTTGCTTAATAGCGGTGGCGACTCCACCCAGGCTGCGGCCATTTTAAGTGGTTTAACCGCCCAGCAATCCAGTATCGAACGTGCACTGGCCATGAACTGGCTGGCGAAATATATGGCAGCGATGCCTCCCGTAGTGTTACCCGCACCTGCGGGCGCATGGGCTAAACAAAAGGCGACTGGCGGGGGCGAATACTGGCGTTGGGTTGGTCAGGGGGTGCCAGACATTCTCTCTTTTGGTGACGAATTATCGTCGCAAAACGTGCAGATCCGTTGGCGTGAACCGGCAAAAACTGCTCAACAAAGTAACATTCCGGTGACCGTTGAACGCCAGTTGTATCGGCTGATCCCGGGGGATGAAGAGATGAGCTTTACTCTGCAGCCGGTTACCAGTAGTGAGATTGACAGCGATGCGCTGTATCTCGATGAAATCACTCTCACCAGTGAGCAGGATGCGCCGCTGCGCTACGGTCAGGTGGAAGTACCGCTACCGCCGGGAGCTGATGTTGAACGGACAACGTGGGGCATCTCAGTCAACAAGCCCAACACCGCGAAACAGCAGGGGCAGTTGCTGGAAAAAGCGCGTAATGAAATGAGCGAGTTGGCTTATATGGTGCCGGTGAAAGAATTTGCAGGAACGGTCACTTTCCACCATCTGCTGCGCTTCTCGCAAAAAGGGCAATTCGTTCTACCGCCCGTTCGTTATGTGCGTTCCTATGCGCCTGCGCAGCAAAGCGTTGCGGCAGGTAGCGAATGGCGCGGGATGCAGGTGAAATAAGTGAACTGGCGCAGAATCGTCTGGCTATTGACGCTGGTTACGCTGTCAACGTTTGCGGAGGAGACGCCGTTACAACTGGCACTGCGGGGGGCGCAGCATGATCAACTGTATCAGTTGACGCCATCGGGCGTGACAAACGTCTCTACGCTACCTGACACGCTCACTACGCCGTTAGGGAGCTTATGGAAGCTGTATGTTTATGCCTGGCTTGAGGATACTCATCAGCCGGAGCAGCCCTACCAGTGTCGCGGTAACTCTCCGGAAGAAGTCTATTGCTGTCAGGCGGGGGAGAGCATTACGCGCGAAACGGCGTTGGTGCGTTCCTGTGGTCTCTACTTTTCGCCGCAGCGGTTGCACATCGGTGCGGATGCGTGGGGGCAATACTGGCAACAGCGCCAGGCACCAACCTGGTTAGCATCGCTTTCTACGCTGAAACCCGAAACGTCGGTAACCGTTAAATCGTTGCTTGATTCACTGGCGACGTTACCTGCGCAAAACAAAGCCCAGGAAATATTACTGGACGTGGTGCTGGACGATTCGAAAATTGGCGTAGCGTCCATGCTCGGTAGTCGGGTACGAGTGAAAACCTGGAGCTGGTTTGCCGATGATAAACAGGAAATCCGTCAGGGCGGTTTTGCTGGTTGGTTAACTGATGGTACGCCGCTATGGGTTACAGGCAGCGGCACCAGCAAAACGGTATTGACCCGTTACGCGACGATTCTTAATCAGGTTTTGCCTGTACCGACGCAAGTTGCCAGTGGGCAATGTGTACTGGTGGATCTGTTTGCTCGTTATCCGGTGAAAAAAATCACTGCGGAAAAGAGTACGACGGCAGTAAAACCCGGCGTGCTCAATGGGCGCTATCGAGTGACGTTTGCCAATGGTAACCATATTACGTTGGTCAGCCACGGTGAGACGACCTTACTTACGGAAAATGGCAAACTGAAATTGCAGTCGCATCTCGATCGTGAAGAGTACGTTGCCAGAGTGCTGGATCGCGAGGCGAAAAGTACGCCCCCTGAGGCAGCGAAAGCCATGACCGTGGCGATTCGCACATTTTTACAGCAAAATGCCGATCGGGAAGGCGATTGCCTGACAATCCCGGACAGCAGCGCCACTCAGCGCGTTTCTGCTTCGCCAGCCACCACGGGCGCGCGGACGATGACCGCCTGGACGCAGGATCTCATCTATGCGGGCGATCCGGTTCATTATCATGGCAGTCGCGCTGCTGAAGGAACGCTGTCCTGGCGGCAAGCCACCGTCCAGGCGGGACAGGGAGAGCGTTACGACCAGATACTCGCCTTTGCTTATCCCGACAACAGCCTTAGCCGCTGGGGAGCACCACGCTCTACTTGCCAGTTATTACCGAAAGCGAAAGCCTGGCTGGCGGAAAAAATGCCACAGTGGCGGCGCGCGTTACAAGACGAGACGGGGTACAACGAGCCAGACGTATTCGCGGTGTGCCGTTTAGTCTCGGGGTTCCCCTATACCGATCGGCAGCAAAAAAGGCTATTTATTCGTAATTTTTTTACACTTCAGGATCGACTGGATTTAACTCATGAGTACCTGCATCTTGCCTTTGATGGATACCCCACCGGGCTGGATGAGAACTATATCGAAGCGCTGACCCGACAATTATTAATGGACTAATGCTATGCGAAAGATATTTCTTCCGTTGTTACTGGTGGCACTTTCGCCTGTTGCCCACAGCGAAGGAGTGCAGGAAGTCGAAATTGATGCACCGCTTTCTGGCTGGCATCCGGCAGAGGGTGAAGATGCCAGTTTTTCACAATCGATCAATTACCCCGCGTCGTCCGTCAATATGGCTGATGATCAAAATATCTCTGCGCAGATCCGCGGCAAAATAAAAAATTATGCTGCGGCGGGCAAAACCCAGCAGGGGCGATTGGTGGTCAACGGTGCCAGTATGCCGCAGAGAATTGAATCTGATGGTTCATTTGCGCGCCCTTATATTTTTACCGAAGGCAGCAACAGTGTGCAGGTCATCAGCCCCGATGGGCAAAGCCGACAAAAAATGCAGTTTTACTCTACACCGGGGGCTGGTGCAATTCGCGCGCGTTTACGGTTAGTTCTTTCATGGGATACGGATAATACCGATCTCGATCTCCATGTCGTCACGCCGGATGGTGAACACGCCTGGTACGGTAATACAGCGCTGAAAAATAGTGGCGCACTGGATATGGATGTCACGACAGGTTACGGACCAGAGATTTTCGCTATGCCTGCGCCGATTCACGGGCGCTATCAGGTGTATATCAACTACTATGGCGGACGCAGCGAAACGGAATTGACGACTGCTCAACTGACGCTCATCACTGATGAAGGCTCGGTCAATGAAAAACAGGAAACTTTTGTTGTCCCGATGCGTAATGCTGGTGAACTGACGCTGGTGAAAAGTTTTGACTGGTAATTAATGAGGTTACCTTCACTGTCGTTGTTTAAGAAAACGCCCGATGACTTTCGCTATCGGGCGTTTTTGTTTATTAATTCAACCGTTCAATCACCATCGCAATTCCCTGACCACCACCAATACATAGCGTTGCCAGCCCCAGCGTTTTATCGCGTGCCTGCATTGCATGTAACAGAGTGACCAGAATACGTGCACCGCTGGCACCGATAGGATGCCCGAGCGCGATAGCCCCGCCGTTAACATTCACTTTCTCAGGATCAAAGCCCAGGGTTTTCCCTACGGCAAGGAACTGCGCAGCAAACGCTTCATTGGCTTCGATAAGATCAATATCTGCCAGTTGCAGCCCTGCCAGTTGTAACGCTTTTTGTGTGGCAGGTACTGGCCCCATTCCCATCAACGCGGGAGCCACGCCGCCGCTGGCATAGCTTTTAATGCGAGCCAGTGGTTTAAGGCCTGCCGCCAGCGCCGCCGATTCTTCCATAATCACCAGTGCGGCAGCACCGTCGTTAATGCCTGAAGCATTCCCGGCAGTGACCGTTCCGGCTTTGTCGAAGGCCGGGCGCAATGCAGCCAGAGCTTCTGCAGTAGAATCTGCTTTCGGGAATTCATCGCGATCGAAGGCGATGGTTTTCTTCCGTGTGACGACATTTACCGGGACAATTTCGGCTGTAAAAGCACCAGATTCAATTGCCGCTGCCGCTTTACGCTGTGAATTTAGTGCCAGTTCATCCTGCATTTCACGGGTAATTCCGTACTCTTTGGCCACGTTTTCGGCGGTAATCCCCATATGATAACCGTGGGTGGCGCACATCAGACCATCGCGCAGGATTACGTCATAAACCTGTCCGTCTCCCAGACGATAACCTGAGCGTGCTTTTGCATCGAGTAAGTAGGGCGCTAAACTCATGTTCTCCATTCCACCCGCGACGATGCTCTGCGCCTGACCGGCCTGAATCGCCTGGGCGGCAAGCGCCACGCTTTTCAGACCCGAGCCACACACTTTGTTGATCGTAAATCCGCACACCGTTTCTGCCAGCCCGCTTTTAAGCAATGCCTGACGCGCCGGGTTTTGCCCTAAACCCGCCTGCAGGACGTTACCCATAATCACTTCATCTACGTGTTGTGAGTCAATTTTTGCGCGTTCAATGGCGGCCTGGATCACCGTTGCCCCTAGATCGATAGCGCTGGTGGAGGCGAGTGAACCGTTAAAACTACCGATGGCAGTACGTACCGCACTGACGATGACACAATTTTTCATTTTATATTCCTTCTGTCTGTAGAGTTGCCGTCAGAACAGCGTTAAACCAATGACGAAAATGACGCCGGAGAAGAGCAGGGCAGTGATGCAATAGCCCATGATGTCGCGGACACCGAGTCCGGCGATTGCCAGTGCTGGCAGCGCCCAGAACGGTTGAGCCATGTTCATCCATTGCTCGCCGTAGGCGATCGCCATTACGGATTTACCCAGATCTGCGCCCAGTGCCTGGGCTGCGGGTATTACAAATGGCCCCTGAATAACCCAGTGACCACCGCCAGAAGGTACGGCGAAGTTGATCAGCGCAGAGCTAAAGAAGGTCATTACCGGGAAGGTGTCCTTATTTGCGACATTGATAAAAAATTCGGTAATGAGTCCGCCGAGGCCTGAGTGTTCCATCATTAACTGGATCCCGGCGTAGAAGGGGAATTGCACCAGAATACCGGCGGTACTGCGTGCTGCCGCACTGATAGCACGCATATAAGCCATTGGTGTTTTATGCAGTAGCAGGCCCGCAATCATAAACATCAGATTGACGGTATTTATGGTGATGTTGAAGCCATGTTCGATGAAGTACATCGCCAGGTAAGCGATACCGAGTGCACCAATGATCAACGTCAGGATGCGACTTTCCTCCAGTCGCTCGGATGGTGGGGCATCTTTCGGTAGCTGCTTCTGAAAATCAGCCTCTTCCTGGAGTAGTTTCGGATCGATACTCACCACGTCTGACGGTTTTGGCATCATCATGCGGGTGATAAACGGCATCACCACAATCAATGCCACAGTGATGAAAATGTTAAAACCACTGAACAGAGTATCGCCCACCGGGATAAGCCCGGCGATATGCTCAACCGGGTTGCCCGGTGTGGCAGCCAACAGAGGCATTGAGCCAGAGAAGCCGCCGCCCCAGGTGAGAAAACCAATGTAGGCGCAGGCAATGAGCAACGGATAATCAGAACCGGGTACTCGCCGGGCGACTTCACGGGCGAACATTGCGCCAACAACCAGACCAAATCCCCAGTTGATGACACAAGCGACTGAGCCAAAGAAAGTGACCAGCATGACGCCCTGTACGGGCGTCTTTGCAGCGGAGGCGGCAGTACGCAGCAAGCTTTTCACCGGAGCGGAGCTGGCAAGGGCATGACCGGTAACGATGATAAGCGCCATCTGCATACCGAACGCCAGCAAGTTCCAGAAACCGTCACCCCACATTTTCACCATGTTGATCGGCGTTTGTGGTGTTAACCAAAGCGCGATCACGAATGTTAGCAACGTCAGCAACATGGCAAAGATCAGGGGATCGGGAAGCCACCGGCTGACAAAACGCGTCATAAAACGCGAGATGCGACCAATCATAAATCACCCCGTTGCGTATTCAGATCGGTGGCTACTTCAAAATGAGCTTCGGTTTTGGCACGCACGGTGGCTAAATCACATCCGTCGGCAATTTCGGTGAGCCACATTTTGCCGTCAACGAAACGAAAGACTGCCAGTTCTGTTACCAGCATATGCACCGCGTGTTGCGCAGTGAGCGGCATGGTGCAGCGGCGCAAGATTTTTGGTGAACCATCTTTGGCGCAATGTTCCATGGCAATGATCACTTTGCGCGACCCGGTCACCAGATCCATCGCTCCACCCATACCGGGCACCATTTTCCCAGGCACTACCCAGTTCGCGAGGTTGGCTTCTTCGTCTACCTGTAAACCACCGAGCACGCAGGCATCAATATGGCCGCCGCGGATCAGTGCAAATGACATGGCGCTGTCAAACATGGCTGCTCCAGGCAAAACACCGCATGGCTGTCCGCCAGCGTTCACCAGATCAGGGTGTGCCGTTGTCACCGGGCCTAGCCCCAAAAAACCGTTTTCCGATTGCAGAGTGATATGAATGCCTTCTGGCAAATAGTTGGCGACCATCGTCGGTAGACCAATGCCCAGATTCACGATGTCACCATCACGAAGCTCTTGCGCCACACGGCGCGCAATACGTTGTTTCGCATCCATTATTTGCTCTCCTGTGAAACGATGATGTGGTCGATAACGGCACCAGGGGTGACAATATGGTCAGGTTGCAACTCTCCGGTTTCGACCAGTTCATCTGGCTCTACCAGCGTGATATCAGCCGCAAGGGCAATCAGGGGGTTAAAGTTGCGGGCGCTAAGTTGATAGGTCAGGTTGCCAAGTGTGTCGCAACGATGAGCGCGAATTAGCGCCAGGTCGGCGCGCAGTGGACGCTCAAGTAACCAGGTTTTGCCGTCGAGTGTCAGCGTCTGTTTGCCTTCCTCTACGACGGTTCCGACACCGGTTGGAGTGAGAAAGCCACCAAGTCCGGCACCACCACAGCGAATTTGCTCGATTAGCGTACCTTGTGGCACCAGAACGACGTCCATTTCACCAGATATCATGCGCCGACCTGTTTCCGGGTTGGTGCCGATATGTGAAGCAATCACTTTGCGGACACGACCATTGACGATGAGCGGGCCGATGCCGGTATCAACAAACGCGGTATCATTGGCTATCAATGTCAGGTCGCGAACGCCTGATTCCAGTAATGCTTCAACCAGGCGGGATGGAGTGCCAATCCCCATAAATCCGCCCACCATGATGGTCATGCTGTCACGAAAGAAGCCGGAGGCGTCTTGTAATGTCATCAATTTTGTTTTCATTATTTATCCCTCTTGCATACACCGTTGTGGGTACAGTCAGGGAATAGCAAGGGGAGTGCCAGAATGAGAATATTTGCTGTTGTTTTTTAACTGGTTGAATAATAAAGGGTAAATTAGAAGGGGATGACGAAGGTGAATGTTCGGCTATGCAGAAATTTGCGCACTGTGCAAATTCTTGCATAGCAAGTTTTGGTGTTATACATCCGCCGGATCGATACCGTATTCCTGAAGTTTATACATCAATGCACGGCGACTGATGCCCAGCATTAAAGCCGTGCGGGTTCGGTTGCCGTCCTGTTGTTCCAGAACTTCCATAATGATGCGTTTTTCGACGCGTTTAATTTCCTCTTTTAAATTACGCTCACCGGCAGGGGCTGTTTTGGCCTCACCAGCGCTACAGACAGGCTGACGAATCTGCGGCGGAAGATCCTCAGAAAAAATGATCGGGCCTGAATTCATTACGACGGCGCGTTCAATGACGTTGGAAAGCTCACGAATATTTCCCGGCCATGACCAGGCTGTAAGCAGTGACATTGCCATCGGATCGATATCGATAATATCGCGCTGATTCTCACTACTGAATTTTTGCAAAAAGTGATTAGCTAACAGGGAAATATCTTCCCGACGATCGCGCAGAGGTGGCAGTATTAAATGAATAACGTTAAGGCGATAAAAGAGATCTTCACGGAAAGTGCCTTCTTTAACCATTGCCTGCAAGTCGCGGTTGGTGGCAGCAATGATGCGGATATCAACTTTTATGGTTTGATGGCCGCCTATCCGTTCAAATTCCCGTTCCTGAAGAATGCGTAGTAATTTGGCTTGCAGTACCAGCGGCATTTCGCCAATTTCGTCGAGGAGCAGAGTACCTTCGTTGGCGCGTTCAAATAATCCCTGACGCAAGGATTGTGCACCAGTAAATGCGCCTTTTTCATGACCAAACAGTTCACTTTCGAGCAACGATTCCGGTAGCGCCGCGCAGTTGACTTTAATAAATGGCCCCTTTGCCCGCCGCGAATTGTAGTGAATCGCTCTGGCAATCAATTCTTTTCCGGTGCCACTTTCACCGCTAATCAAGACGCTGGCCTGAGAAAGGGCAATTTTGGCGGTGTCTTTGCAGATGTCCATCATCGCCGGGCTGTTGGTGAGAATGTGCCCCCATTGCCAACTAGTGCTCAGTGCCTGGTGCAGATGGCGGATCTCTTTTTTCATTGACTGGAGTTGTAAAGCTCGCTGAACGATTAAATTCAACTCATCGAGATCAAACGGTTTGATAACATAGTCGAAGGCACCGCAACGTAGTGCTTCGACGGCGGTTTCCACTTCAGCATAGGCCGTCATCAGAATAACGGGGGTTCGGGTTTCACGGCTGCGCATCTCCTTTAGTGCCTTGATGCCGTCCATCTCTGGCATGCGGATATCCATCAGCACCACGTCAGGGTGAATATCGGCAAACAGTTGTAATGCTGTGCGTCCGTTGTTCGCACAATGTGTTTCGTATCCTTGTAGTGCAAAAGCGGTGCTCAACATACGGCGAACATTATCTTCATCATCAACAATAAGGATGCGATTAATAGCGGTCATACGGTCTGATTTCCCTGCGGGTTGATCGGTAAAATAAGGGTGAAGGTTGCGCCGCAGCCCGGCAAACTGGCCACGCGAATATCCCCCTGATGGGCGTTAATGATGCGCTGACTTAACGCCAGACCAAGCCCTGTTCCTGAGGCTTTGGTGGTGAAAAAGGGATCGAAGATCTTTTTTTGCAGCGAGAGATCAATGCCACAGCCGTTGTCTTCTATCGAAATGGCCTGTTGTGAGTCACTGTACTGCCAGGTTCGAATGCGAATTTTCCCTCGTGCACTGATAGCCTGGACGGCATTGATCAGGATATTCAGTAGTACCTGTTTGAGCAGTTCACGATCGGCGCTAATCGGGCTTAATTCATCATCCAGTTCGCTTATGAAGTCGACCCGCGCTTGTACTCCGGCGGTTTGTACCAGTACCAGAGTTTCTTCAATCAATGCATTAAGGCTGACTTGTTGCCATTGACTGTGGCGTGGGCGTGAAAAATCGAGCAATTGCTGAATGACTTTGTTAATTGAGTCGATTTCTTTGAGCACAACGGACAGATATTCCTGATGTATTAGGTCACTGGTTTGTTGGCGTAGGATCTGCACATAACCACGGATAGCCGTCAGCGGATTACGTACTTCATGCGCCACGCCTGCCATCAGTTCACCTAGGGTGGCGAGGCGTTCAGCTTGCGCCATGCGGCGTTGGGTTTCTTTTCGGGCAGTTAAATCAGAGAAAATCACCAAAGCACCTATCATTTCACCATGCGTGTTATGAATACGACTGGTAGTGACACTGAGTTCAATGGTGCGGTCACGGCCTGGAAAACTGATTTCCAGTGCCACGTGTTCGGTGCCATGTTCCAGCGTATCCAGTACAGGACTGTAGAACTGAGTATTGTCGAACAACATGGCGTAAGGCTGCCCTACCAGTTCATGACGTTGATAGCCAGTGATGATTTCTGCTGCGGGGTTCATGGTGGTTACATCACCCTGGCGGTCAATGGCAATGACGCCATCGGCAGCGTTTTCAATAATCAGATCGTTAAGTGTCCGCGTTTCACGCAGTGCCTGGGCGAGGTTGTTAACACTCTGGCTGATTTGCCCCATTTCACCGGGCAATTGTGGTAATCGGGTAGGAATATTTTGCGCCAGAGTCGAGAGGCCATCGGTGATGATATCTATATTGGCGCTCAGGCGACGGGAGAAGAGCACAATCAACAGCAGGCTAATCAGCAAACCGGCGGTGAGCACAATGATAATCCTCACATCCATTTTCCAGGCCTGGCGTTGAATATCTTCGGTTAATTCATTGGCCCAGATATAGCCGAGGACTTCACCATTACGTTCAATGGGAATCATTGAATTCAGAATATCGCCGCGAACTTGCCTGCCTGAATAAACTAAAGGTGTATTTGTACGCATTACTTCGCGGCCAGGGTGATCCGCGGCGATAGTAACGCCCACATTATTCTGATATAGCGCTGAAGGCGCGTAGGTGATTATCGCATCCAGCGTCTTGTTGTAATAACCAGCACCTATCCCAGGGAAGGCGTGAGTGATATTTTCGGTAATGGGAGCAAGTTCTGCGTTCAATGCGCGGATACGCTCTTCACGCGGTAAGTTGTTGTAGAGATCGTAGCGATCGCCTAGCGCCTGATTAAGCAGATTGACCACGGCAGAAAGTTTTTTCTCTTTTTCAGATAAGACTGCTGAACGTCCTTCCGTTTCTACGATATAACCAATAGTAAGCGTTGGGACAATGACCATCAGGATTGCCATCAGGATCATTTGATTGCGTAAGCGGCGTGGATAAATCCACTTCATATAATTCATGCTGAAATCCACCAATCTTGTCCGGTATATGACGATTATCGGGGGTTAAGGTGATGATTTCTCGGCGGTGTATCATATTACCGGGATGACAGAACATTGCGGTGGCACGTTTTTACCGCTACCTTAACCACACTCCATCGGTCACCTGAGGCGGAGCTTCGCCCCTTTGAAATACCTTGCTTCTTTTCGTACAACCCTGAAAGTTTCGCGCTATATGTTCAGAGCATTGGCGTTATTGCTCTGGCTGTTGATTGCTTTCTCATCAGTGTTTTACATCGTCAATGCTCTGCATCAGCGAGAATCTGAGATTCGTCAGGAATTTAACCTGAGCTCCGATCAGGCTCAGCGGTTTATCCAACGCACTTCTGATGTGATGAAAGAGCTGAAGTACATTGCCGAAAATCGCTTGTCTGCAGAAAACGGCGTACTTTCCCCGCGTGGGCGGGAAACGCAAACGGATGTGCCCGAGTTCGAACCGCTGTTTGCCGATTCTGACTGTTCCGCGATGAGTAACACCTGGCGGGGATCTCTGGAGTCGCTGGCATGGTTTATGCGCTACTGGCGCGATAATTTCTCTGCAGCTTACGATCTCAACCGCGTATTTTTGATCGGCAGCGATAACCTCTGCATGGCAAACTTTGGTTTGCGTGATATGCCTGTTGAACGCGATACCGCCTTGAAAGCTCTGCATGAGCGCATCAATAAGTATCGTAATGCGCCGCAGGATGACAGTGGCAGCAACCTCTATTGGATCAGCGAAGGCCCGCGCCCTGGCATCGGGTATTTCTACGCGCTGACGCCGGTTTATCTGGCGAACCGTTTGCAGGCCTTGTTGGGCGTTGAACAAACCATTCGGATGGAGAACTTCTTTTTACCGGGTACATTACCGATGGGAGTCACCATCCTTGATGAGAATGGTCATACCCTGATTTCGTTGACCGGACCGGAAAGTAAAATCAAAGCTGAACCGCGTTGGATGCAGGAACGCTCCTGGTTCGGTTATACACCAGGTTTCCATGAGCTGGTGCTGAAGAAAAATCTGCCGCCGTCATCGTTAAGCATTGTTTACTCGGTGCCCGTTGATCAGGTGCTGGAACGCATACGTATGCTGATCCTCAACGCGATTTTGCTCAATGTGATCACCGGGGCGGCGTTGTTTACCCTCGCGCGGATGTATGAGCGGCGTATTTTCATTCCGGCGGAAAGCGACGCCCAGCGTCTGGAGGAGCATGAGCAGTTTAATCGCAAGATTGTCGCCTCCGCGCCGGTCGGGATCTGCATTTTGCGTACCGCTGATGGCGTCAATATTTTGAGTAACGAACTGGCGCATACCTATCTCAATATGCTTACGCATGAGGATCGCCAGCGGCTGACGCAAATTATTTGCGGTCAACAGGTCAATTTTGTCGATGTCCTGACCAGCAACAATACCAATCTGCAAATCAGTTTCGTCCATTCGCGCTATCGTAATGAAAACGTGGCGATTTGCGTACTTGTCGATGTTTCTTCACGTGTGAAGATGGAAGAGTCGCTGCAAGAGATGGCGCAGGCAGCAGAACAGGCGAGCCAATCGAAATCGATGTTCCTTGCTACCGTCAGCCACGAGCTGCGTACACCACTGTACGGCATTATCGGTAACCTGGATCTATTGCAAACTAAAGAGTTACCGAAAGGCGTTGACCGTCTGGTGACGGCAATGAACAACTCTTCCAGTCTGCTGTTGAAAATTATCAGCGACATTCTCGATTTTTCGAAGATTGAATCGGAACAGTTGAAGATAGAACCGCGTGAGTTTTCACCGCGTGAAGTGATGAACCATATCACCGCCAACTATTTGCCGCTGGTGGTGCGTAAACAGCTTGGTTTGTACTGCTTTATTGAACCGGATGTGCCGGTAACCTTAAACGGTGATCCGATGCGTTTACAGCAGGTCATCTCCAACCTGTTGAGTAACGCCATAAAATTTACCGATACAGGCTGCATTGTTCTGCATGTCCGTGCCGATGGTGATTATCTTTCTATTCGCGTTCGCGATACCGGCGTGGGTATCCCGGCGAAAGAAGTGGTGCGGCTGTTTGATCCCTTCTTCCAGGTGGGGACAGGCGTTCAGCGTAACTTCCAGGGAACCGGTCTGGGGCTGGCGATTTGTGAAAAATTGATCAGCATGATGGACGGTGACATCTCGGTGGAGTCTGAACCTGGTATGGGAAGCCAGTTTACCGTGCGTATTCCACTGTACGGTGCACAATATCCACATAAAAAAGGCGTTGAAGGGTTAACGAGTAAACGCTGTTGGTTGGCGGTACGCAATGCGTCGCTATGCCAATTTATCGAAACCAGTTTGCAGCGCAGTGGTGTAGTCGTTACAACATATGAAGGTCAGGAACCGTCACCTGAGGATGTGTTGATTACTGATGAGCCGCTGAGTGAAAAATGGCAGGGCAGAGCGGTGGTGACTTTCTGCCGCCGACATATTGGCATTCCGCTGGAAAGAGCGCCCGGTGAATGGGAGCATAGCGTTGCTTCGTCGCATGAACTGCCTGTGCTACTGGCGCGTATCTATCGGGTTGAGATGGAAAATGATGATCCTGGCAACGTTCTGCCGCTGGCTGACAAAGAGTCTACCAGCAACGACGACATGATGATTCTGGTGGTTGATGATCATCCTATTAACCGTCGCTTATTGGCCGATCAGCTCGGATCGTTGGGTTATCAGTGTAAGACCGCAAATGATGGTATCGATGCGCTTAATGTTCTTAGCAAGAATCACATTGATATCGTGCTTAGTGACGTTAACATGCCGAATATGGATGGTTACCGGTTAACGCAGCGTATTCGCCAATTGGGGCTAACATTGCCGGTAATCGGGGTGACAGCCAATGCGTTGGCCGAAGAGAAGCAGCGATGCCTGGAGTCCGGGATGGATAGTTGTCTGTCGAAGCCGGTGACGCTGGATGTCATAAAACAGACGCTGACGATGTATGCCGAAAGAGTCAGGAAAGCGCGGAAATCATCGTAGGGTGCGGTCGGTGTAAATGTCTGATGCGACGCTGGCACGTCGTATCAGGCCTGCGTTTGTGCAATCTATTGAAATATTGGGATTTGTAGGCCGGATAAGGTGTTTACACCGCATCCGACCTGTTGGCTGGCTAAATTACTCTTTATCCGCCGGACTTAAGGTAACAGAAGAAAGATAGTTCAGCAGGGCGATATCGTTCTCGACGCCCAGCTTCATCATCGCGGATTTCTTCTGGCTGCTAATGGTCTTGATGCTGCGGTTGAGCTTTTTGGCAATCTCGGTAACCAGGAAACCTTCTGCAAACAGGCGCAGTACTTCACTCTCTTTAGGCGAGAGACGCTTGTCGCCGTAACCACTGGCACTGATTTTCTCCAGCAAACGAGAAACGCTTTCTGGGGTAAATTTCTTGCCTTTTTGCAACGCGGCGAGGGCTTTCGGCAGATCCGTAGGCGCGCCTTGCTTCAGTACGATCCCTTCGATATCCAGGTCCAGTACCGCACTAAGAATTGCCGGGTTGTTGTTCATGGTCAGAACAATGATCGACAGGCTTGGGAAATGGCGCTTGATGTATTTGATCAAGGTGATCCCGTCACCGTATTTATCTCCAGGCATGGAGAGATCGGTAATCAACACGTGCGCGTCCAGTTTCGGCAGATTGTTGATCAGTGCTGTGGAATCTTCAAATTCGCCGACAACATTCACCCACTCAATTTGTTCAAGTGATTTTCGAATACCGAACAGTACTATCGGATGGTCATCGGCAATAATTACGTTCATATTGTTCATGTAATAGGCTACCTTGCTACAGCAAGCTCTTGACATAGCTGTCAATGTCGCTGATGTATTTTTCTGTTCCTGGAACATCCTTCTCACGAATAAGATGTTCCAGCGTTTCACATAACTGCTTGCCGGGTACCAGATTTAGCATGGCAAATACGCCTTTAAGACGATGAGCCGTTTGGGCTAATGCAGCAAAGTCACTGGTTGCTGCTTCAGTATATAGCCTCTTAACATCATCCGGTACTGTGTCTACAAAGAGCGCATAATAGCCGCTGGCATGGAGTTGCGCATTTTCATCTCCACCCATAGGCGATTCTGTCACCTCTTCCTGCGCCAGTTGCACTTCAATTAATTGTAAGACTGCTTCCTGCATAGCATTGCTCATATTGAAATTGACGCACAATTGACCAGGCCCAATTTCCCGTACGCCAGACTCATCATCGCTTAAAAGCAAGCCAGAGGCAGTAAGATTAGACGGATTATCCGTTAAAAAGATATCATAATCCTGACTAATTAATCTTTCATCGGGTGTGATACAGGTTGCACCCCAATTTTCTAACTGGCGAGTGACAATATTCCGAATTTCTGTAGAAGTTACATCCACCATCACGGTGACATCATCCAGTAAACGTTCCTCTTCCTCTTCAACGTCCGGGTCTGCCGGGAGCATTTTGATATGCACGGAGTAGCGTGTACCAAGGCCGTCCCGTGTTTTGATGTTTAAATGACCGCCCAGTTTGCGCGCCAGTTGATCACTCAACCAGAATGCCAGCGGGTCTGCCTTACCATAGCGATCGCTCTGGGTCTGGTTGATGAACGGGAAATGTAAATTATCCATTTCATGAATACTTACACCATCTCCGGTGTCCAGAATACGGAAAGTCAGACGTTCTTCGGAGGATTCATCCTGATCAACCTCGAGGGTAATTTTCCCCAGTTGCGTTGAGGTGACGGCATATTGCATCAGCAGCAGCAAAATATGGCGTAAGGCATCACGATCGCCACGGCGCATGTCATGTGCTTTCAGATGATTGTTAATCAGTAGTTGCAGACCTTTGCGTTTGATCGCAGGCAATACAGAAGGCACCACTTCATCAATTAAATCCTGCACGGAGAAAAGCGCAGTCTCGCTCTTCCAGCTATCGTCCGCCAGCATGTTCGCTAACTGAATTTCATCAACCAGTCGTACTAATACGTCCGCCTGATTCGCCAGTTGTTTGCTTTCCGGCGAGTTAAGTTTTGCTGCGCTTTCTGCAAGCCCCCGGGCTGGCTCCTTCAGTGCGTTACCAATGTTTTGCATAAAAGCCATCCGGCCCTGCTGATTTTTCTCATACAGACGCTGTGCCTGCTTGAGTTTCTTGTTTACCAGCACTTCGCGATCCTGATCGCGAATAATGAAGATTTGTGTACGCGGCGCTACCTGGCTGCGGAACATGCGAATCTCATACAGTTCGTTATTAACAGTCGCCTGAATGATTCCCTGATGTTGCTCTGCCATAGTGGTGATATTTTGCAGATTCAAATGCGGTAGCAGATGGTCGGCAATCTTATTGCTTATTACTGTGCGATTCGATTCCTGATCGTGAACCAGCAGGCCGAGCGGTAGGAGTGACACAATCTCTTCATTTATTGCCCGCAAAATACGCAGTTCGTTATTCACTGCAGTACTGGGGGCTCTTTCAGTGGTGCGGCCGGAGAAATGGCGAAAGGTGGTATAACCAAAAAGCGCCAGCGCCAGCAAACCGATGTTCAGTAGCAGTGGCAGCAGAATGTTTTGCAATGTATCCAGCAGTAAAGTGCCGTAAGGAACCTGCCAGACCAATCGCATATCGGTGGAGTTGAGCGCCGAAGAGATTTCAATTTTAGAACTGTTGAAGTTAATGCTGACGCTGTCTGCGGCTTCTTTCTCATTATTATTGTTACCCGTTGCGCCCGCTTCTGGCTCAAGACGGAAGCTATCCAGCGGCATCCCCGGCGGGATCAGGTCATTAATAGGCAGATCAAATGCAACCACCGTCGCCAGATGTCCTGGCTGGTTAAAGGTGGTACGCAAGGTAAAGTAATGGCCGTTCTGCCAGGCAAGACGACGCAGATTAGAAAAACTTTCGCGTTCATCCAGTGCGTTGGCCTGTTGCAGCATCTCCGCGCGACGTGAGTCGACAATGTCACTGACGGTCGACTCTTTGAAACCAGAAGTGAGATCTTTTAATGGCAGAGTAGAGATCAACACCAGGCTGTTATCCTGGCCGTTCAGATAATACATCGACCACGGTACATTTTCTGCGCCCCATAATGTGTCCAGATAAGTAGACATTCGTTGGGTCATCTCAAGCGTTGAATTGTCGTGAGAACCAAAGATCAGGGCTTCTGTTTTGCGGCGTGGTTTTTCCAGATAATAGACATCCTGTTTCAGACGCGTCTCTTGCAAACCTTCACTGGTGGAAGACGAAGTCGTCGCAGCGATGTTGTCGTAGATCTGCCAGGTCACGTAACGCCAGGTATCGACACGCTTTTGTATAGCATGGGTAATGTCGACAATCTGGTAGCTTTTATCTTTTAGCCAGGTGTTGACGGCGCTTTGTACCATCACTCCCATCGTCACAAGTAACACAATGATCAACAGTAAAAAGAAGCGGGTAATGCTCCCCGGTAGGAGTGAAAAGCGGGTCGTGGCCGTTGTCTCTTTCTGACGCATTCGTGTTTATGACCTGTTAAAACTTCTCGAAGTGATAGGGCAGTATAAAGGGTATAGAGCGAAATTCCAGACTATTACCAGATAGATGGTTCTCTCTTCCCCAATGATATTTATCCTTTTGCACGATGGGAAAGAGATGTACATGCGGCATTTTTTTGTACAAATAATCTGCAAAAAGAACAAAGTTAATTACAAATAAGGAAAGATGGCGGGGAATTATAATATTGTTAATTTTATGTGAAATTATTAACAGTTGTTATAATTTTGCATGGGTAGCACAAGAAAATAAAAGTTGTGTAAAGAAGGGTAAAAAAAACCGGATGCGATGCATCCGGTTGAAATAGGGGTAAACAGACATTCAGAAATGAATGACGGTAATAAATAAAGTTAATGATGATAGCGAGACATATTTTAGTTGCGAGTGAAGATTTTGTTTTGGCATTCAGTGCTATCAACGACTTAAGAATAAGTTATTGATTTTAACCTTGAATTATTATTGCTTGATGTTAGGTGCTTATTTCGCCAATCATCAAGAATCTTAAAAAGTTCCATCACATTTACATTTTGAAACATCTATAGCGATAAATGAAACATCTTAAAAGTTTTAGTATCATATTCGTGTTGGATTATTCTGCATTTTTGGGGAGAATGGACTTGCCGACTGATTAATGAGGGTTAATCAGTATGCAGTGGCATAAAAAAGCAAATAAAGGCATATAACAGAGGGTTAATAACATGAAAGTTAAAGTACTGTCCCTCCTGGTCCCAGCTCTGCTGGTAGCAGGCGCAGCAAACGCTGCTGAAGTTTACAACAAAGACGGCAACAAATTAGATCTGTACGGTAAAGTAGACGGCCTGCACTATTTCTCTGACGACAAGTCTGTAGATGGCGACCAGACCTACATGCGTCTCGGCTTCAAAGGTGAAACTCAGGTTACTGACCAACTGACCGGTTATGGCCAGTGGGAATATCAGATCCAGGGCAACGCTCCGGAAAGCGAAAACAACTCCTGGACCCGTGTGGCATTCGCTGGTCTGAAATTCCAGGATATCGGTTCTTTCGACTACGGTCGTAACTACGGCGTTGTTTACGACGTAACTTCCTGGACCGACGTTCTGCCAGAATTCGGTGGCGACACCTACGGTTCTGACAACTTCATGCAGCAGCGTGGTAACGGCTTCGCGACCTACCGTAACACCGACTTCTTCGGTCTGGTTGACGGCCTGAACTTTGCTGTTCAGTATCAGGGTAAAAACGGTAGCGTAAGCGGCGAAGGCATGACCAACAACGGTCGTGGCGCTCTGCGTCAGAACGGCGACGGCGTTGGCGGTTCTATCACTTATGATTACGAAGGCTTCGGTATCGGTGCTGCAGTTTCCAGCTCCAAACGTACTGATGATCAGAACAGCGCTGCTTACATCGGTAACGGCGACCGTGCTGAAACCTACACTGGTGGTCTGAAATACGACGCGAACAACATCTACCTGGCTGCTCAGTACACCCAGACCTATAACGCAACTCGCGTAGGTTCCCTGGGTTGGGCGAACAAAGCACAGAACTTCGAAGCTGTTGCTCAGTACCAGTTCGACTTCGGTCTGCGTCCGTCTGTAGCATACCTGCAGTCTAAAGGTAAAAACCTGGGTGTCATTGCTGGTCATAACTATGACGACGAAGATATCCTGAAATATGTTGATGTTGGTGCTACCTACTACTTCAACAAAAACATGTCCACCTATGTTGACTACAAAATCAACCTGCTGGACGACAACCGTTTCACCCGCGCTGCTGGCATCAACACTGATGACATCGTAGCTCTGGGTCTGGTTTACCAGTTCTAATCTCGATTTATATCGAACAAAGGGCCTGCGGGCCCTTTTTTCATTGTTTTCAGCGTACAAACTCAGTCTTTTGGTGTACTCTTGCGACCGTTCGCATGAGGATAATCACGTATGGAAATGAACTTTACCCGTGTGGCATTGCTGGCTGCCGCGCTCTTGTTTGTTGGTTGCGATCAAAAACCACAACCCGCCAAACCCAACGCTCCTGAAGTTACCGTTCTTGAAGGCAAAACGATGGGAACCTTCTGGCGTGCCAGCATTCCGGGCATTGACGCCAAACGTAGTGTTGAACTCAAAGAGAAGATCCAGACTCAGTTGGATGCCGACGATCAGCTACTTTCGACTTATAAAAAAGATTCCGCGCTGATGCGTTTTAACGACTCGCAAAGTTTATCGCCGTGGCCGGTAAGTGAAGCGATGGCTGATATCGTCACCACTTCGCTACGCATTGGCGCAAAGACTGACGGTGCGATGGATATTACCGTCGGGCCGCTGGTGAATTTGTGGGGCTTTGGCCCGGAGCAACAGCCGGTACAAATCCCGACCCAGGAACAGATCGACGCGATGAAAGCCAAAACCGGCTTACAGCACCTGACGGTAATTAATCAGTTGCATCAGCAATATCTGCAAAAAGATGTGCCGGACTTATATGTCGATCTCTCCACCGTGGGTGAAGGTTATGCGGCAGATCATCTGGCGCGCCTCATGGAGCAGGAAGGTATTTCCCGCTATCTGGTGTCGGTTGGCGGCGCCCTGAACAGCCGGGGCATGAATGGTGAAGGGCAGCCGTGGCGGGTGGCGATCCAAAAACCGACCGATAAAGAGAATGCGGTTCAGGCCGTGGTCGATATCAATGGCCACGGGATTAGCACCTCCGGTAGCTATCGCAACTATTACGAGCTGGACGGCAAACGCCTGTCCCATGTTATCGATCCGCAAACCGGGCGTCCCATCGAACATAATCTGGTGTCCGTGACGGTAATTGCCCCGACGGCGCTGGAAGCCGATGCCTGGGACACCGGGTTAATGGTTCTCGGGCCGGATAAAGCCAAAGAAATCGTTCGCCGGGAAGGGCTGGCGGTCTATATGATCACCAAAGAGGGCGATAGTTTTAAAACCTGGATGTCGCCGCAGTTTAAAAGCTTCCTTATCAGCGAAAAAAATTAAAGCGCAAGATTGTTGGTTTTTGCGTGATGGTGACCGGGCAGACTAGAGGCTATCCTTAACCAGGGAGCTGCTTATGAAAAACGCCACATGCTTAACTGACGATCAACGCTGGCAATCTGTCCTGGCCCGCGACCCGCACGCCGACGGCAAATTCGTTTTCGCCGTGCGTACCACGGGCATCTTTTGCCGCCCGTCTTGCCGCGCCAGACATGCCCTGCGGGAAAACGTCTCCTTTTATGCGGATGCCAGCGAGGCGCTTGCCGCAGGTTTTCGCTCCTGCAAACGTTGCCAGCCGGACAAAGCCAATGCCCGGCAAGACCGGTTGGATAAAATCACCCATGCTTGTCGGCTGCTGGAACAAGAAACGCCCGTGACGCTGGAGGCTTTAGCCGACCAGGTGGCGATGAGTCCATTCCACTTACACCGTTTATTTAAAGCTACGACCGGAATGACACCAAAAGCCTGGCAACAGGCCTGGCGCGCTCGTCGCTTGCGCGAATCGTTAACGAAAGGGGAGAGCGTCACCCAGGCGATTCTCCACGCCGGATTTCCCGACGGCAGCAGTTACTATCGTAAAGCCGACGAAACGCTGGGCATGACGGCTAAACAGTTTCGTCATGGTGGCGAAAACCTGGCTGTTCGTTATGCGCTGGCCGATTGTTCGCTGGGGCGTTGCCTGGTGGCGGAAAGCGAGCGGGGGATTTGCGCGATTTTACTGGGCGATGACGATGCGACATTAATTGGCGAGCTACAGCAGATGTTTCCTGCCGCCGACAACGCCCCTGCTGATCCGACATTTCAGCAACATGTGCGCGAGGTCATCGCCAGCCTTAATAACCGTAATACGCCGCTGACGTTACCGTTGGATATTCGCGGCACCGCTTTCCAACAACAAGTCTGGCAAGCATTGCGTTCCATTCCTTGTGGTGAAACAGTGAGTTACCAGCGACTGGCAAATTCCATCGGCAAACCAACAGCGGTGCGTGCAGTGGCAAGTGCTTGCGCCGCCAATAAGTTAGCGATCGTTATACCTTGTCATCGGGTGGTACGTGGCGATGGCGCACTTTCCGGTTACCGCTGGGGTGTTTCGCGTAAAGCGCAATTGCTACGTCGCGAAGCTGAAAATGAGGAGAGGTAATGCTGGATCTGTTCACTGATGCTGAACCCTGGCAAGAACCGCTGGCTTCCGGCGCGGTGAGCCTGCGCCGTTTTGCTTTTGATATCGCAGAAGATCTGATGCAGGAAATTAACGGTGTCGCCAACCAGTCGCCGTTTCGCCAGATGGTTACACCGGGTGGGTATACCATGTCGGTGGCAATGACCAACTGTGGACGTCTTGGCTGGACGACTAACCAGCAAGGCTATCTCTATTCGCCTATTGATCCACAAACAAATAAGCCGTGGCCCGCCATGCCGCAAGGCTTTCGTGATTTGTGCCAACGGGCAGCAACGGCGGCGGGGTATCCCGATTTCCAGCCTGACGCTTGCCTTATCAACCGCTACGTCCCTGGCGCGAAACTGTCATTGCATCAGGATAAAGACGAGCCGGATCTGCGCGCGCCAATTGTTTCTGTTTCTCTGGGACTGCCTGCAATTTTCCAGTTTGGCGGCTTGAAACGTAATGATCCGCTAAAACGTCTGTTGCTGGAACATGGCGATGTGGTGGTGTGGGGCGGTGAGTCACGGCTGTTTTATCACGGTATTCAACCGCTAAAAGCGGGATTTCATCCACTGACCGCCGACTGTCGCTACAACCTGACCTTTCGCCAGGCAGGTAAAGAAGAATAAAAATAAGAATTATTATTGCTGTGTGTGCGGAGATGTTTAAACTGCGGGCTGTAATTCATTGTCCGGGTTTTCTGCATGGAACTTCTTGTACTTGTCTGGCGGCAGTATCGCTGGCCATTTATCAGTGTGATGGCGCTCAGCCTCGCCAGTGCGGCGTTAGGCATTGGCTTAATTGCTTTTATCAATCAGCGTCTTATCGAAACGGCAGATACCAGTTTGCTGGTGTTGCCGGAGTTTCTGGGTTTATTGCTGCTGTTGATGGCGGTAACACTGGGATCGCAACTGGCGCTCACCACGCTGGGCCATCATTTCGTTTACCGACTGCGTAGCGAATTTATCAAGCGGATTCTGGATACCCACGTCGAGCGCATTGAACAACTGGGCAGTGCCTCATTGCTGGCGGGGTTAACCAGCGATGTGCGCAATATCACCATCGCTTTTGTGCGCTTACCTGAACTGGTGCAGGGTATCATTCTCACTGTGGGTTCGGCGGCGTATCTGTGGATGCTGTCGGGTAAAATGTTGCTGGTAACGGCGATCTGGATGGCAATCACCATCTGGGGTGGTTTTTTGTTGGTGGCGCGGGTGTACAAACATATGGCGACCCTGCGAGAAACCGAAGACAAGCTGTACACGGATTTTCAAACTGTACTGGAAGGGCGCAAAGAGCTGACCCTGAACCGCGAGCGCGCCGAGTACGTTTTTAACAATCTCTACATCCCCGATGCGCAAGAATATCGCCATCATATTATTCGTGCTGATACATTCCATCTTAGTGCCGTGAACTGGTCGAACATTATGATGCTGGGCGCAATAGGCCTGGTGTTCTGGATGGCAAACAGTCTCGGTTGGGCTGATACCAACGTTGCGGCGACTTATTCGCTGACGCTGTTGTTCCTGCGTACACCGCTGCTTTCGGCGGTTGGTGCGTTGCCGACGCTGCTGACGGCACAGGTGGCGTTCAACAAGCTGAACAAATTCGCGCTCGCGCCTTTTAAAGCGGAGTTTCCGCGCCCGCAGGCGTTTCCCAACTGGCAAACCCTGGAGCTGCGTAACGTGACGTTTAGTTATCAGGATAATGCTTTTTCCGTTGGCCCGATTAACCTCACTATTAAACGTGGCGAACTGCTGTTCCTGATTGGTGGCAACGGTAGCGGTAAATCGACGCTGGCGATGTTGCTGACGGGGTTGTATCAGCCGCAAAGCGGTGAAATTTTGCTGGATGGCAACCCCATCAGCGCTGAAAAACCAGAAGATTATCGCAAGCTGTTTTCCGCCGTGTTTACCGATGTCTGGTTGTTTGATCAACTGCTGGGGCCGGAGGGTAAAACCGCAAATCCACAACTGGTTGAGAAGTGGTTAGATCAGTTGAAAATGGGTCATAAGCTTGAGTTAAGTAACGGGCGTATTCTTAACCTGAAGTTATCGAAAGGGCAGAAGAAACGCGTGGCGTTGTTGCTGGCACTGGCAGAAGAACGCGACATAATCCTGTTGGATGAATGGGCAGCGGATCAGGATCCACACTTCCGCCGTGAGTTTTATCAGGTATTACTGCCGCTGATGCAGGAGATGGGCAAAACGATTTTCGCCATCAGTCATGATGACCACTATTTTATTCACGCCGACCGCCTGCTGGAAATGCGCAGTGGGCTGCTTAGCGAACTAACCGGCGAAGAGCGTGATGCCGCTTCGCGTGATGCCGTTGCCCGGACGGCATGATATTTTGACGCTTACCTGACGGACTTCTGCTGCCAGGTAAGCGTTCCCTTCGTTTCTAATAACCCTATAATTAATCAACGAAATCATAATGTTTATAAAATTAGAAGATAATTTATAAACATTATTTAAATGTTGTTACTTAAGTGTTAACGTTGATGCCGCGCAAATCTCACCTGCAATAAAGCGACTAAAAGTAAGGCATTAACAAGATGAAAAAAGTGACTGCCATGCTCTTCTCGATGGCCGTGGGGCTTAATGCCGTTTCAATGACGGCAAAAGCGAAAGCGTCCGAGGAGCAGGAAACTGATGTACTGTTGATTGGCGGCGGCATTATGAGCGCCACGTTGGGGACCTATTTACGGGAACTGGAGCCTGAATGGTCGATGACCATGGTAGAGCGCCTGGAGGGTGTCGCGCAGGAGAGTTCGAACGGCTGGAACAACGCCGGAACCGGGCATTCTGCGCTGATGGAACTCAATTACACCCCGCAAAACGCCGATGGCAGCATCAGTATTGAAAAAGCAGTCGCCATTAACGAAGCATTCCAGATTTCCCGCCAGTTCTGGGCGCACCAGGTCGAGCGCGGCGTGCTGCGTACCCCGCGTTCATTTATCAATACCGTTCCGCATATGAGCTTTGTCTGGGGCGAAGATAACGTCAATTTCCTGCGTGCCCGTTACGCGGCATTGCAACAAAGTTCGCTGTTTCGCGGTATGCGTTACTCTGAAGATCACGCGCAAATCAAGGAGTGGGCACCGTTAGTGATGGAAGGGCGTGATCCACAACAGAAAGTGGCGGCTACGCGTACAGAAATTGGCACCGATGTGAACTACGGTGAGATCACCCGTCAGTTGATCGCCTCATTACAGAAGAAATCTAACTTCTCGCTGCAACTCAGCAGCGAAGTCCGCGCTATCAAACGTAATGACGATAACACTTGGACCGTCACCGTTGCCGATCTGAAAAACGGCACCGCACAGAACATCCGTGCGAAATTTGTTTTTATCGGCGCGGGTGGCGCGGCACTGAAACTGTTGCAGGAGTCCGGTATTCCGGAAGCGAAAGAATACGCCGGTTTCCCGGTGGGTGGTCAGTTCCTCGTTTCGGAAAACCCGGATGTGGTTAATCACCATCTGGCGAAGGTCTATGGTAAAGCATCCGTTGGCGCGCCGCCGATGTCAGTTCCGCATATCGATACCCGTGTACTGGACGGTAAACGCGTGGTGCTGTTCGGGCCATTTGCTACCTTCTCAACCAAATTCCTCAAAAACGGTTCGCTGTGGGATCTGATGAGTTCCACCACCACCTCTAACGTGATGCCGATGATGCACGTCGGGCTGGATAATTTCGATCTGGTGAAATATCTGGTGAGTCAGGTGATGTTGAGTGAAGAGGATCGTTTTGAAGCGTTGAAAGAGTACTACCCACAAGCGAAAAAAGAGGACTGGCGTTTGTGGCAAGCGGGACAGCGCGTGCAGATTATCAAACGTGATGCCGATAAAGGCGGCGTGCTGCGTCTGGGTACAGAAGTGGTCAGCGACCAGCAAGGAACCATTGCTGCGCTGCTCGGCGCATCGCCGGGGGCATCTACCGCTGCGCCGATTATGTTGAGTCTGTTGGAAAAAGTGTTTGGTGATCGTGTTTCCAGCCCACAATGGCAGGCCACGCTGAAAGCAATTGTTCCGTCTTATGGCAGCAAGCTGAACGGTGATGCGGCGGCAACAGAACGTGAATTGCAGTACACCAGCGAAGTTCTGAGCCTGAAATATGATAAGCCGCAGGCGGCAGATAGCACGCCGAAAGCGCAGTTGAAACCGCAACCAGTACAAAAAGAAGTGGCGGATATTGCGTTGTAATGGTGCGTCGCATCAGGCAACTGGCTCGGGCGTTAGATGCCGGATGCGGCATAACCGTCTTATCCGACCTGCGGGGTGCAGCACTTCGCAGCGGCGTAG
>NZ_KE137146.1:230188-305342 GCF_000408525.1 Escherichia sp. KTE96 | reverse complement strand
TAGCGAACTACCGCGTTCTCAATCTTCTCTTCCGCCTTCCAGACGCGGTATTTCACATCCACATTGTCTGGTGTATACACCACGATCGGCAGCTTGCTGTTGTAACGCAGCATTCCGGCATCACCCAGATACGCGGTAACAAATTTCTTTTCTTTCTTGCCATCCGGACAGGCCATCATCGTCGAAACCGGGGAGCTAACTTTATCAAAGACATAATAATCATAGCCCCAGCCTTCCAGCGTTTTGCTTTCCAGTTTTCCGCCAAGACGATGCAGATTGCAATCGACCTCCAGCGTCTGACCGATCAACAGTTCTACTTTCAGGGTAGGTTCATCTTCTTGCGGGGTTAACTGAATCACCTGACGCTTCATCCCTTTTTCGGCTTGCGGATAAGGGGCAATTTTTTCCAGCGGCTGGATGCTTTCTGCCGCCCAGGCAGAGGTCGTGGCAAAAGCGGCAAACAACACTGCAGGTAGAATGGTCTTCATTTTGTTTTCCTTTCTTCATTTATAGGTTTTTCACCGATGATGTCGCTGAAGGTTAACATATTCATCAAATTTATTAATTTGCTTTATGAATAACTTAAGGAATATTCAGACAACTTTACCTTCTCTTTTGGTGTTATATGCTGATGAATGGTGAAGCCTGAAGAAATATATTTGGTGAATTTATCGCTATATAAATTTATTTATAACCATTTGAAATGTGAGCAAAAGACCGTTTTTGCCAGCCTTCCCACCACTCTTTTGATCCTACTACAGGTTTTACCCCGATCGGGGTATGCATCTTTGACACATCCTTTAATATCTTAGCGGCTATAAAAATGGCTTATTAATTATGCGGTTTATTTGGTCGCTCTCCGTTTTCAGAGCGCGTTAATGATGGAAGGTCAATGTGAAGATTGATGTATCCCGTCGGGGCATACTCACTGGTCGCTGGCGCAAAGCCAGTAACGGTATCCGTCCGCCCTGGTCTGGTGATGAATCTCATTTTCTGACCCATTGTACCCGCTGCGACGCCTGTATTAATGCTTGTGAAAACAACATTCTGCAACGTGGTGCGGGCGGCTATCCGAGCGTTAATTTCAAAAACAACGAGTGCAGTTTCTGTTATGCCTGTGCGCAGGCTTGCCCCGAATCACTATTTTCTCCGCGCCACACCAGGGCCTGGGATTTGCTGTTCACCATCGGGGAGACGTGCCTGGCGTATCAGGCAGTCGAATGCCGTCGCTGTCAGGATAGCTGTGAACCAATGGCCATTATCTTTCGCCCGACGCTTTCCGGGATCTACCAGCCGCAACTTAATAGCCAACTTTGCAACGGATGTGGAGCATGTGCAGCTAGTTGTCCGGTATCAGCCATTACTGCGGAGTATCTCCATGCACACTAACTGGCAAGTTTGCAGCCTGGTCGTTCAGGCCAAAAGCGAACGAATTTCAGACATCAGCACCCAACTGAACGCCTTTGATGGCTGTGAAGTCGCTGTCAGCGACGCGCCGAGTGGTCAGTTGATAGTGGTGGTGGAAGCAGAAGACAGCGAAACGCTAATTCAAACCATTGAGTCAGTACGCAACGTAGAAGGCGTGCTGGCGGTGTCGCTGGTTTATCACCAGCAGGAAGAGCAAGGTGAGGAAACACCATGAAACTCAGTCGTCGTAGCTTTATGAAAGCTAACGCCGTTGCGGCCGCTGCGGCGGCTGCCGGTCTCAGCGTGCCGGGCGTTGCCCGCGCCGTTGTTGGTCAGCAGGAAGCCATTAAATGGGATAAAGCGCCATGCCGTTTTTGCGGTACTGGTTGTGGCGTTCTGGTCGGAACGCAACAGGGGCGTGTGGTGGCCTGTCAGGGTGACCCGGACGCACCGGTTAACCGTGGTCTGAACTGCATTAAGGGCTATTTCCTGCCCAAAATTATGTACGGTAAAGACCGTTTGACGCAGCCGCTTCTGCGTATGAAAAACGGTAAATATGACAAAGAAGGCGAGTTCACCCCAATCACCTGGGATCAAGCCTTTGATGTGATGGAAGAGAAATTCAAAACCGCCCTGAAAGAAAAAGGGCCGGAGTCGATCGGTATGTTCGGTTCTGGTCAGTGGACTATCTGGGAAGGTTATGCCGCGTCCAAGTTGTTCAAAGCGGGCTTCCGTTCTAACAACATCGACCCGAACGCACGCCACTGTATGGCGTCGGCGGTCGTTGGCTTTATGCGTACCTTTGGTATGGATGAGCCGATGGGCTGCTATGACGACATCGAACAGGCTGACGCGTTTGTGCTGTGGGGCGCGAACATGGCGGAGATGCACCCGATCCTCTGGTCGCGCATTACCAACCGTCGTCTCTCTAACCAGAACGTCACCGTGGCGGTGCTTTCTACTTACCAGCATCGTAGCTTTGAACTGGCGGATAACGGCATCATCTTTACGCCGCAGTCTGACCTGGTGATCCTGAACTATATCGCCAACTATATCATTCAAAACAATGCGATAAATCAGGACTTCTTCAGCAAACACGTCAACCTGCGTAAAGGGGCGACGGACATCGGCTACGGTTTACGTCCAACCCATCCGCTGGAAAAAGCGGCGAAAAATCCGGGTTCCGATGCTTCCGAGCCGATGAGCTTTGAAGATTACAAAGCCTTTGTTGCCGAATATACGCTGGAAAAAACCGCTGAAATGACCGGCGTGCCAAAAGATCAGTTGGAACAACTGGCGCAACTGTATGCCGATCCGAACAAGAAAGTCATCTCCTACTGGACGATGGGTTTCAACCAGCATACCCGCGGCGTGTGGGCCAACAACCTGGTCTACAACCTGCATCTGCTGACCGGCAAAATTTCCCAGCCGGGTTGCGGTCCGTTCTCCCTCACGGGTCAGCCTTCCGCGTGTGGTACTGCGCGTGAAGTGGGCACCTTTGCTCACCGTCTGCCAGCGGACATGGTGGTGACCAACGAGAAACACCGTGATATCTGCGAGAAGAAGTGGAATATCCCGAGCGGCACCATTCCGGCAAAAATCGGTCTGCACGCGGTAGCACAAGACCGTGCGCTGAAAGACGGCACGCTGAATGTTTACTGGACCATGTGTACCAATAACATGCAGGCCGGGCCGAACATTAATGAAGAGCGTATGCCGGGCTGGCGCGATCCGCGCAACTTTATCATCGTTTCCGATCCATATCCGACAGTCAGTGCGCTGGCCGCGGACTTGATTCTGCCGACAGCAATGTGGGTAGAGAAAGAGGGGGCTTACGGTAACGCAGAACGCCGTACTCAGTTCTGGCGTCAACAGGTACAGGCACCGGGCGAAGCAAAATCGGATCTCTGGCAGTTAGTCCAGTTCTCCCGCCGCTTCAAAACTGAAGAAGTGTGGCCGGAAGAGCTGCTGGCGAAGAAACCGGAGCTGCGTGGCAAAACGCTGTACGAGGTACTGTATGCCACCCCGGAAGTGAGCAAATTCCCGGTATCCGAACTGGCAGAAGATCAACTTAATGATGAATCCCGCGAGCTGGGCTTCTATCTGCAAAAAGGGTTGTTCGAAGAGTACGCATGGTTTGGCCGCGGTCACGGTCACGATCTGGCTCCGTTCGATGACTACCACAAAGCACGCGGCCTGCGCTGGCCGGTAGTTAACGGTAAAGAAACGCAGTGGCGTTACAGTGAAGGCAACGACCCGTATGTGAAAGCGGGCGAAGGCTACAAGTTCTACGGTAAACCGGATGGCAAAGCGGTGATCTTCGCACTGCCGTTTGAACCGGCGGCGGAAGCTCCGGATGAAGAATACGATCTGTGGCTCTCTACCGGGCGCGTACTGGAGCACTGGCATACCGGCAGTATGACTCGCCGTGTACCAGAACTGCACCGTGCCTTCCCGGAAGCGGTCCTGTTTATTCACCCGCTGGATGCGAAAGCGCGTGACCTGCGTCGTGGTGACAAAGTGAAAGTGGTTTCTCGTCGTGGCGAAGTGATCTCGATTGTCGAAACGCGCGGTCGTAACCGTCCGCCGCAGGGTCTGGTGTATATGCCGTTCTTCGACGCCGCACAGTTGGTTAACAAACTGACGCTGGACGCGACCGATCCGCTCTCGAAAGAGACGGACTTTAAGAAGTGCGCGGTCAAACTGGAGAAGGTGTAAGCCATTATGTCCCGGTCAGCGAAACCTCAAAATGGTCGCCGCCGCTTTCTGCGCGATGTCGTTCGCACAGCAGGCGGGCTGGCTGCCGTGGGTGTGGCGCTGGGGTTACAACAGCAAACCGCACGTGCATCTGGCGTGCGGTTGCGCCCGCCCGGAGCCATAAACGAGAACGCCTTTGCCAGTGCCTGTGTGCGTTGCGGGCAGTGTGTTCAGGCTTGCCCTTACGACACCTTAAAGCTGGCGACGTTGGCCTCTGGCCTGTCGGCGGGCACGCCGTACTTTGTGGCGCGCGATATTCCTTGCGAAATGTGTGAGGACGTACCGTGTGCCAAAGTGTGCCCGAGTGGTGCGCTGGATCGTGAAATCGAATCGATCGACGACGCGCGGATGGGACTGGCAGTGCTGGTGGATCAGGAGAACTGCCTCAACTTTCAGGGGCTGCGCTGCGATGTCTGTTATCGCGAATGCCCGAAAATTGATGAGGCGATTACCCTGGAACTGGAGCGCAACACGCGTACCGGTAAACACGCCCGTTTTCTGCCAACGGTTCACAGCGATGCCTGCACCGGCTGCGGTAAGTGCGAAAAAGTGTGCGTACTGGAGCAACCGGCAATCAAGGTGTTACCGCTGTCACTGGCGAAAGGGGAGTTAGGTCACCATTACCGCTTCGGCTGGCTGGAGGGGAACGATGGCAAATCGTAAACGTGACGCCGGGCGCGAGGCGCTGGCGAAAAAAGGCTGGTGGCGTAGTCACCGTTGGCTGGTGTTGCGTCGCCTTTGTCAGTTCTTCGTACTGGGAATGTTTTTGAGCGGCCCGTGGTTTGGTGTGTGGATCTTGCACGGCAACTATAGCAGTAGCTTGTTACTCGACACCATTCCGCTGACCGATCCGCTGATGACGCTGCAAAGCCTTGCCAGCGGTCATCTACCTGCCACAGTGGCGTTGACCGGCGCAGTGATTATCACTGTGCTCTACGCCCTGGCAGGAAAGCGATTATTTTGCAGTTGGGTCTGTCCGCTGAACCCGATTACCGATTTAGCAAACTGGTTACGCAGGCGATTTGACCTCAATCAGTCTGCGACGATCCCGCGGCACATTCGCTACGTGCTGCTGGTCGTCATACTGGTGGGATCGGCCTTAACCGGCACACTCATCTGGGAATGGATTAACCCTGTTTCCCTGATGGGGCGCAGCCTGGTAATGGGATTCGGCAGCGGCGCGCTGCTTATTCTCGCGCTGTTTTTATTTGATCTACTGGTCGTTGAACACGGCTGGTGCGGTCACATTTGCCCGGTCGGTGCGCTGTATGGCGTGTTGGGTAGCAAAGGTATTGTTACCGTTGCGGCTACCGATCGGCAGAAATGTAACCGCTGTATGGATTGTTTTCATGTTTGCCCGGAACCGCATGTACTACGTGCCCCGGTGCTGGATGAACAAAGCCCGGTGCAGGTCACCAGCCGCGATTGCATGACGTGCGGTCGCTGCGTGGATGTCTGTTCTGAGGATGTATTTACAATAACTACACGATGGAGTTCGGGAGCGAAATCATGAAAAGCCATGACCTGAAGAAAGCGCTGTGTCAATGGACGGCGATGCTGGCCCTGGTGGTGAGCGGCGCGGTTTGGGCGGCTAATGGCGTCGATTTTAGCCAGTCGCCGGAAGTATCCGGGACGCAGGAAGGGGCCATTCGGATGCCAAAAGAGCAGGATCGGATGCCGCTGAACTATGTGAATCAGCCGCCGATGATCCCGCATAGCGTTGAAGGTTATCAGGTAACGACCAATACCAACCGCTGCTTACAGTGCCACGGTGTCGAGAGCTATCGCACCACTGGCGCGCCGCGCATCAGTCCAACTCACTTTATGGACAGCGATGGCAAGGTAGGTGCGGAAGTGGCTCCGCGTCGTTACTTCTGTCTGCAATGTCACGTGCCGCAGGCCGATACCGCGCCAATCGTGGGGAATACCTTCACCCCATCAAAAGGTTACGGGAAATAAGAGGTTATTATGGGAAATTCTGACCGTAAGCCTGGCCTGATTAAGCGCCTGTGGAAATGGTGGCGTACTCCCAGTCGTCTGGCGCTGGGTACGCTGCTGTTGATCGGTTTTGTTGGCGGTATTGTCTTCTGGGGCGGCTTTAACACCGGAATGGAAAAAGCCAATACCGAAGAGTTCTGCATTAGCTGCCACGAAATGCGCAATACGGTGTATCAGGAATACATGGATTCCGTGCATTACAACAACCGTAGTGGCGTGCGTGCGACCTGTCCGGATTGTCACGTTCCGCACGAGTTTGTGCCGAAAATGATACGCAAGCTCAAAGCAAGTAAAGAGCTGTATGGTAAAATTTTTGGCGTTATTGACACGCCGCAAAAGTTTGAAGCTCATCGCCTGACTATGGCACAGAATGAGTGGCGGCGGATGAAGGACAATAACTCGCAGGAGTGTCGTAACTGTCACAACTTCGAGTATATGGATACAACCGCCCAGAAAGGTGTTGCCGCGAAGATGCACGCTCAGGCGGTGAAAGACGGGCAAACCTGTATTGACTGCCATAAAGGGATAGCGCACAAGCTGCCTGATATGCGTGAAGTCGAACCAGGTTTTTAACAGGGTTATTGCGTGGGTATGCTTGAAGCCAGAGAATTACTCTGCGAGCGGGATGAACGCACTTTATTTAGTGGTTTGTCATTTACGCTGAATGCAGGAGAGTGGGTACAAATCACCGGCAGCAACGGCGCGGGGAAGACAACGCTTCTCCGTTTGCTGACGGGGTTGTCTCGCCCTGATGCGGGTGAAGTTCTCTGGCAAGGGCAGCCCTTGCATCAGGTACGCGATAGCTACCATCAAAACCTGTTATGGATAGGCCATCAGCCGGGGATCAAAACCCGGCTGACGGCGTTAGAAAATCTGCACTTTTATCATCGCGATGGTGATACCGCACACTGTCTGGACGCTCTGGCGCAGGCCGGGCTTGCCGGATTCGAAGATATTCCCGTGAATCAACTCTCTGCCGGGCAACAACGCCGCGTTGCGCTGGCGCGTCTGTGGCTGACCCGTGCCACCTTGTGGATCCTCGACGAACCGTTTACCGCGATTGACGTTAACGGCGTCGATCATCTGACCCAGCGTATGGCACAGCATACGGAGCAGGGGGGGATTGTGATTCTTACTACTCACCAACCGCTCAACGTTGCCGAAAGTAAAATCCGCCGCATATCTCTGACGAAAACGAGGGGCGTATGATGTTCTGGCGCATTTTCCGTCTTGAGCTGCGCGTAGCGTTTCGCCATAGCGCCGAAATCGCCAACCCGCTGTGGTTTTTCCTGATTGTTATTACTCTTTTTCCGCTCAGTATCGGTCCGGAGCCGCAACTGCTGGCACGTATTGCACCGGGCATTATTTGGGTGGCAGCGCTGCTTTCTTCCTTACTGGCGCTGGAGCGACTGTTCCGTGACGATTTGCAGGACGGCAGTCTTGAACAACTGATGTTGTTGCCGTTACCCTTGCCCGCCGTTGTGCTGGCGAAGGTGATGGCGCACTGGATGGTAACCGGTTTACCGTTACTTATCCTCTCGCCACTGGTGGCATTGCTACTGGGAATGGACGTTTATGGCTGGCAAGTGATGGCGCTGACGTTGCTGTTGGGAACTCCAACGCTGGGATTTCTCGGTGCTCCGGGCGTGGCGCTGACAGTGGGACTTAAACGCGGTGGCGTGCTGCTCAGCATACTGGTGTTACCGCTGACCATCCCATTACTCATCTTTGCTACCGCCGCGATGGACGCGGCTTCGATGCATTTGCCCGTTGACGGGTATCTGGCAATTTTAGGCGCGTTGCTGGCAGGCACCGCGACATTAAGTCCTTTTGCGACGGCGGCAGCGTTACGAATCAGCATTCAATAACGCTGGATTACTGATTTTTGTTCGAGTCTGGTATCGAAACTATGTGGAAAACACTGCATCAACTGGCGATCCCACCACGGCTGTACCAAATCTGTGGCTGGTTTATACCGTGGCTGGCAATCGCCAGTGTGGTCGTGCTTACCGTTGGCTGGATCTGGGGATTCGGCTTCGCTCCGGCTGATTATCAGCAGGGAAATAGCTACCGCATTATCTATCTGCATGTGCCTGCGGCGATCTGGTCGATGGGCATTTATGCCTCAATGGCGGTGGCGGCGTTTATCGGCCTTGTCTGGCAGATGAAAATGGCCAATCTGGCGGTGGCGGCGATGGCTCCCATTGGTGCCGTGTTTACCTTTATTGCCCTGGTTACCGGTTCCGCATGGGGAAAACCGATGTGGGGGACCTGGTGGGTATGGGACGCACGTCTGACCTCTGAACTGGTGTTGCTGTTTCTGTATGTTGGTGTGATTGCGCTGTGGCACGCTTTCGACGACCGCCGTCTGGCGGGGCGTGCGGCGGGGATCCTGGTGCTGATTGGTGTAGTAAACCTGCCGATTATTCATTACTCCGTGGAGTGGTGGAACACCCTGCATCAGGGATCAACGCGGATGCAGCAAAGTATCGATCCGGCGATGCGTTCGCCGCTGCGCTGGTCGATTTTTGGTTTCCTGCTGCTGTCTGCCACGCTGACGCTAATGCGGATGCGTAATTTGATTTTGCTGATGGAAAAACGCCGTCCGTGGGTGAGTGAACTGATACTGAAAAGAGGCCGTAAATGACCCCTGCATTTGCTTCCTGGAATGAATTTTTCGCAATGGGCGGTTACGCCTTTTTTGTCTGGCTGGCGGTAGTGATGACTGTTATTCCGCTGGTGGTGTTGGTCGTGCACTCGGTGATGCAGCATCGCGCAATTCTGCGTGGCGTGGCGCAACAACGGGCGCGTGAGGCGCGTTTACGTGCTGCGCAACAGCAGGAGGCTGCATGAATATTCGCCGTAAAAACCGCTTGTGGATTGCCTGTGCCGTGCTGGCGGGGCTGGCGCTGACTATCGGTCTGGTGCTGTATGCGCTGCGCTCGAATATCGATCTTTTCTATACGCCGGGGGAAATTCTCTACGGCAAGCGTGAAACCCAGCAGATGCCGGAAGTCGGTCAGCGTCTGCGCGTCGGCGGGATGGTGATGCCGGGTAGCGTGCAGCGCGATCCTGACTCGCTGAAAGTGACCTTCACCATTTACGATGCTGAAGGCTCAGTGGATGTCTCTTACGAAGGCATTCTGCCGGACCTGTTCCGTGAAGGGCAGGGCGTTGTGGTGCAGGGCGAACTGGAAAAAGGCAATCATATCCTCGCGAAAGAAGTACTGGCGAAACACGATGAAAACTACACACCGCCAGAAGTCGAGAAAGCGATGGAAGCTAATCACCGTCGCCCGGCCAGTGTTTATAAGGATCCAGCATCATGATGCCGGAAATTGGTAACGGACTGCTGTGCCTGGCATTAGGGATTGCGCTGCTGCTGTCCGTCTATCCTTTGTGGGGCGTGGCGCGTGGAGATGCGCGCATGATGGCCTCTTCTCGCTTGTTTGCCTGGTTGCTGTTTATGTCTGTGGCTGGCGCATTTCTGGTGCTGGTCAATGCGTTCGTGGTGAACGACTTCACCGTCACCTACGTGGCCAGCAACTCTAATACCCAGCTTCCGGTGTGGTATCGCGTGGCGGCCACCTGGGGCGCGCATGAAGGCTCGCTGCTGCTGTGGGTGCTGCTGATGAGCGGCTGGACCTTTGCGGTAGCGATTTTTAGCCAGCGTATTCCGCTGGATATCGTTGCCCGCGTACTGGCGATAATGGGAATGGTCAGCGTCGGCTTTTTGCTGTTCATTCTCTTTACCTCTAACCCGTTCTCCCGCACGCTGCCGAACTTCCCGATTGAAGGGCGTGATCTTAACCCGCTGTTGCAGGATCCAGGACTGATCTTCCATCCGCCTCTGCTCTATATGGGTTACGTCGGTTTCTCGGTGGCGTTTGCTTTTGCCATTGCATCTTTATTGAGCGGACGTCTGGACAGCACCTACGCACGTTTTACCCGTCCCTGGACGCTGGCGGCGTGGATCTTCCTGACGCTTGGCATCGTACTTGGTTCTGCGTGGGCTTATTACGAACTTGGTTGGGGCGGCTGGTGGTTCTGGGATCCAGTAGAAAACGCCTCGTTTATGCCGTGGCTGGTGGGTACTGCGCTGATGCACTCGCTGGCGGTGACTGAACAACGTGCCAGCTTCAAAGCGTGGACATTATTGCTGGCAATCAGTGCCTTCTCGTTGTGTCTGCTGGGAACTTTCCTTGTGCGCTCCGGCGTGCTGGTATCGGTACATGCATTTGCGTCTGACCCGGCGCGCGGCATGTTTATCCTCGCCTTTATGGTGCTGGTGATTGGCGGTTCGCTGCTGCTGTTTGCCGCGCGTGGACACAAAGTTCGCTCACGCGTAAACAATGCGCTGTGGTCGCGGGAATCTCTGTTGTTAGCGAACAACGTTTTGCTGGTCGCCGCGATGCTGGTGGTACTGCTGGGGACGCTGCTGCCGCTGGTGCATAAGCAACTCGGGCTGGGCAGCATTTCGATTGGCGAACCGTTCTTCAACACCATGTTTACCTGGCTGATGGTGCCGTTTGCGTTGTTGCTTGGCGTTGGCCCGCTGGTGCGCTGGGGGCGCGATCGTCCGCGTAAAATCCGCAATTTGTTGATTATCGCCTTTATTAGCACGCTGGCGTTGTCGTTGCTGTTGCCGTGGCTGTTCGAAAGCAAAGTCGTGGCGATGACGGTACTCGGTCTGGCAATGGCCTGCTGGATTGGTGTGCTGGCGATTGCCGAAGCGGCGCTGCGTATTTCGCGTGGCACCAAAACTACCTTCAGCTACTGGGGAATGGTGGCGGCCCACCTGGGGCTTGCAGTGACAATTGTTGGTATCGCCTTCAGTCAGAACTATAGCGTTGAGCGTGACGTACGCATGAAGTCTGGCGATAGCGTCGATATTCATGAGTATCGTTTCACATTCCGCGACGTAAAAGACGTTAGCGGTCCGAACTGGCGTGGCGGCGTGGCGACAATCGGCGTGACGCGTGACGGCAAACCGGAAACGGTGTTGTATGCAGAAAAACGTTATTACAACACCGCTGGTTCGATGATGACCGAAGCGGCAATTGATGGCGGCATCACCCGTGACCTGTACGCGGCGCTCGGTGAAGAGCTGGAAAACGGTGCGTGGGCTGTACGTCTTTACTACAAACCGTTTGTTCGCTGGATCTGGGCGGGCGGACTGATGATGGCGTTGGGGGGGCTACTGTGCCTGTTTGATCCTCGTTATCGCAAGCGCGTGAACCCGCAAAAAACTGCGCCGGAGGCTGTATGAAGCGCAAAGTATTGTTAATTCCTTTGATTATCTTCCTGGCGATTGCTGCAGCGTTGCTGTGGCAATTGGCACGTAATGCTGAAGGAGATGATCCGACCAATCTGGAATCGGCGCTTATTGGCAAGCCAGTGCCGAAGTTTCGCCTTGAATCACTGGATAATCCAGGTCAGTTTTATCAGGCGGACGTGCTGACTCAGGGCAAGCCGGTGCTGCTGAACGTCTGGGCGACCTGGTGCCCGACCTGCCGTGCGGAACATCAATACCTGAATCAGCTTTCTGCGCAGGGTATCCGCGTGGTCGGTATGAACTATAAAGACGACAGGCAGAAAGCGATTAGCTGGCTGAAAGAGCTGGGCAATCCTTACGCGTTAAGTCTGTTTGACGGCGACGGCATGTTAGGGCTGGATCTCGGTGTCTATGGCGCGCCAGAAACGTTCCTCATCGACGGCAACGGCATCATTCGCTATCGCCATGCGGGCGATCTCAATCCCCGCGTCTGGCAAGAAGAAATCAAGCCGCTATGGGAGAAATACAGTAAGGAGGCCGCACAATGAGGTTTTTATTGGGCGTGCTGATGCTGATGATCTCCAGCTCGGCACTGGCGACCATCGACGTGTTGCAGTTTAAGGATGAAGCTCAGGAACAACAGTTCCGTCAGCTCACTGAAGAACTGCGCTGCCCGAAATGCCAGAACAACAGCATTGCCGATTCCAACTCGATGATTGCCACCGACCTGCGACAGAAAGTGTACGAACTGATGCAGGAAGGCAAGGGTAAGAAAGAGATTGTTGATTATATGGTGGCGCGTTACGGCAACTTCGTTACTTACGATCCGCCGTTAACGCCGCTGACCGTGCTGCTGTGGGTGCTACCGGTGGTGGCTATTGGCATTGGCGGCTGGGTGATTTACTCCCGTTCGCGACGTCGGGTGCATGTGGCGCAGGAGGAGTTTCCCGAACAAAGCATGCCGGAAGGTAAGCGTGCCGGATATGTTGTTTATCTGCCGGGTATTGTGGTGGCGTTAGTTGTGGCTGGCGTCAGTTACTACCAGACCGGCAATTATCAGCAGGTAAAAGCCTGGCAGCAGGCCATGGTGCAGGCTCCGGCACTGCTGGACAGGGCGCTGGATCCGAAAGCTGAACCGTTGAATGAAGAAGAGATGTCGCGCCTCGCGCTGGGGATGCGTACTCAACTGCAAAAAAATCCGGGAGATATTGAAGGCTGGATTATGCTGGGTCGCATTGGGATGGCGCTGGGTAATGCCAGTATTGCGATCGATGCGTATGCTAACGCGTATCGCCTCGACCCGAAAAATAGTGATGCGGCGCTGGGTTATGCTGAAGCACTGACGCGTTCTTCTGATCCCAACGACAACCGCCTGGGTGGAGAGTTGTTACGCCAACTGGTGAGAAGCGACCACAGCAATATTCGTGTGTTAAGCATGTATGCGTTTAACGCCTTTGAACAGCAGCGATTTGGCGAAGCCGTTGCTGCGTGGGAGATGATGTTGAAGCTCTTACCCGCCAACGATACCCGTCGAGCGGTGATTGAACGCAGTATCGCGCAGGCGATGCAGCATTTGTCGCCGCAACAAAGTAAATAAGAAGAGGCCCGATGGTGACGCCATCGGGCTTTTTTTACTGTGCCCCGCGTTGTTGCAGGAACAAAATAGTTGCTGCCACGCGTGAGCGGACATTGAGTTTACGCAGCAGATTGCGAATGTGTACTTTCACTGTTTGCTCGGAAATATTCAACACTGAGGCAATCTGCTTATTCGACAGCCCCTGCGCCAGTTCGTGCAGAACATCCAGTTCACGCTCCGTCAACACACTGAAGGGATCTTCCTCTGCGCCAAACATTTCACGTTCGCGTAAGTACTGATTGACGCGTTCGCTAAAGACTTTGCTGCCTTTTGCCCCGGCGCGAATCGCTTCCAGCAGTACTTCCGGGTCGCTATCTTTCAACAGATAACCGTCAGCGCCTGCGTCTATCAACGCAAACACATCACTGGAGGCATCTGAAACGGTCAGAATAATAATTTGCGCGGTAACGCCATCCCTGCGCAAGGCATTGAGGGTATCCAGGCCACTCATGCCTTTCATATTCAGATCCAACAAGATCACGTCGATATCCAGTCGATTCGCCAGATCGATAGCACTTGCGCCGTCGCCCGCTTCAGCGACCACTTCAAAGCCAGGATCAAGTTCCAGTAACTGACGAACACCGCGTCGCATAAGTGGATGATCATCCACAATCAGCACCTGAAAAGGCGTTGCTTCAGGCATAGTAGTCTCCTGAGGTTTTATTAGAATCATTATGTTTGAGCGTAGCGTTGGAAACGCTACCAGGCGCGTGAATGTTACCCCATTTTATGTATGGGCATGTAGTAAAACTGCAAGTGTGGGTTGCGGGACAACGTGTAGATATAAAAAAACCAGCCATAACAGGCTGGTTCTTAAGGGATTTTTGGTCGGCACGAGAGGATTTGAACCTCCGACCCCCGACACCCCATGACGGTGCGCTACCAGGCTGCGCTACGTGCCGACTCGTGGCTGCTAATACTACCGTTTTCCACACCGATTGCAAGTAAGATATTTTGCTAACTGATTTATAATTAATCAGTTAGCGATGAAACGCTTCTCGTCTGTCAGCACCTGCAATAACAAACTTAACTGTGGTTTTTCGTCTTTCACTCTTTCACCATGTAAGTTGTAAGTGCGGTATTTACCATTATTGTTCAGCACCAGCGTCATTTTTGGCGTGGTGATTGCCAGCGTATCGTTATCCGCTGCGGTAACCCAATAATGACGGCGTTCAGGATTGAACAAATCCTGACCTTGCGAATATTCGCTGGCAGGCGTACTGACGTGCAGCAGGCGTTGCATCAACGTGGTCATTAGATCGGTATGATCGGTCAGGGTATTAATACGCTGCGCCGGTGTGCCCGGCCAGTGGATCACTAACGGCACCTGAAGATGACCGTGGGACCAGTCAAAGGTTTCTTCCTCTTCGCTCAGTGGAATACCCCGACCGGCAGTAATAATCACCACCGTATTGTCCAGCTTGCCAGAATCACGCAGCGCATTTAACACGCGGTTGATCTGCTCATCAACATTGCCTGCTGCCCGGCTATATTTATGGGTAAATGCTTGCTGGTTGCTATCGTCAATGTTGGTGCCATTGAAAGATACCCATGAGAACCAGCGATTATCTTCTTGCGCGTAGCGGCTCAGCCAGTTGATCCACTGCGTGGCGGTCTGAGCATCGGATTGCGTGCGAACGCTTGGCATTGAGAAGTCTGACAACAATGCCTGGCGATACAACGGGCTGGTAAAGCCATCGGATGAGAATAACCCAAGCTGATAGCCTTGCTGGTTAAGCGCGGTAATTAACGCCGCAGGCGTGCGGGTCGACAGAATGCCATCCATATAACTTGGCGAGATGCCATAGAACAGGCCAAAGATGCCGTTGTCGGTGGTGTTGCCCGAACTCATATGGCGTGTGAATGAAATATTTTGCTCGGCAAAACCCGCCAGTGCAGGCATCTGTTTCTCATAGCGTGAATAGTTCAGGCCATCGACAGTAATCAGCAAGACGTTCTGTCCGGTGCCCATATCGCGGTAGCGCAGTTCGCTTAACGGATACTGTACGGAAACGGCGTCCGGATTGCCTTGCTCAATAAGACGGCGTTGATACTCCTGTGCATCAAGCAGGCCATGCTTCTCAAGAAAACGTCGCGCCGTCATCGGATACGAAAGCGGCAGATTGGCGCGCTGCATGGTGATTGGGCGATAGAAATTGGCATCGGCCCAGATATACACCACGTGCGAGGCGATAAAGGCGATAAATAAGAATGCGGCCAGCGGACGGGCGAAGCGCCGACGACGTGTCAGGCTGCGCAGCTTTTGCCAACTCCACGTCGCAAACACCAGTTCAAGCAATAAAATAACCGGCACGCTGATGAACATCAGTTGCCAGTCGCGCGCCATCTCATTCTCGTCCGGGTTGATAACCAACTGCCAGACGATGGGATTAAGATGGAGATGGAAACGAGTAAAGACTTCGCTGTCGATCAGTAACAGCGTCATTCCCGCCGTTGCCAGAATGACGGATAAAAACCTCATCAGCCTCTGGGAGCCGATGATAAAGGTCAGCGGGAAGAGGATCAGCAAGTAGGTGGCGAACACCAGGAAGCTGAAATGGCCGATAATGCTTACGTAGGAATAAATACGACCAGCAAGTGTTGTCGGCCAGTCAGCGATAAACAGGTAACGGCTGCCTATGACGAGTGAAAGCAGAATATTGAACAGTGCAAACCAGTGCCCCCAACTGACCATTTGGGATACTTTTTCACGGTAGCGCTGATGATGAGTTACCATAACCTGTTATCTGTTTCCCTTAGTGCGCTTTGTCTTCGTTGATCGAGGACTGCAAGGCGCGGGCAAAAGAGTTGGCAATCGCCTGGCGTTGAGCCGGGGCAATGCTGGTATTGATAAGGTTAGTGACCATGTTGCCTAACACCATCAGGGAAAGGTCGGTCGGAGCCTTATGTTTTTCCAGTACGTTGAGCAGCTCTGCGAGCAATTGTTCAACCTGTTCATCACTGTAGCGGGAAATTTGTGGCATAAATCGAAATCAGTTAGTTGATGAAAGGGCAACATATTACCGTAGCAACGGTTTTTTTTCTGCTTTTTTATACTTTAAATCATTCGCGTTACGCTGCCTTCTGTAAAATGGCTGCCATCTTTTATTGCGTCGCTTTACCGGCGGTGATTGAATACCGCCCGGTCTTAAAGGAGAGTTTATCATGAGTCTGGATATCAACCAGATTGCTCTGCACCAGCTTATCAAGCGTGATGAGCAGAACCTTGAGCTGGTGTTGCGCGATTCATTGCTGGAGCCGACGGAAACCGTCGTTGAGATGGTGGCAGAACTGCATCGGGTCTATAGCGCTAAAAATAAAGCCTACGGCTTGTTCAACGAAGAGAGTGAACTGGCGCAGGCGTTACGTTTGCAGCGCCAGGGCGAAGAAGATTTTCTGGCATTTAGCCGCGCGGCAACCGGTCGCCTGCGTGACGAGCTGGCGAAATACCCCTTTGCTGACGGCGGTTTTGTGCTGTTTTGCCACTACCGTTATCTGGCTGTGGAGTATCTGCTGATTTGCGTGCTGAACAATTTAAGCAGTATGCGCGTTAACGAAAACCTCGACATCAACCCGACCCATTATCTTGATATCAATCATGCGGATATTGTGGCGCGTATCGATTTGACCGAGTGGGAAACTAACCCAGAATCGACCCGTTATCTGACTTTCCTGAAAGGACGAGTAGGGCGCAAAGTGGCTGATTTCTTTATGGACTTCCTCGGTGCCAGCGAAGGGTTGAATGCGAAAGCGCAAAACCGCGGTTTGTTGCAGGCGGTTGATGATTTCACTGCCGAAGCGCAACTGGATAAAGCAGAACGGCAAAATGTTCGCCAGCAGGTTTATAGCTACTGTAATGAGCAATTGCAGGCGGGCGAAGAAATCGAGCTGGAATCGCTGTCAAAAGAGCTGGCGGGCGTCAGCGAAGTGAGCTTCACGGAATTTGCGGCTGAAAAAGGGTATGAACTGGAAGAGAGCTTCCCGGCAGACCGCAGCACACTGCGTCAGTTGACGAAGTTTGCCGGTAGCGGCGGTGGCTTGACCATTAACTTTGATGCGATGCTGTTAGGTGAACGGATTTTTTGGGATCCGGCGACCGATACACTGACCATTAAGGGCACACCGCCGAATCTGCGCGATCAATTGCAGCGCCGGACTTCTGGCAGCAATTAATCGGTTTGGTGTTATGAATGCCAGATACGGTGTGAACGCTTTATCTGGCCGACAAAAAACAACCATACCGTAGGCCTTATAAGACGAGCAGCGTCGCATCAGGCATAATCTGCAGATACAAAAAACCCCGCCGGAGCGGGGTTTCTTACAACTTATTCAGCAATTAAGCGCGAACGAAGTCGATGTGCTGCAGCTTCGGTTTGTACGGGTGACGCTGTACATCCTGAGCTTTAACTTTGATTTCTTTACCGTCAACAACGATGGTCAGAACTTCGCTGTAAAATTCAGCTTTAACTTGCATGTTCATGACTTTGTCGTGATCCAGCTCAATTGCCAGCGGCGCTTCGTTGCCACCGTAGATGATTGCCGGGAATTTGTTAGCGGCACGCAGGCGGCGGCTCGCACCCTTACCCTGCTCTTTACGTACTTCTGCGTTGATAGTAAACATTTCTTTCTCTCTTAATTGATTCCTGCTACAGGCGACCCAGCAACAGGTAAGTGATCTGCTTTGCGTATGCAAAAGCGGGCGAGATTCTATACTCAAACGCCTTTCACATCAATCAAAACTACCATTAACCGCGTAATTCGTGCGCCCGACGAAAACGGCCTTCGTAATCGAACACTTTTTCACGAACCTGCCAGTACTGGCCTTTCATTCGTGCAACGACAAAATCCGGGTGGCGCAGCAACGCTTGCTGGGCGAGGATATCGGCGGCGGTTATCCAGCGCAGAGGGATGCCCGGTGTGCGCGTATGCGGGCGGATAAAAAGCTGCTCGAAGGCGGTTCGCTGGGCGGGTGTTTGCAGACGGAAGCGCTCACTCACATCAGCACCATCTTCATCGTAATAGGTGATTTTCAGCCATTCGCCTTTTTCATCGTGCCCATGCTGTAAAGACATGCCGCTACAGCGTAGCACCAGAGCATCTTTCAACCGTAGCGCCGCTTTTAACATATCATCCGGATCAACCAGAATGGTGTCGCACTCGCGGCAGCGGCGCGCGGCAATGTCATTTTCTGCATTGCACTGGGGGCAGTTTTTAAAGCGGAAGCGAAAATCACACTGTTCGCGATGCCCGTCGTCATCTTCGAACCATCCCTGACAACGGCGACCAAAGTGTTCAATCAATGTGCCGTCGGCGGTTGTTTTACCCCAAAACGTGTTGGCAAAGCCGCAGGCAGGGCAGAAAACCTGCACCGGGACGTTGTCACTTTTGCCTTTCGGCGTACCTACTTCCGGGGCGTAGAGATCGTGAGGGTTACCTGCATAATCAAGAATTAAGCAATCTGTCTTACCCGGAGCCAGACGCAGACCACGCCCGACAATTTGTTGGTAAAGACTTACCGATTCGGTAGGGCGCAGAATGGCGATAAGATCGACATGTGGCGCGTCAAATCCGGTGGTCAGTACCGCAACGTTGACCAGGTAGCGAAAACGCTGGGCTTTAAAATCTTCAATTAATACATCACGTTCAGCGCCGGGCGTGTCGCCGGTAATAAGCGCGGCATCTTCGGCGGGCAGTAGACCAACGATCTCTTTTGCGTGTTCGACCGTCGCGGCGAAAATCATCACCCCTTTGCGCGTTGCGGCGAACTCCATAATCTGGCTAATAATGTGTGGCGTAATGCGTTGCTGTTTTTTCAGCTCGCGGTTGAGATCAGCTTCGCTGAACAGCCCGTTGCTCTGTGCCTGTAAGCGGCTGAAATCATATTGCACTACCGGCATATCCAGCCGTTCCGGTGGTGTCAGATAACCGTGTTTAATCATATAGCGCAGCGGTAACTCATAAATGCAGTCCCGGAAAAGGGCTTTCTCGTCGCCGCGCACCATGCCGTGATAATGAAACTGATAGATCCAGCCTTTCCCCAGCCGAAAGGGCGTGGCAGTCAGCCCCAGCAGGCGTAAGTGGGGATTCACTTTTGTCAGGTGAGTAAGGATTTGCTGATACTGGCTCTCTTCGTCGTCGCCAATACGATGGCATTCATCGACAATCAACAGTGAAAATTCACTCTGAAAGGCGTCGAGATTGCGGGCGACCGACTGTACGCTGCCAAATACTACTTTACCGAGGCTCTCTTTGCGCTTTAGTCCGGCAGCAAAAATATCCGCTTCCAGCCCCAGCGCCTGATATTTTGCATGGTTTTGCGCTACCAGTTCTTTGACGTGTGCCAGCACCAGCACGCGACCACGCGCCAGCCGTGCCAGTTCCGCTATCACCAGACTTTTACCCGCACCGGTAGGGAGTACGATAACGGCAGGAGTTTTATGACGACGAAAATGGTTGAGCGTGGCATCCACGGCTTCTTGCTGATATGGACGGAGTGTAAAAATCATGGTCTCGCGTAGGTAGATTATTCTGCTAATAGTATGCCACGGATCTTTTTCCCTTGAGGGAAGTTATTAGACCGCTATACTGGGCAGACAACAGTTCAGATTTTCGGGTCAATGCCCGACCTCCGTTTTTACAGGCAAAATCACACACATGCGACTTGATAAATTTATCGCACAGCAACTCGGCGTTAGCCGTGCTATTGCCGGGCGTGAAATCCGCGGCACTCGTGTCACCGTCGATGGCGAAATCGTCCGCAATGCAGCGTTTAAACTGCTTCCTGAACACAGTGTGGCTTACGATGGTAACCCGTTGGTACAGCAACATGGCCCACGTTACTTCATGCTCAATAAGCCTCAGGGCTATGTTTGTTCCACGGATGACCCGGATCACCCAACGGTGCTCTATTTTCTTGATGAACCTGTAGCATGGAAACTGCATGCGGCAGGGCGGCTGGATATCGATACTACCGGTCTGGTGCTGATGACCGACGATGGTCAGTGGTCGCACCGCATTACTTCTCCACGTCATCATTGCGAGAAAACGTACCTGGTGACGCTGGAATCACCCGTAGCGGACGACACGGCAGAGCAATTTGCTAAAGGTGTACAACTGCATAACGAAAAAGATCTCACTAAGCCTGCGGTGCTGGAAGTGATTACCCCAACGCAGGTTCGTTTGACCATTAGTGAAGGGCGTTATCATCAGGTGAAACGTATGTTTGCCGCTGTGGGTAACCACGTGGTTGAACTGCACCGTGAACGTATTGGCGGCATTACGCTGGATGCAGATTTAGCACCCGGTGAATATCGTCCGTTAACTGAAGAAGAAATTGCCAGCGTCGTTTAACACTTTAATGACTTTCAGGAGCCAGTTGTGACCACCCGACAGCATTCGTCGTTTGCTATTGTCTTTATCCTTGGCCTGCTGGCCATGTTGATGCCGCTGTCGATTGATATGTATCTGCCTGCGCTGCCGGTGATTTCTGCCCAGTTTGGTGTGCCTGCGGGCAGTACGCAGATGACTCTGAGTACTTATATTCTGGGGTTTGCGTTGGGGCAGTTAATCTACGGACCGATGGCGGATAGCTTCGGGCGCAAGCCGGTTGTCCTCGGTGGTACATTGGTGTTTGCCGCGGCGGCGGTGGCGTGCGCGCTGGCGCAAACCATCGATCAGTTGATTGTGATGCGTTTCTTTCACGGTCTGGCGGCGGCAGCGGCCAGCGTCGTTATCAATGCCCTGATGCGCGATATTTACCCGAAAGAAGAGTTCTCGCGGATGATGTCGTTCGTTATGCTGGTGACCACCATCGCGCCGCTGATGGCACCGATTGTTGGCGGCTGGGTGCTGGTGTGGTTGAGCTGGCATTATATTTTCTGGATCCTCGCTGTAGCGGCGATTCTGGCTTCGGCAATGATCTTCTTCCTGATCAAAGAAACCTTGCCGCCAGAGCGTCGCCAGCCGTTTCACATCCGTACCACCATTGGTAACTTTGCCGCGTTGTTCCGCCATAAGCGTGTCCTGAGTTATATGTTGGCCAGCGGTTTTAGCTTTGCCGGGATGTTCTCGTTCTTAAGCGCCGGACCGTTTGTCTACATTGAAATTAACCATGTCGCACCGGAAAACTTCGGTTATTACTTTGCGTTAAACATTGTTTTCCTGTTTGTGATGACCATTTTTAACAGTCGCTTTGTTCGCCGCATTGGCGCGCTGAATATGTTCCGCTCGGGGCTGTGGATTCAATTTATTATGGCGGCGTGGATGGTCATCAGCGCATTACTGGGGCTAGGATTCTGGTCGCTGGTAGTGGGTGTGGCGGCGTTTGTTGGCTGCGTATCGATGGTGTCTTCTAACGCGATGGCGGTAATTCTGGATGAGTTCCCTCATATGGCGGGAACCGCGTCGTCGCTTGCAGGAACTTTTCGTTTTGGCATTGGCGCAATTGTTGGCGCGCTGCTTTCGCTGGCGACCTTTAATTCCGCATGGCCGATGATTTGGTCAATCGCATTCTGTGCAACCAGTTCAATTCTCTTCTGTTTGTACGCCAGCAGACCCAAAAAACGGTGAACTATTGCTCAACAGGGAAGCTAAAAGGCTTCCTTTGTTGATGTATATCAACCACAAATCTATCAATCCCCCGTCATTTGTTTGTTTTATGTAAAATCAATTTATGTAAAAAGTCACATCATTGTAGTTAAAAAGGTTGAGTTAGATCTCAGAAACGGGTACATATAGCCCCGCAAACGTGACCACGCCCGCAGATATTATTTAAATCAGAGCCATAGAGGCCACGCAGGCGAGGCATCAATCTTTACGATCTGTTTAAAGACGGGTTGTTGATGATGTGTTAAAATTAATGTAAATAAATTGTGAATTAAATGTGCTTCCGGGGAAAATAAGTGACTTCATTACAACTCTCAATCGTCCATCGACTGCCGCAGAACTATCGTTGGTCTGCTGGTTTCGCAGGTTCAAAAGTTGAACCGATTCCGCAAAATGGACCGTGCGGTGACAACAGCCTGGTGGCGCTTAAATTGCTTAGCCCGGATGGCGATAACGCATGGTCGGTGATGTACAAACTCAGCCAGGCATTAAGCGATATTGAAGTTCCGTGCTCGGTACTGGAGTGTGAAGGTGAGCCATGTCTGTTTGTTAATCGGCAGGATGAGTTCGCCGCCACCTGTCGACTGAAAAATTTTGGTGTGGCAATTGCCGAACCTTTCTCAAACTACAATCCTTTTTAAGCATCAGCTCAACGCCAGTAGCTGACGCGTATACTCCTGTTGTGGTGCGGCAAACACGCGCGCGCACGGTCCTTGTTCCACTACTTCTCCCTGTCGCAGCACGATAACCTGATGACATAATGCGCGAACAACATGCAAATCATGGCTGATAAACAAATAGGCTAGTTGGTGCTTTTGTTGCAATGATTTCAATAGCGCCAATATTTGCGCCTGTACCGTTTTGTCGAGCGATGATGTTGGTTCATCAAGAATGATCAGCGAAGGTTTCAGAATCAATGCTCGGGCAATCGCAATACGTTGTCGTTGACCTCCCGAGAACTCCGCCGGATAACGGTGGCGCGTTGCAGGATCTAACCCCACTTCCTGCATTACGGCTTTCACTTGCTCTTCGCGTTGCGTGGCTGAAAGGGTGGGTTGATGCACACGTAACCCCTCCTCAATAATCTGCAACACGTTGAGTCGTGGGTTGAGTGAGGAGTTTGGATCCTGAAATACCACCTGAATGCGATGGCGAATGGGCAATAGCTGGCGACGAGTTAGATTTTGCAATGGCTGACCGTCAAAAACGATGCTGCCCTGAGAGTCAATTAATCGTAGCAACGCCAGTCCTGTGGTGCTTTTGCCGGAGCCGGACTCGCCCACTAAACCCAGCGTTTCACCCGCCCGAAGCGTAAAACTGACGCTTTTCACCACCACGTTATGATCGACGACGCGTTTCAGGAGTCCCTTACGAATGGGGAAAGCGACCTGAAGCTGTTCAACATCAAGCAACGTTGAGGCTGGCTCTGGCAACGGCACTGGATCGCCTGACGGTTCGCTGTTGAGTAGTTTTTGCGTGTAAGGATGAACGGGGGAGGCAAAGAGCGCAGTGGCGCGATTTTCCTCCACACAGCGACCGTTTTGCATCACTGCCACGCGGTGGGCCAGTTTTCTGACAATGCTGAGGTTATGAGTAATAAATAACATGCCCATATTCAGTTCATGTTGCAGTTCGCGTAATAATTGCAAAATCTGCGCCTGGACAGAGACGTCCAGCGCGGTAGTCGGTTCATCAGCAATCAATAATTCCGGTCGAGTGAGTAGCGCCATTGCAATCATCACCCGCTGACGTTCGCCGCCGGAGAGCTGATGCGGGTAGTCTGTCAGCCGTTTTGCTGCCTGGCGGATACCGACGCGATCGAGGCAATTAAGGATTTCACCACGCGCCGCTTCCCGACGCATCCCGCGATGCAGTGAAAGCACTTCATAAAGCTGTTTTTCCAGAGTATGCAATGGGTTTAACGATACCATCGGCTCCTGGAAAATCATGGCAATCTTATTTCCCCGCACACCACGCAACGTTTGCTCGCTGGCATGAAGCAGCGATTCGCCATGAAAACGAATATCGCCAGAGAGATATTCAACAGGCGGGGAAGGGAGAAGACGTAAAATCGACAGCGCAGTAACGCTCTTGCCGGAGCCAGACTCACCCACCAGCGCCAGCGTTTCGCCAGCTTCAATGCGTAGCGAAACATCATTCACTACGGTGCGAACGGTTTGCTGATGGCGAAAAACCACCGACAAATTTTCAATCGCTAACAGAGTTTGCGTCATGCTACACCGCCTTATTAGGATCAAATGCGTCGCGGACTGCTTCACCAATAAAGATCAGCAATGACAATAATATCGCCACCGACAAGAAGGCGGTGATCCCAAGCCACGGTGCCTGAAGGTTATTTTTCCCTTGTAACAGCAGTTCTCCGAGCGATGGTGAACCGAGTGGCAAGCCGAAGCCGAGGAAATCGAGCGAGGTCAGGGTGGTGATCGAGCTACATAAAATAAACGGTAAAAAGGTGAGGGTAGCGACCATTGCATTTGGCAACATATGACGCAGGATAATACTGCGATCGCTGACGCCAAGCGCCTGCGCCGCGCGGATGTAGTCGAAATTACGGGTACGCAAAAATTCCGCACGCACTACGCCCACCAGACCCATCCAGCCAAACAAGACGGTAATCGCCAGCAGCCACCAGAAGTTAGGTTGAACGACACTGGAAAGCAGAATTATCAGAAACAGCGTCGGCATCCCCGACCACACTTCAATGAAGCGCTGCCCCCAGAGATCCACTTTTCCGCCGTAATAACCTTGCAGCGCCCCCGCCAGCACGCCCATCACACTGGAACAGAGTGTCAGCATCAGACCAAACAGAACCGAGATCCGTGTGCCATACAGAATACGCGCCAGCACATCGCCGCCGTTGGCATCCGTCCCCAGCCAGTTTTGTGGTGAGGGTGGGGAGGGGAAGGGCTTATCGGTCGCAAAATTGATACTGGTAGCACCAAAGCGAATCGGTGCCCACAGTACCCAGCCTTTATCCTCCAGTCGTTGTTTTAGCCACGGATCCTGATAATCCGCCTGGCTTGCCAGCGGGCCGCCAAAATCACTTTCACTGTAGTTTTTCAGCAACGGGAAATACCAGCTACCGTCATAACGTACCAGCAACGGTTTATCGTTGGCGATCAGTTCAGAACACAAACTCAAACTGAATAAGAAGAGGAAAATCCATAACGACCAGTAGCCGCGACGATTATGACGAAAACGCGCCCAACGGGCCTGATTGACGGGGCTGAGTTGCGGCATTAGCGTCCCTCAAAATCAATACGAGGATCGACCAGTGTATAGCTGATATCACTGACGATATTCAGGAGCAGGCCAATCAGGGTGAAAATATACAAGGTGCCAAACATCACCGGATAATCGCGCGAGACGGTCGCTTCATAGCCCAGCAAACCGAGGCCATTGAGTGAAAACATCACCTCAATCAACAGCGAACCGGTGAAAAACATGCTGATGAAAGTCGCTGGAAAACCGGCAATCACCAGCAGCATGGCGTTGCGGAACACATGTTTCCAGAGAATGTTTTTCTCACTCACTCCTTTCGCGCGCGCGGTAACCACATATTGCTTGCGCACTTCATCAAGAAAGGCGTTTTTTGTCAGCATGGTGAGCGCCGCAAAGCCGCCAATCACCGTCGCCAGCACGGGTAGCGTGATGTGCCACAGATAATCGGTGATTTTCTGATACCACGGTAGTGAATCAAAATTAGCGGAAACCAGGCCGCGCAGAGGGAACAGGTCGAAATAACTGCCGCCCGCGAAGAAGACAATCAGCAGGATTGCAAACAAAAAGGCCGGAATAGCGTAGCCGATGATAATAAATGCGCTACTCCAGACATCAAAGCGACTACCGTTATAAACGGCTTTGCGAATACCCAGCGGAATTGACACCAGATAGATAATCAGCGTGCTCCACAATCCGAGGGTGATGGAAACCGGCAGACTGTCTTTAATCAATGTCAGCACTGAGGCGCTACGAAACAGGCTGTCGCCAAAATCAAAACAAATGTAGTCCCGGAGCATTTTGAAGTAACGTTCGTGGATCGGTTTATCGAAACCGTAGCGATGGGTGATCTCTGCGATCACTTCTGGATCCAATCCGCGTCCACCGCGGTAGTTGCTGTCGCTGATGTTGCCGACGCCCGTTTGTGCATGGCTGGCACGCACGCCTTCGCCGCCTGCACCCGGTAATACTCCGGCATTACCAAACTCAATGGCGGCGATGGCCTGGTCGACCGGACCGCCAGGCGCAATTTGCACGATAAAAAAGTTGATGGTGATAATCGCCCATAACGTTGGGATCACCAGCAACAGACGGCGAATCAGGTAAGCGCCCATCTACTCTCCCTGTTGTCTGGCTGACGGCAGTTTGGCCGCTTTATTGACGTCATACCACCAGGTATCAATACCGAGACTATAAACGGGACGCACTGCCGGGCGGGAGAATTTATCCCACCAGGCGAGACGGTCTTCCGCCATGTACCACATCGGCAACATGTAATAATTCCACGTTAATACGCGATCCAGGGCGCGCCCCAACGGCAGTAATTTTTCTTTATTTCCCTGGGCGGCAATAATTTGGTTGATCAGCGAGTCGATGACCGGACTTTGTACGCCGGGAGCATTATAAGTAGAGTTGATATATTCCGATGACCAGGAAATCTGTAAATCGGAGCTGGGCCACGGCATCGCCCGCCACACGCGTGGCATCATGTCATAGTCGCGGCTGCGCATTCGGTTGGTGATTTGTGAGTTATCCACCTTGCGAATGTCCATGTTGATACCAAGCCGTTGCAGGCTGTGCTGGAACGGCAATACCCACTGGCTATTACTGCTGGCTGGAAGCAATAATTCAAAGCTGAGAAGCTGACCCGTCGTAGCGTTAACGCGTTGCTGACCCTTCAGTACCCAGCCTGCTTCGTTGAGAAGTTTGTCGGCTTTTAACAGATTATCACGGTCGTAGCCATCGCCTTTGGATTCTGGCGGCTGGTAGATTTGTGTGAACACCTCTGGCGGTAGATCTTTTTTCATTGGTGCCAACAGCACCAGTTCCGCAGCGTCGGGGTAATTTCTGGCAGCGTATTCGGTATTCTGAAAATAGCTGTTAGTGCGACTCCAGGCATTGTAAAACAAGGCCTTGTTCATCCATTCAAAGTCGAAGGCGAGGGTGATGGCTTCCCTAACCCGGCGATCGTTGAATACCGGGCGCTGAATATTAAACGCCAGCCAGCGTGTATCCTGGGCTGATTCGTTCTTTTGCTCATCTTTGATAATGTATTTTTTGTCGAAATTTTTACCGGTATAGCGCGTGGCCCAGTTTTTGGCGTCGTTTTCCATGCGCAAATCAAAGGCACCAGCTTTAAATGCTTCAAAAGCGACGTTATCGTCAAGGTAATAATCGTAGCGAATGGTGTCGAAATTCCAGCGTCCACGGTTTACCGGTAAGTTTGCCGCCCAGTAATCTTTCACGCGGGAATAGACAATATTTTGCCCCATTTTCCAGGCCGTAATGCGATACGGACCACTGGCAAGTGGAGGCGTAGCGAGCGGGTCGCTCAGTTTGTGACCCTCCCAGTATTTTTCTGGAAATACCGGCAGTGAAAACAGGCTAAGCATATCTTCTTTGCCGGGTTTAGCTAATTCGATGCGCACGGTTAACGGCGCAATGGCTTTAACTGTGGTGCCTTTGTATACCAGGCGAAATTGCGGCACGCCTTCAGTCATAAACTTTTGAAAAGTGAACTCAACATCGCGGGCAGTAATGGGCGAACCATCATGAAAACGGGCGCGTGGATTAATAGCAACTTCAACCCAGGAATAATCGTCGGCATAGCGCGCGCTTTCGGCAATTAGCGGGTAATAACTGCCCGGCTCGTCATCGGAGGTGGTAAATAGTGTGTCGTACAACTGCTCGGTACGTGCACCGGGGTTTCCGCGTAGTGCATAGCGGTTGAAATTATCGAAGGTGCCAATGGAGGATAACGTTATCTGCCCGCCTTTTGGCGCGGCAGGATTAACATAATCAAAATTGTTGAAATTAAAGGCATATCTGGGTTCTCCCAGTACTGCAAAGGCATAGCTTTCCTTAATAGCCTGCGCCTGCACACCGAAGGTGAACAGGGTGATAAACACCAGCAGTATGCGCACAATCATCTGCAATGGATTTCCTTTTACTCATCATTAGCCGCAATCCGGCATGCTTTCTCTATGAATAATAAGGGACACAAGCACTCCTTACCACTGCGGCGTATGCGGTTTCTCCAACCAGCGGATAAAATCATCCAACGGCAGAGGGCGACTAATCCAGTAACCTTGCAGGAAATTAACACCACGTTCGCGTAACCAGCGTGCCTGTTCCGGCGTTTCAACCCCTTCAGCAACTGTCAGCATATTGAGACGCTTCGCCAGCGTCAGCACCGCGTCAAGCACTGGTGAGGTGACCGTTTCCGTACCTATGGCATTGATGAAACCGCGGTCAATTTTCAGGTAATCGAGCGTGAAACGTTCCAAATAGATAAGCGCGCTGTGTCCGGTGCCGAAGTCATCAATGGCAATTTCCACGCCGACAGAATGCAGCCATGCGAAGAGTTGTGACGCTTCATGTTCTTTCAACATATCGCGCTCGGTAATTTCCAGCACAATCTGGAAATGGTGAGCGGGCAGGGAGGCAAGCAGTCGATGTATATCGGCTTTAAAGCTCTCGTTGTGCAAATGGTCCGGCGCAATGTTAATACCAAACTTTACGCCCACCGGCAGTACGTTGTGTAATTCTGCCGCGTCACGAGCAATCAGCTCAAACAGGTGCTGGGTCAGTGGCACAATCATCTTTTGCGATTCGGCATAATGAATGAAGGCATCCGGGGGGATTTCACCCACTACCGGATGACGCCAGCGCAGTAACACTTCCAGACCCGTTACCCGCAGCGTTTGTGTATCAACCACCGGTTGATACACCACGTAAAACTGCTCACGCTTGATGGCCATCATAATCTCTCTGCCAGGGCGCATACGCACGCTCATCAGGTAATAGCAGAGCAGGCCAACGACAGTTCCACTCATTCCACCCAGTAAAAACGCGTACCACACATCACTCCATGTCCAGTCGTTAGCATAAAGTCGAACAGTCAGCGGAATGCCTGCGATTTTGGTTTCACGTACCGGCGTGCCGGTTAACTCGCGGACGTTCATCAAATGCGGCGTAAAGGTCGATATCGCAGTATTACCAATAATGAGTGCTATACCATCGAAATCTTGCTGGTGAGAGCTATAGAGAAGATACGGCGTCAGGTTCAGGTTCAATGCTGCAAAAACGCCGCTATTTTTTAATAAAGGATTGCGATACCAGATGACGATCGTGGGTTTGTTGGGCACCATCGGTGTGCCAGGCAACATTGCCATATCAATATTTTTACTAATGTCGAGCGCCGGAATCAGTTCATTGAGCGGAATGTCCATCTCACCAGTCGCAGAAGAACAGAAACTCTTTTTATCCTTTACCAGCACAAACGTTCGTACATTCATACTGAATGCCGCACGTGCAGTCAGTTCAGGGTTGGCTTGCTGACAGGTATCTAAGGTGAGTGGCTGGAGGTGATCAGTAGTGGACTTCAGCTCGGTGAAATAGGTGTCGAGATATTTTTGTACGTCGGTAATCAAGGTGTCGTATTTGACTTCATGTTTATGCCAGGCCACTAAAAACTGAAGGCAACTGACAAGTATCGCGATCATCACGCCCGCAATAATGCAGGTAAGCAGGATCTTACGTCCGGAAGAGGGAGCGCGTATGAACATAGTTCCGTTAATATTCCTGAGATTACGATAACGCTGAAGTAGAAGAGAATGACGGGACTATAGCCTGGATCAAGGCATGGAAACATCATTTTCTATAATGGATGAAAATAAAAAAGCACTGCTTAAGCAGTGCCTTCAGTTAACTCGTCAGGATAGCCAAGGGATTGCATCCAAACGGTTTATTAGCTGCGACTAAGAACCCGACGTGCTTCGTTGTAACGCTTTTTCCAGTACGGCTCATTCATGCTGGAAATAATAACACCACTGCTGGTGGAAGCATGAACGAACTGATTATTGCCGATATAAATACCGACATGGCGTCCCGTTGAACCGGCACGGAACAGAACTAAGTCACCTGTACGCAAATTACTGCGGGAAACTGACTTGCCCATTTCCTGTTGTTCATAAGTTGAACGAGGGAGTTCTAAGCCAAATTGTTCGCGGAATGTACGCTGTACGAAACCAGAACAATCGATACCTTTTTTGGTGCTGCCGCCCAGACGATAACGCACGCCTTTCCAGTCAGCATACTGATCCATAATTCGCGATTTTACGTCGACATTACGAACCAGGTTTTCAAATTCATCCTGAGAAGCTTGCAGTGATGATGTTTCACTACCCACTGCACGTGTCTCAGGATGCATATTCTTTGCGGTGTTGTTTGCACTACATGCAGAAAGCAGAACCGCTACTGCAATCGCGGGAATGCCGCGCAAGATATATCTCAAAATCGGTTGAGATTTGACCATGTTGTTTGTTTTCCCTTGAAGTCCTTAACGACAAATATCGTTATAAAAAAATGCCAAGCGAGACGAGACTAATTACCTGGGCATGTTGAAACAATTCCCTAAGGCCAAATCTGTGGACTAACACACAAAATTATATGCTGTGAGGATAATTTACCGCCGAGGCAAAACGAGTTCGAGATTACCCGATTGGCGCGGTCTTGGCGAGGGGTTTTACATGATTTTTTATAAGAAAAAGTGATACAGAAAGTTAATAACCGGGATTGGTCAATTAAAGAACGATTGAGCAAAAAGCATGCAATCCATTCATTTCGTTAGAGAATGACTATTTTACTCGATGAACGAAAGCAACGCAGTGCATCATCAGGATTATCCGGTCTATGAAAATAAACCTGATGATGTTAATTACTGTGAGTTATTTGTTTTAGGAATGTTTTCTTTTTCCTGGCAATGATTTGTCAAAGAAGGTGATTAATCGATCACTTAATGGCGTCATCAACCACCAGGGCAAACCAATCAATATCACAGTCAGGGAACCGACAATGATATCGGTAAACCAGTGTGCGCCAATCATCACTCTGGGAAATGCAAATACCACAAAAATAATAAGGGCGATGACGCCTGCGACTTTTCCGAAATAACGCCACATGAATGCAGAAAAAATAAGCAACATCATGCCATGATCGCCAGGAAAACTATCTCGCGAGGCATCTTTTGTTGGCACAGATAACAGTTCGCTGACGCGGTTAATATTCGCAAATGTTAATGTCGGGCTGGCTCGCTTTACCGGAATTAATGCCTGGCCCAACTGGTTTAATACCACTGCGGTTAACAGCATGACGAGACCGATAATCATGATATGGCGTCTGCCGGAGGCGTTTTCTTTCAGCCAGAAACTCAGCATCAGCAGTCCCATTGCCAGCAGTGAACAGCCGTCAAAAGCGCGATTATTGGTCAATGCGACCAGCCATAAAAAAGCCTTGCTTTCGACCAGTTTCTGATTAAAAAAATAGAAAATATCCGCGTCAATCGGCAACCAGAATCCATGATTGACGGGAATGTACCAGGAAAGAAACAGCGCGAGGCCGACAACGTTTAACAACGCTATTTGCGGCAAATTTTTAATCATATTTTCTCTAATCATCTTACTGAAAAACGCAAGCAACCTTACGCGTTGGTCACTAAACGAAGCTTCAACAGCGCGCTCTGTAAGGCATTCCAGTCAGTTTCGCTGCTGGAAATCAGCTCAACGCGACTGTCCGGTGGTGCCACGTTTTGCGTTTCAATGTGCAAGTCATCGCCCTGACGGTTGATTCGCACCAGTCCTTCAGGAATACGCATCACGCCTTTCACGCGTTCCACTGGTGCAAGCCGCGCCCATTCCAGAATGCCAACGGTGTCGAACACCGTATCAGCATCGAATATCCAACCGCAGGCCTGATGCCCTTGTCCGCTGTTGAGACTGCGACGCCAGCGTTGATGCTCTGGCAGGCTTAACGCGGCTAACCCTTTTTTCACGGTATGCTGATGTGAATGGGCGGCGCTGGCGGGTAATTTGATTAAATTGCGACGGGGTAAATCCAGAAGATGACCATCAATTTGCCCATGTTCGCTGTGAATTAATTGCCGATCGCCACCATTTTGTTGCCACCAGCGTTGCAACGCTTGCTCGCTTTCGGACGTCGCTCGGTCGGATTTATTGGCGACAATAATGTCTGCGGCAGCCAACTGGTCACGGAAATTTTCATTATTGACGCTTTTTTCATCCAGCAGCAGGCGAGGATCGAGAATACATAACGTGGCGCGCAGATCGATCCACGGTTCATAAACCGGAGCGGTTAACAGATCGAGGATCTGTTTTGGATGGCCCAGCCCTGTAGGCTCTATCAGCAAGCGGTCTGGTTTTCCCTGGCGCAGTAAGGTATTCAGCCCCACCTGCATCGGTAAGCCATTAACGCAGCACATGCAGCCGCCGGGGATCTCTTTTAGTAATGCACCGCTGTCAGCGAGCAAAGCACCATCTATCCCGACTTCACCAAATTCATTAACCAGCACCGCCCATTTTTCTTGCGGATCTTTGTGGGCTAATAAATGAAGAATTGACGTCGTTTTCCCGCTGCCGAGAAAACCGGTGATGAGGTTGGTCCTGGTCACAACGGCTCCGCAATAATCAGATTAGTTAACTGTGCGTTAATCCTGGCTAAAAAAGCTGGAAAAGAGAAGAGAAGGAGCGGACGAAGCATGCCTCCGTCCACCTTAACCGCAGAAATCGTTAAATTTTGAGGGTATTTAACAGTGCCTGATGCGCTCCAAACTGCGCTATTTGTTGCCAGGCATTTTTGATTGTCTGCACAAAATGCGGGTTATTGGGCAGGTCATCACCGAAAACTTCACGCAGAGAAAGCAGGGCGCTAACGCGTTGTTCATTGCTACTTTCCGCAACCAGATCGCGAATTTTATCGCTGAGCGGATCGCGAACATCAATGGCATTTCCGGCATCATCAACGCCGCTCACATAGTGCATCCAGCCTGCGACTCCTAACGCCAGTAACGGCCAGTTTGTTTCGCGCGCCAGATGAATGCGAATGCTCGCCAGCATGCGTTGCGGTAATTTCTGACTGCCATCCATCGCGATTTGCCAGGTTTTATGTTTCAGTGCGGGATTGGCAAAACGTTCAATTAACTTATCCGCATATTGCGTCAAATCGACATTTTTAATCCGTAGCGTCGGCGCTTGCTCATCCAGCATTAACGTTCTGGCGGCATGGCGAAATGCGCGGTCATGCATGCAATCACTGATATGGGCAAACCCTGCGAGATAACCCAGATAAGCGAGAAAAGAGTGGCTGCCATTAAGCATGCGCAGTTTCATCTCCTCCCAGGGCAAAACATCATCCACCAGTTGTACACCTGCGACTTCCCAGGCTGGACGTCCTGCAACGAAGTGATCTTCCACTACCCACTGGATAAACGGTTCGCAGCTAATCGCACAGGGATCATTCACGGCCAGATGCTGGCTAATTTCCGCCAGCGATTCGTCGGTTGCTGCCGGAACAATGCGATCAACCATCGTTCCCGGAAAGCTGACGTGTTCTTTTATCCATTCGGTGAGTTCTGGTGAGCGTTTTTCTGCCATTCCCAACACCGCATTTTTCACCACATGGCCATTGTCGGGAATATTGTCGCAGGAGAGCACGGTAAATGGCGCAAGGCCGCATTCACGGCGGCGTTTCAGTGCTTCGACAAGAATGCCTGGTGCGGAATGAGGTTCTTCCGGCGTTTGTAGATCGTGAATAATGCGCGAATTGCTGGTGTCGAGCGTGCCGGTGGCCGGGTCGATGCAATACCCCTTTTCGGTAATCGTCAGGGAAACTATCGCCACCTGCGGTTCGCAAAATTTCTCAATAATCGCTGCTAATGAATCCAGTTTTGCATTCAGGCATTCGTGAACGGCACCGACAATAATCGCCTGATTGCCGTCTGCACCTTTCTCTAACACAGTGTATAAATGGTCTTGTGCGCGAAGCTGGCTCATCAATTGCTCACCGCTGAACAGGCTGATTTCACAAATTCCCCAGTCGCCACCCTGCGCATTCAGCACACGATCGGTTAATAATGCCTGATGTGCGCGGTGAAAGGCTCCAAAGCCAAAATGAACGATACGGGATTTCAATTGCTGGCGATCGTAGCATGGAGTGTGTACGTGATGGGGGAGCGTAACGGAGGCAATAGTATTCATAGAGGTCACGTCTCAGTAACGATTAATTAACAATGGCAGTGTAAAGTTATATGACAGCAATTGAAATTGGTCTGGATTGTTAATGCAATGAAGTGTGAGGGCGATCAATCAACGAGTAAATTTTACGGGCGGAAGGCGTTCAGTAAGCACAAAATAGCAGATTGGTATAATAAATTAAAAAAGGGACAGCCTGAGCAGTCCCTTTTTGAATGTGGCTGAAGTTAGTCAGCACGCCCCATGTAACGGCGTTCTTCGATATGGATACGGATTTTTTCGCCCGGGCTTAAGTATTCTGGCACCTGAATCACCAGACCGGTGCTTAATGTTGCCGGTTTGTTACGTGCGCTGGCAGAAGCACCTTTAATGCCTGGTGCGGTTTCAACGATTTCCAGATCAACGGTCTGCGGCAGTTCAAGTGCCAGCAGTTGGCCGTCCCAGGTCAAAACCTGCATGTCAGGCATACCGCCTTCCGGCATAAACAGCAGTTCTTCTTCAATCTGATCTTTCGTGAAGGTATACGGCGTATAGTCTTCTTTATCCATAAAGACATATTCGTTGCCATCAACGTAGGAGAAGTCAACATAGCGGCGGGTCAGCGTCACGGTGTCAACGATATCATCACCTTTGAAACGCTCTTCTACTTTCAGCCCAGTACGGACATCAGAAAAGCGCATTTTGTACAGCGTAGCGGCACCGCGGGCAGTGGGGGACTGAATATCAATATCCTTAACCAGCAGCAATTTGCCGTTGTAATTCAGAACCATACCTTTTTTAATTTCGTTCGCTCTTGGCATCGAAAAATTCCTGTAGTCGAAAATGTCAAAAATATCGCGACAAACTACTCGCGACGGCCATTTCAGGCAAGAGGTATTCGCACTTTTGCTGGTGCAAAAAAGGTGGTACTGTGCGCGCTCATCAATCCGGTGGTTAACCTGAAGAGAACAATGTATGGAATGCCGTCCGGATTGCGGGGCGTGTTGTACCGCCCCCTCAATCTCCAGCCCTATTCCGGGTATGCCAGATGGCAAGCCCGCCAATACACCCTGCATTCAGCTCGATGAACAGCAACGCTGTAAAATTTTTACCTCGCCACTGCGCCCGAGAGTCTGCGCAGGCTTACAAGCCAGTGCAGAAATGTGCGGCAACACGCGTCAGCAGGCAATGACCTGGCTTATCGATCTGGAAATACTGACCGCGCCTTAAACATCTTTAATCCGCAGTAAGCAGAACAGGGTGGCGATAATCATCACCATCGCAAACCAGAACACTGCATGATAATTCCAGATCTCTGCGACTATTCCGGCTACTGAACCGGCGATAATCCAGCCCACACGTGATGTATTGGTATAGAGCGTGGTTGCTGAACCCGCCTGGCCGGGCATCAGATCCTGAAAATAGAGCATCCCAATACCGCCAAGAATACCGATAAAAATAGCATTCAGCATCTGTAAGCCCAACAGAATGACAGGTGAATGTGCCATCAGCATACCTGCGTAAAAACAGATGCCACCCACGGCTGCTACGCGCATCAAGAACCGCTTACCCAGACGTTTGGCAAAATAACCGGCAATTAACATCGTCGGGATTTCCAGCCCGGCGGCGGTCCCCATCATCACACCCGCCAGTTTTTCTGGAAGATGTAGTTCGTTAATAATAAATAGCGGCATGTTGATGATGTACAGGCTATTTGAACCCCACATCAACGTACAAATGACAAACAGCAATAGCGTATCGCGACGGTTACGCCGCGGTGCTTCAACCGTGCCGGTCGCCAGCGGAACCTCTTTTTGCATCGAGGGTAAAAACAGCCACACCATCACGCCGCAAACAATAAACGCTACCGCCGCGCTGAGATACATCACCGTAAAGCTGAAACCCATCGCTAAGGCATAAGCCAGCGGCGGGCCGATGACCCATGCCAGTGAAACCTGGGCGCGCAAAAAAGAGCTGAACATCACTGCTTCACGCCCGGTTTTATCGGCATGTTCACGGGCAAGAGCAAACATCTGCGGGTTGGCGGTAGAGCCAAAGCTGCTAAGAAAAACGCCGACAAACAACAGGATGAAGTAGTTGTGATTCCAGGCGAAAAGGGTGCAGGCCAGCACGCCTAACAGGCAGCAAAAGACAATCAGTGATTTACGATCGCCGCGCTTATCGGAGCGCCCGGCGAGAAACTGGCTGACCAGAATCCCGATGACGGCGCTGCCAGTAAAGAAGAATCCCACCATTGCCGGGCGGGCGTGTACCTCATCGGTAAGAAAAATACTGAGCGTTGGGGTTTGCAGAGCGCCTGCAATGCCGGTGAGAAAGGCAACAATTAAGAATGCCGTTGATGTCAGGTCAAACGATTTCGCGCTGGAGACTGCGGGGGAGTTATGCATGCTGGTCGATCACTGAAAGATGAAGACGCGGAGTTTACGCCGCTTGTCAGAAAATAAACAGTCAGTGAAATCAAACTCGCCATGAATAATCAAAATGCTATTTCACTCTTGTTGAACCTTTGCTGACGCTGCTGAAATGATCATGTTGATAACAAATTTCGCCATCAGCGATTCAGATTATCGGCAAAAAAATGTGCAGCACATCAAACTTTTGTACATAATTTAGCGCCATCCCTTGCGTGCTGAAACAGAAGTATTATGCTTTCTTGAAACGTTTCAGCGCGATCTTGTCTTTAACCCTAAGCCAGGTTAGCGCTTTTTTTCTCATAGAAGCTGAATCGTTTCAATTCAGCAAGAGAGGAGAACTATGTTCCAGTTATCCGTACAGGACATCCATCCGGGCGAAAAGGCCGGAGACAAAGAAGAGGCGATTCGCCAGGTCGCTGCGGCGCTGGTGCAGGCCGGTAATGTCGCTGAAGGCTACGTCAATGGCATGCTGGCGCGCGAACAGCAAACCTCAACGTTCCTCGGCAATGGTATTGCTATTCCACACGGCACCACCGACACCCGCGATCAGGTACTGAAAACCGGCGTTCAGGTGTTTCAGTTCCCGGAAGGCGTGACATGGGGTGAAGGTCAGGTGGCATATGTTGCTATCGGTATTGCCGCCAGCTCGGATGAACATCTGGGGCTGTTGCGTCAACTGACGCACGTCCTGAGCGATGATTCCGTTGCTGAACAACTGAAATTAGCCACCACTGCAGAAGAACTGCGCGCACTGCTGATGGGCGAAAAGCAGAGTGAACAGTTGAAGCTTGATAACGAAATGCTGACGCTGGATATCGTCGCCAGCGATTTGCTGACTCTTCAGGCGCTGAATGCTGCTCGTCTGAAAGAAGCGGGCGCGGTTGATACCGCTTTTGTTACCAAAGCCATCAATGAACAGCCGTTGAACCTCGGGCAGGGGATCTGGCTGAACGATAGTGCCGAAGGCAACCTGCGCAGCGCCATTGCGGTAAGCCGTGCGGCAAATGCTTTTGATGTTGAAGGCGAAACGGCAGCCATGCTGGTGAGTGTGGCGATGAATGACGATCAGCCAGTCGCGGTACTTAAGCGTCTGAGCGACCTGCTGATCGACAATAAGGCTGAACGTCTGTTGAAAGCTGATGCAGCAACGTTGCTGGCGCTGCTGACCAGCGATGATGTGCCGACCGACGACGTGTTAAGCGCGGAGTTTGTGGTGCGCAATGAACACGGCCTGCATGCCCGCCCAGGCACCATGCTGGTCAATACCATTAAACAATTTAACAGTGATATTACCGTGACAAACCTTGATGGCACCGGCAAACCGGCAAATGGACGTAGTCTAATGAAAGTTGTAGCACTTGGCGTTAAGAAAGGTCATCGCCTACGCTTTACCGCCCAGGGAGCAGATGCTGAACAGGCGCTGAAAGCCATTGGCGACGCCATCGCCGCCGGTCTTGGGGAGGGCGCGTAATGAGCAGACGTGTTGCTACGATCACCCTCAATCCGGCCTATGACCTTGTCGGTTTCTGCCCGGAAATTGAACGCGGCGAAGTGAACCTGGTGAAAACCACCGGTCTGCATGCAGCGGGTAAAGGCATCAACGTGGCCAAAGTTTTAAAAGACCTGGGGATTGATGTCACCGTTGGCGGCTTCCTCGGCAAAGACAATCAGGACGGTTTTCAGCAACTGTTCAGCGAGCTGGGCATTGCCAACCGTTTCCAGGTTGTCCAGGGGCGTACCCGCATTAACGTCAAGCTGACAGAAAAAGACGGTGAAGTCACCGATCTCAACTTCTCTGGTTTCGAAGTTACTCCAGCCGACTGGGAACGCTTTGTGACGGATTCTTTAAGCTGGCTTGGTCAGTTCGATATGGTCTGTGTCAGCGGTAGTTTACCGTCAGGTGTCAGCCCGGAAGCATTCACCGACTGGATGACTCGTCTGCGTAGTCAGTGTCCTTGCATTATCTTTGATAGTAGCCGTGAAGCGTTAGTGGCTGGTTTGAAAGCGGCACCATGGCTGGTGAAACCTAACCGCCGTGAGTTGGAAATCTGGGCGGGTCGTAAACTGCCTGAAATGAAAGATGTCATTGAAGCTGCACATGCGCTACGTGAACAAGGTATCGCGCATGTTGTAATTTCACTGGGTGCCGAAGGCGCGCTTTGGGTTAATGCCTCCGGCGAATGGATCGCCAAACCACCGGCAGTCGATGTCGTAAGCACCGTTGGCGCAGGGGATTCTATGGTTGGTGGCCTGATTTATGGCTTGCTAATGCGTGAATCCAGTGAACACACACTGCGTCTGGCGACGGCTGTTGCAGCCCTGGCGGTAAGTCAAAGTAATGTAGGTATTACCGATCGTCCGCAGTTGGCCGCAATGATGGCGCGCGTCGACTTACAACCTTTTAACTGACAGCAGGAGAGGCATAATGAAAACGCTGCTGATTATTGACGCTAATCTCGGTCAGGCACGCGCCTATATGGCGAAGACCCTGCTGGGCGCGGCGGCGCGAAAAGCAAAACTGGAAATCATCGATAATCCTAACGACGCTGAAATGGCGATTGTTCTTGGTGATTCCATCCCGAACGATAGCGCGCTGAACGGTAAAAATGTCTGGCTGGGCGATATTTCCCGGGCCGTCGCGCATCCGGAGCTGTTCCTGAGCGAAGCCAAAGGCCATGCGAAACCTTACACTGCGCCGGTAGCTGCTACAGCACCGGTTGCAGCCAGCGGCCCGAAACGCGTGGTTGCGGTTACTGCTTGCCCAACCGGCGTGGCACACACCTTTATGGCGGCTGAAGCTATTGAAACTGAAGCGAAAAAACGCGGTTGGTGGGTGAAAGTTGAAACCCGTGGCTCTGTTGGTGCGGGGAATGCCATCACGCCTGAAGAAGTGGCGGCAGCGGATTTGGTGATTGTGGCGGCAGACATTGAAGTCGATCTGGCAAAATTTGCCGGTAAACCCATGTACCGCACTTCTACCGGACTGGCGCTGAAGAAAACGGCGCAGGAGCTGGATAAAGCGGTTGCTGAAGCGACGCCTTATGAGCCAGCAGGTAAAGCCCAAACGGCAAGCTCTGAAGCTAAGAAAGAGAGTGCAGGCGCGTATCGTCACCTGTTGACGGGCGTTTCTTACATGTTGCCGATGGTGGTTGCTGGCGGTCTGTGTATCGCGCTTTCTTTTGCTTTTGGTATTGAAGCATTTAAAGAGCAAGGGACGCTTGCTGCGGCGCTGATGCAGATTGGCGGCGGTTCAGCTTTTGCGCTGATGGTTCCGGTACTGGCGGGTTATATTGCCTTCTCTATTGCCGATCGTCCGGGGCTTACTCCGGGTCTGATTGGCGGTATGCTGGCGGTCAGCACCGGTTCTGGCTTCATTGGCGGTATTATTGCGGGTTTCCTGGCCGGTTACATTGCGAAGTTAATCAGTACGCAACTGAAACTGCCACAGAGTATGGAGGCGCTAAAACCGATTCTGATCATTCCGCTAGTTTCCAGTCTGGTGGTGGGTCTGGCGATGATCTACCTGATCGGTAAACCGGTTGCTGGCATCCTCGAAGGCCTGACCCACTGGCTGCAAACTATGGGGACTGCGAATGCGGTTCTGCTGGGGGCGATCCTCGGTGGAATGATGTGTACTGACATGGGCGGTCCGGTAAACAAAGCGGCGTACGCGTTTGGTGTGGGTCTGCTGAGTACTCAAACCTATGGCCCGATGGCGGCGATTATGGCGGCAGGTATGGTGCCACCGCTGGCAATGGGGCTGGCTACGATGGTGGCACGTCGCAAATTCGACAAAGCGCAGCAGGAAGGCGGTAAAGCGGCTCTGGTTCTGGGACTGTGCTTTATTTCTGAAGGTGCAATTCCGTTTGCCGCCCGCGATCCGATGCGAGTACTGCCGTGCTGTATCGTTGGTGGGGCGCTGACTGGTGCAATCTCTATGGCGATTGGTGCGAAACTGATGGCGCCGCACGGTGGTCTGTTTGTTCTGCTGATCCCTGGCGCAATTACGCCGGTTCTGGGATACCTGGTGGCAATCATTGCCGGTACGCTGGTGGCAGGTTTGGCCTATGCTTTCCTGAAACGTCCGGAAGTGGACGCTGTAGCGAAAACAGCATAATAAAACGTGAACTGCAGGGCAGGAATTTTCTGCCCTGTATCCGTTGATGACCGCAAGATAAGTGAAAAGTGTTTGAAATTAATTCTATGAATTTAAATGGTTTTTACTTCAAATAGAAACCTGAACCTCTCATCAAACAGCAACGTCATTTTCTCAAGGGCAGATTAATTTCTGCCCTTTTTTATTGTTTCAGTTCTGTGCATTACTTCACAATTTCTTCGCTTTTTCTAAAACCGCCAATAATAGAGTTTTGTGAGCCTGCTCAAATCTGCTCATTTTGCCCCTCTGGCAGTAATTTACTTTAAGTAAAACAAGCATACTATGAGCACATGTTTAAATATGAACATATGTTTAAACGGTCTTTGCAGTACCTATATTCTTGTGGATTGACAGGGTTGGTAATTTTTTACCAGAGGACGTGCTATGCGCGAAAAGGAATATGTCGTAATTATAGGTTCGGCTAATATTGATGTCGCCGGATATTCACATGGATCATTAAATTATGCGGATTCAAATCCTGGGAAAATAAAATTTACCCCCGGTGGCGTAGGGCGCAATATTTCACAAAACCTGGCGTTGCTGGGGAAAAAATCCTGGCTACTGAGCGCCGTAGGAAGTGATTTTTATGGTCAATCGCTCCTGACACAAACTAATCAGTCCGGTGTTTATGTCGATAAATGCCTTATTGTGCCAGGGGAAAATACCTCAAGTTATTTATCTCTACTCGATAATACCGGCGAAATGCTGGTTGCTATAAATGATATGAATATTAGCAACTGTATTTCAGCGGAGTTCCTCTCACAGCACCGTGATTTTATTCAAGGGGCAAAGGTCATTGTCGCAGACTGTAATATCAGTGAAGAGGCGCTGATCTGGCTCCTGGATAACGCCGCCGACGCACCTGTATTTGTCGATCCTGTTTCAGCATGGAAATGCGTCAAAGTACGCGAACGGTTAAAGCAGATCCATACACTGAAGCCAAACCGTCTGGAAGCGGAAACCCTGAGCGGTATTGCCCTTTCGGGGCGTGAAGATGTGGCGAAAGTTGCCGCCTGGTTCCATCAAAATGGCCTGAACCGACTGGTTCTGAGCATGGGCGGTGACGGTGTTTATTACAGCGATATCCGCGGTGAAAGCGGCTGGTCTGCGCCGATTAAAACCAATGTCGTCAATGTTACCGGAGCGGGCGATGCCATGATGGCGGGACTTGCTTCGTGCTGGGTAGACGGGATGCCGTTTGCCGAATCCGTTCGTTTTGCACAGGGATGTTCGTCAATGGCGCTCTCCTGTGAATACACCAATAACCCTGATTTATCGGTTGCCAACGTTATATCGTTAGTGGAGAACGCAGAATGTCTGAATTAAAAATTTCCCCGGAGTTATTACAGATTTCCCCGGAAGTGCAGGATGCTTTAAAAAACAAAAAACCGGTTGTGGCGCTGGAGTCGACCATTATTTCTCACGGTATGCCGTTTCCACAAAATGCCCAGACTGCAATTGAAGTAGAAGAAACTATTCGTCAACAGGGAGCCGTACCAGCCACTATCGCTATTATTGGCGGTGTGATGAAAGTAGGCTTAAGCAAAGAAGAAATTGAATTACTGGGGCGTGAAGGACATAACGTAACCAAAGTTAGCCGTCGCGATTTACCTTTTGTTGTTGCGGCCGGAAAAAATGGCGCTACTACTGTTGCTTCAACCATGATTATTGCGGCGCTTGCCGGAATTAAGGTATTTGCCACCGGCGGTATTGGTGGGGTACATCGTGGCGCGGAACAGACATTCGATATTTCTGCCGATTTACAGGAATTGGCGCATACCAATGTTACCGTGGTTTGTGCCGGAGCGAAATCTATTCTCGATTTAGGTTTAACCACCGAATATTTAGAAACCTTCGGTGTGCCGTTAATTGGTTATCAGACCAAAGCATTACCGGCATTTTTCTGCCGCACCAGTCCGTTTGAGGTCAGCATCCGTCTCGATAGCGCCAGCGAAATTGCCCGTGCGATGGCAGTGAAATGGCAAAGTGGTCTGAACGGTGGCCTGGTGGTGGCGAACCCGATCCCGGAACAGTTTGCGATGCCGGAAGAAAGTATTAACGCTGCAATTGATCAGGCCGTTGCCGAAGCTGAAGAGCAAGGTGTAATCGGTAAAGAGAGTACGCCGTTCCTGCTGGCGCGAGTTGCTGAACTGACCGGCGGCGATAGCCTGAAATCTAACATCCAGTTGGTGTTTAACAATGCCATTCTGGCGAGCGAAATTGCCAAAGAATATCAACGTCTCGTGGGTTAATTTCTGACGGGTAGAAAGCCGTCGCCCGTACTTATCATACATACCGAAACCTGGCGTTGACGCCGGGTTTACTGGCATGAAGGGAAATCATTATGGATATAATGAGAAGTGTTGTGGGGATGGTGGTATTGCTGGCAATCGCGTTTTTGTTGTCAGTGAATAAAAAAAGCATCAGTTTACGCACCGTAGGTGCCGCGCTGCTGCTGCAAATCGCCATTGGCGGCATTATGCTCTATTTTCCGCCGGGAAAATGGGCGGTAGAGCAGGCGGCGTTAGGCGTACATAAAGTCATGTCCTACAGTGACGCCGGCAGCGCCTTCATTTTTGGCTCGCTGGTGGGGCCGAAAATGGATGTCCTGTTTGATGGCGCAGGCTTTATTTTCGCCTTTCGCGTACTTCCGGCGATTATTTTCGTTACCGCACTCATCAGTTTGCTGTACTACATTGGTGTGATGGGACTGCTGATCCGTATTCTTGGTAGTATCTTTCAGAAAGCCCTTAACATCAGCAAAATCGAATCATTTGTTGCGGTCACCACCATTTTCCTCGGGCAAAATGAGATCCCGGCGATCGTTAAACCGTTTATTGATCGCATGAATCGCAACGAGTTGTTTACCGCAATTTGTAGCGGCATGGCATCTATTGCCGGTTCGATGATGATTGGTTATGCCGGAATGGGCGTGCCGATTGACTATCTGTTAGCAGCATCGCTGATGGCTATCCCTGGCGGGATCTTGTTTGCGCGTATTCTTAGCCCGGCGACGGAATCTTCGCAGGTGACATTTGAAAACCTGTCATTCAGCGAGACGCCGCCAAAAAGCTTTATCGAAGCGGCGGCGAACGGTGCGATGACCGGGTTGAAAATCGCCGCAGGTGTGGCGACGGTAGTAATGGCATTTGTCGCAATTATTGCGCTGATCAATGGCATTATCGGCGGTATTGGCGGCTGGTTTGGTTTTGCCAATGCCTCTCTGGAAAGTATTTTTGGCTATGTGCTGGCACCGCTGGCGTGGATCATGGGGGTTGACTGGAGTGATGCCAACCTTGCGGGGAGTTTGATTGGGCAGAAACTGGCGATTAATGAATTTGTCGCTTACCTGAGTTTCTCGCCCTATCTGCAAACGGGCGGCACGCTGGACGTGAAGACCGTGGCGATTATCTCCTTTGCGCTTTGTGGTTTTGCTAACTTCGGCTCTATCGGTGTTGTCGTTGGGGCGTTCTCGGCTATTTCGCCAAAACGTGCGCCCGAAATCGCTCAGCTTGGTTTACGGGCGCTGGCAGCCGCGACGCTCTCCAACCTGATGAGTGCGACAATTGCCGGGTTCTTTATTGGCCTGGCGTAATGCTCGATTCGTAGGCCGAATAATACGCATCAAGCGTCGCATCCGGCAATCGCGCAGCATTCAAATAATTTTTACTGCATCATCCCGGAGAGTTTATTCTCCGGGTCCATCTCCCGCGCCAGCTCTAACAACTGCTTTCTGTTTTTAATTAAATATCCTTTCTTATTTTTAATTAATAAACCATCGTGAATGAATTGTGCGAGAACATATAACAGGTGTCGATAAGAAACACCCAGATACTCTGCCGCCTGGGTATGCTTTTCGTGATAAAGATCACCTTCCTGCGAGAGTAATATAAATGCGGCCAAGCGATTCACTAACGGAAATGATTGATTCTGCGTTAAAGAAACAATATTGCGATAATTTTTATGGCTTAAGCTGACGCAGAGTTTTCGTAAAAATAGTGTGTCGTTTAATAACAGCGGACGGTAATTTTTCATGGGAAGCGCAATACACCAACACTCTTCAATAGCCTGCACCGCGCGCGGTTTATGGTCTTTATCGATTAACTCAATCTCGCCAATAAAACAGGGTGCGGCAAAGAAATCGATCAGCGACACCCGACCATTAGCAAGCGTGGCGTAGAGTCTGGCGCGGCCTCGCGTCAGGTAAAACAGCCATGACGGCTGTTGTCCTTCCTGCACAATGTAGTCACGCGCTAAAAAATGAAACAGCCGCGTGTCCACTGAAACATCCGTTGCAAAGCACACCTTAAATGCGGATTCGTCAATTAATTGCTGCTTAAGATCATTATTGTGGATTTCTTTCACGATGTTTACTCGCTATGAGATTTCTCATATTTAGCATACGTACGCTGTTGTTAAGATTCAATTATCGGCCCGATTGAATTTTCTTTGCTGTAGAAAAAATAACGCAACTTGAAACAGAGGGAATAAACAATGGAAAAAAGAAAAATTATCCTGGATTGTGATCCGGGTCATGATGACGCTATTGCAATAATGATGGCAGCGAAACATCCGGCGATTGATTTATTAGGTATTACCATTGTGGCCGGTAATCAAACCCTCAATAAGACATTAATTAATGGTCTGAATGTTTGTCAGAAACTGGAGATTAATGTTCCGGTTTATGCGGGGATGCCGCAGCCGATTATGCGCAAACAAATCGTTGCCGATAATATTCACGGTGAAACCGGACTGGATGGCCCGGTATTCGAGCCGCTGACCCGTAAAGCTGAAAGCACCCATGCGGTGAAATACATCATCGATACCCTGATGGCAAGCGATGGCGATATCACTCTGGTGCCGGTTGGTCCACTTTCAAACATCGCGGTGGCAATGCGGATGCAGCCTGCAATTCTGTCGAAAATCCGTGAAATTGTGCTAATGGGCGGCGCTTACGGTACAGGTAACTTTACGCCGTCTGCCGAGTTCAACATCTTTGCTGATCCGGAAGCCGCACGCGTAGTGTTCACCTCCGGCGTTCCGTTGGTGATGATGGGCCTCGATCTCACTAACCAGACCGTTTGCACCCCGGATGTGATTGCGCGGATGGAAAGGGCAGGTGGCCCTGCCGGTGAACTGTTCAGTGACATCATGAATTTCACCCTCAAAACTCAGTTCGAAAATTATGGTCTGGCTGGTGGCCCGGTGCATGACGCCACCTGCATTGGCTATCTGATTAACCCTGATGGCATTAAAACCCAGGAAATGTATGTCGAAGTAGACGTCAACAGCGGCCCTTGTTACGGGCGTACCGTCTGCGACGAACTGGGTGTTCTCGGCAAGCCCGCTAATACCAAAGTCGGCATCACAATTGATACCGACTGGTTCTGGGGATTAGTCGAAGAATGCGTTCGCGGCTACATCAAAACCCATTAAGTGTTGATAGCAAGTCGGGCCTGTATCGCAAGGTGCAAGCCCGGCTATTTATAATGGGCAGAAAGCCGTCGCCCAAAATGACATGAAGAGATAATAACTATGGATGTCATGAGAAGTGTTCTGGGAATGGTGGTATTGCTGACGATTGCGTTTTTGCTGTCGGTGAATAAGAAGAAGATCAGCCTGAGAACCGTCGGCGCGGCGCTGGTATTACAGGTCGTGATTGGCGGTATTATGCTTTGGCTTCCGCCTGGACGTTGGGTTGCAGAAAAGGTCGCTTTTGGTGTCCATAAAGTGATGGCGTACAGCGATGCGGGTAGTGCCTTCATCTTCGGTTCTCTGGTTGGGCCGAAAATGGACACCCTGTTTGATGGCGCAGGATTTATCTTTGGTTTCAGGGTATTACCGGCAATTATCTTCGTTACTGCACTGGTGAGTATTCTTTACTACATTGGCGTGATGGGGATCTTAATTCGTATTCTTGGCGGTATATTCCAGAAAGCTTTACATATCAGCAAGATTGAGTCATTTGTTGCTGTCACCACCATTTTCCTCGGGCAAAACGAAATTCCGGCGATCGTGAAGCCATTTATTGATCGTCTGAATCGCAATGAATTATTTACGGCGATTTGTAGTGGCATGGCCTCAATTGCCGGTTCGACGATGATTGGGTACGCTGCACTGGGCGTGCCAGTGGAATATCTGCTGGCGGCATCGTTAATGGCGATCCCCGGCGGGATCTTGTTTGCTCGCTTGTTAAGCCCGGCTACGGAATCTTCGCAAGTTTCCTTTAATAACCTCTCTTTCACCGAAACACCGCCAAAAAGCATTATTGAAGCCGCTGCTACAGGGGCAATGACCGGGCTGAAAATCGCCGCAGGTGTAGCGACTGTGGTGATGGCATTTGTCGCCATCATTGCGTTGATTAACGGTATTATCGGCGGTGTTAGCGGTTGGTTTGGTTTTGAAAATGCCTCGCTGGAGTCCATTTTAGGTTACCTGCTGGCTCCGCTGGCGTGGGTGATGGGGGTTGACTGGAGTGATGCCAACCTTGCGGGAAGTTTGATTGGGCAGAAACTGGCGATTAACGAATTTGTCGCTTACCTGAGTTTCTCACCGTATTTGCAAACCGCAGGCACTCTGGATGCTAAAACCGTAGCGATTATTTCTTTTGCGCTGTGCGGTTTCGCTAACTTTGGTTCTATCGGCGTGGTGGTTGGCGCATTTTCTGCGGTTGCGCCGCACCGTGCGCCGGAAATCGCCCAACTTGGTTTACGGGCGCTGGCGGCGGCGACGCTCTCCAACCTGATGAGTGCGACCATTGCCGGGTTCTTTATTGGTTTAGCTTGAGTGTCATTGCCTGATGCGCAAGCTTATCAGGCCTACATTTACTTGCTGAAATTGCCTGATTTGTAGGCCGGATAAGACGCGTCAAGCGTCGCATCCGGCAACATTGTTACACCATTGGCACTAATGAAAGCGCGTTATCGGCAGACAGAGTCGGGTTGTTTATGTTGCCGCTGGCGCGCGAAATTGCCGCGCAGGCCATCGCAAAACGGGCGCTATCGCGAAAACTGCTTCCTTCCAGAAAGCTATACACCAGTCCCGCCATAAAACCATCGTCGGCGCCAAAACTGTCTACCGTCGTATGTTTTGGTGCAGTCAGTAAAAATTGCTCGCCATCCTTTTCGCTGCAATAAACTGACTCATCGGGCAAATAAACAAACAGTTTCTGAACACCTTGCTGATGCAACGCATTCACTGCGGCATTACGGTCAGCATCGCTGGTGATCGCCTGTCCCCATAAAATTTCCAGTTCCTGCAAAGTCGGTTTCAGGGTGTGAATATGTGCCAGCCAGTGTTTGATTTTTCCTGCTTTAAATTCCGAAACGGTATCGACAAACACCGGAATTTCATCGGCAAGGGTAAAGACCCACTCCAGCGCCTCAGCAGTCAGGTTACAATCAGCCAGTACCACGCCCGCATGGCGAAGTAAATCACGCGACCCGTTCAGTAATTGCGGCGTCAATTGATCCAGAAGATGGGTATCGTTTATCGCCAGCACGGTTTCATCGTCTTGATTGGCAATCGCGAGATACGTTGACGTACTTTGACCGTGTAAACGAACGCAGCCTGAGACATTCACTCCGGCACGGCGCGTCTCTTCTAAGAGCATTTCGCCATAAAAGTCATCGCCAATCACCGAGAGTAAATGCACGTCACGGCCCAGTAGTGCCAGATTGTGGGCGATATTGCGCCCGACGCCGCCAGCCGAGCAATGAATTGTACCGGGATTAGAGGCCGCTTGCGGATAACGGATATCCGCCATCCCGCGAATATCCATATTGATTGTCCCCACCACCACACAGTATTCCTGCTCGGTGAGAATGTAACCTTTGCCTTTAATCAGGCCTTTGCGCATTAAATCCATAATATGCGCCGCTACGCGCGAACGGCTGATTTGCAGCATATCAGCAATTTCATTCTGTTGGATCAGCGGGTTACGCCGCAAAATTGCAAGGATCTCCTTCTCCCGGTTATTCATTTTCAGGCTACCGCTTTTTCAGTTTGTTGCGCTTTCAGCCAGGCGATTTCTTCCGCCCAGATATCCGGGTTAATGGTTTCGAGGATCAGCGGAATACCGTCGAAGCGATCATCCTGCATGATCCAGCGGAAAGCATCATGGCCAATATTACCTTCACCAAGACTGTGATGGCGGTCAACGCGGCTACCAAAGGTGCTTTTCGCATCGTTGAGGTGCATCCCGCGCAGATACTTAAAGCCGACAATACGGGCAAAATCTGCGAACGTTTTCTCGCATTCGGCAGGGGTACGCAAATCATATCCGGCAGCAAAAGCATGGCAGGTATCAATGCAAACGCCGACGCGGGATTTATCTTCCACGCCGTCGATAATCGCCGCGAGATGTTCGAACTTAAATCCTAAGTTGCTGCCCTGACCGGCGGTATTTTCTATCACCGCCGTCACACCTTGTGTTTTATCCAGCGCAATGTTGATAGATTCGGCAATGCGCGCCAGGCAATCCTCTTCTGAAATTTGCATCAGGTGACTACCGGGGTGGAAGTTGAGCAAAGAGAGACCCAGTTGTTCGCAACGCTGCATTTCATCTATAAACGCATCGCGCGACTTTTCCAGGGCTTCTGCGACCGGATGGCCAAGGTTAATCAGATAACTGTCGTGGGGAAGAATTTGCGCCGACGTGTAGTGATACTTTTCGCAGGCGGCTTTGAATTCATCGATGGTTTGCGTCGTGAGCGGTGCAGCACGCCACTGACGTTGATTTTTGGTGAACAAGGCAAACGCGGTTGCGTCGATTTCGGCGGCGCGAATTGCGGCATTTGCCAGACCGCCAGCAGCACTAACGTGCGCTCCAATGTATTTCATGCGAGGACTCCTGTTAAACCCGCTGGAGGAAAACGGTAATCATAGCGGGTTAACAGGAGCAAGATGTAGTGGTTTATGCGATGACGCTTTGAATCACATAGTTAATTGCACCACCACCAACAATCAGCCAGGCAAACAGTACCAGTGCCATCAGCAGAGGTTTCGCCCCGGCTTTTTTCAGCGCGCTGACGTGAGTGGTCAGACCCAGCGCCGCCATCGCCATTGCCAGCAGGAAGGTATCCAGCGTTACCAGCATGTTCACCACGCTCTGCGGTAACAGGTGGAACGAGTTAAAGATGGCAACTACGATGAACAAGATGGCAAACCACGGAATGGTGATTTTGCTTTTCTCGCCGCTGTTCGCCCCAGATAGCTGTTTAACACGTGCAGCCAGCAGAATAAGGAACGGAGCCAGCATCATCACGCGCAGCATTTTGGAAATAACTGCTGCGTTTTCTGCATCCGGGCTGATGGCATGACCTGCCGCCACCACCTGCGCCACTTCGTGCACAGTAGAACCAATGTAGATACCGAAAGTTTCCGGGCTAAACCATTGAGACATCAGCGGATATATCGCCGGGTAGAGGAAAATCGCGACGGTCCCGAAGATAACAACGGTTGCAACAGCCACGGTTACTTTACTGGCTTCCGCTTTCACTACCGGCTCAGTTGCCAGTACCGCAGCGGCACCACAAATACTGCTACCGGCACCAATCAACCAACTGGTGTGCTTATCCAGGCCAAACACTTTCTGCCCCAGGAAGCAAGCCAGCAGGAAGGTACTGGACAGCGTCAGCACGTCAATGATGATCCCACTGATACCGACATCGGCAATTTGCGAGAACGTCAGACGGAAGCCATAAAGAATGATACCCAGACGTAATAAATATTGCTTGGCAAACAGCACGCCACCGTCACAGCTTTTCCAGATGTGCGGATAGATGGTGTTGCCTAAAACCATCCCCAACAAGATTGCGAGGGTGAGGGCACTAAACCCGGCACCCGCAACGGCGGGAATGGAACCACCCCACAGGGCGACCCCGGTGATAACTGCACTCAGGGCTAACCCCGGAATAAAATGCCACAGTGTACGATGTTGTTTCTGTAAGGTGATATTCGTCATAACCCTCTCCTTTAACCGGGCATAAGGTTACGTCTAACTGGTTTAAAAATAAAATTGATTATATATTTATAATTAATCTTTATAAGTGGTAAGCGACTATGCACATCACCCTCCGACAGTTGGAAGTTTTTGCAGAAGTATTGAAAAGTGGATCCACCACCCAGGCGTCGGTGATGCTGGCGTTGTCGCAATCAGCAGTGAGCGCAGCCTTGACCGACCTGGAAGGGCAGCTTGGCGTGCAACTGTTTGATCGCGTGGGGAAAAGACTGGTTGTTAATGAACACGGACGGCTGCTTTATCCGCGCGCGCTGGCGCTGCTGGAACAGGCTGTTGAAATTGAACAACTGTTTCGCGAAGACAACGGCGCGATTCGTGTCTATGCCAGTAGCACCATCGGCAATTACATTTTACCCGCTGTTATCGCCCGTTATCGCCATGATTACCCGCAGTTGCCGATTGAACTTAGCGTTGGTAACAGCCAGGACGTGATGCAGGCGGTGCTGGATTTCCGCGTTGATATTGGCTTTATTGAAGGGCCGTGCCACAGCACTGAAATCATTTCTGAACCTTGGCTGGAAGACGAACTGGTGGTTTTCGCTTCGCCAACCTCGCCGCTTGCTCATGGTCCGGTCACCTTAGAACAGCTTGCTGCCGCACCGTGGATCCTGCGTGAACGCGGTTCTGGTACGCGGGAGATTGTCGACTATCTGTTACTGTCGCATCTGCCGAAGTTTGAGATGGCGATGGAGTTGGGAAACTCCGAGGCCATCAAACATGCTGTGCGTCACGGACTGGGGATTAGCTGCCTGTCGCGACGGGTGATTGAAGAGCAATTACAGGCTGGCTCTTTACGTGAAGTTGCTGTCCCGCTGCCGCGCCTGATGCGCACGCTGTGGCGTATTCATCATCGGCAAAAACACCTTTCCAACGCGTTAATGCGCTTTCTGGACTACTGCAATCCTGCCAATTTACCGCGTTAAGTTGCTGTACAGGAACATGCTGGCGCTGTGTCGATTTCGTGACGCAGCGCCAGCGTCAGGCATTCGCCAGAAAAGAGATTGGCTGCTTTACTTATAATTCCTGGGCGATCATGAAGGTCTCTTATAAAAGCGCATTTCTATCGGAAGGATTGCAAATCGTCTGCTACAATCGCGCCTCATTTTTAATGATGGATAGCATTTTCGTATGGTTTCCGAAACTAAAACCACAGAAGCGCCGGGCTTACGCCGTGAATTAAAGGCGCGTCACCTGACGATGATTGCCATTGGTGGCTCCATCGGTACGGGTCTTTTTGTTGCCTCTGGCGCAACGATTTCTCAGGCAGGTCCGGGCGGGGCGCTGCTCTCGTATATTTTGATTGGCCTGATGGTCTACTTCCTGATGACCAGTCTTGGCGAACTGGCGGCGTATATGCCAGTTTCTGGTTCGTTTGCGACTTACGGTCAGAACTATGTAGAAGAGGGCTTTGGCTTCGCGCTGGGCTGGAACTACTGGTACAACTGGGCGGTAACTATCGCTGTTGATCTGGTGGCCGCGCAGTTGGTAATGAGCTGGTGGTTCCCGGATGTCCCTGGTTGGATCTGGAGTGCGCTGTTCCTCGGCGTTATCTTCCTGCTGAATTACATTTCGGTCAGAGGCTTTGGTGAAGCGGAGTACTGGTTCTCACTGATCAAAGTTACGACCGTGATTATCTTTATCGCCGTTGGCGTGATGATGATTTTCGGTATCTTCAAAGGTGCACAGCCTGCTGGCTGGAGTAACTGGACGATAGGCGAGGCACCGTTTGCCGGTGGTTTTGCGGCGATGATCGGTGTGGCGATGATTGTCGGCTTCTCCTTCCAGGGAACCGAACTGATTGGTATTGCGGCGGGTGAATCTGAAGAGCCGGGGAAAAATATTCCGCGTGCGGTACGTCAGGTGTTCTGGCGAATTCTGCTGTTCTATGTATTCGCGATCCTGATCATCAGCTTGATCATTCCGTACACCGATCCAAGTCTGTTACGCAATGATGTGAAAGACATCAGCGTCAGCCCGTTCACGCTGGTGTTCCAGCACGCAGGACTGCTTTCTGCGGCGGCGGTGATGAACGCGGTTATTCTGACAGCAGTACTGTCAGCGGGTAACTCCGGTATGTACGCGTCTACCCGTATGCTGTACACCCTGGCGTGCGATGGCAAAGCGCCGCGTATTTTCTCTAAACTGTCGCGCGGCGGTGTACCACGTAATGCGCTATATGCCACGACGGTGATTGCCGGTCTGTGCTTCCTGACCTCCATGTTTGGTAACCAGACGGTGTATCTGTGGCTGCTGAATACCTCCGGGATGACCGGCTTTATCGCCTGGCTGGGGATTGCTATCAGTCACTATCGTTTCCGTCGTGGCTATGTATTGCAGGGACACGATATTAACGACCTGCCGTATCGTTCGGGCTTCTTCCCGCTGGGACCGATCTTCGCCTTTGTGCTGTGCCTGATTATCACTCTGGGCCAGAACTACGAAGCGTTCCTGAAAGATACCATCGACTGGGGCGGCGTAGCGGCAACGTATATCGGTATCCCGCTGTTCCTGGCCATCTGGTTTGGTTACAAGTTGATTAAAGGAACTCACTTCGTGCGTTACAGCGAAATGAAGTTCCCACAGAACGACAATAAATAAGCGTTATCTCTTCCTTATTAAGCCCTCTCACCTGAGAGGGCTTTTTCAATTCTATTTCCCATATAAATCATAAGGATATAAAATTTAACAATTGAATTGATAATTGTTATCGTTTGCATTATTGTTACGCGAAATGAAAAAGGCTGACAAATCAGAGGCTGTTCAGGCGCTCTGGGATGATCACCTGCATACAAAAAAAGTCCACTGCGATGCTGCCGTGCGCAAGAGGACGTGAAGAAGATGTGAGCGATAACCCATTTTATTTTCGTAGTTACCTCATGGAGATATGGAATGTTTAGGTTGAACCCCTTCGTACGGGTCGGGCTGTGTTTGTCCGCGATTTCTTGTGCATGGCCTGTGTTAGCGGTTGATGATGATGGCGAAACGATGGTTGTCACCGCCTCTTCCGTTGAACAAAACCTCAAAGACGCACCTGCCAGTATCAGCGTCATTACCCAGGAAGACTTGCAGCGTAAACCGGTACAGAACCTGAAAGATGTCCTCAAAGAAGTGCCAGGCGTACAACTGACTAACGAAGGGGACAATCGCAAGGGCGTCAGCATTCGTGGTCTGGACAGCAGCTATACCCTGATTCTTGTCGATGGTAAACGCGTGAACTCCCGCAATGCTGTCTTCCGTCATAATGACTTCGATCTGAATTGGATCCCGGTTGATTCCATCGAACGTATTGAAGTGGTACGTGGCCCGATGTCCTCGTTATATGGTTCTGATGCGCTCGGCGGGGTGGTCAACATTATCACCAAAAAAATTGGCCAGAAATGGTCAGGAACCGTTACGGTCGATACCACCATTCAGGAGCATCGCGATCGCGGCGACACCTACAACGGTCAGTTTTTTACCAGTGGGCCACTAATTGACGGCGTGCTGGGAATGAAAGCCTACGGCAGCCTGGCGAAACGTGAAAAGGATGACCCGCAGAACTCAACCACCACCGATAGCGGAGAAACGCCGCGCATTGAAGGATTCTCCAGCCGCGATGGCAATGTCGAATTTGCCTGGACGCCGAATCAAAATCACGATTTTACCGCTGGTTACGGTTTCGACCGTCAGGATCGTGATTCCGACTCGCTGGACAAAAACCGCCTGGAACGCCAGAACTACTCTGTCAGCCATAATGGTCGCTGGGATTATGGCTCCAGTGAGCTGAAATACTATGGCGAGAAAGTCGAAAACAAAAACCCTGGTAACAGCAGCCCGATTACCTCAGAAAGTAATACTGTTGATGGCAAATACACGTTACCGCTGACGGCGATTAATCAGTTTGTCACGGTCGGCGGTGAATGGCGTCACGACAAACTTAGCGATGCGGTAAACCTGACCGGGGGCACCAGCACCAAAACATCTGCCAGCCAGTATGCACTGTTTGTGGAAGACGAATGGCGGATCTTCGAGCCGCTGGCGCTGACGACCGGCGTGCGTATGGACGATCACGAAACCTACGGCGATCACTGGAGCCCGCGTGCCTATCTGGTCTATAACGCCACCGATACCGTAACGGTGAAAGGCGGCTGGGCGACGGCTTTTAAAGCACCTTCTTTACTGCAACTTAGCCCTGACTGGACGACTAATTCCTGCCGTGGCGCATGTAAGATTGTTGGTAGCCCGGATCTGAAGCCAGAAACCAGCGAAAGTTGGGAGCTGGGGCTTTACTACATGGGGGAAGAAGGCTGGCTGGAAGGCGTTGAATCCAGCGTGACTGTTTTCCGTAACGATGTGAAAGATCGCATCAGTATCAGCCGCACGTCCGACGTCAACGCTGCACCGGGCTACCAGAACTTTGTAGGTTTTGAAACCGGGGCTAATGGTCGACGTGTACCGGTATTCAGCTACTACAACGTTAACAAAGCGCGCATTCAGGGCGTGGAAACCGAGTTGAAAATCCCGTTCAGTGACGAATGGAAACTGTCACTCAACTACACCTATAACGATGGTCGTGATGTCAGCAATGGTGAAAACAAACCGCTTTCCGATCTGCCGTTCCATACCGCCAACGGTACGCTGGACTGGAAACCACTGGTGCTGGAAGACTGGTCATTCTATGTTTCTGCTCATTATACCGGGCAGAAACGTGCCGATAGCGATACGGCTAAAACGCCGGGTGGCTATACGATCTGGAATACCGGTGCGGCATGGCAGGTGACCAAAGACGTCAAACTGCGCGCGGGCGTGCTGAACCTGACAGATAAAGATCTCAGCCGTGATGACTACAGCTATAACGAAGACGGACGTCGTTACTTTATGGCGGTGGATTATCGCTTCTGATGAGAAGATGCCCGGCGAACCGGGCGGACTGTCACTTCAGTAAATACTGCGCATGGAAGCGCAGATGATCCTCTATAAAAGAAGCAATGAAGTAATAGCTGTGATCATAACCCGGCTGAATACGCAGCGTCATCGGCCACGCTTTCTGGCGCGCGGCTTCTGCCAACACGGCGGGTTGTAACTGGTCGGCAAGAAACTGATCGTTATCACCCTGATCAATCAGCGTCGGGATCGCATCCTGCGCATTGCTGGCGTACATCAGCGCACAACTGTCCCATGCCACCCAGTCATTTTTATCCTCACCCAGATAGGTGCTAAATGCTTTGATTCCCCACGGAACGCTGCACGGATTCACAATCGGCGCAAAGGCGGAAACGCTGGTATATTTGCCCGGATTTTTCAGCGCCATAATCAGAGCACCATGACCTCCCATCGAATGGCCGCTGATGGCGCAGCGATTGCTGACGTTAAATTGCGACTGAATCAGTGCTGGTAATTCATCACGCAGATAATCATACATCCGGTAATGTGCCGCCCACGGCGGTTGCGTGGCGTTAAGATAAAACCCGGCACCCTGGCCTAAATCATAGCCGTCGTCATTGGCAACATGTTCGCCACGCGGGCTGGTGTCTGGCATTACCAGTACAATCCCCAGTTCTGCCGCCATGCGCTGGGCACCTGCTTTGGTGGCGAAGTTTTCATCATTACAGGTTAAGCCTGAAAGCCAGTACAGCACCGGCGGCGGGGCGTTATCGCGGGGCGGTGGGAGAAAGATACTGAACGTCATCGGGCAGTTTAAGGTACTGGAGTCATGTCGCCAGCGTTGCTGCCAGCCTTCAAAACAGCGATGCTCTTCGAGCATTTCCATGCGTGGCTCCTTGTTATGTTGTTTGCAATTTTTTCATCATACCGTTTATTCAGTGTGTTGTGAGTAACTTTCACTTCCGCATATGCATAACGATGTTTTAACATCTACGGCTGAAAGGCAGCGGCAATTACAATAATTATCGCTGTGAATACTGGATTATGTGCGCCACCTCACGCACAATAATCAGGCTGCGAATCAGCTTAATAACTTTGCCCCCACGCAGGGCGGAGGCGTCACACCTGCAGGAGAAATCATAAATGCCATCACTCAGTAAAGAAGCGGCCCTGGTTCATGAAGCGTTGGTTGCGCGAGGACTTGAAACACCGCTACGCCCGCCCGTGCATGAAATGGATAACGAAACGCGCAAAAGCCTTATTGCCGGTCATATGACCGAAATCATGCAGTTATTGAATCTCGACCTGGCTGATGACAGTTTGATGGAAACGCCGCATCGTATCGCCAAAATGTATGTCGATGAAATTTTCTCCGGTCTGGATTACGCCAACTTCCCGAAAATCACCCTCATTGAAAATAAAATGAAGGTCGATGAAATGGTCACCGTGCGCGATATCACCCTGACCAGCACTTGTGAACACCATTTTGTCACTATTGATGGCAAAGCGACGGTGGCCTACATCCCGAAAGATTCGGTCATCGGCCTGTCGAAAATTAACCGCATTGTGCAGTTCTTTGCCCAGCGTCCGCAGGTACAGGAACGTCTGACCCAGCAAATTCTCATTGCGCTACAAACGCTGCTGGGCACCAATAACGTGGCGGTCTCTATCGACGCGGTGCATTACTGCGTAAAAGCGCGTGGTATTCGCGACGCGACCAGCGCCACGACAACGACTTCCCTCGGTGGTTTGTTCAAATCCAGTCAGAATACGCGCCACGAATTTTTGCGCGCTGTGCGTCATCACAACTGATTAAAAGGCAGGAACCATGGAGCGCAACGTCACGCTCGATTTTGTTCGCGGCGTCGCCATTCTGGGGATCCTGCTTCTCAACATCAGCGCCTTTGGACTCCCAAAGGCGGCTTATCTCAATCCCGCCTGGTACGGCACCATTACACCGCAGGATGCCTGGAGCTGGGCTTTTCTCGATCTTATCGGCCAGGTGAAATTCCTCACGCTTTTTGCGTTGCTGTTTGGTGCCGGTCTGCAAATGTTGCTGCCGCGTGGCAGACGTTGGATCCAGTCACGTCTAACACTGCTGGTCTTGCTGGGCTTTATTCACGGTTTATTATTCTGGGACGGCGATATCCTGCTGGCTTACGGGTTGGTGGGCTTAATCAGTTGGCGACTGGTGCGCGATGCGCCATCGGTAAAAAGCCTGTTTAACACTGGCGTCATGCTTTATCTGATAGGGCTTGGTGTTTTGCTGTTGTTGGGGGTGATTTCCGATAGCCAGACCAGCCGTGCCTGGACACCGGATGCATCCGCCATTTTGTATGAAAAATACTGGAAACTTCACGGCGGCGTTGAAGCCATCAGTAACCGCGCCGACGGGGTAGGGAACAGTTTGCTGGCCCTGGGAGCGCAGTATGGCTGGCAACTGGCGGGGATGATGTTGATTGGCGCGGCATTGATGCGTAGTGGTTGGCTGAAAGGGCAGTACAGCCTGCGCCACTATCGCCGTACCGGTTTTGTGCTGGTGGCAATTGGGGTGATGATTAACCTTCCTGCTATCGCACTACAATGGCGGCTGGACTGGGCATATCGCTGGTGCGCCTTCTTACTCCAGATGCCACGAGAACTGAGTGCGCCATTTCAGGCGATTGGCTATGCCTCGTTACTGTTCGGCTTTTGGCCGCAATTAAGCCGCTTTAAGCTGGTGCTGGCGATTGCTTGCGTTGGGCGGATGGCGCTGACCAACTACCTGCTGCAAACGCTGATTTGTACCACACTGTTTTACCACCTCGGTTTGTTTATGCAGTTTGACCGTCTGGAACTGCTGGTGTTTGTTATTCCAGTATGGCTGGCGAATCTGCTTTTCTCTGTTATCTGGTTGCGTTACTTCCGCCAGGGGCCGGTAGAATGGTTATGGCGTCAGTTAACCTTGCGCGCTGCCGGACCTGCATTATCCAAAACATCCAGATAACGATCTGGATCACATTCATTAACAAAATGGTTGTAACCGTTTCCATTGCTGTGACTCGATTCACGAAGTCCTGTATTCAGTGCTGACAAAATAGCCGCCAGCAAGCAGTAACTTACTGCAATCTCACAACAGGTAGTGAATATGATCACCATTCGTGATGTAGCGCGTCAGGCTGGCGTCTCTGTGGCAACGGTTTCCCGGGTGCTAAATAACAGCGCTCTGGTAAGTGCGGACACGCGTGAAGCGGTTATGAAAGCAGTGAGCGAGTTGGACTACCGACCAAACGCCAATGCCCAGGCGCTGGCAACTCAGGTGAGCGAGACTATTGGCGTGGTAGTGATGGATGTCTCCGACGCCTTTTTCGGTGCGCTGGTGAAAGCCGTTGATCTTGTCGCCCAGCAACACCAGAAATATGTGCTAATCGGCAATAGCTATCATGAAGCGGAAAAAGAGCGGCACGCCATTGAGGTGTTAATCCGCCAGCGTTGTAATGCGTTGATCGTTCACTCAAAAGCGTTAAGTGACGACGAACTGGTGCAGTTTATGGACAACATTCCCGGCATGGTGTTAATCAATCGCGTTGTGCCGGGTTACGCCCATCGCTGCGTTTGCCTGGATAATATCAGCGGTGCCCGAATGGCGACGCGCATGTTACTGAATAACGGTCATCAGCGTATCGGTTATCTTTCTTCCAGCCACGGTATTGAAGATGACGCGATGCGCAAAGCCGGTTGGATGAGCGCGCTGAAAGAGCAGGATATTGTTCCGCCAGAGAGTTGGATCGGCACCGGTACGCCAGATATGCCCGGCGGCGAAGCTGCGATGGTTGAACTGCTGGGGCGTAATCTGCAACTCACCGCGGTGTTCGCCTATAACGACAATATGGCCGCTGGCGCACTGACAGCGTTAAAAGACAATGGTATTGCTATCCCGTTACATCTCTCGATCATCGGTTTTGATGATATCCCCATCGCCCGTTACACCGACCCGCAGTTAACAACCGTACGTTATCCCATTGCTTCAATGGCGAAAATGGCCACCGAACTGGCATTACAGGGGGCCGCAGGCAACATTGATCTGCGTGCCAGTCACTGTTTTATGCCGACGTTAGTGCGTCGTCATTCTGTTGCTATACGCCAGAATGCGGCGGCGATCACTAACTCAACAAATCACGCGATGTAACCGCTTTCAATCTGTGAGTGATTTCACAGTATGTTAACAATGCAGTAGTTATGATTGCACCGTTTTAACGTTGTAACCTATGTGTAACAGTGGAAATTCACTTTTATCGAGGTATAGCGTCATAACAACAATTAAAGCTGTTTTCTGGAGCGTTACCGGACATGGAAGAACGAATTTTAAAACGTGAGCTTCGGCGTTCAGTAACACTTCATTAACCATACTGCCCCGCCGAGCATTTATCTCAAGCACTACCCTGCATAAGAAAAACCGGAGATACCATGAATAAGAAGGTGTTAACCCTGTCTGCTGTGATGGCCAGCATGTTATTCGGTGCCGCTGCACACGCTGCTGATACCCGTATTGGTGTGACGATTTATAAATATGACGATAACTTTATGTCTGTAGTGCGTAAGGCTATCGAACAAGATGCGAAAGCCGCGCCAGACGTCCAGTTGCTGATGAATGATTCACAGAATGATCAGTCCAAGCAGAACGATCAGATTGACGTGCTGTTGGCGAAAGGGGTGAAGGCGCTGGCAATCAACCTGGTTGACCCGGCTGCTGCGGGTACGGTGATTGAGAAAGCGCGCGGACAAAACGTGCCAATCGTTTTCTTCAATAAAGAACCTTCCCGTAAGGCGCTGGATAGTTACGACAAAGCCTACTACGTTGGCACCGATTCGAAAGAATCCGGGATTATTCAGGGCGATTTGATTGCTAAACACTGGGCGGCGAATCAGGGTTGGGATCTCAACAAAGACGGTCAGATTCAGTTCGTACTGCTGAAAGGCGAACCGGGTCATCCGGATGCAGAAGCGCGCACTACGTATGTCATCAAAGAGCTAAACGACAAAGGCATTAAAACTGAACAGTTACAGTTAGATACCGCAATGTGGGATACCGCTCAGGCGAAAGATAAGATGGACGCCTGGCTGTCTGGCCCGAACGCCAACAAAATCGAAGTGGTTATCGCAAACAACGATGCGATGGCAATGGGCGCGGTTGAAGCTCTGAAAGCACACAACAAGTCCAGCATTCCGGTGTTTGGCGTCGATGCGCTGCCAGAAGCTCTGGCACTGGTGAAATCTGGTGCACTGGCTGGCACCGTGCTGAACGATGCTAACAACCAGGCGAAAGCGACCTTTGATCTGGCGAAAAATCTGGCTGATGGCAAGGGAGCCGCTGACGGCACCAACTGGAAAATCGACAATAAAGTTATCCGCGTTCCTTATGTTGGCGTAGATAAAGACAATCTGGCTGAATTCAGCAAGAAATAAGACTGATTGGGCGCAGTCATTCACTGCGCCCTTATTGTATGGCCAACAAGGTAAAATTATATGGTCAGCTCAACGACTCCGTCATCAGGAGAATACTTGTTGGAAATGAGCGGTATCAACAAGTCTTTTCCAGGCGTTAAGGCACTTGATAACGTTAATTTAAAAGTGCGACCACACTCCATTCATGCGTTAATGGGGGAGAATGGCGCAGGAAAATCGACATTATTAAAATGCCTGTTTGGTATCTATCAAAAAGACTCCGGCACTATTTTATTCCAGGGTAAGGAAATCGATTTTCACTCAGCCAAAGAAGCCCTGGAAAATGGTATTTCGATGGTACACCAGGAGTTAAACCTGGTATTACAGCGTTCGGTCATGGACAACATGTGGTTGGGGCGATATCCCACCAAAGGGATGTTTGTCGACCAGGATAAAATGTACCGCGAAACCAAAGCGATATTTGACGAACTGGATATTGATATCGATCCGCGTGCGCGCGTTGGTACGTTGTCCGTTTCACAAATGCAGATGATTGAAATCGCCAAAGCATTTTCCTATAACGCGAAAATAGTCATTATGGATGAACCAACTTCTTCATTAACTGAAAAAGAAGTCAATCATCTGTTTACCATTATTCGTAAATTAAAAGAACGCGGCTGCGGTATTGTCTATATCTCGCATAAAATGGAAGAGATATTCCAGTTATGTGATGAAGTCACCGTACTGCGCGACGGACAGTGGATCGCTACCGAGCCGCTGGCGGGGCTGACGATGGACAAGATCATCGCCATGATGGTTGGCCGTTCTCTTAATCAGCGTTTCCCGGATAAGCAAAACAAACCTGGCGAAGTGATCCTTGAAGTGCGTAACCTGACGTCACTGCGTCAGCCGTCAATTCGCGATGTCTCGTTTGATCTGCATAAAGGGGAGATCCTCGGTATTGCCGGGCTGGTAGGTGCGAAACGTACCGATATTGTCGAAACCTTGTTTGGGATCCGTGAGAAATCTTCCGGCACCATTACACTGCACGGCAAAAAGATTAATAACCATAATGCCAACGAAGCCATTAACCATGGGTTCGCGCTGGTCACCGAAGAGCGCCGCTCAACGGGGATTTATGCTTACCTGGATATTGGCTTTAACTCGTTAATTTCTAATATTCGCAACTACAAAAACAAAGTGGGGCTGCTGGATAATTCGCGGATGAAAAGCGACACCCAGTGGGTCATTGATTCGATGAGGGTAAAAACGCCGGGTCATCGTACGCAAATTGGTTCACTCTCCGGCGGTAATCAGCAAAAAGTCATTATTGGGCGCTGGCTGCTAACGCAACCGGAAATATTAATGCTCGACGAACCGACGCGTGGCATTGATGTTGGCGCGAAGTTTGAAATTTATCAATTAATTGCCGAGCTGGCGAAAAAAGGCAAGGGGATAATTATTATCTCCTCTGAAATGCCAGAGTTGTTAGGGATAACGGACCGTATTCTGGTAATGAGCAATGGTCTCGTTTCCGGCATTGTCGATACAAAAACAACAACGCAAAACGAAATTCTGCGTCTTGCGTCTTTGCACCTTTAAGATTAGGGGCTTCCCATGAGTGCGTTAAATAAGAAAAGTTTTCTTACTTACCTGAAAGAAGGTGGTATTTACGTCGTTCTTTTAGTTTTGCTGGCTATTATTATTTTCCAGGACCCAACATTCTTAAGCCTGTTGAACTTAAGTAATATTCTTACCCAATCATCGGTGCGTATTATTATTGCGCTCGGCGTGGCAGGGTTAATTGTCACCCAGGGAACTGACCTTTCTGCTGGTCGTCAGGTAGGGCTGGCGGCGGTGGTGGCGGCTACCTTGTTACAATCGATGGATAACGCCAACAAAGTATTCCCCGAAATGGCGACCATGCCGATTGCGCTGGTTATTCTGATAGTCTGTGCCATTGGCGCGGTTATCGGTTTGATCAACGGTCTGATTATCGCTTACCTCAACGTGACGCCGTTCATTACCACGCTCGGCACGATGATTATCGTCTACGGTATCAACTCGCTCTATTACGACTTTGTTGGTGCGTCACCGATTTCCGGTTTTGATAGCGGCTTCTCCACCTTTGCCCAGGGGTTTATTGCGCTGGGGAGTTTCCGGCTATCTTACATCACCTTCTACGCGCTGATTGCCGTGGCGTTTGTCTGGGTGCTGTGGAACAAAACCCGTTTCGGCAAGAATATTTTTGCTATTGGCGGCAACCCGGAAGCGGCGAAAGTTTCGGGTGTTAACGTCGGCCTGAATCTGCTGATGATTTATGCGTTGTCTGGCGTGTTCTATGCCTTTGGTGGGATGTTAGAAGCCGGACGTATCGGCTCTGCCACCAACAACCTCGGCTTTATGTATGAGCTGGATGCTATCGCGGCGTGCGTGGTGGGCGGTGTATCGTTTAGCGGCGGCGTGGGTACGGTCATTGGCGTGGTGACCGGGGTCATTATCTTTACGGTCATCAACTACGGTCTGACCTATATCGGCGTCAACCCGTACTGGCAGTACATCATCAAAGGGGCGATCATTATCTTCGCCGTGGCGCTGGATTCCCTGAAGTACGCGCGTAAGAAGTGATGTGAATTTGGGCATTACCGGATGCGACGTTTACGCCGCATCCGGCAGTTGGTGTCAAATGTCGGATGCGACGCTGGTGCGTCTTATCCGTCCTACTATCCGTCCTACAACGTTACCGGATGTTCTTTCTCTCCCTTCTTAAACTTCACTTCCCCGAGATCAATACAGCTAACCGGGCAAACGTGACCGCAAAGCAAACAACCGACGCATTTCTCGGTATTACAATGCGGCGTGCGTGTTTTCTCATCCCATTCCATCGCCTGGTGACCACCGTCGTAGCAGGAAATATAACAGCGCCCGCAGCCGACACACTTATCAAGATTGATATGGGGATAGACGATATAACTGCGGTCTAAATCTTCCGCCGGGACAATATTGTGATTCGCCAGACCCACCATCTCCTGTAACGAGTCAAATCCCTGATCGGCAAGATAATGCGATAACCCGCTCGCCATATCTTCCACAATCCGATAACCGTACTGCATAATTCCGGTGGTCACCTGCAGTGTAGCCGCGCCGAGCAATAAAAACTCTGCCGCGTCTTCCCAGGTTTCAATGCCGCCAATACCGCTGATCGGGAAATCGCGCAGCTCCGGATGCGTGCGCATTTGCTGAATAAAGCGCAGGGCGATCGGTTTCACCGCTTTACCGGAATAACCGGAAATACTCGATTTACCGTTAACGATCGGCATACCGATTTTCTGATTCAGATCGATATTGGTGATGGATTTAACGGTGTTAATCGCTGCAATGCCATCTGCACCGCCACGCTTAGCCGCCAGCGCCACTTCGCACATATCACCGATATTCGGCGTCATCTTCGCCAGCATCGGCAGCGTTGAACCACGTTTCACCGCCCGACAATATTTCTCTACCAGTTCCGGGCTTTGCCCGACATCGCTACCCATCGCATGAGAAGTCATCTGCGGGCAGGAGAAATTACATTCGATCATATCCGCGCCAGCTTCTTGCACCAGACGCGCCAGATCTTCCCATTGTTGCTCATTTTCCCCCATGATCGAGGCGATCAGCACTTTGTCCGGGTAATCCTCTTTCAGCCGACGCAGAGCGGTCAGATTCTCTTCCAGCGGATGTTCGGCAATCTGCTCCATATTTTTGAAGCCAATAAAACCGGTATCTTCTTTCACCAGATGATCAAAACGTGGCGAAACCTCGTTAGCGATAAAAAAGCCAATAGTTTTGAATACCACGCCGCCCCAGCCGGTGTCGTAGGCTTTGGCACACATCTCATAGCAATTGCCTACTGGCGAAGAAGAGAGGCAGAACGGGTTGGGAAACTTCACGCCGCAAAAGGTAATAGAAAGATCTTTCGTTAACATGAGCAAGCTCCCTCTAAATAGTGATGGATCGCCTCGGCGGCTTCTTTCCCGGTCTTCACGGCATAGACCACGGTTTTATCACCCTCAACAATATCGCCAGCGGCAAACAGTTGCGGGTCACGGGTCTGGTAATTTTTCGTTTCGATAGTGTTACGTTGGGGTTCCAGTGTAGCAAAAGCGGTAAGTTCGGCATGTTGACCGATGGCGAGAATAATTTTGTCTGCCGCCATCGTCAGCTCGCCCGGTAAACGAACATGTTTAAACGTCACTTTATTGCCATCTACCGCCACAGGCGTAAAGCCATCGATAATCGATACCCCCAATTTCTGAGCACCGGTGAACTCTTTCTTGCTTGCCGGAAACACATCTAACTCTTCACGCGCCACGCAGGTCACCGCCGGACAACCGAGAACTTTCAGCGTACTGGCAACGTCCATCGCGACATCGCCGCCGCCAATAATTAATGCGCTTTGTGGAATGCTGATATCGCCTTGTGCCAGGCGTGCGCGTTGCAGGAAATCGACGGCAATCTCAACGTCGCTATGCTCAAACAGCGGCAGGGTGGAACCACGCGATAACCCCACGGTTACCAGCACCGCGCGGTTTTCTGCTTTCAGTTGCTCCAGCGAGAGCGTTTTGCCAATTTCACAGTTGCACTTAATAGTCACACCCATTTTTTCGATGCGGGTGATTTCCGCATCCAGCACCGACTGCGGCAAACGGAATTGTGGAATGCCGTTACGCAACCAGCCGCCTGGTTGTACTTCTTTTTCGTAAACCGTGACGTCGTAACCCAGGTTGGTTAGCGTCACGCTGGCCTGCAGCCCAGCAGGGCCAGCACCGATAACCGCTACTTTACCAAGCGTCTTACTGCCCGGTTGATAAATTTCCATTCCGGTTTGTTGTTCGAAATCAGTAACAAAACGCTGTAAGCGAGCAATATCAATCGGATCATCGACACCTGCGCGGGTACAACCGCTCTGGCATAATTTTTCTGTGGGGCACACTCTGGCACAAACGGCACCGAGGGCATTATTTTCGCGAATAGTCTCGGCAGCGCCTTTAAAATTACGAAAATAGATTGAGCGAATAAATTTTCCCGGATCGGTTTGCGCCGGGCACGCCTGGCTGCAAGGGGCGTCGTGGCATAATAAACAACGAGAGGCTTCTTTAATCGCCAGTAAAGGCGTAAAAGCCGGAGCGAGTTCATCCAGATAATTTTGTTGCGGCATGTGATCTTCCTTAATGCTATGGGTAATTAAGGCGAACGTATAGTAAATATAACGTGCTGATATTAAGGCTAAGCGTGCGGGGGAATTTAAACTGTGAAAAGATTCACAAATAGCTGCGGTTCAGAATGTTATATCCGCAGCTTAGCGGGGGAAATAATAATTATTCTCAATAGTTAACAGTGGGCGAGAAATAATATTATCGGTAAAAAATAAGATAAATAATCATACCGATGGATAAAATACCGAAGCCGCTATACGCCACTATATAAGCAAAGAAGAGAGCGGGATTTTTTTCACGCCAGACATACACCGGTTCCGGCACATTTTTAACCCGTTTATCAATTGCGCCAGCACGCCAGCCTTTCCATGCTTCGCGAAAACAAAATACCGGGATAAGGAAAAAAACGGCAATGACAAAAAACTGCTGAACATCCATAACTACTTTCCTTGTTTCTTTTGTAATTCAAGTAACTGTTCTGGCGTGACGGCGGGATAACCCTGCGCATCTTCGGGCACCTGGTGCATTGCCGGAATAGGGACCAGTGGTCCTAAAAAGCGCGGTTCACGTTTAAAAATATAAAGGTCAGCCAGCGCACCGAAGCGGGCGGCAAATTCGCGAATACGTACTGACCACATATCTTTTGGTGACGGTACGGCATAACACTGCGCCTGAATACCCATATGCAGAGCGATAAATAATGCCCGCTCACAGTGGAAGCGCTGAGTAATAATAATGAAGTCGTTGGTATCGAACACCTTGCGTGTACGCACGATGGAATCCAGGGTACGAAAACCGGCGTAGTCGAGAACAATATCAGCCGGATCGACGCCAGCGGCAATTAAATCTTTGCGCATGGTCATCGGTTCGTTATAACTCTGTAATGCGTTATCACCGCTAAGTAATAGATAATTCACCTTACCGCTGTTATAGGCATTTATTGCACCCTGAATACGGTAGCGGTAATACTGATTAATCACCCCAGTACGATAATATTTTGCCGTGCCAAGTACCACGCCGACCTGGCGGTAGGGGAGATCCTGCAATTCATCGTAGATATAAGGCGCAGTTTTCCAGCTCATCCAGCGGTCGAGGCCGAGCACTGTCAACAGCAGCAAGCCGATCAGGACTAACAGGCTGTAGAACACGCGCTTTAACATGCTGAAAACTCGATCTTGGGGAATTTCAATCAGGCTACTTTACCTGTGGGCTTTGCGCAAGAAACGGCAAACTGTTTGCCGGGATTTTCGACACCAGGGTGAGTAGAAATGCCGGATGCGCTACGCTTATCCGGCCTACGAAATTTTGCACTCTGTAGGCCGGATCAAGCGTTCACGCCGCATCCGGCACCGGGCTTAAGCGAGAAGCACGCGGTCGATATTGTGACAACCGAGAGCTTTCAGCGTTGCCGAGGTTGCATCCCACTGAACCAGCGGCGCATCGGCTTTTTCTGCCAGAATCGCCCGCTGAATATCCGGGTAATCATAACCTTTGAGATTTAACAGAATTAATGCGCCCTGCAACGGCGGTAGAGTTGGGTTGAATGCGGCGTTTTCAGCATAGCTACCACTGAAAATACGACCGTCTTTGCATTCCAGCGCCACGCCGCTTGGAGACTTGCTGTAAGGCATGTGCGAACGGTTGGCCGCGGCAATTGCCGCCTGAGAAAGCGCATCGCCAGTCAGCGCATAGCCGTGATCCTGCTCGTCCATCAGCAGTGTCTTAATCTCCAGATCTTTCGGCCCAAAGGCATCCGGCAAATAGTCACGCAGCGCATGCGCTTCGCGGCCCGGCAGATGAATGCGTAGATCCAGCCCGCTGTTCAGTTCGTTCATAAACTGACGGCAGTGACCACAAGGTGTGTAGTTAACGGTGATGGCCGCGAGCGCTTTCTCACCGCTCAGCCAGGCGTGGCTGATTGCGCTTTGTTCGGCATGAACGGTTTGCTGCATTGTTGCGCCAATAAATTCCATATTGGCACCAAAATACCAGGTTCCACTCACGCCGCGCGCAATGGCACCAACATTAAAATTCGACAATGGCGTGCGGGCACAGGCCGCCGCCAGTGGTAGCAGTGCGAAAGCCAGCGCGTCTTCGTCCAGCCCCGTTGCGCTCTTCAGCGAAGAGACCTGCTCTCTGGTCAACAACGCGGGGAAATACTTATCTGCCAGAATGGGTTCCAGTGCAGATTGCAAGTTATCCGCAAGTTGGGCAAAAGCAGTTTGAAAACGTGGATGCATGGCGTTGCCTCATAATCATGTAATGGGATAACAGTTTACGAACCCATTATGGCTTTATATGTGATCTGAATCTCATTAATTATGCAACGCGTGAAACTTACATCAAAAATGCGCGACGCATCGCAAATTTTAGCCCATTACTGCCAGAATAATCGGGAAAAGAAATGGTGCAACCAGCGAGGTAATAATCCCGCATAACACCAACGCCAGCGAACTAAATGCGCCTTCCTGATAATCCAGCTCGGCACAGCGCGCTGTTCCGAGGGCGTGAGAGGCCGTCCCCATCGCCAGGCCACGCGCTGCTTTGGTACGAATACGCATCGCATTGAGTAGCGTATGACCAAACACCGCACCCAAAATACCGACAAAAATCACACAAACCGCGCTGATTGCCGGAATACCGCCAATACTGCCACCAACGGCCATCGCAATTGGTGTGGTAACCGATTTCGGTAATATTGATGCAGCGATTTCCGGTGAAGCGCCCATCAACAATGCTACGCAAGTCCCCGTCACCATCGCGACCACGCTACCGATAAAACAGATAGTGATGATGGATTTCCAGCGCGCGCGGATCTGGTGCAGTTGTTCATATAAAGGATAGGCCAGTGCGACCACCGCCGGTTGCAACAGATCGTTTAACACTTCGCTACCTTTAAAGTAGCTGTCGTAAGAGATGCCGGTCAGCATTAAAAAAGGAATGATCACCACCATTGCCACCAGCAACGGGTTAAGCAACGGAAACTTATACCGTGTTGCCAGTTTGCGGGCGGCAAAAAAGACAATCAATGTCAACGGTAATGACCACCAGATATTCGCCATCATTTTTCTGATCCTTTCTGACCTATGACTTTACGTTCACCGTGTACCAGGTGCGAACTCCAGCTCACCACCAGAAAAACCACCAGCGTACTAATGGCACAGGAAACCACCACCGGGCCAAACTGTGCGCGTAGCAAATCAAAATATTGCATTACGCCTACGCCAATTGGCACAAACAACAGTGCCATATAGCGAATCAGTACGTAACACCCCGGATTGACCCACTTCGCCGGAAGAATTTGCAAGGCCAGCAGGACAAACAGGATTAGCATCCCGATGATGCTGCCCGGAATGGTTACCGGTAGCAGGGAAGCAATGAAAATGCCTGCATACAGGCAGGCATAAATCAGGACAAAAGCGCGTAAATATTGCCAGATAATGTTCAGTGTCTTACTCATAATCAACACCCCAGATGAGATGGATTCATCATACAATTAATCTATAAAATGTGCTACCGATCACATTAAGAAAACATCGCTTATTTTTCGCGCCAGGGCATGACGATGTGAGCAGCGAACTCAGGCATACCATACTTTTGCAGATCAGAAAGCGCGCCAGCCATACATCAAGCATAGAGAGGGATTGTAGTTTGCAGCAATCCCTCTCTGCAGACCTTTAATCCGTTGACCGGAGGCGCTACCATAGCGCCTCATTTTTTTGCGGGTGATGATATGCGTGTGTTACTGGCACCGATGGAGGGTGTGCTTGACTCCCTGGTGCGTGAATTACTGACCGAAGTTAATGACTACGATCTGTGCATCACCGAATTTGTCCGCGTGGTGGATCAACTGCTGCCGGTAAAAGTTTTTCATCGCATTTGTCCTGAGCTGCAAAACGCCAGTCGAACGCCTTCCGGGACACTGGTGCGGGTACAACTGCTGGGTCAGTTCCCGCAATGGTTAGCAGAGAACGCCGCCCGTGCGGTGGAGTTGGGTTCCTGGGGCGTGGATCTCAACTGCGGTTGCCCGTCGAAAACGGTTAACGGCAGTGGCGGCGGGGCAACGTTACTCAAAGATCCTGAACTTATCTATCAGGGGGCAAAAGCGATGCGCGAAGCTGTACCGGCGCATTTACCCGTCAGTGTGAAAGTGCGGCTTGGTTGGGACAGCGGTGATAAGAAGTTTGAAATTGCCGATGCTGTCCAGCAGGCTGGGGCTACGGAACTGGTCGTTCATGGGCGGACAAAGGAGCAGGGTTACCGTGCAGAGCATATCGACTGGCAGGCGATAGGCGATATTCGTCAGCGATTGGCCATTCCGGTTATTGCCAACGGAGAAATCTGGGACTGGCAGAGTGCGCAACAATGTATAGCTATCAGCGGTTGTGACGCGGTGATGATTGGGCGTGGGGCGCTTAATATTCCTAACCTGAGCCGAGTGGTGAAATATAACGAACCGCGGATGCCGTGGCCGGAGGTCGTTGCATTGCTGCAAAAATATACCCGTCTGGAAAAACAGGGCGATACCGGGTTATATCACGTCGCACGGATTAAGCAGTGGTTGAGTTATTTGCGTAAAGAATATGATGAAGCAACGGATTTATTTCATCATGTTCGGGTGTTGAATAATTCCCCTGATATTGCAAGGGCTATTCAGGCGATTGATATAGAAAAACTCTAAAAATCATCGACCCGATAGTCATAAGGGATAAGCCGGGGGGCAGGGGGAGGAGGTGATTATCCACCCCCTGCGTGCTCCTTGCGCCAGTGATTATATGAAGCAATGTACATGACAGGGGCGCAACAGGATGAGAGACTGAAATATCCTCATTATTTTCGGAGCTGATGACATTAATTAATTTTAAAATATCATCTTAAATACGCCAGTCACCACCAGTAGCCCAATCAGGAAAATAATCAATACTGCCCAGAGTATAATTTTCATTGGCGTTCCTTTATTTGTGAGTGCTAAATAAGTATAGGAAAAAACAAAACCCTTTGCCGCCATTCATAAAGAATTAAGATAAATCGGAGAATATCATTCACTTACTTTATATTTTTCTGAATATGTCGCTTTATTGCCACTGATGTATTGCCACGCGAAACTAAAAAATATATCGCAACACACGGTAATCTCCGCGCACCTTTTCTTACCTGATTACTCCCCCATGAATCGTGATTCCTTTTATCCGGCAATCGCCTGTTTTCCGTTGTTACTTACTCTGGCCGGGTGTGCGCCTATGCATGAAACACGCCAGGCTTTAAGCCAGCAAACGCCCGCCACACATGTTGACACCGCATTACCGGTATCTCTGAAAAACGGCTGGCCGGACAGTCAGTGGTGGCTGGAACATCACGATAATCAACTCACTTCCTTAATTAATAATGCCATACAGAACGCGCCGGATATGCAGGTTGCTGAACAGCGCATTCAACTGGCTGAAGCACAGGCGAAGGCCGTCGCCGTCCAGGATGGTCCACAGCTCGATTTTTCTGCGGATATGGAACGGCAAAAAATGTCGGCAGAAGGGTTAATGGGACCGTTTGCCCTGGACGATCCTGCCGCAGGCACTACCGGCCCCTGGTACACCAACGGCACCTTTGGTTTAATGGCGGGCTGGCATCTCGATATCTGGGGAAAGAATCGGGCGGAAGTGACTGCGCGCCTCGGTACGGTAAAAGCGCAGGCGGCAGAACGCGAGCAGACCCGGCAATTGCTGGCAGGCAGTGTGGCTCGTTTGTACTGGGAGTGGCAAACCCTGGCAGCTTTAAACACTGTCTTGCAGCAAATCGAAAAAGAGCAGAACACGATTATCGCGACCGACCGCCAGTTATATCTGCGCGGCATTACCTCGTCGGTTGAAGGTGTCGAAACCGATATCAATGCCAGCAAAACCCGGCAACAGCTCAACGATGTCGCGGGGAAAATGAAAATTATTGAGGCGCGGCTAACTGCGCTGACTAACAGCCAGACGAACGCCTTAAAACTGCATCCGGTTGCGCTGCCCAAAGTGGAAAGCAAACTTCCTGACGACCTGGGCTATTCTTTGCTGGCTCGCCGGGCAGACTTACAGGCGGCACACTGGTACGTTGCATCATCCTTAAGCACCATCGATGCGGCAAAAGCTGCCTTTTACCCCGACATCAACCTGATGGCCTTTCTGCAACAAGATGCGCTGCACTTAAGCGATTTGTTCCGTCATTCTGCGCAGCAAATGGGCGTTACGGCAGGTCTGACGCTACCTATTTTCGATAGTGGTCGTCTTAACGCCAACCTTGATATTGTGAAAGCCGAAAGCAATTTGTCGATCGCCAGTTACAACAAAGCGGTGGTTGAAGCGGTGAATGACGTGGCGCGGGCAGCAACTCAGGTTCAGACACTGGCGGAGAAAAATCAGCATCAGGCGCAAATTGAGCGCGATGCCCTGCGGGTAGTTGGTCTGGCGCAGGCGCGTTTTAACGCAGGTATCATCGCAGGTTCTCGCATCAGCGAAGCCCGAATCCCGGCGCTCCGTGAACGGGCGAACGGTCTGCTTTTGCAAGGGCAATGGCTGGATGCGTCCATTCAGCTCACCGGTGCGCTGGGTGGTGGTTATAAACGTAGCTGATGAGTATGCCTGTGGGGACGTTAGGTTTATCCAGCGTTTCTCTTCCCACGCCGTTTCAGCCACCAGCGCACGCCAACCACCAGAACCACGACCAGAATCAACCAAATCCAGTGTTTCAAATGCTGATCGAGATTGTGCAGCCACGGCGCAATCACCTGGCCTCCCGCGTAACCAATAGCGGTAAAAATCAGCGCCCAGGCCAGCGCGCCGAGAATATTCAGTGGCAGAAAGATTTTCGGTGGGAGCTGGCTGGCACCAATTAGCGTTGGGCCAATCACCCGAAAGCCGTACATAAAACGCGTGCCGATGACAAACAGATAAGGATGACGCTGGATCAGCTTTTGTGCGCGCTCAATTTTGTCCTGATGTTTTGATAAACGGCGTAACAGTTTGCCGCCAAATCGCCGTCCGCACAGATAAAGCACCTGGTCGCCAATCATGCCGCCAAGCGCCACAGAAAGAACCACCAGTGGGAATTTTAATAATCCCTGATGTGCCGCAACGCCTCCCAGCAATGTCACGGTTTCACCCTCTGCCAGACTACCGAGCACCAGCGCGGCATAACCATATTGTGAGATGAGTGTATTGAGATCCATAGGTCGGTCTGTCTCCGTTTGATTGTCTGTAAGCATACACCCTGTGAATTGTTTACGCAGGAGAAGGCGTTTTATCACGCGACGCAAATTTTGCGTCAGAACAAAAAATAACCACAAGCTGACTTATACTTGAACTGTCAGGTTCATGAACTCACAACAAGGGGGCGGTATGAGCCATGTCTGGGGACTGTTTTCCCATCCCGATCGTGAAATGCAGGTGATTAATCGTGAAAACGAAACGATTTCTCATCACTACACCCACCACGTTCTGCTGATGGCGGCGATCCCGGTGATCTGCGCCTTTATTGGCACTACACAAATCGGCTGGAATTTTGGCGATGGCACTATCCTGAAGTTATCCTGGTTTACCGGACTGGCGCTGGCTGTCTTGTTTTATGGCGTTATGCTGGCTGGGGTGGCAGTGATGGGACGAGTCATCTGGTGGATGGCACGCAATTACCCACAGCGCCCGTGGCTTGCGCACTGTATGGTTTTCGCGGGCTACGTTGCAACACCGCTGTTTTTAAGCGGCCTGGTGGCGCTTTACCCGTTGGTCTGGCTGTGTGCGCTGGTGGGAACGGTGGCGCTGTTTTACACCGGCTATCTGCTTTATCTCGGTATTCCAAGCTTCCTGAATATCAACAAAGAGGAAGGTCTTAGCTTCTCCAGTTCGACACTGGCGATTGGCGTGCTGGTGCTGGAAGTGCTGCTCGCCATTACCGTTATTCTGTGGGGTTACGGTTATCGCCTGTTCTAGAAAGTTCTTTTGTGCTGCATTGTTGGCGTAAATATCAGCAATGCAGCATTTCCTCACGATTCTCCTTTGACGATCGCACTTTTTGCTCGTTATGATGGCCTCGCCAGCCTCAGTAAATCCTTACTCCGGCGGTGCGCAACCCATGCGCGTGAACCACTATCTGAATGCTCATCATGCCGAAATTTCGAGTTTCTTTATTTAGCCTGGCCCTGATGCTGGCTGTGCCTTTTGCGCCTCAGGCCGTTGCCAAAACGGCAGCCGCGACTACAGCTTCGCAGCCGGAAATTGCCTCCGGTAGTGCGATGATTGTTGATCTCAATACCAACAAAGTGATCTATTCGAACCACCCGGATTTGGTGCGTCCGATTGCTTCAATTACCAAATTAATGACTGCGATGGTGGTGCTTGACGCACGATTGCCGCTGGATGAAAAACTGAAAGTGGATATCAGCCAGACGCCAGAGATGAAAGGCGTTTATTCGCGCGTGCGACTGAACAGCGAAATCAGCCGCAAAGAGATGCTGTTGTTGGCGCTGATGTCTTCAGAAAACCGCGCAGCGGCAAGCCTGGCGCACCATTATCCTGGTGGCTATAACGCATTTATTAATGCGATGAATGCGAAAGCGAAATCTCTCGGAATGAACAACACGCGCTTCGTTGAACCGACCGGATTGTCGGTGCATAACGTTTCAACTGCCCGTGATTTAACCAAACTGCTGATTGCCACCAAACAGTATCCGTTGATTGGTCAGTTAAGTACCACTCGCGAAGAGATGGCGACCTTCTCAAACCCGGCTTATACCTTGCCATTCCGTAATACTAACCACCTGGTGTATCGCGATAACTGGAATATCCAGTTAACCAAAACCGGTTTTACTAATGCGGCGGGGCATTGCCTGGTAATGCGTACGGTCTTCAATAATAAACCGGTGGCGTTGGTGGTGATGGATGCATTTGGCAAATATACCCATTTTGCCGATGCGAGTCGTTTACGCACGTGGATTGAAACCGGCAAAGTGATGCCTGTTCCGGCAGCGGCGTTGAGCTATAAAAAACAAAAAGCCGCCCAGATGGCGGCTGGGCAGATGGCTCAGAACGATTAAGGGTAGGCAGGATAAGGCGTTCACGCCGCATCCGGTATTAGGTGCCCGTG
>NZ_KE137146.1:0-229293 GCF_000408525.1 Escherichia sp. KTE96 | reverse complement strand
ATTAGGTGCCCGTACCTGATGCGATGCCTGCGCATCTTATCTGGCCTACATCTGCATCAGGCATCCAGCCGTATTTACTCTACTTCCTGCCAGTTTTTTCGCTTGCTGGTTTTACCGATCCCCGGGTTCATACTGTTGGTCGGATCGTTCTCGCGATAAAACTTCTGCAGCGTCTCCGGTGCCTTATACAAATGACCAACGTTATGTTCGGCGGGATATTGTGCGCCGCGCTGCTGCAATAGTTCCAGCATCTGCTCCTTCAACGCATGCACATCCACACCTTTTTTAACGATGTAATCCTGGTGGAAGACGTAACACATAAAATGGCCGTAATAGAGTTTATGCACTAACTGGCTATCGATCTCCGGTGGCAAATGCTCATACCACTCGGTGTCATTACGACGCAGAGCGATATCCAGTGCCAGAATGTCTTCGACTTCATCGGAATGCACCGCCTGATAACGAATTGCCGCACCTGCTGCTGCGAAACGGTGCAAAAATGCTTTGCTGCCTTCCTCCGGCGTACAGACAAAGAAATCACCTTCCGCCTGTTTGAAATAATCCACCAGCCAGGATTTGGCTTCGCCAATGCCATCGCCCGCCATTTTTAACAGCAGATGATGTTCATATTTATCGCGCCAGCTTTTCATACGCGGGGGCAAATGGCTGGGGAACAGATGGCCGAATTTCTGCATCGCACGGTCGGTAAAATGCGGGCGGAAGAATTTTACTTTTTCCAGCATCGCATCGGTACGCCCTTTGATATTAAAGAAGAGTGGCATCTTGTCGGTGCCAAGTTTATCGATCATCAGGAAGGTGTCTTTGCCGTATTTTTCCGCGATATCGTAGATATCCCGGTGCATGTATTCCCCGGCAACCGGCAGATTTTCAAAATTGGCCAGAATATGGCGGCGGATTTCAGTCAGGACTTCCGGCTGATTGGTGCCGATATAAAACACCTGCTGATTTTTCTCTGCTGCGAAAGTGTCGAGACGTACCGCGAATACCGCCAGCTTACCGGCGCAGCCGGAGGCTTCAAACAGTCGATCCGGGTCAGCGTTATAACGTGCGGGGGTGTCGGCTTCGATGTCACGCACTCGGTGAACATAATCATAATCGTGGGCGTGGCGGCCATCGTGGCGTACATCGTCATCTTTGATGCGATCGTCATCCAGTTTGCTGAGGATCTGCTCCGGCGTTTCGCCCAGATCAATCCCCAGATGGTTGACCAGCGTCAGTTTGCCGTTTTCATCAATGCGCGCGAACAACGACATTTCGGTATACGCCGGACCACGCTGTACCAGCGAGCCGCCGGAGTTGTTACAGATCCCCCCGATGACTGATGCGCCAATGCAGGATGAACCAATCACCGAGTGCGGTTCGCGCCCCAATGGTTTCAGGGCTTTTTCCAGCGAATAAAGCGTGGTGCCAGGATATGCCAGCACTTGCTCACCCTTGCCGAGAACGTGCAGTTTGTCGAGTCGCAGGGTGCTGATGATAACGATATCGCGATCATAATCGTTACCGTTTGGCGTGGAGCCTTCGGTCAGGCCGGTATTGGCGGCTTGCATCAGAATAATTTTGTCAGCGGTGACGCAGGCTTTCAGTACCCGCCACAACTCCAGTAGCGAGCCTGGGAAAACAACGGCCAGCGCGTCGCCCTGACCGGAGCGGAAGCCCTTGCGATAGCGGGCCGTTTTTGCGGGATCGGTGAGCAGGTGTGAATGACCCACCAGGCGGGCAAGTTCATTCAAAAAGGCTTTATTATCAGTTGTTGTCATGGAAGACATTTTCCACTCCTTGTGGTGGCGAAAAAACATCACAAACTAGAATAGCGCCTTGTACGACAATTCAGCGAGTGAATATTTTGAAAATTCAGACAATAAACAGAGCATTCTTTTTCTCTCTCCATCATGCTTATGGCAAACTACGGTTTTTGCACCATTTTCGCTGCCACGTCGGGCAACAGAGGAAGAAAAATCCATATGAAATGGCTATGTTCAGTAGGTATCGCGGTGAGTCTGGCCCTACAACCAGCACTGGCGGATGATTTGTTCGGCAACCATCCATTAACGCCCGAAGCGCGGGATGCATTCGTCACCGATCTGCTCAAGAAAATGACGGTTGATGAGAAAATTGGTCAGCTTCGTTTAATCAGCGTTGGCCCGGATAACCCGAAAGAGGCGATCCGCGAGATGATCAAAGATGGGCAGGTGGGGGCGATTTTTAACACCGTGACTCGCCAGGATATCCGCGCCATGCAGGATCAGGTGATGGAACTAAGCCGCCTGAAAATTCCTCTCTTCTTTGCCTACGACGTGCTGCACGGTCAGCGTACCGTTTTCCCGATTAGCCTTGGTCTGGCGTCCTCTTTTAACCTCGATGCATTGAAAACCGTGGGGCGCGTTTCAGCTTATGAAGCGGCAGACGATGGCCTGAACATGACCTGGGCGCCGATGGTCGACGTCTCGCGCGATCCGCGCTGGGGACGAGCTTCCGAAGGTTTTGGCGAAGATACGTATCTCACCTCAATTATGGGTAAAACTATGGTTGAAGCGATGCAGGGCAAAAGTCCGGCAGATCGCTACTCGGTGATGACCAGCGTTAAACACTTCGCTGCTTACGGTGCGGTAGAAGGCGGTAAAGAGTACAACACCGTCGATATGAGTCCGCAGCGTCTGTTTAATGATTATATGCCGCCGTACAAAGCGGGGCTGGATGCAGGCAGCGGCGCGGTGATGGTGGCGCTGAACTCGCTCAATGGTACACCGGCAACTTCCGATTCCTGGTTGCTGAAAGATGTTCTGCGCGATCAGTGGGGTTTTAAAGGCATCACGGTTTCCGATCATGGTGCAATCAAAGAGCTGATCAAACACGGCACGGCGGCAGACCCGGAAGATGCGGTGCGGGTGGCGCTTAAGTCCGGTATCAATATGAGCATGAGTGACGAGTATTACTCGAAGTATCTGCCTGGTTTGATCAAATCCGGCAAAGTGACGATGGAAGAACTGGATGACGCCACTCGCCACGTGTTGAACGTTAAATACGATATGGGGTTGTTTAACGATCCGTACAGCCATCTTGGGCCGAAAGAGTCTGACCCGGCGGATACCAATGCCGAAAGCCGTTTGCACCGCAAAGAAGCACGTGAAGTGGCGCGCGAAAGCCTGGTGTTGCTGAAAAACCGTCTCGAAACGTTACCGCTGAAAAAATCGGCAACCATTGCGGTGGTTGGCCCACTGGCAGACAGCAAACGTGACGTAATGGGAAGCTGGTCGGCAGCAGGTGTCGTCGATCAATCCGTGACTGTGCTAACCGGGATTAAAAATGCCGTTGGTGAAAACGGTAAAGTGCTGTACGCCAAAGGGGCGAACGTTACCAGTGATAAAGGCATTATAGACTTCCTGAATCAGTATGAAGAAGCGGTAAAAGTCGATCCGCGCTCGCCGCAAGAGATGATTGATGAAGCGGTGCAGACCGCGAAACAAGCTGATGTGGTGGTGGCTGTGGTCGGTGAAGCTCAGGGGATGGCGCACGAAGCCTCCAGCCGTACCGATATCACCATCCCGCAAAGCCAGCGCGATTTGATTGCTGCCCTGAAAGCCACTGGTAAACCGCTGGTGCTGGTGTTAATGAACGGTCGCCCGCTGGCGCTGGTGAAAGAAGATCAGCAAGCCGACGCGATTCTGGAAACCTGGTTTGCCGGTACTGAAGGCGGGAATGCGATTGCCGATGTGCTGTTTGGCGATTACAACCCGTCTGGCAAGCTGCCGATGTCCTTCCCGCGTTCTGTCGGGCAGATTCCGGTTTATTACAGCCATCTGAACACGGGGCGTCCGTATAACGCCGACAAGCCAAACAAATACACTTCACGTTATTTCGATGAAGCAAACGGGGCGCTTTATCCGTTCGGTTATGGTCTGAGCTATACCACTTTCACCGTCTCTGATGTGAAACTTTCTGCGCCGACCATGAAGCGTGACGGCAAAGTGACCGCCAGCGTGCAGGTGACAAATACCGGCAAACGCGAAGGGGCGACGGTTGTCCAGATGTACTTGCAGGATGTGACGGCTTCCATGAGCCGTCCGGTGAAACAACTGAAAGGCTTTGAGAAAATCACCCTGAAACCGGGTGAAACCCAAACCGTCAGCTTCCCGATCGATATTGAGGCGTTGAAGTTCTGGAATCAGCAGATGAAATATGACGCCGAACCCGGCAAGTTCAACGTTTTTATCGGCACTGATTCTGCACGCGTTAAGAAAGGCGAGTTTGAGTTGCTGTAACTCTTTATGAAGGGCGCGACGTTTGCGCCCTTTGCCTGATGTGCTGCGCTTATCAGGCCTACAGGTTGCAAACACCCTGTAGACTGGATAAGGCGCTCACGCCGCATCCGGCAGGAAAACGCGGGCAGTATTTCCCTCTTAAGTATTTATCTGATTCTGCCACTGAATTCGTCCTGTCAGGCTAATCCCGTCATTATCAACTATGCTTTTTTCTTAATTCTCTGAAAACAACAGTAAAAGAATGAGGAAAGCATCATGCCACTCTCAAAGCTCCAGGCCGGTTCACTGGTTTTGATAGCCGCCGTGAGCCTGCCGCTACAGGCGGCTTCCCCCGTTAAAGTCGGTTCGAAAATCGATACCGAAGGCGCACTGCTCGGCAACATCATTTTGCAGGTGCTGGAAAACCACGGCGTTCCCACGGTAAATAAAGTCCAGCTTGGCACCACGCCAGTGGTGCGCGGGGCGATTACTTCGGGCGAACTGGATATTTACCCGGAATACACCGGCAATGGTGCTTTCTTCTTTAAAGATGAAAACGATGCGGCATGGAAAAACGCGCAACAAGGCTACGAGAAGGTCAAAAAACTCGATGCAGAGCAAAACCAGTTAATCTGGCTGACGCCCGCACCTGCGAATAACACCTGGACCATCGCCGTGCGTCAGGATATGGCAGAAAAAAACAAACTCACTTCGCTTGCCGATCTCAGTCGTTATCTGAAAGACGGTGGCACCTTTAAACTGGCGGCCTCGGCAGAGTTTATTGAACGCGCCGATGCGTTGCCCGCTTTTGAAAAAGCCTATGAATTTAAACTCGATCAGGAGCAGTTGCTGTCACTGGCAGGTGGCGACACGGCAGTGACGATTAAAGCCGCAGCCCAGCAAACGTCCGGCGTTAATGCGGCGATGGCCTACGGTACTGACGGCCCGGTAGCAGCGCTGGGGCTACAAACATTAAGCGATCCGAAAGGTGTCCAGCCAATTTACGCGCCTGCGCCAGTGGTGCGTGCGTCGGTGTTGAAAGAGTATCCGCAAATGGCGCAGTGGCTACAGCCTGTCTTCGCCAGCCTCGATGAAAAGACGTTGCAGCAATTGAATGCCAGTATTGCTGTAGAAGGGCTGGACGCGAAAAAAGTGGCTGCCGACTACCTGAAACAAAAAGGATGGACGAAGTAATTTCCCGTGGCGCATCTTCGTATTAACTCTGTTCTGGCGTTGCTGCTGTTACTGATGGCAATAGCAGCGGCGTTGCCGTTTATCAGTTACGCACCTAACCGATTAGTTTCTGGTGAAGGTCGACAACTCTGGCAGTTGTGGCCGCAAACCATCTGGATGCTGGTGGGCGTTGGTTGCGCATGGCTGACTGCTTGTTTCGTTTCCGGAAGAAAAGGCAGCATTTTTGCTTTTCTCCTCGCGCAACTGGTGTTTATTTTGCTGGTATGGGGGGCAGGAAAAGCCGCGACGCAACTGGCGCAAAGTGGTAGCGCCCTGGCGCGTACCAGCCTCGGCAGTGGCTTCTGGCTGGCTGCGGCGTTGGCGCTGCTGGCCTGTAGCGATGCTATCCGGCGAATTTCCACGCATCCGCTATGGCGCTGGTTGCTGCATATTCAGATCGCCATTATTCCGTTGTGGTTACTGTTCTCTGGCACGCTTAACGATCTTTCATTAATGAAAGAGTATGCCAACCGTCAGGATGTATTCGATGATGCACTGGCTCAACATCTGGCACTGCTGTTTGGTTCGGTACTGCCTGCGCTGGTTATCGGCGTACCATTGGGCGTCTGGTGCTACTTTTCCACCGCGCGGCAGGGGGCGATTTTTTCTTTACTCAATGTCATTCAGACCGTGCCTTCGGTGGCGCTGTTTGGTTTGTTGATCGCACCGCTTGCCGGACTGGCCGCTACCTTTCCGTGGCTGGGGACGCTCGGCATAGCAGGAACAGGCATGACGCCAGCATTGATTGCCCTGGTGCTCTATGCCTTGTTGCCGCTGGTGCGCGGCGTGGTAGTGGGCTTGAACCAGATCCCGCGCGATGTGCTGGAAAGCGCCAGAGCAATGGGCATGAGCGGGGGGCAGCGATTCCTTCATGTCCAGTTACCTCTGGCGCTGCCGGTATTTCTGCGCAGTCTGCGGGTGGTAATGGTGCAGACCGTCGGTATGGCGGTGATTGCGGCGTTAATTGGCGCGGGCGGTTTTGGTGCGCTGGTTTTTCAGGGACTGTTAAGCAGTGCCATTGATTTAGTGTTGCTGGGGGTGATCCCGGTGATTGTACTGGCGGTGCTGATCGACGCGCTGTTCGATTTGGTTATCGCACTGCTGAAGGTGAAAAGTCATGATTGAATTTAGCCATGTCAGCAAACAGTTCGGCACGCAAAAGGCCGTTAACGATCTCAATCTCAATTTTCAGGAGGGGAGCTTTTCGGTGCTGATTGGCACGTCAGGCTCCGGTAAATCAACCACTCTGAAGATGATCAACCGCCTGGTGGAGCACGACAGTGGCGTGATCCGTTTTGCCGGAGAAGAGATTCGTTCGCTGCCAGTGCTGGAGCTGCGCCGCCGAATGGGCTACGCCATTCAGTCGATAGGTTTATTTCCCCACTGGAGCGTGGCGCAAAATATCGCCACCGTACCGCAATTACAAAAATGGTCGCGGGCGCGAATTGACGATCGTATCGACGAATTAATGGCGCTACTGGGGCTGGAGGCAAATTTACGCGAGCGTTATCCGCATCAGCTTTCCGGCGGTCAGCAGCAGCGCGTGGGGGTTGCCCGTGCACTGGCTGCCGATCCACAAGTCTTGCTGATGGATGAACCGTTTGGCGCACTGGATCCGGTAACGCGCGGCGCGTTGCAACAAGAGATGACGCGCATTCACCGTTTGCTGGGGCGCACCATTGTGCTGGTGACTCACGATATCGATGAGGCGCTGCGCCTGGCGGAGCATCTGGTGCTGATGGATCATGGTGAAGTGGTGCAGCAGGGCAATCCGCTGGCGATGCTTACCCGTCCGGCGAATGATTTTGTGCGCCAGTTTTTTGGTCACAGCGAGCTGGGCGTGCGCCTGTTATCGTTACGCAGTGTGACCGATTATGTGCGCCGCAACGAACGTGCTGAAGGTGAGGCGCTGGCAGAAGAGATGACGCTACGTGATGCACTCTCATTGTTTGTCGCCCGTGGCTGTGAAGTGCTGCCGGTGGTTAACGCTCAAGGCCAACCTTGCGGCACACTGCATTTTCAGGATCTGCTGATGGAGGCGTAATCGCATGAAAATAGTGCGCGATCCGCTTTTCTGGTTGATTGCCCTGTTTGTGGCGCTGATTTTCTGGCTGCCATACAGCCAGCCGCTGTTCGGTGCCTTATTCCCACAACTGCCGCGGCCTGTTTATCAGCAAGAAAGTTTTGCTTCCCTGGCGCTGGCCCATTTCTGGCTGGTGGGGATCTCAAGTTTGTTTGCCGTGGCTATTGGCGTCGGTGCAGGAATTGCGGTCACTCGCGCGTGGGGCGCGGAGTTTCGCCCGATGGTGGAAAACATAGCCGCCGTTGGGCAGACTTTTCCACCCGTAGCGGTACTGGCGATTGCCGTTCCGGTGATGGGGTTTGGTCTGCAGCCAGCGATTATTGCGCTGATCCTTTATGGTGTATTGCCCATCTTACAGGCGACACTTGCCGGACTGGGAGCGATTGATGATAGCGTGACAGACGTTGCCAAAGGTATGGGAATGAGCCGGAGTCAGCGATTGCGTAAAGTGGAGTTACCGTTGGCCGCACCAGTGATTCTGGCTGGCGTGCGGACTTCGGTGATTATCAACATTGGCACGGCGACCATCGCCTCAACGGTCGGGGCCAGCACGCTGGGAACGCCGATCATCATCGGACTTAGCGGATTTAATACCGCTTATGTCATTCAGGGGGCGTTGCTGGTGGCACTGGCGGCGATCATCGTAGACCGCCTGTTTGAACGGCTGGTGCAGCGACTTAGCCAGCACGCAAAATAAAGGTATAACCTGCGAGCATGACGCCACCGATACCGCCTAACGCCATCAACAGGAACAGGGTGATAACCCCAATTTTAGCTATGCGCATAATGCACTCCTTATGTTAACGAAAGGATTGTACAGTAAAGCGCATTTGTTAACGAATCATTAAATGCCAAGCGGAAAAATATCATGTCCTTGCTCTTGCCAGTGGGTAAGTTGCTGCTGCTGGGCGGGAGACTGGTTGTCACCGCACCATACCAATAATGTTCGGCCTTCGAACAGTTCCGGGCGTAGCTGATTGAGCGAGTGAGCGAGAACATCAATACGCCATCCCTGTTGGCTGGCGATCCAGCCTTCCAGCCACAGGCGGGTGGTGTCCTGAATATTCCAGCCGACGACCAGCGCATCTTTGCCCTGTTTTTTACGTGCCGAGGCCAGACAAATGGCGATGTAGTTGATCAACACGCCATCAAGGATCGCCAGCAACGTCTGGAGGGTTGGCTGCTGACACTGAAGCCGTCGGCGCAGAGGAATAAACAGATGTGTGGTGAGGGTCTGAGCGGGATAATCCTGACCGCGCTCTTTGATCCACATTCGCAGACTTTGCAGATTGCCGCTTTGCAGGTAATTAAGCAGAGTTTCTTGCTGATCGCGCCAGCCGTTCTGCACATCAACATTTTCATTACTGAGTAGCATTTTGACTTTGCTCACCTGCACGCCGTTGTCGATCCAGCGTTTGATCTCCCGGATCCGGTCGATATCCGCATCGTTGAACAGGCGATGACCGCCGTCGGTCCGCTGTGGTTTCAGCAATCCGTAACGTCTCTGCCACGCGCGTAACGTGACAGGATTGATATCACAAAGCAACGCCACTTCACCAATTGTGTAAAGCGCCATCCATCCTACCACCCTTGCTCGCGAGGTCCCGGTTTAACTTTAGACGTAGTTTTGCGAACCAGGTAGTTTTGCCCGTTTTTTGTTCATCTTCAGGGTGATTTTGTTTTTGCCAGATTGTTTTGAGTGATCGTAATCACGAATTCTCATTTTTCTGCAAGAGTTCAAAGAAAGTTAAACGCAGGCAATGTATGTTACGCATGTTTAAGGGATCTGTGGTTTGCGGGTATGTACGATTTTAATCTGGTGTTGCTGCTGCTTCAGCAGATGTGCGTTTTTCTGGTTATCGCGTGGTTAATGAGTAAAACGCCATTATTCATACCATTAATGCAGGTCACGGTTCGTCTGCCGCATAAATTTCTCTGCTATATCGTCTTTTCCATCTTCTGCATCATGGGCACCTGGTTCGGGCTGCACATTGACGATTCTATTGCCAACACCCGGGCGATTGGCGCGGTGATGGGCGGCTTACTGGGCGGCCCGGTGGTGGGCGGGCTGGTTGGTCTGACCGGCGGGTTACATCGTTACTCGATGGGAGGTATGACCGCGCTGAGTTGCATGATCTCGACCATCGTCGAAGGTTTGCTCGGGGGGCTGGTACACAGCATCCTGATCCGTCGCGGGCGCACCGATAAAGTCTTTAATCCGATTACCGCAGGTGCTGTTACATTCGTCGCGGAAATGGTGCAGATGCTGATTATTCTGGCGATTGCCCGACCTTATGAAGACGCCGTGCGTCTGGTGAGTAATATCGCTGCGCCGATGATGGTAACCAACACCGTGGGCGCGGCGCTGTTTATGCGCATTTTGCTTGATAAGCGCGCGATGTTTGAAAAATACACTTCGGCTTTTTCTGCCACGGCGCTGAAAGTGGCAGCCTCGACAGAAGGGATTTTGCGCCAGGGCTTTAATGAAGTGAACAGCATGAAAGTGGCGCAAGTGCTCTATAAAGAGCTGGATATTGGGGCGGTGGCGATTACCGATCGTGAGAAACTGCTGGCGTTTACCGGAATTGGCGATGATCACCATCTGCCCGGTAAGCCAATCTCTTCTACGTACACCTTAAAAGCGATAGAAACCGGCGAAGTGGTGTACGCCGACGGCAACGAAGTGCCTTACCGTTGTTCTCTGCACCCGCAGTGCAAGTTAGGTTCAACGCTGGTTATTCCATTGCGTGGCGAAAATCAGCGGGTGGTGGGAACCATCAAATTGTATGAAGCGAAAAACCGCCTGTTCAGTTCGATCAACCGCACGCTGGGTGAGGGGATCGCACAACTCCTTTCGGCGCAGATCCTCGCCGGGCAGTATGAGCGGCAAAAAGCGATGCTTACGCAGTCGGAAATCAAGCTGTTACACGCCCAGGTGAATCCCCATTTCCTGTTCAATGCGCTTAATACCATTAAAGCGGTGATCCGCCGCGACAGTGAGCAGGCCAGTCAACTGGTGCAGTATCTTTCTACTTTTTTCCGCAAAAACTTAAAGCGGCCTTCGGAGTTTGTTACTCTCGCTGACGAGATTGAACATGTGAACGCTTATCTGCAAATTGAAAAGGCGCGTTTTCAGTCGCGCTTGCAGGTCAATATTTCTATTCCGGAGGAATTATCCCAGCAGCAGTTGCCTGCGTTTACCCTACAACCGATAGTCGAAAACGCCATTAAACATGGGACATCGCAACTACTGGATACCGGGAGAGTGGCAATTAGCGCGCGCCGTGAAGGGCAACATTTAATGCTGGAGATCGAAGATAATGCCGGTTTGTATCAACCGGTAACCAATGCCAGCGGGCTGGGGATGAATCTGGTGGATAAGCGTTTACGTGAACGGTTTGGCGATGACTATGGGATCAGCGTCGCCTGTGAGCCTGATAGTTACACCCGAATAACGTTACGACTGCCATGGAGGGATGAGGCATGATTAGAGTCTTAATTGTCGATGATGAACCGTTAGCACGGGAAAACCTGCGCGTATTTTTGCAAGAGCAGAGCGATATTGAAATCGTCGGTGAGTGTTCAAACGCCGTGGAAGGGATTGGCGCGGTGCATAAACTGCGCCCGGATGTGCTGTTTCTCGATATCCAGATGCCGCGCATCAGTGGTCTGGAAATGGTGGGGATGCTCGACCCGGAACATCGTCCATATATCGTTTTTCTGACTGCGTTTGATGAATACGCCATTAAAGCCTTTGAAGAGCATGCTTTTGATTATCTACTGAAGCCGATTGATGAAGCGCGGCTGGAGAAATCCCTGACCCGCCTGCGTCAGGAACGCAGCAAGCAGGATGTTTCCTTGTTGTCGGAGAATCAGCAAGGACTGAAATTTATCCCTTGTACCGGTCACAGCCGTATTTATTTGCTGCAAATGAAAGATGTGGCATTTGTCAGCAGTCGGATGAGCGGTGTTTACGTCACCAGTCACGAAGGTAAAGAGGGCTTCACTGAACTGACTTTACGCACCCTGGAGAGTCGTACGCCGCTACTGCGTTGTCATCGGCAGTATCTGGTTAACCTCGCGCATTTGCAGGAGATTCGTCTGGAGGATAACGGCCAGGCGGAGTTGATTTTGCGTAATGGCTTAACCGTTCCGGTCAGCCGTCGTTATCTGAAAAGTTTAAAAGAGGCGATTGGCCTGTAAAAGACTGCTAAAATGGCTTTTTGCCTCATCAACACCTGAAGGCCTCATGCTAAGTAACGATATTCTGCGCAGCGTGCGCTACATTTTAAAAGCCAATAATAACGACCTGGTGCGTATTCTCGCGCTGAGCAATGTTGAAGCTACCGCCGATCAGATCGCTATCTGGCTGCGTAAAGAAGACGAAGAGGGATTTCAACGTTGCCCGGACATTATTTTGTCTTCATTCCTGAATGGCCTGATTTATGAAAAACGCGGCAGGGATGAGTCTGCACCGGCACTGGAGCCGGAACGTCGTATTAATAACAACATTGTGCTGAAAAAATTGCGCATCGCGTTTTCGCTGAAAACCGATGACATTCTGGCGATCCTCACCGAACAGCAGTTCCGTGTTTCCATGCCGGAAATTACTGCAATGATGCGCGCACCGGATCATAAAAACTTCCGCGAATGCGGTGATCAATTCTTGCGTTATTTTCTGCGAGGGCTGGCAGCGCGCCAGCATGTGAAGAAAAGCTAAGACGGATATGGCGGCCATGTAAGAACATGGCCGCCGACAGATTATTTCACTTCTTTAAAGCCTGCGGCTTTCATCACCAGTTCCATTTGCGCCATAGTGATGCCTTTTTTGGCATCTTCAGCAGAAATGTTGATGCCAGAAATACCCTGCAGGGCTTTAAAATCAACTTTCTCCATATCGATAGTTACGTTTTCCTGTGCGTAAGTATCTGTAAAAGTTAATTTTTCTTCAACGCCAGCAATGTTTTTATATTTTGCGCTTAACGGCTCAAGCGTTTTAGCTGCATCTTCTTTGTTAGCCGCACCGATGGATGCGAACTGAATTTTAGTTTCTGAAGATTGCTTAAGTACCTTGTCGCCTTTGTAGACATAGGTAATGGCAATTTCAGTACCGTTCAGATTGGCACTAAATTTCTTTGATTCTTCTTTGTCACCACAGCCAGCGAGAGAGAAAACCAGAACAGATGCAACAACGAGGGAAAACAGCTTGTTGAAAGCCTTCATGTAAAACTCCATTTTATCAAGATCAGAAAACTGGTGACTCTCACCAGGGCGCTATAGAATATTCTTTATACCTCGTCTTGAGCAGTCCGGAAATGGAGTAGAACTCTTAATAAAAAGCATTTTTCCCCCCTTGTTGCCCGAGCATCAGTAACAACTGTTCGCAGAGTAAAACGCAGTTGTTTAATGTTTCACCCAGAGCCTCTCCCTCTGTAGTACGCAATTGATTCAACAAATGTGCCAGCCGGTAAAAGCCCTCCCCGGTCAACTCATTTACCAGCAAGCCGACCTGACTGATGACACTTTGCCCCTGATAGCGCCAGCCGTTATGTAGCACCTGAATTAATAATGACTGGCAGCGCATCAACAACTGATGAGCGGTGGACGGCACAGGAAGAACGCTGGCGGAAGGTAGCGGTGCCACAGACGCAGTTTCTGCATCCAGCGCCCAGGCGCGAGATTGCGTCATCATCACCCGTGGCTCCAGCGTTAACTGTCCTTCGGTAAAACTGACGAATCCAGAAACCAGACACACGGGATCATCTTGCTGTCGTAACAGGGACGCCATGCGTTCAACGGCAAAGGGTGAGCTGGCAGAGGCTGGCAGTGATAACGTCAGCACATTATCTTCGCCTTCGCCACTGATTACCTGCGCATCCAGTGTCTGGCGGCTGCTGTCCCAGCCAAGTGAAATACACTCAGCCACAGGCAGAATAAATAAATTATCCACCTGATTAAGCGGGCGAACGGAGACTGGCGGGCGCTGGCGTAAGTATTCCCGTAACGCTACGATTCCCGGCTGGCGCAGCGGCGCACTCAGCATTTGCCACGCATCCGGAGACAGTGGAACGACGCTGCTTAAGCGGTTGCGCGTACCTAACAACAGCTCACCTTCGGCACTGCGTTTCGCTGCTTGTGAGACGATTTGCCCTCCCGCCAGCGCCCCTGCCTGAAAGGTAAATAGCCGACGCGTTGCCGCAGGCGCGTTTTCCTGTTCACTTCTCGGCCAACTGCGTGAAAGGTGCAAAATACTACCGGTGTCGGGGTCGGTGAACCAGATCCGTAAACCATACTGTTGGAAGTCTTGCCAGCTACGCATACCTAATGACACCAGCCGCAGATGATCCAGTTTTGCTTCTCCGGCAATCCCTGCGCCAACGACCGTGCGCCACGGCATGGGCGGTACTTCACCGACACAGTCACGTCGTACCATCTCTTGTGCACTGGCTAACCGACTGTTTAATGCTGCAAGCTGGCGCAAACATTCTCCTGCGTGATAGTGGCTGGCGCGGGCGTGGAACGCATCAACGCTGGCACGCAGTTGCCGTAGCGATTCACTTACCCATCGCCAGTTGCAGGCTTCTGCCGCTTGCCGGGCGCGGCTGAATGCTGCCTCGTAATGAATTAACGGCTGGCTGATCCCCCCCAGCCATAACGCGTAACTTAATTGCTGGACATATTTACGACAGGCTTTGCCCTCATCGCTGGCAAATGGATCGTCATTTGATGCGATTTGTTCGCTGCGCATCTGCCAGAGCAAATGAGAAAATTCTGCCTGCTGTGCTTTGGCCTGGACGAATGCCTGCACTGCCAGTACCACGTGTTCGCACAGCGTTCCTTCAATGCAATCACAACGGGCGAAACGAATACTGCTGCGGGAATAAAAACGCACATCGCTCATCGGTAAGCGGGCAGAGGGAATTTCGCCTGGCGCGCAGAACAGTTCAATAGTTATACCTTTGGCGACCAGGGATTGTGCGCGTTTGTGCGTGGCAGTGGGCAGGGTAGTCAGTTCTTCCAGCCAGATTGCCGGGGGCCATTCCTCTGCTTTTTCCGTGGGCTGAGGGGTAGCACAAAGTCGCTGATAACTTAACACCAACATCACGCGATGGCGGCACATGCCGCTGGCCCCGCAGCTACACTGGGCCTCTTTCAGAGCCTGACCGTTTGCCAGTTGGCTGCGTGTACCGTCACTGAAAGTGGCGATCAGTGTGCCGCTCTCATAGCTAATTTCTGGGATATTGCCATTTTCCAGTTCCTTAAGGCTGCGCTTAACAAAACCGGCATTACTTAACGCTGTCAGTGCCTGTGGCGTCAGTTCTAATAATTCCGGGCGTAGTGAATTCATGACTGAAGATTCTCCGCCAGCCAGGAAGCCAGTTCACCCGGCGTCATGGCAGCTATTTGTGCACCGACATTGACCAATGCCTGGGCCATATCCCGGTCATAACAGGGGGTTGCTGTGCTGTCGAGCGCCGCCAGCCCCAGCACCTTGATGCCGCTTTGAACACACTGCTTCACCTGGTGGATGAGTGATGACGATGTTCCGCCTTCATAAAAATCGCTTACCAGAACAATCACGCTTTTACCTGGTTGTTCAATAAGTTGACGGGCGTACTCCACTGCACTGGCGATATGCGTTCCACCGCCCAGTTGCACTTTCATTAATAACTCTACCGGGTCGGCAACGTCGGCAGTGAGATCTACGACGCTGGTATCAAATGCCACCAGATGGGTGCGAATGCCGGGTAATTGCCATAAACAGGCCGCCATCACTGCTGAGTGGATCACTGAATCAACCATCGATCCGCTTTGATCGACCAGTAAAACCAGTTGCCATTGTTCACTATGGCGCTTAATGCGACTGTTAAAGCGGGGTGATTCGATATACAACTTGCCGCGTTTGGGGTCCCAGTGCTGCAGGTTGGCCCGCAGGGTACTTTTGAAATCGAAATTGCGCGCCAGGGGAATATGCGAGCGGCGACGGCGGTCACGCACACCAGAAAAAGCCTGACGAACTTCTTTGGCCAGCCGCGCCATAATTTCTTCAACAACCTGGTGCACTATCTTGCGAGCGGCTGCCAGCACCTCGGGATTCATCAGATGTTTAGTGTGCAATACGGCGCGTAGCAGGCTTTCGGAAGGTTGCATGCGTTCCAGCACTTCAAGATTTGTCACCACATCTTCTATGCCATAGCGCAGCACGGCGTCGCTTTCCAGTCGCTCAATTACCTGCTGTGGGAAGAGCGTGTGAATATCATTGATCCACTCGGGTGTTGTGAGAGTTGAACTGCCCAGCCCTCCGTGCCGTTCACCGCGTTGAATGCGCTCAGGATCGCGCCCGTATAGCCACTCCAGGGCGTGGTCTATCCGTCGGGCGTTGCCATCAAGACCGCAAAGGGTAGTTTCAGCCGCTTCACCAAGAATCAATCGCCAGCGCTGTAGCTCACGGGTAGTCAGAAGGTCGTTCAGTTCAGACATGGAAAACTCCCCAGTGTTGCAGTGACGCCAGTGCCTGCTGTTCCAGTTGTTGATGATGAGCAATGGTTTGCGGTGGACAATGTAACGGCATTTGCAGTGCCGGGACGGGGAGCTGCGCCAGTTGGTAATGCTCAAGCACCTGATGCGCCAGCGCCCCGCGTTCTCGAGGCGGTAGCCAGGCCATCGCTGCACGTAAATCGGGCAGAGCGTTAATAAAATCGGCGTCGCTAAGTTGATTCAAATGAGTGCTGAAACCGGCGATAAATGCAGGCTGAGAAGCCAGTTGATGGCGAGCCAGCGCCAGCAAACCATGTAGGGCTTCGCCTGACTCAGTCGGGGATAATTGCGCCAGCATATCCAGTGCGCTTTCGGCACTGGCGTTGGGATGTTCCAGACGCATCAGCGCACCGAGAGCCGCGCCGCGATCCAGCGCCGTGGCATGAATCGCCTGACTACGGCGCTCCAGTAAGGCCAGGGCGGCGGAAAGCGAAACACCTGGCAGTTGAATGCCACAATGGAGATCGCGCAGGATATGGCACAGCGCCTGCCAGCTATGCAAATGGGCGTGAAATTCTTTTTCGTCCGGCCTGCCGTTGGATTCACATAACCACAACGTTCGATCTATCGCCGCACACAGTGTTGTTTGCAGTATTAGCGCCCCTTGCATACCGCCAGTCTCATCCAGACGCCACAAGGCATAAAGCACTTCCAGCGCCTGGCCCATTTCGGCAAACTGATTTTCCTGGGCGATTAATAATGTGAGTTGCTCCAGTAATTGCTGACTGAAGGACTCCAGACCAGCTAACGCCGCCTGGCTAAGACATGTGGTGATGTTGCCGATTCCTCCTGTGTCCAGCATATCGGCTTCTAATTTATTGCGTGCGGCTTCCAGGAGTGTGGCACCAAAGCAGGCGGCCTCAATCAATGCCGCATGTTGGCTAAGCGGCAGGGTTAATTTCCATTGTTCTTCACCGTTACCCGCAAGCGTCAGTGTACTTCCCTGCTGGCGCACTATCCCCGGGATCTCCAGTATCGTCAGCCGATGCAACACCTGACTTTGTACCAGCCCGCAGGGGGTAAAGCGATTTAACGCCAGGTTGGACGGAAGAGTGATTTCGGTACGTTCCAGTTCAGACGTGACATCTTTTGGCAGCGGCGGTTGTGGCGTGGAGGGGGCTAGTTTACCGAATCTGGCACCCGCTAATGTGTCTATCAACGTTAGCAGAATTGGATCGGTATCGGGATGAATGATCCCGCGATAGCTCCACGGCAACGGCGCGTTTAATGCCTCTTTAATAAGCGATCCGGCTAATGCATCCAGCCAGTCACTGCGTAGCGGCAATCTGTGACCGCGCAATTGTGCCAGTGCCATCGCATGTAGATGCGCGGCAGCCATATCAGCGGTAGATGCGGGTAAGTGGTGCAGGCGCAAACGGGTAAGAATCGTTTTAAGTAACAGCTCACCTGCGCGTTGCAAACCAAATTTCCAGCACCAGTTTTGCCAGACCGGAGCAGGCATTCCTGAAAGGTATCCCGCCAGCACATCAAGGCGCTTTTCACTGTATGGCGTCAGATAACAACCGGTCACTGCATCCGGTAATGAGGGTAGCCTGGGTTTTCTCTCTTCCTGAGAATATTGGCGCCACAATTTTTCCAGTGCAGGGGCATGCCAGCCACCGCAGACGACTAATACATTGCCGTTGTTTTGCTGCATCGCCCAGGCAATCCAGCGGGCCATAAAGGCTTCGCGCTGGCGATTTACCGAATCACCCGCATCATTACCACGAAGTTGCACAAAGTATTGCGCCAGAGCGGATTGAAGTGTGGACTGCTGGCTTTCATCTTCGAACAGGTGATCCCACAGGGTATCGCTGTTATCCATACTGGTAGCGAGTAGCAGTAAGGCCTGATGGTCATTAGCCGCAACAGGTTCATCTTCTTCACTCTGTGCCCAGCAAGGTAAATCGATAAACCAGGTTTGTGCCTGGATGCTGCGGGCAGCATGTAGCGCCTGCCACTCAGGTGAAAACTCGGCAAATGGGGTCCAGGCACCGCGCCCTGGGGCAACACCGTCCTGATACTGACAATAACTGTATATGGCTACCGGAAGCTGGTGGACTAAAAACAGTTCATCTACCCGGTCATTAAAATCGGCCGGTCCTTCAATCAACACGTATCGCGGTTGCTTGCTTTCAATTAGCGATTTCACCAGACGGGCGCAGGCCGGACTATGGTGCCGGATGCCGACAATTAACGGCTCACTCATGCATCTTTCCTCACGGCAGGCGGTGGCGAGCCTGGTAATAAGCCTGCCAGTGAGCTTCTTTGTGTGTGGCAACGCGCTGTTCAAAGTAACGGCGCAGACGAGCGCGATCTTCTTCGTTGTCTTTGACGATGGTGCCAGCAATACAGTCCACCAGATCGGCAGGTTCACCCGCGCGATTTGCTAAAAACCAGGCGCGGACGCCCACGGCGTGCGCTACGTTAACGGCTTCGGCGGTGGACATAATGGCCGTCAGGGTATCCATTGACGTTTTCTTCTCACCGTTGGCCCGCAGATCGCGGAACGTGCGTACCAGCAGCTCCAGTACTGCGTCAGGCACCCTATGCGGAATGCCACTATGGGCCAGTAAACGCGCTGACGCACTGGCGACCAGTTCCAGTTCCTGGGCGAAATCCATAATCGGAAAGACGGTTTCAAAATCGAAGCGACGCTTGAGCGCGGCGCTCATTTCATTGACGCCGCGATCGCGGGTATTGGCGGTGGCAATAATGTTAAAGCCTTCGCGAGCATAAAGCTGGCTTTCTTCACCGGCCAGTTCCGGCACCGTCATCACCCGATCAGAAAGCATGCCTAACAGACAGTCCTGCACTTCCAGCGGTGTACGCGTTATCTCTTCAAAACGGACGATTTTGCCATCGCGCATGCCTTGATAAAGCGGAGCCGGGACAAGCGCTTCTGTTGACGGACCGTGGTTGATAAGCAGAGCGTAGTTCCAGCCGTACTTGATTTGGTCTTCGGTGGTTGATGCGCCGCCCTGAATGGTTAAACCGGCATCGCCGCTAATGGCCGTTGCGAGCAATTCAGAAAGGAGAGATTTGGCCGTACCCGGTTCCCCGACCAGCATTAAACCGCGCCCGGTGGCGAGAGTCACTAACATGCGTTCAATAGCAGAAGGGCTTATTACGACTTTACGGCTGATGTTTTTCGTCTCATCACCAAGAATAAAAGCACGCGCTGCAGGCAAACTTAACTGCCAACCGGGCGGGCAAGGTGCGTTATCATTTTGTTTTAATTTTGCCAGTTCATCGGCGTATAACACAGCAGCAGGCGGACGCTGCAGATGATTATTCTGCGGTGACATATATTCATCCCTGAAATGTATTAATGAAATAAACGATATTTTACGCGCAATAACTGTTTGGCGCATTAGTTGTTTGAGCGGAAAATAGTAATAAAATATCTGGAAAGCAGATCACAGGAAATAAAAAAACCTGCTGGTGAGGCAGGTTTTTTTATTTACTACTTTCAGGCCCAACACCGCAGCCTGTGCAACATCGTGTTCCAACGAACGAATTATAACCACCGCTGGACCCCGTTGCAATTAAGATAATGAGATTTATAATCCTGACTGTTGGGACGTTGCGCCGGATCGAACCCATTTCAAGTCCTGGCTACCGGACGGGTGGTGCTGCAGGTGGTGCCCTGATCCGGAGTGCAACATCGTGGTCCAACATACGTAAACCAGTATCGACAGGCAGTGTAAGGGTAAGGTGCTGGTGTTGCGCTCCTTAATAAGGAGAGCGGATGGACACGCTGACACGAAAGTTAACCGTGCTCATTGCCGTACTGGAGCTATTAGTGGCTCTGTTACGGTTGATTGATTTGTTGAAGTAACGGGCAAATTGAAACGCAACTAAGGGGGAAACCGCTTCCCCCTTTAATAAAACTATCTTTATATTTGTTAGTTAAATATATTCTGTAGTTCACGATTAAAAATCGCCATTACAGCTTCTGGTGATTCCCCACGTAATCTTCCCTCATCAATAAATTCATCTCTTATATAAATCAACGCATCATTTATTAGCGGAACGCTATCATCTCGATCAAATTGATTAAATGTTGGATGTAACCGGAAGCGTTCCTGTCGGTAGACCGTTCCAGTAAATAATTGGGCGTACTTATGGATTGCAAGTCGGAAGGAAAAGGGTTCTTCGGGATCAATAACCTGATAGTCGTAAACAGCGACCAGTTCACTTTGCACGATCATGGATTTTCTCAGTTGTCAGATAGCGGGCAGTTCTGTTACTACCCGCTGTGTGTTAGTGGAAAATGACGTCTGGAGTACTTAACGCCTCACTCAAATCAAACACATCGAGTTCAGCAAAAGTGACAGATTGATTGTCACGATACACTCGAAGAGAACGGAAGCCCATTAGCGCTTTGCTATCAATATTGTAGTGGTTAAAACCGGGTGAAAACTTAAGGACCAGCCGGTTCTCGCCCAGGTCATAGACAAATGCGTCCTCATAGCCTGACTCCCAGCCTTTGTAGCGCATTCCCATAAGTTGCCCAACGGTAGCGGATTTACCTTCCCAGCGAGTCAGGCTGTTACTGGTTGACTCGTCAGGAGTGAGCAGTACCGTGCGCCGCGCCAACTGGCGAAAAGGCGGCATAATTTCGTAGTCGGCAAAAAGTTGTTCAAATTCACCACGCATTTCTGCTGACATTTCTAACGGATGCGCAATGCCAATCAGAGCGTCCGCAGGCAGGTCAATTGGCTCATCTTGTGCATTGCAGAATTCCCCCTCTGCGGCCACACGAAAGGCGTTGAGTAAATGTCGCGGTTCATTTGCCAGATAAACGCCCCATATCAGTCGCTGGCTAACCAGGCGAGTAAATGGATGATTAACAAAGAGAGAATGAAAATCTGCCAGCGGCCAGCGTCGGGTGGTGCGCAGGGCAGTTTCAAGACGCGGGAGCAGGTTTTTGCTCACCTGAGTGGCATCTTTTTTTAGCCCTTTTAATCGGGCCAGTGCCTCGGGCGCTTTCAGTTGATCGTCATCGGCTCGCAACCGGGGAACACTTTTCTGGCGAACGTTTTGCTGATCGTAGACAACTGGGTTGAGGTTTTCATCGAAGCGAACGGTAAACAGCCGTGGACCAAAATCAAAAATCAACGCCTGCGGGTCATCAAGGCCCAGTGTTGGGACTAATCTGTCCGCTAACTCTTCCTCGCTTAACCCGCGATTTTCTGCGACCAACTGGAGATACTCCACCGCATTTTCACGTAAAGGGCGCGATTTCGCGCGTTGCGAAATATGGTGCAGTTGTATCAGCGCCATATCATTATTCATCAGGGTAAGTATGTTCAGGCCACTGACAGCACGGGCAGATTTTCCTTCCTGTGGCCAGGTGAGGATCTGCGTCGCCAGATCCCGTGCCGTGCTTTCGTCGCCAAAGAGACTTAACGCCAGAAATGCCCAGTTGTCTTTTGCGGGGGCTCCAGCCTGTTGCCAGGCGGTAAACAGATCCCAGGCAAAAGCGGCCAGCGTTTGTGGTTGACAGAACGTTTTCAATTGTTCCAGCCCGCTATAAAAACGCCCACCCTGAGTAAAGCGCAGCATTTCGCCAATAATTTCCAGAGCATCATCGGTAACAAGCTGATTATTATTGATAAGCCGTGGCCTGCGCCACATTGTCGGATGCCAGAAATCAGGGGCTTTCGGAATGCGTGGTGGGTAAATTTCCAGTGGCTTCTGTATAAGCAATTGCTCCAGGGCAGGCCACACATCAGCACGCTGCCAGCGGTTTGCCACGGTTTGCAGTAATTCTCCATGTCCCTGTGCATACAGTAAACGCAGGGCAAGTAATGCGGCTTCGCGGTTGTCGCCGGGCTTGGTGAAGACGAGAGGAATAAGTGCGGTAGCCGTATGTTCTGGCCATTGTAAAATCCACTGGCGTGCCAGATTACGCTGAGTGGTAAAACGGTGCCAGACGCGGGCAACGGGTAGCGCCAGTTCGGTAGCGCCGAAATTTAAAATTAACGGAAATGTTTCTTTTGGACGATGTGAAAAAGCCAGCAACAGGCCGGGTAATGCATCCAAACCGAGGATGCTGAGAAAATAGTTTTCACCCGCGAACAGATGCTTTTTCTCATTGATACGCAGCCAGAAAGTCACTGCCATCTCACGCGGAAGCAGTGCCAATAAATACAGATTCCAGACACTCTTTTCCTGATGATAAGGCGAATGATTGTCCTTTTCCCAGATGTCAATTAACGTTTCAACGTCGCCGCTGCGCTGCTGATTTTGCTTCCGGAGAATGCCAGCCATTGTTGATTTCCTCGACTCTGCCCTGGTAGTAATGCCACTGAAGCACTAATGATTCGCGTGCTGCATCCAGTTTGCCGGGCAGTATATAATTCAGGAACAGCCATACATCATCCCCAAAACCCAGCTCCTGTAGTACAACCCGACTACTTTTTCGTTCCATGCGTTCCGCAAGTGATTCCGTGCTGAAATAACGGGCAGACTCTGTGGTGGCAAGCCTCTCTTGCTCGCCCGGTTGCCAGTAAACTTGTGACGTTAATTCGAGCGGAACCAAATCAAGACGTGGTTGCGGCGATTTTTTCTTACTACGCCACGGAGGTGAAACCAAAATTTCAGGCAGAGCACTGCTATCAGGGCTATCAATGGCAGATTTCGGCGGCACGGATAAAAAACTATTCAGCACGGTTTGTGCTTTTGTACTTAGCCTGGGCTTCACTTCATCTGCCAGTTGTGGCTGCGATGTAATCAATGTTTGCAACAGATTACGCCAGTATTGATCACATGCTTTTTGCTGTGCGGGCAGTTTTTTGTCTTCAATAATCGGATAACCGGGGCGAGCAGGTGGTGCTTCCAGCGCGATAAGTTCTGCCAGTGCAGTGAGCGTTGCATGGGGGAAATTTTTACTGTATTTGGCAACACGCTGCAGGCTGGGTTTATTTTTATCAGCCACCAGTAGCAAGATGCGGATGACCAGCGGGTGGTTTATTTGTACCAGCAGGCTGCCACAGTCTTCTTTATGAGCATACATCGCCAGGCGGGGAACGGCTGCAATTCCCTGTTCGCGTAAAAGGGCCGCGCAGGCAGCGTAACCGAAGTGGTTTTCATGCGACATATAACTGGCTTCACGATCGCTAAATACGTCCAGGCTCCAGTATCGTTCGAGTTTTTTTACCGCCGTATTATCAGTAGCAACGACCTTTAACCACTCCTTTGAGTAAAAACTCGTTGATGGGCTTTCAAGGCTGGCAAGCTCATTCGCTATATCTGGTTTTTCCGGAAGCAGCAGCGCAATAAAAGGGCGGCGAACTATGGGGATCTCTGGCAGTGCGGCAATGAGTTTGTCGGCACAACGCTGCCAGCAATTTTCCTCTGCCAGTGAAAGATGTTTACGCAGACGAAAATCGAAATTGCTATAAGTCTCTGAGCGATAGCCATAGCCCGTATTCTCGTTCGGTGTCATTAAACACACTGTTGATGGATCAGCATGATAACTCTGTACAATGAACTGACGCGCTATCACCACATCCGTCGCATATTCCAGCCCATATTTTTGCACGATTTCATCAAGTAACTGCTGGCTATCATTTTTCTCGATACAGATCAGAGCCGCCATTGTGCGGGCTGGGATTGACGGTTTATGCTCACCAATCAAATTGATCGCCTGCTGGATGGCGGACTGCCACTCCAGTGAACATTTATCGTAATGCCAGGTGATATTTTGCTTCTTGCCTGCTTGTTGTAGTAATTCATCTCCTAATGTCTGAATGAGACTTTCAGTGACAGCGGGCACCGGTTCGCCCGGCCAGCGGCGATGGCTTAGCGGCGTTTTGCCTTTTTTAAATTTCAGTTCCAGTTGCGCGTCGTCCGCCAGCCACAGTAATTCCTTGTTCATGTTCTTTCCTTATTCAAACAGTGCTTCGATGTCGTTAATCAACTCGCTGGCGGTGATGGCATCGAGCACGGAGAACAGTGCTTCCTGTGCAGAATTTCTTCCCCAGCCATAACTCTCTGCTTTTCCATCCCATAACCATAATTTGCTTAAGAGTTGCTCAGCGCTGAGTTCGACTGGCGACATGCCTACAGCAAAACCTTCATCGATTTCCATGATTAACGACCAGCGGCCCAGAGGTTTGATCATCCAGCCGATCCAGCCTGCATCCTGCGGTTCGCCACGCAACCAGCCTTTATTTGCCAGCCCCATCACCCGACCGCTCGGGCATTTTCTGCCTGTCCAGCGGGTCAGTTCGCTGGCATTGCGTTCGGCTTCTGTCAGGGTGTAACTGTTACGATCAAGCTGGCGGAATGGCGGTAACAGTTCGTAGTCGGCAAAAAGCTGACCAAAAGCGGCGACATCCGTCGGTGATATTTCCAGAACGTGAGGGATACCAATCGCTATATCACCTTCTGGGAGAGTGAAGAGATCATCGTCAGCGGTGCTGTAGCTGTTATCTTCCGCCACGCGGAAACAGGCCTGCAACTGGTTGTCGGTGTTATACGCGCCCCAAATCAGGCGACGGGTTAGGTGGCGAACCAGCGGATGCTCAACCAGGAAGAGTTGAAAGTTTTCCGCTGCCCAGCGGCGGCGCAGGCACATGGCTGATTCCAGCCTTGCTACCTGTTGAGCGGCGACGGTACGGGCATCTTTTTTCAGCAGTTTAAAGCGGTTAACGGCATCGGCAGCCAGCGTTTTATCATCGCTTTTGTTCGGTTTGGGCAGGTCTTTCAGGCGGCTGCCAGACGCATCGCGCACAAACGGTTTTAGGGTTTCATCAAAGCTGACGGTGAACTGACGCGAGCCGAAATCCAGCAGCAGGGAGCCGTTATCATCCAGCCCCAAATCCGGGGCTAACCGGTCTTCAAGTTCTGCTACTGTCAGTTCGCGGCTTTCGGCAATGCTGGCAATTTTTTCTTTTGCCCGCTCCTGCAATGCTTTGAATTTCAGCTTCTGGGCGATACCGTTAAGTTGCATCAGGGCAATGTCACTGCCGATAGCGGCGAGAATATCCAGCCCGACGGTGGCGCGTTTATGCTGGGATTCGCCAGGCCAGACGCGAATAAGCGGCGTTAGTTTGCGGGCGGTGTCATCGTTACCGAGAACACCTAACGCACTGAATGCCCAACTCTCTTTCGACGGCGCGCCAGCAGTCTGCCAGGCGATAAACAGATCCCAGGCAAATTCAGCCAGTGAGTCTGGGGTACAGGCATCTTTCACCTGTAATAATCCCGGATACAGTGCTTCTTCCTGAGGGAAGCGAAGCATTTCACCGAGGTGGAGGAGGGCGTTATCTGGTAATATCTTGCTACTATTTTTTAGTACCGGGCGTGTCCATAACGAAGGTTGATAAAATAGCGGTAAAGAGGGAATTTTCGCCGGGTATTTAGCCAAAGGACTGTTGTCGTCATTTTTATTTCGAACCACCCACGGCGGCGAGACTAACACTGTTGGCAGAATTTCTGAGTTTGCGAAATCTTCATCGCGACTATTCAGCAATTGTTGGCATTGATGTACTAATTTCGCAGCTTGTGACGATAGCCATTGGCCTAATTTTTCGACCAATAAAGGATTTGCATTAAGTAGTGAAACCAGCAAAGTATGTTTACGTTGATCGTTATTTTTTATTAATGCTTCGGCTAATGCCGCTATTGTGGCAGAAGGAAAACTTTCGGCACTTTTTATCAGTCGGTCATAACAACGTTTATTATAATCTGCGGCGTCTATAAGTCCCGTAACAGCCAGCGGATGATTGATACATTTTAGTACGTCACCGCAATTATCTTCTCCAGCATAGGGAAGCAGGCGAGTAAGAGCCTTGATGCCTTGTTCTCGCAGTACAGTGGCAGACCAACTTCTTCCAAATACATTAGTATCCTGATATGGCTCTAATATTTCCAGTATTTGTGGATCTGTCGCTACAAGTTTTAACATTTCCAGTTGTGGAATGTTCATCACTTGATGCAACTGGCGTGCGATATCATGGGCCACTTCGGGTATTTCAGGTATTAAAATGGCAATTAACGGCTGGCGATAGAGTGATATATGCGGCAACGCAACGAGTAATTTGGCAATGCAATTTTGCCAGACTTCCTCTTCAGCCAGCGATAAATGTTTACGCAGACGTAAACTAAAGTTGTCTCTATTCCTTCTATAGTTATCCTGGCTGTAATCTGAATTATTAATAAAGAAGGTCAAATGTTCCTTTTTATAATCAAAATCGAAATCAATTTGCCACCAGTAGATGACAGTTTCAGTTGCGTATTCAATACCGAAGGTGCTTACAATTTCATCCAACAACTCGGATGAGGTTTCATCATTCCAGCTTTGACAAAAACAAATTTCCAGTAAGGTAAGTACAGCCATAGTACGTGCAGACATCTCAGGCTTTCGTGCATTAATTAAGCTGATTGCCTGACTGATGGCATTACTCCATTCATCGGAGCATGAGCTGTAATCGAAAGTCAGATTCTTATAATAGTTGTAGGTTCGATTTGCCAGCCGAGAAATTAAATTTTGTTTCTCAGGTTGGGTTGGTTTTTTTACCGGATCTCCCGGCCAAAGGCGGTGGCTGAGAGCATAGCGAGCAATATTTGGGGGAAGAATAATGGGATCGTTGTCTGCTAACCAGGGAAAATTGTTCGCCGCTACCTGATGATCATTTATGGTGTCTTCCTGTTTTTTCGCTGCGACAGATTCTTTTTTCACTGACACCGCTGTTAATTTAGCATTTGTCTCCGCTTGTTCCACATATCCCTTTTTTGTTTTCTCCGCAATCAGTTTCAGCTCTGCCTTTTCCGCCGCCGCAGCGTCCGCAAAGTTTTTGACCTGGCTTTGCCCGTTGGTGCCGACCTTACCCCAATTGATATGCAACTCGTTGCCTTGCTGCTCAACCGCCCAGAATTTATGTGATTTTTCGTCCTGATAAATATAGGTTTTCATTGCAAAGTCCTTTTAATCAAACAGTGATTCAATATCGTTAATCAGTTCGCTGGCGGTGATGGCATCAAGCGCGGAGAACGTGAGCGAGGGCTGTGTACTGTAGCGTTCCCCTGGTGAAGTCATTTTTACGCTTTCAACAGGTAGCAGGTCGCCATATCCCGTTTCGCCGTAAATCAATGAAAAAGGTTCTGTTTCAAGTTCGAGATCGCCATAAGGAGTAGATTTGCGCATCGCATAAACGCTGCCGCTTTCTTCCAGACGTTGCCAGCCTCGGCGTTCCAGTCCGACAATGCGCCCGGCCTGGCAAAGCCGCCCGCTCCAGCGCGTCAGTTCGTGGGCGCTACGTTCATTATCAGCAAGACGATAACTACCACGATCGAGCTGTTGGAAGGGGGGAAGCAGTTCGTAATCAGCGTAAATTTGCCTGAATGCAGCGGCGGATTCAGCGGGAATTTCCAGCACATGCGGAATACCGATGTTTCCTGCTGGCAGCGTGAATAGCTCATCTTGTGCATCGCTGTAGGTGCTGTCTTCTGCCACGAGGAAACAGGCTATAAGGGTGTTTTCATCGTTATATACTCCCCATAACAGCCGTCGGGTTAAGTGACACATCAGCGGATGTTCCACCAGAAAGAGACGGAACTGCTCTGCCGTCCAGCGTCTGCGCTGGCACATGGCTTGTTCCAGACGGGTAATTTGCTGGCTGGCGATAGCACGAACATCTTTTTTCAACTGTTTGAAGAGGATAACTGCGTCAGTTGACAGTGTTTTATCATCACTCTGGTTGGGTTTAGGTAAATCTTTCAGAACTTTGTCGTTTTCGTCGCGCACGACGGGTTTTAAGGTTTCATCAAAACCAACGGTGAATTGGCGTGAGCCGAAATCCAGTGTCAGCGAGCCGTTGATATCAAGCCCTAAATCCGGTGCCAGGCGGTCTTCCAGTTCGGCCATTGTCAGTCCGCGATTTTCAGCGACCATGTTGATTTTGTCGCTGGCATGTTCCTGTAATGCAACGAATTTAATCTTTTGCGCAATACCATTAAGCAACATCAGCGCAATATCGCTACCGATATTGGCTAGCACATCCAAACCATAAACAGCTCTTTTATGCTGGGATTCACCCGGCCAGGCGCGGATGAGCGGGGTTAGTTTACGCGCGGTGTCGTCATTGCCTAAAATCCCCAGCGAGGTAAATGCCCAGTTTTCTTTTGCGGGTGCGCCAGCTTCCGTCCATGCGGTATACAGATCCCAGCCAAAGTCAGCCAGTGATTCGCGGGTGAAGGTTTCTTTGATGATCGCCAGCCCAGCGTAGGGGGTAATGTCGCGAGGAAAGCTCAACATTGTGCCGAGGTGGCGCATAGCGTCATCTGGCAGAGGCAGGTTGTTACTTTTAAGCCGTGGTCTGCGCCATAAGCTGAACTGATAAAAGCCGGGCAGTGGGGCGATTTTAGCGGGATATTCTTCCAGCGGGTCGCTATCAAATAATGTTGCCAGCGCAGCTAAAACATCAGGTTGATTATACCATTGGGCGATTTCCTCAATCGTTTCTCGCTGGTTTAATTTCACCAGCAGGCGGAGTGCCTGGCGGGCACAATCACGATCTTTTCCTTGTTTGCCCAGTGCCACAGGAAGTAGCCCGGCGGTTGCATGGCGTGGGAAGTTAACCAGCCATTTTCGGGCATCTTCAGCAGACATTTTTTTCTGTAATCGCTGCGCCATCGGTAATGCTAATTCGCTGACGCCCAGGAAAAGGGTGAATATCCACAACTGTTGTGGCTTACGTTGCAGACATTTCATAAACGCAGGAATGGCCGCGTCACCAAAAATCGCCAGAATTTCTCTCTCGCCGGAGAATTGCTCTTCATTAATTATTTGATTGAGAAAATAAATAGCATGCTGAGTGGGTAGGAAGCAGAGCGCGTACAACTGCCAGTGTCTGCTTCCTTTGTTATGGTATTGCGCAAACTCTGCTTTCAGCGCGGGGAAATCGAAACGTAACAGGGCATCAACTGCGCTTTGTGGCATTATTTTTTTTTCGTATTGTTCTTCTCCGGTTCTGCGCCATTCCTTAAACCCCAGTTGCCAAAGGATTTGCTGTTCTGGCGTTAAAGGGATGAAAGACGTTTCCCAGCTTTCCTTTTCAATTAGTGGCAGATCGGTAAATAATGTTTGCTGTGATGTCTGAAATTTCGCGATTTCACTGAATCTGGATATGTCAGTATGACTGATTAACTCTGTAATTCCTGGTGTGATATCAGTGACGGCAGGAACTGGAAGCACCGGTAAATCAAATACGGGTATTGCATTCTTTTTCTTATTTATTACCCACGGTGGAGCGGTAAACAGCTCCGGCAACATATCCGCAGTGGCATATTCACATTCATCAGTCACAGGTTGCGGACGACATTCAGATAATATGCCTGCCGCTTTAGCATTAACCCAGGGAATAACGTCACATACCAACTCTGGCGTGGCGGTAATCAGTTTGACAAGTGCGTTACGCCACTGTGCATCTTCATGTATTGCCAGTAAAGTTGCATAAGCGGCAATAGCCGCAGCGGGATGTTTTTGGCAGGCTTTGCTTAAGTATTCCAGGTGCTTTTTCTTGCCAATTACACCAAGGATCAGAATTTGAATCGCATCCGGGTGATTCGTTTTCCATAACCATTTGACAAGATTTTCAGTCTCGCTGATGCGCTCGAAGAGATAAGTGGGATTGTCAGAATGGTCTTCCGTTAACTCAAGAAGTATCCGGCTTACACCGCATATCCCATGATTTGCCAGCAACATTGCCAGGTAAGCGCGAAAATCACGATACAACGGTGGGAAGTCGTATTTTTCCGCTGTGCTCAGAGCTGCATTATCGGTTACCACCAGTCTTAACCAGGTCATTGCCGGAACGTTTTGATCTACATAACGTAGCGCCATAGCATTGGCGATATCCGGTCGTTCAGGGATCAGTAGCGCCGCAAAAGGTTGCCGTGCTGGGGAGAGTGAGGGAATGGCGGTAAGTACTTTATCTACACAGCGTTGCCACTCATCTTCTGAAGCGAGTGAAAGATAATGGCATAGACGCTGATGCCAACTCGGTAGCGATTCTGCTTCGAGATCAGGAGGAATTATGGTCGTGACGTCAGTTTTTACTGGTTTATATTTTAGTTGAAGAGCACGAAGAGCGATTTCAACGGTAGTTTCCAGTCCACAGCGAATGACTAAGTCATCGACCAGTTCATCTGCAGAGTAAGAGTTCCAGAAACTCCAGAGCAATGCAGCATCAGATTGCACACTCCCTGTTTGTTGATTATCCAGAATTCGCCTTTGTAACTCGGCAAACGCTAGCAGCCAGTTTTCAGGATAAGAGCGGTAATTGTTGTCGGGGTCATATGCCCTGGTGTTATCTGCGATGCGCTTCCATATTTCACCATCTTTATACAGGTAACCGATTTCTCTCGGCCTGCGGCGATGAGGAAAAGCAAATCGATTAATATCGTCAGTTACCGGAATCGTCGCATCATCAGCAAGCCAGGGGCATTTATTCTTATTTACAGGAGGAGTTTCAACTTCAGGAGTGACTCTGGCTTTGGTGGCTGGCGGGAGATTCACATTTGCCGAAGCGTCTTCCACATAGCCTTTTTTCGTTTTCTCCGCAATCAGCTTCAGCTCCGCTTTTTCCGCTGCTGCAGCGTCCGCAAAGTTTTTTACCTGGCTTTGTCCGTTGGTGCCAACTTTGCCCCAACTGATATGCAGCTCGTTGCCATGCGGCTCCACCATCCAGAATTTATGTGATTTTTCGTCCTGATAGATAAACTGTCTCATTCTGCATCCCTGTATTTTTATCCAGTCGAATACAGATGCTAACAGTATTTATGCAGGTTAGAGAGAGACGAAATCGCAAGAAAACAACTTTAGGAATTTATAAAGAAAAGGCGCTGTCGATGCAGCGCCTTGAAGGGGAATTATTTCACCTGATGACCCGGTTTAGCACCGGCATCCGGGCTTAACAGGAAGATATCTTTCCCGCCAGGACCGGCAGCCATCACCATGCCTTCGGAGATACCGAAGCGCATCTTACGCGGCGCCAGGTTAGCCACCATAATGGTGTGACGACCAATCAACGCTTGTGGGTCTGGATAAGCAGAACGAATGCCGGAGAAGACATTGCGTTTTTCACCGCCGAGATCCAGCGTCAGGCGCAGCAGCTTGTCAGAACCTTCAACAAACTCTGCGTTTTCGATCAGCGCCACGCGCAGGTCAACTTTGGCGAAGTCATCAAAGGTGATGGTTTCCTGAATCGGATCGTCTGCCAGCGGGCCAGTAACTGGCGCGGCGGTGGCTTTCACTTCTTCTTTGGATGCTTCCACCAGTGCTTCAACCTGCTTCATGTCGATGCGGTTATACAGTGCTTTGAACGGATTCACTTTATGCGCCAGCAGCGGTTGCTGGATACCATCCCAGGTCAGTTCCGTATTCAGGAACGCTTCCGCACGTTCAGTCAGTTTCGGCAGAACCGGCTTCAGATACGTCATCAGCACACGGAACAGGTTAATACCCATCGAGCAAATCGCCTGCAGGTCAGCATCGCGGCCTTCCTGTTTCGCCACCACCCACGGAGCCTGCTCGTCAACATAGCGGTTAGCCAGGTCAGCCAGCGCCATGATTTCGCGCACAGCTTTACCAAATTCGCGGCTTTCCCACGCTTCGCCAATCACTTCAGCGGCATCGGTAAAGGTTTTGTACAACTGCGGGTCAGCCAGCTCGCTTGCCAGTACGCCGTCAAAACGCTTGTTAATGAAGCCCGCGTTACGGGAGGCCAGGTTAACCACTTTGTTAACGATATCGGCATTCACACGCTGAACAAAATCTTCCAGGTTCAGGTCGATATCATCGATGCGTGAAGAGAGCTTCGCGGTGTAGTAGTAGCGCAGGCTGTCAGCGTCAAAGTGATTCAGCCAGGTGCTGGCTTTAATGAACGTGCCGCGAGATTTGGACATCTTCGCGCCGTTCACCGTCACATAGCCGTGAACAAACAGGTTGGTCGGCTTGCGGAAGTTGCTGCCTTCCAGCATGGCTGGCCAGAACAGGCTGTGGAAGTAAACGATATCTTTACCGATGAAGTGGTACAGCTCGGCGGTGGAATCTTTCTTCCAGTATTCATCGAAGCTGGTGGTATCGCCGCGCTTGTCGCACAGATTCTTGAAGGAACCCATGTAGCCAATCGGCGCATCCAGCCAGACATAGAAGTATTTACCCGGCGCGTTCGGAATTTCAAAACCGAAGTAAGGCGCGTCGCGGGAGATATCCCACTGTTGCAGACCGGATTCAAACCACTCCTGCATTTTGTTTGCCACCTGTTCCTGCAACGCGCCGCTGCGGGTCCATGCCTGCAACATTTCGCTGAAAGAGGGCAGATCAAAGAAGAAGTGTTCGGAATCACGCATTACCGGCGTAGCGCCAGAAACCACCGATTTCGGTTCAATCAGTTCAGTCGGGCTGTAAGTCGCACCGCATACTTCACAGTTATCGCCGTATTGATCTGGCGCTTTACATTTCGGGCAGGTGCCTTTCACAAAACGATCCGGCAGGAACATGCCTTTTTCCGGGTCGTACAACTGAGAGATAGTGCGGTTTTTAATAAAACCGTTCTCTTTCAGGCGAGTGTAAATAAGCTCCGACAACTGGCGGTTCTCTTCGCTGTGCGTCGAGTGATAGTTGTCATAGCTGATATTAAAGCCTGCGAAATCAGTCTGATGCTCCTGACTCATTTCGCCAATCATCTGCTCCGGGGAGATACCGAGTTGCTGAGCTTTCAGCATGATCGGCGTACCGTGCGCATCGTCGGCACAGATGAAGTTGACTTCGTGGCCGCGCATTCGCTGGTAACGGACCCAGACATCAGCCTGGATGTGCTCCAGCATATGGCCGAGGTGGATTGAGCCGTTAGCGTACGGCAGTGCGCACGTCACCAGAATTTTCTTCGCGACTTGAGTCATAGTAGGCATTACTTCTTAGTAGTGAAAAGGGGTTAGATAGTACCAAATGGGAAAATGTTAAGTAAGTACTTATCTATTTTCTTCAGGTAAACTATTTAGCTGATGGTTTATCTATATAAATAAGGAGTCGGGATGAACGAACAATCCCAGGCCAAATCACCAGAAGCCTTGCGCGCAATGGTCGCCGGGACACTGGCTAATTTTCAGCACCCAACCCTGAAGCATAACCTCACCACGCTGAAAGCATTGCATCATGTCGCCTGGATGGACGACACGCTGCATGTGGAACTGGTTATGCCGTTCGTCTGGCATAGCGCGTTCGAAGAGTTAAAAGAGCAATGTAGCGCCGAATTGCTGCGTATCACCGGGGCAAAAGCTATCGACTGGAAACTGTCGCATAGCATTGCCACGCTGAAACGCGTTAAAAATCAGCCGGGAATTAACGGCGTGAAGAACATTATCGCGGTCAGTTCCGGCAAAGGCGGCGTGGGTAAATCCTCCACGGCGGTAAACCTGGCGCTGGCGCTGGCGGCGGAAGGAGCGAAAGTCGGCATTCTGGATGCCGACATTTATGGCCCGTCGATCCCAACCATGCTGGGGGCAGAAAATCAGCGTCCGACCTCGCCGGACGGCACTCACATGGCGCCGATTATGTCTCATGGTCTGGCAACCAACTCGATTGGTTATCTGGTCACTGACGACAACGCGATGGTGTGGCGCGGCCCGATGGCCAGCAAGGCGCTGATGCAAATGTTGCAAGAAACCTTATGGCCCGATCTGGACTATCTGGTGCTTGATATGCCGCCAGGCACCGGTGATATTCAATTGACACTGGCGCAGAATATTCCAGTGACCGGTGCTGTAGTGGTCACTACGCCGCAAGACATCGCATTGATTGATGCGAAAAAAGGCATTGTGATGTTCGAGAAAGTCGAAGTGCCGGTACTGGGCATTGTCGAGAACATGAGCGTGCATATCTGCAGTAATTGTGGTCATCACGAGCCGATTTTTGGCACCGGTGGTGCAGAGAAACTGGCTGAGAAATATCACACGCAGTTGCTGGGTCAGATGCCGTTGCACATTAGCCTGCGTGAAGACCTCGACAAAGGCACACCGACCGTTATCAGCCGTCCAGAGAGCGAATTTACCGCTATCTATCGTCAACTGGCTGACCGCGTTGCTGCCCAGCTCTACTGGCAGGGAGAAGTTATTCCTGGCGAGATCTCCTTCCGCGCAGTCTAACGCGTATTAACCTTTCTGGGTACACTTCATACACCGCAGCAATGTTACATTGATGCGGTGTATTTATTTTTGCAGCTATAATGAACAGCTTTTTTAATGCTGCGAATATTCTGCGGATCTTCGTCCGAAACTGAACAAAGTAGATTGATCGTGCAGGCAATGCCCATTTACCATCCTTCGTGGCTGTGTAGTGGATGTACAGCTATAGTTTGTTATGCACTCAATCTATCCAGGCATAACCTTTACTACAGGGATAACGTTCAATGAATAAGTATTGGCTGTCAGGAATTATTTTTCTCGCCTATGGATTGGCGTCTCCCGCGTTTTCATCAGATACCGCCACATTAACTATCAATGGCAGGATCAGCCCCCCGACATGCAGTATGGATATTGTTAATAGCCAGCCCCAACAGCATTGCGGTCAGGTATTGCAAAGCGTTGATTCCCGCCATCGGATTTCTTCACCGGTAAAAGGCGTCACGACAGAGCTGGTTGCTGCGGGTAATGGGAACAAACGGCAAATCGTTTTAAATCGCTACGATTAAATCTGGCAATATCGGGGTTAAAGAGTTTAGAAAGCTGAAATCATTCATGTGAATGATTTCAGCTTTTTTATTGATATTAAAAATGACAGCTACAGTAATTCGTATTAATTAATAGATTTGATAAATATTTAATGCCATTAACTATTTGTTGCGTTTATATTGCAATAGTTAATTTGCTTTAAATCAATAAAACAATATGTTTACATTGCGGTAACTTTTGAGGCGTGAGAAATTTGTTCCCAGGAGATACAGACTCTTAACAACCAAAAATAAATTCTATTAAGGAACATGTTATGAAACGTTCAATTATTGCTACCGCTGTCTTTTCTTCTTTTTTCATGAGTGCTGAGGTATTTGCTGCTGATGTTGATACCGGGACTTTAACCATTAAAGGGAATATTGCAGAGTCCCCATGTAAATTCGAAGCAGGTGGTGATTCAGTAAGTATTAATATGCCGACTGTACCAACTACTGTCTTTGATGGTAAATCTAAATATTCTACCTATGATGATGCGGTCGGTGTAACCAGTAGCATGTTAAAAATTAGCTGTCCGAAAGAGGTTGCTGGTGTAAAACTTTCGTTGATTACCAACGATAAAATAATTGGCAACGATAAAGCTATAGCCAGTAGTAACGATACCGTGGGCTACTATCTCTATTTAGGTGATAACAGCGATGTCCTGGATGTTTCTGCACCTTTTAATATTGAAAGTTATAAAACAGCGGATGGTCAATATGCGATCCCGTTTAAAGCGAAATATCTGAAACTGACAGAAAACTCAGTGCAATCAGGTGATGTAGTATCTTCTTTAGTTATGCGTGTAGCCCAGGATTAATAATTAAATAAATTTGCAAGTTTCTCCAGGTAATAGACATGGCCGCTATCCCCATGGCGGCTTTTTAATTTAAAGAGGAATTAAGATGAAAGGATTATTACCCTTGCTCATCTCTTCGATGGTTTTTCCTGCACATGCCGGAGTTGTTATCTACGGGACACGTATTATTTACCCGGCAGAAAAAAAAGAAGTGATGATACAGTTGATGAATCAGGGTGATCGCTCTTCGCTGCTTCAGGCGTGGATTGATGATGGTGATACTTCACTCCCACCAGAAAAAATCCAGGTTCCTTTTATGTTAACGCCACCAGTGGCAAAAATAGGGGCAAATTCCGGGCAGCAAGTAAAAATTAAAATCATGCCGAATAAACTGCCCACTAATAAAGAGAGTATTTTTTATCTGAATATTCTGGATATTCCACCAAATAGTCCAGAACAAGAAGGCAAGAATGCACTGAAGTTTGCGATGCAAAACAGAATTAAATTGTTTTATCGACCGGCGGGTATCCCACCGGTAAACAAAGCAATATTTAAAAAATTGCTGGTGAATCGCAGTGGTAATCATTTGGTGATAAAAAATGACTCAGCGAATTGGGTAACGATTTCTGATGTAAAAGCCAATAATGTCAAAGTTAATTATGAAACTATCATGATTGCACCATTAGAAAGTCAGAGCGTTAACGTCAAAAATAATAATGCAAATAGCTGGCATCTGACCATTATTGATGATCATGGCAACTATATTAGTGACAAAATTTAATTGCAGGAGCTGCCTATGTTGAGAATGACCCCACTTGCATCAGCAATCGTTGCGTTATTGCTCGGCATTGAAGCTTATGCGGCTGAAGAGACCTTTGATACCCATTTTATGATGGGGGGAATGAAAGACCAACAGGTTGCTCATATTCGTCTGGATGATAATCAACCTTTGCCTGGCCAATATGAAATCGATATTTATGTTAATAAACAATGGCGCGGTAAATATGAAATTAGCGTTAAAGATAATCCGCAAGAAACGTGTTTATCGAGGGATATTATCAAACGGTTAGGTATTAATACCGATAACTTTGCCAGCGACAAGCAATGTTTAACATTAGAGCAACTTGTTCAGGGGGGGAGTTATGCCTGGGATATCGGCGTTTTTCGTCTCGATTTCAGTGTTCCGCAAGCCTGGGTGGAAGAGCTGGAAAGTGGCTATGTTCCACCGGAAAACTGGGAACGGGGAATTAATGCGGTTTACACCTCTTATTATGTGAGTCAGTATTACAGCGACTATAAAGCGTCGGGAAATAGCAAAAGTACCTATGTACGTTTTAACAGCGGGTTAAATTTTCTGGGGTGGCAACTGCATTCTGATGCCAGTTTTAGCAAAACAGATAACAATACAGAGGAGTGGAAAAGCAATACACTGTATCTGGAACGTGGATTTTCTCAAATTCTCGGCACGCTGCGTATTGGTGATATGTACACGTCAGCCGATATATTTGATTCCGTTCGCTTCAGCGGAGTTCGGTTATTTCGTGATATGCAGATGTTGCCAAACTCGAAGCAAAATTTTACCCCGCGGGTACAGGGGATTGCCCAGAGTAACGCGCTGGTAACTATTGAACAGAACGGTTTTGTCGTTTATCAGAAAGAGGTTCCACCAGGCCCGTTTTCGATTAGTGATTTGCAGTTAGCGGGCGGAGGTGCGGATCTTGATGTGAGTGTTAAGGAAGCCGATGGTTCAGTTACTACATATCTGGTGCCTTATGCGGCAGTACCTAATATGCTGCAACCCGGCGTGTCGAAATATGATTTTGCAGCGGGCCGTAGTCATATTGAAGGTGCGAGCAAGCAAAGTGATTTTGTCCAGGCAGGTTATCAGTATGGTTTTAATAACTTATTGACGCTGTATGGCGGCACGATGATTGCTAATAATTACTACGCGTTTACCCTGGGAACAGGTTGGAACACGCGCATTGGCGCAATTTCAGTCGACGCAACTAAATCGCACAGTAAGCAAGACAATGGTGATGTGTTTGACGGGCAAAGTTATCAAATTGCTTATAACAAATTTTTGAGCCAAACATCGACACGTTTTGGTCTGGCGGCCTGGCGTTATTCGTCGCGTGATTACCGGACGTTTAACGATTATGTGTGGGCAAATAATAAAGATAATTATCGTCGTGATAAAAACGATGTCTATGACATTGCCGATTATTACCAGAATGATTTTGGTCGCAAAAATAGCTTTTCCGCCAATATGAGTCAGTCAATGCCAGAAGGCTGGGGATCTGTGTCATTAAGTACTTTATGGCGGGATTACTGGGGGCGTAGCGGCAGCAGTAAAGATTATCAGTTGAGTTATTCCAATAATTTGCAACGGATAAGCTATACCCTCGCGGCAAGTCAGGCATATGACGAGAATCATCATGAAGAGAAACGCTTTAATATTTTTATATCGATACCCTTTGACTGGGGAGATGACGTTACGACGCCTCGTCGGCAAATATATATGTCTAACTCAACGACGTTTGATGATCAGGGTTTTGCCTCAAATAATACGGGATTATCAGGAACAGTAGGGAGTCGAGATCAGTTCAATTATGGTGTCAACCTGAGTCATCAACATCAGGGAAATGAAACGACAGCAGGGGCGAATTTAACCTGGAACGCGCCTGTGGCGACAGTGAATGGCAGTTATAGTCAGTCGAGTAATTATCGGCAGGCTGGAGCCAGTGTTTCAGGGGGCATTGTCGCCTGGTCGGGTGGCGTTAATCTGGCGAATCGTCTTTCTGAAACTTTTGCCGTGATGCATGCGCCGGGAATTAAAGATGCTTATGTGAATGGGCAAAAATATCGCACCACGAACCGTAATGGTGTCGTGATATACGACGGAATAACTCCTCATCGGGAAAATCACCTGATGCTGGATGTATCGCAAAGTGACAGTGAAACAGAATTACGCGGTAACCGTAAAATTGCCGCCCCTTATCGCGGCGCGGTCGTTCTGGTCAATTTCGACACCGATCAACGCAAACCCTGGTTTATAAAAGCATTAAGAGTGGATGGGCAACCGTTAACATTTGGCTACGAAGTCAATGATATCCACGGTCATAATATTGGCGTTGTCGGCCAGGGAAGTCAGCTTTTTATTCGCACCAATGAAATACCACCAGCGGTTAATGTGGCAATTGATAAGCAACAAGGGCTTTCATGCACAATCACCTTCGGTAAAGAGATTGATGAAAGTAAAAATTATATCTGTCGGTGAGAGGTGGAATATGATTTTCAGAAATGGAATGTTACTAATTTTTATTTTATGGGCTAATTTTACCTGGGCTGGATGTCGTACCACTGCATCATTAAATATTACTGATAGTATTAATGTGGGGGAGATTTTAGCGAATGAGGTTTCCTTTAGTAAAAGTGTCGTGTTTACGGGGATATCTTGTGATACGAGCACGGATAAAATAGTCTATAAAAATATCCAAAGTGATTGGGTTGAAGTTGGACCTTTTGGTAATGGCGAAAAGTTAAAGGTTAAAATAGAGTCTTTAGGTAAAACCAGTGACACGATTGGGAAATCCAGCAATGCGCAGGCAGTATTACCCTATGTGGTTAAAATATCCAAAGGTACACCTGATTTTACTGGAGAAAGAAAACCTACCTGGTTTATTTCAGATACTGTGATTGCAAATATTGGCGGTGAGTCATCTTCATCCATTGACTTTTGGTTGGGCATTTGTAAGACATTGAAGATTAACTGGTGTGTAAGTTATCTCACCAGTAAACTGGCGGGGGATACATTTACGCTTGGGTTAAGTATTTCCTATTATCCTAAAAATACGACCTGTAAGCCTGAAAACACAATAATAAAAGTAGATGATATTGCCTTGTCCCAACTCAGAAGTCAGGGAAAGATTACGGCGAACAGTAAGGAAGGAATAATTACGTTGAAGTGTGATAATCTTTTCGGCGGCACAAAACAAGCATCGCGGAATATGGTCGTATATCTTTCCAGCAGTGACTTAGTTACAGGAAGCAATACAATTTTGCGTGGCAACATAGATAATGGTGTAGGATTTGTTTTGGATCTAAAAGAACCACCAAAAGGGACTGAAGCAGCCATCAAAATTTCTGCTAGCGGCGATCAGGGCGCGGCGACATCATTATGGAAAACAGATAAACCCGGAGCTCCTTTAAATAGTAATATTATTAATATACCTGTCCTGGCCAGTTACTATGTATACGATAAAAATAAAGTTAAATCGGGTGCACTTGAGGCAACTGCACTGATCAACGTGAAATACGACTAATAACAAACAAGACGAGCAAGTGGCTAATAATAAAAAATAATAAGGTGTCTGCATTTCCCCCTCTCTCCGAGGGGGCTTTTTTTAGCGATGATAAAAAATCTCACCGTCGTAGGCTTTAATGATTTTTCCGTCGGTATCATTGATCAGCACATATGCACCGCCCATATAGGTCCAGTGGGTTCCAGCGTCAGGTGCGGGCAAGTTACGCAACTGCCACTGCTTAATGTTGTACTCATCGGTACGGTACATTTCTGGTACGGTGTCACCTGGTTTGAAATGCTTGAAGTCAGCAATGAAACTGCTTAACTCATACTTCGAAATTCCCGAGGCATTGGTCGAACCCGCGGTGGCTGGTGCGGCCCATGCTGCGCTGGTTACCAGCAAAAGCGCACCCAGCAACATCTTATTTTTTATGGTCATATACTCTCCACTTTGGGGATCAGTAAAATCAGTCGCATATCTTTCCTGCCATACAATATAACCGACAAGAGATATTTTGTTAGTGATCCCATGATTTCGTAAAAAGTGTAAATGAAAGGATGCAGCAAAAGCATCCTCATTGAGCGAGAAGTGAGCGGAATAAGCTGATTTAAGAATCATCCTGGGCTAAAGGGATAACGAAGCCCAGGTGATTGTTTTATCTCATAATACCCATAAAGCCATGCACTCCCATATACAATCCGACTAAACCAATTAACAGACTGGAAAAATAGGGGGCACGTTTAGCGAGGGTGTTAAATCCGCTCCAGCGTTTTGCAACCTGCTGAACACTGATTGCTGCGCCAACGCCTACGGTGACCAGCGTTAATGCCAGGCCGATGCTGAAACTGACGACCAGAGTTGCACCCAATGTGAGGGCTTTCAACTGAATGCAAATCAACAACACTGTTATTGCCGCAGGGCAGGGGATAAGCCCGCCGGTTAAGCCAAACAGCAAAATTTGCCAGTTGGTGACCTCTCTACCATCAAAGCGTCGTTTAATGTCACTGGCATGGGCCAGCGCATGAGCATCCTGATACTCGTCGCTCTGACCATGCTCGTGATGGTGATGATGTTCGTGATCATGGTCGTGATGATGTTCATGGTCATGATGGTGATGCTCGTGCATATTCTCAAGCCAGTTTCTTTCACCGCGCCAGGTACGCCAGAACATCCAGAATGCGGTGCCAAGAATGATCACCGCGGAAATCAACTGAAGCCACGGCTCCGCTGACTGCGCAGTAAAGCGTTTGCTGATCACCATCCCGCCAAAGGCAATCAACCAGACCACCGCCGTATGTGAAATAGTTGCCGCCAGTCCAAGCATCACCGCCTGTTTAATGGTGCCTTTAATGGCGATGATAAACGCTGCCATCATCGTTTTTGAGTGCCCTGGCTCCAGCCCATGAAGCGCACCAAGTAAGATGGCGCTGGGGATGAAAAACCAGGCGTTTCCTTGCTGAAGAAGAGTGGTAAATTCGGTCATGATAATAATTCTTAGTATTAAATCGACGCCCTGATTCTACTCCCCCCCAGTACATGATACTACCCCCCAGTAGATTAATAGTGCTATGATTTTTCATTATCTTGTTAACCAGGTGTTGCCATGTCTCATACCATCCGTGACAAACAGAAACTGAAAGCGCGCGCCAGTAAGATTCAGGGACAGGTTGTTGCGCTCAAGAAAATGCTCGACGAGCCGCACGAATGTGCTGCCGTACTACAACAGATTGCCGCCATTCGTGGTGCGGTAAACGGCTTGATGCGAGAAGTGATTAAAGGCCATCTGACGGAACACATTGTTCATCAGGGCGATGAATTAAAGCGTGAAGAAGATCTGGATGTCGTTCTGAAGGTGCTGGATTCTTATATAAAATAATTTCACAACGTTATTGTAATATCGCCGTTTTTCCTCGTTTACAACGTGTGCGCGGGGCCTTACCATCCTTATCTGCGATCCATCATCGCAACCAAACGACTCGGGGTGCCCTTCTGCGTGAAGGCTGAGAAATACCCGTATCACCTGATCTGGATAATGCCAGCGTAGGGAAGTCACAGACCATCAGGTCATTGCTTCTTCACGTTATGGCAGGAGCAAACTATGCAAGTCGACCTGCTGAGTTCCGCGCAATCTGCGCGCATGTTACACCTCTTTCACCAACACTCTCCCCTTGTGCATTGCATGACCAATGATGTGGTGCAAACCTTTACTGCCAATACCTTACTGGCGCTCGGTGCATCGCCAGCGATGGTTATCGAAACCGAAGAGGCCAGTCAGTTTGCGGCCATCGCCAGTGCCTTGTTGATTAACGTAGGCACACTGACGCAGCTACGAGCACAAGCGATGCGTGCTGCCGTAGAACAGGCAACACGCTCCCAAACCCCCTGGACGCTTGATCCGGTCGCGGTTGGCGCACTCGAATATCGCCGTCATTTTTGCCACGAACTTTTATCGTTAAAGCCAGCGGCGATACGCGGTAATGCCTCTGAAATTATGGCATTAGCTGGTATCGCCAATGGTGGTCGCGGTGTGGATTCCACCGACGCCGCAGCCAACGCGTTACCCGCAGCACAAACACTGGCGAATGAAACCGGGGCTGTCGTCGTGGTCACGGGCGAGGTAGATTATGTTACCGATGGTCGTCGCATCGTTGGCATTCACGGCGGCGATCCGTTAATGACCAAAGTAGTAGGAACTGGTTGTGCATTATCGGCAGTTGTCGCTGCCAGTTGTGCATTACCGGGCGATACGCTGGAAAATGTTGCATCTGCCTGCCACTGGATGAAACAAGCCGGAGAACGTGCGGTCGCCAGAAGCGAAGGGCCGGGCAGTTTTATCCCCCATTTCCTTGATGCGCTCTGGCAATTGACGCAGGAGGTGCAGGCATGAAACGGGTTAACGCTCTGACGATTGCCGGTACTGATCCGAGTGGTGGTGCGGGGATTCAGGCCGATCTTAAAACTTTCTCGGCACTTGGCGCTTATGGTTGTTCGGTAATCACCGCACTGGTGGCGCAAAATACCCGCGGTGTACAGTCGGTGTATCGCATTGAGCCTGACTTTGTTGCCGCACAACTCGACTCAGTGTTCAGCGATGTGCGAATCGATACCACCAAAATCGGCATGCTGGCAGAGACGGATATTGTTGAAGCGGTGGCAGAACGGCTGCAACGTTACCAGATCCAAAACGTGGTGCTGGATACCGTTATGCTGGCTAAAAGCGGTGATCCGCTGCTTTCACCTTCGGCGGTTGCCACGCTACGCAGTCAATTATTGCCGCAGGTTTCATTAATCACCCCAAATTTGCCGGAGGCTGCTGCTTTACTCGATTCTCCACACGCGCGTAATGAACAGGAAATGCTGGAGCAGGGGCGTGAATTATTGGCGATGGGCTGTGGTGCCGTGTTGATGAAAGGTGGTCATCTGGATGATGAGCAAAGCCCGGACTGGTTGTTTACCCGCGAAGGTGAACAACGGTTTACCGCACCGCGTATTATGACCAAAAACACGCATGGCACTGGTTGTACATTATCTGCGGCGCTGGCAGCGCTGCGTCCGCGTCACACGAATTGGGCTGACACCGTACAGGAAGCAAAAAGCTGGCTATCAGCGGCGTTAGCCCAGGCCGACACGCTGGAAGTTGGCCACGGGAATGGTCCGGTTCACCACTTTCACGCCTGGTGGTGAGCATCATACTATAGCTGCTTTGGCATTTTTCAGCGTGTTCGCGCTGAAATTCAGGGATGAAACCAATGCAGCTAAAAATAGCCAGTCGAAAAAAATTCACCGCCTTGTTCTGCGCTCTGGGGCTAATTTCCATCGTGGCGATTTATCCTCGTCAGACGGTGAATTTTTTCTGGTCGACAGCAATTCAGATTAAAGACTACATCCACTTTTATGGTTATCGCCCGGTCAAATCTTTTGCTATTCGAATCCCTGCCAATTACACCATTCATGGTATTGATGTTTCACGCTGGCAGGCGCGGATCGACTGGCAACGTGTCGCAAAAATGCGCGACAACGGTATCCGCTTACAGTTTGCTTTTATTAAGGCTACGGAAGGCGAAAAGCTGGTAGACCCGTATTTCTCGCGTAACTGGCGTCAAAGCTACAAAAATGGCTTATTGCGCGGGGCATATCACTATTTTTCTCCGTCGGTCTCAGCTTCCGTTCAGGCGCGATTATTTCTGCAAACGGTGGATTTCTCACAAGGCGATCTGCCAGCGGTGCTGGACGTAGAAGAACGTGGGAAATTATCGGCAAAAGAATTACGCAAGCGGGTAAGTCAGTGGCTAAAAATGGTTGAAAAGAGCACGGGCAAAAAGCCGATTATTTATGCGGGGGCGACGTTTTATCACACGAATCTGGCGGGATATTTCAATGAATACCCGTGGTGGGTGGCCCATTATTATCAGCGACGCCCGGACAATGACGGCCTGGCCTGGCATTTCTGGCAGCATTCCGACCGTGGACAGGTGGATGGCGTAAATGGTCCGGTGGATTTTAATGTGTTTAATGGCACGGTGGAGGAGCTGCAGGCTTTCGTTGATGGCATTAAAGAAACGCCTTAAATAACCAGCAGTGATATACTTCCTCCAGACTCCCCGGCAGGAAAAAGACAAATGGAACAAGCGCATACCCAGCTTATCGCTCAACTGAACGAACGTATTTTAGCGGCGGACAACACGCCGCTTTATATTAAGTTTGCCGAAACGGTAAAAAATGCCGTGCGCAGTGGGGTGCTGGAGCATGGAAATATTTTGCCCGGCGAGCGTGATTTAAGTCAGTTAACCGGCGTTTCGCGCATTACGGTGCGCAAGGCGATGCAGGCACTGGAAGAAGAGGGAGTGGTGACGCGTTCGCGTGGCTACGGAACGCAGATCAACAACATCTTCGAATACTCGTTGAAAGAAGCGCGAGGTTTTTCTCAGCAGGTGGTGTTGCGTGGGAAAAAACCCGATACGTTGTGGGTTAATAAGCGAGTGGTAAAGTGTCCCGAAGAAGTTGCGCAGCAACTGGCGATTGCCGCGGGCAGCGATGTCTTCTTGCTTAAGCGTATTCGCTATGTGGATGAAGAAGCGGTATCGATAGAAGAGTCGTGGGTTCCAGTGCATTTAATTCATGATGTTGATGCCATCGGTATTTCTCTCTATGACTATTTCCGCAGTCAGCGTATCTTTCCCCTGCGCACCCGTTCCCGCGTTAGCGCCCGAATGCCGGATGCCGAGTTTCAGTCACATATTCAGTTAGATAGCAAAATACCGGTGCTGGTGATCAAGCAAGTGGCGCTTGACCAACAGCAACGGCCTATTGAGTACAGCATCAGCCACTGTCGCAGCGATCTATACGTTTTTGTGTGTGAGGAGTAGTTCTTCGCGCGTTGGCGCGCAATCACCGCCGCGATGTCCGACAACCCACGACGCTACCGCATTGCCCAGCAATACGGCGTCTGCCAGTGGGAGACCGGAGGCCAGTCCGGCAAGCACGCCACCAGCATGGCTATCACCTGCGCCAATAGTGTCCACGACTTGCGTTGGAAATGCCGGAACGCAATCAGAAGCGTTGTTGCTGAAATACCACGCGCCTTCTTTATCGAGACGAACGATCAGCGGCGCGGCAAATTTCTCCTGCCATTGCGTGCCAAGCATTGTGATATTTGCGGATAAAGCAAAACGTTCGGCGGCAATCTCAGCTTCCTGGCGATTGAGCGACACCAGTGGCCGACAGGCCATGATGCGCGCAAGCAATGCATCCGGGATATCGTCAATCCGCGGGCCGAAATCAATAAACGGCGTCACGTCTTGCAGTCCTTCCAGCCATTCCACTAACAATTCGCCACAGGGCGAGGCCAGTTGATAACCGGAAAAATAGAGCAGGCTATCTGGTGCAACGGTTAATCGCGTCAGCCACTGGCTATTCCACTGATTTTCCACACCGCTGAACGACATAAAGGTACGTTCACCATCAGGTTCAACCAGCGCCAGACACCAGCCGTTATCGCCTTCGGCGTTATCGAGCAGGCTGAGCAATCCCTCTTTTGCCATCCGGTTACGAATAATCTCCGACCACACCCCCTGACCGAGCGGCAGGGCGTTATCCGCTTCTATACCGAGGCGCTTTAACGTCACGGCAATGTTCAGCGCACAGCCGCCAACATTTACGCTCTGCTGTTTCAGTTCGATATCGCACCCGCGCCAGGGCAGGGCGTAAGCGTCAGCGATCACATCAATGACAGCCGCACCGACAACCATCACCGGTTGACGCGTAGTTAATTGCGACAGCAGCGTGTGTAACCTGGTGCCGCTCATACCGCCTCCCGTTGTTGGCGATACTTCGCCAGCGCCGTGGCATAGCGGTTGAAATCAAGCTGATTAACCGCATCCAGCTCAGCCTTTAATGCCGGATCGATAGCATTTACGCCATGCAATGCGCCACAAATCGCCGTCGCCATAGCGCCGATGGTGTCAGTGTCACCACCAAGATTGGCGCACAGAATAGCGCAGCGGTTCGGATCGGTTTGTGCCAGTTCAACCAGCGCAATGGCGCACGGAACGGACTCAATAGTGCTGGTGCCTGCGCCAATCACTTGATATAGCTGTTCGCTGGCAGATTCGGTGCCGTCGGCGTGACGAACGATTTTTAGTGCAATCTCCAGACGTGCCGCCAGTGAGGCGCTGAAGGTAGTGATGCGTTTTTGTTGAGCATGTCGCGCAATCGAGGGTAGAGAATCAACAATCGCTGACCAGCTTTCGCCGTCAATGGCACGAGAAATCGCCCATGCAATAACCACCGCCCCCGCAATCGCCAGATCGGATTTATGGGTCGGGCTGGACGCCAGCGCCACATCATCAATAAAGGAATCAACATCACGCGCCGGGAGTAAACACCCCAATGGTGAGACGCGCATCGCCGCACCGTTAGTCACGCCGTTGTTTTCCAGTTCAGCGACGGGTTTACCGTCGCGAATGGCGTTAAGCGCAATTTTTGAGGTCGGGCCAAGCACGTTTTTGTTGAAGGCGTCGAAACGCAGTGCCCAGTCGAGGATTTTACGCCCAATCAGATCCGGGTCGATCTCGCCTTCGCGTTCCAGCAACGCATCCGCCAGGCACAGCGCCATCGAGGTGTCGTCGGTAAATTCGGCGCGGTTAAAATAGCAGGCCGCGTTATTCTCCTTTGGGCCGGGCAGAAAACGGTCAATCCAGCCAAAATGCGCTTTGACGCGGCTGCGCGGCCAAAGCTCGGAGGGCATCCCCATCGCATCCCCTAACGCCTGCCCGTAAAGAGCACCGAGAATACGTTCTGTTTTCATTTTGCTTCCCCTTGTGTCAACGCAATATCGCGATCATCGACCCTAATAGCCGTAATTTCGTTGTCGGATTCGCGGAAAAAAATCATGAACAGCACGGCGATAATGGCAATCATCACCGCACCGAAAGTCCATATCCCGGCCCAGTTGAAGGTCAGCCCGTTGACTGGTTCCTGATAAGCGAACATCATTTCCATCATTACGCCGCCAAGACGATAGCCGAGCAAACTACCGAAACCCTGGCAGCAGAGCGTAATCAACCCCTGCGCGGCAGTACGCATGTGCACGGGGGCTTTTTTGTCGACATAGATGTATGCGGTAACGTAGTAAAAATCGTAACTTACGCCGTGCAGCAAAATGCCGAGGAACAATAGTGCGTAGGTGAAATATTCATCCGCGCTGCCGTAAATAAAGAAGCCATAACGAATCGCAGCGGTGACCAGACCAAGTAATAATACCTTTTTGATACCAAATCGTTTGGTGAAAAACGGCAATGCCAGCATAAAGAAGATTTCAGAGAACTGGCCGAGCGTCATCCAGCCGGTCGCGTTTTTCATACCGACTTCGGTCAGATAACCGTTGGCAAAGATGTAATAGAACGCCAGCGGCATAGCAAACAGGAATGAACAGAAGAAAAAGACGAGGAAGTTTTTATCGCGCAGCAGGATCAGTGCATCCAGGCCAAGCATGACTTTAATATCCATTTTGCCAGTGCTTTTTGGTGGTGTGTCGGGCAGGAAACATGCAAACACACCGAGTAGAGCAGAACTTCCGGCGGTAATCAGCAGCGGAATATTAGTCGGTGAGATATCGGCATAACCCAGCATTTGCGGCAAGAATCCACATGCCAGACCAGAGGCAATCCAGCCGATAGTACCCATCACACGAATGCGTGGGAAATCACGTTCCACATCCGGCACGTTGGCAAAGGCGATGCTATTAGTCAGTGCAATGGTCGGCATATAGGTTAGCGAGTAGGCCAGCAGTAACGGGAAGAATCCGGCAAAAGTGGTCTGTTGCGCAGCGAAATACATCAGCACTGCACCTGCGAACATCAACACAGCCAGCACTTTCTGCGCCGAGAAAAAGCGGTCAGTGATGGAGCCAACCAGAATAGGGGACAGGATCGCCGCGATGGCGGTACAGGCATACGACCAGCTAATTTCTCCGGCACTAAACCCGCTTTTACTTAACCACAGCCACAATGGTACAAACCACGCGCCCCAGATAAACCATTCAACAAACATCATGAACGACAGCTTTGCTGTTGTTTTCATCTTTTGATTCCTTCATGACAGGTAATGTAAGGTACGCGCTGACAATACCATTTGATGATACCTTTTAAATACCTTTGTGGTGAAATCTTGACCGCGGTAACACTTTTTCTGATGAGTCGTGCCAACAGGAAACGCTGAAAAAACAGCCGAAAGATGGAAAAAATAGCTCATAACGACCAGGATTATAATTGCCCGCAAAAGGTGGGCCAGGACAATCCATAGCCGATATCCAATCGGAATTTACGGGAGCATAGTAATGACAGATATTGCGCAGTTGCTTGGCAAAGATGCCGACAACCTTTTACAGCATCGTTGTATGACTATTCCTTCTGACCAGCTTTATCTCCCCGGACATGACTACGTAGACCGCGTGATGATTGACAATAATCGTCCGCCAGCGGTGCTGCGTAATATGCAGACGCTCTACAACACCGGGCGTCTGGCTGGCACAGGATATCTTTCTATTCTGCCGGTTGACCAGGGCGTCGAGCACTCTGCCGGAGCTTCATTTGCCGCTAACCCGCTCTACTTTGACCCGAAGAACATTGTGGAACTGGCGATCGAAGCGGGCTGCAACTGTGTGGCGTCAACTTACGGCGTGCTGGCATCGGTATCGCGGCGTTACGCGCACCGCATTCCATTCCTCGTCAAACTTAATCACAACGAGACGCTAAGTTACCCGAACACCTACGATCAAACGCTGTATGCCAGCGTGGAGCAGGCGTTCAACATGGGCGCGGTGGCGGTTGGCGCGACCATCTATTTTGGCTCGCAAGAGTCACGTCGCCAGATTGAAGAAATTTCTGCGGCCTTTGAACGTGCACATGAGCTGGGCATGGTGACCGTGCTGTGGGCTTATTTGCGCAACTCCGCCTTTAAGAAAGAGGGCATCGATTACCATGTTTCCGCTGACCTGACCGGTCAGGCGAACCATCTGGCGGCGACCATTGGCGCGGATATTGTCAAACAAAAAATGGCGGAGAATAACGGCGGCTATAAAGCGATTAATTACGGTTATACCGACGATCGCGTTTACAGCAAGTTAACCAGCGAAAACCCGATTGACCTGGTGCGTTATCAGTTAGCTAACTGTTATATGGGCCGCGCAGGGCTGATTAACTCCGGCGGTGCCGCGGGCGGTGAAACCGACCTTAGCGATGCGGTGCGTACTGCGGTTATCAACAAACGCGCGGGCGGAATGGGGCTGATTCTCGGGCGTAAAGCGTTCAAGAAATCGATGGCCGACGGCGTGAAACTGATTAACGCCGTGCAGGACGTTTATCTCGATAGCAAAATTACGATTGCCTGATACGCTTCATTTATCTGGCCTGCGAACAACACACCTCCCGTAGGCCGGATAAGGCGTTCGCACCGCATCCGGCAAAAATTGATGTACCCCTGTTCAGGAGAGAATAAATTTTTGACTAGCGCAATAACGGGCAGTCCGGCGGTAATCGACAACGCAACGCCGCCGGAAGTATTTCTATATGAAAACGTTGGCCACTTAATGGTTCGCCATCAAGGTTAAAGGTGATTTCATGAGGCGCTTGTATCTCGAACCACGCCGAAGCGCCTTCAACAATATTCGGGTTTTCTTCATCAGGTTTTAAGGTTGAGAAGAGAGCGGGAAGAATTTCGTCACCGGTGAAAATACGCAGTTGCAATAACCCATCGTTAATCAGCGCATTCGGGCACAGTTGCTGACCGCCACCGGCCTGACGCCCGTTGCCAATACCAATAACCAGCGCATCGCCTTGCCAGTGAAAATTTTCACCACGGATTTCGCAGCGGTCCGGTTGCAACGTATCCATGCGCATTAAGCCGTGAATGATGTAAGAGACGCCACCCAGCGCGGCTTTTAATTTCTCCGGTGTTTCGGTGGTAATGCGCGTACCAAATCCGCCCGTCGCCATGTTGATAAAACAGGTTTGTTTGTTGACCTGCGCCATATCAATCGCAATGGCGTTACCGGCAATTGCCAGTTTAAGTGCCTTATCCAGCGCTTCAGGAATACCCACACTGGTGGCAAAATCGTTCGCTGTACCTAGCGGCAATATTCCCAAAGCAGGAATGTCATCACCTTCGCACTGAATCAATGCCGTGGAGACTTCATTAATAGTGCCATCTCCACCTCCGGCAATTACCGTTGCAACGCCAAGCTGACGGGCTTCAGCAACATAACGCGCGGCATCATCTTTCTCCCAGGTGGTTCGTACATGGATCGTCATTCCTTCCTCACGCAACAGCATAATCGCTTCGCGCAATATCTCATTGCCAGCACTTTTGCCGTTAAGAATCAGTAAGCTGGCGGGAAAATCTGCCATGGTCGTCTGCCTTTATGATTGGTCTGTAGATAGTGTAGAGCAGAAAAGAAAAGGCGGAGTCAGAACAGGATGAAAGCGTGGTACAAAAAAATAAGCCCGTGTAAGGGAGATTACACAGGCTAAGGAGGTGGTTCCTGGTACAGCTAGCATTTTATGGGTTATGTTTTTCAGCGAAACAGATAATAACCTTAATAAATGCAGCCGTATGTGATCGGTTTCTAAGAATTTTCTATCCGGGAAAAATAATCGAAATGAATCACTTACCGTGCGGGTTACGCGTGGTTTCCCCGGAGAAATTACGCATCAGCAGTGCGTAATTCAGCTCGAGATCCTGCGGAACCGGGAGCCACACGGTATAGCCATCGCCAGGCGCGACCGGCATCGCTTCACCTTTGGCGTTTTCCATGTGCTCAAGGGTAAAGTTGATATTGCCCTGTGGCGTCATCAGTTCCAGGCTGTCGCCAACGGAGAATTTATTTTTCACCGCTACGGCTGCCAGAGAGCCTTTACGCTCACCGGTAAACTCTCCAACAAACTGCTGGCGGTCAGAAACGGAATAACCGTATTCGTAGTTCTGGTAATCGTCGTGAGTATGACGACGCAGGAAACCTTCGGTGTAACCACGATGCGCCAGGCCTTCCAGTGTTTCCAGCAGGCTGGTGTCGAACGGTTTGCCCGCAGCGGCGTCATCGATAGCTTTACGATAAACCTGCGCGGTACGTGCACAATAGTAGAAAGATTTAGTGCGGCCTTCGATTTTCAGCGAATGCACGCCCATTTTGGTCAGGCGTTCAACGTGGGCGATGGCGCGCAGATCTTTCGAGTTCATGATGTAAGTGCCGTGCTCATCTTCAAACGCGGTCATATACTCGCCCGGGCGCTGGGCTTCTTCGATCATAAACACTTTGTCGGTTGGCGCACCGATACCCAGCGTCGGCTCGACGTTTTGCACCGGAATCGGCTCGTATTTGTGTACGATGTTGCCAACGTCATCTTCTTTCCCTTCCTGCACGTTGTACTCCCAACGGCAGGCGTTGGTGCAGGTGCCCTGGTTTGGATCGCGTTTGTTGATGTAGCCAGAGAGCAGGCAGCGGCCGGAGTAGGCCATGCACAGCGCGCCGTGAACGAAGATTTCAAGCTCCATATCCGGAACCTGATTGCGGATCTCTTCAATCTCTTCCAGCGACAGCTCGCGGGAGAGGATCACGCGGGTCAACCCCATTTGCTGCCAGAATTTCACCGTCGCCCAGTTTACGGCGTTGGCCTGCACGGAAAGGTGGATCGGCATTTCAGGGAAGTGTTCACGCACCAGCATAATCAGCCCCGGATCGGACATAATCAGTGCGTCCGGCCCCATTTCCACCACCGGTTTCAGATCACGGATAAAGGTTTTTAGCTTGGCATTGTGTGGCGCAATGTTGACCACGACATAAAACTTTTTCCCCAGCGCGTGGGCTTCATTGATGCCGAGCTGGAGATTTTCGTGGTTAAATTCGTTGTTGCGCACACGCAGGGAGTAACGCGGTTGCCCCGCATAAACAGCATCTGCGCCATAAGCGAAAGCGTAACGCATATTTTTCAGCGTTCCCGCCGGGGAAAGGAGTTCCGGTTTAAACATAATTCTCTCGTTCTGATGACAGGTCAGATCCGCTTCACCTGATGAAGCGGTTAGGGGAGTGTCCCCACTTTAAGGGCGGGCATTGTAGCGCAATCGGTGGGGTTGGCTCCAGTGCAAATGTCTGGTCGCGTCCTGGTTTTGGTAAGGATACGAATAACGATAATTTCTTCGGCACTTGCAGGAAATAAATAACGTGGCGTTCAAAAAGAAGAACAAAAATTCTTTCACCTGATATGAAACTTATCCTCCCATTATTTTAATGGCGCGGATTGATCCTTAGCATCAATAAGTAAGTGTTTATTAGAAATAAAGCCGGGCGCGTTATCCGCGCCCGGCATAACAATTAAGTCTTATCTTTCACAGTCTGGCTTACGCCATTGTTTTTTACTGAGGCAATTCCGATTTCGCGTGATTGAGCGGTGGCGTACATTTGACTGGAGCCGATTATCTGATGATTAGCGGCTTTCAGATTGAAATAAAATTTGCCGTTGCTCGCTGTTTTTTTCTCATAGCGTTCATCCTGCGGGCTGTTGCTTTGCACAGAGGCAATGCCCTTTTCCGCAGCGGCTTTTGAGGTATACAGTTCGCTGGTGAGAATAGTCTCACCGTTACCCGCTTTTAACACAAACCGGAACTGATTATCACTGCTCTTATTGAGTTCAAACCAACCAGCCATAATGACTCCTTGATTGAAATTGCGTATTGAAAACAGTATGTAACGATTTAAGTATGGGTGATATTCATAAGGTTGCCAATCAGGGGAATACCCCCCTAAAGGAGCTGTCTCTTGATCAGATCTCCTGATCAAGAGACAGCTCCTTTCAGAGAGGGGCATGACGGATTAATAAACAAGGAATTCAGCCCTCGCGAGGGCAAAGATACGTTAAACAATGCGGCAGGCGTCGGCTTCCCAGCGATAACCGACACCGTAAACGGCGCGGATAAATGACTGCTCTTCGTCCAGTGCTTCCAGCTTGCGGCGCAGGTTTTTAATGTGGCTATCGATGGTACGGTCGGTCACTACGCGGTAGTCGTCATAAAGATGATTGAGTAACTGCTCGCGGGAGAACACTTTTCCCGGTTCATGGGAGAGCGTTTTCAGCAGGCGAAATTCCGCAGGGGTCAGATCAAGCATTTTGCCGCGCCACGAAGCCTGAAAACGACCTTCGTCGATAATTAACGGGCTTTCTGCATCCTGCTGTTGCAACTCACGCTGCGGTTTGCAACGACGCAATATAGTTTTGACGCGCGCTACCACTTCCCGCGGGCTATACGGTTTACAGATGTAATCATCAGCACCGATTTCCAGCCCCAGCAGGCGGTCGATCTCTTCGATTTTCGCTGTCACCATAACAATGGGAATATCAGAAAAACGACGAATCTCCCGACACAGTGTCAGACCATCGGTGCCTGGTAGCATCAGATCTAACAGGATCAGATCCGGTGGCGTCTGGCGCACATACGGCAGTACCTGATCGCCGTGGCTAATCAACGTCGGCGCATAGCTTGCGGCACGCAGATAATCAATGAGCAACTGCCCCAGTTTGGGTTCATCTTCCACGATCAAAATACGCGGCGTGTTTTCGTCGATAGGTAACTCGGTCATACTTCTCTCTGTAAATCCCGTTCCAGCGGTAACTCTACTGTAATGCTAACCCCGCCAAAAGGCGAATGGGCGGCAACAATGCGACCATTATGTGCTTCAACAATGTTCAGGCAAATTGCCAACCCCAGCCCGGAGCCGCCGCTGGCACGGTTGCGGGAACCTTCCGTGCGATAAAAACGCTCAAACAATTTTTGTAACTGATCGTCGCTGACTCCCGGTGCGCTGTCGGCAAAGGTCAGATGCACCATTTTGTCGTGCTGTTCGGCGGAAATATGCAGGCCACCGCCACTGTCGGTGTAGCGCAGGCTGTTTTCCAGTAAGTTATTAAACAACTGCATTAAACGATCGCGATCGCCAAATACGGTAATGCTGTCCGGCAAGGAGAATTGCAGAGTCAACCCACGACTGGCGAAACGTTCGCGAAATGCGCCGCCCGCGACTTCAAGTAGTGGAACGAGATCCACCGTTGCTTTCTGGTAGGCGAGAGCGCCTTCATCAGACATCGACAACTGATGGAGATCGTCGACCAGTTTAGTCAACGTTCCGACCTCCGCCTGTAAAGAAGCCACTGTCTCTGGCGTGAATTTACGTACACCATCCTGGATGGCTTCCAGTTCGCCGCGCAGTACCGCTAAAGGCGTGCGCAGTTCGTGAGAAATGTCGGCCATAAAATCGCGGCGCATCTGCTGGTTTTTCTCCAGCGTACTGGCGAGCTGGTTGAAGTCCTGTGCCAGTTTGCCCAGTTCGTCTTCGCTGGTGGGCGTCACGCGAGTGGTGAAATCACCTGCTGCCAGTTTGTGCGTGCCGTCAACTAACCGTTTTACCGGTGCCAGCAAGCCGCGTGCCAGTGGGAACGTCGCCAGCGCTGCCAGTAAAGTAGATAAAGCCACAATCAGCCAACTGGTTTGCCGTTGTTGCTTATCAAAATTGATATCGGTATTGCGGGTCAGCCGCTCGACAGGGGAGGCGATCACCGCGCCGACTTCCAGACCATTGACCAGAATAGGCCGCCGTGTGCCGTCCGGTGGAATAGGTGAGCGAGGGCCAACCAGCACTTTGTTATTTTGATCGACCACCCAGAATTGGGTGCGCCAGCCGTGCGGCGGCATACCGGGGCCGGGCTTATCGTCGTTGCTATCATGTTCAAGTGAACGCAGGATCTGAAACACAAAACGATCGTTGTTACGCAGGAAGCGCCAGTTGCCATGCTGGGCGTACTGCTCGCCAAGTGCGTCGCCAAGCATTTGCAGCCGTTGCTCATTGCCATGCTTAATGTAATCGATAAAGCCGCGCTCAAAACTGATACGCACCGCCCAGTGCATCGTGATCAGCAAGACGATGCAGGTGGCGAAGATCGCCAGAAACAGTTTGCCGGTAATGCCGGGCCGCCAGAACTTCATTCAGTGCTCCTTTTGCGCCGCGAAATAGCCACATTTTGATGTGTATCGTTCGGAACTCTGGCAAAGATGAACGCCGGAAGGGCGATAAGAAACGCCATGCTTAGCCAGGTGTACATAAAGACGGTTTGTGTGGCACCGCTGTCGACGCTGACATGCTGCGAACCAAAAAGCCCAAGCAACAGCCCGGCGATGGTCACGCCGATACTCATCGACAATTGCATAATCATCGACAGCAGGCTGTTGCCACTGCTTGCCAGTTTGTCCGGCAGATCTTTCAGTGTCAGCGTGTTCATGGAGGAAAAACGCGTTGAGTTGACCATCCCTTGTAAAAACAGAACGAATGGTAAAACGTAGTACCAGCCAAGCAGCGCGGTGGCCATAAACAGCAGTGTGACCAGCGACAGGCCCAGCGTAGTCGCCACCAGTACCCGACGATAACCAAAGCGGTTCACTACCTGCACGACTATCCGCTTCATCCCCATGCTGCCGAGCACCATTGGGATCATCATCAATCCGGCATGAAAGGGTGAGAAGCCGAGACCAATCTGCAAGAAAACCGGCGTCATAAAGGGCAACATACCGCTGCCGATACGTCCGGCGAAGCTCCCCGCCAGGCCCAACGAAAAGGTACGGGTGCGGAACAGTTTCAGGCTGAACAGGGCGCGGGCGTTATTTCTGGCATGTATGAGATAAAGCATAAGCGCCACCACGCCAACAGCAACCAGGCCAGCAATCGCCAGCGGCGATAAGCCCGTACCTTTACTGCCATCCAGCGCCAGCGTTAATACCGCCATGCCAACCGCCAGCAACAGAAAGCCGGAGAGATCAAAGCGCCGCGTCTGCATGGTGTAGTTCGGCATTAACATTAGTGTGGCGATCGCGCCGATAATTCCAACCGGAATGTTGATCAAAAAGATCCAGTGCCATGACGCGTACTCCACCAGCAGTCCGCCCAGCGCCGGGCCAAGCAGTGGGCCAACCTGGCCAGGCAGCGTCACAAAGGTCATCGCCGCCATATATTGCTCGCGCGGAACAATTTTCATCACCGTCAACCTGCCAACCGGCACCATCATCGCACCGCCCACGCCCTGCAATGCGCGCGCCAGCAACAGTTCATTAAGGGTGCCGGAAAGCGCGCAAAACAGTGAACCAAGGGTAAACAGGACAATAGCGGTAAAGAAAATATTGCGCACGCCGACTTTGTCCGCCAGCCAGCCGCTGGCAGGCAGCATCACCGCCACGGTCAGCACATAAGAGACAATGACCATGTGCATATGCAGCGGGCTTTCCCCCAGGCTTTGCGCCATTGAGGGAAGGGCAGTGTTAACGATGGTGGTGTCCAGCGACTGCATAAAGAAGCCGAAAGCCACAATCCACAATTGCCAGCGGGTGCTGTCGGGAAGATCTGTCATTTACTCGGTTACCGTTTCTTTAGATTTTCGCGAAAAACGCAGTCGCAGACGGTCGAAAAAGAGATACACCACCGGCGTGGTATACAGCGTCAGGAGCTGACTCATCACCAGGCCGCCGACAATGGTGATCCCCAATGGTTGCCGCAGTTCCGAGCCATCGCCGCCCGACAATACCAGCGGCAGCGCGCCAAACAGCGCCGCCAGGGTCGTCATCATTATCGGGCGAAAACGCAGCAGGCAGGCCTGGAAAATGGCCTCCTGCGGCGTCAGATTAGCGTGGCGTTGGGCTTCAAGCGCAAAATCGACCATCATGATGGCGTTTTTCTTCACGATGCCGATTAATAGCATAATCCCTATCAGGGCGACCAGGCTGAACGGAGCATTAAACAGCTCCAGCGCCAGTAGCGCTCCAACGCCCGCCGAGGGCAGGGTGGAGAGAATGGTCAGCGGATGCACGTAACTCTCGTACAACATCCCCAGCACGATATACACCGTGGCGATGGCCGCGATAATCAGGATCACCTGCGAATTCATCGTCTCCTGGAACACTTGCGCCGTTCCGGCAAAACTGCCGCGCACCGTGGAAGGTACGCCAAGCTGCGTCATTGCGCGGTCGATTGCCGCACTGGCGTCCGAGAGTGATTTCCCGGTCGGCAGGTTGAACGAGATGGTTGAGGCTGCGGACAGTCCCTGATGATTCACTGACAGCGGCGCATTCGCCGGTTGCCATTTAGCGAAATATGACAGCGGGATCGCTTTGCCTTCGTTATTAATGACGAACATTTTTTCCAGCGCGCTGATGTCCTGGGTATAGCGCGGATCAACTTCCATCACCACTTTATACTGGTTCATTGGCTGGTAAATGGTCGAGATTTGCCGCTGACCGAAGGCGTTATTCAGCAGGCTGTTAGCGGCCTGCACGTCGATTCCCAATCGCGCCATCGTGTCGCGGTCGTAAACCAGGTTCATCTCCGCGCCGTTGTCTTGCTGGTCAGAGTTAACGTCCGCCAGTTCCGGCAACGTCGCCAGTTTTTTGCGGATTTTCGGCTCCCATTCGCGCAGTGCTGCCAGATCGTCAGACAATAACGTGTACTGGTAGCTGGCGTTCGACTGACGTCCGCCAACGCGAATATCCTGTACCGCCATCAGGAACAGATTCGCCCCTGGCTCTTTCGCCAGCTTCACGCGCAGACGGTCGATAATTTGCTGGGCGGTTTCGCTGCGTTCATCGCGCGGTTTCAGCGTGATAAACATCATTCCGCTGTTAACTCGCGAGCCACCGGTAAAGCCAGTGACATTATCCACCGCCGGGTCATCACGGATAATTTTCATGAAGTCCTGCAACTTACCGCGCATCGCCTGAAACGAAATGCTCTGATCGGCCTGTATCCCGCCCATCAGTACGCCGGTGTCCTGCTCCGGGAAGAAAGTTTTCGGGATCGAGATATACAGCCAGATATTCAGCGCAATGGTGCCAAGCAGCACTACGCCTACCAGACGGGTGTGATTGAGAACCCATTTCAGCGACTTGCCGTAGCCTTGTTGCAGTGCAACCAGCATCCGGCCAAAACCGCGTAACCGTGTTTGCTCACGCGGCTTGCTGGCTTTCAGCATCCAGCCGCACATCATCGGCGTCAGCGTCAGGGAAACCAGCAGTGAAATACCTATCGCCACCGAAAGCGTCACGGCAAACTCGCGTAACAAGCGCCCCGGCAAGCCGCCCATCAACAACAGCGGCAGGAACACAGCTACCAGTGACAGGCTCATCGACAGAACTGTAAAACCGACTTCGCGGGTGCCTTGCAGTGCGGCCTGTAGCGGTTTCATTCCCGCTTCCAGATGACGGGCAATGTTTTCCAGCACCACGATGGCGTCATCGACTACAAAGCCAGTAGCGATGGTGAGTGCCATCAGCGACAGGTTATTGAGACTGAAACCGCAAAGATACATCGCTGCAAAGGTGCCAATCAGCGAAACCGGCACTGCAACCGCAGGAATGATCGTCGCCCGACCTGAACGCAGGAACAAAAAGACCACTAAAATCACCAGCGCCACCGAAATAATCAGCGTCTGCTCGACTTCTTCCAGCGAGGCGCGAATGGTGGGGGAGCGATCCTGAGCTATTTGCAGATCAATCGCCGCCGGGATTGTCTCCTGTAACTCCGGTAATTTCGCCCGGATGCTGTCTACCGTCTGGATGATATTGGCTTCCGGCAGTTTGCGGATCATCAACAAAATAGCCGGTTTGGCGTTGGTCATCCCGGCGTTGCGCACATCCTGTACTGAGTCGGTTACCGTTGCCACATCACCCAGACGAACCGCGCCGCCGTTGTTGTAATGAATAATCAACGGCTGGTATTCGGCGGCAGTTTTCAGCTCATCGTTGGTCTGGATCTGCCAGCGGTGAGTGTCATCTTCCAGCGCCCCCTGCGGTTTACGCACGTTGGCATTGCTGATGGCGGTGCGCACATCGTCCAGCGACACGCCCTGATTAAACAGCGCCTGTGGATTCAGCCCGACGCGCACCGCAGGCAGCGAGCTGCCGCCGACATCGACATCACCGACGCCGTCGATTTGTGCAATTGTCGGAGCCAGTTGCGTCGAGGCAAAATCGTACAGTTCCCCCTGCGAATAAGTATCGGACGTCAGCGTCAGGATCATAATTGGTGCATCCGACGGGTTCGCTTTGCGATAAGTCGGACGGCTTGGCATCCCACTGGGCAGCAGACTTTGGGCGGCGTTGATCGCCGCCTGTACATCGCGCGCCGCGCCGTTGATATCCCGGTCAAAATCAAACTGCAAAATGATACGCGTGCTGCCGAGCGAACTGCTGGAGGTCATTTCACTGACTCCGGCAATGCGTCCAAGCGAGCGTTCCAGCGGTGTGGCAACGGAAGACGCCATCGTCTCTGGCGACGCACCGGGCAGCGAGGCGCTGACCATAATTACCGGAAAATCGACCTGCGGCAGCGGGGCGACCGGCAGCATACGGAAGCCCAGTATGCCGCAAAGGGTAATGGCAACCGACAGTAAAATCGTCGCCACCGGGCGGTAAATGAAGAGGGCAAAAAACTTCACTTACGCCTCCTCTTCATGGCGGGCAAAGCGGCTTTTGGTCCACAATGCCAGGCGGTCGAACAGCAGATAAATCACCGGCGTGGTGAACAGCGTCAGCACCTGACTGACAACCAGACCGCCGACCATGCCGATACCTAACGGACGACGCAGTTCCGCGCCGACTCCGGTACTCAACATCAGCGGCAATGCACCGAGCAGCGCTGCCAGCGTGGTCATCAGGATCGGACGAAAACGCAGCAGGCAGGCCTGGTAGATGGCATCTCGCGGTGACATGCCTTGCTCGCGCTCAGCGGCCAGCGCGAAGTCGATCATCATGATGGCGTTTTTCTTCACAATACCGATCAGCAAAATAATGCCGATAATGGCGATCACATCCAGCTCACTACCGGCAATCAGCAACGCCAGCAATGCGCCGACACCTGCCGTTGGCAACGTCGAGAGAATAGTGATCGGGTGAATAAAGCTTTCGTACAGAATACCGAGCACGATATACATCGCCACCACTGCCGCGACAATCAGCCAGACAGTGCTACCCAATGCCGACTGGAAGGCGAGGGTACTACCCTGGAATTGCGTGGTGATATCCACTGGCAGATTTAGCGTCTTCTCGGTATCCATAATCGCCTGCACCGCATCGCCCAGTGAATAGTTATCCGGCACGTTAAAGGAGATGGTCGTTACCGGGAACTGATCCAGATGGTTGATGGAGAGCGGCGCAAAACGCTGCTCAATTTTAGCTATCGAGCTGAGTGGCACTACGCCGCCGTCGCTGCTGGTCAGGCGAATGGTATCCAGCGCCGCCAGCCCTGGTGTGTTTTCAGTGTTGTGCTCCAGCACCACGCGATACTGGTTGGCCTGAGTATAAATCGTCGAAATTAGCCGCTGACCAAAGGCGTTGTACAGGGCGTTATCAACATCCGCCATGCTGATCCCCAGACGGCTGGCGCTGTCGCGATCAACGTTAACATACGCCACCAGTCCTTTGTCCTGCCAGTCGCTGGAGACATCAGAAAGCTGCGGCAGTTGCTGGAGTTTTTCCATTAGCTGCGGCACCCAGGTACTGAGCGCATCCAAAGACGTGGCCTGCAATGTAAACTGGTACTGCGTGCGGCTGACCTGAGTATCGATGGTCAGATCCTGCGTTGGCTGCAGGAAGAGATCGACGCCCGGCACTTTATCTACCGCCGTTTGCAAACGGGCGATAACTTTTTGTACCCGATCATCACGCTCATCCAGCGGTTTCAGATTGATCTGCAAACGCGCACTGTTCAGCGACGGGTTAGTGCCATCAACGCCCACAAATGAGGTCAGGCTTTGCACTGCCGGGTCTTGCAAAATCACCTCCGCGACCTGGCGTTGCCGCTGGGCCATATTGGCAAAGGAGCTGGATTGCGGTGCCTGCAAGGTGCCCTGAATAATGCCGTTGTCTTGCACCGGAAAGAAGCCTTTTGGAATAAATACCCACAGCAGCACGCTAAGCAGCAGCGTACTGAGCGCCACGCTTAAGGTCAGCCACGGATGATTCAGCACTTTCGTAAGTCCGCGACCATAGGCGGCGATTATCCGCTCGAACATTTTTTCCGAGGCGCGGGAGAAGCGGTTCTGTTTACGCAGCGACTCCTGGCTAAGCATCCGCGCGCACATCATCGGCGTCAGGGTCAGCGACACGACGGCTGAGATCAAAATCGCTACTGCCAGAGTAATGGCAAATTCGCGGAACAGTCGCCCGACGATATCGCCCATAAACAGCAATGGGATCAGCACTGCAATCAGCGAGAAGGTCAGCGAGATAATGGTAAAGCCGATTTCGCCTGCACCCTTGAGCGCCGCTGCCAGCGGTTTTTCACCTTTTTCGATATAGCGCGAAATGTTTTCGATCACCACGATGGCATCATCGACCACAAACCCGGTGGCGATGGTTAACGCCATCAGGGTCAGGTTATTGATCGAGAAATCGAGAAATACCATGACCGCGAAGGTGCCGATTAACGACAGCGGCACCGCGACGCCAGGAATGATGGTTGCCGGAATATTTCGTAGAAACAGGTAGATAATCATCACCACCAGCGCGATAGCCATCATCAGCTCAAACTGGGTATCGTCGACCGATGCGCGGATATTGGTGGTGCGGTCAGAAAGCACCGTCACTTTTACCGATTTCGGCAGACTCTCAGTGAGCTGCGGCAGCATCTGACGAATGCTGTCAGCGGTGGAGATAATGTTAGCGCCAGGCTGGCGCTGAACATTCATGACGATGGCTTGTTCTTTATTCGCCCACGCACCAAGCCAGGTGTTTTCCGCCCCTTGTTCTACGGTAGCGACATCGCCAAGACGAATCGGCGCGCCGTTCTGGTACGCGATAATTAACTGACGGTACTCTTCCGCAGACTGCATTTGATCGTTTGCGGAAAGCGTGACTGCGCGGGAGGGGCCGTCGAGGCTACCTTTAGCTGAGTTAACGTTCGCGCCGGTAATAGCTGTGCGTACAGTTTCGCTGGTCAGGCCGAGGGCGGCAATCGCCTGAGCGTTAAGTTTGACGCGAACGGCCGGACGCTGACCGCCGGAAAGCGTTACCAGCCCGACGCCGGAAATCTGCGAGATTTTCTGCGCCACGCGGGTTTCTACCATATCTTCCACCTGCGTCATCGGCATGGCGGTTGAGGTAACGGCAAGCGTCATGATCGGCGGATCTGCCGGATTCACTTTGCTGTAAACCGGTGGGTTAGGCAGATCGCCTGGTAACAGGTTAGTGGCGGCGTTAATTGCGGCCTGCACTTCCTGCTCGGCAACGTCCAGCGGTAATGTTAGCTGGAACTGTAAAGTGATGACCGACGCGCCGCCGGAACTTTGCGACGACATCTGTTTCAGTCCGGACATTTGCCCGAACTGGCGTTCAAGTGGCGCGGTAACGGCAGAGGTCATCACATCCGGGCTGGCACCGGGGTAAAGCGTAACCACCTGAATCGTCGGATAATCCACTTCCGGCAACGCCGAAACGGGCAGGGTGCGGTAGCCAATAATCCCGGCGAGTAAGATCGCTACCATCAGCAGCGTGGTGGCGACAGGACGCATAATAAACAGGCGCGACGGGCCGCCTGTGCTGCTCGGAGGTAACACCTGCATCAGGAGCGCGCTCCTTTTTTCGCATATTCGCGGCTGGTGGCTTTCTCTTCTGGTGTGCTTGTGCCTTGCGCTTCAACCACTTCCACTTTCGCCCCTTCGGTCAGGCGGTCAATGCCGTCCGTCACTACCCGATCGCCTGCGGAAATACCTGCGCGGATCACCACTTTCTGGCTGTCCTGAATGCCCGGTGTCACCAGATGCTTGCTGACTTTGTTTTCGCTATTCAGCACCCAGACAAAGTGACCTTCGTTACCCATTTGCAGTGCAGCGGTTGGGATCACCACGGCGTTTTGTTCAGTGTCCACTAACATGCGGGCGTTAACAAACTGGTTGGGGAACAGCGCATCATCCTGATTATTAAAGCGTGCTTTTACTTTGATGGTGCCAGTGGTGGCGTCGATTTGGTTATCGAGACTTAACAGCGTACCTTCACTTAATTTCTTCGAGTTGGTGCGATCCCAGGCTTCAACAACCAGCGGTTTTCCGGATTTTTGTGCCTGCACAACGGTGGCGATATCGCTTTCCGGTAGAGTAAATACCAGATCGATAGGATGCGTCTGGGTGATCACCACAATGCCAGTGGTATCGCCGCTGGAGATTTGGTTACCGACATCAACCTGTTTCAGGCCAACCCGACCATCGACTGGTGCGGTGATGCGACTCCAGTCGAGTTGCAGTTGTGCGCTGGCAACGCTGGCTTCATCCGCCTTAATGGTGCCTTCGGTTTCACTGACCAGTGCCTGTTGGGCATCCAGTTCCTGACGGGAAACGAGGTTGGTTTTTGCCAGTTGTTGATAACGCGCCAAATCACGGCGGGCATTGGCAAGTGTGGCTTTATCTTTTGCCAGTTGTCCTTGTGCCTGGGCCAGTGCAACTTTGAACTGGCTGGGATCAATCTCAGCCAGTAAATCCCCCGCTTTTACCTGCTGACCTTCCTGAAAATGCAACGCCATCAACTGGCCGTCAACGCGACTGCGCACTGTGACGGTGTTTGCAGCGGTAATGGTGCCAAGCCCGGTGAGATAACGCGGAACTGCCTGTTCAACGGCAGTTGCTGCCTGCACGGGAGCCAGCGGTCCGGAGCGCATACCACGACGGCCACCGGCTGGCGGCTGCTGCGCTTGCTTCGTCGCACCTGGCGCTGCGCTCTGGGATTCATTGCGGCCTTGCCAGAACCAGAATGCGGCGATGGCGGCGATAACCACCACGATTACGATTACCCAACGGGATTTATAACTGCCTTTCATCGTTAAGAGTTTCTCTTCCTGAAACGTTTCGCGGAATGATACTAGTGTAGCCAGCTAATCAGGGAGAAAAATGGAGGAATTATGAAACAGTTTCGCGAATCGTCTGAATGGTTGTGCACTTTGCGAGCGCGCATCCAGTAATAACATGTGAAACTATTTTATCTGCAGGTTAGCGATAGACTACGTGCATGGCGATAAGGAGGTAAGCCGACGATTTCAGCGGGATGCTGAAACGGGAAAGCCCCTCCCGAAGAAGGGACCTTAAAGAAGGAAAGGGTCATGATGAAATGGATCATCATCGTGGTGCTCTTAGTCATTAGCTTACCGGCTTACTAAGACTACCAGGGCGGGGGAAACCCCGCTCAACCCTCACTCCTGAAAGTATGTCACTCCCCCCTTACTGTCAATCTATAAGACCTCGTTCTTGCGAGGCGAATAGCAAAATTATCTACGCAGTTGGACTGAATTCTGAAAGTTGTTTCACCTGCTCTTAATTCATTATTGCAGTCGGTATGATACCGAACCTTAATAATTCTCTAAGAAAGGATCTCTTATGAGCGAACAAATCACCTTTGCCACCAGCGATTTTGCCAGTAATCCGGAACCACGTTGCCCCTGCATTTTGCTGCTGGATGTTTCTGGTTCGATGAACGGCAAACCCATTAATGAACTTAACGCCGGATTGGTTACCTTTCGCGATGAACTGCTTGCCGATCCGCTGGCATTAAAAAGAGTCGAACTGGGTATTGTGACTTTCGGCCCGGTGTATGTGGAACAACCATTTACCAGCGCCGCTAACTTTTTCCCGCCCATCCTGTTTGCTCAGGGCGATACACCCATGGGCGCAGCCATTACCAAAGCCTTGAATATGGTTGAGGAACGTAAGCGGGAGTATCGTGCCAATGGTATCTCCTATTATCGTCCGTGGATTTTCCTGATCACCGATGGCGCGCCAACCGATGAGTGGCAGACTGCCGCCCACAAAGTGTTTCAGGGGGAAGACGCTAAGAAGTTTGCCTTTTTCACCATTGGTGTTCAGGGGGCTGATATGAAGACCCTGGCACAAATCAGCGTCCGCCAGCCTTTGACACTGCAAGGATTACAATTCCGCGAATTGTTTAGTTGGTTATCCAGTTCGCTACGTTCGGTTTCCCGTTCCACGCCGGGAACGGAAGTTGTACTGGAAGCACCGAAAGGTTGGACGTCAGTGTGAGCTGGCGCCTGGTTTATGCATCTGCCGTCGGAACGTCGCACATCAGCTCTGGCTTGCCTTGCCAGGATGCCTGCCAGATGCAGGTTGTCTGGCTAAAAGACCAGCAGCCATTACTGGTGGTGTTTCTTGCTGATGGCGCAGGTAGCGTGTCGCTGGGTGGTGAAGGCGCGATGCTTGCTGTCAATGAAGCGATGGCTTATATGTTGCAGAAAGTGCAGGGCGGGGAATTAGGGCTTAATGACGTCCTCGCCACGGATATTGTGCTGTCTATTCGTCAGCGACTTTTTGCCGAGGCTGAAGCCAAAGAATTAGCGGTTCGCGATTTTGCCTGCACGTTTCTGGGATTGATTTCATCGGCTAACGGCACCTTGATTATGCAGATTGGCGATGGTGGCGTGGTGGTGGATTTTGGTCACGGCCTGCAACTGCCGCTCATGCCGATGGTGGGTGAATATGCCAATATGACGCACTTCGTTACCGATGAAGATGCCGTTTCCAGACTGGAAACTTACACCTGCACTGAACGGGCGGTAAAAGTGGCAACATTTACGGATGGCATTCAACGGCTGGCATTAAATATGCTGGATAACGTGCCCCATGGGCCTTTCTTTGCGCCATTTTTCAATGGACTCAAATCAGCTACGCCTGAACAATACGATTTACTGCCAGATTTATTGAAGCAATTTTTGTTCAGTGAGGCAGTAAATGAACGCACGGACGATGATAAAACGCTGGCGCTGGCTATTTGGTTACCATGAAATCAACCTTGTATACCGCTACTGGCGAGTGCGTTACGCCAGACCGTGAACTGGGCAAAGGTGGCGAAGGTGCGGTTTATGATATTGAGGAGTTTGTCGATAGCGTCGCCAAGATTTATCACACGCCGCCACCCGCCTTAAAACAGGACAAACTTGCCTTTATGGCGGCGACAGTTGATGCGCAGTTGCTGAATTATGTCGCCTGGCCGCAGGCAACGCTTCACGCCGGGCGCGGCGGAAAAACCATCGGTTTTATGATGCCAAAGGTTTCAGGTAAAGAACCGATTCATATGATCTATAGCCCGGCACATCGTCGCCAGAGTTACCCTCATTGTGCGTGGGATTTTCTACTCTATGTTGCGCGTAATATAGCTTCATCTTTTGCTACGATTCACGAGCACGGGCATGTCGTGGGTGACGTAAACCAGAATAGCTTTATGGTAGGCCGCGATAGCAAAGTTGTATTGATCGACAGTGATTCCTTTCAGATTAACGCCAATGGCACGCTGCATTTATGCGAAGTCGGCGTGTCGCATTTTACGCCGCCAGAACTGCAAAGCTTGCCGTCATTTGTTGGCTTTGAACGCACAGTGAATCACGATAATTTTGGCCTTGCGTTGCTGATTTTTCACGTCTTATTTGGTGGGCGTCATCCTTATTCCGGTGTGCCGCTTATACCTGAAGCGGGTAATGCGCTGGAGACGGATATTGCCCATTTCCGTTATGCCTACGCGTCGGACAGTCAGCAACGAGGATTAAAACCGCCGCCACGATCTATTCCGTTATCGATTCTACCAACCCATATTGAAGCGCTGTTTCAGCAGGCGTTCACCGAAAGTGGCGTGGCAACCGCGCGTCCGACGGCAAAAACATGGGTAGCGGCACTTGATTCTCTACGCCAACAGTTAAAGAAATGTACCGTTTCAGCAATGCATATTTACCCGGATCATTTAACTGACTGCCCGTGGTGTGTGCTCGATAATCAAGGCGTTATCTATTTTATTGATCCCGGTGAAGAGGTCATTACCACCGGCGGAAATTTTGTGCTGGCGAAAGTCTGGGCGATGGTAATGGCGTCAGTGCCACCGCCAGCATTACAGTTACCATTACCGGGACATTTCCAACTTACTGGCAGGCTGCTTCCTGTTGGGGTACTAAGGAGTAAATACATCATTCTGATTGAGATCGCGTTGTCAGCGTTATCGCTGTTACTTTGCGGTCTTCAGGCGGAACCGCGCTATATCATTTTGGTTCCCGTGCTGGCGGCTATCTGGATTATTGGCAGTCTGGCAAGCAAAGCGTACAAAGCAGAAGTCCAACGACGCCGTGAGGCGTTTAATAGCGCAAAAATGGACTATGACCATTTAGTTAACCAGATCCAGCAGGCAGGTGGGCTGGAAGGTTTTATCGCTAAACGGACGATGCTCGAAAAAATGAAGAGCGAGCTTCTCGGTCTGCCGGAAGAAGAAACGCAAGCGTTGGCAGCACTCCATGACACAGCACGGGAACGCCAGAAGCACAAATTCCTCGAAGGATTTTTTATTGATACCGCGTCGATTCCAGGCGTTGGCACGGCTCGTAAAGCGGCGTTACGTTCCTTTGGTATTGAAACGGCGGCGGATGTTACCCGACGCGGCGTTAAGCAAGTGAAAGGGTTTGGCGACCATCTGACCCAGGCTGTCATTGACTGGAAAGCGAGCTGCGAACGCCGATTTGTGTTCAGGCCGAATGAAGCGGTAACGCCAGCAGACAGGCAGGCGGTAATGGCGAAAATTGCCGCCAAACGACATCGACTGGAATCGGCGTTGACTGTCGGCGCGACAGAGTTGCAGCGTTTCCGTCTTCATGCTTCTGCACGGACTATGCCGTTGCTGGAACCGTTACGTCAGGCGGCGGAGAAACTGGCTCAGGTGCAGGCAGATTTAAGCCGTTGCTGAGCCATCCTTCATTTAACGAAATACCACTTCCGCCCAGCGTGCCAGTCCGGCGGTGACGGAGCCAAAGTCATCGCCGCCAGCAATCGGAATCCCCGGCAACTGTTCCGCCAGTGCCTTTTTAATCAGCGGCGAGCGGGCGCTACCACCAGTCAGATAGATGACGTCCGGTTTTTCCTGGGCGTTATCCAGCGCCAGTTGCACCTGTTCCAGAATCCGCGCCAACGGCTGGTTGAGGGCGCTCTCCAACCCTTGCTGGCTAATCAGCGTAGCCAGTTCGTCGCGGATAAATGGCAGCGACGCGCGAGTTTCAACTTCACTGGAAAGCGCAATTTTGCTCTCTTCTGCGCAGCGTACCAGGCGATAACTTAAACGTTGCCGCCAGACTTTCTGCAACAGGGCAACTTTTTCCGGTTCGCGGGCATCTCGTACTAAATCATTAAGCAGACGACCATTGGCGCTACTGTAGAAATCGCTTTGCGCAGGTACGTCGTTGATGGCGACCGCATTCCACCACGGCAGAATCGGCAGGGCGATACCTTTTTCTGTATCGCCACCCATGCCCAGCAGTGGCATCAGGTGTTTAAACGCCAGTGCGATATCCAGATCGTTACCGCCAATACGGCAGCCACTGTGACCAAGCAGACTGGCTTCACGATCCAGGCGCGAACGCCACTGGGGGCCCATAAGCAACAATGAACAGTCAGTCGTACCGCCACCGATATCCACCACCAGTACACGTTTTTCTTCCTGCAAGGTCGCTTCGTAATCCAGCCCGGCCGCCACCGGTTCGTACTGGAATACCACATCCTTGAACCCGGCACGCTTCGCCGCACGTTCGAGGATCCCCTGCGCCTGGGCGTTAGCTTCATCGCCACCCAGCCCCTGGAAGTTAATCGGACGGCCAATCACCGCTTGGGTAATCGCTTCAGGTAACTGCGCTTGTGCCTGTTGGCGAATGTGTAACATCATTGCGCAGACCAGATCTTCAAACAGCGCCACCTGCTGCGGTTTTAAACCGCTGGCTCCGAGGAACGATTTCGGTGATTTCACAAACCACACTTCTTCCGGATCATCAATGTACTGCGCCAGTGAGGAAAGACCGAACTGCACGCTTTTCGCCGTAACATCGATATCTTCTTCGCGGTTGTAACGAATCGCCCGACGCAGCAGCGCCTGCGTTTCATCGTCGTTTGCCGGAACATCATGATGGCGGTACAGCCATTCGCTTACCGCTTCACGCGTTGGTGCGCAAAGCATTGAAGGCAGCAGCGAGCTGTCATTTTCCATTTTCAGCAACTGTGGTTTACAGTCACGCATCACCGCTACTGAACAGTTTGCTGTACCGTAATCAAAACCAATAAACACGAAATAATCCCCATGCCGGTGAAGAAGGGGCGTGACTTTAGCGAAATGTTGTCGCCGCGACAACCGGAATATGAAAGCAAAGCGCTGCGTCTGAATAACGTTTATGCTGAAAGCGGATAAAAAAGGAGATGCGATGTATACCCTGAACTGGCAACCGCCGTATGACTGGTCGTGGATGTTGGGATTTCTTGCCACTCGTGCGGTGAGCGGTGTGGAAACGGTCGCTGACAATTATTATGCCCGCAGTCTGGCAGTGGGCGAACATCGGGGCATGATAACGGTGGTTCCTGATGTCGAAAATAATACGTTGCAAGTGAGCTTAAGTTCGGGATTAGAATCGGTGGCGACCGAGTGCCTGGCGAAAATAAGCCGCCTGTTTGATCTGCAATGTAATCCGCAGATTGTTAATGGGGCGTTAGGTGAGTTAGGCGCGGCGCGGCCGGGATTGCGTTTACCTGGCTGTGTTGATGCTTTTGAACAGGGCGTGCGCGCCATTTTAGGCCAACTGGTGAGCGTGGCGATGGCGGCGAAATTGACCGCCAAAGTGGTGCAGCTTTATGGCGAACGTCTGGATGATTTCCCGGATTATATCTGCTTTCCCACGCCTCAACGGCTGGCAGCAGCCGACTCGCAGGCGCTAAAAGCGTTGGGGATGCCGCTGAAACGTGCAGAGGCGTTGATCCATCTGGCAAATGCGGTACTGGATGGCTCCTTACCGATAACAATGCCCGGTGATGTTGAGCAGGCGATGAAAACGCTGCAAACCTTTCCTGGAATCGGGCGCTGGACGGCGAATTATTTCGCCTTGCGCGGCTGGCAAGCGAAAGATGTTTTTCTACCGGATGATTATTTAATTAAACAGCGATTTCCGGGAATGACACCGGCACAAATCCGCCGTTATGCCGAACGCTGGAAACCCTGGCGTTCTTATGCGCTGTTGCATATCTGGTATACGGAAGGCTGGCAACCAGATGAAGCATGATGCTGGTCGCCAGGCGGCCGACGAAATGGATGAATTGTAGACGCATCAGGCGATGGGGGCGGCAAAATACTCAGTTAATTGCGAAATAACTGCTATTAACCAGCAAATCCAGCGGTTGGGCATCGGCAATCACCTCGCCATAAATCAGATCGACGCCGATGCCAGAAAGCGTATCCATTACCAGCGGCAGCGTTACTGGCCCGGCGATGGTTTTCAATCCCAGCCGCCGGGCGTGACCCTGAATGATCGAAATCAGCATTTCATCCATCAAATTGCCTTGTACGCTGGCGCATAACTCGTCGTCGAGTAGCAGATAATCTGCCATATTCGCGTTCAGTGCGTTGAAGATTTGCAGGTCGCGTCCCACCTGACTGAGCACGATCCGGCAGCCCGCCAGCCGCAGTTTATGCATATTTTCTGCGTGGTCGAAAATGGTTTCTGCCGGAATAATCAGATGTAATAACCGTGGTTGTAGTGGGCTATTTTCCAGTTGTTCAAGCAGTTCATCCACCAGCGTGGTGTTGCTTAAACCGGTAACGGAAAGGGGAAGGGCGATGCTTAAGCCTTTACTGGCAACTGCGTTTGCTGCCTGTTGGAAAAATTCATGCAATACCCGGCGATCAAGGGCGAGATTGAGCATCGGATCACTGAAGCTACGGCGAAATGTCAGTTCGTTAATAACCTCGCCGTTACGACTCCAGAGCTTAAGCGAAATCAGCCACAGATTACGCGTTTCCGGAATTCGCGGAGAAGCGACGCCGTGGGCGATCAGCAGCAGATGATTCTCTTTAATCATCATCCACGGAGCATCGAGTGACATCGCTGCCTGTGCGCTATGTGCGGTAACTTGCTGTGGTTCGTAAACCGTCACCTGGCCGCGGCCCGCATTTTTTGAAGCATAACAGGCGATATCGGCCTGCGACATCACATCTGCCGCCTGATGATTGCTGTCATCGATCAGTGTAATTCCTGCGCTGGCTCCAACCCGATGCACACGGCCTTCCCACATAAAGTGGTAGTTATTAATCGTGCTGATAATGCGTGTCGCGATAAAGCGGGCACTTTCAACATTACAGTCAGGTAGTAAAAGACCAAATTCATCACCGCCGAGCCGCGCCAGCACGTCACTGGAGCGCAACAGGTTTAACATCAGCGATGCCAGTTCTCGCAGCAGGGCATCACCTGCCGCGTGCCCGGCGCTGTCATTTACGGCTTTAAAGCGATCAAGATCGATAAACACCAGTGCATGTCGTTGATGCGTACTACTTACCGTCTGCAAAAGTATCCGCAACTGCTTCTCAAAACTGGCACGGTTGGCGAGATGTGTCAGGGTATCATGGGAGGCGCTGTAGCTAAGCTGGCGCAGCATTTTGCGTGATTCGGTGACGTCCTGAATTACCAGCACCGAACCAATATTACTGCCATCAAGGGTACTTAGCGGCGTAATGCTGTAATGGACGTCGTAGCTGCCGCCGCTACGGCAGTGGAGAACGACATCTTGTTCGATAGCGGAACGCGACGTGTCGGCACTGTAAATGTTCTCCATTAAGGGACCATTATCACCAAATGTAATTTGCAACACCGTGAGTAGCGGAACACCCAACGCCTCTTCTTGCGTCCAGCCGCTCATCTTCTCGGCAACCGGATTCATAAAGGTGATTTTCATCGCCATATCAATACAGACCACGGCTTCACCGATGGAATCCAGCGTAATGTGCAGGCGCTCTTTTTCCTGAAACAGCGCCTCATTGAGCTGTTTCACTTCGGTCATATCAATATTAATGCCGAGCAGGCGCTCGACTTCGCCCTCTTTATTCAGCACACGATTGGCGAGGGCGCGAATATGGCGGATGCCATCTTTTACGGTAATGCGAAATTCCAGTTTAAAAGGCAAACGAGCCTGCAATGAATCGCGAATCACTTTCTCGGCGTGCCCGCGATCTTCTGGCAGCACACAGTCGTACCACACCTGCCAGTTCGGTTTGACATGTGACGGAATTTCATACAGCTCGAACATCCGCTTATCCCAACTGAAGATGTTAGGCTTCAGCTCCCACTCCCAGATGCCAATGCCACCGGCTTCGTTAGCCAGTGTTATCCGTTCCATCAGACGTTTGTTGATCTGTTCGGTGCGTTTGAGATCGTTTATGTCTTCAATCTGGGCAATAAAATAGAGTGGTGTGCCATCGGTGTGGCGTACCAGTGAGACGGCAAGCAACGCCCAGACAACGTCGCCATTACGGTTGTAGTAGCGTTTTTCCATTGAATAGGTGTTTATTTCACCGCTGATCAACTTCTCAACGTGTTGCAGATCTTTATTGAGATCTTCCGGCCAGGTAAGTTGTTGAAAGGTAATGGCACGCAGCTCTTCCTGGCTGTAACCAAGAAACTGGCATAGCGATTTGTTGGATTGCAGCCATTGCCCTTCGATACCCACTAACGCCATGCCGATGGCGGAATACTCCATCGCATTCCGAAAGCGGGTTTCGCTTTCGGAAATATGCTTGCGTTCAGCGCGAAAGGCATACATCACCATGGTCATGATATTGGCGGGCAGCAGGATCAGCAAAAATGGCAGCCACGGCATATGACTCATCAGGTAGGTTCGCGGCGTGGCGAGTAAAGCCGGATCGGCTGCCAACATCAGCGACACCATCATCACCGTGGCAAGAAAAATCAAAAAGGCTTCCATCCGTGGCAAACGCACGGCGCTCCACATCAGCAGCACAATAATGAAAGTAAAAGGCCACGGCAGATACCGCATCGAGAGCCAGCTTAACGCCAGCGTGATGGATAACGTTAACAGCGTCTCAAACAGCAACCGCGGGTCGCGATGGCGCAATAGATAGTGTGGCTTAAACAACAATCCCAGCGGGACTAGCGCCAGTGCGCCGATTGATTCGGAAAGCACCCAGATCAGAAATGCTTTAAGTGGATCGTCGTCTGGAACCAGCAAGACAACCAGCACGCCGCCCAATACAGGTGGCACGATAGCGCTGCCAAATGCCAGACGTAGCCAGTCAGCCAGATTTTGTAGTGGGTTATACCACGGTAATAATTTACGCAGCAGCACTGCGCCCACGACGGCCTCAATAATGTTGATGGTCGTCCAGGTCATATTGAGCGAACTGGTAGAAAAAAGCAGTACAGATGCGGCGACATTTCCCAGCGAGCAGGCCAATGCGATTCCCGGCCACATCCGCCCGGCATGGCGGTAAAACGCCACCATCATAATGGACGTCGGAAACCACAGCGGCGCAAGCTGGCTACCAAACTGCGAAAGTTCAAGTGAGAAGAGGGTAAAGATAAACGAGACTAAACCTAAACTGACAAGGTGAAGCAGTGGATGAGGCAGGGTAATTAAAACACGTTGTGATCGTTTACTCATTACCGCTCTATCCATATGGCCAGGTCGCCAGCATTAGTATCTGTGTTTATGCTAGTACAAAAGTTTTACATTTTATATGCGGTTTGTTCATAAAGTGACGTAATTGGCGGCAATTTGCACAACCGGACATAACATTTTTCACATTGCGTTAAAAGCAAACAATTAAATTTGCGTCAGGGAATGGATCGTCAACAATTAACTCTAAATGTGCGGCAACGCTATTCGACTGGTATCAGGCGGATGAAATCCCTATAATTGCCGCGTTTGGTGCTTCGGCACCCCCTTCCTAACATCCAGGTTAATCAGGTCGCTAAATTTATGACTGATCAGTCTCATCAGTGCGTCATTATCGGTATCGCTGGCGCATCGGCTTCCGGCAAGAGTCTCATTGCCAGTACCCTTTATCGTGAATTACGTGAACAAGTGGGTGATGAACACATCGGCGTTATTCCGGAAGACTGCTACTACAAAGATCAAAGCCATCTGTCGATGGAAGAACGCGTTAAGACCAACTACGACCATCCGAGTGCGATGGATCACAGTCTGCTGCTTGAGCATTTACAAGCGCTGAAACGTGGTTCGGCTATTGACCTGCCGGTTTACAGCTATGTTGAACATACGCGTATGAAAGAAACGGTGAAGGTTGAACCGAAGAAAGTCATCATTCTCGAAGGCATTTTGCTGCTGACGGATGCGCGTTTACGTGACGAACTCAACTTCTCCATTTTTGTTGATACCCCGCTGGATATCTGCCTGATGCGCCGCATCAAGCGCGATGTTAACGAGCGCGGGCGTTCGATGGATTCGGTGATGGCGCAATATCAAAAAACCGTGCGCCCAATGTTCCTGCAATTCATTGAACCTTCCAAACAATATGCCGACATTATCGTGCCGCGCGGCGGTAAAAACCGCATCGCGATCGATATATTGAAAGCGAAAATAAGTCAGTTCTTTGAATAAGCCTGGTAAATTGTGTACCGTTCAGTGATAACCTGGTATGCCCTTGACGTAAAAGGCGTTAAGGGAGTGATGCGCGAAAGGAGAAAATGCCATGCGTCTGTGTGACCGAGATATTGAAGCCTGGCTTGATGAAGGCCGTTTGTCGATCAACCCACGTCCGCCGGTGGAACGTATTAATGGCGCGACGGTGGATGTGCGCCTGGGCAATAAATTTCGTACCTTCCGGGGCCACACGGCAGCGTTTATCGATCTGAGCGGTCCTAAAGACGAAGTGAGCGCGGCCCTTGATCGCGTGATGAGCGATGAGATCGTGCTCGATGAAAACGAGGCGTTTTTTCTTCATCCAGGTGAGCTGGCGCTGGCGGTGACGCTGGAGTCGGTAACCTTGCCTGCTGATTTGGTGGGCTGGCTGGACGGGCGTTCTTCACTGGCGCGTTTAGGGCTGATGGTGCACGTCACCGCACACCGTATCGATCCGGGCTGGTCTGGCTGCATTGTGCTGGAGTTTTACAACTCCGGTAAACTGCCGTTGGCGCTGCGCCCGGGGATGTTAATTGGCGCGCTGAGCTTTGAGCCGCTTTCCGGCCCGGCAGCGCGTCCATACAACCGCCGTGAAGATGCGAAATATCGCAACCAGCAGGGCGCGGTCGCCAGTCGAATCGATAAAGACTAATTCAGGCCCATTGAGGATTCCATGAGACGATTTCTGACGACGCTGATGATACTCCTGGTCGTGCTGGTGGCCGGGTTATCTGCGCTAGTGTTGCTGGTGAATCCGAATGATTTCCGCGACTATATGGTCAAGCAGGTTGCTGCGCGTAGCGGCTATCAATTGCAGTTGGACGGGCCACTGCGTTGGCACGTCTGGCCGCAACTTAGTATTCTCTCCGGGCGCATGTCCCTTACCGCCCAGGGTGCCAGCCAGCCGCTGGTACGAGCCGATAATATGCGCCTTGATGTGGCGCTTTTACCGCTACTGAGCCATCAACTGAGCGTTAAGCAGGTGATGCTGAAAGGCGCAGTCATTCAACTGACACCGCAGACAGAAGCGGTGCGGAGTGAAGATGCCCCCGTTGCGCCGCGCGATAATACGTTGCCGGAGCTGTCAGAAGGTCGCGGCTGGTCGTTTGATATCTCCAGCCTGAAGGTAGCTGACAGTGTGCTGGTGTTCCAGCATGAAAATGACGAGCAGGTGACGATTCGCAATATCCGTCTGCAAATGGAGCAAGATCCCCAACATCGTGGCTCGTTTGAGTTCTCCGGGCGGGTTAATCGCGACCAGCGCGATCTCACGTTATCTCTCAAAGGCACGGTGGATGCCTCTGATTATCCGCAAGATTTAACGGCGGCTATTGAACAAATTAACTGGCAGTTGCAGGGCGCAGACTTGCCAAAACAAGGTATTCAGGGGCAGGGGAGTTTCCAGGCCCAGTGGCAAGAGCCACATAAACGTCTGTCATTTCATCAAATCAATTTGACCGCTAACGACAGTACGCTCAGTGGGCAAGCGCAGGTCACGCTGACAGAGAAGCCGGAATGGTTGTTAAGACTGCAATTCCCGCAGCTTAATCTCGATAACTTAATCCCGCTTAATGAAACAGTTAACGGTGAAATCGGTGCTGCGCAGCAGGGGCAGAATCAACCAACGTTACCACGTCCCGTTATTTCCTCGCGTATTGATGAGCCAGCCTACCAGGGGTTAAAAGGTTTTGCCGCCGATATATTGTTGCAGGCTGATAACGTGCGTTGGCGCGGAATGAATTTTACCGATGTCGCCACGCAAATGACCAACAAGTCGGGCTTGTTGGAGATTATCCAACTGCAAGGCAAACTCAACGGTGGGCAAGTTTCGCTGCCGGGCACGCTGGACTCGACGGTAAAAAATCCGCGGATATCCTTTCAACCCCGGCTGGAAAACGTTGAGATTGGCACTATTCTGAAGGCGTTTAACTATCCGATTTCGTTGACCGGCAAAATGTCGCTGGCCGGTGATTTCTCCGGTGCTGACATTGATGCGGAAGATTTCCGCCATAATTGGCAAGGGAAGGCGCATGTTGAAATGGCCGACACGCGCATGGAAGGGATGAACTTCCAGCAGATGATCCAGCAGGCGGTAGAACGTAACGGCGGTGATGTGAAGGCTGCTGAAAACTTCGATAATGTGACACGGCTTGACCGTTTTACGACGGATTTGACGCTAAATAATGGCGTCGTGACGTTAAACGACATGCAGGGTGAATCGCCAGTGCTGGCGCTGACAGGGGCTGGCACGTTGAATCTGGCAGAGCAAACCTGTGACACCCAGTTTGATATTCGTGTCGTTGGCGGCTGGAACGGAGAAAGCAAGCTGGTTGAATTCTTCAAAGAAACACCGGTTCCGCTGCGGGTTTATGGCAACTGGCAGCAACTCAATTACAGTCTGCAAGTGGATCAGTTGCTGCGTAAACAGTTACAGGACGAAGCCAAACGTCGCCTGAACGACTGGGCTGAGCGCAATAAAGACTCCCGCAATGGTAAAGATGTGAAGAAGTTGCTGGAGAAGATGTAAGTTTCCAGATGACATAATTTGTAGGCCTGATAAGACGCGTAAAGCGTCGCATCAGGCAATCACGTAGATTACTTTCAGCAAAGATGAATCATCAGTAAAAGTAAGGTATTTCAGCGAGGGTGTTGGTCCGGCTGTAAATCGCCGAATCGTTTCCTGTAGGCCGGGGCAGCCCACATGGATGTGGGCTGAGGGCGCGTTTTACAGGGATGTTACCTCGCGCCCGTACCCGATAGCCGAAAGGAATAAGATGAGGGGACCGCGCCAGCGGCGATTTACCGCCGGGAGCCCGGGTTGCCAGGGTGGTGGCGATTGAGCCACCCTGGCACGTTCACCGGCTTGAGCGTTCCAAAGTAGCGAGGAACATAAAGTGAACGGAACAGCCTTCAATGTCACATACTCTCCCGGTTGAATGAAACGCCTGATGCGACGCTTTACGCGTCTTATCAGGCCTACATGCCCTCACACCTCATACTCTATCTCGTCGTCCTTACGCAGCGGAATAATCTGCACCTTCTGCACGCGATGGCTCTCCACCTGCAACGTTTTGAGCAAATAATCCCCTACCTGTACTTCTTCGCCAGGTTGTGGAATGCGCTGCAAATATTCCATCAGCAGCCCGGCAATGGTGTGATATTCACGCTTCTCGTCCAGCGGCAGCGGCACATATTGCACCAGATCTTCCAGCGGCATATGGCCATTCGCCGTCCAGGAGCCGTCGGCGTTTTTCTGAATATCATGACGGGCGTCGATCTCTTCCACTTCGTTCGGCAGGTTCCCGGCGATGGTTTCGGTGACGTCACTTAATGTCACAATTCCTTCCACTGAGCCAAACTCATCCACCACAAAAGCAAAGTGCGTGCGAGCGTTACGGAACTGCTCGAGGGCAGGTAACAATGGCAAGGTTTCCGGAAATACCAGCGGCTGGCGAATTAACACCCGCAGGTTGAGCGGTTCACCGCGCAGCGACTGTTGCAGCAGGTCGATAACGTGAACAACACCGAGCAAATCTTCGGCGTCGTCACCGTCGGTAACGACCAGACGTGTGTGCTGATTTCGCTCCAGTAACCGGCGGATCTCTTCTTCCGGGGCGTTGAGATCAATATGCTCAATATCGTGACGTGAGGTCATAATGCTGCTGACGGTACGCTGGTTCAGATTGAGTACCCGCTCGATCATCCGCCGCTCCTGCGGATTAAAGATTTGCTGATTATCATGATCCACCAGCATTGACGCGGTTTCGGCATCCAGTTCTGCATCTTCTTTTTGCCCGCTTAACAGGCGCATCACTGCTTCGGTTGTGCGCTGACGCAGCGTCTGGTTGGCGGAAAGAAAACGGCGTCGGTTAAAGATGGCTAACTGGTTGAGCGCCTCGATCATCACTGAGAAACCAATAGCAGCGTACAAATACCCCTTCGGAATGGCGAATCCGAAACCTTCCGCGACCAGGCTAAAGCCAATCATCAACAGGAAACTTAAGCACAGTATAACGATGGTTGGGTGGCTATTAACGAACTGAGTTAACGGCTTGCTGGCCATCAGCATCAGACTGATAGCGATAACGACGGCGGCCATCATTACCAGTAAATGATCGACCATCCCAACGGCGGTAATCACCGAGTCGAGAGAGAAGATGGCGTCCAGCACGACTATCTGCGTCACCACGCCCCAGAACTTCGCTCCTTTGCGTTGTGTGGGGTTATTGCTGTCTTTCCCTTCCAGCCGCTCGTTCAGCTCCATCGTAGCTTTGAACAGCAGGAAGAAACCACCGAACAGCATGATTAAGTCGCGGGCGCTAAAGGTAAACGAGCGGAAGCTAAACAGCGGTTGGGTCAGAGTGACCAGCCAGGAGATTGACGCCAGCAGTAACAGGCGCATTAACATTGCCAGCAGTAGTCCGGTAACTCGTGCGCGGTCGCGCTGCTTCGGCGGTAGTTTTTCTGCGAGGATGGCAATAAAGACCAGGTTATCAATACCGAGGACCAGTTCGATCACTATCAGCGTGATTAACCCGGCCCAGATAGACGGATCGGCAATCCATTCCATAGTAAGTGCAATACCTATTCGTTGTATGACAAATGTCACAATTCGATCATGGATAATGATGCGCCAAATTGCAATGCTCAGGCATGACTTATCAGATTTTTATTCACAATGAATCCGGTAATCAATCCCCTTTATTTTGTGTTGAAAATAACTCTCTTACCGCAAATATATTTAAGAAATATCGCATATGGAGGTGGTATATTAAATATTGTCAACATAAAGAAACTCCTAAAAGATACAAAAAATAGCCTTCATATAATTCTTAAAAATAGTCAATTACCGATTTGTTACCTTGCCTGCTATTCCTTTAGCTGTAACACTTCTTCCTGAATTATTGGAGAGCAAGTATTTAATTACCATAATGCTATCTTATAGTCGGGGAAATAATTTCCGGAATAATGCTTTCACATAGACTGTTGCATGGTGAAAGGGTTAGAAAATTTGAATCAAATCAGTGTATTGGTAGCTAAAAAGCCAGGGGCGGTAGCGTGTCTGGATGCCTGAACGATGAGTCTGAATTATTCTGTCAATAGCCTGCGGATGAAATCAATTTTTTTAGGACTGATGCCAGTTAAATTTTTATTCAATTAACTGCAAGGTAAATGTGCATAGTGATATTGCGACGAATAATGCACAGGATAATGACTCTGCCAAAGTGATAAATAAACAATGATGAAATCCAAAATGAAATTGATGCCATTATTGGTGTCAGTAACCTTGATAAGCGGTTGCACAGTACTTCCGGGCAGCAATATGTCTACGATGGGTAAAGACGTCATCAAACAGCAGGACGCTGATTTCGATCTCGACAAAATGGTGAATGTTTATCCGCTTACCCCACGTCTGGTTGATCAATTACGCCCACGCCCCAACGTGGCGCGCCCTAATATGACGCTGGAAAGTGAGATTGCTAATTACCAGTATCGTGTTGGACCCGGCGATGTTCTTAACGTCACTGTCTGGGATCACCCTGAACTCACCACGCCTGCCGGTCAGTACCGCAGCTCCAGCGATGCCGGTAACTGGGTACAGCCTGACGGCACCATGTTCTATCCGTATATTGGCAAGGTTCACGTGGTGGGCAAAACTCTCGCTGAAATTCGCAGTGATATTACCCGCCGCTTAGCGACATACATCGCTGACCCGCAGGTGGACGTTAATATCGCCGCCTTCCGTTCGCAAAAAGCCTATATCTCCGGTCAGGTGAATAAATCCGGTCAGCAGGCCATTACCAACGTGCCGCTGACCATTCTCGATGCCATTAACGCCGCTGGTGGCCTGACCGACACCGCCGACTGGCGCAACGTCGTTCTGACACACAATGGCCGCGAAGAACGTATTTCTTTGCAGGCGCTGATGCAAAACGGCGATCTCAACCAGAACCGACTGCTTTATCCGGGCGATATTCTTTACGTGCCGCGTAATGACGATCTGAAAGTGTTCGTGATGGGCGAAGTGAAGAAACAGAGCACCCTGAAAATGGACTTTAGCGGCATGACCCTGACTGAAGCCCTGGGCAATGCCGAAGGTATTGATATGACCACCTCTAACGCCAGCGGCATCTTTGTCATTCGTCCGCTGAAAGGCGAGGGCGGGCGCGGCGGCAAGATTGCCAACATCTACCAGTTGGATATGTCCGATGCCACTTCGCTGGTGATGGCGACGGAATTCCGCCTCCAGCCTTACGACGTGGTGTATGTCACCACCGCCCCGGTTTCCCGCTGGAACCGCCTGATCAATCAGTTGCTGCCAACTATTAGCGGTGTCCGTTACATGACGGATACAGCCAGCGACATTCATAACTGGTAATCGTCATGTTTAACAACATCTTAGTTGTCTGCGTCGGTAATATTTGCCGCTCCCCGACGGCGGAGCGCTTACTACAACGTTATCACCCTGAGCTGAAAGTGGAGTCCGCTGGGCTCGGTGCGCTGGTAGGTAAAGGCGCTGATCCTACCGCCATCAGCGTCGCCGCAGAACATCAACTGTCTCTGGAAGGTCACTGCGCCCGGCAAATCAGCCGCCGCCTGTGTCGCAACTATGACCTGATTTTGACCATGGAAAAGCGCCATATCGCCCGTTTATGCGAGATAGCGCCGGAGATGCGCGGCAAAGTGATGCTGTTTGGTCACTGGGATAACGAATGTGAAATCCCCGACCCCTATCGCAAAAGTCGGGAAACGTTTGCAGCGGTGTACACATTACTTGAACGGTCTGCCCGCCAGTGGGCGCAGGCATTGAACGCAGAGCAGGTATAAGAATGACAGAAAAAGTAAAACAACATGCCGCTCCGGTAACGGGCAGTGATGAAATCGATATTGGTCGTCTGGTCGGCACCGTCATTGAAGCGCGCTGGTGGGTGCTTGTCATCACTGCCGTATTCGCCCTCTGTGCCGTGATTTACACCTTCTTCGCCACGCCGATTTACAGCGCCGATGCACTGGTTCAAATCGAACAAAGTGGCGGTAATTCGCTGGTGCAGGACATCGGTTCGGCGTTAGCCAACAAACCGCCAGCATCGGACGCCGAGATCCAGTTGATTCGATCGCGTCTGGTGCTCGGCAAAACGGTTGACGATCTCGACCTTGATATTGCGGTGAGCAAAAACACGTTCCCGATTTTCGGTGCGGGTTGGGATCGTCTGATGGGACGCCAGAACGAGACGGTGAAAGTGACCACCTTTAACCGTCCAAAAGAGATGGCGGATCAGGTGTTTACGCTTAACGTTCTGGACAACAAAAACTACACCCTGATCAGTGATGGTGGCTTTAGCGCCCGTGGGCAAGCAGGCCAGATGCTGAAAAAAGAGGGCGTCGCGCTGATGGTCGAAGCCATTCACGCCAGTCCGGGCAGTGCGTTTACGGTTACGAAATACTCCACGCTCGGGATGATTAATCAACTGCAAAATAGCCTGACGGTAACGGAGAACGGCAAAGACGCTGGTGTACTTAGCTTGACTTATACCGGTGAAGATCGCGAACAGATCCGCGACATTCTTAACAGCATCGCCCGTAACTATCAGGAACAAAATATTGAACGTAAGTCGGCAGAAGCGTCGAAAAGCCTCGCCTTCCTCGCACAGCAGTTGCCGGAAGTGCGCAGCCGCCTTGATGTCGCTGAAAACAAACTGAATGCCTTCCGTCAGGATAAAGATTCCGTCGATTTACCGCTGGAAGCAAAAGCAGTGCTCGATTCGATGGTCAACATCGACGCACAGCTTAACGAACTGACCTTTAAAGAGGCGGAAATCTCCAAACTGTATACCAAAGTCCACCCGGCCTACCGTACCTTGCTGGAGAAACGTCAGGCACTGGAAGACGAAAAAGCCAAACTTAACGGCCGGGTGACGGCGATGCCGAAAACTCAGCAAGAGATTGTGCGCCTGACCCGCGATGTGGAATCTGGTCAACAGGTCTATATGCAACTGCTGAATAAAGAGCAGGAGCTGAAAATTACTGAAGCCAGTACCGTCGGTGATGTACGTATTGTTGACCCGGCAATCACCCAGCCTGGTGTACTGAAACCGAAGAAAGGGTTGATTATTCTTGGTGCGATTATCCTCGGCCTGATGCTCTCCATTGTTGGCGTGTTGCTGCGCTCACTGTTTAATCGCGGTATTGAAAGCCCGCAGGTGCTGGAAGAACATGGCATCAGCGTTTACGCCAGCATTCCACTGTCGGAATGGCAGAAAGCACGCGATAGTGTCAAAACGATTAAAGGTATTAAACGCTACAAACAGAGCCAGTTGTTGGCGGTGGGGAATCCAACCGATCTGGCGATTGAAGCCGTCCGCAGTCTGCGTACCAGCCTGCACTTCGCGATGATGCAGGCGCAAAATAATGTGCTGATGCTGACCGGGGTTAGCCCGTCAATTGGTAAAACCTTTGTTTGTGCCAACCTTGCCGCGGTGATCAGTCAGACCAATAAACGGGTGTTGTTGATCGACTGCGATATGCGCAAAGGCTATACCCACGAGTTACTCGGCACCAATAACGTCAATGGCCTGTCGGAGCTTCTGATTGGCAAGGGTGATATTGCGGCCAGTGCCAAACCCACTTCGATTCCTAATTTTGACCTGATCCCGCGCGGTCAGGTGCCGCCGAATCCGTCTGAACTTCTGATGAGCGAACGCTTTGCCGAATTGGTGAGCTGGGCGAGTAAAAACTACGACCTGGTGTTGATTGATACGCCGCCGATTCTGGCGGTGACCGATGCGGCAATTGTCGGGCGTCATGTCGGAACCACCTTGATGGTGGCGCGTTATGCGGTCAACACCTTGAAAGAAGTGGAAACCAGCCTCAGCCGTTTTGAGCAAAACGGGATTACGGTGAAAGGGGTGATTCTGAACTCCATCTTCCGCCGCGCCAGTGCGTATCAGGATTATGGCTACTACGAATATGAATATAAGTCGGATGCAAAATAACGAGGTCGGTTTCCCGATACCTGCATTCGCACCGCCCCGTAGGCCGGATAAGGTGTTCACGCCGCATCCGGCAAGCAAACCAGCTCATAAGCCGGGAGAACAAACTATGAAAGAAAATCCGCTGATCTCAATCTATATGCCGACCTGGAACCGCCAACAACTGGCGATTCGGGCGATCAAATCGGTCCTGCGCCAGGACTACAGCAACTGGGAGATGATCATCGTTGATGATTGCTCTACGTCCTGGGAACAGTTGCAACAATACGTCACAGCCCTCAATGACCCACGCATCACCTACATTCACAACGATATTAACAACGGAGCCTGCGCGGTACGCAACCAGGCGATTATGCTGGCTCAAGGGGAATACATCACCGGGATCGATGACGATGACGAGTGGACACCCAACCGCCTGAGCGTCTTCCTCGCCCATAAACAGCAACTGGTCACTCACGCCTTTTTGTACGCTAACGACTACGTTTGCCAGGGCGAAGTCTATTCCCAACCGGCAAGCCTGCCGCTGTATCCCAAATCGCCGTATTCACGCCGCCTGTTCTACAAGCGCAACATCATCGGCAACCAGGTTTTTACCTGGGCGTGGCGTTTCAAAGAGTGTTTGTTCGATACCGAACTGAAAGCAGCACAGGATTACGACATCTTCCTGCGGATGGTGGTGGAGTATGGCGAACCGTGGAAAGTGGAAGAGGCGACGCAGATCCTGCATATCAATCACGGCGAAATGCAGATCACCTCGTCACCGAAAAAATTCTCCGGATACTTCCATTTTTACCGCAAGCACAAAGACAAATTCGACCGCGCCAGCAAAAAGTATCAACTGTTTACCCTCTATCAAATCCGCAATAAGCACATGACCTGGCGCACTTTGCTGACACTGTTGTCAGTGCGCAATGGTAAACGTCTGGCGGACGGGCTGCGGGGGCGCTAAGGATGCTGGAAGATCTGCGCGCCAATAGCTGGAGTCTCCGCCCGTGCTGCATGGTTCTCGCCTATCGCGTTGCCCATTTTTGCTCGGTGTGGCGCAAAAAGAACGTCCTCAACAATCTGTGGGCGGTTCCGCTGCTGGTGCTGTATCGCATTATCACTGAATGCTTTTTCGGTTATGAAATCCAGGCTGCCGCGACCATCGGACGTCGTTTTACCATCCATCACGGCTACGCGGTGGTGATCAATAAAAACGTGGTGGCGGGGGATGATTTCACCATTCGCCACGGCGTCACTATTGGCAATCGAGGAGCCGACAACATGGCGTGCCCCCAAATTGGCAACGGCGTCGAACTCGGTGCCAATGTCATTATTCTTGGCGATATCACCATTGGTCACAACGTGACTGTCGGCGCGGGCAGCGTGGTGCTCGATGCTGTCCCGGACAACGCGCTGGTGGTGGGAGAAAAAGCGCGAGTGAAGGTAATTAAATGAATATTTTGCAATTTAATGTGCGGCTGGCGGAGGGCGGGGCGGCAGGCGTGGCGTTAGATCTCCACCAGCGCGCACTGCAACAGGGGCTGGCGTCACATTTTGTCTACGGCTACGGCAAGGGCGGCAAAGAGAGTGTCAGCCATCAAAACTATCCGCAGGTGATTAAACACACCCCACGCCTGACGGCGATGGCGAATATCGCACTGTTTCCACTGTTTAACCGCGACGTGTTCGGCAATTTTAATGCGTTATATCGCACCATTACCCGCACGCAGGGGCCAGTGGTGCTGCATTTTCATGTCCTGCACAGTTACTGGTTGAATCTCAACAACGTGGTGAGATTTTGCGAAAAAGTGAAAAACCACAAGCCAGATGTCACTCTGCTCTGGACGCTGCACGACCACTGGAGTGTCACCGGACGCTGCGCCTTTACCGACGGTTGTGAAGGCTGGAAAACGGGCTGTCAGAAATGCCCGACTCTAAATAACTATCCGCCGGTGAAGGTTGATCGCGCGCACCAGCGAGTTACAGGCAAACGCCAGTTGTTCCGTGAGATGCTGGCGCTGGGCTGTCAGTTTATTTCCCCCAGCCAGCATGTGGCTGACGCTTTCAATAGTCTGTACGGGCCTGGGCGTTGCCGGATTATCAATAACGGGATTGACGTGGCAACCGAGGCAATTCTGGCGGAACTGCCACCGGTGCGCGAAACCCAGGGCAAGCCGAAAATCGCTGTGGTGGCGCATGACCTGCGTTATGACGGCAAAACTAACCAGCGACTGGTACGCGAAATGATGGCGCTGGGCGATAAAATCGAACTTCATACCTTCGGTAAGTTCTCGCCGTTTAGCGCAGGCAACGTGGTCAATCACGGTTTTGAAACCGACAAACGTAAGCTGATGAGCGCGCTTAATCAAATGGATGCGCTGGTATTTAGCTCTCGCGTCGATAACTACCCGCTGATTTTGTGTGAAGCGTTATCCATCGGTGTGCCGGTGATTGCCACTCACAGCGACGCGGCGTGGGAAGTGCTGCAAAAGTCTGGCGGTAAAACCGTCAGCGAAGAAGAAGTGCTGCAACTGGTGCAGTTAAGTAAACCAGAAATCGCGCAGGCGATATTTGGCACCACACTTACCGGGTTCAGCCAGCGCAGTCGCACCGCCTACAGTGGACAACAGATGCTGGAGGAGTATGTCAAGTTCTATCAGGATCTGTAGCTACCTGCTGTTGCCGCTGATTTACCTGCTGGTTAACGTCAAAATCGCCCAGCTTGGCGAAAGTTTTCCCATCACCATCGCCACCTTTTTGCCTGTCTTGTTGTTGCTGTTTTTAGAGCGCATCAGCGTTAAAAAATTGATGATAGCGTTAGGGATTGGTGCGGGACTCACGGCGTTTAACTACCTGTTTGGTCAGTCTTTGGATGCCAGCAAATACGTTACCTCGACGATGCTGTTTGTCTATATCGTGATCATTATTGGCATGGTGTGGAGCATTCGCTTTAAAACCATTTCGCCACACAACCACCGCAAGATATTACGCTTCTTTTATTTGGTGGTTGGGCTGGTGGTGGCGCTGGCGGCGGTGGAGATGGCGCAAATTATCCTTACTGGCGGCAGCAGTATTATGGAGTCGATTTCGAAATACCTGATTTACAGTAACAGCTATGTACTGAATTTCATTAAATTCGGTGGCAAGCGTACCACGGCACTTTATTTCGAACCGGCATTTTTCGCTCTGGCATTAATCTCAATTTGGCTCAGTATCAAACAGTTTGGTATCAAAACCCCTAAAACCGATGCTATGATTCTCGCAGGGATAATATTATCCGGATCGTTTTCAGGGGTTATGACCTTTATCCTGTTTTATTTGCTGGAGTGGGCATTTCAGTATCTGAATAAAGAGGCGATTAAGAAAAAATTACCGCTGGCATTGATTTCTTTGGCTGTATTCCTGGTTGGTGTGGTCATTGCGTTTCCTTATATTTCCACCCGTCTGGGAGATTTAGGTACGGAAGGATCGTCATCGTATTATCGTATTGTTGGTCCGCTGGTGATGGTCGGTTATTCTTTGACCCATATTGACGGTGTGGTCAGATTTGGCTCACTTTATGAATATGTCGCATCATTCGGAATATTTAACGGTGCGGATGTCGGAAAAACCATAGACAATGGTTTATATCTGCTGATTATTTATTTTTCCTGGTTCGCGGTGTTTTTATCGCTGTGGTACATGGGGAAAGTGATAAAAATGATGCTCAACGCTTTTGGTGATAACCGCAATTTTCGCGTGCAATTATATCTTTTTACTCCGGTGTCGCTGTTTTTTACCGGTTCAATATTTAGCCCGGAATATGCATTTTTAATCGTCTGTCCGTTTATTTTGCGAAAAGCGTTAAATATACACCCTAAATAATTCGAGTTGCAGGAAGTTGGTGACACAGCGAATCCCAGGAACGTACACGAGTACGTGACTGGGGGGAGCGAGGAAAACCAACGCACATGCAGCTTGAAGTATGACGGGTATTACGAGGTAAGAACATGTTGCTTAGCATAATCACCGTCGCGTTTCGTAATCTCGAAGGGATAGTTAAAACACACGCCTCCCTGACGCATCTGGCGCAGGCGGAGGATATCAGCTTCGAATGGATTGTTGTCGATGGCGGTTCGAACGACGGCAGCCGTGAGTATCTGGAAAATCTCAATGGTGTTCATAACTTACGCTTTGTCAGTGAGCCAGATAACGGCATCTACGACGCCATGAACAAAGGCATTGCGATGGCGCAAGGCAAATTTGCTTTGTTTCTCAACTCGGGCGATATCTTTCACCCGAATGCCGCGAATTTTGTGCGTAAGTTAAAAACACAACAAGATAACGTGATGGTCACTGGCGATGCGCTGCTGGATTTTGGCGATGGCCATAAAATTAAACGTAGCGCCAAACCTGGCTGGTATATTTATCACAGTCTGCCCGCCAGTCATCAGGCGATATTTTTCCCGGTTTCTGGTCTGAAAAAATGGCGTTATGATCTGGAATATAAAGTTTCTTCCGATTACGCGCTGGCGGCCAAAATGTATAAGGCCGGTTACGCATTTAAAAAACTCAATGGACTGGTGTCTGAATTTTCCATGGGCGGAATTTCTACCACCAATAATATGGAATTGTGTGCAGACGCCAAAAAAGTACAACGACAAATATTACATGTGCCTGGCTTCTGGGCTGAATTATCCTGGCATTTACGCCAGCGTACTACCTCAAAGACGAAAGCCTTATATAACAAAAGCTGAATATAAGGGAAAACGATGCAGGATTTAAGTGGGTTTTCGGTGCCGAAAGGGTTCCGGGGCGGCAACGCGATTAAAGTGCAATTATGGTGGACGGTACAGGCAACATTATTTGCCTGGTCACCGCAAGTATTGTATCGCTGGCGGGCATTTTTGTTACGTTTATTCGGCGCAAAAATAGGAAAAAACGTAGTTATTCGCCCGTCAGTAAAAATTACTTATCCGTGGAAATTAACTTTAGGTGATTACGCGTGGATCGGTGATGAGGTTAATTTATATACCCTTGGCGAAATTACCATTGGCGCTCATTCGGTAATTTCACAAAAAAGTTATTTGTGTACCGGCAGTCATGATCATGCAAGTGACTATTTCACTATTAACGCCTTGCCAATTGTGATTGGCGAGAAATGCTGGCTGGCGACGGATGTTTTTGTCGCGCCCGGCGTCACTATTGCCGACGGCACCGTCGTAGGTGCGCGAAGCAGTGTTTTTAAATCGCTTCCGGCAAATGTGGTTTGCCGGGGGAACCCCGCAGTGGTGATACGCAAACGCGTTGAAACTGAATAAATTCAAAAAATACAGAGGAATAAGACATGTCAAAAGTCGCTCTCATCACCGGCGTAACCGGACAAGATGGTTCTTACCTGGCAGAACTGCTGCTGGAGAAAGGTTACGAGGTGCATGGTATTAAGCGCCGCGCATCGTCATTCAATACCGAGCGCGTGGATCATATTTATCAGGATCCACACACCTGCAACCCGAAATTCCATCTGCATTATGGCGACCTGAGTGATACCTCCAACCTGACGCGCATTTTGCGTGAAGTACAGCCGGATGAAGTGTACAACCTGGGGGCGATGAGCCACGTTGCGGTTTCTTTTGAATCACCGGAATATACCGCAGACGTTGACGCGATGGGCACGCTGCGTCTGTTGGAGGCGATCCGCTTCCTCGGTCTGGAAAAGAAAACCCGTTTCTATCAGGCTTCCACCTCTGAACTGTACGGTCTGGTGCAGGAAATTCCACAGAAAGAGACTACGCCGTTCTACCCGCGCTCTCCGTATGCGGTCGCCAAACTGTACGCCTACTGGATAACCGTCAACTACCGCGAATCCTATGGCATGTACGCCTGCAACGGCATTCTGTTTAATCATGAATCGCCGCGCCGTGGCGAAACCTTCGTCACCCGCAAAATTACCCGCGCAATCGCCAACATCGCTCAGGGGCTGGAGTCCTGCCTGTACCTCGGCAATATGGATTCCCTGCGTGACTGGGGTCATGCCAAAGATTACGTAAAAATGCAGTGGATGATGCTGCAACAGGAACAGCCAGAAGATTTCGTTATCGCTACCGGCGTTCAGTACTCCGTGCGCCAGTTTGTGGAAATGGCGGCGGCACAACTGGGTATCAAACTGCGCTTTGAAGGCACGGGCGTTGAAGAGAAGGGCATAGTGGTTTCCGTCACCGGGCATGACGCACCAGGCGTAAAACCGGGTGATGTAATTATCGCCGTTGACCCACGTTACTTCCGTCCGGCTGAAGTTGAAACGCTGCTCGGTGATCCGACCAAAGCGCACGAAAAACTGGGCTGGAAACCGGAAATCACCCTCAAAGAGATGGTCTCTGAAATGGTGGCTAACGACCTTGAGGCAGCGAAAAAACACTCTCTGCTGAAATCTCACGGCTACGACGTGGCGATCGCGCTGGAGTCTTAAGCATGAGTAAACAACGTATTTTTATCGCTGGCCATCGCGGGATGGTCGGTTCCGCCATCAAGCGCCAGCTCGAACAGCGCGGCGATGTGGAACTGGTATTGCTTACCCGCGACGAACTGAACCTGCTGGACAGCCGCGCGGTGGATGATTTCTTTGCCAGTGAGCGCATTGACCAGGTGTATCTGGCGGCGGCGAAAGTGGGCGGCATTGTTGCCAACAATACTTATCCGGCGGATTTCATCTACCAGAACATGATGATTGAGAGCAACATCATTCACGCCGCGCATCAGAACGACGTGAACAAACTGCTCTTTCTCGGTTCGTCCTGCATCTACCCAAAACTGGCAAAACAGCCGATGGCAGAAAGCGAGTTGTTACAGGGGACGCTGGAGCCGACCAATGAGCCCTACGCGATTGCCAAAATCGCCGGGATCAAACTGTGCGAATCATACAACCGCCAATATGGACGCGATTACCGCTCGGTCATGCCGACCAACCTGTACGGGCCACATGACAACTTCCACCCGAGTCACTCGCACGTGATCCCTGCATTGCTGCGCCGCTTCCACGAGGCGACAGCACAGAATGCACCGGACGTGGTGGTGTGGGGCAGCGGCACACCGATGCGCGAATTTCTGCATGTCGATGATATGGCGGCGGCGAGCATTCATGTGATGGAGCTGGCGCACGAAGTCTGGTTGGAGAACACCCAGCCGATGCTGTCGCACATTAATGTCGGCACCGGCGTTGACTGCACCATCCGCGAGCTGGCGCAAACTATCGCTAAAGTGGTGGGCTACAAAGGTCGGGTAGTTTTCGACGCCAGCAAACCGGACGGCACGCCGCGCAAACTGTTGGATGTGACACGCCTGCATCAACTTGGCTGGTATCACGAAATCTCACTGGAGGCGGGGCTTGCCAGCACCTACCAGTGGTTTCTTGAGAATCAAGAGCGTTTTCGGGGGTAATGATGTTTTTACGTCAGGAAGACTTTGCCACAGTAGTGCGCTCGACCCCGCTTGTCTCTCTCGACTTTATTGTCGAGAACAGCCGCGGCGAGTTCCTGCTTGGCAAAAGAACCAACCGCCCGGCGCAGGGTTACTGGTTTGTGCCGGGAGGGCGCGTGCAGAAGGATGAAACGCTGGAAGCCGCATTTGAGCGGCTGACGCTGGCGGAACTGGGGCTGCGACTGCCGATGAAAGCAGGCCAGTTTTACGGCGTCTGGCAGCATTTTTATGACGATAACTTCTCCGGTACAGATTTCACCACCCACTATGTGGTGCTCGGTTTTCGCTTCAGGGTAGCGGAAGAAGAGCTGTTGCTGCCGGACGAACAGCATGACGATTACCGCTGGTTGACGGCGGACGCGCTGCTGGCCAGTGACGATGTTCATGCGAACAGCCGCGCCTATTTTCTCGCTGAGAAGCGTGCCGGAGTGCCTGGCTTATGAAAATTCTGGTCTACGGCATTAACTACTCGCCAGAGCTAACCGGTATCGGCAAATACACTGGCGAGATGGTGGAATGGCTGGCAGCACAAGGTCATGAAGTGCGGGTCATTACCGCGCCGCCTTACTATCCGCAGTGGCAGGTGGGCGAGAACTATTCCGCCTGGCGGTACAAACGGGAAGAGGGCGCAGCCACGGTGTGGCGCTGCCCGCTGTATGTGCCAGAACAGCCCAGTACCCTGAAACGCCTTTTGCATCTTGGCAGTTTTGCCGTCAGTAGTTTCTTCCCGCTGATGGCGCAACGCCGCTGGAGGCCGGATCGCATTATCGGCGTGGTGCCAACGCTGTTTTGCACGCCGGGAATGCGCCTGCTGGCAAAACTCTCTGGCGCGCGTACCGTGCTGCATATTCAGGATTACGAAGTGGACGCCATGCTGGGGCTGGGTCTTGCCGGAAAAGGCAACGGCGGCAAAGTGGCCCGCCTGGCAACAGCGTTCGAACGTAGCGGGCTGCACAACGTTGATAATGTCTCCACGATTTCACGCTCGATGATGAATAAAGCCATCGAAAAAGGCGTGGCGGCGGAAAAAGTCATCTTCTTCCCCAACTGGTCGGAAATCGCCCGTTTTCAGCACGTTGCACAGGCCGATGTAGACGCCCTTCGTAACCAGCTTGGTCTACCGGATAACAAAAAAATCATTCTTTACTCCGGCAATATTGGCGAAAAGCAGGGGCTGGAAAACGTTATTGAAGCCGCCGATCGCCTGCGCGATGAACCGTTGATTTTTGCCATTGTCGGGCAGGGCGGCGGCAAAGCGCGGCTGGAAAAAATGGCGCAGCAGCGTGGGCTGCGCAACATGCAATTTTTCCCGCTGCAATCGTATAAAGCCTTGCCCGCGCTGCTGAAGATGGGCGATTGCCATCTGGTAGTGCAAAAACGCGGCGTGGCAGATGCCGTATTGCCGTCGAAACTGACCAATATTCTGGCGGCAGGCGGTAACGCGGTGATTACCGCAGAAGCCCACACAGAACTGGGGCAGCTTTGTGCCACCTTTCCAGGTATTGCGGTTTGCGTAGAACCGGAATCGGTAGAGGCGCTGGTGGCGGGGATCCGCCAGGCGCTCCTGCTGCCCAGACACAACACGGTGGCACGTGAATATGCCGAACGCACGCTCGATAAAGAGAACGTGTTACGTCAATTTATAAATGATATTCGGGGATAATTATGGCGCAGTCGAAACTCTATCCTGTGGTGATGGCAGGTGGCTCCGGTAGCCGCTTATGGCCACTTTCCCGCGTACTTTACCCCAAGCAGTTTTTATGCCTGAAAGGTGATCTCACCATGCTGCAAACCACCATCTGCCGCCTGAACGGCGTGGAGTGCGAAAGCCCGGTGGTGATTTGCAATGAACAACATCGTTTTATTGTCGCGGAGCAATTGCGTCAACTAAACAAACTCACCGAGAACATTATTCTCGAACCGGTAGGGCGCAACACCGCGCCCGCCATTGCGCTGGCGGCACTGGCGACAAAACGCCATAGCCCCGAGAGCGACCCGTTAATGCTGGTGCTGGCGGCGGATCATGTGATTGCCGATGAGGACGCTTTTCGCAGCGCCGTGCGTAATGCCATGCCGTATGCCGAAGCGGGCAAGCTGGTGACCTTCGGCATTGTGCCGGATCTACCTGAAACCGGTTATGGCTATATTCGTCGCGGCGACGTTTCCCCCGGCGAGCAGGATATGGTGGCCTTTGAAGTGGCGCAGTTTGTCGAAAAACCGAATCTGGAAACCGCGCAGGGCTATGTGGCAAACGGCGATTATTACTGGAACAGCGGCATGTTCCTGTTCCGCGCCGGACGCTATCTCGAAGAACTGAAAAAATATCGTCCGGATATTCTCGACGCCTGTGAAAAAGCGATGAGCGCCATCGATCCGGATCTCGATTTTATTCGTGTGGATGAAGAAGCGTTTCTCGCCTGCCCGGAAGAGTCGGTGGATTACGCGGTCATGGAACGCACGGCAGATGCCGTTGTGGTGCCGATGGATGCGGGCTGGAGCGATGTCGGTTCCTGGTCCTCATTATGGGAGATCAGCGCACACACCGCCGAGGGCAATGTTTGCCACGGCGACGTGATTAATCACAAAACCGAAAACAGCTATGTGTATGCCGAATCTGGCCTGGTGACCACCGTTGGGGTGAAAGATCTGGTCGTGGTGCAGACCAAAGACGCGGTGTTGATTGCCGATCGGAACGCGGTGCAGGATGTGAAAAAAGTGGTCGAGCAGATCAAAGCTGATGGTCGTCATGAGCATCGGGTGCATCGCGAAGTGTACCGCCCGTGGGGCAAATATGACTCTATCGACGCAGGCGACCGCTACCAGGTGAAACGCATCACCGTGAAACCGGGCGAGGGGTTGTCGGTACAGATGCACCATCACCGGGCAGAACACTGGGTGGTGGTGGCGGGAACGGCAAAAGTCACCATTGACGGTGATATCAAACTGCTTGGTGAAAACGAGTCCATTTATATTCCGCTGGGGGCGACGCATTGCCTGGAAAATCCGGGGAAAATTCCGCTCTATTTAATTGAAGTGCGCTCCGGCTCTTATCTCGAAGAGGATGATGTGGTGCGTTTTTCGGATCGCTACGGACGGGTGTAAACGCCTTATCCGACCTGTGGTTCGGGTTTTGTAGGCCTGATAAGGCGCGGTAGCGTCGCATCAGGCAATGAATGCCGAATCGCGATGTAAATAACGACAAAAACAAAATTGGCCGCTTCGGTCAGGGCCAACTATTGCCTGAAAAAGGGTATCGACATGAAAAAATTAACCTGCTTTAAAGCCTACGATATTCGCGGAAAATTAGGCGAAGAACTGAATGAAGATATTGCCTGGCGTATTGGTCGCGCCTATGGCGAATTTCTTAAACCGAAAACCATTGTATTAGGTGGTGATGTCCGCCTCACCAGTGAAACCTTAAAACTGGCGCTGGCAAAAGGTTTACAGGACGCGGGCGTCGATGTGCTGGATATCGGCATGTCAGGCACCGAAGAGATCTATTTTGCCACGTTCCATCTCGGCGTAGATGGCGGTATCGAAGTCACCGCCAGCCATAATCCGATGGATTACAACGGCATGAAACTGGTGCGCGAAGGGGCTCGCCCGATCAGCGGCGATACCGGACTGCGCGACGTCCAGCGTCTGGCGGAAGCCAATGACTTTCCGCCTGTCGATGAAACAACACGTGGTCGCTATCAGCAAATCAACCTGCGTGACGCTTACGTTGATCACCTGTTCGGTTATATCAACCACAAAAACCTCACGCCGCTCAAGCTGGTGATCAACGCCGGTAACGGCGCTGCGGGGCCGGTGGTGGGTGCTATCGAAGCCCGTCTGAAAGCACTCGACGCCCCCGTGGAATTAATCAAGGTGCACAACACGCCAGACGGCAATTTCCCCAACGGTATTCCTAATCCGCTGCTGCCGGAATGCCGCGACGATACGCGTAATGCGGTTATCAAACACGGTGCGGACATGGGTATTGCCTTTGATGGCGATTTCGACCGCTGCTTCCTGTTCGACGAAAAAGGGCAGTTTATCGAGGGCTACTACATCGTCGGCCTGCTGGCAGAAGCGTTCCTCGAAAAAAATCCTGGCGCGAAGATCATCCACGATCCGCGTCTCTCCTGGAACACTGTCGATGTGGTGACCGCTGCAGGCGGTACGCCGGTGATGTCGAAAACCGGACACGCCTTTATTAAAGAACGTATGCGCAAGGAAGACGCCATCTACGGTGGCGAAATGAGCGCCCATCACTATTTCCGTGATTTTGCTTATTGCGACAGCGGCATGATCCCGTGGCTGTTGGTAGCCGAACTGGTGTGCCTGAAAGGGAAAACACTGGGTGAACTGGTGCGTGATCGCATGACGGCATTTCCGGCAAGTGGGGAGATCAACAGCAAGCTGGCGCAACCCGCTGAGGCAATTAACCGCGTCGAACAGCACTTTAGCCGCGAGGCGCTGGCGGTGGATCGCACCGACGGTATCAGCATGACCTTTGCCGACTGGCGTTTCAATCTGCGCTCTTCCAACACCGAACCGGTGGTGCGGCTGAATGTGGAATCGCGCGGCGATGTGTCGCTGATGGAAGCGCGAACGCGCACTCTGCTGACGTTGCTGAACGAGTAATGTCTGTTTTTCCCTTACCCCATTGCGGGTAAGGGGCTAATAACAGGAACAACGATGACAAATCTAAAAAAGCGCGAGCGAGCGAAAACCAATGCATCGTTAATCTCTATGGTGCAACGCTTTTCAGATATCACCATCATGTTTGCCGGGCTATGGCTGGTTTGCGAAGTGAGCGGGCGGTCATTCTTCTACATGCATCTGTTGGTGGCGCTGATTACGCTGGTGGTGTTCCAGATGTTGGGCGGCATCACCGATTTTTATCGCTCCTGGCGCGGTGTTCGGGCAACGACAGAATTTGCCCTGCTGCTACAAAACTGGACGCTAAGCGTGATTTTTAGCGCCGGACTGGTGGCGTTTAATAATGATTTCGATACGCAACTGAAGGTCTGGCTGGCGTGGTATCTGCTGACCAGCATCGGACTGGTGGTTTGCCGTTCATGCATTCGTATCGGTGCGGGATGGTTGCGTAATCATGGCTATAACAAACGCATGGTCGCGGTGGCGGGGGACTTAGCCGCCGGACAAATGCTGATCGAGAGCTTCCGTAATCAGCCGTGGCTGGGGTTTGAAGTGGTGGGCGTATACCACGATCCGAAGCCGGGCGGCGTTTCTAATGACTGGGCAGGCAACCTGCAACAACTGGTTGAGGACGCTAAAGCGGGCAAGATTCATAACGTCTATATCGCCATGCAGATGTGCGACGGCGCGCGAGTGAAAAAGCTGGTACATGCGTTGGCAGACACCACCTGTTCGGTGCTGCTGATCCCCGATGTATTTACTTTCAACATTCTCCATTCACGTATCGAAGAGATGAACGGCGTACCGGTGGTGCCGCTGTACGACACGCCGCTTTCTGGGGTTAACCGCCTGATCAAACGCGCTGAAGATATTGTGCTGGCTACCTTGATCTTACTGCTGATCTCCCCGGTGCTGTGCTGCATTGCCCTGGCAGTGAAACTGAGTTCCCCTGGGCCAATAATTTTCCGCCAGACCCGCTATGGCATGGATGGCAAGCCGATCAAAGTGTGGAAGTTTCGCTCTATGAAAGTGATGGAAAATGACAACGTCGTGACCCAGGCGACACAAAACGATCCGCGTGTGACCAGAGTGGGGAACTTTCTACGTCGAACCTCGCTGGATGAACTGCCGCAATTTATCAATGTGCTGACGGGAGGAATGTCGATTGTTGGTCCGCGCCCGCACGCGGTGGCGCATAACGAACAATATCGCCAGCTCATTGAAGGCTACATGCTGCGCCATAAAGTGAAACCAGGCATTACCGGTTGGGCGCAGATTAACGGCTGGCGCGGCGAGACCGACACGCTGGAGAAAATGGAAAAACGCGTCGAGTTTGACCTTGAGTATATCCGCGAATGGAGCGTCTGGTTCGATATCCGGATCGTTTTCCTGACGGTGTTCAAGGGCTTCGTTAACAAAGCGGCATATTGATATGAGCTTACGTGAAAAAACCATCAGTGGCGCGAAGTGGTCAGCGATTGCCACGGTGATCATCATCGGCCTGGGACTGGTACAGATGACCGTGTTGGCGCGGATTATCGATAACCATCAGTTCGGCCTGCTTACCGTGTCGCTGGTGATCATTACGCTGGCAGATACGCTTTCTGACTTCGGCATCGCCAACTCCATTATTCAGCGGAAAGAAATCAGTCACCTTGAACTCACCACGCTGTACTGGCTGAACGTTGGGCTGGGGATCGTGGTGTGCGCGGCGGTGTTTTTGTTGAGTGACGCCATTGGTGGCGTGCTGAATAACCCGGATTTGGTGCCGTTGATTAAAACATTGTCGCTGGCGTTTGTGGTGATCCCCCACGGGCAACAGTTCCGCGCGTTGATGCAGAAGGAACTGGAGTTCAACAAGATCGGCATGATCGAAACCAGCGCCGTGCTGGCGGGCTTTACCTTTACGGTGGTTAGCGCTCATTTCTGGCCACTGGCGATGACCGCAATCCTTGGTTATCTGGTCAATAGTGCGGTGAGAACGCTGCTGTTTGGCTACTTTGGCCGTAAAATTTATCGTCCCGGCCTGCATTTTTCGCTGGCGTCGGTGGCACCAAACTTACGCTTTGGTGCCTGGCTGACGGCGGACAGCATCATCAACTATCTCAACACCAACCTTTCAACGCTGGTGCTGGCGCGTATTCTCGGCGCGGGCGTGGCTGGGGGATACAACCTGGCGTATAACGTGGCCGTTGTGCCACCGATGAAGCTGAACCCGATAATCACCCGCGTGCTGTTTCCAGCGTTCGCCAAAATTCAGGACGACACCGAAAAGCTGCGCGTCAACTTCTACAAGCTGCTGTCGGTGGTGGGGATTATCAACTTTCCAGCGCTGTTGGGATTGATGGTGGTAGCCAATAATTTTGTGCCGCTGGTATTTGGTGAGAAATGGAACAGCATCATTCCGGTGCTGCAATTGCTGTGCGTGGTGGGGCTACTGCGTTCAGTGGGTAACCCGATTGGTTCGCTGCTGATGGCGAAAGCGCGGGTCGATATCAGCTTTAAATTCAATGTATTCAAAACATTTCTGTTTATTCCGGCGATTGTTATTGGTGGGCAGACGGCGGGCGCAATCGGCGTCACGCTGGGCTTCCTGCTGGTGCAGATTATCAACACTGTGCTGAGTTATTTCGTGATGATTAAACCGGTGCTCGGCTCCAGTTATCGGCAGTACATCCTGAGCTTGTGGCTACCGTTTTATCTCTCATTACCGACGCTGGTGATCAGTTATGTGCTGGGCGTGGTGCTGAAAGGGCAACTGGCACTGGGGACGCTGCTGGCGGTGCAAATTACCGCAGGCGCACTGGCGTTTATGGTGATGATTGTGCTGTCGCGCCATCCGCTGGTGGTGGAAGTGAAGCGTCAGTTTTGTCGCAGCGAAAAAATGAAAATGCTTTTACGGGCGGGGTGAGTTGTTGTTTTCGGTTCCGGCAACGGTTGCCGGATGCGGCGTAAAACGCCTTATCCGGCCTACGGTTCAGTGCCCGGATCTTGTAGGCCTGATAAGACGCGTCAGCGTCGCATCAGGCAAAAAGCGGCAACGAACACAACCTCACCTGGCATCAAATTTATGAGGAAAAAATGAAATTACTTATTCTGGGCAACCACACTTGCGGCAACCGCGGCGACAGCGCCATTTTGCGCGGCTTACTTGATGCCATCAACGTCCTCAATCCACACGCAGAAGTGGACGTGATGAGCCGCTATCCGGTCAGTTCTTCCTGGCTGCTTAACCGCCCGGTAATGGGCGATCCGCTGTTCCTGCAAATGAAACGACACAACAGCGCGGCGGGCGTTGTCGGGCGCGTAAAAAAAGTCCTTCGTCGCCGCTACCAACACCAGGTATTGCTCTCTCGCGTCACCGACACCGGCAAGCTGCGTAATATTGCCATCGCCCAGGGATTTACCGACTTCGTGCGCTTGCTTTCAGGTTACGACGCCATTATTCAGGTCGGCGGTTCGTTTTTTGTCGATCTCTACGGCGTACCGCAATTTGAACACGCTCTGTGCACCTTTATGGCGAAAAAGCCGCTGTTTATGATTGGTCACAGCGTCGGCCCGTTCCAGGATGAGCAATTTAACCAACTGGCTAACTACGTTTTTGGTCACTGCGATGCATTGATCCTGCGCGAATCGGTCAGCCTTGAGCTGATGAAACGCAGCAATATCACTACCGCAAAAGTCGAACACGGCGTCGATACCGCCTGGCTGGTCGATCATCACACTGAAGATTACACCGCCAGCTACGCCGTCCAACACTGGCTGGGCGTCGCATCCCAACAGAAAACCGTGGCAATTACTCTGCGCGAACTGGCACCGTTCGATAGACGCCTCGGCACTACTCAACAAGCGTATGAACAAGCCTTTGCCGGGGTGGTCAATCGCATTCTCGACGAAGGGTATCAGGTCATTGCGCTTTCCACCTGTACGGGCATCGACAGCTACAACAAAGATGACCGCATGGTGGCGCTCAACCTGCGCCAGCACATCAGCGATCCTTCCCGTTACCACGTGGTGATGGATGAACTTAACGATCTGGAAATGGGCAAAATTCTCGCTGCCTGTGAACTCACTGTCGGTACGCGCCTGCACTCCGCCATTATCTCTATGAACTTTGCCACTCCGGCAATTGCTATCAACTACGAACATAAATCCGCCGGGATTATGCAACAACTGGGGCTGCCGGAGATGGCGATGGATATTCGTCATTTATTAGACGGCAGCCTGCAAGCGATGGTTGCGGATACCTTAGGCCAGCTTCCGGCGCTGAACTCGCGACTTAGCGAAGCCGTCAGTCGCGAACGTCAGGCAGGAATGCAGATGGTGCAGTCCGTACTGGAACGCATCGGGGAGGCGAAATGAAGGTCGGCTTCTTTTTACTGAAATTTCCGCTGTCGTCGGAAACCTTCGTCCTCAACCAAATTACTGCGTTTATTGATATGGGCTTTGAGGTGGAGATTGTCGCGCTGCAAAAAGGCGATACGCAAAACACCCATGCGGCATGGGCGCAATACAACCTTGCCGCTAAAACTCGCTGGTTACAGGACGAACCTCAGGGCAAAGTAGCGAAACTACGCCATCGTGCCAGCCAGACCTTACGCGGCATTCATCGTAAAAACACCTGGCAGGCGCTCAACCTCAAACGCTATGGTGCCGAGTCGCGGAACCTGATTTTGTCTGCCATTTGTGGTCAGGTCGCAACACCGTTTCGCGCCGATGTGTTCATCGCTCATTTTGGCCCTGCGGGGGTAACCGCAGCCAAATTGCGTGAACTGGGTGTCATTCACGGCAAAATCGCTACTATCTTCCACGGCATTGATATCTCCAGTCGGGAAGTGCTCAACCACTACACCCCCGAATATCAACAACTGTTTCGCCGTGGCGACCTGATGTTACCGATAAGCGATCTGTGGGCCGGAAGGCTGCAAAAAATGGGCTGCCCCAGAGAAAAAATCGCCGTATCGCGTATGGGCGTGGACATGACGCGCTTTAGCCCGCGTCCGGTGAAAGCACCCGCAACGCCGCTGGAAATCATTTCCGTCGCACGCTTAACCGAGAAAAAAGGCCTGCATGTGGCGATCGAAGCCTGCCGTCAGTTGAAAGAGCAGGGTGTGGCGTTTCGCTATCGCATCCTCGGCATCGGCCCGTGGGAGCGGCGTTTACGCACGCTCATCGAACAGTATCAACTGGAAGATATGGTGGAGATGCCGGGGTTTAAACCGAGCCACGAAGTGAAGGCGATGCTCGACGACGCGGATGTCTTCCTGCTGCCATCGGTTACGGGCGCGGACGGCGATATGGAAGGTATTCCGGTGGCGCTAATGGAAGCGATGGCCGTTGGCATTCCGGTGGTTTCTACTCTGCATAGCGGAATACCGGAACTGGTGGAGGCCGATAAATCCGGCTGGCTGGTGCCTGAGAACGATGCTCGCGCACTGGCGCAACGACTGGCGGCGTTTAGCCAACTGGACACCGACGAACTGGCTCCGGTTATCAAACGTGCGCGCGAAAAAGTCGAACATGATTTTAACCAGCAGGTGATTAACCGAGAACTCGCCAGCTTGTTGCAGGCTTTATAGAGGAGAACGTATGCCATTTAAAAAACTCTCCCGACGCACCTTCCTGACGGCAGGCTCCGCGCTTGCTTTCCTCCATACTCCTTTTGCCCGTGCAATTCCCGCCCGACAAAGCGTTAACATCAATGACTACAATTCCAAAGACTGGATAGCCTCGTTTAAACAGGCTTTCAGCGAAGGGCAAACGGTCGTCGTGCCTGGCGGATTTGTTTGCGACAACATCAACACCGGCATCTTTATCCCTCCCGGTAAAACGTTACGCATCCTTGGAAGCCTGCGCGGCAACGGCAGAGGGCGATTTGTCTTACAGGACGGCAGCCAGGTGACAGGGGGGAAGGGCGGTAGTATGCATAACATCACCCTGGATGTGCGCGGTTCTGATTGCGTCATTAAAGACCTGGCGATGAGCGGTTTTGGCCCGGTGACGCAGATCTATATTGGCGGCAAAAACAAGCGGGTCATGCGCAATCTGGTCATTGACAACCTCACGGTCAGCCACGCCAACTACGCCATCTTACGCCAGGGATTTCATAACCAGATTATCGGTGCCAACATCACCCATTGTAAGTTCAGCGATTTACAGGGCGACGCCATCGAATGGAATGTGGCGATTAACGACCGCGATATTTTAATTTCCGACCACGTAATAGAACGCATCAACTGTACTAATGGCAAAATCAACTGGGGTATTGGCATAGGCCTTGCGGGAAGTACTTACGATAACAACTATCCGGAAGACCAGGTAGTGAAAAACTTTGTCGTAGCGAATATCACTGGCTCTGATTGTCGGCAACTAATTCATGTTGAAAATGGCAAGCATTTCATTATCCGTAATATCAAAGCGCGTAATATTACGCCGGATTTCAGTAAGAAAGCGGGTATTGATAATGCCACAGTTGCGATATATGGATGTGATAACTTTGTTATTGACCAGATAGAAATGGTTAATAGTGCCGGAATGTTAATCGGCTACGGTGTCATTAAAGGCAGGTATCTCTCCATACCGCAAAATTTCAAACTGAATAATATTCACCTTGATAATACTCACCTTGCCTGGAAATTGCGCGGAATACAAATTTCGGCAGGCAATGCAACTTCTTTTGTGGCGCTGACCAACATTGAAATGAAGTGTGCGTCGCTGGAACTGCACAACAAACCGCAACATCTTTTTATGCGAAATATCAAAGTGATGCAGGAATCCTCTGTGGGGTCAGCATTGACCATGAACTTCGACTTGCGTAAAGACGTTCGTGGCACATTTATGGCAAAGAGCGAGACCTTACTGTCACTGGTAAATGTTCATTCGGTGAATGAAAAAGGACAAAGTTCAGTCGATATCGACAGGATTAATTACCACATTGTTAATGTGGAAAAGATTAACTTTCGATTGCCGGAACGGGGGAAGTAGAATTGCGACCATTCCTGGAAAAATGGAGCCATACTTAAGAATAACGCTACTGCAATCCTGAGCGAAGCGGCGTAACATCGGAAGTAAATCAGTCATCAGTTCAGGGTAATTGATGCTGGCGAAAAAAATCGAACAAGCTATAATTCAGCAACCATTTTACAGGTGGATGAAATAATGACGAATTTAAAAGCAGTTATTCCTGTAGCGGGTCTTGGGATGCATATGTTGCCTGCCACTAAGGCGATTCCCAAAGAGATGCTACCGATCGTCGACAAGCCAATGATTCAGTACATTGTTGACGAGATTGTGGCTGCAGGGATCAAAGAAATCCTCCTGGTAACTCATGCGTCCAAGAACGCGGTCGAAAACCACTTCGACACCTCATATGAATTAGAATCTCTCCTTGAACAGCGCGTGAAGCGTCAACTGCTGGCGGAAGTGCAGTCCATCTGTCCGCCGGGCGTGACCATTATGAACGTGCGTCAGGGTGAACCTTTAGGTTTAGGCCACTCCATTTTGTGCGCGCGACCTGCCATTGGCGACAATCCGTTTGTCGTAGTGTTGCCAGACGTTGTTATTGACGACGCCAGCGCCGATCCGCTGCGTTACAACCTTGCTGCCATGATTGCGCGCTTTAACGAAACGGGCCGCAGCCAGGTACTGGCAAAACGTATGCCGGGCGACCTCTCTGAATACTCCGTCATCCAGACCAAAGAGCCGCTGGACCGTGAAGGCAAAGTTAGCCGTATTGTTGAATTTATTGAAAAACCGGATCAGCCGCAGACGCTGGACTCAGACATAATGGCTGTTGGTCGTTATGTGCTTTCTGCCGATATTTGGCCTGAACTGGAACGCACTCAGCCTGGTGCATGGGGACGTATACAGTTGACAGATGCCATTGCTGAACTGGCTAAAAAACAAGCCGTTGATGCCATGTTAATGACCGGTGACAGCTACGACTGCGGTAAAAAAATGGGCTATATGCAGGCGTTTGTGAAGTATGGGCTGCGTAACCTGAAAGAAGGGGCGAAGTTCCGCAAAGGTATTGAGAAGCTGTTAAGCGAATAATGAAAATCTGACCGGATGTAACGGTTAATAAGAAAATCATAACGGCAGTGAAGATTTGTGGCGAAAGTAATTTGTTGCGAATCTTCCTGCCGTTGTTGCTTTATAAACTTTCAGAATAACAACTACTTAGCAATAGGATTTTAGTCAAACTTTTCCAGGATTTTCCTTGTTTCCAGAGCGGATTGGTAAGACAATTAGCGTTTGAATTTTTCGGGTTTAGCGCGAGTGGGTAACGCTCGTCACATCGTAGGCATGTATGCAGTGCTCTGGTAGCTGTAAAGCCAGGGGCGGTAGCGTGGGTAATCAAATAATTAAGCGATGATATGCAGAGATTATTTTTTAAGAGAAAAGTTCCTGCCAGTTTTTTTTATATGCTTGAAAAATATACGAATGTCGTTTTTCTGGCATTATTCACATTTTTAATGGCAAAAATTATATCTACTGAAGATTTCGGTGTTATTAGTAATGCTGATGCAATAATAGCAATTGTTTCGATCTTTTCTTTTCAGGGGTTGGAGCAATTAGTTCAAAGGGAAATTGTTAATGAGCGAAAAGACGAACCAAACATAATAGGAGCTGCTCTGTTATTTAAAATTCCAGGAATTATCTTAGGACTTATAATTGCTTGGATATGGTCTATGTGGATAGATGATTCACGGCTCAGTGCATGCATATTAATATTTAGTGGATTAATTATCGCGCGGTCATTAACAGTTTTTTCCTCTTCTTTTATTGCAAAAGATAAATATTTAAATTTCACTCTAATAGGAATATGTACATATGTCTTATTTTTCTTTATTAAGATGTTTGTATTATATTACGCACCTTCTCTTTTTTACATAGCAATTGTCACTGTTACAGAAAATTTGTTCTTAATTTTATTATATTACATATATGGATGTGATAAAATAAGTTTTACAAATAAACTTGTAAAAAAATATATTAAAATTTTTTATTACGAAGGATTTTATTTAATACTGTCTGGGGCAATGGTTGTAATTTACACAAAGACAGACCAACTATATATTGCGAAGTTTATGTCTTATACAGTATTGGCTAATTATGCAATAGCTCTTAAATTTTTAATGCTGTATATAGTACCTAGTTCAATTTTTACATTGAGTTTTGTGCCAAAGTTAAATAAAAACAATAAAGAATACGCTAAAAACGTACGTGCTATGTTATTAGGTTCATTGTTTTTTGGTGTTGCATTTGGTTGTATTTGTGCATTGACTACACCTTTTTTGATAGAATTAATGTATGGGGAAAAATATAACTTGGCAGAGAGTTATATCATTGGTCTAAGCCTTGTCATTCCATTTTGTTTTATATTAAACTCGACTGGCCGCTATTTTGTAAATGAGGGGCTGGGTAAAATTGTATTTCAAAGAAATTTAATTGCGCTATTGTATAATATTATGGGGGGGTATTTTCTGATCAAATATGGTGGAGCTTGGGGGGGAGTGGTTGCAATTGTATCAAGCTACGCTATCAGTGCGTTGATTGTTGTTCTTTGTGGTAGAAAATCTCGTAAGGTTTTATTAAGAGCGTTTATAGAAAATGAAAATAAATAATTTAATAATGCGGTTTGGTTTGAATAAATATTTTGGCACTTTTACGGATTATGAAAATGTTATTTGTTTATATAATACAAGTATATCATCATTGAATGTCGGTGATGAAATTATAAATGCATCGGGTTTAGAACAGATTAAAACCATATTTGCTACAGAGCAAGTCTATCATATATCTACACATGTTGGTTCAAAATCAATAGGAATCCATCATGCAAATTTATGTAAAGAAAGAATTGTTTGTGGTTCAAATCTTTTATGTGACACGATGTTCAGAAGTGCAAATTGGGAGTTAAGCCCCCTCGATATATTAAAAATGAAAAAAGTAGTACTTATGGGAGTCGGTTGGAATAAATATGGATCTCGTACATCTCGGTTTACCGCTAAATATTACAGGAAGCTTCTTTCAGATTCTGAAAGAATACATTCAGTTCGGGATGATTACACAAGGAAAAAATTAAATGAAATAGGGGTTAATAATGTTATTAACACTGGTTGTCCGACCATGTGGATGCTCACTGGTGAGCATTGCGCAGCTATTAGAAAAGTAAAAGCAGATAAAGTTGTTTTTACTTTAACAGATTATGACAAAGATTATAAAAATGACAGGTTATTAATTGAAATTCTAAAAAGGAAATATGATAAAGTATATTTTTGGCCGCAAGGATCAGGGGATCTTAATTATTTTCGTGAAATGAAAATCAATAATATTGAAGTAGTTCCACCTAGGCTTGATGAGTATGATGCTTTATTATCAAATAATGATATAGATTTTATCGGTACTCGATTACATGGTGGAATTAGAGCGCTGCAGTATAAAAACCGAGCTCTAATTGTGGCTTTTGATAACAGAGCTATAGAAAAAGCCAAAGACTTTAATTTGCCTATTATAAATCGAAATTCTTTAGCAGAAAACTTATCAACCATGATAGACAATAATTATATAATTGATATCAAAATTAACGAGGAAAATATTCACAAGTGGAAGAGGCAATTCCAAAAATGAGAATTACACAAGTTATACCAACTCTTTCAACAGGAGGAGCTGAGCAATTTGTAATATCCTTATCTAATGAATTAAGTAAAAAAAATGATGTGACTTTAATCACCCTTTTTAAAATAAAAGATAATATAATTAGAAAAAGGTTATCAGATAAAGTAACTCTTATCGAATTGAATGGTGAAATTAATAATAAAATATCGATTTTATTTAAGTTGAATGCAGTGCTCTTGAAAACTAAGCACGATGTAATACATACTCATTTGAGTATTCCTTTTTATATATTGCCATTTGCATTTTTTTGCAAAGATAAATATAGAGTGATACATACTATTCATAATATAGCGAGATATGATGCACCGAGAAAATTGGCTAAATACATTAACAAAGCATACTTCAAGATATGTAAAGCGATACCGGTTTCAATTTCAGATATAGTATCTGAATCAGTTAAAAATTATTATAATCTTCGATATACAGAGATTATAAAAAATGGAACAGAGACTATAAGTGAAACTGTTAAATATGAGGGGGTTAAAAGGAGAGTAAAGGAACTCAGAAAACAATATACTAATGTTTTTTGTCATATAGCTAGAATGGATCCACAGAAAAATCATCGCTTATTAATAGATGTTTTAAAAAAAAATAAAGAATGTTACGTTATTTCCATGGGGGCAATTACACAAGATAATATAAAGTATGCTAAACATATAATGGATTATTCCAAAAAAATATCAAATTTTGAATATATAGGCGTTGTGGATAATGTGTCTGATTTTATAAAGTCTTCAGATGGGATTATTTTTAGCTCAGTGTATGAAGGTTTGCCTATATCTTTAATCGAAGGTATGTCTGTGGGGAAAATATGTATATCAACTCCAGCTGGAGGGATTGCTGATATATTAGATGATGAGTGTGGAGTATTAGCTAATGATTTTTCTGAAGCACAACTTGATATAGCAATAAAGAAGTTTATGTCATTTAGTGAATGTAAAAAAAGACATATGGAATATAATATTCGTAATAGATTTAAGAATGAGTTTTCAATCTCTATTTGCGCAGAAAAATATAGTCAAATATATGAGAACAATAAATCATGATATTTTATTATATTCCTCTTTGTCCATTAATTTTTGGTTTGTTATATAACAATAAAGATGTTTTTATCAGCAATTATTATTTATTTAAAAGTGAACGATTATTTCTTTGTGTATTCTTATTATTCGTGATGATTTTAACTGGATTTAAAGGATATATTGATCCAGATTATGTCAACTATAAATTTTATTTTGATCTGATTCCAGAGTTAAGATATTTAGATAGTGCGAATCTATCTAGAATTAAATTGTTAACCTCGGATGTTGAACTGTCAGTCATATATGGTATGGCAATCCTGAAAAGTTTAGGATTGGGATTTCAATACTATTACATTTTTAATTCATTACTTTTTGTCTTTTTAATAGCTAAATTATCAAGTTATTTCAAAGGTTATGAATGTATTGTGGGTTTGGTGATATATTGTTTCTATATCCAACCTTTATTTATTCAGGTAAGATATCTAGTAGGTGTATTGTGTGGTTTAATTTGTTTAATGAATGTATACAAAAAAAATAAGGTAACATTAAGATCTTTGATGTATTTTTTTGTTGGATTTTTATTTCATAAAGTAATAATATTTATCGTTCCATTAGTATTGTTAAGGTTTATTTGGAAATATGTGGTGAGACATTTGTTCATCGCATTTTTATTACCATGTGTTTTCATTATTATCCCTATTGATTCTCTATTGCAATATACTTCTTTAATAAGTGATAGATATGTAAACTACTTGGCATCCAGCAGTGATCAAAAGGAACTAGGAAGTGTTCTATCATTTATTGTACGAGAAGCACTAGCGGTTGCTATGCTACTATTATTATTTGTGACGAATAACTACTCATTTGATAAAATCATCCAAACAAATCAATCTAAAGTATTGATTATGATACTGCTGGCAATGTTGAGTACATGGGCTTTAGCATGGCAGTTTGGTATGTTATATAGAATTGCGCTATTATTTGAGTTTGGTTGGGTATTTTTTCTGATTCAAAAGAATGATCGGTCAATAAATTTTGCGATATTTTTAATACTATTCATATATATGATTATACGTCTGGTTACTGGAATATCAGAACTGAAACCATATGAATTTGCAGATGGTTGGGCATACTAAATGAGAATATTAATTGATGCTTCTAACTTGAAGGTTGGAGGAGCAATACAAGTAAGTCTGAGTGTTATTAAGCAACTCTCTAGTGACAAATATCAAGACTTGGACATTTATTATGTCGTAAGTGAAAATGTGTATAAGCATGCAAAACAATTTTTAAAAAAAGATAATTTTGAAATCATTACTACAGATATAAAAACTATAATTCCATGGAATAAAGGCAGGAAAAGAATTAAAGAATTGTCTGAGAGTTATGATGTAATATTTACCATTTTTGGGCCAACATATTGGGGAACTTGTGGAGCAAGACACTTAATAGGTTTTGCTAATCCTTGGATTGTTTCTCAGCATAGTATTGCTTATAAAAAATTAAATGTAATTAGAAGAACGCTTACGAAAATAAAGGTAGGGATACAAAGTTACTTATTATGGGATCCGTTTAGTTATTATGTTACAGAAACCGAAGCAATAAGGAAGTTATTCATAAAAAAATTCAACTGTGGCAATGATAAAATAAAAGTTGTTCCCAATTGTTTAAATTATGTTTTTAATGATCTTCATGCTGAAGAGATTAATGATAAATTTAATCTACGATCTCTTAAATGCATAAAGTTTGTCACGATAACCCATAATTACCCACATAAAAATTTATCAGTTATCCCAGAGGTCTACACTGAACTTCAAAAGTTAGGCGTAAACTGCAAATTTATAATCACCATTAACGAAAATGATTATGAAAAACAATCAGATATTTTTAAATCGGCTACGTTAAATTTAGGACCGGTTAGTATAAATGATTGTCCAGCTATATATAAATATTGTGATATTTTATTCTTACCAACATTGTTGGAATGCTTTACTGCAAGTTATCTTGAGTCAATGAAAATGCAACTCCCAATTTGTACAAGTGATTTAGATTTTGCTAGAACGCTTTGTGGAAATGCGGCTGTTTATTTCAATCCATTAGATGCGAAAGATATTGCACACAAATTAAATAAAGTGATCAATGATGATTATTTGAAAGATAAATTATTACGAGCAGGGGATGAAATAATAAAACAATTCCCTGACCATATTTCAAGAGTAGAAAGTTACATATCAATTATTAATGGGATGAATTATGTTCAAAAATAAAAAATTACTCATCACTGGCGGTACTGGATCATTTGGAAATGCTGTCCTCAATCGCTTCTTAGACACTGATATTTCTGAAATTAGGATTTTTTCTCGCGATGAAAAAAAAACAAGATGATATGCGAAAAAAATATAATAATCAAAAAATTAAATTCTACATTGGCGATGTTCGTGATTATAGGAGTATTCTAAATGCATCTCGTGGAGTCGATTATATTTATCACGCAGCAGCATTAAAACAAGTTCCCTCATGTGAATTTCACCCTATGGAGGCAGTAAAAACAAATGTGTTAGGAACTGAGAATGTACTGGAAGCTGCGATAGCTAATGAAGTTAAACGAGTCGTTTGTTTAAGCACTGACAAAGCAGTATATCCCATCAATGCAATGGGAATCTCAAAAGCGATGATGGAAAAAGTAATGGTGGCCAAGTCACGTAATTTAGATAGCTCTAAAACCATCATTTGCGGAACTCGCTACGGTAATGTTATGGCATCTCGTGGTTCTGTTATTCCTCTTTTTGTTGATTTAATAAAAGCTGGAAAACCACTAACCGTTACCGATCCTAATATGACCCGGTTTATGATGACTCTTGAAGATGCTGTAGACCTGGTTCTTTATGCATTTGAACATGGTAATAATGGTGATATTTTTGTACAGAAGGCACCAGCAGCGACTATTGAAACGTTAGCAATTGCTCTGAAGGATTTATTGGATGTTAATGAGCACCCTGTTGCTATTATCGGCACTAGGCACGGTGAAAAGTTATACGAGGCGCTATTGAGTCGTGAGGAAATGATCGCTGCAGTGGATATGGGAGATTATTACCGTGTCCCACCAGATCTACGTGACCTCAACTATGGTAAATATGTTGAGCATGGCGATTGTAGAATTTCAGAAATTGAAGACTATAACTCACATAATACAGAAAGATTAGATGTCAATGGAATGAAAGAATTATTACTCAAATTGCCTTTTATTCGAGCTTTGAGGGCTGGTGAGGCCTTTGAATTGGATTTATGAGATGAAAATATTAATTACTGGTTCTAAAGGGTTTATTGCTCGTAATTTAATTTATCGTTTGCTGGAGGCCGGCTTTAAAGATCTGATAACTATCGACCGCAAATCATCTTTGCAAGAGTTAGAACAAGGAATTAAAGTTGCTGATTTTATTTATCATCTTGCTGGTGTAAATAGACCAAAGGAGGAGTATGAGTATCAAGAAGGAAATACAGACCTTACAAAATTAATTGTTGACTTTCTGCTTAGTAATGCAAAAAAGACTCCTATTATGTTTAGTTCCTCCATTCAGGCTGAATGTGATAACGCGTATGGAAAAAGCAAGGCATCGGCGGAAAAAATTATTCAACATTATGGTCATATTAGTGGCGCAGAATATTATATCTACCGATTACCAAATGTGTTCGGTAAGTGGTGTCGACCAAATTACAACTCTTTTGTTGCAACTTTTTGTTATAGGATAGCTAACGATCAAGATATCACCATTCATGATCCGACAGCAGAGGTCGAGCTTGTTTATATTGATGATTTTTGTACAGATGCTATCAACTTATTAAATAACAAGTACGCGCCAGGTTTTAAAAATATAAAGCCCACGTATTTAGTAACAGTGGGTGAGGTAGCAAATCAAATTTATAAATTTAAAGAAAGTAGACATACTCTTATTACGGAAAATGTTGGTAAGGGGTTTACGCGAGCGTTATATTCAACTTGGCTTAGTTACTTGCAACCAGAGCAGTTCGTGTATGCAGTGCCTTCCTATAGTGATGAAAGAGGAGTGTTCTGCGAGGTTTTAAAAACCCATTCCGCTGGACAATTTTCATTTTTTACCGCGCTTCCAGGAGTAACACGTGGAGGGCACTATCATCATACAAAGAATGAAAAATTTATCGTTATTCGTGGTAAAGCATGTTTTAGGTTTAAAAATGTTTTAACAGGAGAACGATATGAGATTAATGTTGCGTCAGATGAATATAAAATTGTAGAAACTGTGCCAGGCTGGTCCCATGATATTACTAATACGGGTCATGATGAATTAATCGTAATATTGTGGGCGAATGAAGTATTTAATCGTGATCAACCTGATACTATAGCGAGTGTTTTATCGTGAAAAAATTGAAAGTCATGTCGGTTGTTGGGACTCGTCCAGAAATTATTCGACTCTCGCGCGTTCTTGCAAAATTAGATGAATATTGTGACCACCTTATTGTTCATACTGGGCAAAATTATGATTATGAATTGAATGAAGTCTTTTTCAAAGATTTGGGTGTTCGCAAGCCTGATTATTTTCTTAATGCCGCAGGTAAAAATGCAGCAGAGACTATTGGGCAGGTTATCATTAAAGTTGATGAGGTCCTTGAACAGGAAAAACCAGAAGCAATGTTAGTTCTTGGCGATACTAACTCCTGTATCTCAGCTATACCAGCAAAGCGTCGAAGAATTCCAATCTTCCATATGGAGGCTGGGAATCGTTGTTTTGACCAACGCGTACCGGAGGAAACTAACAGAAAAATAGTTGATCATACTGCTGATATCAATATGACGTATAGTGATATCGCTCGTGAATATCTTTTAGCTGAAGGTGTACCAGCCGATAGGATTATTAAAACCGGTAGCCCAATGTTTGAGGTGCTTACTCATTATATGCCGCAAATTGATGGTTCCGATGTGCTTTCTCGTCTGAATTTAATATCTGGAAATTTCTTTGTGGTAAGTGCTCACAGAGAAGAAAATGTTGATACTCCTAAACAACTTGCGAAACTAGCGAATATACTTAATACTGTGGCTGAAAAACATGACATCCCGGTAGTTGTTTCTACTCATCCACGTACTCGTAACCGCATCAATGAAAACGGTATTCAATTCCATAAAAATATCTTACTCCTTAAGCCATTAGGATTTCACGATTACAACAATCTGCAAAAAAATGCACGCGCAGTTTTATCGGATAGTGGAACTATTACCGAAGAATCCTCCATTATGAATTTCCCCGCACTTAATATACGAGAAGCGCACGAACGCCCGGAAGGCTTCGAAGAGGGGGCTGTAATGATGGTTGGTCTCGAGACTGAACGAGTTTTGCAAGCATTAGAAATTATTGTAACACAGCCTCGAGGAGAAACACGTTTACTTCGTCAGGTCAGTGACTACAGTATGCCAAACGTTTCAGATAAAGTTGTGCGTATTATTCATTCATATACTGATTACGTTAAACGGGTTGTCTGGAAACAATACTAATGAAACTTGCATTAATCATTGATGATTATTTGCCCTATAGCACGCGTGTTGGGGCTAAAATGTTTCATGAGTTAGGTCAGGAATTGCTGCGAAGGGGACATGATGTAACGGTAATTACGCCTGACATCACAATACAAACAATCTATTCTGTTAGCATGATTGACGGTGTAAAGGTATGGCGTTTCAAAAGTGGACCATTAAAGGATATAGGTAAGGCTAAGCGTGCCATAAATGAAACACTTTTATCTTTTCGTGCATGGCACGCATTAAAGCACCGCATCCAACATGATACATTTGATGGTATCGTTTATTATTCTCCATCTATTTTTTGGGGAGGCTTGGTTAAAAAAATTAAACAGCGATGCCAGTGCCCAAGCTATCTGGTCCTAAGGGATATGTTTCCACAGTGGATCATTGATGCTGGTATGTTGAAAGCCGGTTCGCCAATTGAAAAATATTTCAGGTATTTTGAAAAAAAATCATATCAACAGGCTGACTGGATTGGGTTAATGTCTGATAAGAATCTTGAGATATTTCGTCAGGCCAATAAAGGTTATCCGTGTGAAGTTTTACGTAATTGGGCCTCAATGACTCCTGTGTCTGCCGGCGATGATTATCATTCACTTCGTCAAAAATACGATCTAAAAGATAAAGTCATTTTTTTCTATGGCGGTAATATTGGGCATGCTCAGGATATGGCAAACTTAATGCGCCTTGCGCGTAATATGATGCGTCATCATGATGCTCATTTCCTGTTTATAGGGCAGGGTGATGAAGTTGACCTGATTAATTCTCTTGCTGCAGAGTGGAATTTAACTAATTTCACTCATCTACCTTCAGTGAACCAGGAAGAGTTTAAATTAATTTTATCTGAAGTTGATGTTGGCCTGTTCTCCCTTTCGTCTCGCCATTCTTCACATAATTTCCCCGGGAAATTACTAGGGTATATGGTTCAATCAATCCCGATCCTTGGGAGTGTGAATGGCGGTAATGATCTAATGGATGTAATTAATAAGCACGGGGCTGGGTTCATTCATGTTAATGGTGAAGATGATAAACTGTTTGAATCTGCACAATTGCTTCTTACGGATTTGGCTTTAAGAAAGCAGTTAGGTCAGAACGCTAATGTGTTGTTAAAATCTCAATTTTCGGTTGAATCGGCGGCACATACTATCGAAGTCCGACTGGAGGCAGGAGAATGCGTTTAGTTGATGACAATATTTTGGATGAACTTTTTCGCACTGCAGCAAATTCTGAACGTTTGCGCGCTCATTATTTATTGCACGCATCTCATCAGGAGAAGGTTCAACGTTTACTTATTGCATTTGTACGCGACAGTTATGTTGAACCCCATTGGCATGAGTTACCGCATCAGTGGGAAATGTTTGTCGTCGTGCAAGGGCAATTAGAAGTGTGTTTATATGGAAAAAATGGTGAGATCCAAAAACAGTTTGTTGTTGGAGACGGTACGGGAATAAGCGTCGTGGAATTTTCCCCAGGTGATATACATAGTGTCAAATGCCTGTCACCGAAAGCCCTTATGTTGGAGATAAAGGAGGGTCCATTTGACCCACTGAAAGCTAAGGCTTTTTCTAAGTGGTTATAGGGCGATACACCACCGTTTATTCTTCTATCTTATTCTATACATGCTGGGTTACCATCTTAGTTTCTTCAAGCCGCACACCCCGCGGTGATCCCCCTGACAGGAGTAAACAATGTCAAAGCAACAGATCGGCGTCGTCGGTATGGCAGTGATGGGACGCAACCTTGCGCTCAACATCGAAAGCCGTGGTTATACCGTCTCTATTTTCAACCGTTCCCGTGAAAAGACGGAAGAAGTGATTGCTGAAAATCCAGGCAAGAAACTGGTTCCTTACTATACGGTGAAAGAGTTTGTTGAATCTCTTGAAACGCCTCGTCGCATCCTGTTAATGGTGAAAGCAGGTGCAGGCACGGATGCTGCTATTGATTCCCTCAAGCCATATCTCGATAAAGGTGACATCATTATTGATGGTGGTAACACCTTCTTCCAGGACACTATTCGTCGCAACCGTGAGCTTTCCGCAGAAGGGTTTAACTTCATCGGTACGGGTGTTTCCGGTGGTGAAGAGGGTGCGCTGAAAGGTCCTTCCATTATGCCGGGTGGGCAGAAGGAAGCCTATGAACTGGTTGCGCCAATCCTTACCAAAATCGCCGCCGTGGCTGAAGATGGTGAACCGTGCGTTACCTATATTGGTGCCGATGGCGCAGGTCACTATGTGAAGATGGTTCACAACGGTATTGAATACGGTGATATGCAACTGATTGCGGAAGCCTATTCTCTGCTGAAAGGTGGCCTGAACCTCTCCAACGAAGAACTGGCACAGACCTTTACCGAGTGGAATAACGGTGAACTGAGCAGCTACCTGATCGACATCACTAAAGATATCTTCACCAAAAAAGATGAAGACGGTAACTACCTGGTTGATGTGATCCTGGATGAAGCAGCAAACAAAGGTACTGGTAAGTGGACCAGCCAGAGTGCACTGGATCTCGGTGAGCCTCTGTCGCTGATCACTGAATCAGTGTTTGCACGTTATATCTCTTCTCTGAAAGATCAGCGCGTTGCCGCGTCTAAAGTACTGTCTGGCCCACAAGCACAGCCAGCAGGTAACAAAGCTGAATTCATCGAGAAAGTTCGCCGTGCGCTGTATCTGGGCAAAATTGTTTCTTACGCTCAGGGCTTCTCTCAACTGCGTGCCGCGTCTGAAGAGTACAACTGGGATCTGAACTACGGCGAAATCGCGAAGATTTTCCGTGCTGGCTGCATCATCCGTGCGCAGTTCCTGCAGAAAATCACCGATGCATATGCCGAAAATCCGCAGATCGCTAACCTGCTGCTGGCTCCGTACTTCAAGCAAATTGCCGATGACTACCAGCAGGCGCTGCGTGATGTCGTTGCTTATGCAGTACAGAACGGTATCCCGGTTCCAACCTTCGCCGCTGCGGTTGCCTATTATGACAGCTACCGTGCCGCTGTTCTGCCTGCGAACCTGATCCAGGCACAGCGTGATTATTTCGGTGCACATACTTATAAGCGCATCGATAAAGAAGGTGTGTTCCATACCGAATGGCTGGATTAATCTGATCTAACCAACAATAAATTGAGGCCCGGCGTATATTGCGCCGGGCTTTTTTTTACCAATTATCTTATAGACTAAATTTTACTGCTTAATATTAACCTAATAAATATCAGCTACTCTCATAAAGAAAATCTGAATTGTTTTTCGTTGCGTTGACCAGTCATCATCGTAGCGTTAAAACTTTTAACTCTTATCAGGATGCTAAAAACATCATGATTCACAGTTAAGTTAATTCTGAGAGCATGAAATGAAAATCACCATTTCCGGTACTGGCTATGTAGGCTTGTCAAACGGGCTTCTAATCGCACAAAATCATGAGGTTGTGGCATTAGATATTTTACCGTCACGCGTTGCTATGCTGAATGATAAGATATCTCCTATTGTTGATAAAGAAATTCAGCAATTTTTGCAATCAGACAAAATACGTTTTAATGCCACATTAGATAAAAAAGAAGCCTACCGGAATGCTGATTACGTAATCATCGCAACCCCGACTGATTATGATCCTAAAACCAATTATTTCAATACATCTAGCGTAGAATCTGTAATTAAAGATGTTACAGAAATAAACCCTTATGCAGTAATGGTTATCAAGTCCACGGTTCCGGTAGGTTTTACGGTCACGATGCAAAAAAAATTCAATACTGAGAACATCATTTTCTCCCCAGAATTCCTCCGGGAAGGTAAAGCCCTTTACGATAATCTTCATCCGTCACGTATTGTCATCGGTGAGCGTTCAGAACGTGCAGAACGTTTTGCTGAGTTATTACAGGAAGGGGCCATTAAGCAAAATATCCCGACTCTGTTTACCGACTCCACTGAGGCAGAAGCGATTAAACTTTTCGCTAATACCTACCTGGCAATGCGTGTGGCGTACTTTAACGAGCTGGATAGCTATGCAGAAAGTTTAGGTCTGAATACACGCCAAATTATTGAAGGCGTTTGTCTTGATCCGCGTATTGGCAACCATTACAACAACCCGTCGTTTGGCTATGGTGGTTATTGTCTGCCGAAAGATACTAAACAGTTACTGGCGAACTACCAGTCTGTGCCGAATAACCTGATCTCGGCAATTGTTGATGCTAACCGCACGCGTAAGGACTTTATTGCGGATGCTATCTTGTCGCGTAAACCTAAAGTAGTAGGAATATATCGTCTGATTATGAAGAGCGGTTCAGATAACTTCCGCGCGTCTTCCATTCAGGGGATTATGAAGCGTATCAAGGCGAAAGGTGTGGAGGTGATCATTTATGAGCCGGTGATGAAAGAAGACTCATTCTTCAACTCTCGCCTGGAACGTGATCTCGCCACCTTCAAACAACAAGCCGACGTCATTATTTCCAACCGAATGGCAGAAGAGCTTAAGGATGTGGCAGACAAGGTCTACACCCGCGATTTGTTTGGCAGCGACTAACCTTCTGTAATCAGGGCGATTTTCGCCCTGATTGTCTTTTGTTACCCACGTAATAATTCATTATTTTTATCACTTATCCTATAGCATTCATGAAGATTATCGCTACACTATGCGAACCTGAAATTTTCCGTCAGTTAGGGTAATGATGAGAGTTGAAAATAATAATATTCCTGGGCAAAACCATGACCCGGAACAGATTGATTTGATTGATTTACTGGTGCAGTTGTGGCGTGGCAAGATGACTATCATCATCTCTGTCATTGTAGCGATTGCCCTGGCAATAGGGTATCTGGCCGTTGCCAAAGAAAAATGGACTTCCACAGCTATCGTTACTCAACCTGATGTGGGACAAATCGCGGGTTATAACAATGCCATGAATGTGATTTATGGTACGGCTGCGCCGAAAGTGTCTGATATCCAGGCGACGTTAGTTGGTCGTTTCAGTACGACATTTTCTGCATTAGCAGAAACGCTGGATAATCAGGAAGAACCCGAAAAACTGACTATCGAACCTTCTGTTAAAAACCAGCCATTACCCCTGGTTGTTTCTTATGTCGGGCAAACGCCTGAAGGTGCGCAGAAACAGCTAGCTCAATATATTCAGCAAGTTGATGAACAGGTGAATGAAGAGCTGGAAAAAGACCTGAAAGACAACATCGCACTGCGTGTGAAAAACTTGCAGGATTCTTTGAAGACGCAGGAAGTGGTGGCACAGGAGCAGAAAGATCTGCGTATCCGTCAGATTCAGGAAGCGTTGCAGTATGCGAATCAGGCGCAGGTCGCAAAGCCGCAGATTCAACAGACGCAGGACGTGACCCAGGACACTATGTTCCTTTTGGGGAGTGATGCACTGGAGTCGATGGTTAAGCACGAAGCGAGCCGTCCGTTGGTGTTCTCGTCAAACTATTATCAGACTCGTCAAAACCTGCTGGATATTGAAAGTCTGAAGGTTGATGATCTTGATATTCATGCTTATCGCTATGTTATGAAACCGACGTTACCTGTGCGTCGCGATAGTCCGAAAAAGGCTATTACCTTGATTCTGGCTGTGCTGCTGGGCGGTATGGTTGGCGCGGGGATTGTGCTGGGACGTAATGCGCTGCGTAATTACAACGCGAAGTAATCTTTTCGGTTTTAAACAAAATGGGCAGGGTGGTGACACCTTGCCCATTTTTTTGCCGAATGTGATGCTGGCGCATCTTATCCAGCCTGCGTGTGCAGAGAGAATGTGTAGGCACGATAAGCTTGCGCATCGGGCAATGGCTCCGGATGCGACAACAATATCGCATCCGCTAACCCCGTAACTCACTGATGCCGTTTGCGCAGGTTTTCAATCACCGTCGTTAAATCCAGATCCTGATCCTGCAACAACACCAGCAGGTGATACATCAAGTCAGACGCCTCGTTAGTCAGCTCAAAGCGGTCATGTACTGTCGCGGCCAGTGCGGTTTCCACGCCTTCTTCTCCTACTTTCTGCGCGATGCGTTTGGTGCCACTGGCATACAGTTTGGCGGTGTAGGAGGTTTCCGGATCGGCAGATTTGCGTTCAGCGAGCAGTTGTTCAAGCTGGTAGAGAAACAACCACTGGTGAGCGGTATCGCCAAAACAACTGCTGGTGCCTTTGTGGCAGGTTGGGCCGATGGGATTCGCCAGCACCAGCAGGGTGTCGTTGTCGCAGTCCGGTGCAATGCTGACTACGTTGAGGAAGTTCCCCGACGTTTCACCTTTAGTCCACAGTCGCTGTTTGGTGCGTGAGAAAAAAGTGACTTTGCCGCTTTCGATGGTTTTATCCAGCGCTTGCGGGTTCATGTAGCCCAGCATTAACACTTCGCCAGATACCGCGTGTTGCACAATCACTGGCATCAGTCCGTCGGTTTTTTCCCAGTCCAGTTCGCGGCGTTGTTGTTCTGTTAACATATCCTGATCTCCACGCCCTGTGTTGCCAGGTACGCTTTTAATTCACCAATATTGATTATTTGTTTGTGGAATACGGAAGCTGCCAGCGCGCCGTCAACGTCGGCATCGCGGAAGGCTTCAAGGAAGTGTTCCATAGTGCCTGCGCCACCGGAGGCAATCAGCGGGACGTGGCAAACTTCACGCACTTTTTTCAGTTGTTCGAGGTCGTAACCGTTACGCACGCCGTCCTGATTCATCATGTTGAGGACGATTTCTCCGGCTCCGCGTTTTTGCACTTCCTGTACCCAGTCGAGCGTTTCCCACTGCGTAACGCGGGTACGGCTTTCATCGCCGGTATATTGATTAACGTGATATTTGCCGGTTTCGGCGTCGTACCAGGTATCAATACCGACCACAATACACTGCACGCCAAAACGATCTGCCAGACGGGTGATCAATGTCGGATCGGCCAGTGCAGGGGAGTTGATGGAGATTTTATCCGCACCAAAGGAAAGAATTTTCGCGGCGTCATCCAGCGACTTAATCCCACCCGCCACGCAGAACGGAATGTCGATCACTTCCGCGACGCGAGATACCCAGCTTTTATCTACCACGCGGCCATCGCTGGAAGCGGTGATATCGTAGAACACCAGTTCGTCTGCACCTTCTTCGGCGTAGCGTTTTGCCAGCGGCACAATATCGCCAATGATTTCATGGTTGCGAAACTGTACGCCTTTCACCACCTGACCATCACGAACGTCAAGACACGGAATTATGCGTTTTGCCAGCATGCGATGGCCTCCTTCACGGTGAATTTACCTTCCAGTAATGCCCGGCCAACTATTACGCCGCGCACGCCAGTGCCACGCAGGGCAGCGACATCTTCAATGTTGCCAATACCGCCGGAGGACTGAAACGCCACCTGCGGATATCTGGCGCACACTTCTTCATATAAAGAGACGTTAGAACCTGCCAGCGTGCCGTCGCGCGAGATATCGGTACACAGCACATGTTTCAGGCCGACGGGCAGATAGGTTTCCACCAGTTGTTCCAGCGAAACGCCTGAGTTCTCTTGCCAGCCGCTGACTGCCACCTGTTTGTTGCCTTGCTCGTCAATACGGACATCCAGCGCCAGCACTAAGGCATCGGCACCAAAACGTTCAAACCAGCCTTTCACCATTTCTGGTGACTTCACCGCGGTGGAGCCAACCACCACGCGCGCAACGCCTGCTTCCAGTAACGCCGCCACGTCTTCTTCGCTACGCACGCCGCCGCCAACCTGCACCGGAACGTTAACGCCCGCGACCAGGGTTTTAATCAGCGGGATTTGACGTTTAGCCGGATCTTTTGCCCCGGTCAGATCCACCAGGTGCAGCACTTCAGCACCTTGGGCGGCGTAATCCTGTAAGCGCGGCAGCGGGTCGTTGCCATAATCACGCTGCTTGCCGTAATCGCCCTGATGGAGACGCACCACGGTGCCGTCGATTAAATCTAATGCCGGAATAATCATTACATCTCCAGGAAGTTTTTCAGCAACTTAGCGCCAGCGGCACCGGAGCGTTCCGGGTGGAACTGCACGCCATAGAAGTTATCTTTTTGTACCGCCGCGGTGAACGGTTCGCCGTAGTTGCACTGGGCGATGGTCCACGGATTGACCGGCATGGCGTAGCTGTGAACAAAGTAAAAGTACGCGCCGTCTTCAATCCCCTGAAACAGGCGGTTGCCAGCCTGTGGGTAAACGCGGTTCCAGCCCATATGCGGCAATGGCAGACCAAAGTCGGTCATTTTCGGTACATCCTCGTCGATGATGCCCAGCAAATCGACGCCGTTACTCTCTTCGCTGCGTCGCCCCAGCAGTTGCATTCCTAAACAGATGCCCAGCACCGGTTGAGTACAGGCTTTGATGAGATCAAACAGCTCGCGCTCACGCACCTGATCCATCGCCGCTTGCGCGGTGCCGACGCCAGGTAAAAACAGTTTATCGGCCAGCAACACGACGTCCGGGTCACGGCTGACCTTTGGTTCATAGCCGTGACGCGCAATGGCAGACTTCACCGAGTTCAGGTTGGCGCAGTCGGTATCAAGGATCACCACGTTCATTACAGCACTCCTTTCGACGAGGGCAGGGTGTCACCTTCCACGCGGATGGCCTGGCGCAGGGTACGACCAAAGGCTTTGAACAGGCTCTCTACACGGTGGTGATCGTTTTTACCTTTGGTTTTCAGGTGCAGGGTCACGCCCATGGTGTATGAGAGCGAACGGAAGAAGTGTTCGATCATTTCGGTGCTGAGATCGCCCACGCGCTGGTAGGTAAACTCAGCTTTATATTCCAGGTGCGGGCGACCAGAGATATCCAGCGCGCAGCGTGCGAGGCATTCATCCATCGGCAAGACAAAACCAAACCGGCAGATGCCGCGTTTGTCGCCAAGGGCAATTTTTAACGCTTCGCCCAGCGCCAGCCCGGTATCTTCGACGGTGTGGTGATCGTCAATATAGAGATCGCCTTTGACATTGATTTCCATACGGAAACCACCGTGGGTGGCAATCTGATCCAACATATGATCAAAGAAACCAACACCAGTGTTAATCTTGCTGCCACCTTCGCGATCCAGCCACACCTGAACGTCAATCTGCGTCTCTTTGGTGTTGCGCACTACATGGGCATAACGATCGCGTTTAGTGAGTTGCTCACCAATCATCGGCCAGTTCAGGGTTTCGCGGTTGTAGCGTAAACCATTAATACCCATGTTTTCAGCAAGTTGAATATCGGTCGCACGATCGCCAATCACGTAACTGCTGGCGCGATCCATCGCCTGCTCAGCGAGATAACGCTCCACCAGTTTTACCTTCGGCTTGCGGCAGTCACATTCATCGTCGGGCAGGTGCGGGCAAATCAGCACTTCATCAAACTGCACGCCTTGCGAGGTAAAGATCTGCATCATCAGATTGTGCGGGCCATCGAAATCCGCCTGCGGGAAACGTTGTGTTCCAAGACCATCCTGGTTGGTGATCATCACCAGCTTATAGCCTGCTTTTTGCAGCTTCAGCAGTTCCGGGATCACGCCCGGTTCAAAGGCGAGTTTGTCAAAACGGTCCACCTGAAAATCACTCGGCGGCTCGCTAATCAGGGTTCCATCGCGATCGATAAAAAGATACTTCTGACTCATCAAACTTGCTCCGCACGTAAGGCGTCAATGACGCGCTGGCTTTCTTCACGGGTTCCGACGGTAATTCGCAGGCAGCCGCTTAAAGAGGGTTGTTTATTCTGATCACGTAAGATAATGCCCTGATCCCACAAAGATTTAAACACTGCGCTGGAGGCTTTAAAGCGTGCCAGAATGTAGTTGGTTTCGGAGTCGAAAACCAGCTCCACGCAGGGGATCTCTTTCAGTGCGGCAATCAGGTATTCGCGTTCTGCAATAATTTGCGCCACTCGTTCGCGCATGGCGACGATCCCCTGCGGGCTTAACGCCTGGGACGCAATGTCGGCAACCGGCGTTGAGAGTGGGTAGGGGGCGATCACTTTCATCAGCAGGTTGATGACTTCTTCGTTTGCCAGCGTAAACCCACAACGGAGACCCGCCAGAGCAAAAGCTTTCGAAAGGGTGCGCAAAATAGCCAGGTGCGGATATTCCGCCAGCCAGCCCGCCAGCGATGCCTGCGGGCAAAACTCAATATAGGCTTCATCGGCAACCACAATGGCTTTTCCGCGGGTTAACTCCAGCAGAGTGCGAAAATCTTGCGGATTGATCAGTTGCCCGGTCGGGTTGTTAGGGCTGCAAACATAAACCACTTTCACGCCGTCCAGCTTGTCGGAAATCCCCTGCAAGTCCAGTTGCCAGTTTTCCAGCGTCGGCACCGTGCGACACTCGACGCCAATGGTTTCGGCGCTGACGCTATACATGCCGTACGTTGGCGGGCAATAGAGGATGGCATCTTTACCCGGTTCACAAAAGGCGCGAATCAGTAGTTCAATGCCTTCGTCTGCGCCGCGGCTGACCAGCACTTGTTCCGGTTTTACGCCAGCATATTGCGCGTAATTTTCAATAACCGCTTTTGGCTGACATTCCGGATAGCGGTTGAGCGTTTGCTGAGTGAGCTGAAACTCCACGGCTGTAGGATATTCGTTGGCGTTCAGCCAGACATCGCCGTTACCGCCCAGTCGGCGCGCTGACTGATATGGTGTCAGGTTGCGGACGTTTTCACGCGCTAAATCGGTAATAGTCACGGTGCTCATGCTTGCTCCTTAAGGGCGTTGACACGTAAAGTCACGGCATTTTTGTGGGCTGTCAGGCGTTCGGCGGTAGCCAGCGTTTCAATGGTCGAAGCCAACGCAGAGAAACCCTCTTTCGACAATTCCTGCACGGTCATGCGCTTCTGGAAATCCGCCAGTCCGAGGCTGGAACAGGTGGCGGTGTAACCGTAAGTCGGTAGAACGTGGTTGGTGCCGGAGGCGTAGTCACCTGCCGATTCCGGTGACCAGTCACCAAGAAATACCGAACCGGCGCTGGTGATGCTATCGACCAGTTCGCGGGCGTTGCGGGTTTGAATAATCAGGTGTTCCGGGCCGTACTGATTGGAGATTGTCACGCACTGCGCTAAATCGTTGGTCACAATCAGGCGGCTGGTGAGCAGTGCCTGGCGTGCAGTTTCAGCACGCGGTAACTCTGCAAGTTGACGTTCTACAGCTTCGGCAACGCGGCGTGCCATATCGGCGTCGGGCGTCAGTAAGATCACCTGTGAATCCGGGCCGTGCTCAGCCTGAGAGAGCAAATCTGAAGCCACGAAGTCCGGCGTTGCGCCGCTATCGGCAATCACCAGCACTTCCGACGGGCCTGCGGGCATATCGATTGCTGCACCGTCCAGACGCTGGCTCACCTGACGTTTCGCTTCAGTCACAAAGGCGTTACCCGGTCCGAAAATTTTGTCCACTTTCGGCACGGATTCAGTACCAAAGGCCAGCGCGGCAATGGCCTGTGCGCCGCCGACGTTAAATACATCCTGCACGCCGCACAGTTGCGCCGCGTAGAGGATCTCATCGGCAATCGGCGGCGGTGAGCACAGCACCACTTTATTACAACCTGCAATACGCGCTGGAGTCGCCAGCATTAATACGGTTGAGAAGAGTGGGGCAGAGCCGCCAGGAATATACAAACCCACTGAAGCTACCGGGCGGGTGACCTGCTGGCAACGTACGCCTGGCTGGGTTTCGACATCTACCGTCGGCAGTTTTTGCGCATTGTGGAAGGTTTCAATGTTCTTTACTGCTACCGCCATCGCCTGTTTCAGGTCGTCGCTCAGGCGTTCGCAGGCTGCGGCGATTTCTTCAGCAGACACTTTCAGCGCGGTAACCTTGGTTTTATCAAACTTCGCGCTGTATTCCCGTAAGGCGTCATCGCCGCGTGCTTTCACGTTATCTAAAATTTCACGGACGATACGGGTGATGCTTTCAGAGGCGGAGAGCGCCGGGCGCATTAACAGTTGGCGTTGTTGCTCCGCAGTACAGTTATTCCAGTCAATGATTGTGTTAAAGCTCATGGCTATTACTCCATCATCTTCTCAATTGGCAGAACCAGAATCGAACTCGCGCCCAGTTCCTTCAGTTTTTCCATCGTTTCCCAGAACAGGGTTTCGCTACTCACCATGTGCATGGCGACGCGCTGTTGATCACCCGCCAGCGGCAGAATGGTTGGTCGTTCGGCACCTGGCAGCAGGGCGATGACATCATCCAGACGCTCGGTTGGTGCATGCATCATGATGTATTTCGATTCACGCGCCTGAATTACGCCCTGAATACGGGTCAGTAGCTTGTCGATTAGTTGCTGTTTGGATTCTTCCATTTCACCATCGCGCTGGATCAGGCAGGCTTTCGAGCGGTAGATAACTTCCACTTCGCGCAGGCCGTTGGCCTCCAGGGTGGCACCGGTGGAAACCAGATCGCAAATCGCATCCGCCAGTCCGGCGCGCGGGGCAACTTCGACAGAACCGTTCAATAAGCAGGATTTGAAAGAGATACCTTTCTGGTCGAGATAACGCTTGAGCAAGTGAGGATAAGAGGTGGCGATACGTTTACCGTTTAAGGAGAGCGGGCCGTCCCAGGCTTCATCAACGGGCGTTGCCAGTGAAAGGCGACAGCCACCGAAATCAAGACGGCGCAGGGTAAAGTAGCGCGGATCTTCACCCTGGGCGCGGCGGTTGAGCAACTCTTCTTCCAGTACGTTCTCACCGATGATCCCGAGGTCTACCACGCCATCCATTACCAGACCGGGAATGTCGTCGTCACGCACGCGCAGAATATCAATCGGCATGTTTTCTGCCATCGCGATCAGGCGCTGGGTGTGAAGATTAATTTTAATGCCGCAGCGCGCCAGCAATTCGCGAGAATCATCACTTAAACGGCCGGATTTTTGCATAGCTATGCGTAAACGAGTGTTGTCTGTCATTTTCTTATTCCTCTTTTAACCTGTCTGAATCGTTATCAACCGCGCAATAAAAAAGCCCCCGGAAGGTGATCTTCCGGGGGCTTTCTCATGCGTTCATGCACCACTGGAAGATCTGAATGTCTTCCAGCACACATCGCCTGAAAGACTAGTCAGGATGATGGTGATGATGGTGGTGTTTAAATTGAACGCGTGTCATAAAAATCTCTGTGAATGTTTATTCAACTGATGCCTTTTAACCTAAACCACTTTCACGATAGAAAGCAAGGGCTTTTTTATATATTTTGCGGCGATAGATTTGTTTAATGAATGAGCAGGGAAAGAAGGGCGCTAAGAGTGACTACGTTAAAAAAAGTAATCGTGAAAACATGTTTTAAAACCCTCAAGAACATTGTGTTCTGTAACTAAAGTGGCCTTTGTTCATGCCGGATGCGGCGTGAACGCCTTATCTGGCCTACAAATGTTGCCTAAATTCAATATATTGGTGTTTTTGTAGGCCTGATAAGCGGAGCGCATCAGGCAATTGTACATTTGCTAACAGATTCGATTCATTCATAGAATGAATTGTCAGTTTTGATACGCTGGCGTAGCCTTATAGATCTAAGGTGTATCAGGAGAAAACGGATGAAAAAGGTCGCAATTGTCGGGTTAGGGTGGTTAGGTATGCCGCTGGCGATGTCACTTTCAGCGCGGGGCTGGCAAGTCACCGGGAGTAAAACCACACAAGATGGCGTCGAAGCGGCCCGAATGAGTGGGATTGATAGCTATACGCTTCGCATGGAACCCGAGTTAGTTTGCGATTCTGACGATCTGGATGCCCTGATGGATGCTGATGCGTTGGTCATTACGCTTCCGGCGCGGCGCAGCGGTCCTGGCGACGAGTTCTATTTGCAGGCAGTGCAAGAGCTGGTAGACAGCGCGCTGGCTCACCATATTCCCCGCATTATTTTCACCAGTTCAACCTCTGTCTATGGCGATGCGCAAGGCATAGTAAAAGAAACCACACCACGCAATCCCGTGACCAACAGTGGACGAGTGTTAAAAGAACTCGAAGACTGGCTGCACAATTTACCTGGTACTTCGGTCGATATTTTGCGTCTTGCTGGCCTGGTGGGGCCGGGGCGTCATCCAGGGCGCTTCTTTGCCGGAAAAACTGCGCCAGACGGTGAACATGGTGTCAATTTAGTTCACCTGGAAGATGTTATTGGTGCTATCACTCTGTTGTTACAGGCACCTAAAGGCGGACACATCTATAATATATGTGCGCCAGCTCACCCTGCGCGTAATGTTTTCTATCCGCAGATGGCCCGTTTACTGGGGCTGGAACCTCCGCAGTTCAGAAACAGCCTGGACAGCGGCAAAGGTAAAATTATTGATGGCAGCCGGATCTGTAATGAATTGGGATTTGAATACCAGTATCCCGATCCACTGGTAATGCCGCTGGAGTAAAGCATCACGCCAGCAGAATGCCGCATACACCGCAAGGGGGCGTGTATGAAACCACTGCTGGATGTGTTGATGATCCTCGATGCCTTAGAAAAAGAGGGCAGTTTTGCGGCGGCGTCAGCCAAACTGTACAAGACGCCGTCTGCGCTGAGTTACACCGTTCATAAGCTGGAAAGTGATCTTAATATTCAATTGCTTGATCGCAGCGGTCACCGCGCTAAATTCACCCGCACCGGAAAAATGTTATTAGAGAAAGGGCGGGAAATTCTTCACACTGTTCATGAGCTGGAAAAACAGGCAATAAAACTTCACGAAGGCTGGGAGAACGAGCTGATTATCGGGGTTGATGACACCTTTCCTTTTTCTCTGCTTGCGCCGCTAATTGAACTCTTTTATCAACATCACAGTGTAACGCGGTTGAAATTTATCAATGGTGTGCTCGGTGGTTCCTGGGAGGCGCTGACCCAGGGCCGGGCAGATATTATTGTCGGCGCTATGCACGAGCCGCCATCTTCCAGCGAATTTGGTTTTTCTCGTCTGGGTGATCTGGAGCAAGTGTTCGTTGTGGCACCCCATCATCCGTTAGCGCTGGAAGAAGAACCGTTAAATCGACGAATCATTAAACGATATCGGGCGATAGTCGTCGGTGACACTGCGCAGGCAGCCGCGTCTACAGCTTCACAAATACTTGATGAACAAGAAGCTATTACCGTATTTGATTTTAAAACCAAGCTGGAGCTGCAAATCAGTGGTCTTGGTTGTGGTTATTTACCCCGTTATCTGGCGCAACGCTTTCTTGATAGTGGTGCGTTAATCGAGAAGAAAGTGGTCGCGCAAACCCTCTTTGAACCTGTCTGGATTGGCTGGAACGAACAAACCGCAGGGCTTGCCAGTGCGTGGTGGCGAGACGAGATTTTAGCAAATAGTGCTATCGCCGGTGTTTATGCAAAATCTGGTGACGGAAAATCAGCCATTTAAATAAAAAATCATCTGTCAAGCCCCTCATTCTCTTGTCATTTACCCCCCATTTAGGCACAATGCGCCGCTGTCAAAAAATGACTAAAAACCGACGTTTTATCCGCGTCGGTTATTTTTTGCTTCAAACCAATCATTCATACCAAGAGGCCGGGCTTCGTACCGGATAGATATTTACTAAAAATCGACAGTTGTTGTCGCTGAGGAATCCAAAAAAATGGGGCAATTTTTTGCTTACGCGACGGTTATCACCGTAAAGGAGAATAACCATGTCGCATAACGTTACTCCAAACACCTCTCGCGTGGAATTGCGTAAAACGCTTACGTTAGTTCCGGTTGTAATGATGGGTCTTGCCTATATGCAGCCGATGACGCTGTTTGATACTTTTGGTATCGTTTCAGGCCTCACGGATGGTCATGTGCCGACAGCCTATGCGTTCGCATTGATTGCGATCCTGTTCACGGCTCTGAGCTACGGGAAGTTGGTTCGCCGCTATCCTTCTGCTGGCTCTGCGTACACTTACGCCCAGAAATCTATTAGCCCGACCGTTGGCTTTATGGTGGGTTGGTCTTCTCTGCTCGACTATCTGTTCGCGCCGATGATCAACATCCTGTTGGCGAAAATCTATTTTGAAGCTCTGGTGCCTTCCATCCCATCGTGGATGTTTGTGGTGGCGCTGGTGGCCTTTATGACTGCCTTTAACCTGCGTAGCCTGAAATCCGTAGCGAACTTCAACACCGTCATTGTGGTGTTGCAGATTGTGCTGATCGCGGTGATTCTGGGCATGGTGGTCTACGGCGTATTTGAAGGTGAAGGCGCTGGTACGCTGGCGAGCACCCGTCCGTTCTGGTCTGGCGATGCGCATGTCATCCCGATGATTACCGGTGCGACGATCCTGTGCTTCTCCTTTACCGGTTTTGACGGCATCAGCAACCTGTCGGAAGAAACCAAAGATGCAGAGCGCGTGATCCCGCGTGCGATTTTCCTGACCGCGCTGATTGGCGGTATGATCTTCATCTTTGCGACCTACTTCCTGCAACTGTACTTCCCGGATATCTCTCGCTTTAAAGATCCGGATGCGTCACAGCCTGAAATCATGCTGTATGTTGCGGGTAAAGCGTTCCAGGTTGGCGCGCTGATCTTCTCCACCATTACCGTACTGGCGTCTGGTATGGCGGCGCACGCAGGCGTAGCGCGTCTGATGTACGTGATGGGGCGTGACGGCGTGTTCCCGAAAAGTTTCTTCGGTTATGTACACCCGAAATGGCGTACTCCGGCGATGAACATCATCCTGGTTGGTGCGATTGCTCTGCTGGCAATCAACTTTGACCTGGTAATGGCAACGGCGCTGATTAACTTTGGTGCGCTGGTGGCGTTCACCTTCGTTAACCTGTCGGTTATCTCGCAGTTCTGGATCCGTGAGAAGCGTAACAAGACGCTGAAAGATCACTTCCAGTATCTGTTCCTGCCGATGTGTGGTGCGCTGACCGTTGGTGCGCTGTGGGTTAACCTGGAAGAAAGCTCGATGGTTCTGGGGCTGATCTGGGCGGCTATCGGTCTGATTTACCTGGCTTGCGTAACTAAGAGCTTCCGCAACCCGGTTCCGCAGTACGAAGACGTTGCATAATTTTATAAAACCGGATGGTGTCATCATCCGGTAAGTCTCAAAAAGCCGGAGTTTAACGCTCCGGCTTTTTTGTATCAGACGATCTCTTCCGCGTACTGCCAAAGCGCCTTTAACAGTGCCACTTTCTCTTTATCATCGGCATATTGCTGCGCCAGCATCTGCAGTTCATCAGCATAGCCTTGCAAAAACTCTGGAGTGAAGACCTGACGGCGATGCTCCAGCCAGCGTTGCTGTTCGGCGTAATCTAACGTGCCTGGGAAGTTACGCGCCCGATAATTGAACAACAGCTTCTCTATGCGTTTATCGACAAAGGTGATATCCAGTGCCGGTAAGTTACGTGGCTCGGTTTCCAGCACAATTTTCATTGCCGCGCGATCGGCGTCACTGAAAAAGCCATTATAAAGCTGGGCATCCACGTTATCTGAAGGCATAAACGGTTCGGCTTCAGCAAATATTGCCACCACTTTTTCGCGCACTTGCGGGTTTTCACGCAAAATTTTCAGGTTATCAAGGCAATGCTGACGATTAATTCCCAGACGGTCGGCATCCTCCGGGCGAAGTGTATTCGCCTGTGCCAGCACCGGACATTTATTAATATGCACCAGCTTAACCGGGACTGCGGCGTTATTGCCCAGATCGGCTTTTGCGGTATACAGACGCTCGCGCAGCATGTCGCTATCCAGTTCCAGTAATGGCGAAATATCTCCAGCTAAATCCACCATAATCACGGCATTGCGATTTTCAGGATGCCACGCCAGCGGCGCAACCCAACTGGTATTGCCGCGCCACGCACCAAACATGCCGGAAACGTGCACCAGTGGTTTCATCTGTGGCACATCAATCAATGCCATCAGTTTGTGCTTATTACGATGGGTAAAGAGATAATCAAACAGGCGTGGCTGACGCGTTTTCACCAGCTTCGCCATCGCGATAGTGGCGTATACATCGGCCATCGCATCGTGGGCGTTGCTATGCTCTATACCATTCGCTTTGGTTAAATGTTCAAGACGAAAACTCGGTAGACCGTCATCATTTTCAGGCCAGTTGATCCCCTCCGGACGTAGGGCATAACAGGCACGCATGACGTCCAGCAGATCCCAGCGAGAGTTATCATGCTGCCAGCTCCAGGCATAGGGATCGTAGAAATTACGATAAAAAACATTGCGCGTGACTTCGTCGTCGAAACGCACATTGTTGTAACCAAGAATGCAGGTTTTCGGTACGGTAAAAAGCGAGTGGATGCGGGCGGCAAAGGCGGCTTCGTTTTCTCCTTTCGCCCGTGCTTCCTGCGGTGTGATGCCGGTGATTAACACCGCCCCTGGTTGAGGTAAATAATCATCAGCAGGTTTGCAGTAAAAGACTTCTGGTTCGCCAATGATATTGAATTCGCTATCGGTGCGAATGGCGGCAAACTGCGCAGGGCGATCTAACGCGGGGTGCGTGCCAAAGGTTTCGTAATCGTGAAACAAAAAGGTAGATTGTTGCTTACCGTCATTCATCATTAGGTTAAATCCGTTATTTCTGCTGTATGCCAGAGTACCAAATATCACAACGCTAATCAGCTTTAGAGCGACAATTTGGCAGCGTGTGGAAACAGATAATGTCAGATTAAAATGAGATAAATGTCACATTTTCTTGCACTTTATTCCAGCCAGCTCATCAGGATTTCCGTAAAAAGAACAGCTATTTGAAACTCCTGAGGATTTGCTGTTGAAACGCCGTCTTGTTATTGCTGCTTCTTTGTTCGTTTTTAATTTATCGTCTGCTTTTGCAGCAGAAAATATTCCTTTTTCACCCCAGCCTCCAGAAATTCATGCGGGGTCATGGGTATTGATGGATTACACAACCGGACAGATCCTCACGGCGGGTAATGAGCATCAACAACGTAATCCTGCCAGCCTGACTAAGCTGATGACTGGCTATGTCGTTGATCGTGCTATCGATAGTCATCGCATTACACCAGACGATATTGTCACTGTGGGGCGTGATGCGTGGGCAAAAGATAACCCGGTATTTGTCGGTTCTTCACTGATGTTTTTGAAAGAGGGGGATCGCGTATCGGTACGTGATTTAAGCCGTGGATTAATTGTCGACTCCGGCAATGATGCTTGTGTTGCGCTGGCTGATTATATTGCTGGTGGGCAACGGCAGTTTGTTGAAATGATGAACAATTACGCCGAGAAGTTGCATCTAAAGGATACGCATTTTGAAACGGTACATGGTCTGGATGCGCCGGGTCAGCATAGTTCAGCCTACGATTTAGCCGTACTTTCGCGCGCCATCATTCATGGTGAACCTGAGTTTTATCATATGTACAGTGAGAAAAGCCTCACCTGGAACGGCATCACCCAGCAAAACCGTAACGGCTTATTATGGGATAAAACCATGAATGTCGATGGCCTGAAAACCGGACATACTTCCGGGGCCGGGTTTAATCTCATTGCTTCGGCTGTGGATGGTCAGCGTCGACTCATTGCGGTGGTGATGGGGGCTGAAAGCGCAAAAGGTCGTGAAGAAGAGGCGAGAAAGCTACTGCGTTGGGGACAACAGAACTTTACTACGGTGCAAATTTTACATCGTGGGAAAAAGATTGGCACAGAACGCATCTGGTATGGCGATAAAGAAAAGATTGCGCTTGGAACCGAACAAGAGTTCTGGATGGTGCTGCCAAAAGCGGAGATTCCGAATATCAAAGCAAAATACACCCTTAATGATAAAGAACTGACCGCGCCAATTAATGCCCATCAGCAGGTTGGGGAAATTGAACTTTACGATCGGGATAAACAGGTAGCGCACTGGCCGCTGGTCACCCTGGAATCCGTCAGTGAAGGCGGCATGTTTTCCCGGTTGAGCGATTATTTCCACCATAAGGCCTGACCTTTCTTTTGCAGCAGACTGGCAGGAGTGCGAGTCTGCTCGCATAATCAACACTCACTCCTTGTGGTTTTTATATTGCAAATGTACTGTACATAAAACCAGTATTAATGGAGGCATCATGAACTACGAGATTAAACAGGAAGATAAACGTACCGTTGCAGGTTTCCATCTCGTTGGCCCGTGGGAACAGACGGTAAAGCAAGGTTTTGAGCAGTTGATGATGTGGGTAGACGACAAAAATATCGTGCCAAAGGAGTGGGTAGCGGTCTATTACGATAATCCAGACGAAACACCCGCCGAAAAGTTACGTTGTGACACCGTCGTCTCGGTGGCAGATGACTTCACGCTCCCCGAAAACAGTGAGGGCGTTATCCTGACGGAAATTTCTGGAGGTCAGTATGCGGTGGCGGTTGCACGCGTAGTGGGTGATGACTTTGCTAAACCCTGGTATCAGTTCTTTAATACTCTCTTGCAGGACAGCGCTTACGAAATGTTGCCAAAGCCCTGCTTTGAGGTTTATCTGAACAATGGTGCGGAAGAGGGGTATTGGGATATCGAAATGTATGTTGCGGTGCAGCCTAAACAGCGCTGATAAGTGGCACTGGATCAGAGGATAACCCGATTGCTACGCTGTTTTTCGTTATGTAAAAGAGTAAGATTCGTCTGCAGTTTTCTGACAACCAAACCGGGAACGTCTGCTACTCCCGGTTTGCCGGACAGATTTGTTACATAGCGTTATCGTTCCCGGACTGCCAGATTGCATTATGACCGTTTTTTCTCTTATTCCACGGAGTGCTCGCGTGCGTGCCGATAAGTCCTTAAGCCCGTTTGAAATTCGAGTGTACCGCCATTACCGCATTGTGCATGGTACGCGAGTTGCGCTGGCGTTCTTGCTCACCTTTCTCATCATTCGCTTGTTTACCATCCCGGAAAGCACCTGGCCGCTGGTCACTATGGTGGTGATCATGGGGCCAATTTCGTTCTGGGGCAACGTTGTCCCTCGCGCCTTTGAACGTATTGGCGGTACTGTGTTGGGTTCGATATTAGGTCTTATCGCTCTGCAACTGGAGTTAATCTCTTTACCGTTGATGTTAGTCTGGTGTGCTGCAGCCATGTTCCTTTGCGGTTGGCTGGCGCTGGGTAAGAAGCCATATCAAGGTTTATTGATTGGTGTGACGCTGGCAATTGTTGTTGGCTCGCCAACCGGTGAAATTGATACTGCATTATGGCGAAGCGGCGATGTGATCCTCGGCTCTTTACTGGCAATGTTGTTTACCGGCATCTGGCCGCAACGTGCTTTTATCCACTGGCGCATTCAACTGGCGAAAAGTCTCACTGAATATAATCGCGTCTATCAGTCAGCGTTCTCACCGAACTTACTCGAACGTCCACGTCTGGAAAAACATCTGCAAAAACTCCTGACCGATGCCGTGAAAATGCGTGGGCTGATTGCGCCCGCCAGCAAAGAAACCCGTATCCCAAAATCGATATATGAAGGGATCCAGACAATTAACCGTAATCTGGTTTGTATGCTGGAACTGCAAATCAATGCTTACTGGGCCACGCGCCCCAGCCATTTCGTGTTATTGAACGCGCAAAAACTGCGCGATACACAGCACATGATGCAGCAAATCGTGTTGAGCCTTGTTCATGCCCTGTACGAAGGTAATCCGCAGCCGGTTTTTGCTAATACGGAAAAATTGAACGATGCTGTGGAAGAGCTGCGTCAGTTGCTCGATAACCACCATGATCTCAAGGTCGTTGAGACCCCGATTTATGGCTATGTGTGGCTTAACATGGAAACGGCGCATCAACTGGAGTTGTTGTCAAATCTGATTTGCCGGGCCTTGCGCAAATAATTCCCGATCTTCAGAATCATCTTGCTGCTTCGATTCAGCAAAGATAAAGGGTATGATAGTGAAAAGGGATAAAAGCATTGTCATCTGCGGCAGCTATGAGTAATGTTGGCCCTAACGAATAGCGGCTGCTTAAACGAATCCGACTCTCACATTATCAGGGGTATAAAAATGGAAACTACCAAGCCTTCATTCCAGGACGTACTGGAATTTGTTCGCCTGTTCCGTCGTAAGAACAAACTGCAACGTGAAATCCAGGACGTTGAGAAAAAGATCCGTGACAACCAGAAACGCGTTCTGCTGCTGGACAACCTGAGCGATTACATCAAACCGGGTATGAGCGTCGAAGCAATTCAGGGCATCATCGCCAGCATGAAAGGCGACTATGAAGATCGCGTTGATGATTACATCATCAAAAATGCTGAGCTTTCCAAAGAACGCCGCGATATTTCCAAAAAGCTGAAAGCTATGGGTGAAATGAAAAACGGCGAAGCGAAGTAATTTCTGCTTTATTCAATGAGGGTTGCCCGGCAACCCTCATTGTTCATGATTCCTTTCTCTGTGTCACAAGTCATCATTCCCATCTGATAACATATTGAAATGTCGAAATTAACGACAGCTTTCTTCTGTATGCAACAAGGTAAAAAGTTCTGCAACCCCGATGTTATTTATCGCGCTGGTTACTAATACGTTGCGTGCCCCAGCTTCCCGTAACCAGCATTTCACCAAAGATATTTGTTCTACGCTGGCTAAATCCGCTTTGGTTACTACCCCAATGACCGGGCGATTCATCGATGTAGTAAAGCCTGGCGAAAAAGGGGACCACGGTGCGTTCGCATTAAGTACCAGTGCGATAATGTCCGCTTCGCAGGCACAGACCAGCAGTGCGCTGTAAAGGCTGCGGTTTTCGAGGTATTCCCCGGGTGTGTCAATGGTGGCCGGTGACCAGACGATTGCCTGCGTCTTCTGATACTGAATATTCTCTCCGCGCAGGCATTGTGTGAGAGACGTTTTTCCGCACTGACTGGGGCCGATGAGCATCATCCGTTGCATAGTGTCAGGTCCGTGTAATGGAACAGGCGGTAAAGTGCATCATTTCGCCCAGCGTGCGTGTAACCTGGCTAAGTGCATATTCGATAGCAGAAACATCGCCAGCCAGAACTACCGCGCCGGTAAAACGATCAAGAAAACCAATCTCTACAGCGCCTGATTTTGTGGCGATATCACACGCGATGATAGATGCTTCGCTGGGGGTAATCGTCAGAATGCCAATGGCAGAAACGGTGTCTGGTAAACCTAATTTCTTAAACAGATCCTTTCCGGGATTCGCAATCACATGCGCCAGTGTGACCTGTTTACCGGGAACATATTCCTGAATCATCCGTTCAGTCGTGTGTTGAGTTGACATTATCCCTCCACCATCTGACGCCACATGGCTTCATGCGGACGGGCAATCACCGAACGATAGACCAACAAACCTTTTTCCCCCGCGCGCTCGCTGGCGACAGAGACCGCGTTATTAACATCAGAAATATCGCCTGCCACTACCATGTAGCATTTACCGCCAATACCGAAGGCCATATGCACCCGCACGAGCGTGACGTTTGCCGCTTTCACTGCACAATCGGCAGCGTCAATGCAGGCTGCTACACTCCAGGTTTCTACTACACCGACAGCCCGTCGCTGGTCAACATGGTTCAGACTGCTGATTGCAGACAGGATAGTGGGATGAATATTAGGAAGAACCAGACTGTCGACCAGCATTTCACCAGCAAGGGCCGTGCCATTATCGATGGCCTGTTGCACCGCACCGACATCGCCACCGAGCATCAGCAGAAATTTACCGGGGCATAGCGTTTTGCTGACCAGTAACTCAACGTTGGCGCTTTTCAGCATGGCATCGCCGGTTTCCATCCCTTTCGCGATACTGCTAAGTTCTAAAATACCTACCGCTTTTGACATGGTTAACCTCTCACAACCGTAATCGCGTTTTCTGTCACATCACTGATCGTGCCATCAATACTGGCATGAATGGGGGCACCTAATGTGCCGTGTGGAATTTGGCCTACACATTGCCCACGAACGACACGATCGCCTTTTTGGACACACGCAATTGCGCTGGCTCCGATGTGCTGGCGTAACAATAGCGTCACTTTTTCGGGCTGTGGCACGTGTTCAGACCATGGCGCATCCTGATACCACGGTGCTAATCCCAGTCTGGTTACCAGCCGTTTTACGGGAATCAGTCGATAATTTGCCATGACATCCGCAGGGTTTAAGGTGCCTTCGTAGCGGAGATTTTTAGCGCGTAATTCCTGCTTAAGCAGGCGATTTATGCGCATTGGTGAAATACCTACCGGGCAGGCGACGCTGGCACAGACGTTGCACTCCGAACAGGTGAGTGCTGTCAGTAACAGTTGCGGTGTAGCGAGCTGTTGGTAGTTAACCGCACGTACTAACAAATGTGGTGACAGTTCGTGACCGATTAAATGACGTGGACAGAGATCGGTACATAAGCGGCATTGTTCACAAACGGTTTTCGCGACGGCAAGTACGTTGCGATCATCCTGCATTCGACGTTGGATCAGTGAATGAGAGTTGGGTAAGACCAGCAAGCCGCCGGTGGTTTTGCTGACTGGCGTATCGAGCGATGGGATCAAACTCCCCATCATCGGCCCGCCATTGATAAAACCGGGATTATCTACCGTAGCGCCTCCCGCCAGCGCCAGTACCTCGCGTAAAGACATTCCGATGGGAACGGTCACTGTTACTGGTTTAGCAACTGCACCATTAACGGTTAACGTGCGGCGCGTTACCGGATACTGTTGCTCAACGGCTCTGGCAATATTCAGCACGGTCTGGACGTTATTCACCACCACGCCGACGCTAACGGGCAACGCGGCGGGTGGAACGCGACGACCTGTTGCCATCCAGATGGTCAGCACCTCATCCCCAGCGGGATAAACGTCGGGCAAAATATGCAGGCGGATATCCGTTGGAAGTAATGGTGTAAGTGCTTTTATTGCGGGTTGATACTTCTCTTTCAGCGCGATGATTCCGCTAGCAGCCCCGGTGGCTTTCATCGCATAGTGAACACCGCGCAGCAGGCGGCTGGCTTGTTGTGCCATTAACTGCTGGTCCACTTTCAACATTGGTTCGCATTCCGCGGCATTTACCAGGAAAGTGTCAACACACGCCTGCAGCTTGATATGTGTTGGAAAGCCTGCGCCGCCAGCACCCACAACCCCGGCTGCCTGAACTCGCTCACGGATCGTCTGACTGTCACAGGACGTTAACTCGACGTTCATAACAACTCCTCAAGCAGTTCCTCAATAGCGGAGGCATCAGCCGCTCGTGGGTTGGTACGCAATGTTGCATCCGCCAGCACGGCCTGAACCATATCTGGAAGACGTGCTGACCATTCTGCTTTTTTTTCTTTCAGTGCATTAGCGAGAGTCGGTATTGCACAGGCTTTTTTAAGCTGTTCAATATGTTGAATGAGTGCATTCAGGCTGGCGGTGTCATTGGCGTTATCAGGGCATAAATGACACGTTTTTGCCAGCCGGACGTAGCGTTTGGCGGCGCGCGGATCGCCAGCATTAAAGCGGATAACCGCCGTGAGCAGGAGAGCATTCGCCAGGCCGTGTGGCAGATGAAACTGCCCGCCGAGTTGATGGGCAATTGCATGATTTAACCCAAGCCCAGCCTGGCTAAAGGCCATTCCGGCAAGCGTCGAGGCATTATGCATTTTGCCGCGAGTAGCAAGACAATCGCCTTTATTCACTGCTGTAGGCAGGTAGTGAAAAACAATTTGCACGGCTTTTTCGACCAGAGCATCCGAGAAATCACTGGCGCGTGGAGAAACATAGGCTTCTAGCGCATGGGTTAAAACATCCATTCCGGTATTGGCAGTTATCGCGGGAGGCACGCTGACGACCAGCGAGGGATCGAGGACTGCAATATCCGGATAAAGTGCATTATCGAAAAGGGGATATTTAATCCCTTTCTCTGGATCGCTGATGACACAGGCGCTGGTCACTTCTGAGCCGGTGCCGCTGGTGGTGGGAATGGCTACGCAGGTGTCAATCTCAATAGCACACTGGCGACTAAACCAGACAATCGCTTTTGCGGCGTCCAGCGCAGAGCCGCCGCCAAAACCGATAACCACATCCGGGCGTAAAGTCTGCATTTGTGCAATGCCTTTTACCACGGTCTGGATAGTTGGGTCGGGTGTTATTTCGCTAAAAATACTGAGGCGGTTGCTGTCAGGCAGCGCCTGGCGCAACGTGTCAATCAGTGGTGAGCGTGCCAGAAAGGCGTCGCAAATAATCCAGATGTGCTTATTGGTGAAACGGCTAAGCACTTTAAGACTTCCTGGTCCGCTGTATAAACGCGTCTGCAGTGAAAAAGTATTCATTTCCGTTTCTCTAGCGAATGGAAAAACCAGTGGTCAACACGCAGCGTCGTGAGCGGGCAAAAGTCCGTGCTGACGTTGTCCCCTCTCCGGTCGGTGTAGCAATGGTGAAGGTCGTAAAGCCTTCACCGCCGACGCCAATGCCTGCCCAGGAGGGGCCGTTTTTGACAAAGATGGAGGTTTGCATAACGCGCGCGGCAAGGTTGAGCCGAGAGACATTCTGCGAGTGCATAATTGCCGTGTGGTGCAAGCTGTCTTCCACTTTCAGCGCCAGGGTGAGGGCGCTATCAAAATCATTAACTTTTACAATGGGCAACATTGGCATCAGTTGTTCGCAGGTAACCCAGCTATCATCGGCGTCGACAATAGCAATTAGTAATCGAGGGGCTTTCTGCGGTAAAGGAATTCCCGCTGCTTCCAGCATGGCTGAAGGACTTTTACCCACCAGCTTTTTGTTGGCAACATTGCCAGGAAGGCAAATAGCACGCAATTGGTCAGTTTGTTCCCGGTTAAGAAGAAAAGCGCCAAAACTTTGCATCTGTTGGATTAGGTAATCTGCTACTGATTCAACGACTATCAGGCTTTTTTCAGCGATACACGGCAGGTTGTAATCGAATGAAGCGCCGTTGATGATGTCTTCGGCGGCTTTCACAATATCCGCCGTTTCATCGACGATGCAGGGCGGGTTACCCGCACCGGCACCAATCACTTTCTTGCCACTTTTCATCCCCATCGCGACGATACCTGGACCGCCAGTAATTGCCAGAACGACGATTTTAGGGTGCGTCATCATCTGTTCGGTGGCGGCAAAGGTTGGTTCAGACACGGTAACGATAAGGTTATGAATGCCACTACAGCGAAACGCGATGTCTTCGATTATGGCGATCAGTTTCAGCGATACGTTTTTGGCTCCCGGGTGAGGACTGAAACAGACACTATTGCCTGCAGCCAACATGCTGATGCTGTTGTTAATGATGGTTTCCGTTGGATTGGTACTTGGCGTGACTGAGCCAATAACCCCAAACGGAGAGTATTCAAATAAAACCATGCCACCATCACCGGTTAGCGCAGTGGTGGTTAAGTCTTCAATTCCAGGTGTGTTATCGAGAGCCGCTTTGTTTTTTAGATACTTATCTTCTTTATTTCCCATCCCCGTTTCGATAGCGCTCTCTTCTGCCAGTTCGGTAAGGCGGGGGGATAATTCTTCGCGAATGGCGTTGATAATGGCACTGCGGGTTTTAAGTGGGCACTGTTGAAAGCGCAAAAAGGCCTGGTGTGCAGCGCAGACGGCGTCATCGACAGTCTGGAAAATACCATTTCTTTGCGTTTGTGACGCAGTGGGCATCATTTGTTCGCGCAGGATATTGCGGATAGTCGTTTCTAATTCAGTGGTATTCATAGGTTTGCTCCTGCGTTAATTGCTGCCATTGCGGTTTGTGCAATATCCATGTCTTGTTCAACGCTACCGCCGCTGATACCAAGCCCTCCAAGCAATATTCCGTCACGCCAGAGGGGGAAACCGCCACCAAAAGTGACAACTTTGCCTTGCATATGGCTTTCGAGTCCGTAAAGCGGCGCTCCGGGTTGCACGGCGTCAGCAAGCTTGTGTGTTGCCGTTTTCATCGCCACGGCGGTCCAGGCTTTTTTCGGTGCCAGTTCACTGCTAACCAGCAGCGCATCAGGCATCCGCCAGGTAACGCTTTCCGTACCGTTGGCATCAACGATGCTAATGACTACGGGAATATGCAGTTCATCTGCGCGCATTGCCGCGCTACGAATGAGCTGATGAAGATCCTGAAAAGTGAGCGGCATCGTGCGTTCCTTCAATGCTGGAGTGTGGTTAGCTTCGTGATAACGTTTTGTTATTTCCTGAATCATCAGGTTCTGATGAGCAACATTGTCTTCCACGCGGGCGAGGGCATACAGGCAATCGGAAAGCCGGTTGATGTAGTGCAGTAAAACATGGCGAACGGTGGCTTCCGTTGTCAGTTCAACCAGACGTCTTTCGGCCCTGCGAGCCACTGTGCGGGCGAAATGCATGCGGCTTGCGGCTTCACAACGACCAGGTAGAATGAAGCTGCGAACTGGAGGAACCGCGTTCATTGCACTGTCGATCGCTTTTTCCAGCGCGGCGATTTCTTCCGTACTGATGTAACGTTGCTGCGCTGATGGCTGTTCGCTTTCACTGGCGAGCTCGGCACTAAACCAGAATATCTGTTGCTGAATGGCTTCCAGTAAGATGCGATGACTTTCGATGGTGGTGGCGCAATAACACAGACTGAGTGTCGCGTTCAGTTCATCCAGCGTGCCATAGGCTTCGACACGTAGATGAGTTTTGCTGACACGTTGCCCGGTAAATAGGGACGTATTTCCTGAATCGCCTGTTCTGGTATAAATCGCCATCTTTCAACTCCTTAGCGCGAAAGCGTATCGACAATGCCAACCACTGCCAGGTCGATGGCTTCGTTAGGTCCGGAAAACACATGTCTGGCGCTGGAACCGCTGCTGAGGAGTACCAACTCACCGACGCCAGCACCGACTGAATCAACGGCAACTTCGTCACCGGTTAATGGCGTGAGAGGCAGTTCACCGTCAGCGCTGACCCGGCGAACCAACAGCAGTTTTTTCCCGACCAGAGAAGGTGATTTTTGCGTGGATACCACCGCGCCAGTGACTCGAGCCAGATGCATGGGTTACTCCTGCCTGATTAACTGAATGTTTCGGGTAATTGCCGCTTCACGCGCAAGAGCGGTCACACAACATTTCCGTTGCAGCACCAGTATTCCCGTGCATAACTGCGCTATGTCGACATAACTTAAAAGTCGACCACGATGAAGGTAGACCGGTTGCCCTTGTTCGTCGCACCAGGTTAACGGTAGACGGGCGAGTGACTTTAATTTGATGGCGTTCAGAAAATGATTCTGCAACGACAATTGAATGTGCATTCCCCAGGCTAACGCCTCGTGAATGTGGATTGCTGCACGATCTGACGTTTCGTTTTCCGCGAGTTGTCGCAACAACGGCAGATCGACATATTGAATTTGTAACGATGCATACTGATGAACTATCTCGTGAACGCTGGCTTCTCGCAGTTGCGAAACAGTTAGCGCGAGTGTTTTTCCCGCACGCTGTTTCAGGCGAAAAATCACTTCGTCAACAATGTGTTGCATCAGCACGTTATTCATGGCACCGACACCAGCGTGGCAAAAACGTCAGGATTATCAGCGCCTGCGGCGTTGGCTTCGTCGGTATCTATATGCATTTCAAGACGCATATCCGGTGAGACGCGAACGGCAACGTTATCGAATATCAGTCGTCGCTCATCCCCTTCAATGGCGACCGCCACCTTATCACCATGTGTAACGCCATAAATCAGGGCATCAAGCGGAGACATATGAATATGCCGTTGCGCGACAATAACGCCAGAAGCGATTTCCAGCTCTGCAAAAGGGCTTATCAGACGAATTCCCGGTGTGTCGCTGAGATCGCCAGACATGCGTAGCGGAGCGGCGATCCCTAACGTTCTGGCGTCAGTCCGGGAAATCTCCACCTGACTTGAGTTACGTAATGGCCCCAACAAGCGAACGTTGTGTAATTTGCCTTTTGGTCCCACCAGCGTAACAACCTGTTCAGCAGCGAACTGACCAGGTTGTAATAACGACTTTTTCTCGCTGATCGGTTGTTCAGGAAAAAGGCGCACATAATCCGCCGTTGAAAGATGAATGTGACGACTGGAGACGCCCAGAGGGATAGGGCGCTCGCGCATCTCATCCAGGACCAGGCTAACAGCCTCCTGCAAGGTTTGTTTATCCATTACTACCCCCCTCGCTTATCGGAATGCAGGCAAAGTGAACGGGGTTCACCTTTTTGCCGTTGGCACGCCGGGTCAAGACACAAATTACAACTGATAATTTCTGCGGCGACTGTTGTTGCAGGTGTTTCGCTTGCTTCGACTGTCGCATCCAATGCTTCTGTTGTGCGGGGCAGTATTCCTTCTCCAGGTCGGGCAATCACTTTGTGCGCGACAAGACCATTTCGCTGTCTGGCGAAACTGACGCCTGTTGCGATCGCTGCATTAATCGAGGCGACGTCACCGATAATTTTGATGAGAGTCCAGCCCGAACCATTGGTCTTCTCAAGGCCAACCAGCGTGATGGACGCGGCCTTAGCCATAGCGTCCGCGCAACTGATGGCGAGTGCCAGACCACTGACTTCAAGTAATCCCAGTGATTGCTTCACGCTGTGCTCCTTAGCGAATGGGGTTATGCAGATTTAGGTAAAATGGCCTCAACATCGCTGTGCGGTCGTGGAATGACATGGCAGGATTTCACTTTACCAACGGCGCTTGCTGCTGCGCTCCCCGCATCAACGGCGGCTTTTACTGCGCCGACATCGCCGCGGACCATCACCGTAATCAGACCCGAACCAATCTTTTCATAGCCAACCAGTTGCACGTTGGCGGATTTAACCATGGCATCCGCGGCTTCAATTGCGCCAACTAACCCTTTTGTTTCAACCAGTCCTAGTGCGTTATTCATACAGCATTTCTCCTGTGGATTATGGGTGGTATTCCCTGAAGGGAATGCCTTTGACCAGGCGGGCGGCGTTATTGCCGATGCTACGCCGGGCATAGTTATCTTGTTGATACATCAGCGTAAACAACGGTGCTGATGCCGGTAAATTTTTGTAATGTACAATTAGTTTTTCCCGGTCGCAGGCTATGCCAACCAACAGGGGGGACTGACGAGCGGCCTGCCAGGCGCTATCGATCACCTCACCTGACGGGATTTGTTGAATGCTAAAGGGGATCCCCTCTTCTTCAATACCGAAAAGCACCTCATCCCATGCGTTGGTGTAAGCACCGATTACCATGACGACAATGGCGGGGGCTCGTCCTTTACTTTCCATAAGCCGACTCCTTGCGCCAGGCGATGAGTAGCCCGGTAGCTACCGCATTGCGCGGTCCTTCGTTGCCACGGATATTCCCCCGCCCGGCGACCAGTCGATAATGCGCCAACGCATCGGTGACTAACTGTGGTACTTCAAAATCCAGCGAAGAGCCGCCCACCAGCACGACGAATGGAATGTTGCGAATATTTCCACCTGGGCTTACCTGACGTAACGCACGCAGAGCGTTTGTTACGAAGACGCGCTCTTTCGCACTGCGACGAACGGCACGCACTTTTTCCAGTGTTAAATCGCCGGGAATCGGCACCAGCTCGTCGGGTTTCACCACACAAACGCGGGCAAAGACATGAGGGGATAGCGGAGTAGGGAAGAACTGAACGCTGCCGTCTTCATGGCGTAAATGGAACAGGCTTTCTACTTTTGCCAACGGGTACTTTTTGATTTCTTCAGCCAGATAACGATCATTTAAGCCCAGTTCTCGGGCGATAATCATCGTCACCATGTCGCCTGCTCCTGCAAGGTGAGTGGCAATCATTTCCCCTTTCTGATTGATGATGGAGGCATCGGTAGAACCGGCGCCTAAGTCCAGAATTGCCAGAGGGCGCGTTGTCCCCGGGGTAGTTAATGCTCCCTGAATTGCGGCTTCTGCTTCTGCGCCTCCGACCTGAACATCAATATGCAGTTTTTGCTTAATTTCACTGGCGATCATCGCCATTTGCAGGCGGTCTGATTTCACCATTGAGGCGATACCCACTGCCTGTTCCAGTGAAAATTCTCCAGCCAGACCACCGGTTACGCTGACCGGAACAGACGTATCTATCGCCAGCAAATCCTGAATAAAAATTTCGTGGCTGGGTTTATTGGTCAGCACCGCCATGGTCTGGCGAACATGTTCCAGCATTCCGCCGATGTTGGTACCCGGTTCGCCCGTCACGTTCTCCAGTTTTGGGCACTCACCGACCGCTTTCATAATGGTGTCGGCACCTGCGGCAACATCGACCCGCATTGTGCGCCCGGCAGAAAGCAGCTCAATGTTTCCGGCGGGTATCGAACGAGCTTTAACGTCACCAGACGGTGTTTTCACTACTACTGCTGAACGGTTGCCGATAAGCGCTCGTGCCACAGGAACAATGTTTTGAGTCTCTTCAGCATTGAGGGCAAAAACAGTGGCAATCCCATACGGGTTAGACAGGGTTTCGATAACTTTCCCGGGAACGGCAACTTCAATCGCGGCCAGCATACCGAGTGGAATACGCTCGATATAGAGGACTTCATCAACAATGGGTAAAGGGATTTCCAGTCGGTTACTGACCAGCACGCCATCATCGCGTTGCAGAATTACGCCAGTCAGTTGATATCCGGCACGCACGGAGGCGTTTATCATGGTCGCGATATCGGCAAAATCAAATGCCGATGACACGACCAGGATGTATGGTGCTTCCGCCGGGCGTGTTAACAACTCTTGCGGAGTGATGGTGAGTCCCACTCCCAGACCTACTCCGCCTGGCGTTTTCGGGTTGTGGCCGATCATGGTTGATTCGGTGATGATGGTTTCCGTAATGGTTTCCATCGCTACATCACCAATGACCGGAGTTGCTTCGTTGATACGAATAAGCGAAATATCGCTGACAGTGATACCGACTTTTTTCGTTGCCTGTGCGAGCGCCTCCTGAATACCATGTACGTTACGCAACGTACCTTTGATTCCGGTGGTTTCTGCCAGAGCGCTGCTCACGAACGACAATTCTCCAGACGCACTGAGCGTTGCCAGCGCAACCTCTGTCGATGAATTGCCGATATCAATGCCTGCTATATAGCGCATAGTTCGTCCTTAATCGTCGCCTTTCAGTTTTTTACGCTCGACATAGAGTTCTGCGGCTTCACGGACAAATGCAGCGCAAATTTGGGCTTGATAACGCTGTTCAAGATCGTCGGCAATGGCAATGAGTTCTTGCTTAGTCGAACGATAAGGGCGCAACGCATTGTAGATTTCAAGGATGCGATCATCCGGCACTGAGGTAAGTTCGGCAGCACGTTCAAAATTCACCGCCAGGCGATCACGACCAGCATCTTTGGCAATCTCGGCCTGAATACGCAATGTTTCAGGGGTTATGCGCATATCCTGGGCGGTAACTTTATCGCTGAGTACATTTTCCAGAGTGAAATCGTCGAGCGTTTTATTGGTTGCCGTTTTGACCCATTCTGGGTGTTTATTTGCCAGCGGGTAATCAGTCACTTTGGCGCTCAGTGTTGATGAGTGGGGGGCCGCAGAAACAGGAGTTGTATCCTGTAGACTATTCATACGGTTCAACACGTCCCTGACCATCGACTCAATTGCATCGGTATTCATGAAGGTTTCCTTTGTTAAAACGTCACGCGCAGTTCTTGCGGCTTTTTGCCAGTGACCACGTACCTGGTCTCTTTGATATGCAAAATGGCAGATTTGGCCTGGTATTTCGGTCGCGCCATCTGATCGTTGAGGGTCGGAACGGGTTGTGGAGACTCACGCTTCGCATAACGCGCGGCGTTTTTGCCAATCTGGCGATAGGTTTCCAGCGTCAACAATGGCGCTTGTGGGAACAGCTCTAGGTTAGACAGGGGAGGAAGCCCTTGCTGGTGGATAACTGTGGTGCCTTTCGACTGGATACCAATAGCAATGCCTGAACCACTAAGACGATCGCCTTCGACCGCTACGAATGCGACATCAGATGATTTAAAGCAGCGAATCACTCGGGCTTTAATGCCTTCTTCTTCGATACCGGCAATCACTTCGCGCAAAATGTTTTTATGCGGAATGCCGATAATATTGACGGTCTGCGCCAGGCCAAAAGCCGGGCCTACAGCAATAATGACTTCATCTTGCTGAACACCTTGTTGGGCTTCACCAATTTCGGTCAAAAATTTTCCGCCATCCGGCGCGGAAGTGGCAGTTGCGGCGACAGGTGCGCGAAATGAAACGGACTTGTCGCTGGTTTGCATTTCTGCCAGCACGTCTTCGATGATCTGACGAAGTAATTTCTCGTTAATTTCCATTTCTCACCCTTAGTCAATTTCGTTGGGATCAAGTGCACCGGGAATATTTTTGATCTCTTCCCAGCGTTCCCCTTGCAGGCGATAACCCGTAGCCGGTCCGGCGTAATCATTGACGTCATTGACCGCAGAGAGTACTTGTCCGTCATCGACGATAATGGCTGAGGTATGGAGATAATCGCCGGTCAGTTTCGCTTTTTGCATGTTGAGCATGTCCTGCGCGACATCGGTAAAACCGCCTTGCGCCAGGGCTTTCACCACTTCCAGACTGTTACGGTTTTTATTGATAATTTCCTGGGCAAACTTTATGTCTTCTACGATGTTGCGCTCTGGCATATCTTTCGAACCGTGGGCATAGGTCGCTGCTTCGACTTCTTCATCGGTAATGGGCGGTAATCCCATACCTGCAAAGACAGCCTGTAAAGCGCGTGCGGCTTTATTGCGGATGGCGATAACATCTTCTTCGCGCACCGGTCGCAGGCCGCCATCAACCTTCAGGTCACGTTGAAGGACGTTATAATCATCGAAGTCTTCGGCATCTTCGTTTGAGCCGGCAAACATGTTGTCGTAGTTCGGTACTGCGGAAAAACCGGAAGAGATAAAGTCGGTGCCCGGCAGAAACTGCATCAGGAAACGTGCGGTACGGCGCATATCTGAGTGGGTAAAGGTCTGGTCATTACTGGAGGCGCATTCCAGATCCAACGATGAGCAAATTAAGTTTTCCGCCAGTACTGCACGGATGCCTGACGGCACAGCCGATGGCACGCCGATGCAGCTTACGGAACCGTTTTGCAGACCCTGAACACCCGCGGCCTTGGTGATGTAAATGCAACGTGCCTCAAGATAAAGCATTGATTTTCCTTCCGCATAGCCCATCTGCACTTCAGAACCGGAGCCGGAAGTAAAACGCATTTTTAAGCCGCGAGAAGCATAAGATGATGCGAGAAACCCTTTTGACCACGGTGTATCGTCGCCGTCGGTGAAAACGGGTTCCGTACCGTAGACAGAAATCGTTTCGGCGTAGCAGGTGTGGCCTAACATACCGAGTTTCAGTTCAGTGGCTTCTTCCAGTGAACACTGGGTTAAGACGCCAGGGCGTCCCACCTGCGAACCTACCAACAGGGCGATAGCATTGAAAGGTGCATAACGAGCAACGGCAACGGTGGTTTCCTGTTCGTCAAACCCGCGCCATGCTCCCTCGGCCGCGTCGGCAGCAATTTGCACCGGGTTATCTTTGACGTTGGTGACGTGAGCCTGTTGCGATGGTGTGCGACGGGCGCGCATTTTCTGCATCGCCATCATCATTTCTACCACGTTCATTTGTGAAACAACTTCGACGATTTTGGCGGGCGTCATTGCTGTGGTCAGGGGAACAATATCGCTACGTTTGACATTTGGATCGCACAACATATTGGCAAGTTTGACCGAGCTCATCGCGATGACTTCTTCGGCACGCGCGAGATTGATACCGTAGCGGGCGATAAAGTGGTCGATCAAGTCAAACTGGCTGGCGGGTTTTCCATCCAGCTCGGTGACGATGCCGTTAACAATTTTTATTGATGGTTTCGGGTCGTTCGGGCTTTCCATCGCAATGAAGCCTTCTTCAATCCACTCTTTAACGAAACCATCCTGGTTAACCGGGCGTTTTTCCAGTGCTTCAAATCTTTTCGATCTCATGAATCTGCCTCATGGAATTCAGATGTAGGAAGGGCGATCGTTTTTCGGTGTATCACCGAGAGTCGAAAGCACGGTTTTACCGATTTCGCGAGCGGAGATGACCGCCTGTCGGACAGCGCCGGAGTCACCCGAGATAATCAGAATGACTTCATTACTGAAGCTGGTGCCATGAGCTGGGGAGCTGTATGCCACGACATCCACATTGGCGGATTTCAGCGCAGTATCGGCCATCAGAACACCAACAGCAGCCGGAGCGCCGACAATGACGCCACAAGCGCGGCCCAGTGGTGCGCCAAACGCTTTTTCCAGTGCATAGCTGGCGCGAGCGGTATATTGCAGTTCAAGATGTCCGGCTTCATTGGCGTAGACGTCGCCAAAGGTTCGGTCGAGTTCTTTCAGTGCAACTTCAATACCGCGTTTCACGTCGGAAACATCGTTGCCACCTAAGAGGATTAATGAGCCGTGTCCGGCACCACCTTTGGTATCGCGAGGAAGTTCAATGCTAATAACTTCAGTGTTCGTGGCTTTTACTGCTTCATCCGCGGCCATAATGTGTGGCCCCGCACCAATACGCGCGCCCAGAATGCCAATGGAGCGATAGCGTTTTTCAAGTTTCATCGCGTCCAATAGGGCGCTATCAACATTCGCAATGACCAGACCTACAGTGTCGCCAATAGCGGTGCCAACAAATTCCGTTAACGTGCAGCTTTTTTCTGCCATAGCCGTCTCTCGTGTTTGATGAGTGGTTTTCGGGAGAACCTCATGCTCTGGCGTCGCTACGCGAGCGATGACCTGCGCCATGATCTGTTCGACCAGTTCATTGCTGCTCATGGGTTAATTCCCTTTGGTAAGATTTTTTCGACATCAGTATGTGGGCGGGGAATTACGTGTACGGCTTTCACTTCACCGACGTTACGTGCGGCGGCGGCACCTGCGTCTGTTGCCGCTTTTACCGCCCCGACATCACCACGAACGATGACGGTCACCAGCCCGGAACCTATTTTTTCGTAGCCAACCAGCAATACATTTGCCGATTTAACCATGGCATCTGCGGCCTCTATGGCGGCAGTTAAGCCTTTGGTTTCAACCATTCCTAACGCTTCTTGTTGCATAAAGACCTCGCCTGGATTTTTTGACGATATGACTATAAAAAAAAGCGAGAAAAAAGAATGGCTGACTTAATCATCCGATGAGCAAAATTAATAGAGGGTAAATATTATAAAATTGCCTTAATTATCTATATGTTATTAATTTACTGGTCGTTTTCTGGTTTTTTTAATGTGAATTAATTGCATTGGTCGGTAGATTTAATTTGCACTAATGCTTTGTCGGGTTGGGCTTTGCGGAAGTGAATTGTGATATTTGTTTAAGTTTTATTATATAAGGATGGCAATTTTTTATTGTGGAAATCTGGCAGAGTTGGCGAGCTCAATAGCGATTGTATCTAAGTTGAATATTTTTTGAATGACAATAATTTGCTATATCAACACGATTTTTCAGCGTGCCGGTCATGCATGTTGGCAATATTTTCCCCGGCGCAATTTTTATAGTTGCGCTCGATATACACGACAATCAGTGCACGATTAACTGATAAAGAAACAAACTCCGTAAAGAAGGTGTCACTATGAATGATTCACTCAAGGCGCAATGCGTTGCCGAGTTTTTGGGCACCGGACTGTTCCTCTTTTTTGGCATTGGTTGTTTATGCGCCCTAAAACTTGCCGGGGCAAGTCTGGGTCTGTGGGAAATTTGTATCATTTGGGGGTTAGGTATTTCACTTGCTGTTTACCTTACGGCAGGCATTTCTGGCGCCCATCTGAACCCAGCGGTTACCATTGCTCTGTGGTTGTTTGCTGCTTTTCCTGCCCGTAAAGTGTTGCCATATTGTGTGGCACAATTGGCGGGGGCCTTTGGTGGAGCCGTTCTGGCGTATTTTTTATACAACAGCTTGTTTACCGATTTTGAATCTACTCACAATATAGTTCGTGGTAGCGCTGAAAGTTTGCAACTCGCCAGTATCTTTAGCACTTATCCGGCTGCCGCGTTAAATGTATGGCAGGCGGCGTTGGTTGAAGTGGTCATTACGTCCATGTTGATGGGGTTGATTATGGCGTTAACCGATGACGGCAATGGCGTACCAAAAGGACCTCTTGCTCCTTTACTTATTGGCATTCTGGTTGCTGTTATTGGTGCATCTACTGGACCATTAACCGGTTTTGCCATGAATCCAGCGCGTGATTTCGGGCCAAAAATTTTCACCTGGCTTGCTGGTTGGGGGGAAATAGCGATGACCGGTGGGCGTAATATTCCTTATTTCATCGTCCCCATTATTGCTCCGATCATTGGGGCATGTGTTGGTGCAGCAATTTATCGTTTTCTCATTGCAAAAAACTTACCTGTCAATAGTGTTACGCCTAAAGACATCATCGAATAGTGAAATAACATAGCGGTTATAAACGTTTATTTTTTTACTGTTTGTGATCTGCTTTCAGAACTTATTAAAAAGTCTCCCGCCTCACGGAGGCTTTTGTTATTGTCCTTTGTGCTTCTCGTCAGTAAATCATTAGGGATGATGTGAAGATTAAATGTAAAACAATTGTTTTACCATAACAATAAATTAACTGGGAGGTTTTATCATGATTTCTGCGGCGACACTTAATTCAGAACTCATTAATAAAATCGCGCAGGATTTTGCGCAGGCGACCAGCCTTGCGGTTGTCGTGGTTAATATCCACGGTGATGAAATTTCCGAGCTGTTTAACTTCACCTCATTTTGTCAGATGATGCGGCGACATCCTCAGCTTAGCACACGCTGCCGCATGAGCGATCGTTGTGGGGGGCTGGAAGCCTCTAAATCCGATCAACCTTGTATTTATCGTTGCCATGCAGGATTAACCGATTTTTCTATCCCTCTGGTGATTGCCGGGCATTTAGTCGGCTTTGTATTGTGTGGACAAGTCCGCCTGCGTAATGATGATGTCGATTTAGTCGATATTCTGAATGTCGATGATTGTTGGCAGGCAGATCCCGAGTTACTTAATGAATTTCGCAAAGTCCCGGAGATGGATTACTCGCGAGTTATGGCTTCTGCTGATCTGTTGAAGTTAATTGTGGAAAACTGCCTCAAAAAACAACTCAATTTTGTTGTTATTAAAGAGAATAAACCTTATTCGGATCCGCTACGTCAGACTCGCACGCCTAATCCCCACGATAACAAAATGAAAAAAGCATTACGCTATATTGATGCGCATTTATCAGACGATTTGCGCCTGGAAGATGTTGCCTCCCATGTTTATCTCAGCCCTTATTACTTCAGTAAATTGTTCAAGAAATATCATGGGATTGGTTTTAATGCGTGGGTAAACCAACAACGGATGGCCAGCGCCCGCGAGTTGCTGTGCCATAGTGACTGGAGCATCGCCAGCATTGCGCGTAATTTAGGCTTTTCGCAAACCAGTTATTTTTGCAAAGTTTTTCGTCAGACGTATCAGGTAACACCACAGGTATATCGTCAGCAAATTAGCGAAAATACAGCAGCGGAAACAGCATAAATTGAATGTAAAAAATGAGGGATGACTAAATAGATTCCGACAGTAATAATTAACGTTATTTACGTGTTATGGGAAAAGTGAAATCAGCTCATAACATACGCTGACAGGTTTGGCACATTTGTGCCTGGGAAGTGGGTGTAAATCCCTCGCAGCCCCCGCTGCTGTAATGCTGACAACCCCGAAAATACCACTGATCGCGAGATTGGGAAGGGTGGGGGAGGATGACGCTAAGCCAGAAGACCAGCCTGCCAGTCAATACCAACAACTTCGGTGGGAAGTGGGTTGCCCGGAAGCGTCTGCTTGAGCACTGACGCGTCTTTATACCCCTACCACCCTGAAAGGATCAGGGGATGGCGGCATCATTTAGTTTATTCATCGTAGTGCCGACAGGCATCAGGGCTGCACTCAAGGCGCAGCAATCTTTTTTTATGGTATATCAACCTGACCGTCATTGCAGGAAACCAAGCGGAGGACGGAGGGTATGAAAACGATGAAACCCGAATCGATAGCACTTTTTTGCCTCTCCACTGGCGATATTGAATTGGCTAAACATCTGGCTGAAATGTTGCCAATGACCTGTTTTGTTGGTGAGGACTGGCAGCAAGGTTTTCTGCCTTTTAACGGAGGGCCAGTACAATCGTTGTCAGATGCATATAGCGATTATTCAGTGCTGTTATTGATTGCTGAAAACGGGGCATCCATACCAGAAAGCTTTTCTCATCCTGATGGTGCGACGGTAATCTTAATTGCAGAGCACAATGCCCGTTTGTTGGCCGGTCCGACCGGTGGAGCAGTAGCATTAATCAATTATCTGAATGAGACGTGTCGATGGAGAGAATCTGTTGCTAATGACGCATTTTGTCGGGCGTTTTCACAGGGAAATCAGACTATCTCACAATGCCGTCCTCATTCGTAATGAATTGAGAATACTGGATTTTTATTTTTATTACGCGCAGTATTAATCGAGGGAATGTTATTACGGTCAGCACGGTGGTGTATCCATTGTTCTGGTCAATGAATACCATCATACAATTGAATCAGGAGTCCGTATGATGATTTTAGTGACGGGTGGAGCACGGAGCGGGAAAAGCCGGCACGCTGAGGCGCTTATTGGGAATTCTCCACAGGTTCTGTATATCGCCACTTCGCAAATCCTTGACGATGAGATGGCGGCACGAATTGAGCATCATCGACAAGGCCGCCCGGTGCACTGGCGTACAGTGGAACGCTGGCAACAGCTTGATGAGTTAATTAATGCGGACATTAATCCGCAACACGCCGTGTTGCTGGAATGCATTACGACAATGGTGACTAATCTGTTGTTTGAATATGGCGGCGATAAAGACCCTGACGAATGGGACTATATGGCGCTGGAGCTGGCGATTAATGACGAGATTCAGTCGTTGATTGCCGCCTGTCTATGTTGCCCTGCAAAAGTCGTAGTAGTCACCAATGAAGTGGGAATGGGGATTGTGCCGGAGAATCGCCTGGCGCGACATTTTCGTGATATTGCCGGGCGAGTGAATCAGCAACTGGCCGCTGCGGCAGATGAAGTATGGCTGGTGGTTTCGGGTATTGGAGTAAAAATCAAATGAGTAAATTATTTTGGGCGATGCTCTCTTTTATTACGCGTCTGCCTGTACCGCATCGTTGGTCCCAGGGGCTGGATTTTGAGCATTATTCTCGCGGTATTATTACTTTTCCTTTAATTGGTTTATTACTTGGTGCTATTAGCGGACTGGTCTTCATGGTGTTGCAGGCATGGTGTGGTGTGCCGCTGGCGGCATTGTTTAGTGTGCTGGTTCTGGCGCTGATGACCGGAGGATTCCACCTGGATGGGCTTGCAGATACCTGTGATGGCGTATTTTCTGCTCGTAGCCGCGATCGCATGTTGGAAATCATGCGTGATAGTCGTTTAGGAACCCACGGCGGTCTGGCACTGATTTTTGTTGTGCTGGCAAAGATTCTGGTGTTAAGCGAGCTGGCATTACGTGGTGAGCCGATCCTTGCATCTCTGGCAGCAGCGTGTGCGGTCAGCCGCGGAGCCGCTGCGTTATTAATGTATCGTCATCGTTATGCCAGGGAAGAAGGGCTTGGCAATGTGTTTATTGGTAAAATCGATGGACGACAAACCTGTGTCACCCTCGGTTTAGCCGTTATTTTTGCAGCCGTATTATTGCCAGGTATGCACGGTGTTGCTGCTATGGTGGTGACGATGGTGGTGATTTTCATCCTCGGTCAGCTTCTCAAACGTACTCTGGGTGGGCAGACCGGCGATACGCTGGGAGCGGCCATTGAACTTGGTGAACTGGTTTTCCTGCTGGCGCTGCTGTAAGACAGATAACCCAGGAGAAGTGACATGCAAACACTCGTCGATTTACTGAATACAATCCCTGCTATCGATTCTGCCGCTATGTCGCGCGTACAACGGTATATTGACGGGTTACTAAAACCCGTCGGTAGTCTGGGAAGACTGGAGTCGCTTGCCATACAACTGGCGGGAATGCCGGGGCTGAATGGCACACCTCATGTGGGCAAAAAAGCAGTACTGGTCATGTGTGCCGATCACGGCGTCTGGGATGAGGGGGTCGCTATTTCCCCGAAAGCGGTGACAGCCATTCAGGCTGAAAATATGACACGCGGAACAACAGGCGTGTGTGTGCTGGCAGCACAAGCGGGTGCTAAAGTTCATGTGATTGATGTGGGGATAGATACTGCAGAGCCAATCCCCGGACTTATCAACATGCGTGTCGCCCGAGGTAGTGGCAACATCGCCTCAGGCCCGGCAATGAGCCGCTGCCAGGCTGAAGAGTTGCTTCTGGAAACCATCCGTTATACGCGTGAACTGGCGAAAAATGGCGTAACGCTGTTTGGTGTGGGCGAACTGGGGATGGCAAACACGACTCCGGCAGCGGCGATAGTTAGCGCTATGACGGGACATGATCCTGAAGTTGTGGTGGGTATTGGTGCAAACCTGCCAACAGATAAACTGGCTAATAAAGTGAATGTTGTCCGTCGGGCAATTACGTTGAATCAACCGAATCCACTGGATGGTGTTGATGTACTGGCAAAAGTCGGTGGGTTTGATTTGGTCGGAATGGCTGGCGTGATGTTAGGTGCCGCCTCCTGTGGTTTACCTGTATTGCTGGATGGATTTCTATCTTATGCCGCCGCGCTTGCGGCCTGCCAGATGTCACCCGCTATTAAACCTTATCTTATTCCTTCTCACTTATCGGCAGAAAAAGGGGCGCGTATTGCGCTGGCGCATTTGGGAATGGAGCCTTATCTCAATATGGAAATGCGCTTAGGTGAGGGGAGTGGCGCGGCACTGGCGATGCCCATCGTTGAAGCAGCTTGTGCGATATACAGCAGCATGGGCGAACTTGCTGCCAGTAATATTGTTCTACCCGGAAATACAACTTCTGGATTGAACAGCTAAAAACGGAAAGCCTGACAAAAGCTATACTTATTGGATAACTTTCGCGACTTAGGAAAGGGATATGATGCGTCGTGTAAATATTCTTTGTTCATTTGTTCTGTTTTTTGCCAGCCATCATAGTCTGGCGGTAACTTATCCACTACCTCCAGAGGGTAGCCGTTTAGTGGGGCAGTCTCTTACGGTTACGGTTCCCGATCGCAATATCCAGCCGCTTGAAACTTTTGCTGCGCAGTACGGGCAAGGGCTGAGTAATATGTTGGAAGCGAATCCAGGCGTTGACGTTTTCTTGCCGAAGTCTGGCTCGCAACTCACCATTCCGCAGCAACTGATTTTACCCGACACTATACGTAAAGGGATAGTCGTTAACGTTGCTGAGATGCGTCTTTATTACTATCCGCCAGACAGTAATACTGTAGAAGTTTTTCCTATCGGGATCGGTCAGGCCGGGCGTGAAACCCCGCGTAACTGGGTGACTGCCGTTGAACGAAAACAAGAAGCGCCAACCTGGACGCCAACTCCCAACACTCGCCGCGAATATGCGAAACGAGGGGAGAGTCTGCCCGCGTTTGTCCCTGCCGGACCCGATAATCCTATGGGGTTGTACGCTATTTATATCGGCAGGTTATATGCCATCCACGGTACTAATGCCAATTTTGGTATTGGCCTACGGGTGAGTCAGGGCTGTATTCGTCTGCGTAATGACGATATCAAGTATCTGTTTGATAATGTTCCGGTAGGCACGCGTGTGCAAATTATTGATCAGCCTGTGAAATACACAACGGAACCGGATGGTTCAAAGTGGCTGGAAGTTCATGAACCGCTGTCGCGCAATCGGGCGGAATATGAGTCTGACAGAAAAGTGCCATTGCCGGTAACGCCTTCTTTGCGGGCGTTTATCAACGGGCAAGAAGTTGATGTAAACCGTGCAAATGCTGCGTTGCAACGTCGCTCGGGAATGCCTGTGCAAATTAATCTTGGCGCAAGGCAGAGGTTTTAAAATAACTGCCGAGTGAATAGCAAAAAGCCCGCGTTAAAAGCGGGCTTTTCAAAATTTGGCTCCTCTGACTGGGCTCGAACCAGTGACATACGGATTAACAGTCCGCCGTTCTACCGACTGAACTACAGAGGAATCGTGAGAACGGGGCGAATATTAATGGCGAGGCCTGGGGATGTCAAAGGGGGAAATGCATTTTTTTGTTCGTTTGCTGCCAATTTCAACAAAGCGATGAACTTTCAATCTTTTTAATCATGTTCCATCGTGGTGCATATCACCCTTTCATGGGGCATGGGACATTTGTTCTGTAAAAAAGAGCAAGGGCAAAACAATCATAATCTCTTATTTGACAGGCTATTAGCTTTAGTACCAGCGGAAAAATGAAACTGGCAAGTATCTTGCAATCTGGTTGTAGTAATGTCGGCACTTGGGCTGACTTTTAAAAAACCGGAGGCACCATGAACTTTAGACGCCTGAAATACTTCGTAAAAATTGTAGACATTGGTAGCCTGACCCAGGCTGCTGAAGTATTGCATATAGCACAGCCTGCGCTCAGTCAGCAGGTTGCTACGCTGGAAGGAGAGCTGAATCAACAACTTTTGATTCGCACAAAACGAGGCGTTACACCGACAGACGCCGGAAAAATTCTCTACACCCATGCGCGGGCAATTTTACGTCAGTGTGAACAGGCCCAACTGGCGGTACATAACGTAGGACAGACATTATCGGGTCAAGTTTCGATTGGCTTTGCGCCTGGGATCGCCGCGTCATCTATCACCATGCCCTTATTACAGGCGGTTCGCGCCGAATTTCCAGAGGTGGTTATCTATCTACATGAAAATAGTGGTGCTGTTCTTAACGATAAACTTATTAATCGTCAGCTTGATATGGCGGTGATTTACGAGCATTCCCCTGTGTCAGGCGTATCCAGCCAGGCCTTGTTAAAAGAAGATCTGTTTCTTGTCGGTACTCAGGATTGTCCTGGGCAAAGCGTTGATGTTAATGCTATAGCGCAAATGAACCTCTTCCTTCCCGGCGATTACAGTGCAGTAAGACTTCGTGTCGATGAGGCTTTTTCCCTACGGCGACTCACAGCTAAAGTTATCGGTGAAATTGAGTCTATCGCCACACTTACCGCCGCGATTGCCAGCGGTATGGGCGTTGCAGTATTACCGGAATCGGCCGCGCGTTCGTTATGTGACGCTGTTAACGGTTGGATGTCACGTATTACCACACCTTCAATGAGTCTCTCATTGTCATTAAATTTACCCGCCAGATCGAATTTATCGCCACAGGCGCAGGCAGTGAAAGAGCTTCTGTTGTCAGTGATTAGTAATCCAGCTATGGAAAAAAGACAATGGCAATTGGTGAGCTAAACGTTATATCCGAATGGAATAAGATGCAGGTTTTTATTATTTGTTATGCCGGGCATTAGACTCTAACAATAGTGGATGTCTGATATGCCCGGAGTTTACCGTGAATTTCCAACAGCTAAAGATAATCCGCGAGGCTGCCCGTCAGGATTACAATCTGACAGAGGTCGCGAATATGCTCTTTACCTCACAGTCTGGTGTCAGCCGTCATATTCGAGAGCTGGAGGATGAACTTGGTATAGAAATATTCATTCGTCGGGGCAAACGGCTTCTTGGCATGACTGAACCGGGCAAAGCGTTACTGGTTATTGCAGAACGTATTCTGAATGAAGCCAGTAATGTTCGTCGGCTTGCCGAGCTGTTTACCAACGATACGTCTGGCGTACTCACTATCGCAACGACGCATACTCAGGCTCGCTACAGCTTGCCGGATGTCATTAAAGTCTTTCGCGAACTTTTCCCGGAAGTGCGACTCGAGCTTATCCAGGGAACGCCACAGGAAATTGCCACATTGCTACAAAATGGCGGCGCTGATATTGGCATAGCCAGTGAGCGTTTGAGCAATGACCTCCAACTCGTCGCCTTCCCCTGGTTTCGTTGGCATCATAGTTTGCTTGTTCCTGTTAATCATCCTTTAACAAAAATTACGCCATTAACGCTGGAATCAATAGCGAAGTGGCCGTTGATCACTTACCGGCAGGGGATTACAGGCCGCTCGCGTATTGATGATGCATTTACCCGCAAAGGTTTGCTGGCAGATATTGTATTGAGCGCCCAGGATTCTGATGTCATCAAAACCTACGTCGCTCTTGGGCTGGGAATCGGATTAGTAGCCGAACAATCCAGCGGTGAACAAGAGGAAGAGAATTTAATTCGTCTGGATACTCGCCATCTTTTCGATGCCAATACTGTCTGGTTGGGGCTGAAACGAGGGCAACTGCAGCGTAACTACGTCTGGCACTTTCTGGAACTGTGTAACGCTGGATTGTCGGTTGAGGATATTAAGCGGCAGGTGATGGAAAAGAGTGAAGAGGTAATTGATTATCAGATATAACAAAAAGCCCGCTATCAAAGCGGGCTTTTCAGAAATTTGGCTCCTCTGACTGGACTCGAACCAGTGACATACGGATTAACAGTCCGCCGTTCTACCGACTGAACTACAGAGGAATCGCTGTTGGGGCACATCTTAACGGCGAAAAATATTTTGTCAAACCCGATTTTTAAAAAAACTAACTGTTTGCCGTTTCTATCAACAGTTTGTTGCATTTGCAGACAATTTGACAGCGAAAATCTTTGCAGCTTTGCTGATTCTCCCTCATTATTTGAAATGTGGTTTCACTTTCTGCAATTAGGGTCGGCTTTGAATATCTCCTCTGCTTTACGCCACACTCGCTGGCACGCAAAACGCAAGAGTTACAAAGTGTTGTTCTGGCGTGAGATAACTCCGCTTGCTGTTCCTATCTTTATGGAGAATGCCTGTGTCCTGTTGATGGGCGTCCTGAGCACTTTTCTGGTCAGTTGGCTGGGAAAAGATGCGATGGCGGGCGTAGGGTTGGCTGATAGCTTCAATATGGTCATTATGGCCTTTTTTGCCGCTATCGATCTTGGTACTACTGTCGTTGTGGCATTTAGTCTCGGTAAACGTGATCGACGGCGAGCCAGAGTAGCGACACGGCAATCATTGGTAATCATGACGTTGTTTGCCGTGCTGTTGGCTGTTCTTATTCATCATTTTGGCGAGCACATTATCGAATTTGTTGCAGGTGATGCCTCGACGGAAGTGAAAGCACTGGCGCTGACTTACCTGGAGCTAACGGTAATCAGTTATCCTGCGGCGGCTATCACCTTGATTGGCAGTGGGGCACTTCGCGGTGCAGGGAATACGAAAATACCGCTGCTTATAAACGGCAGCCTGAATATTCTTAATATTATTATTAGCGGTATATTAATTTACGGTCTTTTTTCCTGGCAGGGATTGGGTTTTGTCGGGGCTGGGCTGGGATTAACTATTTCCCGTTATATTGGCGCAATTGCAATTTTGTGGGTACTGGCGATTGGTTTTAACCCTGCGCTACGGATCTCGTTAAAGAGCTATTTTAAGCCTTTGAATTTCAGCATTATCTGGGAAGTAATGGGGATCGGTATTCCTGCGAGCGTTGAATCTGTATTATTTACCAGTGGCCGGTTATTAACACAAATGTTTGTCGCCGGGATGGGAACCAGCGTTATTGCCGGGAACTTTATCGCTTTTTCGATCGCGGCTCTTATCAATTTACCAGGAAGTGCACTCGGTTCAGCCTCCACAATAATCACCGGTCGAAGACTGGGGGTAGGGCAGATAGCGCAAGCAGAAATTCAGTTGCGGCATGTTTTCTGGCTGTCCACTATTGGACTAACGGCAATAGCCTGGTTGACTGCCCCTTTTGCCGGAGTTATGGCGTCGTTTTATACCCAGGATCCACAAGTTAAACATGTCGTTGTGATTCTGATTTGGCTAAACGCTTTGTTTATGCCTATTTGGTCCGCCTCATGGGTGTTACCTGCTGGTTTTAAAGGTGCTCGTGATGCACGCTACGCCATGTGGGTTTCTATGCTGAGCATGTGGGGATGCCGCGTGGTTGTGGGTTATGCGCTGGGAATTATGCTTGACTGGGGCGTGGTTGGCGTCTGGATGGGGATGTTTGCCGACTGGGCCGTGCGTGCCGTGCTGTTTTACTGGCGGATGGTGACCGGGCGTTGGCTATGGAAATATCCTCGCGCTGAACATAAAAAGTGTGAAAAAAAGCCAGTTGTGTCGGAATAAACGGCAAAACGCAGAATATTTCAGCAAACGCTTTCAAAATTAAAAAACAGGCTTTGACATTGTGGATGGGCATAGTTAATATTCGCCCCGTTCTCACGATTCCTCTGTAGTTCAGTCGGTAGAACGGCGGACTGTTAATCCGTATGTCACTGGTTCGAGTCCAGTCAGAGGAGCCAAATTCTGAAAAGCCCGCTTTGATAGCGGGCTTTTTGCTTTGCTACTTATCAAATCCTTCACATTTTTTCCTGACGCAAAGGATCTGAACTCATTACCGGAACGGCGGCTCATTAAAGGTTCGCAGTTTACGCGAATGCAGTCGATCGCCTTCCGCGCGCAGCAAATCTATCGCCCGAATGCCAATTTGCAGGTGCTCGGAAATAGCACCTTCGTAAAAACGGTTAGCCTGGCCGGGAAGTTTAATCTCACCATGCAACGGCTTATCTGAAACACACAGTAGCGTCCCGTATGGCACGCGGAAACGATATCCTTGTGCTGCAATGGTTGCACTTTCCATATCAATCGCCACGGCCCGGCTTAAGTTAAAACGCAGTGCAGAAGCCGAGTAGCGCAGCTCCCAGTTCCTGTCATCTGTGGTTACCACAGTGCCAGTACGTAACCGCTGTTTAACTTCCTCACCCGGTCTACCGCTGACCAGCTTGGTCGCGTCATAAAGCGCACGTTGCACTTCAGCAATGCTGGGAATAGGAATATCGGGCGGCAGAACCGCATCGAGAACGTGGTCATCGCGTAAATAAGCATGCGCAAGTACATAATCACCAATAGACTGGCTTTCACGTAATCCACCGCAGTGACCAATCATTAACCAGACATCCGGACGTAGCACCGCCAGATGATCACAGATGGTTTTTGCATTTGACGGCCCCACGCCAATATTCACCAGAGTGATGCCCTGACCATCAATAGTGATTAAATGCCAGGCGGGCATCTGGTGTTTTTTCCATGCGAGGTCGGAAATTGCTTCTTCAGGTGCTTCTGTTTCGGCAGTGATCCAGTTCCCGCCAGCGCAAGAAAGTGCAATATAAGGGCTTTCAGGATCAAGGATCTGGTTGCATCCCCAACGAACGAATTCATCCACATAACGTGTGTAGTTGGTAAACAAGACGAACGGCTGAAAATGTTCGACAGGTGTGCCGGTATAATGGCGTAACCGCGCGAGGGAAAAATCTACCCGGCGTGCATCAAAATGCGATAACGGAGAAAATTCCGCCGGATGATAAATGCCGTCTGCAGTTTCATCGCCAATTTGTGCCAGCTCTGTTGTCGGGAAATAACGCGTTAGCCCGGCGCTCATTGAGCGATCAAGCGTTAACTCGGAGCCATCAATGACATAGGGGTAGGGGATTTCATGCTGTGACGGTTGCACGGAGATATGCGCGCCATAATCCTGATACAACAAAGTAAGTTGTTCATTGAGATACGAACGAAAGAGAGCAGGGCGTGTGATGGTGGTGGTATAGCTGCCAGCGTGAGTAAAGCGACCGAAAGCGCGTGTTTTGGGGGGATTGGTTGTGCTGCCGTCCCAGGTCACGGTCAGTGATGGATAGACAAAAAGACCTTGTTTGCGGGCGTTTTCATCAGGCAATTCGCCACTTTTAATATATTTGCCAATGGCATTGCGTAAAGCGACTACAGATTGCTCATACAGCGCGTCGAGTTTATCCAGTGCCTGAGCTGGGGTCAGACCGGAGCCCTTATTATTCATGTGTGTCTCCTGTTCCATACAATTACCGCGTTTCCGATAGTATGTCACAGGAATGTGAAACAAAAGTGGAAGGCGAAGATCGAATGATCTTCGCCAGACCCTCAGGCGCGTTGATTGTCTTTCATCAACAAAGCAGTTATTGCGGAAATCAGGCATCCTGCCAGCAAATAAATGGCGACGCTATGCCAGTCTCCAGCAAAATAAGTAATGAGAGCTGCAGCAATAAAAGGTGTAAATCCACCCCCTACCACACTGGCAACCTGGTATCCGACCCCCGCGCCGCTGTAGCGATAACTGGCACCAAACATCTCGGTGAACATCGGTTGTTGCACACAAACCACCATGTCATGCGCAATGTTCGCCAGCATAATGGAGAAGAAAACAATCCAGAAAATGGACTGTGCCTCAAGCGCCATAAAGAAAGGAAACGCGCTTAACGCTCCAATTAACGCGCCAGTGATATACACCCTACGGCGGCCAAAACGGTCGGCAAGCCAGGCAAAACAGGGAATTGTCAGACAGCTTAACCCACCCACCAGCAAACCAATATTAAGGAACAATTCGCGCGGTAACCCCATATTCTGGGTTGAATAGTTAAGTGCAAAGGCGGTAACGATATACATTGTCAGCAACTCGCACAGGCGTAGTGCAATAATCTTCAGGAAAGCGCCGGGATGTCGTAACAGGGCTTCGATAACCGGGATACGCTTTTGCGCGGTCACTTGATTATGTTGCTGTTGTTCAAATTCAGCGGACTCCTCCATGCCATTACGCACCCACAATGCGCCCAGCACCAGTATGATGCTAAACAGGAAAGGGATGCGCCAGCCCCAGCTCAAAAACTGCTCATCAGTAGTCATCATGCTGATCAGTGAAACCAGTCCGGTTGAAAGTAGTAACCCTACACCGTAACCAACTTGTACGCCGCTGCTGTAAAAGGCTTTTTTATTTTTCGGCGCGCTTTCAACAGACAGCAATGCAGCGCCTCCCCACTCTCCGCCGACGGCAAAACCCTGAATGGCACGCAGCGTCACCAGTAAAATCGGTGCCCACCAGCCAATAGTCGAAAACGAAGGGAGAATACCAATCAAAGCTGTTGCGATGCCCATCATCCAGACGGTCAGCATTAACATGCGTTTACGTCCCAGACGGTCGCCAAAATGGCCGAAAATGACACCTCCGAGCGGACGGAAAAGGAAACCGACCCCAAAAGTAGCAAATGCGGCGAGCGTTCCCATTGCCGGGCTTATTTGCGGGAAAAACTCGCGATTAAACACCAGTGCGGCGGTAATGCCATAGAGTAAAAAATCGTACCAGTCGACGACGGCACCGGCGAAACTGCCTAACGCAGCTCGTCGGGCGCGACTTAACGAAAGCGTGCCTTCATCGGGACGCGTGGAGATGAGCGTGGAGTCCATAATGTTCCTGTTTGTACTGTCTTTTTATAATTAGTATGGAAAAGGTAACTCACATTGCCGTCGAACTATAAACGAACCTTATGAGACTACCGCGACAGAGAGCATCTGCAAATGTTTTTATGTCAGGAAATGACTATGGGGGACGGGTAGGGACATCACTGTAATGTGCGGAAACGAAACAGAATTGTGGGTTCAGGCGCGTATTAGAAATTCAAAAACAGCGAGAAAAATGTGATTGCTAAAGTCGCGCAGGTTACTTACAGGCGTTATTTTTCGCGGATGAATTTTTCGAATTTTCTCAATGGGATTTGTGTCACTGACATGGGGCGGACTAGCTGTTTGAATGATTGGCGGAGAGAGGGGGATTTGAACCCCCGGTAGAGTTGCCCCTACTCCGGTTTTCGAGACCGGTCCGTTCAGCCGCTCCGGCATCTCTCCGTTCAGATTGTTGCCATGATGCCAGGAAATTTGGCATTTTAACAGTCTCTGTCCGTGCAATTTTGTTCAAGTGACGAGTTTGCGAGCAAAACGATGATTAAGTGGCCCTGGAAAGTACAAGAAACCGCCCATGATGATGCAATTCCGTGGAAGGAAGCTTTGGCGATACCTCTTTTGACATGTTTGACTGAGCAAGAGCAAAACAAATTAGTCACTCTGGCTGAACGTTTTTTGCAACAAAAACGGCTGGTTCCTTTACAAGGCGTTGAACTTGATGCATTGAAAAGTGGTCGCATTGCCTTGCTGTTTTGCTTACCTGTTATGGAACTGGGACTGGAATGGCTGGATGGATTTCATGAAGTGTTAATTTACCCGGCACCATTTGTGGTAGACGATGAATGGGAAGACGATATAGGGCTGGTTCATAATCAACGTATTGTTCAGTCAGGTCAAAGCTGGCAGCAAGGTCCCATCGTGCTGAATTGGCTCGATATACAGGATTCTTTCGATGCCTCGGGATTTAATCTGATTATCCATGAAGTTGCACATAAACTGGACACCCGAAATGGCGATCGCGCCAGTGGCGTCCCCTTTATTTCTTTACGCGAAGTCGCGGGCTGGGAACACGATCTTCACGCTGCGATGGATAACATTCAGGAAGAAATTGAGTTAGTGGGGGAGAATGCCTCCAGCATCGATGCTTATGCTGCCAGTGATCCTGCCGAATGTTTTGCCGTGCTTTCCGAATACTTTTTTAGTGCTCCGGAGCTTTTTGCGCCTCGCTTCCCCTCGCTGTGGCAACGTTTCTGCCAATTTTATCAGCAGGATCCACTGCAAAGACTGCGAAATGCTAATGAAAGGGACGCATATTCAGCACCAGATGTTCATTAAATATCAATTTTGTTGCTTAATTAACCGATTGAAATGGCTTGTGAATTTTAGTGTTGACACTCGCTGCACCACTCAGTAATATTCGCCTCGTTCTCACGATTCCTCTGTAGTTCAGTCGGTAGAACGGCGGACTGTTAATCCGTATGTCACTGGTTCGAGTCCAGTCAGAGGAGCCAAATTCAAAAAAGCCTGCTTTAAGCAGGCTTTTTGCTATTTAGCGCCAAATCATAACAGACATATCTAAAATCTCTTAAATCTGATAATTACATCAGGATTGAATTTTTACGATAATTCTTTTCACCGTGTTCCTGAATTCATCCAGATTGATGCGATCAATCTCTTTCCCTACTACAATTGTCTCTGAAATATCCGCCATTGCAGGCCAGCGTGTTTTATAATCGGCATACACGGCGATGACAGGAACATTATAAGCACTTGTCATATGCAAAATAGAGGTATCTGGCGTTATCGCGAGAAAAGCATTTTTTATGACGGCAGCAGAACGTGCTATTGAAGGAGCCAACGATAAATGATAGACATTGTCAAAATACTGGGTTAGCTCTACTGCTTTTTCAGTACCATTGGGTCCATGAACAATGACAATTGGCATATTTGTTTCATTTTTAATCATAGCTATTAGCTTTTGAGCTATTGTTTCTGAAAAGGTTCTTTCCTGGGCACTGCCATCAAGATTAAGAGCGATATAAGAACCCAATGGATCCAGTTCATAATGTACCTCGTCTATTACCTCTTCGTGGATCGGTAATTCAAATAAAGGGGGGACGGGTGGGAAACCTGCTTCTCGCATCATGAAAGCCCATGTCATTGGTACTGGCGCTCGAAGAGACTGATCCATTGTTGATGCCGATTTACATAATGGGGAATAACATGTCATCGTTAAACCCACAACTTGTAAATTCGTTTTCGCCTTTAAATGACTTATGAATAGCATTGTTTTCAAGTTTTTCTTGCGCATCGCTTCAATGCAGAGATCTGGTGTACCGTGTTGCTCTCTTATACTTTTCGCCAGTTTTTTTATTTCATTTAAGCTGGCATAGTCCTGCATTGTCATACTGACTAATGTTAATTTGGTGTATTTAAGATGAAGCGCATCAAAAACAGATTTATTAATTGTAGATGTGACAATTAATAAATGTTTTATTTTATGTGATTCCAGCGATCTAATTATTGGGTAAATAGCCATTGCATCACCAATTTGATCTGGAATGTGAATGACTGCAAATTCAGTATTTGCAATATCAATATCTTCACATGAATAATCATAATAGCTAAATGCAATGCGTCTAAAAATTGACGTTAACGACATATCTAACCTCGCTTCCCTACTGGTTAAAACGTGATGGAGTTTATCAGAGATAGTCGTTTTCTAAAATCGATAAATAACGTAATGCCACATAACATGTCCTTATATTTTATGTGTTAATGATTTGCTTGAATTATACTTATTATTTCAACAAAGGATTGTATTGCATTCTTCAATGCATGAAGCTGATGCAAAAATGGAGGTAAGACAAGAGATAAAGCGTCAACAACTGGTGGTGAACATCTCTCGTTTATTCAGTGGGGGAGATAAACCCCCACTTTTTTATTACACCGTAAGTGATGTCCGGTTAACCCACGTATGCCGCCAGCATTTCCTGTGCAGCAAGTTTGCCCAGCGCATTCGCTGCAAAAGGGCTGTCTCCGGTGAGAAGTTTACGATCCTTATGTACCCGGCCAGTAATGTCATCATTGATGATGTTCATTCCCATTTTCTTCAGTTCTTCACCGAAGTACCAGGTCAGATGACCCGGCATATAGCCAATATCTGGTGTTTGTTTGTCTGCTGCATCCGGGAATGCGCAAATTGAATAACCGTTTAGTGGGTTATCACCGTGGCGGAGCGACAGAAACGCAGCCGGGCCGTGACAAAGAGAGATAACAAAGCGGTCGTTTTCAATTGCCCATTGCAGAGCGGTAGCAACTTCTTTGCTTTCAGGTAAGCCAATAAGAGCACCATGACCACCAGGAACAAAGATTGCTGCGTACTCGCTGTCTGCGTTGAGGCTGGCGACAACATCCGCTAATTTCTTCGGATTGCGGAACAGAGATTTGTGCTGCTCAAAGAATGGCATCACTTTTTCATCTTTGTGTGGCATAGCCCAGTATTCAAACTTCGTCATCAGGCCAGAGATGGTCGCAACTTCGAACTCGAAACCAGCAGCATGCAGGTGATACAACGGCAGCAACGTTTCAATGGGATGGTTGCCCGTCGAGAATAGTTTACCGTTATCGGTCGGCAAATAGCGTTCGTCAGCGGCGATCACCAGAATTTTATGCTTACCGCTATACGGTTTTGGGTAGTCCACACCATCAAGATCAGATACAGGACTGGTATATTGGCTAAGCGAATATTCTGAAGGGAAGAACGCATTATCTTCAGCAATATCAATCTGCGGGTTCTTACTTGTTTGAACAGTCATAGTGTATTCCTTATTGTTACTTCGGTAGGTTAGTCACTATATTCGCGACTGAGCTGGATGCTATATTTAACCAGGAACGTAAAACGAGTCAATATACCTAAAGCGGTAGAGGGTTGCGTTAAACACGTCAGGGAAAATACATCACAGTTAACGAATAGTGTTCTCATCGAATCAACCTTATTTGCAATAAAAAACGTAAAGCGTAGCAATATATTTTAGTTCATTTTTCAGAAAAGATGAGATTGCATACTCTCGTTACATAGGGCGACTGTAAGAATCATAAATGAGATTTTTAGCAAAAAATAATGATGAAGCCGTTCTGTATAACCGTTAGTCGTGGAAAAATGATGAATCAGATTAAGCTTAACTGATGACAGATATGGTTAATTACATGCTATCAGATTCTCTAATTACAGTAGCAACCAGAAACAGGTGTGCGAGGAGTGGCTAAGGTTACAGCAGATATAATGCGCCAAATATTTAAGGCGTAACTATAATCTTTAACAGATAAATTAATAATAATTTATAGTCTTTTTTATATTAAGATGTTTTCAGAGGTTTTCTATGTACTGAAATATTGTTATTCCGGTGAATGTCTTTCTCGGGATGATAGGGAACTATCACTTTATTATGCGTAGTTTTTCGCTAACGTTTCTTCAGGGCATATTCATTTACCTGGCTTTATTCCGGAATATGTAAGAATCCTGGAGCGTAGATATGTTTCTGACATGCATCGTTTTAAAGATGCACTACGTGCTCAGGCTTTGCACTGTTTAGCGACTCTGGTTGAACAGAAACTGGCAGATGTTATTGTGCCGGGAGTCACCCAGGAATTGAGTTTTGTCGACATGCTACAGCGGTTGAGAGTGCCGCTGCTGGTGATTTGACGAGGGGGATAAAAAAGCCCGAGTTCAATGAGGGACGAACTCAGGCTGGATGAGTTTTTACAGTAACGTGCCGTGGCGCGTTGGCTGATTAGAACTGGTAGACTAAGCCTACAGCAACGATATCATCGGTTGCGATGCCGTTTGCTTTGTAGAAGTCATCGTCGTTATCCAGCAGGTTGATTTTGTAATCAACATAGGTGGACATGTTTTTGTTGAAGTAGTAAGTCGCACCGACTTCAACGTATTTAACCAGATCTTTGTTTGCGTAATGATGATTCCCCTGGCTGTCGAAGTTATCACCATTCAATCCGCCTAAATCCTTACCTTTAGATTGCAGGTAAGCGATGGACGGGCGCAGACCGAAGTCGAACTGATACTGAGCAACAACTTCAAAGTTCTGAGTTTTATTAGCGATGGCATCAGCATCACCGTAACCAGTCATGTTACGAGTTTCAGCGTACATGGCTGCTAAGTAAACGTTATTCGCGTCGTATTTAGCACCAACGGTCCATGCTTCCGCTGTTTCACCGCCAGCAGTTGCATCGAAGCGGTCTCCGTAACGAGTATCATGATAACCTTTGTGAACCTGATTATCGGTACGGTCAGAGTTGGAGTATGCAGCACCCAGACTTAAACCGAAGTCGAAATCATAAGAGGTGGACATACCGAAACCGTCACCATTTTCTTTAGACAGTTTACGACCATTACCATTACCTGAACCTTCCTGGCCAAACAGACCATCGCTTTCATTATTGCCTTGATATTGCAAAGCAAAGTTCAGGCCATCAACCTGACCGAAGAAGCCATTGTTACGGTAGGTTGCTACACCATTAGCACGGCCGTTCATGAAGTTGTCAGCGCCAGCGTAGGTATCACCACCAAATTCCGGCAGCATATCGGTCCATGCTTCAATATCATAAACAACGCCGTAGTTACGACCATAGTCGAAAGTACCATTCTGGCCAAAACCTAAGCCTGCGAACGCCAGACGGGTAGCAGAACCCGCTCTGTTACTTTCAGGACCATTTGCCTGCAAGTTGTATTCCCATTGACCATAACCAGTGAATTGATCAGCGATCTGAGTTTCACCTTTAAAACCGATACGGGCGTAGGACTGGTCGCCATCGCTATTCGCTGCATCATCAGCGAAGTAGTGCAGACCAACAGCTTTACCGTACAGATCAAGTTTATTACCATCTTTATTATAAATTTCAGCCGCATTTGCTGCGCCAGCAACTAATAACGCCGGGACCAGCATTGCCAGAACTTTTCTTTTCATTATGTATTCCCTTGTGATTATAATCTTCATGAATATATCAATAAGTGCCATTATCCAAAAAAAAGCACATTTGGATACTATTCTATGAAGTTCATTTTATTTTAAAGATTACATGTAACAAATATATTTAAAAGATTTCAAAATGTTTCTATCTTATTTAATATAATTCAAAATTATGAATTGCAGATACAAAAATTCATGTCATTTATGGTTGTATATCAATAGATTATTGATTTTGCGGAAGGATAGGTTGTGTCAATGAGTGTTGCACCAAAGACCCTGAGTGATCTTGCGCACATTATGAATGGCATAAAAAAAGCCGGCATCATGCCGGCCCAAAAATATAAACAAGACGATAAAGGCTAATAACGGGGTTATCATGACACAGAAAACGGAAAAGGTATAATTGTATTCAGTGCTAATATATACAAGATGTGAATTAATTAATTATCCACTGCCGAAAGAAAAATACTTTCTTATTTGTTTTTTCTGCAAATAATAGCCATTGGCTAAGATTTATATATTTGTTCAAAAAATGAGTGAGACTTGACTGTCTCAACTAATGTGGAAAAATGTGACTTTTATCACATAATAGTGCTAAGTCTGAATTTCCCGGGTTATCTTAAAATGGAGTACGGTTCGACAACGATGGAAGAGAGACTTTCTCGCAGCCCTGGCGGCAAACTGGCTTTATGGGCCTTCTATACATGGTGTGGCTATTTCGTCTGGGTAATGGCGCGTTACATTTGGGTGATGAGCAGGATCCCGGATGCCCCCGTGTCGGGATTTGAAAGTGATTTAGGCTCTACCGCAGGAAAGTGGTTAGGGGCATTAGTGGGATTTTTGTTTATGGCCCTGGTCGGAGCGTTGTTAGGTGGTATTGCGTGGTACACCCGACCCCGACCCGTGCGTAGCAGACGCTATGAGTAAAAACTGCTAAGGTTGCGACTCATTTGCAGCGGAGCGTGTATGGATTTACAACACTGGCAGGCACGGTTTGAAAACTGGTTTAAAAACCATCAAACGCACCAGGACGTGGCCCATGACCTGTGTCATTTTCGTCGTGTCTGGGCGACAGCGCAGAAACTGGCGGCAGATGAAGACGTCGATATGCTGGTCATTTTAACCGCCTGTTATTTTCACGATATTGTGAGCCTGGCGAAAAATCATCCGCAACGGCAGCGCTCCTCATTACTGGCGGCAGAAGAGGCGCGTCGCATTTTAAGTGCGGAATTTGTCGATTTTCCGCCAGAGAAAATAGACGCCATTTGCCATGCTATCGCGGCACACAGTTTCAGCGCACAAATTACACCTTTAACGGCGGAAGCCAAAATCGTGCAGGATGCAGACAGGCTGGAAGCTTTAGGCGCGATTGGTCTGGCGCGAGTGTTTGCGGTCTCAGGCTCGCTGGGTGTGGCGTTGTTTGACGGTGAAGACCCGTTCGCGCAGCATCGCCCGCTTGATGATAAACGCTACGCGCTGGATCATTTCCAGACTAAGCTGCTGAAACTACCGCAAACCATGCAAACGACAAAAGGTAAACAACTGGCGCAACACAACGCCCGTTTTCAGGTGGAGTTTATGGCTAAACTCAGCGCTGAACTGGCGGGCGAGAATGAAGGTGTGGATCATGACGTGATTCGTGCCTTTTCTCCTGCAGGCTGACCGCGTGGCCCTAAACTGAAGTAATTATGTTAACCTGTCGGCCATCTCAGATGGCCGGTTAAATCTATGCAGGAAAATATATCAGTAACCGATTCATACAGCACCGGGAATGCCGCACAGGCAATGCTGGAGAAACTGCTGCAAATTTATGATGTTAAAACATTGGTGGCGCAACTTAATGGTGTGGGTGAGAATCACTGGAGCGCGGCGATTTTAAAACGTGCGCTGGCGAATGATTCGGCATGGCACCGTTTAAGTGAGAAAGAGTTCGCTCATCTGCAAACGTTGTTACCCAAACCACCTGCACATCATCCGCACTATGCGTTTCGTTTTATCGATCTGTTTGCCGGAATTGGTGGCATCCGTCGCGGTTTTGAGTCGATTGGCGGTCAATGCGTGTTTACCAGTGAATGGAATAAACATGCGGTACGCACCTACAAAGCGAATCATTATTGCGACCCGGCTACGCATCACTTTAATGAAGATATCCGCGACATTACCCTGAGCCATAAAGAGGGCGTGAGCGATGAAGCAGCGGCGGCACATATTCGTCAGCACATTCCTGAACATGATGTTTTATTGGCCGGTTTTCCTTGCCAGCCGTTTTCCCTGGCTGGCGTATCGAAAAAGAACTCTCTTGGTCGCGCGCACGGTTTTGCCTGCGATACCCAGGGGACGTTGTTTTTTGATGTGGTACGCATTATCGACGCCCGCCGTCCGGCGATTTTTGTACTTGAAAACGTCAAAAACCTGAAAAGTCACGACCAGGGCAAAACGTTCCGCATCATCATGCAGACGCTGGACGAACTGGGCTATGACGTAGCCGATGCAGAAGATAATGGCCCGAACGATCCGAAGATCATTGATGGCAAACATTTTTTACCGCAGCACCGTGAACGCATTGTGCTGGTGGGTTTCCGTCGCGATCTTAATCTGAAGCAAGATTTTACCCTGCGTGATATCAGCGATTGTTTCCCTGCGCAGCGAGTGACGCTGGCGGAGTTGCTGGATCCGATAGTCGAAGCGAAATATATTCTGACGCCGGTGCTGTGGAAGTACCTCTATCGCTATGCGAAAAAACATCAGGCGCGCGGTAACGGCTTCGGGTACGGGATGGTTTATCCGAACAATCCGCAAAGTGTCACGCGCACGCTTTCTGCCCGCTATTACAAAGATGGCGCAGAAATTTTAATCGATCGCGGCTGGGATATGGCAACAGGTGAGAAAGACTTTGACGATCCGCAGAATCAGCAACATCGTCCGCGTCGGTTAACACCTCGTGAATGCGCACGGTTGATGGGCTTTGAAGCGCCGCATGAAGCGAAATTCCGCATTCCGGTTTCTGACACTCAGGCCTATCGCCAGTTCGGCAACTCGGTAGTCGTACCGGTCTTTGCCGCGGTGGCAAAACTGCTCGAGCCAAAAATCAAACAGGCGGTAGCGTTGCGTCAGCAAGAGGCACAACATGGCCGACGTTCACGATAAGGCCACGCGTAGCAAAAATATGCGCGCGATTGCCACGCACGATACAGCAATCGAGAAGCGCCTGGCCAGTCTGTTAACCGGACAGGGGCTGATGTTTCGCGTTCAGGGTGCCAGTCTACCCGGACGTCCGGATTTTGTCCTCGATGAGTATCGCTGCGTGATATTTACCCACGGCTGCTTCTGGCACCATCATCATTGCCATTTGTTCAAAGTTCCTGCCACACGAACGGAGTTCTGGCTGGAGAAGATAGGTAAAAATGTCGAGCGCGATCGTCGTGATATTAATCGATTGCAGGAACTCGGCTGGCGTGTATTGATTGTCTGGGAGTGTGCGTTACGTGGGCGAGAGAAGTTGACGGACGCGGCGCTGACCGAGCGTCTGGAAGAGTGGATCTGCAGCGAGGGTGCCAGCGCGCAGATCGACTCTCTGGGGATTCATTTACTCGCTTGATGTGTCCTGAATGACGGGGGCGACAACGGGTTTTGCGGGAAAGAGATATTTCCCCAGCGTTACCAGCACCACCGCGAAGACAATCACGCCCAGTGCCAGCCATTCAATCCGCGATAGCGTTTCGCCACCCAGCCCCGTACCCAGTAATACCGCGACCACCGGGTTAACATAAGCGTAGCTGGTCGCCAGAGCCGGGCTGACATTGCGGATTAAATACATATAAGCGTTGATGGCGATGATCGAACCAAACAGCGCCAGATAGCCGACCGCCAGGAAGCCCGAAAGAGAAGGGAGCGCCGTCAGTTTTTCACCCGCAATCATCGATGCGATCATTAACACCACGCCTGCCGCCAGCATTTCAATGGCTCCCGCCATCATCCCCACTGGCAGAGTGATTCGTGAGCCATAAACTGAACCAAATGCCCAACTCACAGACCCGATCAAAATCAGGATCGCGCCCCACGGATTGCCGCTTAAATTACCGCCACTGTTGAGCATGATGATCCCCGCTAACCCAATGGCGATGCCAAGCCACTCCAGTTTGCGCGTTTTTATGCCAAACAGGCGGCTGAAGCACAGGGTAAAGAGTGGCACCGTTGCCACCACCACGGCGGCAATGCCGGAAGGGACGTTTTGATGTTCGGCTACCGTTACCATGCCGTTACCGACAGCCAGCAGTAACAGGCCAATAAGCGCGGCATTAAGCAGTGGACGTAGCGGCGGCAATTTGTGCCCGCGCAGCAGTAAAAATGCCATTAGTAAAATACCGGCTGCCAGAAAGCGCACGCCCGCCATCATTAACGGTGGCCAGCTTTCTACCCCAATCCGAATGACAAAATAGGTTGAGCCCCAAATGATATACAGCGCAAACAGTGCGCCAAAAAGCGGTAACAACTGGCGGAAACGCATAATCCCTCACGATGGAAATAAAAAGGCGGTTCATAGTAAACGTGAAAATCATTTCACTGGCGAGAGATATAATCGTAATTGATTGTTAATAAAATGTTGACTTGTGAAGCAAGTATCAGACAAGCCGATTTTGCTTCATACTTAGCACCGTCAACAATAAAAATGAGAGGGAATGCTTTTGGCCGGGAGTAGTTTATTGACGTTGCTCGATGATATCGCCACTTTGCTGGACGATATCTCCGTGATGGGCAAGCTGGCGGCGAAGAAAACCGCTGGTGTATTAGGGGATGACTTGTCGCTCAATGCGCAACAAGTTTCAGGTGTGCGTGCCAACCGGGAATTACCCGTGGTCTGGGGCGTGGCGAAGGGATCGCTCATCAACAAAGTGATTCTGGTGCCGTTGGCGCTGATCATCAGTGCGTTTATCCCGTGGGCGATTACACCGCTGTTGATGATTGGCGGTGCATTTCTCTGCTTTGAAGGGGTAGAGAAGGTGCTGCATATGCTGGAGGCGCGTAAGCATAAAGAGGATCCGGCGCAGAGTCAGCAGCGTCTGGAAAAACTGGCAGCGCAGGATCCGCTGAAGTTCGAAAAGGACAAAATAAAAGGGGCGATTCGTACCGATTTTATTTTGTCTGCGGAAATTGTCGCTATCACGCTGGGGATTGTGGCGGAAGCGCCGTTGCTTAATCAGGTGCTGGTGCTTTCAGGGATCGCACTGGTGGTTACCGTGGGCGTCTACGGTCTGGTGGGGATCATCGTTAAGATTGATGATCTGGGTTACTGGCTGGCGGAAAAATCCAGTACGGTTATACAGGCGCTGGGCAAGGGGTTATTGATTATCGCGCCCTGGCTGATGAAAGCGTTATCGATCGTCGGCACGCTGGCGATGTTTCTCGTCGGTGGTGGCATTGTGGTACATGGTATTGCGCCGCTGCATCATGCTATTGAACATTTCTCCGGGCAGCAGAGTGCGCTGGTGGCGATGATATTACCGACTGTTTTAAATCTGATTCTTGGTTTTATCATCGGTAGCATCGTCGTATTGGCAGTGAAAGCAGTAGCGAAAATGCGCGGTCAGGTACATTAATATTCTCACTGGCTGGTATGCAAAATTCGCCATTCTCGACTAAGGTGAACAAGTTTCACTCGAAAAAAGGAGGCGAGTATGAGCTTTGTGGTGAGTGAGGAAGTAACGGTTAAAGAGGGCGGCCCGCGGATGATTGTTACCGGGTATTCCAGCGGCATGGTTGAGTGTCGCTGGTATGACGGTTACGGCGTCAAACGGGAAGCCTTTCATGAAACTGAGCTTGTTCCGGGGGAGAAGAGTCGTTCATCGGAAGAAGTTTAAAAGCGTATAATTAACACCAGGGCAGATAAGGCGTTCACGCCGTATCCGGCGATTGTGCCAACGTTGGCATTGAAAGCCTGATGCGACGCTGGCGCGTCTTATCATGCCTCGTTATAAAAATATTGTTGTTTGGCGGTACGCTATTGCCAGGTTATGCCAGAATCATAAGAAAGCAGGTTGGGAGTTGTCAGGGTGCTGCACGAGACAGAAATGGAAAACCAGAGCTGGCTGAAAAAACTCGCGCGCCGCCTGGGGCCTGGTCATGTCGTTAATCTCTGCTTTATTGTGGTGTTGATCTTCTCAACTTTACTCACATGGCGTGAAGTCGTCGTACTGGAAGATGCCTATATTTCAAGTCAGCGTAACCATCTGGAAAATGTTGCCAACGCGCTTGATAAACAACTGCAATATAACGTTGATAAGTTATTATTTTTGCGTAACGGGATGCGCGAAGCCCTCGTTGCGCCGCTCGATTTCACCTCTCTGCGCAATGCCGTTACCAAGTTCGAACAACGTCGCGATGAACATGCCTGGCAGATAGAACTCAACAGACGACGTACCCTGCCGGTAAATGGCGTCTCTGATGCGTTAGTCAGCGAGGGGGATCTGCTTTCTCGCGAAAATGAATCCCTGGACAACGAAATTACCGCCGCGCTGGAAGTCGGTTACTTGCTGCGACTGGCGCACAACTCCTCGTCGATGGTTGAACAGGCGATGTATGTCTCGCGCGCCGGATTTTACGTTTCTACGCAGCCGACGCTGTTTATGCGAAGTGTGCCCGGGCGTTACTACGAATTTGTCACCCAACCCTGGTTTATCGGTCATTCACAACGAGAAAACCGCCAACGTGCGGTGCGTTGGTTTACCTCTCAGCATGACCATAACAATGTTACTGAACCACAAGTCACTGTAAGCGTGCCGGTTGACAGCAATAATTACTGGTATGGCGTGCTGGGAATGAGTATTCCCGTGCGTTCAATGCAGCAATTTTTACAAAATGCTATCGATAAAAATCTCGACGGTGAATATCAACTCTACGACAGTAAACTGAAATTATTGACCTCTTCCAACCCGGAGAATCCTACCGAAGATCTCTTTGATCCTCGCGAACTGGCATCACTTGCGCAGGCCATTGAACACGATACGGGCGGTGGAATCCGGATGAACAGTCGCTATGTTAGCTGGGAACGGCTGGATCATTTTGACGGGGTATTAGTGCGAATCCATACGCTTAGCGAAGGTGTGCGTGGTGATTTCGGCAGTATCAGCATTGCATTAACCCTGTTGTGGGCGCTCTTCACAACCATGTTACTTATCTCCTGGTATGTGATTCGCCAGATGGTCAGCAATATGTTTGTCCTGCAAAGCTCGTTGCAATGGCAGGCGTGGCACGACACTTTAACCCGCCTGTATAACCGTGGCGCACTGTTCGAAAAAGCGCGTCCGCTGGCCAAAATGTGCCAGACACACAAACATCCTTTTTCTGTCATTCAGGTCGACCTTGACCATTTTAAAGCGATTAATGACCGCTTTGGTCACCAGGCGGGCGACCGTGTGTTGTCACATGCTGCCGGATTAATTAGTCGTTCATTACGACCCCAGTATGTTGCCGGACGGGTTGGTGGTGAGGAGTTTTGTGTGATTCTGCCTGGCGCCAGCCTGGAGCAGGCAAAAGAAGTTGCCGAACATATTCGTCTGAAGCTGAATGAAAAAGAGATGTTGATTGCCAAGAGCAAGACTATCCGCATCAGTGCTTCATTGGGGGTGAGCAGCAGTGAAGAAACCGGTGATTATGATTTTGAACAATTGCAATCGCTGGCCGATCGTCGGCTGTATCTCGCTAAACAAGCAGGACGTAATCGGGTCTGCGCCAGTGATACCCCTTAACGGACGGTAAAAAAGTGATCCAACCCCTCGCGCCAGCCATCAGGACCTTCTCGCTGCGTTCGCCAGACACGAGGCGGATCCTCATTTTGCAGATGAATGCCTTCCCGGTTTAGCCCTTTCACAATGACCGCGTAATCCATCACTTCCAGTAATGGCGCGTCATTTGGACCATCGCCTAAGCCAAGCGTCGTCGGACGTTCTCCGCCTGATTGTTGATATGCCGCGATGATCCAGTTGGCGGCCTGATCTTTTCCGGCAGAGGCGTCCAACACATGCCAGAAGCGAGCGCCCTGGACAAACTGCAACCCTAACTCGTTCAGGCGAGCGGTAAATTGCGTCATTTGCTCGTTACTGTCGCGCCAGATGAGCGTGACCGAGGCTTCATGCAATTGCGTCAGCGCCGCCTGGCTACGGCTTAATCCAGTCCATTCAGCAATGGTTGTCTCATCGACATCATCAAAAGTGGTGAATTTGAAATGTTCTTTCTCGCGTAACGTATTCAACACCAGACTGATTTCACTATGGGCAATACCCGAGATGATACGGGGGAAACCATCTATATCTTGCCATTGATGATCCAGTTGGATCACCGCTCCGTTTTCGGCAATCAGCGGCAACCCTTGCAGACCCAGGATTTTTTGCAAGTACAGCATTTCCGCCGACGTTTTACTGCTGCAGAGAATCACTGGAACGTCTGCTTCTCGTAAACGGTTTAGCCAGGGAGCGGCAGGCTGCCAGTCATAGCTATGACTGTCCAACAGGGTGCCATCGAGATCGGTGAAAATCAGTAGTGGTTGTTGAATTGAAAGCATGGTAGCGCATACTCCCTTTACCAGGATGTTTCTCAAAATAGCACGATTTGTATTTGATCATTTTTTGGGAGCGATCCCGCCCGTAGCAGAGGCCATAAGGGGTGACGAAAGTCACAATTTCATTCATTAGTGATATTAATCATTCATGCAAAGAATATTTCCTTGTCAGCGAAAAAAATTGCAGATAAGGTGATGAACACATCAGATTTCCTGGTGTAACGAATTTTTTAAGTGCTTCTTGCTTAAGCAAGTTTGATCCCGACCCCCACAAGGGCCGGGATTTTTTTATGTCGCATTTAGCGGTTTACTTCCGAGACGCTAAAGTCATGAATATCCAGTTCAAAGGCATCCGCTAATTCACGCCATGTATGGTATTCACGACCATCGATACTGACGTGTTCTGAATCACTCTGGCTGCGATGAACTTCGCTTTCGCTAATTTCATTGATCGCCGCCAGCAGGGCATCGACATCGACGCTGACCTCACGTTTTGCGGTATCGCTGTACTCTTTTGCGGTTTTCATCATCTTTCCTCGCAACCGTTACTCATTTGATGCTGCTGACCGTGATGCACGCCTGGCATCTTTTAAGTATAGACCGTCGAGAAAATCAGCACTCGCGCTCATCCGGCGCTGCCAGCAAAAAGAAATTGTTCTACACTGGCACAAAGCCACAGGAGGAAAATGATGAAGGTGAATGATCGGGTAACAGTCAAAACGGATGGCGGTCCGCGTCGTCCTGGCGTGGTACTGGCAGTTGAGGAGTTTAGTGAAGGCACAATGTACCTGGTTTCGCTGGAAGACTACCCGCTCGGCATCTGGTTCTTTAATGAGGCAGGGCATCAGGACGGTATCTTTGTGGAGAAAGCAGAGTAATTTCATTCAGCCTGACTGGTGGGAAACCACCAGTCAGAATGTGTTAGCGCATGTTGACAAAAATACCATTAGTCACATTATCCGTCAGTCGGACGACATGATAGATAACCTGTTTATTATGCGTTTTGATCTTACGTTTAATATTGCCTTTATGCGATGAAACGGTCTTGGCTTTGATATTCATTTGGTCGGAGATCTGAATGGTTCCCTGACCAGCCATCCACATTCGCAACATACTCGATTCGGTTCGACTCAATGATAACGTCGGCATATTTAAAACAGTGGCCATTGTTGTCTCTTTTTTCAGAATATCGCCAAGGATATCATCGAGAGATTCCGGTTTAATTGATTTAGAACTAATCAATAAATTTTTTCTGACCAACAGATATTCATCAAAATGAACATTGGCAATTGCCATAAAAACGATAAATAACGTATTGGGATGTTGATTAATGATGTGCTTGATACGCTGACTGTTAGAAGCATCGTGGATAAAACAGTCCTCATTAATAAACACCACTGAAGGGCGCTGTGAATCACAAGCGATGGCAAGGTCATCAACGGTTTCGATGTCGTTGATTTCTCTTTTTTTAACCCCTCTACTCAACAGATACCCGGTCAAACCTAGCCGGGTGTAACTACATAAATCCATAATAATCGTTGACATGGCATACCCTCACTCAATGCGTAACGATAATTCCCCTTACCTGAATATTTCATCATGACTAAACGGAACAACAAGCATCACCTAATGCGGCACTCTCGCGATTTTTCAGGCGGACTTACTATCCCGTAAAGTTCTTTATAATTTGCCTGGAATTGTCTTAAAGTAAAGTAAATGTTGTGATATGTGAGTGAGACTAAAATAAATATTGCGCCAGAGGAGTATCCTGGAAGATGTAGCCTGATTTTATTTTTCGGATAATCCTTAGGATAACACGATAAACATTACGGAATCATATTGCTGGAAATTCGCTAATAATATCGGCAAGCAAATTAAAAATTTCACTGAATAAATGTTCGCAAAACGGAGCAATTAACGGCATTAATGCTGCCATTAATGAAATACCGACCGTCAGAGTTAATGGAAAACCGATAACGAAAATTGATAATTGCGGAGCCATACGATTAAGTAATCCCAGCGCCAGATTCAGTGTCAGCAGCAGGGTAATAATCGGTAATGCCAGCATCAATCCGTTGAGAAAAATTAAACTTCCTGCTTTGGTGAGCGCCAGAAACGCATTGTTGTTAAGCGGCTCGCCCCCAATAGGCAGAGTGTGAAACGTATCGACCAGCAGCGAAATCAACCATAAATGGCCGTTAAATGTCAGGAACAACAGCAGAGCCAGCATATCCATAATACGCGCCAGAACGGGCATATTAAGATGGCTGCCTGGATCGACGAATGTCGCAAATGAAAGCCCCATTTGCAGACCGATAATTTCTCCAGCAGTTCGCACAGCGGCAAAGGCAAATTGCATGGTAAACCCAAGGGCAATGCCAATCAGGATTTGCTGCACCGCCAGCCACAGGGCATGGAACGAAAAAACGGGAACATCGTTGGCTGGTAATGCCGGGGCAATAGCGAAAGTGATCATCATCGCGAGTCCCAGTTTCACCCGTTTCGGTATACTACGTTCGCTTAAAATGGGCGCGGTGGAGATCAGCGCCAGCACGCGCAGCAATGGCCAGAAATACAGACTTAACCAGGAAAGCCATTGTTCGCTTGTTACCTGCAACATAGCACGCGCTACCCGATGATATACGGCAGGTTAGTGAACAAGGTGCGGACGTAATCCAGTAACAGGTTGAGCATCCACGGCCCGGCAATAATAATGGCGATAAATACGGCGATGATTTTCGGAATAAACGATAGCGTCATTTCGTTAATCTGCGTGGCAGCCTGCAAAATGCTGATAATAAGGCCAGTCACCAGCGCCACCAGTAGCAGCGGGGCGGCCAGCGCCAGAGCGACTTTCATCGCTTCCGTCCCCATCATCATGACCGATTCAGGTGTCATTTTGCCCTCTCTAACTATAAAAGCTCTGCGCCAGCGAACCGACCAGCAATTGCCAGCCATCCACCAGCACAAACAGCATCAGTTTAAATGGTAGAGCAATGGTCGCGGGGGGCACCATCATCATCCCCAACGCCATCAACACGCTGGCGATCACCAGGTCGATAATCAGGAAAGGAATGAAAATCGTGAAGCCTATCTGGAATGCGGTTTTCAGCTCGCTGGTCACATAGGCCGGTAGCAAAATGCGCATCGGCACGGCTTCCGGTCCCGGCAAGGGGCTGGTATTTGCCAGTCTGGCAAACAACCCTAAATCTGCCTCGCGGGTCTGACGCAGCATAAACTCACGCAGCGGTTGCGCCCCTTTTTCCAGCGCCTCCTGCATTGAGATTTTCTCTTCGCTGAATGGCTGGTACGCATCGACATAAATTTTGTCGATAACCGGTGACATAATAAAAAAGGTCAAAAACAGCGCCAGTCCCAGCAATACCTGGTTGGGCGGGGCGGAGGGGGTTCCCAGCGCGTTACGCAGTAAACCAAAAACGATGATGATGCGAGTGAAACTGGTCATCATCAGTAAAATCGCCGGAATAAACGTCAGCGAGGTGATGAACACCAGCGTCTGCACCGGAAGCGACCAGCTTTGTCCTCCGCCAGGCAGCGGTTGGCTGGTGATGCCAGGCAGTTGCGCAAAGGCGAGGGGGCTGACCAGCCAGAGAAGAGCAGGAGCGACAGATAACAGACGACGCATCAGGATCTCCCGTTACGCTTGAGCAAATTTTTCATTAGCGACTGGAAATCGGCCTGTGGCATCTCTTCCGTTGGCGCAGAAGGGGGAAGTTTATGCAACAGATTGATTTGCCCTGCGGTGACGCCGAGTACCAGTCGTGCATCTTCCACATCGATCACCACTACCCGCTCGCGCGCGCCAAGTGAAGCGCTGGCGCTGACTCTTAACCCGCGGGCGTCGCTGCGTTTGGCGGCAAATCCCAGCCGTTTCACCAGCCATGCTGCAGTGAGAATCAGGACAATAATGGCAATTAATGCGCCACTCACCTGCAGGAGCGGCGCGGTGGAAACCGGCGTGGTTGGTTGCACGGTGGCGTGGTTATTCATCACTAACGGCTCAGGCGGCGCATCCGCTCAGACGGGGTAATGATATCGGTGATCCGCACGCCATATTTATCGGCAACGACCACAACTTCGCCCTGGGCGATTAAATAGCCATTGATCAGAATATCCAGCGGTTCGCCAGCCAGACCGTCCAGCGCCACCACTGATCCTTGCGTCAGGCGCAACAGCTCTTTGATAGTCATTCGTGTGCGACCCAGTTCGACGGTCAGTTTGACCGGAATATCCATAATCAGGTCGATATCCTGCAATGTTCCACTGATGTCGCCGCCACCAAGCTGTTGGAACACCGCCTCAGTGGCGCTTTTGCCGCTGGTTGATTTTTGTTCGTTCAACGCTTCAGCCCACAGATCGTCCATTGCGCCGTTGTTGTCATCGGCCGGATTATTCAAGTCACTCATTTGGGCTGTTCCTCGTTCAGAGAATTCAAAATCGGGTTAATCAAATGTTCTATCCGTAACGCATACTGGCCATTGATGGTGCCGTACTGGCTGGTCAGCACCGGAACGCCGTCAACGTGCGCGATGATACGATCGGGTTTTTCTATCGGCAGGACATCGCCGGGTTTCAGTTTCAAAATCTGCGACAGGCGCAGCGAAATATCGGCAAAGTTGGCGATCAACTCCAGTTGTGAATGCTGTACCTGACGCACCAGATTATCGCGCCAGTTCTGATCTTCATTACGCGAGTTTTCCAGTGGCGGGTTAACCAACAATTCCCGCAGCGGCTCGATCATGCTGAATGGCAGGCAGATATTAAATTCACCGGTCAGGTTGCCAATTTCGACATGAAAAGGCGTATTAACCACAATGTCGTTTGGTGAGGTGGTGATATTGGTAAATTTCACCTGCATTTCCGAACGTACATACTCGACTTCCAGCGGATTAATCGCCTTCCAGGCGTCGCTATAGCCTTCAAGCGCCAGCTTTAACATGCGGTTGATGACGCGCTGTTCGGTATGGGTAAACTCGCGACCTTCCACTTTGGTAGGGAACCGACCATCGCCGCCAAACAGGTTATCCACGGCAATAAACACCAGGCTTGGCGAGAACACCACCAGTCCTGTGCCGCGCAGCGGTTTCAGGTGGATAAGGTTAAGGTTGGTCGGCACCGGCAGGTTGCGGGCAAATTCATGATATGGCTGGATACGGATCGCCCCGACGGTGATGTCCGGGCTACGACGCAGCAGGTTAAACAGCCCCATGCGGAAATGTCGGGCAAAACGTTCATTAATGATTTCCAGCGCCTGCAAACGTTCGCGCACAACCCGTCGTTGCGTATTGGGATCGTAAGGCCGAATGTCATTGTCGCTGGTCACGCCGGAAGTCGGTTCGTCTTTGACCTCGCTGTCGCCATTCAACAGTGCATCAATTTCAGCTTGAGAAAGAATACTATCGCCCATGTCGTTATCGCAGAATAAAAGCGGTATACAGCACGTCGGTGACATCCTGTTTCGGTTGCCCGGCAACAAGCGGGGTGGAGAGTATGGCTTTAATCGCGGCAATCAGCTTTTGCTTGCCTTCTTCGGTTGCCAGCACGGCGGCATCCTGACGCGAAAACAGTAACAGCAAGCGACTACGGACTTCCGGCAAATACTCGCTCAGGCGCGAACGGGTGGTTTCATCTTTTAGTCGCAGAGTAATACCGATATAAAGCACACGATCCGCATCGCCCAGGTTGACCGTAAAAGTGTCCAGTGCGTAGAAGACCGGTGAGGGCATGACATGTTGCTGCGCATTGTCGTCAGTCGACGCCTGATGCGAGTGCCAGTAGCTGTACCCCGCGCTGGCGCAGGCCGCGAGAGTAATGAATACCAGAATCGGGAACCAAAGCGATCGCTTGCTTTTCTTGCTTATCGCGTAATCAGTCATGTGTTGCGGTCTTCCTGTGTCGCTACTGCTTATCGGTTAATTATCCTGTGTCTTGATCGCGACAAAGCGGGGAAAAGACGCAGATTAAGGGGGTACCTCTGACGTTAGGCGAAAATATCAACGCCACTGTTGCCTGCTACACGCCCTCGTAAAGAGGCAGAAATTGGCAGTGCATCGTCATCTTCGCCAGCCTGGCGTTCATGGTTTATTGTGCGCTGGCCTTGCTGTTGCTGAGACGCCGCCTGTTGCTGACCGCTAGAACTTTCGCCGCTGATATTGCTCTGCCCCAACTGAATACCGCTTTCTGCCAGTTGTGTACGCAGTACCGGAAGAGCCGCTTCCAGGGCGGCGCGCACGTGCTGATGCGGCGAAACCATCTGGATTTGCGCCTGGTTGTCATCCACTTTGAGGGAGATGTGCACTTCACCTAAATCCTGCGGGTGCAAACGCAATTCAGCGCTTTGTTGCCCCTGACGGGTAAACAGTGAAATATGTTGGCTTAAGGATTGTTGCCATTCATGGGAACCCAGCGGGGCACTCAAAACAGGCGCTGCGACGGTGGGCAGAGGCTGCGTCTGGTGTGGAGTGATTAGCGGGCTGGCAGCAGCAGTCACTGGCGAAGGTGTGCTGATGACTTCCGCTTTGCTCTGGGCTTCAGCTACCAGCGGTGTTAATGACTGGACTGACGCTTCAGCGGTGTCGCCAGGCTGTGCTGTTGTGCGTTGCGCAGAAGTCAGTTTTGTGGGGTGTGCTGGCTTTTCTGTCGGTAACACGGTTGATGGTGTGTCAGTTACTTTGGGCGTATTGTCAAAACCCGGCAACATTGCGAAAAGGGCGCTCAGGCTGGCCGCGGCGTCTTCATTAAGATCATCCGCTTTTTCGTCTTTTGCCGTGTCTTTGTCTGGCACCGCAGCCAGCGTAATCGCCTGAGCGGTGATTAATGGTGTTGATGTGGATTGTTCGTCGTTGATGACGGGCTGTGTTCCATCCACAGAGATCCGTAAATCTGGTTGTTGCGCGTCGTTCTGAATATCGCTGACCAGCGGCTCGACTTTGATGACAAGTTTATCTGTCGCCACCAACAATGGGGGCGTAGATTTGTTGTTTGTTGTCTCGCCTGCTAATGCTCCGCTCAACAAAACGAGAAAATCTTGTGCGCTATCGGTGGCTTTACCGCCGGACAGCGTGGTGGTGTCAACGTCAGCGGTAATCAAGGGCGCTAAGCGAATCATTCTGGTTTCCTCATGGCGGCGCGCTGGGCAAACTCATCCATCTTTTTCTGATCGAGGCGGTTTTCTGCTAACAGTGCCGCCGTGGATTGCCGTTCCTGCAGTGTCTGCCAGGCCTGCAAACGTTGTTTCTTTTCCCGCCAGTTATTCAGGGCAACATCAACTTTCTGTGTCCACTGTGTAAGTTGCTGGTGGTGCTGAGTAATGGCTTTTTCCAGCGTCTGGATAAATTGCTGATAGTTAATCCAGCGATTGCTGGTCATTCCTGCACTCATATCGCTATTCAGGTTGTTACGATATTCATTCTGATAATCGATCAGCATTTTGAGTTGCTCTTCTGCCTGCTGGCATCCGCGACGCATTTCACCCAACAGTCGTGCGGCGTTATCCACCTCTTTTTCTGCCAGATCTTTCAGGGTCGCCAGTGCGCCATGTTCTGCCATCTGCTGTTATCTCCTGAGTTATGACACCGTTGGGAAAATGTGCTCCAGCCCCTGGAGAGAGTCTTCCCAGTCCGCGCGTTCAAAAATGCCTTGTTGCAAATAGCCCTCAAGCTGCGGCCATAAGGCGATGGCTTTATCGAGCATGGGATCGCTGCCTTTGGCATAAGCACCAACGCTGACCAGGTCGCGGTTGCGCTGAAAACTCGACAACAACTGTTTGAATGTGCGCACCCGCGCGTAATGTTGCTCGCTGATCAGTGCTGTCATTGCACGGCTGATTGACGCTTCAATATCAATTGCCGGATAGTGTCCGGCTTCCGCCAGACGACGAGACAGTACGATGTGCCCGTCGAGGATCGCCCGCGCGGAGTCGGCAATCGGATCTTGCTGATCATCACCTTCGGTGAGCACGGTATAAAAAGCGGTAATCGAGCCGCCGCCGCTGATGCCGTTTCCGGCACGCTCGACCAACGCCGGTAGTTTGGCGAATACCGATGGAGGATAGCCTTTGGTGGCAGGCGGTTCGCCAATCGCCAGCGCAATTTCACGCTGAGCCATCGCGTAGCGGGTGAGGGAATCCATAATTAGCAACACATGCTGACCCCGATCGCGAAAATCTTCGGCAATGCGCGTGGCATAGGCGGCACCTTGCATTCGCAGGAGCGGAGAAACATCGGCTGGTGCGGCAATCACCACCGAGCGCGCACGCCCTTCAGCACCGAGGATATTCTCAATAAAATCTTTTACTTCGCGTCCACGTTCACCAATTAAACCAACGACAATCACATCTGCACGGGTGTAACGCGCCATCATCCCCAGCAACACACTTTTGCCGACGCCGGAACCGGCAAACAGCCCCATACGCTGCCCGCGTCCGACGGTAAGCAGGGCATTGATTGGACGCACGCCCGTATCCAGCACGTGCTCAATCGGCGTACGTTGCAATGGGTTAAACGGCGGGGTAATTAATGCACCGGTTTCAGTCGTATCGGGAGAGGGCTGGCCGTCGAGTGGTTTACCGCTACCGTCCAGAACGCGACCTAACAACGCCGGACCGAGCGGTAATTGCTTGCCGCTTTGCAACCCTTGTGGGGAGATGTTTTTGGCATAAACGCGTGCGCCAGGCAGTACACCTTCCACTTCCTCCAGCGGCATTAAAAACAGCCGTTGACCGTTAAAGCCAACCACTTCGCTTTCCACTTCGTGAGTTTCAGCGCCGTTCTGGCGTTCAATCACACAGGTTGCGCCGAGCGGTAGTTGTAATCCGGTGGCTTCCAGCACCAGCCCGGTGGCGCGGGTTAATCGCCCGTAGCGGCGTACCGCAGGAAGTTGCGCAATTTTGGCTTCAAAGCTATCCAGCGAGGTTAACCAGCGTGTCAGGCGAGTGGTCATCACACCACTCCAGGTGCTGCCAGACGGCAGAGTTCTTGCCAACGGGTGGCGACACTGGCATCGAGATCGCCTTCATCGGCAGAGACTTTACAGCCGCCGGGATGCAGAGTTGGATCGCCGCGCAACCGCCAGCCGTGCAGGCTTAACGTTGCGCCAAGCATCTCATCGACGCGTTGCAGGTCATCCGGATGCACGCGTAACTGTGGTTTGCCGCTGAATAACGGTTCCTGCTGTAGCAACTGCTGGATCTGTTTGATCAGTGCCTGGCTGTCCACCGTGGGCGTCTGACCGATCACCTGACGCGCTGCCTCCAGAGCCATTTGCATCAGCCGCGAAGCTATCACGCTATCCAGCGCGTCAAGGGTGGTCTGGAATTCGCTGACCAGTTGCTGCATCCGCGCATGAATCGGTGCTTGCTGAGATTTCGCCTGCACCAGTCCTTGTTCCAGCCCCTGTGCCAGACCCTCCTGATAGCCTTGTTCATGGCCTGTCTGGCGACCTTCGGCAATCCCCGCCTGATAACCTTGCTCGTGAGCCTGCATTTGCAGTTGTGCCAGTTGTTGTTCAAGGCTGGGTTCGATCTCTTCAGTGACGGTTTCTTCCGGCTCCATCAGCGGCACAAACTCTGCCTGTGGCGGCGCAAGATCGTCAGGCGTCCAGGTTTTCCACGGCAGGTTATCAGACATAGGTGTCCTCGCCGCTGCCAATCACCATTTCGCCAGTTTCGGCAAGGCGGCGCACAATCAGCAGAATCGCTTTCTGCTCGTTCTCCACCTGCGACAAACGTACCGGACCACGGTTGGCGAGGTCGTCGCGCAGGATATCGGCGGCGCGTTGCGACATATTGCGCAGGAACTTCTCGCGCAGTGGCTGTTCGGCACCTTTCAGGGCGATCAGCAGCGATTCGGAATCCACTTCCTGCAACAGACGCTGGATACTGCGATCGTCGACATCCACCAGATTTTCGAACAGGAACATTTCGTCGATGATTTTCTGCGCCAGCTCACCGTCAAATTCACGCACGGCGGTAATAACCGCCTCTTCCTGCTGGGTTTTCATCAGGTTGATAATTTCGGCTGCTGTTCTCACGCCGCCCATTTTGCTGCGTTTGAGATTCTGACCGTCGAGCAGACCATTCAGCACTTCGGTCAGTTCCGCCAGCGCGGCAGGCTGTACACCGCCAAAGGTGGCGATACGCAGCATCACGTCGTGACGCAGACGTTCATCGAACAACGCCAGAATATCGGCGGCCTGGGCGCGCTTCAGATGTACCAGAATGGTGGCGATAATCTGTGGATGTTCATCGCGAATAAGATCGGCGGCACTCTGCGGCTCCATGAAGTTGAGCGTTTCTATGCCGCTGGCGGTGTCGCGGGTTTCGAGAATATCTTCCAGCAGGCTGGCGGCACGCTCTTCGCCCAGCGCTTTCACCAGCACCGAACGCAGATAATCGTTGGCGTTAATATTCAGGGCGGCGAACTGTTCAGCTTCTTGTTCAAACTCCGCCAGCACTTCAGTTAACTGTTTATTGGAGATCTGCGTGACATTTGCCATCGCTGCGCTCAGGGTTTGCACTTCGCGCTGGGAGAGGTGCTTGAACACTTCAGCCGCCCGATCTTCGCCAATGGTCATTAGCAAGATGACGCTTTTATCGGTGCCTGTCAGGTTACTCATGATCGTTATTTATCCACTGGCGAATGACCAGCGCTACTACGCGCGGATCGTTATCAGACATGTCACGGATACGCTGGCTCATTACTTCCGCTCCCAGACGTTGGTTAGCACGGCGTTGCTGCAATTGTTCGTCTTTGCTGAGGCGTACTTCCACCGCATCTTCCACTTCCTGGCGAGCCTGTGGCTGCTGTTGTACGGCGCTCGCCGCCTCGGTGCGGCGTGTTAACTGCGGGCGTACCGCTTTACGCCACAACAGCCACGCCACCAGTAGCACCAGCAACCAGCGTCCGGCAGCCAGCAGTTGATCGATAAACACTTGTTGTTGCCAGAACGGCAGTTCTCCACCGCTTTCGTCACCGCTGTTGAAGGGGGAGTTGACGACATTGAGTGAATCGCCGCGCTTTTCAGAAAAGCCCATCGCCTCGCGGGTCAGATCTTCAATCTGCTTCATCTGTTCGGCGCTCAGTGGCAGCGGTTTACCATCCGGCAGCGTTTTGTAATTCACCACGACGGCGACCGACAAACGTTGCACGTCGCCTACGTTCATTGTGGTATGACGAATAGTGCGATCGACTTCGTAGTTGCTGGTTTCATTACGCTGGGTGCTGCGCGGGCCGCTATTACTGGTGGTGCTTGTTTGTTGCTGACGGTTGTTTTGATTTGCCGGAGGCGTACTGATTGGCGCGTTATTGGCAGGCGCGGGCTGATTCGATAATGCGCCAGGCACGCCGCCAGGGTAACCGGAACCGCTTTGTTCGCTCTCATTCAGTTGACGGGAACGGAGCGCCGCCTGTGACGCATTGCCATTAGGGCGATACTGTTCTTCGGTTTGCTCTTTACTGGCGAAATCCAGTTGTGCCGTCACCTGAGCGTGAATATTGCCGTTGCCGACAACTGGTGACAGGATCGCTTCAATACGCCGCTGAATGCGACCTTCGACATCACTGGCATATTTTAACTGGACGTCATTAAGATCGCGCCCGCTGGTGCTGGACTGGGTTAACAGATGCCCACCCTGATCCACCAGCGTGACGTTACCCGGTGGCAATCCGGCTACCGCACTGGAAACCAGATGCACAATGGCACTGATTTGCCCTTCATCCAGCGCGCGACCAGGTAAAAGATTTACCGTCACTGATGCCGAAGGGGATTTTTGTTCACGGACAAATAAAGACGGTTTCGGCATCGCCAGATGCACGCGCGCTCCTTTTACCGGGCCGATAGTTTCGATGGTACGGGAAAGTTCACCTTCCAGCGCTCGCTGATAATTCACCTGTTCGCTGAACTGGCTGATACCAAACTTTTCCTGATCGAGCAGTTCAAAACCGACCGCGCCGCCTTTAGGCAAGCCTTGCTGTGCCAGACGCAGACGTAGCTCGTGAACTTTATCTGCCGGAACTTCAATCGCGCCGCTGGCTTCGCTGAAGCGGTAAGGAATATTCATTTGTGTCAGTTGGCTGACGATCGCACCGCCATCCTGATCGGAAAGATTGCTGAATAACGTGCGGTAATCAGGGGCTTTTGCCCACAGAATTAACGCGACCATCACTGCAACCGCCGCGGAGGCAGCAACAACCAAAGGTATTTTCGGATTTGCGCGCAGGCGATTAAGCCACTCAAGAGATTTTGTCTGGGCTGCAGTCGCATTCATCGCGCACCTCGTGGCAGATGATAGACAGCGGTATTGGCAAAGTGGAACAAGACGCACTCCCGGGTCAGCAAACTCGAAAAATTAACGGCCTCATTATTTGTGGTTTTATTTTTTTCTATGCGCCAATTAACCCATTTTTTTGTCTCTATTTAGCGCCTTTATCTTATTGACTTACTGGTAGGCTCTGCTACCAAGAATTGTCCGGGAGATGAATATGTCAGCGATACAGGGGATTGAAGGGGTTATCAGCCAGTTACAGGCCACGGCGATGAGTGCGCGTGCGCAGGGGACTCTGCCGCAACCGACCATCAGTTTTGCCGGACAGCTTCATGCTGCGCTCGATCGCATTAGCGATACGCAAACCACCGCCCGCACACAGGCAGAAAAATTTACCCTCGGTGAATCCGGCGTAGCGCTAAACGATGTGATGACCGAGATGCAAAAAGCGTCGGTTTCGATGCAAATGGGGATTCAGGTGCGTAATAAGCTGGTGGCGGCGTATCAGGAAGTGATGTCCATGCAGGTGTAGGTTTTGTAACCTGTTGACTATACTTGTTTAATTACATCCGATTCCACAGCGTGGGGCATGGATGGGGCAAACTCACTCAATTTCTGGTTTAAAATGGATACCTGATCCTGATTGTTTTCTGCCATCCACGATCCGTAAACGCGATAAACCATCTGAGCATCAGAGTGTCCCATTTGCTTCGCGATGAAGTTAGGGTTAGCTCCAGCGGTCAAAGACCAACATGCATAAGTGTGCCTGGACTGATATGCTTTGCGGTAGCGAATCCCGGCGCGTCGCATTGCAGTTTCCCATGACTGATTAATCGACCCAACTGCATAATGGTGCCCGGCAAGGCCATTACGCGTAACGATTTGCGGATTGAAAACAAAAGTGCACGGATGCATTTCAGTTCGACCATACTCACGAAGTTTCACTTCAACCTGATACTGCTTACCAAGCCGTGTCATTTCAGCCTGATTCTTAAGCACGTCTATTGCAGGTTGAATAAGGTTGATAACACGGTTTGTTCCCGCTTCGGTTTTTGGAAGAGTGAACTCTTTCGTTAATGTGTGGTTTCTTCTGATCGTCATTGTCCCAGCCTTCAGGTCTATATCTTCCCATGCCAGAGAAACCAACTCTCCGTGGCGAACTCCCGTATAAACAGCCAGTGACCACATATTTTTTAATTGCTGATGCTTAAATGCGTTAATCAACCTGACAAATTCATCACGGGTTAACGGATCAGGTTCCGTTCGTGATCTCTTCAGTTGCGAAATGGCTGCGAACGGATTTTCTTTGATGTATCCGCTGTCGGCTGCGAACTGAAACATCCCCGCCATGGTGTTCATGTAGTTATTAACAGTTGGCACGGAACGTCCCTTAATGGGTGTTTTTTGCCCGCGTTTCAGAACGTGATATCCGGTCAGCAAATCCTTTCGTATGAACAGTAGCTCTTCCTGAGTCACAGCAGATGCAAGTCTGTTGCCTCCGATTCGGGGAACCATATTTCTTACAATGGAGCTGTAACGCCCCATCGCATTGGTACTGATTTCCAGCTTTTTCAGATCCAGCCATTTCTCAGCCAGGTCTGCGACGGTAATTTCCTTACTTTCCGCACCAAATTTTCTCAGGTTGGGAGAGTCCGGAAACTGAGCGGCATAGTCGAAATTACCCGTCTTAATGGAAAAACAAACAGATGCTCGTAGCTCGCCAGCTATTTTCCTGTTTTTTGGTGTATCCGGCACACCGAGACTTTCCCGCACTCGTGTGCCTTTATACATGAACCATATGCGGAGTGATCCGCCATGGTTCTCAACGCCTGTTGGGTATGCTGTCTTAGCCATTGTTCCCTCCTGACGCCCAAGAGCGCATTAAGCATAAACGGTTCTTCATCGACGCGCACCAGGCTGTTTTTTTGACATACTCTCAACCCACTGGTCGATAGCCTTGCGGTTATACATGCATTCGCTGTTTTCTTTTGGAATACCGTCCGGTGCAACATGGAGATATTCACGACCAACAAGCCAGGATTGTTTACGTGCTCTCTCTATGGTTCCTGGGCGTAAACCTGTAATTTCGATCAGTTTTTGCTCTGTCACCCAGTCGTTGGGCACAATTAAGTTAACTTCGCTCATTGTTTTCTCCGGTGCTGGAATGAAAGGGGGGGGGTTAACATGCCTCATTGGGGTTGAGGCTGTGTGATTCCATGGTTAGTCCTTGCGTAGTTCGCTAATTCTTCTGTAAGTCTCTGGTGCTTTGTTCCCGTACGTCTTCATTTCAGACTTCAACAGAGCAACGAGTGAATCCCATTCGTTGAGGATTCCTTTGAATGCCGGAACGCGCTTTGCAACCTTGTCGAATGAATCCCTGATTTCTGGAATCTGCTCAACAAGTGCAACGCATCGCCGAAAGTCTGCTGCGTCATGGGGAGCGCCGAAGTGATGACCATAGATATTCTTTTTCAGGCCACATGCGATTGAGGCAAGAGTTGCGCTACTGATACCGACATCGCCAGTTGATTGCCATTTCAAAACCTTCATAGCCAAATCTGACATTTCTTGTCTCCAATAAAAACCGCCATCAGGCGGCTTGGTGTTCTTTCAGTTCTTCAATTCGAATATTGGTTACGCCTTATTCGATGCGCACTCCTGGTATTTCACCTTTTGATATTGCTAAGTCATAAATTTGCGCGGCACTATACCCATCTCGCATCCATGAATCTAAGGCGCGAACAGCCTCGCTACGCTTTTTATCTTCTCTCTCATTTTTGATATCAACGAGGACATCAACGCAATTAAGGCAAATGTGGATTTTGTCCTTACATTCGATCATGGCGGCTTTACCATGATTTCCGCCACACAGTGAGCATAAATCTTCAGGGTCTGGCTGGTATTTCTGTAACGTTAGAGGGTTGAATGTTGAACAGACCATAATCATCTCCATAAAACAAAACCCGCCGTAGCGAGTTCAGATAAAAGAAATCCCCGCGAATGCGAGGATAGTTACTTGTTCATATTATTAATCGTCAATGTATTTTGAGCATTGTGGGCAATCATCAATCCCACAATACGATTCATATGCATCCTTTATTGCGTCGCGGGCTTCAGTAAGAGTATTGAATAAGTTGCAGCTATTATCTTTTTGATATAGGTAAGTTCCTAATTTATAAGCAGAAGAAGCATCATTTCCGCTGTCTAAAATTACATCGTTATGGATTCTGCACCTTGCAAGAACTCCTGATCCCATAAGGGTCTGCATAGCCCATTGCTCTTGATCTTCACACAAATCATGAATGCTCATTTCAACACCTCTCTTCACGTTTCACACACGTTAAGATTAACAGTGTTTTTACATGCTTTGGAAGATTTATTTTATAAAAACTCTTTTAATACAAATAGATATAATAGTTCACTATTATAGCTCCTTTAATCGAGGCGGTTCTGGTAGCGGCATCCAGTGGGTTACATTGCGGCTCTGCGTTTCGAAGAACTCCTCACCATTGCGGACAACATCAAAAAACTCACCGTTTCGATATTGCGCATAAAGAACGAATGCGCCATCACATAAAATAATTACGTGCTGACCATCATCCGGCATTCGCTCACTACAGCTTATCCAACCATCCGGAGTTACCGGATAGTTGCCATTCACAAGGTCAGCTCGAACATATAGTGTGTCATCATGGTGCTGATTGTGGCTGCACCACGTTAATTCGCTTAACTCGCCATCTTCTGGCCATACTCCAGCTGTTTGCAGCCAGATATGGGCTGGCGCATCTTGGCAAGGTGTATTAACTGGCAACTTGTAAGTTTGGTTTACAGGTTCGGCTTCCAGCGATGCCAGCGCAATCCGTGCCAGCTCACGCACAACTTCAGGGGGCGCGTGACGGTCATTCAGGTCATCCCACAGACGTAGCATGTTATCGCTATCAGGGTTAACATCCTCATTAGTTCCGGCCAGCGCACTAATAACCTCATCGGCTGCTTCAATAATTTTCTGTGCCTGTTCTCTGGTAATAGTGGTCATTTGTTAATCCTCAAAACTTTATGCCCGGGCGCAAAAGCACGCGTTTTGTCTTTGCTTATTCGCCAGCCATCCTTGCGCGCCTCTTTTGCACAGCCAGCCCATGACGTACCTATATACTCACCGAAGTCTGGCGACTTATATTTGCCATCTGTACACTGGAGGCAATCACAATAGAGATGCATGGTGTAACTTGCGGCAATAGCCATATTAGGCTCCTTTAGTGCGCAAGTGGTTTTCCCAGCGGTTTTGCGCCGCGCTGCCCTTATCTCGGACTCCCTCTCTGGCAATTCCAGAAAATGAAAACAACACCACACGACGATTGCTAACTCTCAACCACTGGCTGGGATAGCAAAGTCTGTATACACGGGAGATAAGCATCTTAGCTTTACGGTTTTTCATCGCACTGCGCCCCCCTTCTCTCGTCTGTTCCGCGACGCGGTGGGTTTATAGTTAAATGCGAATACCACCCTACCAAACATGCCGATCACCGCCCGTTTGTGATTGCTGATTGGTAGCTTCTCGTACCCCGTCGAACGCGATAAAAGAAGTAATTTTGCTTTACGGTTTTTCATCGTTTTGTTCTCCTGCGTCTCCTTTGATGCGAATGCCAGGGGCGCGTGGCACATTAACTTCCACGATGCGCACAGTTGGTTTGTACATCTCAATCGCTGTCAGCCAGTCAGCTCCTGTCATGCGCTTTTCCGCATCGCCATTAGTCCACTGAACCGGTACACCAATAGCCTTCATCGCGATTTCTATTTCCCCGGCAATGGCGCTTTTTCCGCAACCAGTAAAACCAGATACAACGACAAGAACTTCGCCTTTGGCTGGTTTTATTTCCCGTGCTTCCAGTTCTGCTATGCGCTTCTCTGCGGCTTCCAGCTCAACGCGCAGCCTCCCTACCGTTAGCGCAATTTCCTCGTTCTCCTGGTCGCGGCGTTTGATGTATTGCTGGTTTCTTTCCCGTTCATCCAGAAGCGCCAGCACTAATTTAGGGTTGAAAGCTGCGATAAATTCTGCGTTGTTCTCTGCATTTTTCTGGTCGTCAAAGCCAGGCCATTTGATAATGTCTCCGCAACGTTCATCCCCCGGCGTATGCACCGCATATGTACCAGTGTCCGGCGAGATGAATGCACGCCATTCGCCCTGTGTTGCCTGTTGCGCTATCTTACGTAAGGTAGCTAATTGTTCGCTGGTAAAAGTCATCATGGTTGCATCTCCCGTTCTTCTGCCCACTTCCGAAGCCCTTCAATCTCACCATTACGAGCTATCAGCTCGCGACACAGTCTTTCGTTTTCATCCAGCAGCGCCAGCACGGTAGCTGGATTGGCTGCGGCGATGAATTCAGCATTGGCCTGCTGTTCCATTTGGAAATCTTCATAGAAACGGCTTTCTGGATGCGCTCCTTCAATTCTGCAAATAGGAATATATCCAGCAACCTCGCGATGAATTAGTGCATCATCACCATCAAATCGTCCCTCTCCATATTCGAGCGACCACACACCACACGTTGCTTTCTCTGCCTTTTCACGCAGTGCCTGATAGTCAATCTTGCTCACTGGCTGCCTCCTTTGCGCCACATCGCATTCAGATATTTGTTGTCATTAACAGAACCGAAACTCTTTCGCTTAAGCAATTCCTCTCTCGATGGCATTGGCTTTACGCGTTGGCGAATAATCATTTCTGCCGGAAGAATGCCGGGATTGTATGCAAGTCCTCTCATGGTAAATTCCTCAGTCATTACTGATAGCGCCATAGCGTGAGCGGTAATTACGCAGGCGCTGGTCAATTTCAGGGAAGTGGGTATATGTGGCTTTGCGGAATGGTCGGATTGATGTCTGGTAAATTCGCTCGCGTTCTTCTTTCTCTGCAAGCCATATACAGTGGCGAAATTCCTTTTCCTCTTTCGTTTCCTGCGGTAGCGACATTATCAGGTCGTAGTTTTTTCTGAATTTATCCAGCACCTCCGATACGGAATTGCCGGAACAGCGGCGCGCGTCATCCGCACCATACAGAGGCGCTGGCATAATGGAATCCTTATTTTTCTAAATCAGAATGGGATGGAATCGTCGTATACAGGAGTGTTCTGCTGGTTACTGCTTTGTTGCTGTTGGCTGTTTCCTGAAGTTGCAAATCCAATCTTTGAATTCAGTAATTCAAGAGTGATTGATTGACCATTTTGCCCCTGATAAACATCAACCCTGATGTTTTCTCCGGTAATTTCTACAATGCCACCTTCAACCAGAACGCTACGGTAGTAATCCGCTTGCGCTCCCGGCTTGGCAAATACAACGGCGCTGTAGTTTGTCCATTCTTTCTTTTTTGTCTGGCGATCGTAATACTGAACGCCAGCACGGATGTTGAATCCGATATTTTCCCCGGCCTGAAACTCTCTTGCGGGCTTGTTTAGTCTTACAGTAATCGAATGTGCCATTAAGCAGCAGCTCCTTCTAATTCGTCTCGTCTGATGTTGTAAACGTCCTGCGCTTTGTGCTGCTCAGGTGTGCCTTCGAGCATCTTCCACGCTTTGGCGAACGCCTGTTTAAGCTCTTCTACGGTGTTTTTCTGCATTGCTGCGTCAGTGAATGCTTTTAGAACCTGTTCAGGTGTAGGTGATGGTTTTGATTGCTTTGCTACTGCGTTCTGCTGATGTTTATGCTCGTCTGTATCTGCATCTTTCGCATCATCAATGCCGAACAAACCATTGAGGCAATACTTGCGTGCATAAGAGCTTGTAGCTCCCGTAACTTGTGCAGAATCCATTCCTTTCTTGCTTTCTTCCTCTCGTGCAAGAGCGGTTGACGTATGACTGTTTTCGCCATCGGTAATAGTTGCCGTGGCTTTCACGTAATACCGATCACCAATCAACACAACTTCATCGCTGATTGATAAAAACAGACCATTCAGTAACGGCTTAACGCCTTCAAGAATATCTTCGCAGCTTCTGTATTTATATTTGCCGAATGAGTTGTACTGATTCTTTGGCGCGTTCAGATTCTCCTGAATAGCTGCCAGTCTTGCGTAAAATTCTTTGCTCATATGATTGTTCTCAGAATGGACACGGCCCAAGGAAATAACGCTGATTTAATACTTCGACTCGGGACAAATTAAGGCATACCCGCATTCCTTCGCGGTCACCATTATGGCGATACCAGAGAGCTTTCTGCGTGTACATGCGTCTCTGTAACTTGCTCTCCTTCACTGTGGTTGCAAGTGACATGAATATCTCCTTCGTTACCGATTAATTCTTTCATCTGACGAATGAATTCTTCGTCTGACCAGTTATCTGTAAAACTCATTTCCTGCGATACCACGGAAGGTTGATAGCTGATTTCATCGCTTTATTTGCTTCAAGCCACATTTTTGAATCACCAATAAATCGGGCTATTACTGCTTTGTTCTGTGCAGCACGAAGCATCTGGTGATTGATGGCTATTTCATTGCGCATAACGCCTCCAGTTGTTTCTTTGCTGCTCTGATTAATTGTTTAACTCGGCGTGATAATTCAGATTCGTGCGGGTAGAAAGCGGACATGACGCCGCTACCCGCGAGCTGAAAGTGCATCATGGGTAACTCCTTATATTTGATTGCATAACGAAAACGCCTCGAGTGAAGCGTTATTGGTATGCGGTAAAGCCGCACTCAGGCGGCCTTGATAGTCATATCATCTGAATCAAATATTCCTGATGTATCGATATCGGTAATTCTTATTCCTTCGCTACCATCCATTGGAGGCCATCCTTCCTGACCATTTCCATCATTCCAGTCGAACTCACACACAACACCATATGCATTTAAGTCGCTTGAAATTGCTACAAGCAGAGCATGTTGCGCCAGCATGATTAATACAGCATTTAATACAGAGCCGTGTTTATTGAGTCGGTATTCAGAGTCTGACCAGAAATTATTAATCTGGTGAAGTTTTTCCTCTGTCATTACGTCATGGTCGATTTCAATTTCTATTGATGCTTTCCAGTCGTAATCAATGATGTATTTTTTGATGTTTGACATCTATTCATATCCTCATAGATAAAAAATCGCCCTCACATTGGATGGCAAAGAAGATTTCCAATAATCAGAACAAGTCGGCTCCTGTTTAGTTACGAGCGACATTGCTCCGTGTATTCACTCGTTGGAATGAATACACAGTGCAGTGTTTATTCTGTTATTTATGCCAAAAATAAAGGCCACTATCAGGCAGCTTTGTTGTTCTGTTTACCAAGTTCTCTGGCAATCATTGCCGTCGTTCGTATTGCCCATTTATCGACATATTTCCCATCTTCCATTACAGGAAACATTTCTTCAGGCTTAACCATGCATTCCGATTGCAGCTTGCATCCATTGCATCGTTTGAATTGTCCACACCATTGATTTGTATCAATAGTCGTAGTCATACGGATAGTCCTGGTATTGTTCCATCACATCCTGAGGATGCTCTTCGAACTCTTCAAATTCTTCTTCCATATATCACCTTAAATAGTGGATTGCGGTAGTAAAGATTGTGCCTGTCTTTTAACCACATCAGGCTCGGTGGTTCTCGTGTACCCCTACAGCGAGAAAAATAGTAAAATCCTCTCACCCCTACAGTAAGAGAGTAATTTATATGGATGTGTTATCTGGTATAACTGCCGCGAAACAGGCTTATGATCTGCTGAAGACAATAAAAGAAACCAGAGACGATGCGGTTATCGCTAAAGCTATTGGAGATCTACACCAAAGAATAACTGATTTACAGATGCTTAATGCGGAGCTCTCTGGCCTTTATCAGGCCGAGAAGGAGATCGCAATGAAGCTTCGAGATGAAAATAGAAAAATCAAGATGTTTGTTGTGCAAGCTGAGAATTATGAACTTCATACAACTGAAGGTGGTTCTGCCGTGTATAGACCTAAGAGTCATTCCGATCCTTCTATTCAGCAGCATAACCTTTGTGCACATTGCTTCGGCGAACATAAAATATCGATACTTCAACCAAGCACGGTTACTATAAAATCTAATGGGTTCTTTGTGCATTCATGTCCTCGCTGTAAGAATGAATACCGGATGTATAGAGCGCCAGACCCTAAGCCTGTATATGTACCGCCGCTGACAAATTATTAATTTTATTCCTGAAATAGCCTCTTCACCCCCTTACTTTGTCAGGGGGATATCTCCTTCAGTTCTGACCATTCGCCTTAATACTTTCCTTAAGTCGATGTAAAGTTGAAGGTCTCCATTTGCTGCGGCATCAGCCATTTTTTGCCTGACAAGCAGTAATGTTTCATACGGCTCAATAAGAATATCGTCATGAGTAATTAGGTGAAGCGTTGCCGCATCAACTATTCCTAGAGCTGCGCCAAGTATCAAAAATTCCCTGCTATTTTTGTCGCATGAGGAGATAAGCGTATTTAGCGCATACCTAATATTCTTTATAGCTGTTGTTAATGCTGCAATTTCTTCTATGGCGTCTTCTTCAATGAGCTTTTTAAGCTCATATTTTTCTTCCTGACCCATAATTACCTCGCCGTCAGTTGTTTTGATTTCCGGTAGCCTGCCGCGTAAATAGCTACGTTCGGAAGACAAGTTGAACCTTCATATTTTCTGGTCAACGTTGTCAGAGTTATCACTTCTGCTCTCATTGCTGGTTTGCGCTTGCATTGCAAGACCACTCGTGAAGGGGTTGGCCTGTGTAGCTTGTCGGAGCTGATCGCCTCCTGACTTTGCAGATTTGCGCGACGATCTCTACGGCGAGAAGCTGCGGTTCCTTTAAATTCTGTTTTTCTGGACATGGATTCCTCCCGAATAAACTCTGGCGATGCAATCCCGAAGCTACTCCTGAGAGAGTTGCTTCGGCATTGCATCCCACAGCTTATGTGGTTGGGTGATCTGGCTTTTCAGCCACGTAGTCGAGTGTTCGACGTTGTTTAAAGAGCCTGCCAGTCTGTTCCGTTTGGCTTCCAGCTTCCTGCTGATGGCTAAATAGTACGATGTGTACTTTACTGAGTCAATACAAAATGTTCTAAATATGGTTTAGTTTTTTATAACACTTTGTATTTTATTGATTTATATTTTGGAAAAAGAAAACCCGACGCTAAGGTCGGGTTATTGTTGTGTGTTTTAGAGTGGTGAGGCTGTTAACTAAATGTCTCTTCAGGCCACTGGCTGGCGATAACTTTCCCTACTACGGAACAGCTATCATTGCATGGAATCATTGGATATTGCGGGTTTAGTGGTTGTAGGAACACCTGACCGCTATCCCTGATCAGTTTCTTGAAGGTAAACTCGTCACCACCAAGTCTGGCTATGCAGAAATCACCTGGCTCAACAGCCTGCTCAGGGTCAACGAGAATTAACATCCCGTCAGGAAAGCTTGGCTTGGATCCTGTTGGCGCGGTCATGGAATTACCTTCAACTTCAAGCCAAAACGCACAATCACTGGCTTTTTTGGTTGTGCTGACCCATCTCTCCGCATCACCTTTGGTAAAGGTTCTAAGCTCAGGCGAGAACATCCCGGCCTGAACATGAGAAAAAACAGGGTACTCATATTGTTTTTTAACGGGGGCAGATGAGTATTCGCCAACAGGTGAAAATGTACCGTCGTGGTTGAATGAGACGTTATCAATACCAAGGTATTTAAACACCACACCAATCTCGTCAAGAGATGGATGACGAGATCCGCGCAACCAGTGACCAATTCCACCCTGCGTCATACCAAGCTCTTCAGCTAACTTCTCTTGAGTTATGCCGAGCTCTTTCATTCTGGATCTAGCCAGTTCATACCATTTCATTTTCATACCCTTATTATTACGCTCTGTACTAAAATCATCCATGCACAAGATGTATTTTTTTGTTTGCATTCTAAAAGTACATATCGTATTATTGCATTGTGATTACTATGGAGGGCATATGAGCAACCTACGAAAATATCGAGAGTCACTGAATATCTCTCAAACAACACTTGCTAAGGCAGTTGGATGCACACAGGGAGCTATCGGACATTGGGAATCTGGTCGTCGCTTCCCAGACCTTAAAACATGCCGTGCTCTTGTTGAGTGCCTAAACAAGTTAGGCGCAAAAGTCAGTCTTGATGACGTGTTCCCGCCGGAACACAAAGCTGCTTAATAAGCGGATCCGCTCTTTGTAACAACGGACATTCGTCCTACGTCGCTGAAAAGCGAGTCCCAATATATCTGACCAACTAAGGCCATATGCGTTTCCACGCATACCTTTCAACTAACTATTCACTATTGGAAATCTTAAGAAATGGAAAGAACAAGTTACAGCAAACTATCACAGCGTGACGTTGATCGCGCTGAAACTGATTTACTCATCAACCTGTCAACGCTTACCCAGCGCGGTCTGGCAAAGATGATTGGCTGTCATGAATCGAAGATAAGCAGAACGGACTGGAGATTTATTGCTTCGGTGTTGTGTGCTTTCGGAATGGCATCAGACATCAGTCCGATTAGCAGGGCTTTTAAGTATGCGCTTGATGAAATCACAAAGAAAAAATCCCCGGCCGCCACCGAGGATTTTAAGCAAATTGATATGCAATTCTGAGGGAATTACTGGATCAATCCACAGGAGTAATTATGACAAAACGTCGTAAGAAATACCAGGAAAAAGAAGAGATTCGACACCCTGATTCACCTGAGGGATTAGTGGTAGCCGCAGCAAATAACAGGGCGTTCGCAGAGCGCCTTGTTGGTGTTTACAGACTAGCCAAAGCAGGAGTGAAACATGGGCGTCGTTAAGTTAGCTGATTACAGGCCTCAACTTGAGGTCGTGGAGCATCGCGTGGCAGATACCGAAGATGGTTTCATGCGCGTTGCTAACGAGATTACCGACAGTCTGCTGATGGCTGATTTAACCGTCCGGCAGTTGAAGGTGATGCTCGCTATCATGCGCAAGACATACGGATTCAATAAGCCGATGGATCGACTCACAAACACGCAGATAGCAGCCATGACAGGTATTCATCACACTCATGTTTGCGCTGCCAAGCGCCAGCTTATCGAGCGTAAATTCCTCATTGCTGATGGCGTGAAAATCGGAGTGAACAAGGTGGTTTCTCAGTGGATTAGCCAGGACAGCTTAACATTAGCTAAAACAGCTAATAAAACATTAGCCAAGTCGGCTAATGGGTATAAGCCAAGTCAGCTAAACACAAAAGACAATATACAAAAGACAATAAATACAAATACCCCCTTACCCCCTAACGGGGGTGGCGATGGGCAGGTTAAACCTGAACGTCGCAAGGCAGAACGAATCGACTACGAATCCTTCCTGAACGCCTACAACACCGAAGTCGGTGACAGACTGCCACACGCTGTTGCGGTCAACGAGAAACGCAAACGCCGCCTGAAGAAAATCATCCCGCAACTGAAAACGCCAAACGTGGACGGTTTCAGAGCGTATGTCAGGGCGTTTGTGCATCAGGCCAAGCCGTTTTACTTCGGAGACAACGACACGGGCTGGACGGCTGATTTTGATTACCTGCTGAGGGAAGACTCGTTAACGGGAGTTCGGGAAGGGAAGTTTGCAGACAGGGGGATTACATGAGACAGGATATCGAAGCGAGCGTTATCGGTGGCCTGCTGATTGGTGGATTAACACCAACCGCCAGCGACGTTCTGGCAACGCTGGAGCCGGAAGCGTTTTCAATTCCGCTCTACCGGAAAGCCTTCGAGGTTATCCGCAAGCAGGCGAGAAACAGAAACCTAATCGATGCGCTGATGGTTGCCGAGGCGTGCGGAGAGGAGCATTTCACGTCAATCCTGATGACCAGCAAAAACTGCCCGAGTGCCGCAAACCTGAAGGGATATGCCGGAATGGTCGCGGATAACTATCACCGCCGTCTGGTGCTGGAAATCATGGATGAAATGCGTGAACCAATTCAGAGCGGAACCATCGACGCATCGAGTCAGGCGATGGATGAACTTGTAAAGCGTCTTTCAGCCATCAGAAAGCCCCGTGACGAGGTTAAACCTGTACGGTTAGGGGAAATCATTACTGACTACACTGACACGCTTGACAGGCGTCTGAGGAACGGAGAAGAGTCAGATACCCTGAAGACCGGAATCGAAGAACTTGATGCCATCACCGGAGGGATGAACGCGGAAGACCTGGTGATAATCGCTGCTCGTCCTGGTATGGGGAAAACCGAACTGGCGCTGAAGATTGCCGAAGGCGTTGCAAGCCGCGTTATTCCTGGTTCTGACGTCCGGCGCGGAGTATTGATTTTCTCAATGGAAATGAGCGCATTGCAGATTGCAGAGCGAAGCATTGCCAACGCCGGGAGGATGTCGGTTAGCGTACTGCGAAATCCTGCATCAATGGATGACGAGGGCTGGGCACGTGTTGCTAACGGCATGAGTCAGCTTGCAGATTTGGATGTATGGGTAGTCGATGCCTCGCGGTTATCGGTCGAAGAAATACGCTCAATCGCAGAACGGCACAAACAGGAAAATCCAAACCTCTCACTCATCATGGCGGATTATCTTGGCCTGATTGAGAAGCCGAAAGCAGACCGCAACGACCTCGCAATTGCTCACATCTCAGGAAGCCTGAAGGCGATGGCGAAAGACTTGAAAACGCCTGTTATCTCCCTAAGTCAGCTTTCGCGCGATGTTGAGAAGCGACCAAACAAACGCCCGACAAACGCAGATTTGCGTGATTCAGGAAGCATTGAGCAGGACGCAGACTCAATCATCATGCTCTATCGGGAAGCGGTATATGACGAGAACAGTAGCGCCGCGCCATTTGCTGAAATCATTGTGACGAAAAACCGTTTTGGCTCGCTTGGTACGGTTTACCAGCGGTTCTGCAACGGACACTTTGTTGCATGTGACCAGGATGAAGCCAGACAGATTTGCACAGCATCAAATGCACCTGCTTCGCGTGGCAGACGATATGCACAAGGGGCTGACGTATGACCATCTACATCACTGAGCTTGTAACAGGCCTGCTGGTAATCGCAGGCCTTTTTATTTTGGGGAGAGTAAATCGTGGTTGAGTTGATTTTTTCTGCATTGAGGATTCTCGGTGCTATGTGGATGGTGGCGACGTTCATTGTGGTTGCCAGCAGTTTTGTCCGGCTGGTAGGCGAAGGTAAAGACCTGGTTGGTGTGCTTTTCGGTAGCATTTTCCTGTGGGTGATTATCGGTGTTATGCCTGTTGTCGTAGCAAAAGTGGCGTGGCGTTTTGTGAGTTGAACTGAGGGTAAGTACCGATGGACGAATCAAGAAAGCAGTTTGAGGAATACGTTGCCAAAAAATTGAGATTACCATTCGAGATGATAACCGAGGCAAGAAATGGTGATAGGTACTTCGCATTTTCAAGCATGGATATTCGTCACTCCTTAAATGAGTGGTGGACTTTATGGCAGGCATCGCGAGCAGCTATTGAACTGGATATCGACTGGCCAGAATCGAATGACGACTTTTGGAAAGATGGTGAAGAAGGTGCTTATGCGATGGGTTATGAGGATGGGCGTGACAAAACGGTAATTGCAGTAATGAAAGCTATCAGAGCCGCTGGAATTAAAGAGAAGAATTTCGATGAAGCAAACAATATTCCTCCGAACTAAGCAACAACAGCAAGCCGCAATCAACGCCATCCTCGCAACACCACTCGATAAAGACAAGCCAGTCACCATCCGCATTACTGACTACAAGCGCAACCTTGACCAGAACGCAAAATTTCACGCGATGCTGGCGGATATCGCACGTCAGGTTCAATGGTGCGATAAGTGGTTAAAACCAGAACAATGGAAGGTTTTGTTGATTAGCGGTCATGCAGTGGCAACAAAGCAGGAAGCTGATGTTTTGCCCGGCCTTGAAGGCGAATACGTCAACATTCGCGAAAGTAGCGCGCAGATGAGTGTGAAGCGTATGGCAAGTCTGATTGAGTACACGACAGCATGGGCTATTGGTCAGGGCGTCAGATTTACCGACAGGAGGTACGAATGAGACGACAGCGACGAAGTATCACCGACATAATCTGTGAAAACTGCAAATACCTTCCAACGAAACGCTCCAGAAATAAACGCAAGCCAATCCCAAAAGAATCTGACGTAAAAACCTTCAACTACACGGCTCACCTGTGGGATATCCGGTGGCTAAGACATCGTGCGAGGAAATGACAATGCTTTTAATTCAACCAGGATTTGGCCTTAGCATCAAAAAATGGCACATGTTTGGCGAGAAAGAGTCTCAACGAAAAATGGTGCTTATCAAGTTGCCATGTATCAGTATTTGTTGGCTAAACAGGGAGGCAGCAAATTATTTGTCTACATGCGCCAGAGCAGCATTTAACGACCCTGAGTGGTTTGTAGAAAACCATCACGCTGTTCGTCAGGCAAAGAGAAAGGCCAAAACGACATACATGAAGGCGTATCGAAAAGCATGGAAAGAACACCGCGATCGATACCAGCAAGACATGGAAAAGCTTGAATCAGAAAACATGGAATTAAGACGAAAGCTCGGTGAAGCAAAACGATACATTGATGCTTACAAGCGACTTTTTAATGGTGAAAGCCATGCTTAGCCCATCCCAATCCCTTCAATACCAGAAAAAAAGCGTCGAGCGAGCTTTAACGTGCGCTAATTGCGGTCAAAAGCTGCATGTGCTGGAAGTTCACGTGTGCTCCGATTGCTGCGCAGAACTGATGAGCGATCCGAATAGCTCAATGTACGAGGAAGAAGACGATGAGTGATTTCTCTGAGCTTATTTCCTTCAAAAAAGACAGAGAAGAAATGCGGACTGAATCTGTCTATTACGTTCAACACCGGAATAAACGCTCGGTGCTTGATCAGGAGTTGATTATTACCGGAGACCTGGCATTCAGAACATATAAGGCCAGCATGGAAATGAAGGATTTCCCTAAATGTGGTTCTGAAAGAGAAGCCGCGTTAAAGCTGGCTGAGTGGATGCAGAGAATGGCTGCTGCAATTGAGAATTACTGGAGTGAACCATAATGGCTAACCTACGCAAAGAAGCACGCGGCAGAGAATGCCAGGTACGTATTTACGGCGTATGCAATGGCAATCCTGAAACTACAGTTCTGGCACATTACCGGATGGCTGGAATTTGCGGAACGGGAATGAAACCTGACGACCTGATCGGTGCATGGGCTTGTAGCGCGTGTCACGATGAAATCGACCGACGCACCCATAATCTCGACAACAAAGACGCCAGACTTTACCACCTGGAAGGCGTGATCAGGACGCAGGCGATACTGCTGAAGGAGGGGAAGATTAAGCCATGAACGAATATCAGTTTGTGCTTCCATACCCGCCGTCGGTGAACACCTACTGGCGAAGACGGGGAAGCCAATACTACATCAGCGATAAAGGCCAGAAATACCGAAAAGACGTTCAGCAAATCATCCGCCAACTTAAGTTAGACATTTTCACCAAATCACGACTCCGCATCAAAGTCATCGCAGACGTTCCAGACTCCCGCCGCCGCGACCTCGACAACATCCTGAAAGGTTTACTCGACTCCCTTATCCACGCCGGATTTGCGGAAGACGACGAGCAATTCGATGACATTCGCGTAATTCGTGGCGTGAAAGTACCAGGCGGAAGGCTTGGAATAAAAATCACCGAGCTGGAGAACGTATGAACGCCACAATTCAAACGATACCAGAGCTTCTTATCCAGACACGAGGCAATCAGACCGAAGTGGCAAGGATGCTTTCCTGCGCAAGAGGAACAGTGCTCAAGTACAACCGAGACAGTAAAGGCGAGCGTCACGTAATAGTTAACGGCGTCCTGATGGTCAAACAGGGCAAGAGGGGAAGACGATGGGCATAAGAGAACTAAACCTCACCAAAGAGCAGCACGAGTGGCTGAATGGCTGGCTTGAACTGTGGGGCGCATGGGTTTATTCAGGTCGTCTGGAAAAGCGCATGAGCAGCGTAATAGCGAAGTTCATGGAGAGCGTAGAGCCGGGAAGAGTTATGACAAGGCCAATGTGCAATGATGATGATGGAATGTTGATTTCTCAGGTCGTCGATTCCGTCATGTGCATTGACAAGAAAGCCTTTGGCATCCTCCTTAGCTACTACGCTCATGGTTCATCTAAGCGAGCAATTGCATCCTACTATCACGCGACTGCAAAGCCACGCAAGATGTGTGGACGTGGTGGCGAGGGATGGAGAAAACCTTCACTGGCAACCTGTAGAAACGAAATTGACGACATCCTGAAAGCGTCGTTATTTGTTTTGTACCAGCCAATGCAAAATGCTTTCAAAATGCGTAAACGTGTTGAGAAAGTTAAGCATGTTGCTGTTAAAAGCCTTGACATGCAATTATCCATTTAGCCATAATTAGAAGGTAAGCTGCCGTTAGTGACTCTTAAGTTGCAACGGTGGCTTTTTTTATTTGGGTCAGTCGTATAAAGGTCATTACGGAAGGCTGTTAATCTTCTTATCGTGGTTCGAGTCCACGCTGTCCCGCCAAACATGCTGGTTTAGCTCCAATGGTAGAGCAGTCGCCTTGTAAGCGAATGGGTAGCGGTTCAAGTCCGTTAACCAGCACCATAACTGAGCCGTAGCCACTGGCTATCCTGAATTCATCAGTGATAGTTATGCTGCGGCCTTCTACACATGACCTTCGTGAAAGCGGGTGGCATGAGGTTGTTAGCGCAACCTCATGCCGTTTTGCCCGTGCATATCGGTCACGAACAAATCTGATTACTAAACACAGTAGCCTGGATTTGTTCTATCAGTAATCGATCTTATTCCTAATTAAATAGAGCAAATCCCCTTATTGGGGGTAAGACATGAAGATGCCAGAAAAACATGACCTGTTAGCCGCCATTCTCGCGGCAAAGGAACAAGGCATCGGGGCAATCCTTGCGTTTGCAATGGCGTACCTTCGCGGCAGATATAATGGCGGTGCGTTTACAAAAACAGTAATCGACGCAACGATGTGCGCCATTATCGCCTGGTTCATTCGTGACCTTCTCGACTTCGCCGGACTAAGTAGCAATCTCGCTTATATAACGAGCGTGTTCATCGGCTACATCGGTACTGACTCGATTGGTTCGCTTATCAAACGCTTCGCTGCTAAAAAAGCCGGAGTAGAAGATGGTGGAAATCAATAATCAACGTAAGGCGTTCCTCGATATGCTGGCGTGGTCAGAGGGAACTGATAACGGACGGCAGAAAACCAGAAATCATGGTTATGACGTCATTGTAGGGGGAGAGCTATTCACTGATTACTCCGATCACCCTCGCAAACTTGTCACGCTAAACCCCAAACTCAAATCAACAGCAGCCGGACGTTACCAGCTTCTTTCCCGTTGGTGGGATGCCTACCGTAAGCAGCTTGGCCTGAAAGACTTCTCTCCCAAAAGCCAGGACGCTGTTGCGCTGCAGCAGATTAAGGAGCGTGGCGCTTTGCCGATGATTGATCGCGGTGATATCCGTCAGGCTATCGACCGTTGCAGCAATATCTGGGCTTCACTGCCGGGTGCTGGTTATGGTCAGTTCGAGCATAAGGCAGACAGCCTGATTGCAAAATTCAAAGAAGCAGGTGGAACGGTCAGAGAGATTGAGGTATGAGCAGAGTAACCGCGATTATCTCCGCTCTGGTTATCTGCATCATCGTCTGCCTGTCGTGGGCGGTCAATCATTACCGTGATAACGCCATCGCCTACAAAGAACAGCGAGATAAAAAAGTCAGTGAGCTGAAGCAGGCGACCGCCACCATTACTGACATGCAGCAGCGCCAGCGTTCTGCTGATGCACTCGATGCTAAATACACGAAGGAGTTAGCTGATGCGAAAGCTGAAAATGATGCTCTTCGGCGCAAGCTTGATAATGGTGGTCGGGTGTTCGTCAAAGGAAAATGCCCTGTGCCATCCTCAGCCGAAACCTCCAGCGCCTCCGGCATGGGCAATGATGCCACCGTCGAACTCTCTCCAGTTGCTGGACGAAACGTTCTCGGTATCCGGGGCGGAATTATCCGCGACCAAACAGCACTGAGAACGCTTCAGGAATACATCAGGACGCAATGCCTTCGATGATAGCGATAATTTTACTCATCATCCTTCACATCTGGCTCTGTAGACAGGATGGTGATCACTTCTGGAGTGAATCCAGATTAAACATCTCATTGCTGATGCTTGATATTGAGCATCTTGCGCGCGGTAAGGGGCTGCGTTGAGATAAGAGCCAGTCATTACAAATACCAGGATTTAGCCTCGCATTCGCGGGGCTTTTTATTGCCATTACAAAAGCCATTCCCTACAGAGTGGCTTTGATAATGGCTTATACCCTACACGGGATAACTTAACTGATATCCCTTTTAACGGATAAACGGAGCCAACAATGGCAGAGATTATTCCCATGACTGAAGAACAGAAATTCCAGTTAGAGATTTACAAACTGGTCATGAACCAGAACGCAGCCGCAGAAGAAGCATTTCAGTTCATTGGCACTGACGAACTGAAGCTTGAGCTATTCAAAATTCACTTCCAATCAGGCGGCGCTAATTCGGATATCACGACCCGCACTATCGAAGCGGTGCGTAAATCGAAGGAAGCGTTAGACCTGTTCACTACCGGAACGTAAACATGGCAACTCAAGGTTTCGACAACCCATCCAAATTCCGCGATGAATGGGATAAGCAAGCAGAAGGGAAATAATCAATATGGCGACTGAGAAAAAGAAAGGTGGTCGCCCCTCTGATTATATGCCGGAGGTGGCTAATGACATTTGCGCATTGCTTTCCTCCGGTGAGAGTCTGCGCAAAGTTTGCGAACGCCCAGGAATGCCGAGCAAAACATCAGTTTTTCGCTGGCTGGCTGAACATCAGGAGTTTCGTGACCAGTACGCGAAGGCAACAGAGACTCGGGCCGACTCTATTTTCGAAGAGATATTCGAAATTGCTGACGACGTAATCCCTGATGCCGCCGAGGTGGCAAAGGCAAGACTTCGCGTTGATACCCGCAAATGGGCGCTGGCCAGAATGAATCCCCGTAAGTATGGAGACAAGGTAACTAATGAGCTTGTCGGCAAAGACGGCGGCGCAATTCAGATTGAAACATCACCGATGAGCACTCTGTTCGGAAAATGACCTCGATTAATCCTATCTTTGAACCGTTCATTGAGGCGCATCGCTACAAAGTCGCCAAAGGCGGTCGAGGTAGCGGTAAATCATGGGCAATTGCGAGGCTGCTTGTTGAAGCGGCGCGTCGGCAGCCAGTGCGTATTCTCTGCGCTCGTGAACTGCAAAACAGTATCAGCGATTCGGTAATCCGGTTGCTTGAAGATACCATCGAGCGTGAAGGGTATTCGGCTGAGTTTGAAATTCAGCGTTCCATGATTCGTCATCTCGGAACGAATGCTGAGTTCATGTTCTACGGCATCAAAAACAACCCGACGAAGATTAAATCGCTCGAAGGCATTGATATCTGCTGGGTGGAAGAAGCGGAAGCGGTAACGAAGGAATCATGGGATATCCTGATACCAACCATCCGCAAGCCGTTTTCCGAAATATGGGTGAGCTTTAACCCGAAGAACATACTCGACGATACCTATCAGCGATTCGTTGTAAATCCTCCCGATGATATTTGCCTGCTGACGGTGAACTACACCGACAACCCGCATTTTCCTGAAGTTCTCCGTCTGGAGATGGAAGAGTGTAAACGCAGAAATCCGACACTGTATCGTCACATCTGGCTTGGTGAGCCAGTAAGCGCAAGTGATATGGCAATCATCAAACGTGAATGGCTTGAAGCCGCAACCGATGCGCACAAGAAACTCGGATGGAAAGCGAAAGGCGCTGTTGTCTCTGCGCATGACCCGTCAGATACAGGGCCAGATGCTAAAGGTTACGCATCGCGTCACGGTTCGGTAGTTAAGCGCATTGCCGAAGGTCTGCTGATGGACATCAACGAGGGTGCTGACTGGGCTACTTCGCTGGCGATTGAAGACGGCGCTGACCATTACCTGTGGGATGGTGATGGCGTCGGTGCGGGCCTACGCAGACAGACAACGGAAGCGTTCTCCGGCAAGAAAATCACCGCCACGATGTTCAAGGGCAGTGAATCGCCATTCGATGAAGATGCGCCGTATCAGGCCGGAGCATGGGCTGATGAAGTCGTACAGGGCGACAACGTTCGCACTATTGGTGATGTATTCCGCAATAAGCGAGCGCAATTCTATTACGCGCTGGCTGACAGGCTGTATCTGACATATCGGGCGGTTGTCCACGGTGAGTATGCAGACCCCGACGACATGCTGAGCTTCGACAAAGAAGCGATAGGCGAGAAGATGCTGGAGAAGCTGTTTGCAGAACTGACGCAGATTCAGCGCAAATTCAATAACAACGGGAAGCTGGAGCTAATGACTAAGGTCGAAATGAAGCAGAAGCTCGGTATTCCATCTCCTAACCTGGCTGATGCGCTGATGATGTGTATGCATTGCCCGGAGTCGGCTGCGCAACCCGACTATTCCAGTTACTCAATTCCTTGTGGTGTAGGTTGATATGGCAGAAAAAAAGATGACTGACTGGCATCGCAAGGTGCTGTGCAACTTTGATAATGCCTGGTCAGCAACGCAGGATATGCGTGAGCAGATTATTGAGGCTCAACGTTTCGTCCGGGTATCCGGCGCACAGTGGGAAGGCAGCACAAACGCTGGTTACTCATTTGATGAAGGAAGGTTTGAGCATTATCCGCGCTTTGAACTGAATAAGATTGCCCGTGAATGTGATCGCATCATTGGCGAGTATCGACAGAATCGCATAAGCGTTAAATTCAGGCCGAAGGACGATAAGGCATCGGAAGCGTTAGCCGAAAAGATGAACGGCAAATTCCGCGCTGACTATCAGGAAACATCCGGTGGCGAAGCGTGTGATAACGCATTTGATGATGCTGTAACGGGCGGATTCGGTTGTTTCCGCATGTGTGCCGATTACGAAGATGAAATGGATCCGAGTAACGAGCAGCGACGCATCAGCCTTCTTCCTGTTTACGACCCAGCGACATGCGTCTTCTTCGATCAGGACAGCAAGCAATATGACCGTTCTGATGCTATGTGGGCTATGGAAATGTTCTCCATGACGCCTAAAGCGTTCGAGGCTGAATACCCTGATTCCATCGCGGCAAGCCTTTCTCGTGATGACACTGGCACTCAATATGACTGGTCAACGCCAGATGCCATCTATGTTGGGCGCTACTACGAAGTTCGCATAGAGAAGGTGAAGCTCACTGCATGGCGCAACCCTGTTAGCGGAGAAACGGCAATCTATGATGAAGATCAAATCAAAGATATTGTCGATGAGCTAACTGATGGTGCATTCGAACTGATTGGTGAGCGGACGGTGAAGAAACGCAGAGTTTATTGCGGTCTTCTGTCTGGCGCTGAATGGCTGGAAGAACCTAAGCGTATTCCGGGCGAACATATTCCTCTCATCCCGGTATATGGGCGTCGTTCATTTGTTGATAATCAGGAGCGAATCGAAGGCCACGCAGCAAAAGCGATGGATGCACAGCGTCTTGAGAACCTGATGGTTTCCATGATTGCAGATAACGCTACTCAGGCTGGCGGTGATGGCATTCCTGTAGTTGATGTTGACATGATTCCTGGTCCTCTCGCCACTCATTGGGCGGAGCGCAACAAAAAGCGCCCGGCGTTCCTGCCGATGGTCAGTCTGAAAAACAAAAACGGAGATATTACTGCGCAGGCTCAGGTCAGCAGTTATACGCCTCCGACACAAATGCCTCCAGCTCTTGCCGGGCTATTGCAGTACACCGGAACGGCTATTCAGCAAATTACAGGTGCGTCGCAGCTTGAGAACATGCCGAGCAACGTCGCCACCGATACCGTTGATAGCATCTTTAACCGGATGGATACGCAGTCCTATATCTACATGGACAACATGGCTAAATCCATGCGTCGCGCTGGCGTTGTGTGGCTTTCTATGGCTCGTGAAGTCTATGGCAGCGATACGCCGATGCGTATCGTTAATGAGGACGGCAGCGATGACGTGGCGCTGATGACTGGTGAAGTGGTTGACCGTCAGACAGGGCAGGTTATCGCGCTTAACGACCTTTCGCAGGGTAACTATGAAGTGACTGTCGATGTTGGTCAGTCGTTCGCTACTCGCCGTGATGCAACGGTTAAGTCGTTACTTTCCATGCTGGCACTTATCCCACCAGGAACGCCGAAGCACGACCTTGTATCGTCGATGATTCTCGACAATATGGACGGTGAAGGGATGGACGACCTTAAAGAATACAACCGCAATCAGTTGCTTCTGTCTGGTGTTATCAAGCCGAGAACACCAGAAGAACAGCAGATGGTTGAGCAGGCGAAACAACAACAGGCCAGTCAGCCAGATCCGGCTATGGTTGCTGCGCAAGGTCAGCTTCTTGCTGGTCAGGCTGAATTGCAGAAAGCGCAGAACGAACAGGCAGCCATTCAGGTTAAAGCATTCCAGGCACAGACTGATGCTCAGGTTGCTGCGGCAAATGTTGTGAAAATCCTCGCATCTGCCGATAGTCAGCAGAAATCTGATATCCGCGAGGCTCTGAAACTGCTCGGACAGTTCCAGCAACAGCAAGGAGACAATGCCCGTGCTGATGCAGAGCTTGTCCTGAAAAGTCAGGCACAGGGCCATGCGCAGCGCATGGACATCAGCAGCATCCTGCAAAAATCAACTCAGCAACAACCACAGCAGTAATTAACCCATAACGTGCAATGGCTGTCTTTATGAGGCCTGGCACCCTATTGCCTTCCGATGGGCTGAACATCGAGTAAACAGGGGTAACAAATGGACCAGATGGCAGAAAACACACCAGAAGTTGAAATCGAAACCGACGCGTCAGAGCAGATTCCTGATGATGTCGAACTGGCTGAAGAAGTCGAAACAGAAGATGGCAGTGAGTCCTCCGGCAATGATGCAGAGGAAGCTACTGAAACTGATGACGACGAATCAGAGCAGGAATTCTACTTTGGTGACGAAAAGCTGGATTCGCCAACCAGCGAAGATGGCGCAGAGCATGGACTGGTAAAACACCTGCGCAAGACGATTAAAGAGAAAGACCGCGAGCTGAAAGAGCTGATGCGTCAGTCTCAGAAACCCGTCGAGCAGCAGCCGGTAATCACTCAACCACCGCGAATGCCAAAACTGGATGATGAGGACATCGGTTTCGATGAAGAAATCTATCAGCAACGCATGGCTAAGTGGGCAGATGATAACGGAAAGTACCAGCAACAGGAGATGGCTCGCAAGCAGAAGGAGCAGGAGCTTCAGGCTGCTTATCAAGAGCGATTATCCAAATATCAGCAACGTGTTAAGGCTCTCAAGGTTCCTGGCTATCAGGAAGCAGAACAGGCCGTACTCGAGGAAATCCCCATCGAGACACAAAACGCGATCCTGTTTGAGTCAGAGAAGCCGGAAATCGTTGTTCTGGCGCTTGGTCGCAACGCTGAACTGCGCAAGCAACTGGCAGAAGCTACCAACCCCGTAGCAATTGGTCGTCTGCTGGAACGTATCGAATCGAAGGCCAGAATCATGCCAAAAGCAAAAACCACGGCAGCCACAACCCCGACAGTTAAGGGGAGCAACGGCGCAGTAATCAATAACCTCGACAAACTGAAAGCCAAGGCGCTGGAAACTGGTGACTGGACGCCGTATTTCGCCGCTAAAAAGGCAAAAAAATAACCTATCGGAGCATTAAGCATGGCTAACCAATTAGCAAAAGACCTTGAAATCATGTTCGAAAACTACGTTGAAGGCTTTGAGGCCGCCTGCGTAGTTTCCCGTAACGCTAAAAAATTCCGTCCCGGTGATACAGCAATGCAGCGAGCAGGTGATGTTCTGTATCGTCCGCAGCATTACCACATGAACATTGAGGAAGGCCTCGACCTCAGCAGCAAAACGCCAACAGCACTGGTTCAGCGCCTTGTTCCTTCTGTGTTCAAGGAGCCGAAAAACATTCTGTACACTCTGGATGCGCGTGAAATGCGTGACCCGGAACATAAAACTGAAGCTGGTCGCGCCGCAGGTATGCGCCTTGCTGCACAGATTGACTCTGACCTGATTTCCATGGTCACGCAGCGTGCTACTAACGTGATCACAATGGCTGACTCAACCACTGGTTCACAGGGCCGTGATTTGTGGAACTGTGCGGCAGGTATTGATGCCACCATGACGGCGATTGGTGTGCCGCAGGGTATCAATCGTCGCTCTTTCTGGAACCCCTTCAACTACAAAGACCTTGCTGGCGAGCTTGGTCACCGTGCCTATGCTCAGGGCGCAACCCTGACAGCATACGAAAAAGCGCAGATCCCTACGGTTGCGTCCTTCGATAGCTACAAGACCGATATTTCTGGTCGTGTTCCGAAGGGTACAGCAACTTCCATTACGCTGGCATCAGCACCTGCGCACAAGGTTGAAGCGAAAGATGCTAACGATATGCCAGTGGATAACCGACAGGGGACCATTACGGTATCTGCTGAAGGTTTGCAGGTTGGCGATGCGTTTACCATCGCAGGGGTGAATTCCGTACACCAGATCACCAAAGATACCACCGGGCAGCCGCAGGTATTCCGCGTTCTGGCAGTTAGCGGAACGACAGTAACTATCTCCCCGAAAATTCTGCCGCCTGACAACGCGGATGTCGCCAGCCGTCCATATGCAAACGTTGATGCTAATGCGGCAAGTAGCGCAGCAATCACCATTCTCAACAAAAATGCCGCACCGGCTAACCTGTTCTGGGCTGATGGTTCTGTTGAACTGATGTACGGCAAACTGGCGTTCCCGACTGGTCAGGGTCCACAGGTAATGACAGCAACCACCGAGCAGGGCGCTACGCTGATCATGTCTTACGCCTTCGACCACATCAAAGGCGTAACCACTGCTCGTTTCACCACTCTGTACGGTTGCTCTGTACTGGTTCCTGAATATACGGGCATCGTTATTGCCGGGCAGTAATTTTGGTGGGGCTTCGGCCCCATTTTTATTGGGAGAAGACAATGGCACGAACAATGCTCTATAAGCCGGGCAACATGATCACCTGTGGTCAGTTTGCTGTCGATTACATCATTGTTGATGACGAAGAAGTTAAATCTCATCTGAAAAAAGGCTGGGTAAAAACTCCTGAAGAAACCGCAACGAAGCAAAAAGTTGCTAAGGCGGAAGAAGATGGCGAAAACGAAGGGTGATCTCGTTCTAAAGGCTTTACGAAAAGCCGGGCTGTATTCCAATGCCACGTTGACAGATGCTGACCCTCAGGCAATTGAAGATGCCATTAATGACCTCGAAGACATGATGGCAGCATGGCAGGCGAAAGGTATCGAGCTTGGGTATCAGTTTGCTGATACAGAAAACGGCATCATGCCGTTACCTGACGATGATTCAGGTATCCCTGCATGGGCAAATGATGGCGTCGCTTTGAAACTCGCTGTGCAAGTGTGCATGGATAACGTCATTCAGCCGTCAGACGCTCTCCTTACCGCTGCTGACAGTGCATATCAGACAATCTGCATTGCTTTAACCAAAATACCACCACTTGAGCGGCGAAATGACATGCCTCGCGGTAGTGGTAACAAAAGCGCGTTTACGTGGAATCGGTTTTACATCGAGAAAGATGATCCGAGTACGTGAGGTGAATAAATGCCGATTCAGCAACTTCCGCTTATGAAAGGTGTCGGTAAAGACTTCCGAAACGCCGACTATATCGACTATCTGCCAGTGAATATGTTGGCTACACCCAAAGAAATCCTGAACAGCAGCGGATATCTTCGCTCATTCCCGGGCATTGCCAAACGCTCTAATGTGAACGGCGTATCGCGCGGCGTCGAGTACAACATGGCGCAGAGTGCTGTTTATCGCGTGTGTGGTGGCAAGCTGTACAAAGGAGAAAATGCAGTCGGTGATGTTGCCGGAAGTGGTCGCGTATCAATGGCGCATGGCCGGACATCACAGGCGGTAGGCGTTAATGGTCAACTTATCGAGTATCGCTATGATGGCACGGTTAAAACCGTCTCAAACTGGCCTACAGACAGCGGATTCACGCAGTATGAGTTAGGTTCAGTCCGCGACATTACACGCTTACGTGGGCGTTATGCGTGGTCAAAAGACGGCACGGATTCATGGTTTATCACTGACCTTGAAGACGAATCGCATCCTGACCGTTACAGTGCACAATATCGTGCCGAGTCTCAGCCTGACGGAATCATCGGCATCGGCACATGGCGAGACTTCATCGTCTGCTTTGGTTCATCGACGATTGAATATTTTTCCCTCACTGGTGCAACCACAGTTGGTGCCGCGTTGTATGTCGCACAGCCATCGCTGATGGTGCAGAAAGGCATTGCCGGAACTTACTGCAAAACGCCGTTTGCTGATTCCTATGCGTTCATCAGCAATCCGGCAACAGGTGCTCCGTCTGTATACATCATCGGCTCCGGTCAGGTATCACCAATCGCCAGCGCGAGCATTGAGAAAATTCTCCGCTCCTACACTGCTGATGAACTGGCTGATGGTGTGATGGAGTCTCTGCGATTTGATGCGCATGAGTTGCTGATTATCCATCTTCCGCGTCATGTTCTTGTTTACGACGCATCTTCAAGCGCCAATGGTCCGCAATGGTGTGTGCTGAAAACAGGCCTGTATGACGATGTGTACCGCGCTATCGACTTCATTTACGAAGGCAATCAGATAACGTGCGGCGATAAGCTGGAATCGGTGACCGGGAAATTGCAATTCGATATCAGCAGCCAGTACGACAAGCAACAGGAACATCTGCTGTTTACTCCGTTGTTCAAAGCGGATAACGCCAGAGTGTTCGACCTTGAGGTTGAATCGTCAACTGGCGTTGCGCAGTACGCCGACAGCCTGTTCATCTCTGCAACCACTGACGGCATAAATTACGGTCGTGAGCAGATGATTGAGCAGAATGAACCGTTCGTTTATGACAAACGTGTTTTGTGGAAGCGAGTAGGGCGCATCAGGAAAAATGTCGGCTTCAAATTGCGCGTTATAACGAAGTCACCTGTCACTCTGTCTGGCTGCCAGATAAGGATTGAGTAATGGCTGATTCGAATCTCAATGAGCCGGTAATCATCCAGGCTACGCGGCTCGACACATCAGTCCTTCCGCGCAATATCTTCTCGCAGTCATATCTGCTGTACGTTATCGCACAGGGCACTGATGTTGGTAACGTGGCTAACAAGGCCAACGAAGCAGGGAAGGGGGCTTATGATGCACAGGTGAAGAATGATGAGCAGGATGTCACCCTTGCAGACCATGAATCCAGAATTGAAGCTGCTGAAGCAACTCTCATCAATCATGAACATAGAATTGCAGCAGCGGAAAGCACTCTTGCAGATCATGAAACAAGGATTACGGCTGCTGAAACAGAGCTGGCTGATCACGAGACACGAATTGCTGCCAATGAATCTGAGTTAGCAAACCATGATGCGCGCATAACTCAGAATAAAACCGATATCGACGCACTTGATACCAGGCTCACAGCGGCAGAAGGAAGTATTTCGACGCTACAAAGCACAGTTGGTGATCACTCAACAAGAATATCTGCGCTTGAGTATGCCACCACGCGCAAGAAATCAGAGGTTGTTTACTCAGGAGTATCTGTAACCATCCCGACAGCGCCGACTAACCTTGTTAGCCTGCTGAAAACGCTCACGCCGTCATCCGGAACGTTGGCACCATTCTTCGACACCGTTAACAACAAGATGGTTGTGTTCAACGAGAACAAAACCTTGTTCTTCAAGCTGTCGATCGTCGGGACGTGGCCCAGCGGAACCGCTAACAGGTCAATGCAGCTAACCTTGTCCGGTTCTGTTCCTGACACGTTGGTTAGCAGTCGTAATGCGGTGACAACAACCGACAACATCCTGTTAGCTACGTTCTTCAGCGTGGATAAAGACGGCTTTCTTGCCACAAATGGCAGCACGTTAACCATTCAGTCGAATGGTGCGTCGTTTACTGCCACAACCATCAAGATAATCGCGGAGCAGTAATGATTCAGTTCAAACCAACGCGAAACATCGACCTGATCGAAGCAGTCGGAAATCACCCTGACATTATTGCCGGAAGCAACAACGGTGATGGATACGACTACAAGCCTGAATGCCGTTACTTTGAGGTGAACGTGCACGGGCAGTTCGGCGGCATTGTTTACTATCAGGAGATTCAGCCGCTGACCCTCGATTGCCACGCCATGTACCTGCCAGAGATTCGCGGCTTCAGCAAGGAAATCGGGCTGGCGTTCTGGCGATACATTCTGACCAACACCACCGTTCAGTGCGTCACATCATTTGCTGCACGCAAATTCCGCCACGGGCAGATGTACTGCGCAATGATTGGCCTTAAGCGTGTAGGAACCATCAAGAAATACTTCAAAGGCGTGGATGACGTGACGTTTTACAGCGCCACACGCGAAGAACTAATCGACTTCCTGAATCACGGGAGATAGCCATGTTATATGCATTTACGCTGGGCAGAAAACTGCGCGGCGAGGAACCTTATTGCCCTGAAAAAGGCGGGAAAGGTGGCAGTTCTGATAAAAGCGCAAAGTATGCCGCAGAAGCTCAGAAGTATGCCGCAGACCTGCAGAATAAGCAGTGGCAGACGATCATGAAAAACCTTGCTCCGTTCACGCCACTCGCTCAGCAGTACGTATCACAATTGCAGAATCTTTCCTCTCTTCATGGGCAAGGTCAGGCACTTAACCAGTATTACAACTCTCAGCAGTACAAAGATCTTGCTGGTCAGGCTCGCTATCAGAGTCTGGCTGCAGCGGAAGCAACAGGTGGATTGGGTTCCACTGCAACCGGTAATCAGTTAGCAACAATCGCACCAACGCTTGGTCAGCAGTGGCTGTCTGGTCAGATGAACAACTACCAGAATCTGGCAAATATTGGTCTTGGCGCACTGCAAGGTCAGGCAAACGCCGGGCAGACATATGCCAACAACATGAGTCAGATTTCGCAGCAAAGTGCGGCTCTTGCCGCTGCTAATGCCAATAAACCATCAGGTCTTCAGACAGCAATTAGCGGCGGAGCTTCAGGGGCTATGACTGGCGCTGCTCTTGGCTCTATTGTTCCCGGACTTGGTACTGGATTAGGAGCGGCAATTGGTGGCGGGCTTGGCCTGCTTGGCTCGTTGTTTTAAGGGGTAATCATGGCTACTTGGCAAGGATCAAATGGCGGATTGTTGGCTGGTATCGGTGGCGTCAACTCAAACGCTCCTAGCGTAAATGACATCGGCAATACGCTTCAGCTTATCAGGCAGAACAATGATTTTGAGCGTTCAGGCGCTAACAATGTTGGGCTGACTGCTTTGCAAGGTCTTTCAGGTATAGCGAGTGTTTTTCAGCAGGAAAAGCAGGCTCAGCGGCAGAAAGAATTTCAGCAGGCATACGCTAATGCTTATGCGTCTGGTGATCGCGGTGCCTTGCGTCAGTTGGCTACTCAATATCCAGACCAGATTGAATCCGTTCGTAAAGGCATGGGATTCATTGATGAAGATCAGCGTAATTCTATCGGCACCTTAGCGGCTGGCGCACGCCTTGCGTCATCGTCTCCAGAAGCAATGCAATCATGGCTGCAAAACAACGCCGGTGAGTTAGCTCGTGTTGGCGTTAATCCTCATGACGTCGCTCAGATGTACCAACAGAACCCGCGGCAGTTCGGCGAATTTGTCGATCACCTAGGGATGAACAGTCTCGGGCCCGAAAAATACTTTGACCTACAGGATAAAATGCAGGGTCGCCAGGTTACCATGCGCGGTCAGGATCTGGATTCGCAAACCGCCGCTCGGAATCAGGCAATCACAATGCGCGGACAAGATATCCAGGCGAATTTAGGTCAGCAGCGCATTAATCTGGACGCAGAAACAAACCGCATTAACAACGAAAATAAGCGCCTTGACCGGATGCTATCAGCAGAAACTAACGACCTGAAGCGCCAGGAAATACAGAGCCGCATAGCAGCCAACAACCAGCAGTTGCAGCAGAAGCAGCAAGCGCTAAATGATGGCTACAAAGACGGCATCAACACCCTCACAACCAGCATGTTCACTCTGAACGATATCGTTAGTTCTCCTTCACTTAAGAGCATTACAGGCTTACGTGGAGTAATCCCCAACGTTCCAGGCTCACAGGCTGCAGACACTCAGGCACGACTTGATACCTTTAAATCACAAGCATACCTGACAGCGGTTCAGGCCATGCGAGGCATGGGCGCACTTTCTGATGCCGAGGGCAAAAAGCTCGACCAGGCTGTTGGTTCGCTGCAGAACTCGCAGAGCGAGGAGTCCTTTCGTCGCAACGCTGGCGTCATTCTGAACACGCTCAACCAGAAGCGTAATGAGGCGGTTGGTAAGTACGTTCAGCAAAACGGCATCAAGCGAGTGGAAGCGCCTCAGGCTTCTATAGATTACCTGAAGCAGCACCCCGAGCTGTCAATCGACTTCATTAATCGCTACGGATATCTTCCATCTTTGGGGCAGTAAATGGCTAATTACCGTGATTTGTTAGAGCAGGCTGGCGCACGTTACGGTGTGCCAGAAGGGTTGATGACTGCACTGGGTGCCAAGGAGTCTTCTTACAACCCTGCCGCAGTAAGCTCCGCCGGGGCTGTAGGGTTGACTCAGGTCATGCCTGGGACATGGCGTGATATGGGTTATACCGATGAGCAAATGCAAAACCCCGAATATCAGGCTGACGCTGGCGCGCGCTATCTGGCAAAGATGTACCAGCAGTTTGGTAACTGGCGTGACGCTCTTCAGGCTTATCACGACGGTCCCGGCAACGTTATGAAGGCAAAGCGTGGCGAATATACGCCAGGACCTGAAGGCCGCGGTTACGTTGATGATCGCTTTGCTCAATGGGCGGGTGACCCGGTGACAGACTCAACAGTCGAACAGCGCGCCACCTCTGCAAAGGTACATCCTCAGCAAGACCCTAACAACCCGTTTGCACAACTGGAAGCACAGTCATCCGAACAAGTATCGGCATCAGGCGTGCAGTCAGACCCAAATAATCCATTTGCTCAGATTGAGCAGCAGGCAGCCAGTCAGCAGCCACCTCAACCCGTAAGTTCTGTCGCACCGAAACCTGTTCAGCAGCAAGGCGGAATAATGTATGACCTTGGTAATGGACTTGCTGAAACCGGGCGCGGCTTACTACAGGCAGGAATCAACGTAGCGAACATACCTGCTGAACTCACTGATGCTGTAACAAGCGCGGCGGCTTGGGCTGGCGGTAAACTCGGTATTGGCGATGGTACATATCAACCAGCACCACGAGTAACAACGCAGGGATTAGAGCAAGACTTTGGACTTAAGCAAGGCGCGCTGACTCCACAAACGACAGAGGGAAGGGTATTTGCTGAAGCATTGCCTTACCTCACTCCTGCTGGCATTGAGAGAGCGGCAACACAGGCACCAACACTTGCTGGTCGAATTGCTCAGGGGGCAACTCGCCTTCTAGCAGAAAACGCAGTTGGATCACTTGCTGCAAATAGTGCGAAAGATGATGCGGAAGCACTCGCCACCGATTTAGGCGTTGGTGTACTTGCTGGCGGTGCTATTAACGCTGCCGGACGTGGATTAGGTGCTGCTTATCGTGGCGTTCGTGGTGCTATCGCGCCAGAAGCGCAGCAAGCTATCAGATTTGCAGAGCGTGAAGGAGTGCCTCTGCACACCACAGACCTGTTACAGCCTACTTCCCGCGTCGGAAAAATGGCGCAAACGACAGCAGAAAATATCCCCCTGGCTGGCACAAGCGGAATGAGAGCAACGCAACAGGAAGCGAGAAGCCAGTTGGTGCAGAGATTTGCTGATAAATTCGGTGAGTATGATCCAGCTGTTGTTATTGACAGCCTTAAAGCGAAAACATCAGGAATTCGTCGTGCTGCAGGGAACCGTCTTGAGCAGGTTCAGAATGCAATGGCGGGAGTCAATATCCAGCCTGCGCGAGCAATTCAGCAGATTGATACTGAGATATCTAATCTGAAGAAGCTTGGTAAGGTTGCTGATAACGAGACAATTTCAAAACTTCAGTCATATCATGATGAGCTTGTTCGCAATGCTGGCCCTGATGGTCCGGTAAATCTGGATTTGAAGCAATTAAGCGACCTGCGCAGTCAGTTCAGAATGGACGTGAAGGGTGAGCGACCAGTGTTACCAAACCGTTCCGATGCTGCCATTCAGCGCGTTTACAAGGCGATGACCGACGATATCAATGGTGCCATTGGTCATAATCTTGGCAACGATACTCTCCGTAAATATCAGCAGGCCAATGCCGTCTACGCTGACGAAGCGGCGAAACTAAAGAATACCAGGCTGAAGAATGTTCTCATGAAAGGCGACCTGACACCGGAAATTGTCAACAACATGCTATTCAGCAAGAACAAATCGGAAATTAAGACGCTGTATAACTCAGTTGGTCGTGTTGGCAGGGCGCAAATGCGCAATGGCATCATTGGAAAGGCGATGGAGAAATCTGGCGGATCCCCTGACCAGTTCCTTCGGCAGCTTAACATCCTGCAAAACCAGACTGGCATCACATTTAAGGGGCAGGATGCTGCTTATCTGAAAGGATTGAAAAATTACCTTCAGTCCACTCAGCAGGCAGCAAAAGCGGCAGTAACAACACCCACAGGGCAGCAAACCATCCCGTTCATTATCGGGTATGGGACGGCAATGAACCCGGCGACAACTGGCGCAGCAGTAAGCTACGGACTTCTTACTCGCGCCTATGAGAGCGAACCATTCAGAAATGCAATGCTCAGAATGGCAAACACCCCACGCGGATCAACAGCCTTTGAGAAAGCAATGCAGCAGGCACAAAAGGCAATTAACGCTCTGACGCAGGGGGCTAAGTCTGATTCGTTGTCAGAATAGCTTTGCAAACACCAGAAATGTGCAAAAACCAAATATATAGAACGCAATATTCAACTGATCTTTTTGCATAGACTCATCTCATAGTTAACAAATCATAACTTACATTAATGCAATGCCGGGCAAGTTGCATCTTGTTCCGCATTGCTACGTCTGGAGAAAATTAAATGACAGACATTACAGCCAATGTTGTAGTGAGTATGCCTTCGCAACTCTTCACTATGGCGCGTTCTTTTAAAGCAGTAGCCAACGGCAAAATTTATATCGGAAAAATTGACACTGACCCGGTAAGTCCAGAAAACCAGATTCAGGTTTATGTAGAGAACGAAGACGGCTCTCATGTTCCTGTTTCGCAGCCAATCATCATTAACGCTGCTGGATATCCGGTATATAACGGGCAGATTGCCAAATTCGTAACTGTTCAAGGCCATTCTATGGCTGTATATGATGCATATGGCACTCAGCAGTTCTATTTCCCTAATGTGCTGAAGTATGACCCGGATCAGCTACGGCAGCAGTTAGAAGACCCGGATGGTGCTAAAAAATATCCCGAATTGCAGATTGCACGATGGCGTGATGACAAAGATGTTCGCGGTTGGGGGGCTATCAGTGATGGAATAACTGACGCTACTGAGGCATTCTCTAACGCAGGCTATAGAATGTTTGTTCCTGATGGCGATTTTGCAGTAAATACTCTCGAAGTTGATGTATCTTCTGCTCGAGGTATTGGGAGGATTGTTGCAGATAATGGCTCTCTTATTTCCGTTTCTCGTCTACTTGAAACTGACAAACTTGCGCAGAGAAAAATGATGGAACCTTTTTTTGGTTTTCAGGGAGAAACAAACACAGAAATTTATCCTAATGCCAGAAATGCGTTACAGGGGATCGCATATTGCCGTGTTAATGGCATTGAAAAACTATTTGTCACACAACGGCCTGTTGGGCCAACCTGGTCGGATAAAGAAAGAGTTCGTATTGTTGAGTTTAATCTTTATGATGATGGAAGGGTAGTAAACCATGTTGCGTATTCTCCAGAATTAAACCTTGGGCACGGATTTGATCTTTCTGCCATGGTGGAGAATGGTCAAGTATATTTATATACATCAAGTGTAACCAATTCAGGTGAAGATGGGGAGTCTGCAGGCAAAGGGTTTAGTAAAATAACTTGGCGAGGGGCAGGAACAACTCAGTCTGACGTAAAAAGTTATAATGTATGGGGGATTACTGGTAGCGGTCACCCATTTCAAGATTACAATCGTGCAGGAATTGCCATTTCTTCTGACGGTCGTCTTTTAATAATGGTTAATACACCAAAGAGTGATGCCGCTAAACGAACTGTATTTATATACGATAAAATATCAATTGATAAACTTGAAGATAAAACATTAGCAAACCCCATGTTTGTTTGGGAAATGAGCGACTCACCTTCTGAAGGCGCTTACTCTGTACAAGGTATTGCGTCTGATGGAAGATATATACATATACTTAAGGGAGGCACTAATGCTTTTGGAAAGCATCATATCTTTACATATGATTTAACAGGTAATTTACTAAGAAAATTAGATATCGATGATGCAAGGTCGCAATATGGGCGCGATGGGTTGCTTAACCATCCAACTCTTGGGAATCCAGCCAGATTCGAGCCGGAAGGTTTAACTATTCGTGGCGAAGAAATAATTATAAGCTGCATAGAAACATGGAGGGCAGGAGCTAATATTGTAAACTGGCGTGGAAGAAGATGGGCTGCATCATCTATTGAGACTTCTGGAATAATTGGTGTTCCTCCATCAAATGGCTCTTATTGGGTGGAAACAACCAAGGATGCAAATTCTGGAGACTGGAGTCCTGATACAGATTATGGATGGGGAAGTAGCTATTCTCTTGAGAAAAAGACAATTTACTCTATACGACCAGCGACTGGTAACAACGATGAGCAGAACCTTAATTCTGGCATAACCAATGCTTCAAGTAATGCAGGTGTAGATGCCGGAGAAAGCGGGCGAAATATATCATTTAGATGGCGCAATGCTTTTAATATTGTTGCATTTAGCGAACGTCTTGGTGAGTACTTCGACGCTATTATGTATGATAATAGCTCAAGACTAAGAATATACGATCAGCAAAACGGTAGTGATAACACTGTTTATGGCTCAATCCAGGCACTATTTACGTCATCATTTAAGGGATTGATTTTAAGGGGGAGGGGGGTATCAGCATCAAATAGTTCCTATATTAGGTTACATTCATCTGATGATCCAAACTACCCAAATTCGATCATTGAAGGAACAAGAACAGATGGAAGTTTTTCCAGGGAAACAGATTCAAACGGCACCACTACATTTGCATCGGACTCAGAGCACGAACCGTTGCGTATCAGAAGGGCTTCAGATGGTTTGTTGTTTGCATACGAGAAAGTAAGAGGTACAACTCTCTTTGGAATTTATAGAGGCTCCGGTTCACCTGAGGGTGTTGTGACCGCACCTCAGGGGTCAATGTACATTGATTATAATGGTGATTGGTATCAAAAAAAAACAGGAACAGGAAATACCGGATGGATACTAAAATAAATATAGTTTTTTCAATTAAAGTGCTAGTGCATTAAGCCATGATAAACAAATAAAATAAACCTCTATTGCTTTATTCTATATAAAAAACCACCTCATAATGAGATGGTTTTTTACTATTCTTATTTTTTAATTAAAGGGTATATGATTGACGCCCACATTAAATACCCATTACCATTTAGATGGACTCCATCATCGCTATACTTAGCTAGTATTTTTCTATCTTTTGCCATGTGCACGTTAAGATCTACGAAACGACAATAATTAGATACAGAGCAATAGTTATTTATTGCATTATTTAATTTTAATATTTTTATGTTGTCATTTAACCTGCTTTCTCTTGACACGTAAAGGGTGGACTGAATGAATACATTAATTCTGTGTTTGTGTAGTTTTTTTATTATATGCTTATAGTCACGAACCACATCATCAACACTTCTTTTTCTTCTGAAATCATTTGTTCCGCCCATAATGAATACATATTTGGGCTTTAATAAAAATATAGAATCAATCCTTCTTTTCATAAATTTAACTTCATCTCCCCCAATGCCCCTATTTGCTACAGATAAACTAGGAAGAAGCTCATTCCACTCTCCTCGCGCGGTTATGCTATCGCCAAGCATAACAATATCCCTTTGCTCCTTTAATAACTCAAACATCGACTCCCTCATGCGATATGGTGGCGTTTTGTTTGTATCAGAAGCAAATGAAAAAAATGGTATAGATAACAAAAACATAAAAATAAACAAATTATCAACAATGTGCTTACTTGTTTGTTTGCTTTTGTTAACTGTTTGACTGATTAATAAGGCAATGTTATGATTTTTGTCGTCATAAAATGTAAGGAAAATCATATGAATAAAGGCCTTTTTCTTCCTTGTGGAGAGTATGATTTTATAGCAAGCCTTGGTAAAAAATGTCAACCAGCAGGAAGGTTAAAGCGATTTGGGTTGAGGACATTTAGTGGACCATTTGATTGGTTTGCCTCTCAAAAACTACCTCAAGTTACAAAAATAATTAATAAGGGGTGCGACCACCTTTTCTTGCCTGAAAATATAAAAATTAATGGCAGATTTAAAAATTGTATTGATATCACAGATACAGCGACTGGATTTCGAAGTATTCACGATATTCTTATTGATGACTATGAAAAACAAGGTATTGAAGTCTGCTTGTTTAATATGATGAAAAAAATAAAGGCGAGAAGAAAAAGATTTATAGAGAAAATCAATGAGTCGGAACGTGTTTTACTCGTTAGATTGAATGCAGAACGAGATGCTGTGTATAAACTGAGAAGTGTTTTGGATAAAAAATTCCCAACAACAAAAATAGATCTTCTTATTTTTAAGGAGCGCAAAGGAGAAGACCTTTGCAATATAGACTTTGATATGCCAGATACTTATGTAGTATCTGGTGATAATGAACCAACCAACGATGAGTGGTTGGGTAGCGATCAAGCTTGGAAGATTATGCTTTCATCTGTAAAGATTAGGACTTATTATAGTTCATAATATTTAAATGTTAGATAGCACTGGCAGTATATAATTTATATAGCCATAAAAAATAACACACAAAGCTTTGCACTGGATTGCAAGGCTTTGTGCTCTTCGATGCTGAGTGGTGGGGCATATATGGGGCAAATCACACCGTTAGATCTACGGAGAACTACGATGCTTGATGTTTCAGTCAACTCTAACCGCCTGTTATCTGGTGTGCTCTTGGGCGATCTGTGTCATTTATGAAATATACATGGTCATATGATG